>NZ_JARZHH010000021.1 GCF_029946515.1 Polyangium sp. 6x1
CGCCGCCCTGCCCGCCTGCGCCGCCCTGCCCGCCCGCGCCGCCTTCGCCCGCCGCGCCGCCCTGGCCCCCTTGCGCGCCCGCGCCGCCTTGCCCACCTGCGCCGCCGGGGCCGGTGCTGCTGCTGCTGGTGCTCGTCGGGTTCGTACTGTTGCCGTCGTCGCCGCACCCGGCCGCGACCGCGGCGAGCGGGAGTGCCAGGGCTATCGTGCAAAGGAAGATGGAAGGGCGGGTGATGCGGGGCGGTCTCATGCACGCATCTTACGCGAATAAGGTCGGTCCGGCTGCTCGTCCGCGCGTCCCGACGAACGGCTTCACGCGTTCGTCACGGCGAGGTGCCGGAGCCGTCGTGGGCGGTCCGCGCCGATCGCTCCGCTATCGACGCGCCGCGCCGCGCGCGCTAAGCACCTCGGCGGAGAGCGTGCATGAAGATCTTCATCGACTCGGGTGACATCGCGGAGATCAAAGAGGCGCAGTCGATGGGCGTCATCGACGGCGTGACGACCAACCCCTCGCTTCTCGCGAAGGGGGGCAAGCCTACGAAGGTGGCCATCGCGGAGATCTGCGAGGTGGTCGACGGCCCCATCTCGGCCGAGGTCATCGGCGTCGAGGCCCAGGAGATCCTGCGTGAAGGCCGCGAGCTCGCGCGGATCCACAAGAACGTCGTGGTGAAGGTCCCGCTCATCGACGAGGGCCTGAAGGCGGTCCGGATCTTCGCGGCCGAGGGGATCAAGACGAACGTGACGCTCTGCTTCTCGGCGTCGCAGGCGTTGCTCGCGGCGAAGGCGGGCGCGACGTACATCTCGCCGTTCGTCGGTCGGATCGACGACATCTCGGGCGAGGGCATGGAGCTCATCCAGCAGATCGTGCAGATCTACCGGAACTACGAGTTCAAGACCGAGGTGCTCACCGCGAGCGTGCGCCACCCCGTGCACATCGTGCAGGCGGCGCTGATCGGCGCGCACGTCGCGACGCTGCCGCTCAAGGTGATCAAGCAGCTCCTCAAGCACCCGCTCACCGACCTCGGGCTCGCGCAGTTCCTCGCGGACGCGAAGAAGATCCCGCAATCGTAACCGTGGCGACGAAGAAGAAGGGCAAACCCGCCCCGCCCGCGCCCGCGCCGAACGTGGTGGAGGTCGCGACGCGGGGAGGGCCGTTCGAAGGCGCCTCGCCCACCGTGATCCGTCGCCGCGCAGGCAAGATGCTCGATCACCTGGCCTTGAAGGGGATCGAGCTCAGCATCGCGCTCGTCGACGACCGGGCGATCCACGAGCTGAATCGTTCGTACCGGCACAAGGACAAACCCACGGACGTCCTTTCTTTTCCGCTGCACGAGCGCCCGCCCGGGTGGAAGCCGAAGGGCGCGAAGGGCGCGGAGATCGGCGCGGGATGGCCGCACACAGGCCCCCTCGGGGACGTGATCCTCTCGATTGACACGGCGCGGCGGCAGGCCGCGGAGCAAGGCCGTCCGCTGCTCGCCGAGCTCACGATGCTGCTCGCGCACGGCCTCTTGCACCTCGTCGGGTACGACCACCGGACGGCGGCCGAGGACCGCGAGATGACGGCGCGGACGCGGGAGCTCGAGGCGGCGGCGAGCGCGCGGACAGCGGGCGCCCCCCGGTGACATTGGCGAGATTTTGCCTTGCGAGGCCACTCCTCGCCTGTTAAACGGTCGCCCGCTCGCGTCCAGGACGTGCTCGGACCGAGCCATTTCATGCGGTCGTCACCGATTTCGGGCGGCGATCCAAGAGGAGGGCAGGATGCCTCTTAGCAAGCTGACGAAAGCCCAGATCACGACCGCTCTCGCCGAGAGCACCGGCCTCGACAAGAAGGCCGTGGGTGGCGTCCTCGACGCGCTCTCGGCGCTCGTGGCCAAGCAACTCGGATCGGATGGTCCGGGCGAAATCACGATCCCGGGGCTCGTCAAGCTCAAGGCGAAGGCGACGCCCGCCACCGCCGATCGGCAGGGTGTCAATCCGTTCACGAAGGAGCCCATGACCATCAAGGGCAAGCCCGCGAGCCGCAAGGTCCGCGCGACGCCGGTCAAGGGCCTCAAGGATCAGGTGGGCGCGTAACCGGCTCTCCGGTCTACGCTCCCGTTTCGCCGGAACCGGCGCGGGCCTCGTTGCTCGCGCCGGTTTCGTTTTTCGAACCCGCCTTCGCGCCGTCTCCCTTGCGACGCGCCCGCCACGCGAACGCGGCGATCGCGGCCACGAAGGCGAACACGAGCGGCTTGTCCCCGAAGCGACCGTAGAGCGTGAGCGATCCGTCGCGAAGCGTGGGCGTCGCGACGAGCGTGGAGGGCGACGTGGAAGCGTCGCGCGCGACGACGACGCCACGCGCGTCGATCCACGAGAGCACGCCGAGGTTCACGGCGCGCACGAGGTCCAGGCGATGCTCGATCGCGCGCATGGCCGCGAGGCGCGCGTGGAGCTCGGGCTCCGCGGTCCCCACGAACCACGCGTCGTTCGTGACGTTCACGAGGAGGTTCGGCTGGAGCGCGCGCGTGATCCGCAGGCCGACGCCCGCGAGCGTGTCCTCGTAGCAATTGAGCACGCCCATGCGCACGGAGCCGTCCGCGTGGGGGAGCACGAGCGCCGTCGGCTCGGTGCCCGGCACGAGGCCGCCGCTCGCCTGGAAGATGCGGCGCAGCCACGGGATGTAGGCGCCGAGCGGGACGGTCTCGCCGAACCAGAGCAACTCGAGCTTGTCGTACGAGGGCTGGAGCGAGCCGTCCGGCAAGACGAGGGTCGCGGAGTTGCGGCTGTTGGTCTCCACGAGGCCGGGGCTCGTGGCCGTCGGCTTCTCCAGCATGATGAGCCCGAACAGGATCGGCCCGCGCGCGCCGTCGCCGTGCACGGCGCGTGAGCCGCGCGGCGCCTGCGTCGTGCCGTGCATGAGCGGGTAGGGGTAGGCCGCCTCGGGCCAGACCGTGAGGTCGACGCCGCCCGCCTCGGCGTCCTTCGTGAGGCGCCGCAAATCGCGCAGGATCGCCGTGTGGTTCTTCGGATCCCAGCGCTCCTTCGGGCCGACGGCCTGGTTGAGGAGCGCGACGCGGATCGTGCGCACGACCGACGGCTGCGTGGAGAGAAAGCGCATGCGGAGCGCGCCGTACGTCGCGAGGAGCGCGGGGATGGCCGCGGCGATCGCGAGCGGGACCGTGGTCTTCGCGCCGAAGCGCGCCTTCGTCGTCGTCGCGTCGTCTGCGAGCATCGCCTGGAGAGCGCGCGCGAGGAACGCGGCCGAGACGGCGAAGATCACGGACACGCCACGCTCACCGACGAGGTCCGCGAGCTGCACGAGCGCGGGCCAAGGGCTCACGAGGCCGGCCGGCGTCCATGCGAAGACCGAGGGGAGCGAGACCGCGACGAACACGCCGACGGCGAACGCGAGGACGAACGGCGCGCGGGCGCGGCGATGGACGAGGTGCGTCGTCGCGGCGCCGATCGCCCAGATGAGCGATTGTCCGGCGGCGAGGAGGACGAGCGCGAGGTACGAAGCCGCCGAGCCGAGCGGCGTGAAGCGCAGGATCACGCTCGGCACGAAGCGCAGGCCCACGATGCCCGCGGCCGTCGCCCACGCCGCGCCACGGCCGAACGCGCGCCACGTCGTCGGCGCATCCTCGAGGGACCACGCGAAGAGCGCGAGGCCGAGGAACACCGCGGGATAGAGGTCGGTCGGCGGAGAGGTGAGGGCGAAGAGGATCCCCCCGGCTATGGCCAGGAGGAGGGCCTTGTGGCGCCGCAGTCGTTGCATGGTGGAGAGTCGGCCCGGCGAGGAGAGAGAGCCGGGCCGCGCGAGGAGGATCTAGCAGCGGCGGGGGCCGCGCGCCGGGAGGCCGGCGCGCGCCGTCACCACCAGAACGTCATGCCGCCACGGAAGAGGCCGCCGCCGGAGGTGTTCGTCGTGCGACCCGTGTTCGGATCGACGAACTCGGCCGGGCCCGTATCGGCGCCGTCGTCCGTCCGGTGGCGGATGAACGCGAGCGCATCGATGTTGAGCGCGAACCTGCGCGAGACGCGGAACTCGAGGCCGATGCCGCCCTGCCCGCCGAAGTAGCTGTACTCGGTGGAGAAGTTGTTGCCATCGGGGTTCGGCGACAAACGCGGATCCGCGTTCTCCGACTGCACGGTCGCGCTCGACCAGTGCACGCCGCCGGTCAGGTAAAACTGCGCGCGGCTGCGCGGGTTCACGTAGAGAATGCCGTTCAACGAGAACGGGGTCTCGACGCGATCGAAGCCGTTGAAGTCGGTCCCGCCGAGGATGTCGAACGAGCCCTCGACGGCAAACGCAGGCACGGGGCGGTAGCGCAAGCCGAGCCCGAAGCCGCCCATCCCGGCGTCGGGATGCGCGGACTGCCCGCCGTTGTCGCGATCGTGATCGCCGCCGATCGAGAGGCCCTGCAGGCGCAGGTTGAGGCCCCACTCGGGCTGCCAGCGGCGCTTCGCGGGAGCCGCGAGCGGCGTGCGCAGGCGCGCGGGCGCGGTCATCACGCGGGCCGGCGGCGGAGGCGCCGGAGGCGGCGCGACACGAACCGCCGGGTGGTGCCGACGAACGATGTGCGTCCGGGCACCCGGGGCGACGATGATGATCTGCGTCTGCGCAGGTTGTTGCTGGATGACCTGCGGCTGCTGCGGCGCAGGCTGATAGATGACGACCGGCGGTTGGGAGCGACGAACGTGCGGCGCAGACCGCGCGGGCGGCGGAGGCGCCTCATCTTCTTCTTCCGGCAGCTCCTCGATGGCGGGCGGCGGAGGCGGGAGCGTGTCGGCCTCGGGCGGGGGCTGCGCGGGAGCTTGCGCCTCATCCGCGCAGAACCACGATCCCGGCGGGCAATCCGCCAACGCGACGGCGGGTTGGCTCAGGGCAGCGGCAGCCACGATCAAAGCAGGGGTCAAGCGGCGCATGGGACGACTCCTCGTTTGTGCTTGCAGCCTAGCAACCGGAGTGCCATCGGCCAGCACGCAGAGAGTGACGGTTCACGCGAGATCTCGGTGCACTCGCGTGCATCGTCCGCCACGGCGGGCTGTGATGAATGGTTCACACGGTGGCCAAGCGGCTGCCTACAGAGAACAATACCCCAGCCCGTCACCCGTCGGTATGCCTTCCGAGGGGGCGGCCATCGTTCTTTTCGACCGGACAAGCCCCCGGAGCTCATGAACGCGCGCGCGAGATCCGCCCATGCCCCCGACCCGAGTCCGCCGCGCCCCGAGGGGCGTCGGTCAGGGTCCCCGATCCCCCTCGTCACCCTCAAGCCGGGCCACGTGAGGCCCGTCTGGACGGGACACCCCTGGGTCTTCGCGCAGGCCATCGCCCGCATCGAAGGCGGCGCCCTCGCCGGCGACGAGGTGAAGGTCGTCGATCCCCACGGCGCGACGCTGGGTCACGGCCTCTACACCCCCAGGTCGGCCATCCCCGTCCGCATCTACACCCGCGACGATTCGCCCATCGACGGCGCGCTCTTCCGCCGCCGCATCGAGCGCGCGATCCAGCACCGGCGCGATCTCGGCCTGCCGAACCACGTCGCAGGCCACGAGACCACGGCCTACCGGCTGATCCACGCCGAAGGGGACGGGCTGCCGGGCCTCGTCGTCGACATCCTCGGCGACGTGGCCGTGGTGCAGATCGGCACGATCGGCGTGAAGCGGCGCGAGGGGATCGTGTTCGACGCGCTGTCCGAGCTGCTCTCGCCGCGCGCGATCGTCGACCGCACCTCGGCCGAGCTCGCGAAGAAGGAGGGCTTCGAGGCGTCCACGGGGGTGGTCCGCGGGGATGCGAGCGTCGACAGGTTCTCGTTCGTGGAGCGCGGGCTTTCGTACGAGATCCCGCTCGCGCTCGGGCAAAAGACGGGCTTTTACCTGGATCAACGCACGCTGCGGGCGCGGGTCGAGCAGCTCGCGCACGGGCGGCGCGTGCTCGACGCGTTCTCCTTCGTGGGGACCTTCGCGATGGCGGCGGCGCGCGGGGGCGCGAAGGAGGTCGTCGCGGTCGACGAGAGCGCGCTCGCGATCGAGGTCGGCGCGGAGTGCGCGCGCAAGAACGGGCTGCTCGGGCGGATCCACTTCCAGCGTGATGACGCGCGTCAAGCGCTGTCGCGGGCCTCGGCCGAGGGCGGCTTCGACATCGTGCTCTGCGATCCGCCGAAGCTCTCGCCGACGCGCGGCGCGAAGGAAGGAGCGCTCGGCGTGTACAAGGCGCTCGCCTCCGCGGGCTGTCGAGCCACGAAGGCAGGCGGGATCCTCGTGCTCAGCTCGTGCTCGAGCGCGGTCTCGATCGACGACCTCACGCGCGCGCTCGCGCTCGGCGCGCGGGAGGCGCGGATGCACGCGGTCATCTTCGATCGGCACTTCCAGGGCGCGGATCACCCCGTGAGCGCGGCGTTCCCGGAAGGGCTTTATCTGAAGAGCGTGATCGCGCGGCTCGAGGTGCTGTGACGGGCGCGTCGCCTTCGGCCGCGCCGCGCGAGCTCGCCACGATGCGCGCGGAGGAGGCGCGTGGGCTCGCGGGGCTCGTCTTCGATCTGGACGACACGCTGCTCGATCACGGCGAGCTCACGGAGGTCGCGTATGCGTCGCTCTTCCGGCTGCGGGAGGCGGGGCTCCGGCTCGTGGCGTGTACGGGTCGGCCGGCCGGGTGGGCCGAGGTGCTCGTGCGGCAGTGGCCCCTCGACGCGGCGATCGCCGAGAACGGCGCGGTGGCCTTCGTCAAGGAGCGGCGCCCGTTCGGCGCGCCGCGCTTGCGCCTCGTGTTCCCGTCGGATCTCGCGGCGGCGGGGGCGAGGCGCGCGGAGCTTCGGGCCCTCGCCGAGGAGCTCCGCGTCCGCTTTCCGATCGTGGCGCTCGCGGACGACAACAGCGCTCGCTTCACGGACGTGACCCTCGACATCGGCGAGCACTGTCGCGCGCCGGCCGAGGACGTCGCGGCGATGCGCGCGGAGGCCTCGCGGCGCGGCGTTCACACGCTCGCGTCGAGCGTGCACCTGCACCTCTCCTTTGATCCGGCCGACAAGGCCACGGGCACGCTCCGCCTCCTCGAAGCGGCGTTCGGGGAGGACCCGACCCGCGCGCGGCTGACGTACGCGTTCGTGGGCGACAGCGGCAACGACGCGGCGGCCTTCGCGGCGTTCACGACCACGATCGGCGTGGCGAACGTGCGCGCCTACTTGCCCTCGTTGCCTGTTCCGCCGAAGTTTGTGACCCAGGCCGCCATGGGACGCGGCTTCGCGGAGCTCGCGACAACCCTCGTGGATCTCCGCGTTCATCCCGGTTGAAGGCGGGACGGCCTTGCAGCAATGTGAAGTTTGTCACGCGATCCGGGGGATGGAACGTGGGATGGACCAGCAACGACGCACAGGGACGAGGCGGCGGAACGAAGAGACCCCCACGCTCTTCGAGATTCGCTATCTTGGCACCATCCGAAGTGGCTCTTCGCCCTGGGAGGCGGGTATCGTAGCGGCTCTGCCTCGAGGCGGGGCCTTGGGCCGAACCCCGAGGCAAGTCCATCTGGATCCGAGCATGTCCACCGGCTGAATGGCTTCTCGAACCCCCGCCCCCGGCGCGATCGTCGACAACAAGTACCGCCTTGCAGAGCGCATCGGCGGTGGCGGGATGGGCCACGTCTTTCGTGCGGAGAACGTGCTCGCCGGCCGCGCGGTCGCGATCAAGTTCCTCCACCCCGAGCTGTCGGAGAACACCGAGCTCGCGCAGCGCTTCTTCCAGGAGGCCCAGGCGGTCAACCGCATCCGCCACCCGAACATCGTCGACGTGATCGACGCGGGCGTGGGCGAGATGGGCCCCTACATCGTGATGGAGCACCTCGAAGGCGAGGGCGTGGGCTCCGCGCTGCAGCGGCTCGGGCGCTTCGACGTCGACGCGTCGGTCGGGACGTGCATCCCCGTCCTCGAGGCCCTCGACGCCGCGCACCGCGTGGGCATCATCCACCGCGATCTGAAGCCCGAGAACGTCTTCGTCGCGTTCGACGTGTCGCGAGGTCAAGCGGTCGTAAGGCTTCTGGATTTCGGCATCGCGAAGGTGCTCGACTCGAGCGGCCCCTCGCCGCGCACGCGCACCGGCGTCGTCTTCGGCACGCCCGACTATCTCTCGCCCGAGCAGGCCACCGGCGACGCGCCGATCGACGGCCGCAGTGATCTCTTCGCCGTGGGCGTCTTGCTCTACGAGCTGCTCACGGGCACGCGCCCGTTCCGCGCGCCGACGGCCGTGGCGACGGCGTTCCGCGTGGTGCACGCCGAGGCGCCCACGCTCGCCGCGGCGGGCGTGCATGTCGATCAGCGGCTCGAAGCGGTGGTGGCGAGGCTCCTGCAGAAGGATCCGATGAAGCGCTACGCCACCGCAGGCGAAGTGGCGCGCGAGCTCGAGCGCTTCTCGTCGGATCCGATGAAGCGCGCGATGGCGCTCGGTCGGATCATCAACGTGCCTCGACGCGTCGCGCAGGCGAGCGTGGCGCAAGCGCAAGGCGGGCCTCCGCCGCCGCCGCCGACCACGATCCTGCCCGAGCCCGAGCGCATCAACACGCCGCTGCGCGAGCCGCCCCCCGCGCCTGCGCCGATCCGGCCGAGCGTGCGCACGAGCTTCAGCGATAGCGGCGCTTCGTCGATCCCGTACGCGCCGACGCGCGTCGTGCCGAGCATGGGGAGCCCCAGCCGCTCGAGTGATCCCGGGCCGCCGCCGCGAGGCGACTACATCGCGTCGTCGCGCAACGTCGAGCCGCTCGTGCCCCCGGCGATGCCGAAGCCGCTCGGCGTGGCGCGGAACGCGGCGTCGTCGGCGAGCTCCTCGAGCACGTCGGTGGGCTCCTCGAACGCGGGTCCGCCGTCGCGGTACGTGCAGTCGCGCTCGGCGTCGTCGCGCTTCCCCGGCATGTACCAGGTGCGCGGCGCGGTGCTGCGCGCCGTGGACAAGGCCCTCACGGAGGACGCGGGTCCGCGCGTGCGCGAGCAGGTCGTCGCGCAGCTCCCGCAGCGCTACGCCGAGGACTTCCTGAACGACTCGATCAACGCGCTCGTCGCGTACGATCTCGAGGCGCTCGACGCGTACATGGAGATCGCGACGGCGATCTCGCTGCACGAGCCTTCACGATGGCGCGCGCTCGGTCGCCTCGCGATCGGCGGCGAGCTCCACAACACGGTGCGCAGCGTGCTCCGCCCCGCGCCGGATCTGCAGATCGCGATCCGACGCGGGATCTCGATCTGGTCGCGGCTCTTCAGCTTCGGCGCGTGGAAGGTGGGCGCGAGCCAAAGCGGCAAGGTGGTCCTGCAGATCGCGGAGTTCGAGCCGGCGTCGCTGGCGCTACGCCTGTGGGTCGTGGGGATGGTCGAGGAGACCGCGCGCCGTGCTGCGAGCTTCGACGTGCGCGTGGCGATCAGCGCCGGTGAGGTCGGGTTCACGCCCGAGCTGACCTGCGAGATCGCTTGAGCGCTTGATCGCTGCACGATGGGGGGCCGCGCTTGGCCCCCCGAACCCCTTGGTTCTTCGTGACGAGCTTCAGGACGGTTTTTCGGCCTGGAAGCAAGCGCGGCAGTAGACCTTCTGGCCCTCGGCCGGCTTGAACGGGACGGTGGCCGCGACGCCGCACGCCGCGCACGTGATCGGGAAACCGCGGCCGCGCGGGCCACGCGGGCCGGACGAGGCGCGCGGGCCCTGCGCGCGATCCTGGCCGCTGTCTCGCGGGCCCTGACCTCGCGGAGAGAAGCCGCCGCCGCGGGGCCCCGGAGATGCGGGACGGCCGTACGACGGGTACGTCGCGAAGTGCGGATCGGCCATCGGGCTCCGGTACTCGTTCACGTCGCCCGTGTATCGACCGGGGCGCGCGGCGGGCTCGTGCCTTCGACCTTCGCGCCCCCGCGGAGCGCCGCGCCCCGGGCCCTCGCTGCGGCCCGTGCTCTTCGAACGCTTCTCGCGCCAGCAGGGCTTGCAGAGGGTCGGCGGGGACGAAAGCCCTCGCTCGGCGCGCGCGGCCGCGTCGGTGGCGGAAAAGAGGAACGACGAGCCGCAGCTCGCGCAGTTGATCTGCTCGTCTCGGTGCTGCTCCATGGACACTCCGGAAACTCTTCGCAAAGGGCGTGGGCGCCGAGGTCCGCGCGCCCGCGTGGCGCGCTCGGCACCCCCTGATTTCACGGCAAAAACGCCCGCCCTGTGCAGGACGAGCGCTCGGAGATCGTGGAGATCAAGGTGACATGGAGCCCCTCGGGGTCAAGGCGCTCGTTCCTCGCCTCCACGCGCTCTCCGCGGTCCGCCTCGGCTGTGCGCGACGCGCGAAGACGCGAGGGGATATCACCGCGTTTTGGCCAGTGCTACAAGGGGAGCCACGACGCCATTCCGCCTTCGCTGACGCACCGCGTGCGCGACGCATGTTCGCGCGTACGCCGCGACGCAAACGAAGAGCGCCCTTCGAGCAGAGCGATGACCCACGCCCCCTTGCACCTGACGGACAGCGACTTCGACGCCTATGCCCCGGAGAAGGCGACATCGAACGCCTACTCGCGCCCGCGCCTCGAAGTGAAGCAGCGCGCGCTCGCCTGGGCGCGCGGCGTGATCGCGCGCCTCGCGGAGCTCGGGATCACGGTCGACGTGCACGGATCGGACGAGCATCCGACCCTGCGCAACAAGAAACGCGTGGAGTGCCAGTGGGTCTTCTTCTGGCGCGACGCGGCGGCGCGCGAAGAGCTCGATCGGCTGCTCGACGCAGGACGATCGATCTCGGCCGCGATCGATGATCCGAGCCCGTACAATCGGCACGCGTTCCTCGCGCTCCGGATCGACTCGCACGGCGTCGAGGTCTGCTTCGCCGTGCACCCCGAGGCGAAGGTCGACATCGACAACCTGCGCGCGCGGCTCGCGGCGAAGGACGCGGGGGAGGCGGGCCAGGCCGGACCGACGGCGCTCGCTCCCGAGCTCACGGCCGCGCTGCGCGCGCTCCCGGAGCAGTTCGCGGTGGGCGTCGGCGCCGATCGCGTGGCGGCGAGCGCGGCGAGCCCGGAGGCGATCGAGGCGATGCTGGAGCGCGCGGCCGAGGGGCAAGTGCCGCTCTGGATCGGATGGGCCGTGCCGCGCGAGGTCGCGCTGGAGCACGCTTCAATCCTCGACGAGCAGCTCGAAGACGCGCTGCTCGCGCTCGCGCCGATCTACACGCTCGTCGCGTGGTCGCGGCAGAACGATCACATCGCGCTCGATCGGCGCCTCGCAGGCATCGAGCGCGAGCGCGCCCGGACGCACGCGGAGGTCTCGGCGCAGACCGAGAAGTGGCAAGCCGAGCAGGCGGCCGCGCGAGAGAAGTCGCTCGCCGAAGCGAAGGCGCGCGGCGAGGAGGGGCCACGCGCGTCCGCGCTTCCGTTCGCGCATGGCGCGCGCGGGGGGCACGGCGCGCCGCGCAGGCCTTCGCTCGACACGTTGTTCAAGCCGAACAACAAGGGCGAGGCGGATCGCGATCGGCGCGGCGGGAGGCCACAAGAGCCGAAGGCCGCGCAGGCGCCGGCCGCGCCGCGAGAGCGCGAGCGCGAGCGCGAGCACACGCCCACGCCGCCTCGTGTTGCGCCCGCGCCCGCGGCCCAGGCGCCCGCGCCCGCGCCCGCAGCTTCGAGCAACACGAGCGCGGCGGCACCGACCACGATGGAGAAAGGCGCGCGTGTGCGCGTCTTGAGCGGCCCGTTCCTGGACAAGATCGGCGTCGTTGGCGAGCTCGACGGACGCGGCGGCGCGCGCGTGCTGCTCGGTCTCCTGTCGACGCGGATCGAGGTCACGGATCTCGCGCTCGTGCCCGAGGGGCGCGAGCGGCCCGCGATCCAGAGCTCCCACCGGCGGCCCACGGCCCCGATGCCCCGTAAAGCGCGCTGATGCGAAAGGTCGATCCTGCCGAGTTCCCCACGGGGCTCGGCGCTCAGTTCCGGCGCAACATCTGGCTCTACGTGAGCGGCGCGGTCCTCCTCGCGGCGCAGCAGATCCTGATGGTGAAGCGCGACTTCCTCGTGCGGGAAGCCGTCGACGCCGCCGATCAGCTCCGCGCGAGCGACGCCGCCGCCGACGCGCTGCTCATGCTCGGCGTGGTCGTCACGGCCGCGATCGTGCGTGTCCTCTCGCGCTGGACGATGTTCACGGGCGGCAGGAACGTCGAGTACGAGCTCCGCGCGGTCCTGCTCGCGCGCCTGCACAAGCTCGGCCCCGCGTTCTTCCGGCGCATGCCCACGGGCGAGATCATGAGCCGCTCGACGAGCGACCTGCAGCAGGTCCGCCTCCTCCTCGGCTTCGGCATCCTCAACGTGGTGAACTCGCTGCTCGCGTTCGCGAGCGCGCTCTACGTCATGGTGCGCGTGAGCGGAAAGCTGACGCTCGCGGCGCTCGTCACGTTCCCCGTGCTCATGCTCGTCACGCGCACCTTCTCGGGGAAGATGTTCTCGCGCATGCGCGAGAACCAGGAGGCGCTCGGCAAGATGAGTGATCGCGTCCTCGCGAGCCTCGCCGGCGTCCGCGTCGTGCGGAGCTTCGCGCTCGAAGAGGCGGAGATCGCGACGTTCGAGCGGGCGAACCAGGACTACGTCGAGAAGAACCTCGGGCTCGCGCGCATCCGCGGCTCGATGCAGCCCATCATGGGCTCGATCCTCGCGGCGGGGACGATCATCGTCTTCTGGTACGGCGGCGCGCTCGTGCTCCGCGGGGACATCTCGAAGGGCGCGTTCATCTCGTTCTGGGCCGCGCTCGGTCGCCTCATCTGGCCGATGCTCGCGCTCGGCTTCGTGACCGCGATCCTGGCCCGCGGGCGGGCGAGCTACATGCGGCTCAAGGCGATCTTCGACGCCGTGCCGGAGGTCGTGAGCGGCGCGCTCCCCGCGCCCGAGGCCGTCTCCGGCGCGCTGCGCGTCGAGGGCCTCGCGTTCGCCCACGGCGATCGGAAGGTCCTCGAGGACGTCCGGTTCGACATCCCCGCGGGCGGCTCGCTCGCGATCGTGGGGCGCACCGGATCGGGCAAGAGCACGCTCGCCACGCTCCTGCCGCGGCTCTTGCCGACGCCGCACGGCACGGTCTTCCTCGACGGCAAGGACATCTGCGATCTACCGCTCGAGGTCGTACGCGAGAGCATCGGCTACGCGCAGCAGGACGCGTTCCTCTTCTCGACGACCGTCGCGCAGAACATCGGCTACTCGCTCGAAGAGCAGGACTCGCCGGAGGCGATGCAGAAGATCCGCGCCGCGGCGGCCGAGGCGGGCGTGCTCCAGGAGATCGAGTCCTTGCCGGACGGCTTCGACACGGTCGTCGGCGAGCGCGGCGTGCAGCTCTCGGGTGGCCAGCGGCAACGCGTCGCGCTCGCCCGTGCGCTCTTGCGCGAGCCCCAGATCCTCGTCCTCGACGACCCGATGTCCGCGGTCGACGCGAAGACGGAGGCCGCGATCCTCGGCGCCATCGAGCGCCAGGCCGCGCGCCGCACGCTCGTCCTGATCACCCACCGCGTCGCCGCGGCGAAGCGCTGTGATCGCATCATCGTGCTCGAACGCGGGCGCGTCGTGGAGGAGGGCTCGCACGAGGAGCTCGTGGCGGCCGGCGGCCTCTACGCGTCGTTCGCCGAGGAGCAGGAGATCGAGGAGAAGCTCGCTGCGTTCGGCGCCGAGGACCTGCCCTCCTCGATGCCCTCGCCGGAGGCGGTGCACGCATGACGAGCTTGTCCGTGGATCCGAAGGCGAACGGCGCGAAGGTGGAGGCGCCCGGGAAAACCCGGGCCGAGAAGGCGCTCGCGCGCTTTCACGAAGAGGACCGCCTCGGCGAGGGCCTCGACGCGAACATCCTCGCGGGGCTCTGGCCGTTCATGCGGCCGCACGCGAAGTGGCTCGTCATTTCGCTCGTGCTGCTCCTCATGGGCTCGGGCCTCGCCGTGCTTCAGCCGTGGCTGATGGGGCTCACGTTCGACGCGTTCGAACATCGCGACGCGGCGCGGACGCTCATGCAGATGGGCGCCCTCATCCTCGTCCTGAAGCTCATCGAGCAGTTGATCGCGTTCCCGCAGGTCTACCTCATGCAGCTCGCGGGCGCGCGCGCGGCGGGTGATCTGCGCGTGCACGTCTTCCGCTTCCTGCACACGCGCAGGCTCGGCTTCTTCGATCGCACGCCCGTCGGCAGGCTCGTCACGCGTGTGACGAACGACGTCGACGCGATCAACGAGATGTTCGCCTCGGGCACGCTGAACGCGATCGGCGATCTCGTGCGCCTCGTCCTCATCATCGTGGTCATGCTGCGCCGCGACTGGCAGCTCGCGCTCATCACGTTCGTCGCGGTCCCGCCGGTCGCGGTCGGCGTCATGTGGACGCGGCGCCGGATCCGCGACGCGTTCCGCGAGATCCGCACCAAGACGGCGCGCATGAACGCCTACCTGAACGAGCAGGTCTCGGGCATGGCCGTCGTGCAGGCGTACGCGCGAGAGGAGCAGAGCGCCGCCGAGTTCGACGAGATCAACGAGGCGTACCGGCAGGCGAACAACCGCTCGATTGTCTTCGACGCTGCGCTCGACGCGGCCATCGAGCTCGTGCAGAGCCTCTGCATCGCGGCCGTGCTCTGGTACGCGGGCGTTCGCTCGCTCTCGGATCGCGTCTCGTTCGGCACGCTCGTCACGTTCGTCGCGTACATCGAGATGTTCTTCATCCCGATCCGCGACCTCTCGGCGCGCATGACGCAGCTCCAGTCGGCGATGGCCGGCGCGGAGCGCATCTTCCAGCTCCTCGAAAACAAGGAGGAGGACGCGCCGGCTCCCGCGGCCGAGGATGGGCAAGCCGCGAAGAAGGACGACGCGATTGCGTTCGAGCTCGACCACGTCGACTTCGAGTACAAGCCCGACGTGCCCATCCTCCGCGAGGTCTCGATCCAGGCGGCGAAGGGCGAGAAGATCGCGCTCGTGGGCGCGACGGGCGCGGGCAAGACGACGGTCGCGTCGCTGCTCTTGCGCCTCTACGAGGCCAAGAAGGGCCACGTGCGCGTCTTCGGCCGCGACGTCCGCACCGCGCCGCGCGACGAGCTTCGGCGAAGTTTTGCGGTTGTGCCGCAGGAGGTCTTCCTCTTCCCCGGCACGATCGCGAGCAACATCGCGGCGGGTGACGTCGAGGTCGATCGGGCGCGTGTCGTCCGCGCGCTCGAGCGGATCGGCGCGCTCGATCTCTTCGAGCGTCGCGAAGGCGGGCTCGACGCCAAGGTCCAGGAGCGGGGCTCGAACTTCTCGGCGGGCGAGCGCCAGCTCATCGCGTTCGCGCGCGCGCTCTACCGCGACCCGCCGATCCTCGTGCTCGACGAGGCCACGGCGAACATCGACAGCGACACCGAGGCGCGCCTGCAGAAGGCCGTCTGGGCCGCGATGCAGGGCCGCACCGCGCTCATCATCGCCCACCGCCTCTCGACGATCCGCGCGGTCGATCGCATCGTCGTCTTCCACAAGGGCCGCGTCGTCGAGCAGGGCAGCCACGACACGTTGCTCGCGCAGGGCGGGGCGTACGCGCGCCTCTACCAGCTCCAGTTCAGCCGGGGCGAGGCGCGCGCGGCGGAGTAGGCGTTCCGCGAGGGCGGGGTGTCGTTCCGCGAGGGCGGGGTGTCGTTCCGCGAGGGCGGGGTGTCGTTCCGCGAGGGCGGGGTGTCGTTCCGCGAGGGCGGGATGTCGTTCCGCGAGGGCGGGGTGTCGTTCCGCGAGGGCGGGGTGTCGTTCCGCGAGGGCGGGGTGTCGTTCCGCGAGGGCGGGGTGTCGTTCCGCGAGGGCGGGGTGTCGTTCCGCGAGGGCGGGATGTCGTTCCGCGAGGGCGGGATGCCGTTCCGCGAGGGCGGGGTGTCGTTCCGCGAGGGCGGGGTGTCTTCCTTCACATCCCCGCGTCGACCGGACAACTCCCGTGCGGCATCGCGTCGGGATCCGGCGGCGGATTCGGCTCGCCGTCTCCGGTCCCCGCCACCACGAGCAGCCAGTAATCCACGCAGCTCCCGTTCACGATCACGAGCTTGTCCGCGTCGACCTCGCGTAGCTCTGCCTGGTTGCCCGACGCGGGCGCGATGGTGCTCTCCCCCGTCCCGCACTTTTGGAACGACAGCCAGATGTTCACGAACCGCGGGACCTCGCCGAGCCCGTGCTCGAGCTCGTAGCGCATCCCGGCGGGGAACCAGAGCAGCTCCCCGTTCCACGGCGCGCTCATGTAGACGCCGTGCTCCACCGTGCCCTCCGTGTACCGGACCGGCGTGTTCGTCTCGGCGGAGCGGTCGCAGTTCGGGCCGATCGCGTTGATCGCGTTGCAGCCGCTCGCGCCCGCGAGCGCGAGCGTGGCCGCGAGGATCCCCCAGCGCGTCGCGTGGCCCATCAGCCGAGCCAGCGCGCCGCGTCCACGGCGTGGTACGTCAGGATGAAGTCGGCCCCCGCGCGCCGGATCGACGTCAGAAGCTCCAGCACCGCGCGCTTCTCGTCGATCATCCCCGCGGCCGACGCGGCTTTGATCATCGCGTATTCGCCGCTCACGTTGTACGCGCCGAGCGGCAAGGGAGAGGCCGCGCGCACCTTCGCGATCACGTCGAGGTAGGGCAGGGCGGGCTTCACCATCAGGAGATCCGCGCCTTCCTCCTCGTCGAGCCGCGCCTCGCGCAGCGCCTCGCGCGTGTTCGCCGGATCCATCTGGTAGCCCGCGCGATCGCCGAACTTCGGCGCGCAGTCCGCGGCCTCGCGGAACGGGCCGTAGAAGCTCGACGCGTACTTCACCGCGTACGACAGGATCGCCGTGCCCTCGTGCCCCGCGCCGTCGAGCGCGCGACGGATCGCGCCGACCCGCCCGTCCATCATGTCGCTCGGCGCCACGATGTCCGCGCCCGCGGCCGCGTGCACGACCGCCGTCTTCGCCAGGACCTCGAGCGTCGCGTCGTTGTCGACCTCGAGATCACCCCGCGGACCGGGCTTCAGGATCCCGCAATGCCCGTGCTCGGTGTACTCGTCGACGCAGACGTCCGTGATCACCAGAAGCTCCGGCGCCGCGTCTTTCATGGCCGCGACCGCGCGCGGCACCGGGCCGTTCGGATCGTACGCGCTCGAACCGCTCGCGTCCTTCGTCCGGGGCAGGCCGAACAGGATGATCCCGCCGAGCCCGAGCGAGCGCGCCTGCCGCGCCTGTTCGGCGGCCGCGGCGACCGGGAGCTGCGAGACGCCGGGCATCGTCGAGACGGGCCGGGCCTCGGCGAGCGCCTCGTTGAAGAAGAGCGGCAGGACGAAGTCCGAGGGGGCGAGCGAGGTTTCGCGGACCAGGCTCCGGATGGCCGACGAGCGGCGGAGCCTGCGGGGTCGTTCGGTGGGGAACACGCGGCCACTCTAGCAGCCGAGGATTTCATGCGGGGAGGGGGATTGCATTTCCAAAAACCGGATCCATTTCGTCGTCGCCATGAGCCAAGAAGCCCCCCCGACGCCCGAAGCTGCCCCCGCCGCGTCTCCTGCCGCCGTGGAGATGCCGTTCCAGGCGGAGGTGCAGCAGGTCCTCTCCCTCGTCATCAACTCGCTCTACGCGAACCAGGAGGTCTTCCTGCGCGAGCTCGTCTCGAACGCCTCCGACGCGCTCGACAAGGCCCGCTTCCTCGCCCTCACGCGCAAGGACGTCACCGAGCAGGAGGGCGAGCCCGCGATCTCGATCAAGCTCGACGACGAGGCCCGCACCATCGTCATCGAGGACAACGGCATCGGCATGACGCGTGACGAGGTCGTCCAGAACCTCGGCACCATCGCGAAGAGCGGCTCGCTCGAGTTCTTGAAGGCGCACGCCGAGGCCCTCCGCGCGAGCCAGGACAAGGACGGCGCGGTCAAGCTCATCGGTCAGTTCGGCGTGGGCTTTTACGCGGCGTTCATGGTCGCCGCGCGGGTCGACGTGGAGACGCGCTCCATGCTGCCGGGCGCCGAGCCTGTCCTCTGGCGCTCGGGGGGAGCCGGCACGTTCACGGTCGCGACGGGCGAGCGCGAGCACCCCGGGACGAAGATCACGCTGCACCTCAAGGAGGACGCGCGCGAGTACACGAAGGCCTGGCGGATCAAGGAGATCATCCGGAAGTACTCGGACTTCGTGCACTTCTCGATCTCGGTGAACGGCGAGGTCGCGAACCGCAAGGCGGCGCTCTGGTCGCTGCCGAAGTCGCAGGTGACCGAGGAGCAACACGCCGAGTTTTTCCGGCACGTCACGGGCGGCTACGAGGGCGAGAAGCCGCTCTGGCACCTGCACGTCTCCATCGACGCGCCCGTCCAGTTCCAGGCCTTGCTCTACGTGCCCGAGAAGGCGCCGCCGGACCTCTTCCAGCGCGATCGCCGCGCCATCCGCCTCTACGCCAAGCGCGTGCTCATCGTCGAGGACTGCGACAAGGTCGCGCCGATCTACCTGCGCTTCCTGCGCGGCGTGGTCGACTCCGAGGATCTCTCGCTCAACGTCTCGCGCGAGATGCTCCAGGAGGACAAGGCCCTGAAGCAGATCGAGACGCAGATCACGAAGCAGGTCTTGAAGGGCCTGAAGGACCTCTCCGAGAACGAGCCCGAGCAGTACAAGAAGCTCTGGAACGAGTTCGGCAAGGTCCTCAAGGAGGGCGTGTCGGTCGACTGGAAGAACAAGGACGCGATCGCGGACCTCTGCCGGTTCGGCTCGATGAACACGCCGGAGGCCGAGCTCATCTCGCTGAAGCAGTACGTCGCGGCGATGCCGGAGTCACAGAAGGAGATCTACTACCTGACGGGCACGAGCCGCCGCGCGCTGGAGAAGAGCCCGCACATCGAGGCCTTCAAGAAGCAAGGCTACGACGTCCTCTTCATGACGGAGCCCGTCGACGAGTGGGTCGTGCAAGGTTTGACCGAGTACGACAAGCGCCGCCTGCGCAGCATCGCGCACGGCGACATCGATCTCGGCGACAAGGACGAGAAGGCCGACGAGAAGGCCGGCGAGCAGATCAAGAGCGCGGTCTCGGCCGTGAAGGCGACGCTCGGTGATCGCGTGAAGGACGTGCGCGCCTCGCGCCGCCTCACCGACAGCGCGAGCTGCCTCGTCGCCGCCGAGGGCGATCTCGGCGTCAACATGGAGCGGATCATGCGCATGATGGGCGAGGACGCGCCCCAGGCGAAGCGGATCCTCGAGCTCAACCCCGAAAGTCCGATCGTGAAGAACCTGAGCGCGCTCGCCGAGAAGGACCCGAGCGCGGAGCCCCTCAAGCTCTGGTCCGAGCTGCTCTACGAGCAGGCGCTGCTCGCCGAGGGCGTCGTGACCGACCCGGCCAAGCTCGTGCAGCACATCCAGGACTTGCTCGTGCAAGCTTCCAACGCGGCCGTGGCGCGCTAGTTCCCGCCTTTGGTGTAGAGTCCCGCCATCATGGCGGTTCGGCTGCACATCAACATCGATCACGTCGCCACCGTGCGAAACGCGCGGGGCACGCGTTACCCCGATCCGGTCTTCGCCGCCGGCCTCTGCGAAGCGGCCGGCGCCGACGGCATCACCGCGCATCTGCGCGAGGATCGGCGCCACATCACCGACGACGACGTCACGCGCCTGCGCGCTTCGGTCCAGACGCTCCTCAACCTGGAGATGGCCGTCACCGAGGAGATGATCGGCATCGCGTCGAGGGTTCGTCCCGACGTGATCACGCTCGTCCCCGAGCGACGCGAGGAGCGCACGACCGAAGGCGGGCTCGACGTGATCGGGCAACGCGCGGGCGTCGAGGCGGCCGTGAAGATGGCCAAGGAGCGCGGGATCAAGGTGAGCCTGTTCATCGGCGCGGACGAGGCCATGGTCGAGGCCTCCGCGGCGCTCGGCGTCGCGCAGATCGAGCTGCACACGGGCGAGTACTGCCACGCCTCGGGCGAGCAAGCCGAGCACGAGCTCGATCGGCTGAAGCGCGCCGCCGCCCGCGGATCGGCGCTCGGCCTCGAGATCGCCGCGGGCCACGGGCTCACCCGGCACAACGTCGGGCCCGTCGTGGCCATCCCCGACATCGTCGAGGTCAACATCGGCCACTCGGTCATCGCCGACGCCGTCTTCTTCGGGCTCGATCGCGCCGTGCGAGACCTTCGAAGGGCCATCGATCGCGGCGCCCGAGGCCGTTCGCGATGATCCCCGTCCTCACGCGCGCCCAGATGCGCGCGTTCGACAAGTACGCGATCGAGACCTGCCACGTGCCCGGCGTCGTCCTCATGGAGAACGCCGGCCGCGGCGCCGCGGACGTCCTCTCCGCGATGATCGAGGCGCGCCGCCGCCCGGACACGAAGAGCCGCGAGGCCGACGCGATCTCCGCGCGCGCCCGCTCCTTCCCGGTTCGCCACGTGCAGAGCCCCGGCCAGCCCGCGACGTACCCGCTCGAAGCGCGCGTCGTCGTCGTCTGCGGCACGGGCAACAACGGCGGCGATGGGTTCGTCGTGGCGCGGCACCTCTACGCCCGCGGCGCCGAGGTCGAAGTCTACCTCGCCGGCAAGAGCGAGAAGGTCACGGGCGACGCGCGCATCAACCACGACGCCTACATCGACCTCGGCGGACGCTTCTTCGAGTTGCCCGAGGGAGCGAGCCTCGGCCCGCTCCACACCGCCCTCACGCGCGCCGACTTCGTCATCGACGCCCTGTTCGGCACCGGCCTCGACAGGCCCATCACCGGCCACCTCGCCGACGTGATCGCCGTCCTCAACGACGCGGCCGCCCGCTGCGTCGCGCTCGACATCCCCTCGGGCCTCGACGCCGACAGCGGCGCGCCGCTCGGCATCGCGGTGCGCGCCGACGACACCGTGACCTTCGGCCACCTCAAGATCGGCATGCTCACGCCCGAGGGCGCGCGCCTCGCGGGCAACGTGCACGTCGTCGACCTCGGCGTCCCCGACCCGCCGATCCTCGCCCACGTCGGGTACGTCGCGGAGGTCATCCGCCGCGAGACCGTCGGCTCGTACTTCGCGCCCCGCGAGGCGAGCGTCCACAAACACAAGGCCGGCGACGTCCTCGTCGTCGCGGGCTCGCCCGGCAAGCTCGGCGCCTCGCTCCTCACGGCGCGGGCCGCCATGCGCGCGGGCGCTGGCCTCGTCACGATCGGCACCTGGCCCGAGGCCGCGACGTCACTCGAGTCGCGCGTCGTCGAGGTCATGACCACGCGGATCGACCCGAGCCGCATCGGCCCCTCGCTCGACGCCGCGCTCGCGGGCCGCCGCACCGTCGCCATCGGCCCTGGCTTCGGCCTCGGCGCGGAGGCGCGCGCCGCTGTCGATCACGTCGTGCTCGGCTGGGACGGCTTCAAGGTCGTCGACGCCGACGCCATCACCCACTTCGCCGGCCGCCCCGAGTCGCTCGCGCAGGCCAAAGGCCGCCTCGTCCTCACGCCGCACCCGGGCGAGCTCGGCCGCCTCCTCGGCCGCAGCGCCACCGCGATCGAGCAGGACCGCTTCGGCGCCGTCCGCGAGGCCGTCTCGCGCACGAACGCCACGGTCATCTTGAAGGGCGCCCGCACGATCATCGCCACGCCCGAGGGCCGCCTCTTCATCTGCATGGCGGGCAACCCCGCGCTCGCGACGGCGGGCTCCGGCGACGTCCTCACCGGCCTCATCGCGGCGTTCGCGTGCAGCATGTCGGCCGACGAAGCCGCCTGCGCGGGGGTCCTCGTCCACGCCCTCGCGGGGGACCTCTGGCGCGCCCGCACGGGATGCGACCGTGGCCTCTTCGCCGGCGAGATCCCCGACCTCGTCCCCGAGATCCTCGCGGCCCTCGCCCGCGGCGCCGATCCCCTCGCGACCTGAAGGGCGGCCGTACGCCCGAACGATCCCCCGCCTTCCCACGCCAGGTTGGCGCCTGGACACGCCCCGGTGTCGATTTGACACGTCGGGGAGACACGCGGCCTGTGGCTCCTCAATGATTTCGAGCATTTAGGGCTTGCCACACGTGGGCATCTGCCTTGCGAAAGGACCCGAGCACAGGGGTTTGGGGCGCAGGACGCCGAAGGCGCTCCGGAGCCCCAAGTGCCCAACAGGAGGTCACGTCGCCATGCTCGCTCAGGTCCTCGCCACCACGCCCGCCCCCTCGAAGTCTCTTCAGGCCAACTCGATCGAGGAGCTCCGCCGAGGCGTCGCCGCGCTGGCCCCCGAGCTCTTCGGCCGCGCCCTTCGCATGTCGCGCTCGAGCGCCCTCGCCGAGGACCTCGTCCAGGACACCGTCGAGCGCGCCCTCCGCTTCGAGAACCAGTACCGCCCCGGCACGAACCTGAAGGCGTGGGTCCACCAGATCCTCTTCAGCGTCTTCATCACGAAGTGCCGCCGCAACCGCCGCGAGCGCCGCGCCCTCGACGTCCTCTATTCCGACCCGAACGCGTGGACGGCCGCGCCCGCGGTCTCCGAAATGACGGCCCTCTCGCCGCCCACCCTCCGCGCGCTCGAGGCCATCCAGGAGGTGTATCGCGAGGCGCTCATCCTCGTGGACCTCCAGGAGATGTCCTACAAGGACGCCGCCGAGAAGCTCGGTGTGCCCGTGGGCACCGTCATGAGCCGCCTCCATCGCGGCAGGCGCCTGCTCGCCAAGGCCCTCGAAGCCGATCGGGACGCGTCGCTTGTGCAGTGCAACATGTTGGAGTAGTTCGCTTCTCCGGGGCGCGCGCTGCGCCCGAGCCTCCCGGAGGATGCGATGACCTTGCCCGTTCCCGTGTACATCGTCGGCGCCGCCCGCACGCCCATCGGCGCCTTCCTCGGCGCCCTCTCCGCGCTCCCCGCCCCGCGCCTCGGCGCTGTCGCCATCGAAGCTGCGCTCGCGCGCGCGAAGGTCCCGGCCGACCGCGTCGGCGAGGTCTTCATGGGCAACGTCCTCGGCGCCGGCGTCGGCCAGGCCCCCGCGCGCCAGGCCGCCATCTACGCGAACATCCCGAAGAACGTGCCTGCGACGACCGTCGGCAAGGTCTGCGGCTCGGGCATGCAGGCCGTGATCCTCGGCGCCAAGAGCATCGCGCTCGGCGACGCGGAGATCGTGGTCGCGGGCGGCATGGAGTCGATGTCGAACGTGCCGTACTACCTCACGCAGGCGCGCGGCGGCTACCGCATGGGCGACAACAAGATCGTCGACGGCATGATCCACGACGGCCTGTGGGATCCCTACGGCAACTTCCACATGGGCAACGCCGGCGAGCTGTGTGCCAAGAAGTACGAGTTCTCGCGCGAGGCGCAGGACGAGTTCGCCAAGGAGAGCTTCCGCCGCGCGCTCGCCGCGCAGAAGGAAGGCCTCTTCGACACGGAGATCGCGCCCGTCACCGTCCCGCAGAAGAAGGGCGACGCCGTGGTCGTGAAGCTCGACGAGGGCCCGCCGGCCGGCCGGCCCGACAAGATCGGCACGCTCAAGCCCGCCTTCCAGAAGGACGGCACCATCACCGCGGCGAACGCCTCCTCGATCAACGACGGCGCCTCGGCGCTCGTGCTCGCGAGCGAGAAGGCCGTGAAGGAGCTCGGCCTCGAGCCGCTCGCGCGGATCGCCGGCTACGGCGGCGCGGCCCAGGAGCCCGAGTGGTTCACGACGGCGCCCGCGGCCGCCATCGAGAACACGCTTGCGCGGACGAAGCTCACGAAGGAGCAGATCGACGTCTGGGAGATCAACGAGGCCTTCGCCGTGGTCACGCTGGCCGTGAACAAGCTCGTCGGCATCGACAACGCCCGCGTCAACGTGCGCGGCGGCGCCGTCGCCCTCGGCCACCCGATCGGCGCCACGGGCGCGCGCATGCTCACCACGATGATCCACGCCATGAAGGATCGCGGCGACAAACGCGGCCTCGCGACGTTGTGCATCGGCGGCGGCGAGGCGCTCGCCGTCGTGCTCGAGCGGTAGAGACATGGGGCGGCCGTGGCGTGTCACGCTGGGTGTCGAGCGTTTTCCCGCGCTCACGCCCACCTTGCCTCCCGCCACCCACACGAACAGCTACGCGCTCGGCGAGCGGGAGGTCCTGCTCGTCGAGCCGGCGACGCCGTTCGACGACGAGCGACGTGAGTGGCTCGCGTGGGCGCGCTCCCTTTCGAGCCACGGCCGCCACCCCATCGGCATCGTCCTCACCCATCATCACGCCGATCACGTGGGCGGCGCCTGGTTCTTCGCGAACGAGCTCCGCCTGCCGCTGCTCGCGCACCGCGCGACGGCTGCGCGCCTCGCCGAGGAGGTCCGGGTCGATCGCCACATCGAGGACGGCGAGCGGATCGTCCTCGATGGCCCGCATCCCATGCAGCTCCGTGTGCTCCATACGCCGGGCCACGCGCCGGGCCACGTTTGCCTCTTCGATGAGGACACGGGCACGGCGATCGTCGGGGACATGGTCGCGAGCGAGGGCACGATCCTCATCGAGCCCGTGGACGGCGACATGATCGAGTATCTCGCGCAGCTCGATCGCCTCGCCGGGCTCGGCGCGCTCGTCGCGCTCCCTGCGCACGGCGATCCCATCGACGAGCCGACCGCGCTCTTCCGCCGCTACATCGCGCATCGCCTCGGGCGCGAGGCCAAGGTCGTCGCGGCCTTCGCGTCGATGCCTCCTGTGGGCGCGAGCCTCGACGCGCTCTTGCCCGTCGCCTACGCCGACACGCCGCCGCTGCTCTGGCCCCTCGCGCGGATGAGCCTCGAAGCGCACCTGGTCAAACTCGTGCGCGAGGGGCGCGTCCTCCGGACCGCGTCAGGCGATTACCACCTCGCCCCCGGCGCCTGACGCGCTGTCCCACGCCTGACAGGGGTTCCCCGTCGCGGCGCTTCGGCCTAAGCTCGCCGCGGTTTTCATGCGCCGCGCCCTCGCCTTCACTGCGATCTTGGTTGCCGCGAGTGCCTCGGCGCGCGTGACGGAGGCCCAGGTCCGGGTCGCGACCGTGGAAAAACCGGCGGTCGCGCTCGATCTTTATGGGTGGGTTTCGCCGCGCTTGACCGTCACGGCGGGCAGCATCGAAACCCCGGACGAGACCAACGTTCGGTTCAGCGTGCCGCAGGCGCGTTTCGGTGCCGTGGCGACGCTCGGCCGATGGGGCCGGATGCAGACGGAGCTCGACCTCGCGCCCCTCGGAGGGGCGACCCTGTCGCCGCCGACCGTGCTCGACGCATACGTCGTCCTCACGCCCCACCGGAGCCGCTTTTGGGGCATCGATGTCACGCTCGGCCGGTTTCGCGTGCCGATCAGCCGGCAGAATTTGATCCAGCCCTTCGGCCTTCAGACACCCGAGCTCGGGAAATACATCCTGGATACGCCCAACCGGCAAATGGGCGGCATGCTTGGCGTCGATTTTCTGGATCGGGAGATTCGCTTGCTCGCTGGGGTGTTCAATGGTGGATGGGGCGCGGTCCAGCCTCCCCCCTCCGACCCCCCGAAATCGTTCGTGATCGACAAACCGTGGCTCCTTTACGCAGGCCGGATCGAGCTCCAGCCGCTCGGCCCGGCGCCGTCGTTCGAGGGCGACGTGCGGCCGGTGTCGCAAAGGCGCAAGCCGGTCCTGTTGATCGGGGCGAGCGTGCTCCGGACGAGCGCGACGTACGAGGTGTTGCAGGGAGGGGGACCGGCGTCGTTCGGCTCGGGAGACTTCACGACGCACGCGGTCGGCGCCGACGTCGGCTTCTGGTATGCCGGCGCGTCGTTTCATGGCGAATTCTACTACCGGGTCCAGGATGGGAGGCTCGCCGTGCCGTCGAGTTCCCCGCCGACCTCCCCGCCGACCTCCCCGCCGACCTCCAAGGTTCGCTCGCTCGCGGCCCATGCGCAGCTCGGTTATTTTTTACCGTTCGGGCTCCTCCGCGAGCACCTGGAGATCGCCCTGCAGGGGCAATACGTCGAGAGCGATGGGGGGTATCCGAACATCGTTTTCGCCGGTGGAGCCAACGTCTTTTTCGATCGCGGGCACCGGCTCAAGACGCAGCTCTTCTACGAAAACACGAGCATTGTCTGGGGCGACCCTATCAGGTCCCACCGCGTGATGCTCCAGGCAACGGCAGGCTTCTGACGAGGGAGATGGCTTCATGAAGAAAACGATCGCTTCGTATGCATTCGGCCTCGCTGGCCTCGCCGCGCTCGCCGGTCTCGCGCTCCTCGCTCCTGCCTGCGCGGACGAGCCCAACCAGAACCCGCCGCCGCCCCCCGAGCCCGACATCGAGCGCTTCAAGCCCGACGGGTGTGAATTCGAGGTCGCCACCCGCCCCGAATACCTCCATTACCAGCGCGGCAGCGCCAAGGTCTCGGCCGCGCCCGACATCCGCCGCGTCCGCCTCGGCCTCGGCGGCAACGTCGAGGTCGGCTCGCCGGGCCGCGCCGACCCCGCGACCTCCGCGGGCTTCGGCTGGCAGACCGACATGGAGACCCTCGCGAGCGAGATCCAGTGGGGCACCACGCCCGACCCCACGACCTGGCCCGCCGAGAACCGCAAGAGCGGCGTCACGTGGGTGACCCCGGAGGGCCTCATCGCCCCGCAGGGCGACGACCGCATGCACGAGACCTACCTCTGCGGCCTGACCCCCGCGACGACCTATTATTATCGTGTCGGCGGCGGCCCCGCGGGCAAGGAGGTCTGGAGCGAGGTCCATGCCTTCACGACCACGCCGAAGGATCCCGATGCCGAGGTGATCCTCGGCGTCTCGGGCGACGCGCGCGGCCAGGACAACCAGGCCTGGCGCCTGATCCAGCGCCGCATGATGAAGGCCGGCGTCACGGCCGAGCTCTTCTCGGGCGACATGATCAATTTCGCCACCGACCAGAGCGAATGGCACAAGTGGCTCGATCTCGCGGCCAAGGATGCCGACGGCAGCCTGCTCACGCTCGGCCAGATCCTCACGCTCTCGACGCACGGCAACCACGAGAACCACACGACGCATTTCTACAGCAGCGTCGTCCTGCCCCAGGACACCACGAAATTCCCCGAATATAACGAGCTGTTTTATTCGGTCGACATCGGCCCGGTCCACGTCGTGGTCGTCGACGACTTCTGGATCACGTCCCCGACCGGAAAACCCGAATACGCGCCGATGCTGAAGGCGTGGCTCGAGAAGGACCTCGAGGCGGCGAACCAGAATCGCGCGAACGTGCCGTGGATCGTCGGCATGCACCACCACGCGGAGTTCTCCTCGTCGTCGCACGGCACCGACGCGGACGTCCTGCTCGGGCGGCAGTTCTTCGTGCCGATCTGGGACAAGTACGAGGTCGACCTCATGGTCCTCGGCCACGACCACAACTACGAGCGCACGAAGCGGCTCACGGGACCACTCGCCGAAGGCACGCTCGATCCCGTCGTCCAGGACCCGCCCGTGAAGGGCACGACCTACATGGTCTGCGCCGGCGCCGGCGCCGACGCGTACGGCAACGGAACCAGCGTGTGGACCGACAAGAGCGCGAGCTACGACAGCAAGAGCGTCTTCGGCTTCTACTCGTTCCTCAAGGTCGACAAGGCCTCGCTCACCATCGAGTCGCACGAGATCCGGCCCGACGAGACCGACCCGATCATCGACTCGATCACCCTCACCAAGAACTGATCCGCGCCGCCCCGGGCGCTCGCTCTGCCTGCCCGCGCGCGCCGCGCGAGCGCCCTCGTTCATCCCTTGCGCTACTGCAACTCGTTTGCTACTTGATCATCGTTGCTTTTGCGGAGGTGATTCAAGTGAAGCGAATGTGCGGGATCCGTGCGCAGCTCCTCGCCCTCGGAAGTGCGGCGTTTTTCGTCGTCGGATGCGGCGGCGAGGACGGCGCGACGGCCGAGAAGGGCTCGGCTCAGGTGTTCGTCGAGGCCGAGGACACCATCCCGAACGGCCTCGCCGCCGGCATGGGCGACGAGGACATCCAGGACGGCTGGAGCGTCACCTACGACCGCTTCCTCGTCACGATTGGCAACATCCGCGCCTCGCGCTCCGATGCGACGGAGGCGCTCTCCGCGCCCGACGTGTATGTCCTCGACCTGAAGAAGGTCCCCGCGGGCGGGTACGTCGTGGCGAAGTTCGACGACGTGAGCGCGACCCGATGGGACCGCTTCGGCTTCGACCTGCCGAACGCCAAACCCGGCGCCAAGGGCCTCGGGGACACGGCCGAGGCCGACGTCTCGCTCCTCGTCGACAACGGATGGTCTCTCTACATCGCGGGCACGCTCGACAACGGCACCACGCAAAAGACCTTCCGCTGGGGCCTCTCCGCCGGCACCTCGTACGACGACTGCGCCACGGAGGATGAGAGCCCCGGCTTCGCGGTCCCGGCCGGCGGCACGGTGCCGGTCAAACCCACGATCCACGGCGATCATTGGTTCTTCAACAACATCACGGCCGGCGCCGAGGTCACGGCGCGCTACGCCCAGTACATCGCCGACGCGGACGCGAACGGCGACGGCGAGACCACGCTCGACGAGCTGAAGCAGACGCAGGCCGCCGCCGTGTTCCCGCCCGACAAGTACAGCCTCGCCGGCGTCCCGATCGAGACCGCGTACGACTACGTCCTCGCGCAGGCGCGCACGCTCGGCGACTACCAGGGCGACGGCGAGTGCCCGACGCGCAAGGTCCTCCCCTGAGCACGCGCTCGTCCGTTCCGGCCCTCACCCCCCTGGGCCCTCGTCCGGATCGGTGCTATTCCGGCCCCCGTGCGCGATCCCTATGATGTGCTCGGCGTCGACCGCTCGGCGACGCAGGACGAGATCAAGAGCGCCTTCCGCAAGCTCGCCGCGCAGCACCACCCGGACAAGAACCCGGGCGACGACGGGGCGCACCAGCGCTTCAAGGAGATCAACGCGGCCTACCAGATCCTGAGTGATCCGCAGAAGCGCGCCGCGTTCGATCGCTTCGGCCCGATGGGCGCCAACGCCGCGTCGGCGGGCGGGCCCTTCGGCGGCGGCGCCGTCGATCTGAACGACCTCAACATCGACGGCCTCTTCGGCGACCTGCTCGGCGCGCTCGGCATCAAGGTCGGCGACCGCGGCAACCTCCAGAAAGAGATCCGCATCAGCTTCGAAGAAGCGGCGTTCGGCTGCACGAAGGAGATCACGTACGAGCGCGTCGTGCCCTGCGACGACTGCGGCGGCGTCGGCGCGGCGAAGGGCACGCAGACCGAGCGCTGCAGCCTCTGCCTCGGCCGCGGCCGCGTCCGCATGCAGCAGGGCGTCTTCCCGATCGCGATCGAGCGTCCGTGCACGCGTTGCCGCGGCACGGGCCGCATCGTGCTCGACCCCTGCAAACCTTGCCGCGGCGCGGGCATCGTCCCCAAGCCGCGCACGATCGAGGTCACGATCCCCGGGGGCATCGAGAACGGCACGCCCTGGATCGTCGCGCGCGGCGGCAACTGCACGCGCCCCGACCGCGCGCCGGGCGATCTCGAGCTCACGATCCGCGTCTCGCCGCACGAGTTTTTCCGCCGCGTCGGCGACGACGTCGTTTGCTCGCTCCCGATCTCCTTCCCGGTCGCCGCGCTCGGTGGCGAGATCGAGGTCCCCACGCTCGAAGGCAAACAGCGCAAGCTCCGCATCCCCGCGGGCACGCAGCCGGGCGCGGTGGTGCGCGTCAAAGGCCAGGGGGTTACGCGACGCGTCATGGGCGGTCGTGGGGATCAGCTCGTCGAAATCGGCATCCAGATCCCTACGAAGCTCACGGACGAGCAGAAGGAGCTCATCACGCGGCTCGCCTCGACCCTGGGCGAAGTGCCCCAGGAGGCCGAGCATGAGAGTTTCATGGACAAGTTGAAGAACCTTTTTGGGTAGGCTTGTCGTTCGAGCAGCGTGGCTCAAACGACCACGTCAGCGCTCCTCGATCCGACCGAGACGAAGACGAGTATGAGCAAGCCCATGTCCAAGTTCATCGACGTGCTGAGCGACTCGACAGGCGAGACCGCGGAAAAGGTGGTCCGCGCCGCTCTCCTCCAGTTCCCGCAAGCGGGCGTGCAGATCCGCCTGCACACGCGCGTGCGCACGAAGGAGGTCGCGCGTCCGGTCCTCGAGCGCGCCGCGAAGGAAGGCGCGCTGCTCGTGTTCACGGTCGTGAGCCCCGAGCTACGCGAGTTCATCCACTCGGCGACGGCGGAGCTGCGCATCGAGGCGATCGACGTGATCGGCTCGCTCATCGGCAAGCTCGGCACCTTCCTCGATCGCGAGCCGATCAACCTGCCGAGCGCGATGCTGCCGCTCAGCGACGAGTACTTCCGCCGCATCGAGGCCGTCGAGTTCGCCGTCAAGAGCGACGACGGCAAGGAGCCGCGCAATTTCCGCAAGGCCGACATCATCCTCGTCGGCGTCTCGCGCACCTCGAAGACGCCGCTCTCGACGCTGCTCGCGCAGCGCGGCCTCAAGGTCGCGAACCTGCCGCTCGTGCTCGGCGTCCCGCTCCCGCACGAGATCGAGGAGGCGCCGAGCGATCGCATCGTCGGCCTCACGATCGGCCTCGATCAGCTCTGCGAGATCCGCCAGGCGCGCCTGCGCCAGCTCGGCATGCCCCCCGAGACGAATTACGCCATGCGCGAGCACGTGCGCACGGAGCTCGACTTCGCGCACAACATCTTCCGCGCGCACCCCGAGTGGCCGGTCGTCGACGTCACGGGGCGCGCGATCGAGGAGACGGCGGTCATCATCCTGGAGAGCATTCACGAGCGGAACCGCGCCGCCCACTGAACCACGTGGTGCCCCCGATCGCCCTTGTGCCTGAGACGGCGCGGGGCGGATAATCGGGCCCATGACTTCAGCCGGGCTCAAGCAAACAACACTCGTTGCTTTCGCGCTTCTCCTCGTCCCGGGGGCCCTCGCGGTCTCCTGCTCCGCGACGTCGAACCGAAACGAGTTCGGCGACGGCGGCGCGGGAGGGGACGGGCAAGGCCCGGGAGGGCCTGGAAGCGGCGGCGAAGGCGGCAACATCTTCGTCGGCCCCGGCGGCGCGGGCGGCTTCGGCGGCGGTGATCCCGGCGCCGATCCGACGACGTGTGATCAGGCCGCGGCGGCGCGCACGTACATCGGCTGCGACTTCTGGCCGACGGTCGTCGCGAACAACGTCTGGTCGATCTTCGACTACGCGGTCGTCGTCGCGAACGCGGGGGATCAGCCGGCGAACGTCACGGTCACGCGCGGGGCCGAGACCATCGCGACGGCGACGGTCCAGCCGAACGACCTCGCGAAGATCTACCTCCCGTGGGTGCCCGAGCTGAAGGGCCCGGACGCCGACGCCTTCGGCTCGGCCACGCCGCTCTCGAACACGGTGCGCGTGCCGAACGGCGCCTACCACCTCGTCGCGACGCGCCCGGTCACGGTCTACCAGTTCAACGCGCTCGAGTACGGCCCGCAGGGCGGCCCGCCGGGCAAGGACTGGAGCTCGTGCCCCGGCGAGCTCAGCGGCATCGGCTGTTTCTCCTACTCGAACGACGCTTCGCTCCTGCTCCCGAGCACGGCCATGACCGGCAACTACCGCATCACGAGCGCGGCCGGCTGGCCCTCGCCGAACATCGGCGCCTACTTCGCGATCACGGGCACGGTGGACGGGACGAACGTGCAGGTCCAGGTCTCGGGCCTCGGCGACCTCGTCGGCGGCGGTGGTGTCCCGAGCACCGGACCGGGCGGCGTCGCGAGCTTCTCTCTCAACCGCGGCGAGGTCGTCGAGGTCGTCTACTCCCCGTTCGCCGACCCGGCCGGCTCGCAAGTGTACGCGGACAAACCCGTCCAGGTCATCGCGGGCTTGCCTTGCACGCAGATGCCGCTCGGCTCCTCGGCGTGCGACCACATCGAGGAGTCCGTCTTCCCGGCGGAGACGCTCGGCAAGCATTACTTCGTCACGGTCCCGACCTCGCCGGGCGGCGGCCCTGTCGGCCACGTCGTGCGCCTCTTCGGCAACGTGAACGGCACGAAGCTCACGTACGCGGGCGTGACGCCGCCGGGCGCGCCGCTCAGCATCAACGCGGGGCAGGTCGTCGACCTCGGCCAGGTCGGCCAGGACTTCGAGATCACCGGCGACCACGAGTTTGCCATCGCCTCCTTCCAGCTCGGCGCCTCGATCGTCGATCCGTTCGCGAGCGATCAGGCGAAGGGGGATCCTGCGCAGAGCCTCGCCACTGCGGTCGAGCAATACCGCCTGAAGTACATCTTCCTCGCGCCGAACGATTACGACGAGAGCTACGTCGACGTCGTGCAGCCGCTCACGGCGAAGGTCACGCTCGACGGGTCGGAGGTCGGGCAGCCGCCGAGCCCGATCAGCTCGGGCTTCGGCATCGTGCGTCTCCCGCTCGGCCCTGGGAAGAACGGCGCGCACGTGCTCACCGCGACCGAGCCCGTCGGCATCCAGGTCATGGGGTATGGCTCGTACACGAGTTACCAGTACCCCGGTGGGCTGAACCTCGCGACCATCGCCCCGCCCCCGCCCCCGCCCAAGTGATCGGCGGAAAAATCAGTTATTCTCCGACGCACTGTGTCTTTGCGCAGAGTGTTCGTCCTGGGCTTAGGGCTTCTGGGGGCCGTCCTAGCAGGGCTCCCGGCGTGTAAGGATCCGAAGCGTCCGCCGCCCGATGTGGACGGAGGACATGGCGGCGAGGGGGGTTGTCCCGTACGTCCTCCCGAGCCGCTCTTCGTCCTCGACGTTCGCGCGGACGAAGAGCCCCTCCCGCCCGACCTGCGCATCGTCGTCGAGTGGAGCGCCGGCGACGAACCGGCGTTCGACCTGTCCGACGCGACCACGTGGAAGACGCTCGACGACGGCGCGAACTTCGTCTGCAACCTCGATCGAACCAAGCCTCCGCCCACGGATCTCGCCGCGCTCCTGTGCGAGCTCTGGACGAGCGGCCCGGTGAACGTGCTCGTCACGGCTGACGGGTTCGAGCCGCACGCCGAAACGTTGCAGCCCGTGATGAGCGAGCTCTGCGGCACGCCGATGCCGATGGAGGTGGCCATCCTGCTCTCGCGTGCGAAGATGGACGCCGGCGCGACGCCCTGAAAGGAAAGGCGAAGGAGCGGATGGCTTCTCGTGGCGGTGGCAGGTTGATCCCCCGCATCGTCTACGGGGTCACGGGCACGTTGTTCGGCGGCGCGGTTTTCCTCGCGGGCCGGCGGCTGTATGGTGACCACGTCATCCAGCGAAGGTGGCGCGCGCTCCTGCCTCGGCCGAGCGAAGGCCGCTTCGATCCGCGCGAGCTCGACGACCTTCCCGAGCCTGTGGCGCGTTACTTCCGGCATGCGCTCGCGGAGGGGGCTCCGCTCGATCCGGCTGTGCGGATCGCGATTCGCGGCGAGATGCGCCTGTCGCCGACGGACGCGTGGCGACCGATGGAGGCCGAGGCGCTGCTCGCGCCGCCGCGCGGGTTTGTCTGGAAGGCGTCGGTCGGCACGGGAGGCAGCCGCTTCGTGGGGTACGACTGGCTCGAAGGCGAGGACGCGGGCAGCGAGTTTTATGCGATCGGCGCCCTCCCCGTGGCGCATGCGCGGGGGCTCGACGTGCGTCGCTCTGCGGCGGGCCGCCTCGCGCTCGAATCGATCCTCTCGCCGGCGTCGCTGCTCCCTTCGCGTGGGGTTCGCTGGGAGGTCGAGGGGCCTGACGCGATCCGCGCCACGCTGCGCATCGCGGGCGAGCCGCACACCGTGGCGATCTCCATCAACGACGCGGGCGGGGTGCGCTCGGCGAGCCTGCTTCGCTGGTCGAACCAGACCAAGGACAAGCGCTTCACGTGGATCCCGTTCGGCGTGGACGTCGAGGAGGAGCGCAGCGAGGGCGGCCTCACGCTCCCTTCGCGCCTCCGCGTGGCGTACTGGCCCGGCACGGAGCAGCGGTTCGAGTTTTATCGGGCGGAGCAGTGGATCGTCCCCCTCGCAGGCGGTTGAGAGGCGCCGCGAGCGCCCTGGGGCTAGGGAGGAGGACGCAGGAATACTTCAGTATTCCGAGGACGACGACCGACGATCCAGGGCGCGCAGCAAGTTTCTCGACCCCCTGGTGGGTGGATGAATATTTCCCCACCCGGTCCGTTCTTGATCCATCCCCGTATGTTGCGTCTCCTGACGTCCCGGCCCGTAACGACGAAAAATCGCGAGGATACGGTAATTCTTCGCGCTCGTTCCGGGTGTGCAGCGGGCGTTGACGTCTGGCACGGGACGTGCTGAAACGGAATCACGTAGGAGGATGGTCGTCATGAAGAAAGCCCTTTCGCTCGCTGCTGTTGCAATCCTCGCTTTTGCTGGCGCCGCATTCGCGGGCGACAAGTACGACCTCAAGGTCTCGACCGCGTCGGCCAAGTCCGGCAGCAAGGCGACGGCGACCGTCACCATCAAGGCCAAGGGCGCGTATCACGTCAACCTCGAGTACCCGCACAAGCTCGTTCTCACGGCGCCCGAGGGCGTGACCGTCGAGAAGGCGAAGCTCGTCGCCGCCGACGCGAAGGTCTCGAAGGAAGAGCTGAGCTTCACGGTGGTCGCGACGGCCGCCGCGCCCGGCAAGAAGACGATCGAGGCCGAGCTCAAGGGCGCGGTCTGCACGGAGTCGACGTGCGAGCCGTTCGTCGAGAAGGTCTCGATCCCCGTCGAAGCGAAGTGAGTTTTTCGCGGCGCTCTCCGGAGCGCGCGTGAAATGAAAAAAGCGCCGCCCCCCTCGGGCGGCGCTTTCGTTTTCGAAGGTTCGAGCGAGCGTCAGGCCGGCGCGATGACGAGCCCCTCGCGGCCGGGGAGCGCCGGCGCCGGTTTGCCGGCCATGATCGCGGAAATGGCTTCCATGTCCACGACGGAGGGACAGCCCCAGCCGGGCTGATACTCGAATACCGAGGTGGCCGAGCGCGCGTGCAGCCGGTCGTCGAGGATGTCGAGCTCGTCGAGCGTCACGAGCGCCGGATGCGGCACGCCGCAGGCCCGCGCGAGCTGCAAGAGCTCCTTGCGCAGCACGGTTACGTAATTCGCGAATCGCGCCGCCTTGTCCGTCGGATCGAGCCCCCGCACGAGCCAGCGGTTTTGCGTGGCGACGCCCGTGGGGCAATGGCCCGTGTGGCACTCCTGCGCCTGGATGCAGCCGATCGAGAGCATCGCCTCGCGCGCGACGTTGACCATGTCGCAGCCGAGCGCGAACGCGAGCAGCGATGCGTGCGGGAAGCCGAGCTTGCCCGAACCGATGAAGACCACGTTTTCGGCGATGCCGGCTTCGGCGAACGTGCGGTACACGCGGCTCATCCCGATCTTGAACGGCAGCGCCACGTGGTCGCTGAACACGAGCGGCGCCGCGCCCGTCCCGCCCTCGCCGCCGTCGATCGTGATGAAATCGACGCCCCGATCGCCGCGCGCCATGAGCTTCGCGAGCTCGTGCCAGAATTTCTCCTGACCGACGGCCGATTTGATCCCCACGGGCAAACCCGACGCCTCGGCGAGCTTCTCGACGAAATCGAGCATCTCGTCGGCCGAGGAGAACGCCGTGTGCGCGGCCGGGCTGATGCAGGTTTCTCCGATCGGAATGCCGCGGATCTTCGCGATCTCGGCCGTCACCTTCGCGCCTGGCAAGACGCCGCCGAGGCCGGGCTTCGCGCCCTGGCTCAGCTTGACCTCGATCGCGCGGATCGGCGCCGACGCGATCGTCTCGAGGAATCGCTCCATGCTGAAGCGCCCCTGGGGATCGCGGCAGCCGAAATAGCCCGTGCCGATTTGCCAGACGAGATCCCCGCCGTGCCGGTGGTGCGGCGAGACGCCACCCTCGCCGGTGTTCTGCATGCAGCCCGCGATCTTCGCGCCGCGGTTGATCGCCTCGACGGCGGCGCCCGAGAGCGAGCCGTAGCTCATCGCCGAGGTGTTGATCACCGAATTCGCGCGAAATGCCTTCTTCCGGTTCCGCTTGGCGCCGAGCACCTTCGCGCAGGGCACGCGGTAGCCGGGGTCGTAGCCGGGCTCGCCCGCGTGCAGCTCCGGCAGCGGGAAAGCGGCGTGCTTGACGATGAGGTAGTTCGGGCTCTGCTCCAGGTCGTTGTCCGTGCCGAACCCGAAGTAGTTGTTCTCCTTCTTCGCCGACGAGTAGATCCACCGGCGCTGATCACGGCTGAAGGGGCGCTCCTCGTCGTTGTTCGTGACGATGTATTGCCGGAGCTCCGGCCCCACCGCTTCGAGCATGTAGCGGAAATGCCCGATGATCGGGAAATTGCGCAGAATCGCGTGTTTCGTTTGCGTCAGGTCGTAGATCGCGACGGCGATGACGAGGACGGCGAAGACGGCCAGGATGATCCACACGGCGGACGACCTCCGGGGGGGCTCGGGCGAGACAGGCTAACGCTTCTCGGGAGACGGTGTCGAGGGCGCCTTTCGCGCGAGCTCGCCCTCGATCCTCACGAGCGCCTCGTCGATCCAGCGCTCCACCGTGCGCGGGAAGGGCCACATCCAGCCATAATCCGGCCCCGTGAAGCGCCGCACGATCTCCGCCCGTAGCGCGGGGGCGTGGGCCGCGGCGAGGCCCTCGATCTCGGCGACGGCGCGCAGCGTCTCCTCGTACGCCTCCCACTCGAGGCGGGCGCGGAACCAGGCGAGGCCCAACGGCAAGGGCAGGACGCCGTAGAAGAGCACCATGAGGATCCAGCCGTACCGCTCGAATTGCGCGACGTGCACGGCCTCGTGGCGGAGGATCTGGAGCGCGCGCGTGGGCAGCCAGTCGTCGAAATCGTCGGGCACGTAGATCGTGTGGCCGAGCGTGGTCACGTAATGGGTGAGGTACTTGTTCTGGCCGCCGAACGTCACGACCCAGAGGGCCGCGCCGGCGGCCCGCTGGTGCCAGTATTCGGATTTTTTCACGACCCGGATCCGGCGCCGCCTTCGGGCGAATCCTTCGAGGAGCCGCGCGAGCTCCTCGCGTGCCCTCGGGTCTGCGATGTGCGTCGCTTTCACGAGCCCCCTTTCGGCACCTTCACGTCGAGCTTGCCGAGCCGCGCGAGCAGCGGCCCCCGCTCGTCCATCGCCGTCCCGACGAGCGCCCGCGCGGCCTCCTCGTCGAGCGCCGGGACGGGTTTCGACGCGAAGCGCGCTTCTTCCGCCGCGGGGATCTTGAAGATCAGGTGGTAGACGCCGCTGTTCGAGAGCGCGAGCACGCAGGGTTTTCCCTCCACGCCGAGCAGGCGGAGGATCGCCGCGGCCAGAAATCCCGCGGCCGCGCCGGCGAACGCGCCGCCGCGATGGGAGAGCGAGACGTGATGCTCGTGGCCGTCTTCCTCGCCCGCGTTCGCGACCGTGTACGCGACGGCGATATCGGCGGACGTGATGAATGCATTGCCCGCGGCGAACGGATCCGCGGGCGGGCCCAATCCGACGCCCGCGAGCGCGGCCTGCTTGGCGCGATCGAGCCCGCGCGAGATCTCCATCAGGTGATCCGGGGAGAACAGCCGATCGTAGCGCGGCCGCTTCATCGCGAGCCGGTAGATCAGGAACACCACGAGCCCGACGAGCAGCCATTTCAGCATCGCGGCTTGCGCCTCCGCGCCCATGCGCCGAGACAAACCATCCCGCCCGCGGCGAGCGGCAGCGCGGGGGCGTCTCCCGACGCGCCGAGATCACACGAGCAAGCGGCGCCGCGGCGGCGGCCCGGGGCGCTGACGGCGGACGTGGTCTTCGTCATGCACGTCGCCACGATTTCCTGCGTCGAGCCCGGCGCGCAGCCCTTGTCCTCGTTCACGTAGCTCACGGCCTCGCGCCATTCGCCGATCTGATGTCCCCGCATCGAGATGACTCCAGGCGCCACGCACATCCGCACCTCGACGCACCCCTCTCCCGGCTGGCAGGACCTCGCGTCGCGGCAGGCCTTCATGATGCAGCAAGGCCGCGCGCCGGCGTCGCAGACCGCGGGTTCGGAGCCGAGGGGGCAGGTGTCGGGCGCGCAGCCCGTCCCGGCGTGTCCGGTGATGCCGTGGGTCTCGCTGGGGCACGAGGTCGGCGGGGGCGGGACGGCGTCCGCGCGCGCCCACGAGGGCAGGGCGAGGGCGGCGACGAGCGACAGGATCGCCGTCGATCGCGCCTTGGTTCGTTCCATGGCGAGGCATCGTGCGGGTCCGCGAAGGATTCGTCAACGCGCGTGGGGGTCTGCTACGTCGAACGGGCCATGGCTGCTCCTCCGCGCTCCTCGCTCCTCCTTCGCGTGGCCACCCTGATGCTCTCCGTCGGCATTCTTGGCGTCCTCGTGACGCAGGCCTCGCTCTCGACCGGCTGCTCTCGCAGCGAGCCCCCCGCGCCTTCGGCCGTCCCCGAGCCACGCGCCGCCGTCCCGCCGCCCGCGCCGAGCGCCACGCCGGGGCCCATGCCCGCGACCTCCGCTGCCGCGCCGGCGACCACGGGCTCGCTCGACGTGGGTGACGAGATGTTCGGCACCACGAAATCGGGGAAGATCTTCCGGCCCAGCTCCCAGGGCTCCGCGGACCCGAAGGGCGAATCGGGCATCCTTCAAAACGCGCCGGCCCCAAACAACCAAGCCCCCTCGAACGCCCATGCCCCGCAATGAGCTCTCGCAGGCGCTCGACGCGCTCTGGGCCGCGCTCGCGAGCCTCGCCGTGCTCGTGGTGATGTTCGTCCCGCTGGAACGGGTTTTTCCGGCCAGACATCAGCGGATCTTCCGGCCTGCCGTGGGGCTCGACCTCTGCTTCTTCTTCGGGCAATACCTCGTCTGGAATGCCGTCGCGATCTTCGTCGCGCGCGCGGCCTCTGCGTGGATCGGCGGCTACATTCCGGAAGGCCCGCGCGCGTTTTTCGCGGCACAACCTTTCTGGGCCCAGGCCGTCCTCGTGGTCCTGCTCGGCGACCTTTGCGTGTACGGGTACCACCGGGCTTGCCACCGCTTCGATGTCCTCTGGCGGTTTCACGCTGTGCATCACACGAGCGAGCACCTCGACTGGGTCGCGGCGCACCGCGAGCATCCGGTCGACGGCATTCTCACGCAGCTCGCGACGAACCTGCCGGCGCTCGCGCTCGGCTTCTCGCCGCGGGCGCTCGCGGGCTTCATCGTCCTGCGGGGCGCGTGGGCCATCTTCATCCATTCCAACGTGCGCCTGCCCCTCGGCCCGCTGAAATGGCTCCTCGGCGCGCCCGAGCTTCACCACTGGCATCACGCGCGCCTCGAGCGCACGCGGCACAACTTCGCGAACGTCGCCCCTTTCCTCGACGTGATCTTCGGGACGCACCATTGTCCCGCGAAGGACGAGGCGTACGATCTCGGCGTCCCGTTCGCCGCGCCGAAGAGCTACCTCGGGCTCCTCCTCGCGCCGTTCTTGCCGGCTAGCGCGACGGCTTCCGCAGAAACATCGTCTGCGTCGCGTACGCCGTGAGCTTTCCGTCGGCGCCCCACACCTCGGCCTCCGCCGTCGCATAGCCCGCACGCGCTCTCCGCGCCCACACGCTCACGAGCTGCCATTCGCTCGCCGTGGGGTCGAGAAAATGCACCGTGAGGTCCAGGCTCGGCGCGTGGAAATGCGGGCCCTCCGGCCCGAGCTTCTGGCGCAGGGCCGGCGGCATCAGGTCCGCGATCGGCGGGATCGCGAAGGGATCGAGCGTGCCATCCGCGAGGCGCTGCGGGATCTTGTAACGCATCCACCGCGCATACCGGGCAGCGCCCGCGGGCCAGTTCGGCTTCCACCAGACGTGCCCGAGCGCGAGGCGCGAATCGAAATTGTCGAGAAACGGGTATTCACTCCGGCCCGCGACGGAGCGGCGCGGCTCCACGATCGGCGACGCGTCTTCGGGGCTCGGCACGCGCGGCGGCGCCGTGTCGACGAGATCGATTCCTGGCCTCTCGCGGGCGAATGTCGCGCTCACTTCGAGGTCCGTCCCCGGGGACGCCTGCGCGCGGAGCATGGCGCGCGCCTGCACGGCCGCATTGCCGCGGCGGAGTAGCTCCACGCGGACCTCGAGCGGGCCGGGCGGGACGGGATTGCAAAAGAGCGTCGTCGCCGAGACCGGGCGAAAGCTCGTATCGGCGATCGTGGCCTCGATCGCGCGGAGCGCCACCGTCATGAGCACGCCGCCCGAGGGCAGGTTCCAGCTCCAGGCGTCGGGCAGGTTCGTCGTGTAATGCCCGGCCGAGCCGGGGACGGGCGTGACGGCGGTGTCGAGGGCGAGATCGGAGGGCATGGGAAGGTTCAGCTCGAAGCGGAGGTATAATGGCCGATCGCGCGTGTCCAGACGGTCCGCGCGACCACGGCGAGCAGGGCCGCGCCGAGGACCGAGGCCACGGCGGTTTGCCCGGCGAGCGAGCCGAGCAGCGCTTCGGCCGGGTACGTCGTCATCACGCCGAGCGGGATGACGAAGGTGAATACGATCTTCCAGACCCCCTTGAACACGGACACGGGCCAGCGCGCGAAATCGAAGAGCGAATCGAAGAGGTACGCGAGGTTGTCCACGCGAACCACCCAGAAGGCCGCGGCGATCACGAGGATCCAGATCGAGTAAAGCACCACCGTGGCCGCCGCGAGCATGGCGAGGGCGGTGAGCACGCCGAGCGGGCTCGGGACGCGGCCGAGGCGAACGAAAGCGACGGTGACGAGGGCGAGCCCGGCGATCGCGTCGAACACGCGGAAGACCTCGAACTTCGTGGTCGAGACGAGGAACTGCGCGTCGGCGGGCTTGAGCAGCACGAAATCGAGCGTGCCCTCGCGGATCTGCTGTACGACCGTGAGCAGCGAGGGGTTCACCGCGCCGTCGAGGACGCCGCGGAGGAGCGTGAAAAAGCCCACGACGACGAGCGCGGTCTCGTACGTCCAGCCCCCGACGGGCGGCCGGTCGTGAAAGGCCACGTGGAACGGCACGAGGCCCGCGACCGTCCAGAGCAGGGCGAGCGCCCCGCTGACCACGAAATCCCAGCGATAATGCATCGCGACGGTCGCGGACTTGCGGAGCTGGAGGCCGAGCAGGGAGAGATACCGCATCGCGCGTTCGCGCGGAGGGTAGCATGCCGCGGGCAGAACGAGGTTATACTCGCGCGACGCGTGCCCCCGAGCCTCGAAGCCCCTCGCAAAACGAGCGCCAAGGCGATCAGCCCCTACCGCGCCGCGCCGCTCTCCTTTGGCCCGCCCGTCGCGACGTACCGCTCGAGCAAGCTGCAGCGCGTGGGTTTCCTCGCCGTGGGTTCGGCTGCCGGCCTCGCCGCGCTCGCGCTGCTGCTCTCGCCGCTCGGGGGCGGCTCGGATCCCGGCCTCTGGGTCCTGGCCTTCCTGCAAGCGAGCGTGGTCGGGACCGGCGCTGCGTTCGCGCTGCGCGCCTACGCGCGTCGCGTCCGCGGACGCGTGACCGTACACGACGAGGGGATGTGCATCACCAGCCACAAGGGGAGAACCTCGTTCTTCTGGGACGACGTGACGGGCATCTGGGCGCGATTCTACGAGCCCGTACGATCACCGGAGGTCATCATGCGTCTCGGGACGCGCGACGGCCGCGTGATCGAGCTGCCGACGGAGCTCGAAGGCGCGCGGGACCTGGCCACGCGGGTGCAGACGGAGACGGCCGCGCGTATGCTCGCCGAGACGATCGCTGCGCTCGACGCGGGTGAACGGCTCTGGTTTGGCCCGATGATGGTCGACGGTTTCGGCATTCATTATGGCAAGCGCCACGGCCGCGAGAACGACGTCGACGCCATGCAGCTCTCGTTTCGCTGGCTCGAAGTCAGGCTCGCCTCGGGCGAGCGGATCTTGCTCCCGACCGAGGACGTGCGAAACGTGGGCATCCTGCTCGGCGTGGCGGGGCGGTTCGGAATCGGTCGATTGGCGGGAGGTCCGGCTTAACCGCGCTTGTTCCCGCGCTTCCGCACCCCGTCCATGATCCGGATCAGGAAGAGACCCGCGAGCACGGCGCCGTAGATCGCCGGCTCGGTCACGTCCTTCTTCACGCGCATCACGAAATGGACGACGCCGAGGATCGCGACCACGTACGCGAGCCGGTGCAATCGCTTCCAACGGGCGAACCCCATCCGTTTCAGGGCCTTCGCGGTCGACGTCGCGGCCAGCGGGAGGAGCAGGACGAACGCGGCGAACCCAACGAGGATGAACGGGCGCTTCGTGATGTCCTCGAGGATCGCGCGCAGGGCGAGCGATTGATCGACGAGCGCGTACACCAGGAAATGCGCGCAGACGTAAAAGAAGCCGAGCAGGCCGAGCGATTTGCGGATGCGGATCGGCCATTTCCAGCCCGTGACGATCTGGAGCGGCGTCGCGGCGAGCGAGAGGACGAGGTGGACGAGCGCGAGCAGCCCGAGCTGGTTCATCGCCTCGGCGATCGGGTTCGCCCCGAGGTCGCCTCTCGCCGCGCGCGCCGCGAGGACGACGGCCGGGAAAAGGCCTCCCGTGACGATCGCGGGGACGAGCCAGCCGAGCTTGCCCGCGCCCGCGCGAGGCGCGGCAGGTTTGTCCGGGGTGGTGATTGCGCTCGTCGACATCAGTAGTACATCCGAAGGTCCATGTCCGCGTAGAGGTGCGCGACCTCCTCGGCGTAGCCGTTGAACGGGAGCGTCGGGCGTTTTTCGAGGTCCCCGATGCGCCGCTCCATCGCCTGGCTCCAGCGCGGGTGCGCGACCGCGGGGTTCACGTTCGCGTAAAATCCGTATTCACGCGGCGCCGCCATGTGCCACGACGTCTCCGGCTCCTTCTCGACGAGCGCGATCCGCACGATCGACTTGACCCCTTTGAATCCGTACTTCCACGGCACGACGAGCCGCAGCGGGGCGCCGTTTTGCCCGGGGAGCGATTTTCCGTAGAGGCCGGCGGCGAGGATCGTGAGCGGGTGCATGGCCTCGTCGAGGCGCAGGCCCTCGCGGTAAGGCCATTCGAGCACGTCCGTGAGCTGGAACGGGAGCTGCTCCGGATCCATCAGCGTGTTGAATGCGACGTACTTCGCACGCGACGTCGGTTCGAGCCGTTCGAGCAGCTTCCCGAGCGGAAAGCCGAGCCACGGGATCACCATCGACCACGTCTCCACGCACCGCATGCGGTAGACGCGCTCCTCCAGGGGAAACCATTTCAAGAGCGTCTCGATGTCGACCCGCTGGGGCTTTTTGATCTCGCCCTCGAAGACCACGGTCCACGGCCGGGGCTTCAACGTTTTCGCGTTTCGCGCCGGGTCTTCCTTGTCGAGGCCGAGCTCGTAATAGTTGTTGTACGTCGTCACGTCCTCGTAAGGCGTGCGTGGCTCGTCCGTGGTGAAGGGATTGCGCACGGCGGGCGAGCCCGAGGGCGCGGGCGGCGTCGCGGACGCGGGCGGCGCCAGGAGCTCCGGCGGGAGCGGCTCGGCGGTGACGTTCGCGCGGCGGCCGCGGCCCGTGAGCGCGACGAGGCCCGTGCCCATCGCCGCGGCCGTCCCCACGAAGAGGCCCGCGCTCTTCAGGATCTCGCGGCGGCGCAGGTACCGCGCTTCGGGCGTGATCTCGGAGCTCGGGGGCGGCGGAGGCAGCCTGCGCATGCCGGCATTGTAGCGCGATCGACGTTGCTACGTCGCGCGCAACGTACGATGATCGCCGCATGAAGATCTTGGTCTTCGGGGCTTCGGGGCCCACGGGTCGGGAGGTCGTCGCGCAGGCGCTCGACGCGGGGTACGAGGTGCGGGCGTTCGCGCGCAGGCCCGCGGCCGTCGGCGCCTGGTCGCCGCGCCTCGACCTCGTGCAAGGAGACGTGCTCGAGTGGGGCCACGTGGGGCCCGCGATGCGCGGCGTGGACGCGGTGATCTCGGCGCTCGGGACGGGCCAGGACTTCGGCGAGACGAACCTCTTTTCGGACGGGTTCGCGGCCATCCTGTGGGCGATGGCCGAGGCCCGCGTGCGCAGGTTCGTGTGCGTGACGTCGGCCGGGACGATCGAGGATCCGAACGAGCCGCTCTGGTACCGGACCGTGGGCCGATGGATGGCGCGGCACGTGTATGCCGATCAACGAAGGGCGGAGGAGCGGCTGCGCGCGAGCGACTCCGACTGGACGATCGTGCGCCCGCCCCGCCTCCTGGACGGACCCAAAAGGGGTGATTACAAGATCACGAAGGACGGGCCCGCCGGCAAGGCGTACGAGGTGAGCCGGGCGGACCTCGCCGAGTTCATGGTGGCCGAGATGATGGCGATGAAATACGTCCGAGCCGCCGTGGGAATCGGGTATTAGCATGAGCTCCGCGAACGATATCGTGCTCGAGACGCGCCCCCTCGGTTTTCCCTGGGAGACGGCCGATCCCTTCCTCTTTTGCGTGCACCACGACGACGCGTACCCCGCGGGCAACGAGCGGATGGGGCCGGCGGCGTCGCTCGCAGGGCGCAACCTCGGCCAGGATTTCGCCGGCAAGGACGGCTGGCGCATGTACCACGGCGAGGTCGTGCCCGGCTTCCCGCAGCATCCGCACCGCGGCTTCGAGACGGTGACGATCGTGCGGCGCGGGCTCATCGACCACGCGGACTCGCTCGGCGCGGCGGCGCGCTTCGGGTCGGGTGACGTGCAATGGTTGACGGCGGGCGGAGGGATCGTCCATTCCGAGATGTTCCCGCTGCTCGATCGGGCGAACCCGAATCCGGTCGAGCTCTTTCAGATCTGGCTGAACCTGCCGGCGGAGGACAAGCTCGTGCCGCCGCATTTCTCGATGCTGTGGAGCAGCACGATCCCGCGGTGCACGTTCCTCGACGAGGCGGGGCGATCGACGGAGGTGACGGTGGTCGCTGGGAGGCTCGACGGGAAACACGCGCCGGCGCCGCCGCCGCATTCATGGGCGTCGCGGCCGGATGCGGACGTGGCGATCTGGACCATTCGAATGGCCCCGCGCGCCACGTGGACCTTGCCGAAGGCGGCGAACCCGCAATCGGTGCGGACGCTCTATTTCTTCGACGGCGCGTCGCTGCGCATCGGGGAGCGCGCGCTCACGGAGCACGCGGCAGCGCGGGTCCGGAGCGACGTGGACGTGCGGCTCGAGGCCGGCGACGAGGAGGCCGAGATCCTCCTTTTGCAGGGGCGTCCGATCGGGCAGCCGGTCGTGCAGTACGGTCCGTTCGTGATGAACACCCGCGAGCAGATCCAGCGCGCGATGATGGATTACCAGCGGACCCGATTCGGCGGGTGGCCGTGGCCGAGCGACGACCCGGTGCACGGGCGCGAGGAGGGGCGGTTCGCGCGGCATGCGGATGGACAGGTGGAGCGGGTCAAGGGTCCAGGGGCGTAGCTCCCAAGCGTCGACCACGACCTGAACGCCCTTCCATCTTCGCTCGATCTTCCAGGCCCGATCGCACGCGCCCTTGACATGGTGTCGAGTTGACACTAAGGTTCGTGTACATCCTACACGTACACGAACATGACCCACACCTACCGTTACCCGCGCCCGGCGCTCGCCGTGGATTGCGTCGTTTTTGGCCTCGACGAGGAGGATCTCAAGGTCCTGCTCATCCGGCGCGGCGTCGAGCCTTTCGCCGGGCGCTGGGCGTTGCCCGGTGGTTTCGTGCGCCTCGACGAGACGCTCGACGAGGCCGCGCGGCGCGAGCTCCGCGAGGAGGCCGGCATCGAAAAGGTGTACCTCGAACAGCTTTATACGTTCGGGGCCGTCGAGCGGGATCCACGCGAGCGCGTCGTCTCCGTGACGTATTACGCGCTCGTGAAGCTGAGCGAGCACGCGGTCCGCGCGGCCACGGACGCGCGCGAGGCGGCGTGGTTCGCGATCGACGATCTGCCGCGGCTCGCCTTCGATCACGAGGCGATCGTCGACAAGGCGATCGCGCGGCTGCGCGGCAAGGTGCGGTATGCGCCGATCGGATTCGAGCTCTTGCCCAAGAAGTTCACGCTCACGCAGCTCCAGCGCGTGTACGAAAAGGTGCTCGGGCATGAGCTCGACAAGCGGAATTTCCGCAAGAAAGTGGTCGCGACGGGGCTCTTGATCGAGCTCGACGAGGTGGAGCAGGACGTCGCGCACCGGGCCGCGAGGCTCTACACGTTCGACGAGAAGGCGTATCGGAAGCTCGAAAAAGAGGGCTTTTTGTTCGAGATTTGAGGCGAGGAGGGTGCCATGCGCGTGGACGAGCGATTCGAGATGGCTGTGGGGAGCGTGACGGGGCGCTCGCACGTCCTCGCCGGCAAGCCCAATCAGGACGCGTTCGCGTTTCGCTCGGCCGAATGCGGGATCGTCGGCGTCGTTTGTGACGGGTGCGGGAGCGGCGCGCATAACGAGATCGGCGCGGCGATGGGGGCGCGGATCGTCGCGGCGCAGGTGCTTCGCGAGATGGAGGCGGGCGCGGCGATTCACGACGAGGCGACGTTCGAGCGCGTCAGGGAACGGCTGCTCCATTCGCTCGCCTCGGCTGCAGAGGACATGGGCGTCGCGCATCCGCGCGGCGTGGCCGAGTTTTTCCTGTTCACGGTGCTCGGCGTGGTGATCTCCGCCGAGCGGGCCGTCGTGTTCGGCGCTGGGGACGGGATGTTCGTGGTGGGGGACGAGGTCGTGCGGCTCGGGCCTTTTCCCGGCAATGCGCCGCCTTACCTCGGGTATGGGCTCTCGGGGGCCGGGCCGCGGTTCTCGATTCACCGCGTGCTGCCCGCGTCGGCGCTCACTTCGGTGCTCGTCGGCACGGACGGGGCCGTCGATTACGACGCGCTCGCGGGAGCGGCGATCCCCGGGGCGCACGGCGAGCGTGTGCCGCCACTGCGGGCGTTCTGGTCCGAGGATCGGTATTTTCGGAACGTCGATGCGGTGCGGCGGTCGCTCGCGCTCGTCAATCGTGATGTGACGCGGCCGCTCTGGGACGAGCGGCGGATGCACAAGGAGCCGGGGCTGCTCGAGGACGATACGACGCTGCTCGTCGTGCGCCGCAAGAAGCCGAGCGCCGTCTCGTAAGAGAGGTTGTTTCGATGAAGTGGCCGTTCGGGCTCGCCGCGAGGCGAGGACGGGAGACGTGTGCCATGGAAGTGTACATCGACGACAAACGCATTCGCGTGAGCCCGCAGGCCTCGATCGGCAAGGGCGGCGAGGCGGACGTCTTCGATCTCGGCGGCGGGATCGCGCTGAAGTTATGGAAGGGGCCGGATCATCCGGACGTCGCCGGGGTCTCGGTCGAGGCGCGCGCGGCGGCGGACAGGCTCGCGCTCGTGCAGGAGAAGATGCCGCATTTTCCGGCGGGATTGCCGGAGCGCGTCGCCTCGCCGATGGCATTCGCGATGGATCGAAAAGGTCGGACGATCCTCGGGTATACGATGCGGCTCATCGCGGGCGCCGAGCCGCTCATGTGCCTCGGCGAGCCTTCGCGGCGCAGGGCCCTCGGGGGCGACGCGGCGGCGCGGATCCTCTGTGATCTGCGGGCGACCGTCGCGGCCCTTCATCACGCCGGCGCGGTGATCGGCGATTTCAACGATCTGAACGTGCTCGCGCGGGACGGCGAGGCGCACATCGTGGACGCGGACAGCTTTCAGTTCGGCCGGTTTCCGTGCCCCGTGTACACCGAGCGATTCGTCGATCCGCTGCTCTGCGAGGCGAGCGAGCCGCGTCCGCGGCCCGTGCGGCCGTTCTCTGCGGAATCGGACTGGTATGCGTTCGCCGTGATGGTGATGGGCACGCTGCTCTGCGTGGGGCCCTACGGCGGCGTGTATCGGCCGCGGGATCCGGCGAAACGTGTCCCCGAGGCGGCGCGGCCGCTCCGGCGGATCACGGTTTTTGATCCGGAGGTGCGTTATCCGAAGCCGGCGATTCCGTACGGGGTTTTACCGGACGACCTGTTGCACGCGCTCTCGTCGATCTTCGAGCGCGACGCGCGGGCCCCGCTTCCGCTCGCGCTCCTTGCAAACCTGCGGTTTACGGCGTGCGTTTCGTGCGGGGCCGAGCATGCGCGGGCGCGTTGCCCGGTGTGTGATCACGGCGCGGCGCGCGAGGTGGTCGTCGTGCGGGGGCATGTGAAGGCGTCTCGCAGGTTCGCCACGGCGGGCTCGATGGTCGCGGCGACGCTCGTGGGGGATGCGCCGGCGTACGTGGTGCACGAAGACGGCGTTTACAAGCGGGAGGACGGGGCCGTCGTCGCGCGTGGGCCGCTCGACGGGGCATTGCGGTTCTGGATCCAGGGGAAAACCACGTTCATCGGGCGGCGCGGGCGGGTCGTTGCATTCGAGGCCGGGCAAGCGGAGCAGGGGATGTCTGTCGACGTATTGGGCCAGGAACCCGCATTCGTGGTGAATGATCGATATCGATGGTTCGTCCATGGAGGGCGCCTGTTCCGGCGCGCCGCGCGGCCTTCCGGTGCGCCCCTCGCGGGCCTCGCGGAAGGCGTGGCGGAGCCCTGGGGCGAGGTACTGTCCGGACAGACCCGCATCTGGGTCGGTGAGCGGCTCGGGTTCGGGTTTTACCGGGCAGGCGCGGTGTCGGTCGCGTTCACCTGGGATACGGAGTGCCGCGGGATTCGCGATACGGTGAAGTTGCCCTGGCCGAGCGGGCAGATCGTGGCCGCGGACGCCGCGATCGACAAGGACAGGGTTTGGTTTTTCCTGACGTACGTGCGCGCCGGTCGAACGATGAACCGGTGCGCCGTGGTGGCCGAGGGCGGCGCGCTGCTCGGCGTGGCCGAGGCCGAGGCGGGCGACGGCTCGTGGCTCGGGTCGATCGCCGGCAAAAAGGCCATCGGAGGCGCGCTGCTCGTGGCCACGGACAGTGGGCTCGTGCGGGTCGAGCTCGGCCCAGGCGGGCCGGCGGAGGCGCGGCGTTTCCCGGACACCGAGCCGTTCGTGCAGGAAGGCGCGCGCATCCTCGCGGGATCCGCGGGGCTCTGGGTCGTGGGGGCGCGCGAGCTCACGGCGCTCGCAATGGGTTGATTCATAGAAAGAGACGAGAGGTACATCATGAACCACAAGGATCTTCCGCTGCCGGTTTTTTACGATCACAAGAGCGCCGAGAAGTGGGGCCATCGGCCCAAGGAGGAGCTGCTCTTCGTGGCCGCCGAAGATTGGCGCAAGGCGCTCGACATCCGGCCGGCGGGCGCGGACAAGACGAATGTGCACCTCCTGCTCATCGACGTGCAGAAGGATTTCTGTCACCCCGAGGGCGCGCTCTTCGTGGCGGGGCGGAGCGGGAAGGGCGCGATCGACGATAGCCGGCGCATCGCGGAGTTCATCTACAGGAACCTCGACGTGCTCACGGCGATCACGACGACGATGGATACGCATTTCTCGCACCAGATCTTCTTTCCGTCGTTCTGGGTGGACCGCGAGGGCAAGTCGCTCTCGGCGCACCGCGTGATCACGACGCGCGACATCGACACGGGCGAGGTGCGGCCGAACCCGGCCACCGCGAAATGGCTCTGCGGCGGGAACTACCCGTGGCTCGTGAAGCAGGTGCGGCATTATTGCGACGAGCTGGAGAAGGCCGGGAAGTACACGCTCTATCTGTGGCCGCCGCATTGCTTGCTCGGCAGCGACGGGCACGCGCTCGTGGGGGCGATCCACGAGGCGCGGCTCTTCCACTCGTACGTGCGCGGGGCGCAGTCGTGGGTGGAGGTGAAGGGAGGCAATCCGCTGACGGAGAACTATTCGGTGCTGTCGCCGGAGGTGCTCACGCGGTTCGACGGTCAGCCGCTCGGGCAGAAGAATACGCTCTTTTTGAAGACGCTGCTCGCGGCGGACGCGGTGATCATCGCGGGGCAGGCGGCGAGCCATTGCGTGAAGAGCTCGATCGACGACATCCTCGGCGAGATCGCCTCGGTCGACGCCGCGCTCGCGAGGAAGATCTATTTGCTCACCGATTGCATGTCGGCCGTGACGGTGCCGGACGGCAAGGGCGGGCTCGTGGCGGATTTCACGCCCGAGGCCGAGAAGGCGCTCGCGAAGTTCGCGGCGGCGGGGATGAACCTGGTGAAGAGCACGGACGAGATCGGGCGCTGGTTGAAATAGGAGAGGAGGACGTCATGACGAACGGAAATGGGAAGGCAAACGAGATCCGGCGGCTCTTCGAGGCGGCGGAGGAGGAAGGGACGCTGTCGCCGGAGGCGCTCGCGGCGCTCGCGGCGATCGATATCGGAGCGCAGATCCAGGCCGGGCTCGGCGTGGGCGTGGACGACGTGCAGGCGTCCGAGGTCGTGCTCGTGACGATCATGCCGGACGATTCGGGGTCGATCCGTTTCTCCGGGAACGCCGACGCCGTGCGGGAAGGGCACAACGCGGTGGTGGACGCGCTCGCGTCGTCGAAGCAGAAGGATTCGATCCTGGCGCATACGCGGTACTTGAATGGATTCGTGCTCTATCCGTACCGACCGGTTGCGCTTGCGGAGCGGATGACGACGAAGAACTACGATCCCACGCTGGGGACGCCGCTCTACGATCAAACGGTGGTGCTGCTCGGGACGGTGATCGCGAAAGCGCAGGAGTTCGCGCAAAGCGGGGTGCCGGTGCGGAGCGTGACGTTGATTTTGACGGACGGGGCCGACGAGGGATCGCGCAAAGCCAGGGCGAGCGACGTGCGCGTGATCGTGCGCGACATGCTGGCGAGCGAGCAGCACATCGTGGCGGCCATGGGGATCGACGACGGGCGTACGCCGTTCCGGGACGTGTTCCGGGCGATGGGGATCGAGGATCGGTGGATCCTGACGCCGCGGAGCGACGCGGGGGAGATCCGGCGGGCGTTCCGGATGTTCTCGCAATCGGCGATGCGCGCGAGCCTGCACGCGGGGTTTTCGCGGGCGGCGGCGGGCGGGTTTCTCGGGTGAAAGGCACCGGGGGGCCGGCGCGCCGCGTCGGGCCCAAACCTGTGACGCGATGTCCCATGAGGCGCAGCTATACCTCGCGCCCTCGGTGCTTCCGTACGAGGTACTATATGTGGTAGGGTAACTACCGTGGCACCCTTACGAACAAAGCTCCGGTCCAAGGCGTCACGTGGCGGTTGGGCGACGACGTTCGCCGCAGGCAGTGCGCTTGGCACCTTCATCGGGCTCGTGCTCGCGCTCTCCGTCCGTGAGAACCCTCTGGTCGCCTCCGTGACGAGCTCGGTCATGGCGCTCGCCGTGACGTATGCGACGATCCGGGGTTTCTCGTCGCGTGGTGGCTCGTCGACGGAGAGCGGCTCGTCGACGGAGAGCGGCTCGTCGACGGAGGGAGAGGGGGCGGGTGAAGAGAAGGCCAAGGCGGCGAGCTCGCAGGGCGGAGAGGCGGCGAGCGCGGCGGCGGCGGCTTTGCAGGCCCACGAGGATGCGCCGGGGCGAGCGTCGGGGGCTGCCATCGGATTCGGGGTGTTTGCGTGCCTCGGGTTGCTCGTAGGCATCTACATACGGACGCACGATCTGCTTTCGCCGACCCCCGAAGAGCTCACGAAGCGCTGGACGGCCGCCGGCTTCACGGATTCGGAAGCGCAGGAACTCGTCGCCGTTGGCTTGGGGTACAAGCTGCGCCACCCGGATCCCCCCAAGAAAGAAGCCGGCGCCGGCCCCGCGGCGCGTGAAGAGCCGCCCGCCCAAGAGTCGAGCGCCGGCGTTGCGCCGCCGTTTGCGGCCAAGGAGGCGGCTTCGGCGACACCTCCCGGGGACCCGCGCCCCTCCCGCATCGTCGAATCGTATGGCGACACCGTGAACGCCAAGGACACCGTGTTGCTCAACGACGATGTGAAGGCGTGTGCGGTCCTGCGAGGAATGAAGTTCGTCGCCGCCCAGGATGGGCTCGACCATTTTAGGACGCTGGGGGAGCCCTGGAAAAGCAAGGCGAATGAGATCGAAAAAGCTCCCGAGGGCGAGCGTGTCGGCCAATTGAATCAATATGTTCGGAAGAGGTGCAAGTTATGAAGACGACTGTCACAGCCTTTTCGCTGCTCGCGACTGTGCTGTTGTTCCAGAGCCCTGCGTCCGGGCAGCAGCGGTCCTGGATGCAATCGGCCAAGGACGGGGTGTTCAAGGTCGTCAGCACGAACTGCAAGGGCCTGACACCGGGGAATGCACGCGTCGGCACGGCGTTCGTGACCAAGGTTGGCAATGAAACGCTCGTCGTGACGGCCCTGCACGTGGTGGCTCCTTGCCGGCCGCCCATTTCGCTCGTCGATCAGCAGGGCAACAGCCAGACGACCTCCGTCCAGAGAGTGTTGCTGTCCGCGGACCTCGCGGCCTTGCGCCTGCCGTCGAGCCTCGCCTTTCAACCGCTCCCGCTCAACACGAGCTCCACCACGCCCGGGCAGAAAATTCACGTGCTCGGGTACGGTCAGACGAGCGGGCTTGTCAGCAAAAGCATCGCGGTCCGTCAATTGGGCGCGAGAGACATCGGCAGCCTCGTCACCAATCCGAGGACCCTGTCCGACCTGCAAACCCAGCGGTTTCCTAGCCTCAGCGAGCCCATCATCAACCTGGAGGGCATCATCCTGCAGGGCGACTCAGGCGGGCCGGTGTTCGACGACTCCGGCAGCGTGATCGGCGTCGCCAACGGCGGATTGATGTCGGGCACATCGGCCATCACCTGGGCATTTCCGGCGGACAGCGTGGCCAAGCTCGCGGTGTCGACGGATAGCATGCCCACGTCGAGCGGGAGCGTCGCGGATACGAGTATGCTGCTTGCGGGGGAGGAGCCCTCGGGTTCGTCGAGCGGTCAGGGCGCCGGGCCGCCGCAAGGCATGCGCTTCGTCACCTGTGGTGGACGCCAGTTCTTTCACCTGGCGACCAGGACCTTGGCAGAGGTTCTGAGCAGCGCAGACCCTCTGAGCTTGGCCCAGATCCAGTCCGTGGTCGTCGCAGCAAACATGAGCACCAAACCGCTCAGCCCCAACCTCGAGTACAGAATCTTCGGCGACCCCACCAGCGGCGCCATGTTTGCTCTGCCGAGCGGATATACCATCAAATCGGGCCGCGATTGCGTGGCGATCGACTCGAGCGGGGAGCTCCAGATCTGGATCACCATGGATAACGTCTTCAACCCGGTCCAGGCAGAGGTGGTGTCCGATGGTTTCGTCAAGCGTTCCCTGCTGTTCAACGAGTTCATCGCTCCGCTGCCCAATTTCACCATGTTCCAGCCTGCGCAACGGATGGACGGCATGCTGGTCCGGCGCGCCGGGTTCGCCGTCCATGTACCAACCCCCTTCGGGCCGTCGATGCCGCCGAACGAGCTCTACCTGACGCATGCAATCCGGGGAGGTTCGTATCTGGGCGTCGAGATCCGTACGACGGTGCCGAGACCTGCGTTTCGAGGTGTCGATGACTGGTTCCCCGGCCTCGTCACCGTCTACGCAGCCGCGTTTGCTCTGTAATCCGGCTCAGCCCCCGAACGCCCCGAACCGCCGCACACCCGCGCGAAACACGAGGATCGCGGCCGTCGCGGCGGCAGCAGCATAGGTATATTGCACCGCGAGGCCCCGCAGCGCGGCCTTCGTATCCATGAGGCCAATCACGACCTCGACGGGAAAACCCAGCGTGTAGCGGAAGGGCAAGGCCTCCGCGACGCCGCGCACCCAGCCCGGGAAGAGCTCGAGCGGGACGACGTACCCCGAGAGCAACATGAACGTGATGAGCCAGAGCTCGAAGACGCTCGTGGAGCTCTCCAGGAAAAACGCGAGCGAGCCGATGATGGCCATCGTGAAGAAATTGATGAGCCACGCGCCGAGCAGGGAGACGAAAAAGATCGCGAGGAGCGGGCCGCTCCGCGTCAGGTCCGCATAAACGACGGCCACGACGACGACCGGGAGGCAAAGCGCCGCGCGGAGCGGCAAGGCGGCGAGGTTCTCCGCGCTGTAGATCCAGAGCGGGTGAATCGGCTTCAAGAGGCGCTGCGAGAGCGTGCCCTGGCGGATCTCCTGGTTCATCTCCCAGACGAGCCAGGAGCCCGTGACCTGGCGGACGATGAGCGCGGCCAGGAAATACCCCACGAACTCGCCCGGACCATAACGACCCACGGGCGCCTCGCGCGCGACCGCGGTCCAGATCGAGAGGCTGACGAGCGGCATCGTGGTCGTCAGCATCCAGATCACGAGCTCGGCGCGATAGGCGAGCGCCGCGGAGAAGCCCACCCGCAAGAGCGTCGGATAGGCGCGCAGGGGGTTTGGGGGCGTAGCTCGGCTCGTCCGAGCGGAGCCCCCAATCGCAGACCGCGCATTCATTTGAGGGCCTCGGCCGGCTCCTCGGCGGGGCGCGCGAAGAGGTCCCGCATGACCTCTTCGAGCGGCGGATCCTCGATCGTGAGGTCACTCGCCTCCGCGCTCGCGACGAGGTGGCTCACGGCCTCGCGGACGTCCGCTTGCGGGACACGCAGGACGGCACGCGTGCCTTCGAGCTCGACGACGGTCCCCACGCGCTCGAGGGCCGCGCGATCCGGCGGCGAGGCGAAGGCGAGGACGATTCGTTTGTCCGGGCGGATCGTCTTGACCAGCGTGGCGAGGTCGCCGTCGTAGCGGAGTTTGCCCCTGTCGATGACGATGACGCGCGGGCAGAGCGAGGCGACGTCGTCCATGTAATGGGACGTGAGGAGGACCGTGGCGCCGCGCTTCTCGTTGTACTTGCGGATGAAATCACGCACGACGAGCTGCATGGAGACGTCGAGGCCAATCGTGGGCTCGTCGAGGAAGAGGATGCCCGGGCGATGCAGGAGCGCCGCCGCGAGCTCGCATTTCATGCGCTCGCCGAGCGAGAGCTGCCGCGTGGGCTTTTTCGTGAGGGCGCCGATGTCGAGCAGCGATTCGAGCTCGCGCAGGGTCTCCGTGAAGGCCGCGTCGGGGACGCCGTAAATGGCGCGGTTCAAATCGAACGTCTCGGCCGGCGGCAAATCCCAGAGGAGCTGCTGCTTCTGGCCCATGACGAGCGTGATCGTCCGCAAGAAAGAAGCCTCGCGGCGCCGCGGGACGTGGCCCGAGACCGTGACCTCGCCGCTCGTCGGGTGGAGCAGGCCCGCGAGGATCTTCAAGGTGGTCGTTTTCCCCGCGCCATTCGGGCCGAGAAAGCCGACGCGCTCGCCAGGCTCGATCGTGAACGAGAGGTCTTCGACCGCGCGAACTTCCTTGTACGTTCGGCGGAAAACGCTGCGCAGCGCAGCCGCGAGACCGGCCGGGCGCTCGTGGACCCGGTAGACTTTCGTGAGTGCGCGGACCGCGACGGCGGCGTCCATGGGCGGCGGAGGGTAGCACCGAACGAGGCCCAGATCGGTTAGCCTGCGTCGCAGCAGTACATGACCGACTTCAAGGCGACCCCATCGTTCTCCGATCCCCTCAGCGAGGCGCCGACAGGCCTGGTCCTCTCGAGCGCGCCAGGCGATCGCGTCGCCGGGCGATACACGCTGCTCGGTCTGCTCGGGATCGGCGGGATGGGCAGCGTCTACCGCGCCCGCGACGAGGAGCTCGACGAGGTCGTGGCCCTGAAGGTGCTGCGGCAAGACCTCGTGAACGAGCCCGGGATGCTCGAACGGTTTCGCCGCGAAGTGAAGCTCGCGCGCCGCGTCACCCACAAGAACGTCGCCCGCGTCTTCGACATCGGCGAGCACGGCGCCGACAAGTACCTGACCATGGAATACGTCGAGGGCGAGCCCCTCAACGTGATTGTCGCGCGGCAAGGCGCGATGTCGGTCGGGCGCGTCGTGGAGATCGCGACTGCGATCTGCGCAGGTCTCGCCGCCGCGCACTGCGCGGGCGTCGTGCACCGGGATCTGAAGCCCGAGAACGTGCTCATGGCGAAGGACGGGCGCGTGGTGATCACCGATTTCGGCATCGCGCGGATGCACGAGCCCGAAGGGGCGCGGACGCAGGTCGGCGCGGTGATCGGGACACCGGCGTACATGGCGCCCGAGCAGGTGCAAGGGCTCGCCGACATCGACGCGCGCGCGGACATCTACGCGCTCGGCGCGATGCTGTACGAGCTTTTCACCGGGGAAAAGGCGTGGCGCGGGGAGTCGATCGTGAGCATCGCCGCGGCGCGGCTCGTGCAGCCGCCGCCGGATCCACGCGCGAAGCGGCACGATTTGCCGACGGCATGCGGGACGCTCGTCCTCAAGTGCATGGCGCGTGATCGCGACGAGCGATATCGCACGGCGCAGGAGGTGGCCGAGGAGCTCACGAGCCTGACCCTGCCGGCCATGAACAAGTTGCCGCCCGTCGCGACGCTGGTGACGCCGTCCGCGACGCCCACGCCGAGCGGAGGCACGCCGCCGCCCGCCGCGCAGACGTCGCCGGGCGAGAAGACGGTCGCCGTGCTGCCGTTCCGGAACAGCGGGCCGCCGGACGACGATTACCTCGCGGAAGGGCTCACCGACGATCTGATCGATACGCTGTCGATGACGCGCGGGCTGAAGCTCCGGCCGCGCGGCGTGGTGATGCGTTTCAAAGGCGTCGATCAGGATCCACGCGAGATTGGGCGCGAGCTCGCCGTGCAGGTCGTCGTCGAGGGCAGCGTGCGCAGGACGCCCGCAGGCATGCGCATCAGCGCGCGCGTGCTCAGCGTGGCCGACGGGTTCCAGCTCTGGGCGAAGCGATTCGACCGGCCGGAGAAAGATCTCTTCGTGGTGAACGACGAGGTCGCGAAGGCGATCGCCGACGCGCTGACCGTCGACATGGCCCAGCCCGCGCGCGAGTCGCCGACGGATCCCGTGGCCGTCGAGCTCTACCTGAAGGCGCGCGTCGAGTACCGGAAGTTCTGGGTGCAGCACGTGCGCGAAGCCGTGAAGCTGCTCGAACAAGCGCTCGAACGCGCGCCGAACGATCCGACGATCCTGTCCGGCTACGCGAGCGCGCTCGCGCGGATGTCGTTCTTCAACGGCGACAGCGCGGTGCAGGCGAAACAAGCCGCCGAGCGCGCGCTCGCGGCGGCGCCGCACCTCGCAGAGGCGCACCTCGCGATGGCGCACGGGCTGTTCCAGTCGGGCGACGGTCCCGGCGCGATACGGAGCGCGCGCCAGGCGATCACGCGCGCGCCCGCGCTCGCCGAGGCGCACGGGCTCATCGGGATGATCCTGTCGGAGTCGGGTCCGCTCGACGAGGCGGCGCGCGTGCTCGAGACGGCGCGGTCGCTCGATCCAGCGGGGCCCTCGGTGGCCCGGAACCTCGTGCGTGTCTTCGTGCTGCGCGGCGACTGGGACGGCGCGCGAAAGCTCCTCGATCACGTGCGCACGGTCGAGGGCGAGTTCCCGTACTTCGCGGCCCTGACGCGGTACGCGATGTGGCTTCGCGACGAGGCCCTCTCGAAGGACGTCGCCGAGCGGCTGCGGGACGTGAAGACCGACGCGCCGATCCAGGTGGCGATCCGCGACGCGCTGGTCGACAAGATCTCGCCGTTCGACTCGCCGATCTTCCAGGAGGCGGTGGCGAACCGCGACGGCGGATGGAGGCGGAACGCGTACTTCCGGCAGGTCGAGGTCGAGCTCGCGATGTACGTGGGCGACGTGGCGCGCGCGGTCTCCTCGATCGTGCCCTGCGCGCAGAGCGGGCTCATCGATCTCCTGTGGATGGATCGTTGCCCGCTGCTCGAGCCGCTCCGCGGGACGCCGGAGTTTCAGGCCGCGCGCGTGATGGTCGACGAGCGGGTGTCGCGGATGCTCGAAGCGTGGCGCGCGGGTTAGCTCGGCGAGCGGAAGAGCGCGAGCACGCTCGTGTAAAGGTCGAGCCGTGAGGGACGGCCTTCCCGCGGGCTGATCTCGAAGGCCGCGTGCATGCCGGCGATCGGGAGGTCGCCGAAGCGCTGGCGGAGGATCCGCACCTCGGCGTCGGGCACGCCGTGCAAGCTCTGGCCGCGGCCCGCGCACGTCAGGTAGAGGGCGAAGCGCGGCGCCGCGCCGAGCGCGTTCTTGGAGACCACGCGCGCCATCGTTTCGAGGTCGGTCTTTGCCGTCTGGGCGTCCCGCACCGCGAACGCCATGTGGAGCCCGGGGCGCGCGTCCGCGCCGATCATCACGCCCCGCCGCGAGGGATCGATCCCTCGCACGGGCCGGATCACGAAGCGCGGGCGTCCGTCGTCCGTGACGTCGTCCGGCTCGACGAGCGCGGCGAACACGAGCGGCGAGGGCGCGCCGGGGCTCGCGGCGCCGGGCGCGCAGCGCGAGAGCTCGTCGAGCGCGGCGCGTCCGCCGAGGCGCATCACCATGCCCGCGTTGACCTCCTCGATCGGCGCGAGATCCGAGACGAGGCGGCACGCAGGCGAGGACGCGACGATCGGCGAGGCGAGCCCCTTCAGCGTCATCCCCACGGCGCGGGCCGCGCGCTCTTCGCCCTCCGCCGTGATCACCATGCCCCCTGCGCCCACGGTGCCGGCGCCGAAGACACGCGCCGAGGGCGCCGCGACCGCGAGGCCTTCGAGCAGGCTCGTGTCGAAGCCGTCGGCCCGGTGGAAGAGCAGCGCCGAGGAAGGGCGCGCGCCGAGCGCTTGCCCGATCGACTCGCCGAGCGCGCGCGGTGCATCCTCCGCGTCGCCGAGCGCGAACGGCGTCGCTTGTCCTCCGCTCCAGAGGAGGCCACTCGCGGCGGGGACTCCTTCGAGCTCGGCGCGCTCGTGCAGCACGCCGGCGCCGGGGACGAGCACGGTCGGCACACCTTTCCATGCGCTCGCCACGCGGCTCGCGAGCGCGCGGAGGTGCGGCACGAGTGGGCCCGTCACGAAGACGAGCCCACCTGCCGGAGAGGGGACGGCTGCGCGTGTCTCCCGAAGCACGCGGAAGAGCCCGTCGGGAGACGTCACGCTCGTGCAAAAGCTCCGCGCAGACATGGGTGACGAGGGAGTCTACCCGAGCGGACGGGCCTCTCGACAGGGGGGCCCGGGGCGGATTATCGTCGGAAGAAGCACGAGCTCCACGATGAGCACACCGCACGACCGGAACGACGCTTTGCGTCAGAACGAGGCGCCGACGCTCTGTGGGCGGTGGCCCGTCCGTTCCGCGGCGCAGACCGACATCGGCAAGCATCGCAAGGGCAACGAGGACGCCTTTTTCCACGACGACGAGCTCGGGCTCTACATCGTGGCGGACGGGATGGGCGGCCATGCTGCGGGCGAGGTCGCGAGCCATCAGGCGGTGGACACGATCCACGGGATGGTGAAGCGCGGGATCACGGCGCTCGGGACCATCGACGGGGAGCTCGACGAGGCGCAGGGGCGCGCGGCCTGCCGGATCATGGAGGGGGCGATCCAGGCGGCGACGTACCTCATCTACGCGATGGCGGAGCTCGAGCGCGACAAGCTCGGGATGGGCACGACGATCAGCGCGGCGCTCTTCCTCGGTCGATCGCTCGTGACGGGGCAGGTGGGTGATAGCCGCATCTACCAGATCCGCGAGGGCACCGCGGTGCAGCTCACCGAGGATCACACGCTCCTCGCCTGGCAGATCAAGCAAGGCCTGCTGACGCCTGCGGAGGCGGCGAAGGCCACGCACAAGAACGTGATCACGCGCGCGGTGGGCAACCGGGACTACGTCGAGGTGGACAAGGCGGTGATCTCGGTGCGGGCCGGGGATCGGTACCTGCTCTGCTCGGATGGCCTGCACGGCTACCTGCGGACCGAGGAGATCCCGGAGATCGCGGCGCTCGGTGCGAGCGAGGCGGTGACGCGGTTCATCGACCTCGCGAACGGGCGAGGCGGGAAGGACAACATCACGGCGGTCCTCGTCGAAGTTGTCTGATTTCCGAACGACCTCGCGCAGATCCGAAGTTGTCCGTTTTGTTGACCCCTTCATCCATTGTCTGATACCCGCCGACTTGAAGGTCGTGACGTGGTCCGAGCGTTCACGCCGACGGAGGTGGATTCGATGAAGAGGCGATCGATGCGGAGGCGGGTCGGCGTGATCATGGGCGGCTCGTCGTCGGAGCTGTCTGCCGGGCATGCCGTCGCGGAGGCGCTGTCGGCGCGTGGCCACGAGGTGGTGCGCCTGTCGCTCGGCGAGAGTTACGGTCCCGACCTCGCGTCCGTGGTCCAGAAAGCCCGGATCGACGTGGCCTTCCTGGCCCTCTCCGGCCGCATGGGCGAGGACGGCTGCGTGCAGGGGCTCCTCGAGCTGCTCCGCATCCCGTACACGGGCTCGTCCGTGCTCGCGAGCGCGCTCGCGATGGACAAGCTGAAGGCGAAGGAGATGTTCCGCCTGCACAACGTGCCGACGCCGCCGTACTACACGGTGTCGGAGGACGCGGACCTCACGGACCTCGAAGGCCTGCACGGCTCGTTCGGGTTCCCGGCGATCGTGAAGCCGCGCGGCGAGGGTTCGAGCCAGGGCGTGAGCCGGGTGACGAACCTCGACGAGCTGCGGGCGGCGCTCGAGCAGGCGTTCGAGTACGACGACATTGCGCTCGTGGAGCGGTTCGTGACGGGCGTGGAGATCAACGTCGCGATCCTCGACGGGCAGGTGCTCGGCTCGGTGGAAGTGGCGACGCCGAAGGCGATGCTGGAGGGGCCCGGGGCGGAGCTCGTGAAGGTGGCGCTCTCGCCGCAGCGCGAGCGCAACGTGCAGAACCTGGCGGAGCGCGCGGCGCGTGGGCTCGGCTGCACGGGCGCGGTGCGGGTCGACCTGCTCGTGACGGCGGGCGAGAACGAGTACGTGCTCGAGGTGAACACGCTGCCGGCGCTCTCGCCGGACGGCCTGCTCGCCCGCGCGGCGGCGGCGAAGGGCTACGATTTCGGCGAGCTCTGCGAGACGGTGCTCGACGGCGCGAAGCTGAACCAGCCGGCACGCCGGAAGACGCCGGTGGAGACGCTCGCGGCAGGCGGGTTCCGCGCGAACGCGGCGGCCCCGGTCGCGATGATGAAGTCGGTGGGCTGAGCCCAGCTCTCGCCCCCGCTCCCCGAAACCCCCAAAAATCATCTCTCGTGCCCATCGACGCGCGCCCCGGGCCGCTGGTCATCGTGGACAGCGGCGGTTGATGCGCGTCGAGGCGGCGCTGATCATCGTGATCCGCGTGGGTCGACGCGCGTCGAGGGCCGCTGGTCATCGTGACCAGCGGGTGTTGATGCGCGCCCCGGGCCGCTGGTCATCGTGACCAGCGTGTGCTGATGCGCGTCGGGGCGGCGCTGGTCATCGCGACCAGCGGCGGTTGACGCGCGCCTCCGGGCGCTGGTCATCGTGACCCGCGTGGGTGGACGCGCGTCAGCCTTCTCGGTCGTCGTTTCTCGGCTGACGGAGCGTCCCGAAGAGCCAGTCGCAGAGCGGGAACGTGATGTTGAAGTTCTCGTGCGCCATGCGGCCGAGGTCGTGATGGAGCGCGTGCCTCCGGCGCAGGGCGCGGACGAGGGGGCTTCGCGCGACGAGCGAGCGCTCCGGCAGGTGGTAGGCGAAGTGGAGCCACTCGTAGGTCAGGAAGTACGCCATGGCGGTGGCGACGAAGAGCCAGCCTGTGTTCGGAGTGGCGACGGCGAAGAGGAGGAGCGCGACGGGTAGGGCCACGCCGCCGAGGACCACGAGGATCATCACGGGGGGAAAGAGCACGAGGGAGAAGTCGGCCGCGGAGTCGCAGGCCATCGCCTCGTGCGTGAAGAAGCGGTGGTGCCGCAGGGTGTGGCGCTCGTAGAGGATCGGCAGGAGCTTCTTGCGGCGGTGCATCGGGCCGCGGTGCACGAGGTACTCGACGAGGTTCGCGAACAGGAAGGTGCTCGGTACGACGAGCGCTTCGAGGAGCCGGACACGCTCGACGCGAGAAGCGGCGTACACGACGACGGCGAGCGAGGCGAGGCTCGTGAACGCGAAATGCGCCCAGCCGGACGCGCGCGTGCCCGGCCTTCGTTCGACGCGGTCCTGGCCGCGGAAGGCGAGCACATGAGGCGGCGTCATGCTTCGAAGTCTAGTGCGAGGCCGCCCGGGGCTCGGCGGTTTTCCGAAGGCATTCTGCGGGGATGCTCCGGACGAACGGAATCGACGAATGGCTCCCCGCCTGGGACGCTCTCGTCGCGTCACGCTTCGTGCTAGGTTGCGCACGAAATGGAGCGGCACGAGCTCGAGAGTTTGACGCGGGAGGAGCTGATCGCGCTGGCAGAAGAGCTCGGCGTGGCCCGTCCGCGCGCGCTCACGATGCCGGAGCTCGTGGACGAGATCGTGACGCGCACGGCGCGGAGCGAGCGGGACCGCGCGAGGTCGCGTGGATGGATGGGGCGAGCGAGGGATCTGCTCGTCGGCGTGATCGAGCGAGGTCTGCATCTGCCCGACGTGGCGAGCGCCGTGCGGAGCGCGCCGCCCGCGAAGGGCTGGCCGACGGCGCCGCCCCCGCTCGCGACGGTGACGCTCGCGGAGATCTACGCGGCGCAGGGGTTCGTGGACAAAGCGATCGGCGTGCTCGACGAGGTGCTCGCGCGGGAGCCCGAGCACACGGAAGCGCGCGTGCTGAGGCAGCGGCTCGTCGCCGGAGGAGCGGCGTCCGCCGTCGATGAAGAGATGCGGGAGGAAGCCGTGACCACGCCAAGCGAGACGGACAGCGAACCCCAGCCAACCGAAGATGTGAGCACGACGGAAGCCGCGGTCGTCGAGGTCGCGGCGGAAGCGAAGGCGGAAGCGGAAGCGGCGCCGGTCGCGGAAGCGGAAGCGGAAGCGGCGCCGGTCGCGGAAGCGGAAGCGGAAGCGGCGCCGGTTGCGGTTGCGGAAGCGGCGCCGGTTGCGGTTGCGGCAGCGGAAGCGGCGCCGGTCGCGGCAGCGGAAGCGGAAGCGGCGGAAGCGCCTGCGTGGGCCGCGCAAGAGGCGGACGCCATCGATGAGCTGCCGCTGCCCGAGCGCTACGACGTCGACGAGATCGTGGCGATCGCCGTCGATCCCGCGACGATCTACCTCTACTGGGAGGTGCGCCCCGTGAGCCTCGCGCGCGCGCGAGCGCGGCACACCGACGGCTCGCTCGTGGTGCGCATGATCCAGGTCACGCCGAGCTGGGATGGTCCGATCGTCGAGCAGCGGGATCTGCGCATCGACGCGCTCTTCGGGGATGCCTACCTCCGCAACTTGCGCCCGGGATCCAACGTGCGCGTCAGCATCGGCTGGCTCGCGCACGGTATGTTCGAGCCCTTCGCCATCGGCGCCGAGGTGATGACGTCGCGGAGCGAACCCACGACGTCGGTCTCGCTCCGCGTCGCGCGATGGACGCCCGAGCGACGCGCGGCCGGCGCGGTCGGCGTCGCGGCTGCACAGGCGGTTCGCGCCGAGGCCAGGGCGCCCGGGCCTGCCGAGATCGAAGCGATGCTCGGGCCGATCCTCACGGGCACCCCGGCCCCCGCGCAGGCGGGCGCCGCGGGGCGGATCGAGGCGATCGGCGATCGATGGCCCACGCTGGATTTCGGTGACCGCGGCGCGTCGGTCGGGGCTTCGAGGCCGAACGAGCTTCCGCGCGGCGGCGCGAGCGAGCTTCCGCGTGGCGGCGCGAGCGAGCAGGTTCGTCCCGGAACCCGCGAACGGTAGATCGCGACGACCCTCGTCGGATCACGCGCAACTCGTCGCGGCCCGCGTCGATGTAGGCGCATGGTCCAACGAGTTTGCTCCGAGGTTCGGTCTTCCAGTCTCCTGGCCCTTGCCGCCGCGCTCCTCGTGATCGTGCACGTGACGCCGGCGCGCGCGGCGTCGACGTCGCTGGACGACGATTGGGCGTTTCACGCGGTCGCGGATCTCGACGACGCCTCCACGCACGAGCTCTGGAGCGACGGCGCGTCACAGGGATCGCTCTGGGTCTCGTTGCAGGCGTCGTTCGTGCGTCGCGACGAGGGGAAAAACGATCTCGGCGCGATGGTGCTCGTCGGGGTTCCGCTCGAACGTCTCGCCGAGTCCGCAGGGACGCGGCGCGCGCGTGGTCGCGTGGCCAAGGCCACGAGCGCGGATCCGGCCGCGCCCTCGAAGGAGCCCGCGCCTCCCATCGATCCACAGGCGCCGCCGGAGGCACCACGCGCGATGCCCGAGCTCTCGATCTCGCCGGCCGTCGCGCGCGCCGTCGTGTCGGCGGCGATCGAGCATGCGCGCCTCGAAGAGCACGTCGCGCGTGTCGATCGCGTGGCTTCCCGTGCACGCGCGTCCGCCCTCTTGCCCGAGCTTCGGCTGCGCGTGACGCGCCTGCTCGACGAGTCGCGCGCGCTCGCGCCGACGGAGTACGATCCGGATCGCGTCACGGCCTCCGGTGGATCGAGCCTGTGGCTCGAAGCGCGGGCGACGTTTCGCCTCGACCGGCTGGTCTTCGCCGATGAGGAGGTCGCGCTCGAGCGCCTCCGCGAGGAGCGCGCCGGCGCGAGGCACAAGCTCGAAGCCCGTGTCCTCGAAGCGCTCTTCACGTGGCAACGCGCGTGCGTGGAGCGAGACGACGAGGCGCGTGATCCCGAGGTGCGGACACGCGCGACGCTGACGGCGATGGAGGCGGAGAGCACGCTCGACGTGCTGACGGGCGGCTTCTGGTCGCGGTGGAAGGCGACGCGGAGCGGAGAGGGCGCGACGGCGACGCGATGATCGTGCGCCGATTCGTCGGCGCCGAGATCGCGAAGCGAGCTCGCTCGGGGGGTGAATCGTCTGGGCTTTGCCCAGACGACAGGGGGACGCGAGGCGTCCCCCTCGGGACTAGAGGATGTCGGACGACAGCTTCACCCAGCGCTCGGCCGTGCCGACGTCGCCGTCCTTGTCCTTGACGCTGGCCTTCACGAGCAGCGTCTTGCCGAGGAGCTGCTGGATGTCCGTCCCGCCGTCGAGCTGGAAGCGCAGGCCGTAGAGCTTGCAGTACCCGCCCTCGTCGGGGTCGAACGTGAAGATCACGGTGAACGGGTTGATGTCGAGGTTGAGCTCGTCGACGTGGCCCGACAGCGTCGTGATGCTGCCGGACTGGCGCAGGTTCTTCATGCGCAGCGCGATCCAGATGTGATGGCCGCCCTGCGGACCTGCCTCGATCTGCGCGAGATCGTAGTCGCTCGTCGGCAGGTAATCGGCCTGCCCCTTGCCCACGAGGAGCGTCGGCGGGCCATCGTTCGGCTTGCAGGTGTCGGCCTTTCCCTTGGACCAGTCGGAGCGGTAGTCCTCGAGCACCGCGGAGCTCACGTACGAAGCGCCGCAGACGCCGCCGGTACACGTCTGCGACGCGTCGCAGCTCGGGGCCGTCGAGCCGGCACACGCGGCGGCGAGGTCGACGCGCAAGAGGAGCGTGCGGCCCGCCTGGATCGTGCTGCCCGCGGTGCGGACGAGGAGCGGCGTGCTCGTGCTGCCGAAGGCCTCGATCTCGATGTCGACGTCATCGCCGTTTTCGAGGTCCGCGAAGCCGATCTCGAGCGGGAGCTGAAAGGGAGACGCGCCGTCGGAGAAGAGATCCTCTTCGGTGACGATCGCGCCGTTGACCTTGCGGATCACGTGCAGGCGCAGGACGTCCACGCCGACGCGCAGATCACTCGTGACGCCGACGACGAGGCTGCCCCGGAGCGGTTCACCGCCGGAGCAACCAGGAAGGACGAGGAGGAGCGTGACGAGGAGGGAGAGAAGCCGGATGACGATACCCATGACGGACCTCGCGACAGGGGAGGATGCGAGGTGGCGTGGGCGCGTCGGTCAGTCGATGCCTTCGATGGCCTTGAGGAACTTCTCGGCAGGGACGAACTCGGTGAACCGCTGCCGCTCCTTGCCATTCGAGTCGTAGATGACCACCGTCGGGAGCCCGACCACCCCGTACTTCTTCTTCACCTGATCCACCTGCGGATCCTCGTCGTCGGTCGCGTCGAACTTGACCGCGACGAAGTTGCCCGCCTTTTCCATGACGCGTGGATCGGAGAAGGTGTGCTTCGTGAACTCTTTGCAAGCGCCGCACCAGTCGGCCGTGAAGTCGACCATGAGGGGACGCTTCTCGCGCTGCGCCCTCTCCGTCGCGTCCTTCTCCGAGTGCTCCCACGCGAGGAGCTTCTTCCCCGGCGCCGTCTCCACCGTCGCCACGATGTGCGGCGTCTCGGGGGGCAGCTCGATGCTGATCCAGAGGACGAAGCCGCCGGCCGTCGCCGCCGCGATGCCGAGCGCCTTGCGGATCTTCACGCCAAGGCCGCCGTCGCTCCAGTCGAGGTGCACCGCGCCGAGCAGGATCCCGAAGAGGATCGCGCCGCCGCCCGCCACCATGAACATCGTGTCATGGCGTGCCACCTTGGTCATCGCGGGGATCGCGTAACGCAGGAAGTAGAGCGCGCAGACGAGCAGCACGGTCCCGAAGAACGACTTCACCGAGACCATCCACTTGCCGCTCTTCGGTAGGCCGACCGCGAACGCGCCGACGAGGAAGAAGGGCAGGCCGAGGCCGAGCGCGTAGCAGAAGCCCACGAGCGCGCCGAGCACCACGCTCTGCGTCTTGCCGATCCAGAGCAGCACGCCGGTGAGCACAGGGCCCGTGCACGGCGCGGCGATCAGGCTGCTCACGAGGCCGAGCGCGAACGCGCCGCCGTAGCCGACGCCGCCGACGCTGGAGAGCCGCTGCATCAAGCTATCGGGCAGCGTGAGCTCGAAGGCGCCGAACATCGACGCGGCCATCGCGCCCATCACGAGCGCGATGCCGACGTTGACCCACCACTTCTGGAGCGCCGAGCCGAAGAGGCCACCCGTGAGCGCCGCGCCGACGAGCAGCGTGGTGAAGAGGACCGCGATGCCCATGACGAACGAGAGCGAGAGCAGCACGGCCTGTTTGCGGCTCGACGCCTGCTTGGCCCCGAAGACGCTGACCGTGATCGCGATCATCGGGTAGACGCAGGGCGTGAGGCACGTGAGGAGGCCACCGGCGAACGCACCCACCGCGCCGCCGATGAGGCCGTAGTCCTCGCGCAGGCGTGTGAAGAGGTCGCGGCTGTCCTCGGCTGCGAAGGCCGCGGACGGCGAGAGCAAGAGCACCCCGAGCGCGAGCGCTGCGAGGGCGAGCGGCGCGAGCGATCGCGGCGCAGACAGAGCGTGAGCACGTCGAAAGGCGGGTCGCACGGCGCGTATGTTACCAAAGGGTCGGACGTTCGGCCCGAGCCACGAGCAAGACGCGCTTCAAACCTCCGGGAGGCGAGCGAGCGCCTGGCGGGCGGCCTCGATCTCTCCGCGCAGCGCGATGGCGGCGGCCCTGCGGCCGGACGTGGTGCGTTCGACGAAGGCCTCGAGCCAGCGGCGGGCGTCGTCCGGTCGGCCGGCATGCAAGGCCAGGAGGCCGAGCACGAAGCGGCCGTACCCCTGGCCCGCGGGCGCGACGGCGAGCCTCTCGATGAGCTCGCCGATCCCGTCGACGTCTTGTCCGAGCGCGAGCCGCGAGAGCGCGAGGTGCCCCTGGTAGAGAGGCTTGTCCGTCGTGCCCCAGCGCGCGGCGCGCGACATCGCGGCGATCGCCTCGGAGTAGCGGTGGTGCAGGTAAAACAGGCTGCCGAGGGTCCAGTAGTGAAACGCCTTGCGGCTCGCGGGGCCGATGCGCGCGGCGAGGCGCAGATGCGCGGCCGCGCCCTCGACGTCGCCGAGCGCCTGTTTTGCGCGCGCGGCGTCCTGATGCCCGACGTCGGGCAGCACGTCGAGCGTGAGGGCTTGCTCGGCGATCGCGGCGGCCTGCACGAAGCGGCCCTCCTCGTAATAGGCGAGGTAGAGCTGGCGGAGCAGCATGGCCTGCGTCGTGCGATCGAGCTGCGCGCGGGTCGCGAGGCCGCGCCGGGCCCAGAGCGCGCGCGAGCGCGGCGTCGGCGCTTCGAGCGCGCGGCGGAGCATGTCCTCGGCGAGCACGGACTTCGGCCGCGCGGGCCGCTTCTTCGTCGCGACCTTCACGCGCTCACGCCGCGCGGAAACTTTTTCCGTGGCAGCGGCAGGGACGTCCGGCTCGCGTTCGCGCGAGGAGCGTCGCGGCGCCTTTGGCTTGGCCGTCTTCCCCGCTCCTGCGGGGGCGAAGGAAGCTGGGTTGTCCTTCGCCTTGCTCACGGATCGAGATTAGCAAGGCCTCTACAAGCGTCCAGAATTCGGGCGGGGCCCTTGGTGCGAGGCCGTGCCCCCCGCGCGGCGAGGTTGCGCCGTGGGCGGAGGCACGCCAAGGTCTCGACGCCATGGGCCAGCGGGTAACGGAGCAGGGTGGTTCGAGCGCGAGGAGGGGCCTCGCCGGGGCCTCCCTGATGCTCGCGCTCGGGTTCTTCGGGGTCGGGTGCGGTCGCCCGGCGACGCGCGCCGAGTGTGACGAGATCTTCGACAAGAGCGCCGCGATCGAGCTCGCCGCGCAGAACGTCACCGACCCGGCCGAGGTGCAGAAGCGAACGGCCGCCGTCCGCGCCGCGCGGGGCGACGAGCTCGTCAGCAAGTGCGTCGGCCGCAGGATCACGCAGCGCGCGATGGAGTGCGTGCGCAAGGCCGGGACGGCCGAGCAGGTCGATCGGTGCCTGGAATGAGCGCGCCGGCGAGCCGCGCCGAGGTGATCGCGACGGTCGTGATCGTGCTCCTCGTCGTGGGGTTCGTCCTGTCGAAGCCGATTCGCCGCTCCCTGGCGGCGCACCCGACGCCTGACACGTGCGCGGCCCTGCTCGATCGTTACGTGGAGCACATCGTCCACGCCATCGACGAGAAGCCCCCTGCATCGGAGCTCGTCGCGCGCAAGACCCAGGCGCGGACGATCGCCTCGACAGATCCCAAGTTTGCTCGCTGTCCGGTGTACCTCACCGTCGACGAGGCCGAGTGTGCGATGCGTGCGAACAACGCCGACGAGTTCGAGCGATGTCTTCCCTGAGGAAGGACGACAATCCGGGAGAGCCGCGCCGCCCGGCGCGCAGGATTCCAGCTGTCGTGTCGATCCGCGCGTCGTTTCCTGGTCGCGTCGGCGGACCCTATGGTAGGGTCTCTTCGGGCCTTCAGGAGCCTTATCGATCGCCGTGAAAGTCATCTCACCGCTTCTCGGCTTCAACAACAACGTCAAACACAAGGGACGTGTCTTCCATATTCAAACGGAAGACTCGGGGCACCGTCACCCGCACGTGATCACGCATCTTTTTGCGGACGGCGGGCGCATCCTGAAGACCCTGAAGACCTCCTACGCGGAGCACCTCAACGAGGCGAACGTGCAGGAGATCGTCCGTCAGCTGATGAAGGATCAGCACAAGGCGATGTTCGTCGCTTTGCGAGACGGGCAGTTCGACCACATTTTCGAGGAGAAGACCGAGGCCGCAGCGCCCGCTCCGGCGCCTGCGCCGGTCGCCGCGGCGCCCGCGCCCGCTCCTCCCGCGCCCGAGCCCGCGGCGCCTCCGCCGAGCTTCAAGCCGGATCTGCCGCAGCGGCCCTCCGTGCTGATGAACGCGTCGGATCTGCAGGCCGCGCTTCGTGGCAATCCGCCGCCTTCGCCGCGGCCGCCGCTCGCGTCGGTGTCGCCTGCGGACATCGATGCCTCGCTGGCCGGGCTCGAGCAGCAGATGAAGCCGGCCGAGACGCCGGCGTTCGTGCAGCAGACGCAGGACGTCCCGCCGCCGCCCACGTCGGTCAAGAAGGGCGGCGCGCTCTTCACGGCGGGCGTCTACCGCGCGCTCGGCACGCCGGAGCCCGCGTCGTCGCCGTCCTCGGCGGGTCGATACGCGCAGACGCGCCCGCCGGCCATCTTCGCGACCGCGCGTCCCGCGCAGGGAACCTCGATCTTCGGAGAGGATCTCATCAGCGAGAAATCGCTCGACGAGGTCATCCTGAGCTACTTGGCCGAGGACCTCGAGGGCGGCGAGAGCCCGTAGCCGCGCTCTCGTCCTCTCGAGGAGGCCCGTGCGTAAAGCTCGCCTCGCGTTCTCGAAGAGCTTGTGGCTCTACCCGCTGTCGATCCTCGCGATCGTCAGCGTGACCGCGTTCGTCGCGCTCCGCCTCGTCGATCTCTCGCGCACGCAGCCCGGCGGCGTGACCGCGCTCTTCGACGCGATGTCACCCGACGACGCGAGCCGGATCATGGGCGGCGCGGGCGAGGTGATCGCGGCGATCCTCGGGATCGTCATCACGGTCGCGTCGATCATCGTGCAGCTCGCGGCGACGCGGTACACGCCGCGCATCACGGACATGTTCTTTCGGGACCGTACGAATCGCGCGGTGATCGCGTTCTTCGTGGTCTCGGCGGTCTTCTCGCTCTGGGTGAACTACGCGATCCGGCAGGCGCCCGATCCCGCGCACTCGTTCGTCCCGCGCTTCGGCGTCATGGGCTCGATCGTGCTGCTCACGCTGAGCCTGCTCGTGATGGCGCCGTACTTCAATTACGTCTTCGACTTCCTCGAGCCCGACAAGATCGTCGAGCGCATCCGCAGAGGCGGCGTGGCGCAGGCGCTGCTCCGTTCGCGCGGCGAGTCCGAGGAAGAGGTCGACGGCCGGCGCATGACCGCGCTCTCGGCGCTCGAGCACCTCGCCGACATCGGGCTCAACGCGATCGAGCAGAAGGACAAGGGCATCGCCTCGAACACGGTCGACGCGATCTGCGATCTCGTCGTCGCGTACATGCCGCACAAGCGCGAGCTCGACGATCGCTGGTTCTCGATCCGCGGGCGGCTCCTCAAGGACGCGGACTTCGTGAGCATGAACGAGGTCGCGCTCGGCAAGCTCCAGAGCGATCGCACCTGGCTCGAATACAAGGCGCTGCGGCAGTTCTTGATGGTCTATCGCGAGGCGCTCACGGAGATGCCCGACATCGTCAACCGCATCGCGATCGGCACGCGGTACATCGGGCTCGCGGCGCTCGCGGCGGAGGATCGGGCCGCGCTCGCCACGGTGATCAAGTTCTTCAACACGTACATGCGCCGCGCGCTGAACGCGCGGGACGTGCCGGCGGCGTACAACTGCCTGAACCAGTACCGCTACCTCGGCGAGAAGATCCTCTCGCAAGGATGGGGCGACGAGGCGCTCCGGATCGCGGGGCACTTCAAGTACTACGCGCAGACGGCCCACGGGATGAAGCTCGCGTTCGTCACCGAGACCGTGGCCTTCGACCTCTGCGCGCTGAACGAGCTCGCCTACGATCTCGGCGCGGACGTGCGCGACGAGCTCTTGCAGATCTTCCTCGAGGTCGACAAGGAGGCCGAGGTCGCGCAGCAGGAGCAGTCGCTCCGCGGCGTGCGCAAGGCCCAGGTCAAGCTCGCGACGTACTACCTGCAGAAGGGCGAGATCGATCTGGCGCGGCGGATCCACGCCGACATGCGCGACGAGCGGCCCGATCGGCTGCGCTCGATCAAGAACGAGATGCTCTCCGTGACCACCAACGAGTTCTGGGAGATCAACGATCGGGGGGTGGTCTTCGAGTACATCGAGCCGGAGAGGCACGCCCATCTGCACGAGTTTTTCGAGTGGTTTCCCCATCTCGACGGGGCGCGGCGCGAGGCGGGCGGGTCGAAACCGCCCGCTCCCTTGGGCCTCACGCCCGGCGGCGCGCACGAAGGCTGACCTGGGCGCCGCGTATTTCCGACGCAAAACGGCCGGGTCCGGGGGTAGACTGCTCGCATGATCGGGCGGACGGCCCGCTACGTTTTGGTCCTTTCGGCGCTCCTCGGCGCGGGCTGCACGCCCGAGCTCGGCGACGTGCCGTTCGCGTGCGAAGCCGGCGGGCTCTGCCCCGAAGGGTACTCGTGCCAGGCGACGGTTTGCGTGCGTGACGGCGCCAGCCCCACGAGCCGCAGGCCGAAGCGCGTCGCCTGGATCAACCCACCCGAGATGTTCTGGCTCTCGGCCGAGGGCGAGGGCGCGACGCTGATCGTGAACGACGGCTTCACCCCGGGCGCGCGCGGGATCTACGAGATCCACGTCTCGCCCGAGGGCAAGCTGTCCGAGCCACGCGCGCTCTTCACGTACGGCGGCGCGACGATCTCCTCGGCCGTGGTGCCGCTGCCGGACGGTCGTTACGGCGTGGTGCTCGTGCGTTTCCCGAACGTCGAGTCCGACGAGACGACGCTCGAGCTGCTCGGGATCGAGCGCACGTCGGCGAGCGGCTCGACGCCCGCCGTGGAAAAACTCTTCTCGACGACGACGCCGTTCCTCGGCGGCGTGGAGCCTCCGTACGTCGGCGCCGCGATCGACGGGACCACGCTGAACATCGCGTGGACCGTGCCGTCCGGCGGCGGGCGCGTCGAGGTCTTGCACCTCGAACGACAGGGCTCGCTCTGGAACCCCACGTGGAAGGCGTCGGCGAGCCTGCCGGCCAACGTGCCGCCGCTCTCCGGCGACTGCCAGATCTTCCGCGACGAGGGCGGCATGCTCACGGTGCGCGTGGGCTTCGAGAGTTACGCGCTCTCGACGCTGGATCCCGCGACCGCGATGGGCGGCATGGGCTCGATGACCGACTTCGCGCCGACCACCGACGAGCCGCTCTTCGGCTGGAAAGACGGCGTCTTCGCGCTGCGGCGCGGCGACTACGATCCGGCGAAGGCGACGTACGCCGTGAGCTACGTGTTCACCTCCGCGATGGGCATGGCCACGGAGGACAAGGGCTTCACGCTGCCGGACACGACGACGCCTTTCGTGGGCAGCCCGTTCGAGGGAGGCGCGCTCGTCGCGCCGGTGTCGCGTGATCCGGCGATGCCGACGATCGACGTCGCGTGGCGCTCGCCGACGGAGCCTCTGCGGATCGTGGCGAGCGTGCCGCGAACGAGCACGGGCGGGGTCTTCACGGCGCGCGCGTTTGGCCTCGGCGACAAGGCGTACGTCGCGTGGACCGAGTTCTACGAGTCGAACATGGACCTCTGGATCGGCGTGTCGGATCTGCGTCGCGGGGGCATGGGGACGCTCCTCGGTCGATCGGCGCGCGTGCGGGGGCTCTCGCGGCCGAGCGGAGGGACGCGGATCGAGAAGGCGGAAGGACAGGGGGCACCTTGAGGGGATCGAGGGGACGGGTTCTTTCGGGCGCCATGGTGGCTGCGCTCGGGATGTTCGGGGCGGGCTGCGGGGAACTTTCGTACGGGGAGATGCCGGCGCTCTGCGCGGAGGGCGGCGCTTGCCCCGAGGGATACGACTGCATCCACGGCGTCTGCGCGCTGCCGGGCACGCCCGTTCCGATCACCGTCGGCGCCGTCCCGTACCTGCGTGGATCGGACGTGCGCATCGTGCCGCAAGCCTCGGGCGTGCTCGTCGTGTGGGAGACGTATGCGTACTCCGACGAAGGGCAGCGCTTCGTGGGCGCGCGCGTGGCGCCCGACGGCGCCGTGAGCCCGCGCATGGACATCGTGGGTCGCTTCGTCGCCGACGCCGAGTCGCTCGAGCCTTACTTCGACGTCCTGCCCGTGAGCGGTGATCGCGTGCTCGTGGCGATCAGCGCGCCTTCGCTCCCCGACGATCCCATTCTCGAGCCGCGCCTCGTCACGTACCGCGTCGATCTGCCGCCGGAGGGCCGCGAGGATCAGCCGGCGTCGTTCGAGTCCGCGTGGGCTGCGGAGGAGCGCCTCGCGACCGTGGGGTATGGCGCGGTGAGCTTTCCGAAGCTCCTTCACCGCGGCGATCGTGTCGAGCTCGGCTACGTGCGATCGCGGACGACGATCCTCGACAACAACCTCGAGACGATCGCGGAGCTCGCGGTCTTCTCGATGCAGGAGGACGGGACGCTCTTCGCGCCCGATCCCACGTATCACCCAGCCCGCGCGCAGCTGCCCGTCGCCGTCGGCGTCCTCGGCGCGTTCGCCGTGAACACGGGCGCGTGGTGGATCCTCGACAACGAGCGGCCGAGCGCGGTGCTCTTGCCCGACGACGGCGGCGAAGCCGAGGTGAAGCTCGGTCGCCTCGCGGTCCCCGTCGCCGCCGATGCCGCGTCGCTCACGTACGTCGAGCCCTCGTCGCGCACGGGGGACAAACAGCCGACGGATCCCGTGTCGGGACCGGCCGAGCTGCGCACGGTCGCGGCGCCCGTGATCGGAGATCCCATGCCGCCGAGCGAGGCCTCGATCGGCGCGCTCCCCGGCCTGCGCGACACGCCGCGCCCTGCGTGGATCGGCCGCGAAGGCGCAAAGCCCATCCTCGTGACGCCCGGCGAGGCCGTCGATGCGCCCGAGCTCGCGGTTTACCTCGTCGATCCGGCGACCGCCGCGACGACGCGCGTGGCTTCGATTCCGCGGCTCTCGACGCGCAGCATCGGCGCGCTCCATGCGGTCCTCACCTCGGGCAAGCTCTTCGTCGGCTGGCTCGAGACGGACGAAACATCGGCCACGATCCGCATGGCCATCCTACCCGAGCCCGAGCCCCCGGCGGCACCTTGAGGCGCGTATGAGCATCGGCTCCATTGGCTCCCAGCCTCTGTTCGCAGGCAAGTACCGCCTCATCCGCATGCTCGGCAAGGGCGCGATGGGCGAGGTCTGGCTCGCCGAGGAGGAAGGGCCGCGCAACTTCCGCCGCCGCGTCGCGGTGAAGCGCTTGCTCACCGCGGGCGACCTCGGCGACATCGCGACCGACTCGTTCGTGGCCGAGGCCCAGGTGATCGCGCGCCTCGATCATCCGAACGTCGTGCGTCTGATCGAGCTCGGCAACGCCGAGGGCGGGCTCTACCTCGTGCTCGAGTTCGTCGACGGCGCCGCGCTCGATCGCATCTTCAAGCGCACAGGCACGCTCGCGCCCGCGACGGTCGCGTACATCGGCCGCGAGGTCGCGCGGGCGCTCGAGGCCGTGCACGGCATGTGCGACGAGAACGGCAACAACGTCGGCGTCGTGCACCGCGACGTCACGCCGTCGAACATCCTCGTCGCGCGTGACGGCCGCGTGCGCCTCTCGGACTTCGGCGTGGCGCGCATCTCGGGCCTCGGCGGTGAAAAGACCGAGACCGGCGTGTTCAAGGGCAAACTCCCGTACATGCCGCCCGAGCAGGCGCGCGGCGAGCCTTTCGATGGCCGCGCCGACGTCTTCGCGCTCGGCATCACGCTCTTCGAGGGGCTCCTCGGGCGCAGGTTGCGCAAAGCGGAGACGCAGACGCAGCTCCTCATGATGATCGCGAGCGAGCCGGTCGCGCGCGTGCACGAGGTCATGCCGGGCGTCCCCGACGCGCTCGCGCACGCGATCGATCGCGCGACGGAGATCGATCCGCGGCGGCGCATCGCGGACGGCGGCGAGCTCGCGTATCTCATGGACGAGGCGTTGCGCGCGCTCGGGCCGATGGCCGTGAAGGAAGCGCAAGCCGAGCTTCGCGCGCGCGTCGAGCAGGTGGCGGGCGCGCCTGCCGCTGGATCGAGCGCGCCGGGCACGGGGCAAACGAAGCGGCCGCAGGAGTGGAGCATGCAGCTCGGCACGGGCGCGCAGCGGCCGAGCGGATTTCCCGCGGAGACCACGCGCTCGTCGGACGCGCCGGGGCAAGCCTCGTACAGCACGTACGCGGGCACGGGACAGCCCGGCACCGGCGCGGGTCGTATCTCGACGCCCTCGATGATGGGCGCGACGGCATCGGGGCCTGGATCGAACCCGACGAGCGGCGGCCTCGGCGTGACGAACGTCTCGACCTTCGCGGAGGCGGGCGCGCCGTCGAGCTTGCAGGCGCGCGGGCGCCGCTCGATGGTCCTGCCGGTGATGGCGCTCGCGGGCTTCACGATCCTCGGCGGCGTGACGGCCTTTTTCGTCCTCTCGCGGAGCGCGTCGGGGCCGCGCACGGATCAAGCCGTCGCGTCGGCGTCGCCGTCGGTGGCCGCGCCTCTGCCGACGGAAACGGTCGCGGCCGCGCCGAGCACGACGGGCCCCGAGGCGCTGGCTGCGCCCTCCTCGACGGGCGCGACCTCGGCCACGCCGACGGCGACGGTCGCGCAGGGGACGGGCGCGCGGAACGTGGATCCGAAGCGACAGGGGCAAGGCTCGTCGACTGCGCCGAGCGCGTCTGCGGCCCCCGAGGAAGCGAGCTCGAACGAGCCGGGCACGCTCGTCGTGTCCGTCTCGCCTTGGGCCGACGTGAGCGTGGATGGTCGTTCGGTCGGGACCACGCCGCTCGCGCCGATCTCGCTCGCGCCGGGCCCGCACTCGGTGGTCTTGCGCAACAGCGAGCTCGGCGCGTCGCGCAGCCTGTCGGTCACGATCAAGCCGGGCAAACCGTCGTCGGTCCGGGTGGATTTGCGCAGGGCGGAGTAGGGTTTGCCATGAAGAACGGGAGGCGGAGCATGGGCGCTCGGCTCGGGCGAGTCGCGGTGGCTCTCACGGTGTGTGCGGCGCTCGGCGCGGTCGGGACGGAGGCGCGGGGCCAGGATCTCGCGAGCGTCGTGGCGAGGGCGCGCGAGCAGGTCGAGAACGGCGCGTTCGCGGATGCGCTGCGCACGCTGAGCACGCTGCCCAAGTCGGACATCCCGCCGACGCTCGCGGTGGAAGCGGGCTTGCTCGAGACGCAGGCCGCGCTGGTCACGAAAGGCGAGGGCGCGGGCGCGCAGGCGTGCGCGAAGGCGGTCGTCGCGGCGGGCTACGATCCCGAGGTCGCGCGGGATCAGTCGCCGAAGGTGCGCACGGCTTGCCGCGCGGCCGCGGAGACCGCGCGCAAAGAGCGGATCGAGCGTGCGGGCGTGAAGCTCTCGGACCTCGAGATCGAGGCGCCTCAGGTGGCGTGGGCGCCAGTGCGGATCTCGGCGACGGCGAGCGCCGCGCCTTCGTGGTTGCGGGTGATCGCGCGGGTTCGATCGAGCGCGATCGAAGGCTCGTTCGATCTGCCGCTCGCGCCTTCGCCCGATGGGCCGCTGCGCGGCACGCTCGATCCTTCGTTCATCCGGCCGAAGGCCAAGCTCGACATCACGATCGTCGCGCAGGACAAGTTCGGCGATCTCGCGACGACCGCGCTCACGAAGACGCTCACCGTTCCTGCCGAGGAGGCGATCGTCGCGCTCGGGGACGTGCCGGGCTCGGCCGTGGTGCTCGTCGACGACAAGCCTGTCGATCCCGACGATGACGGGCGCGTCGCGGTCGAGCCGGGCAAGCACGAGGTCGAGATGCAGGTGGACGGCGCGATGTCGAGCACGACCGTCACGGTGCAACGTGGGAGCGTGGCGCGCGTGGCGCTCTCGCCGACGAAGGGCGGCGGCCGGACGTTCGCGTGGATCGCGACCGGCTTGACCGTCGGGCTCGGCGCCGCCTCGGGCGTGCTTCTCTACACGGCGGCGTCACGCACGAGCGAGATCGAGGACCTCGCGGCGCTACGTGAGCCGGGCACGAGCTTGCCTGCGACGGACTACGGCGAGATCAAGGCGCGCGACGACGAGCGACGCACGTTCCAGACGGCGGGCCTCGGCCTCGCGATCGGCGGCGGCGTGATGGGCGCGCTCGCGCTCACGTTCTGGCTCTTGCCCTCGGGCGGTGGGAAGAAAGCGCCGAAGAAGGATGCGCACCTCGCGCCCGTGATCGTGCCGTACATCGGGCCGGGGAGCGTGGGTTTGTCGGGTACGTTCTAGCCGCACGTCGAAGGAGGCGTCGATGTCCGAAGGTCCGCTCGTCACGGTGGATTGGCTCGCGGCGCATGCGTCCGATCCGCGCGTCCGCGTCGTCGACGTGCGCTGGTATCTCTCGGGCAAGCGCGGCGTCGACGCGTACGACGCAGGCCACATCCCCGGCGCTTCGTTCGTCGATCTCGGCGCCGAGCTCGCGGGGGATCCGGCGCGCGGCCCCGGCCGTCATCCGCTGCCCGCGCCGGAGAAATTTGCAGCGCTGCTCTCGCGGCTCGGCGTCACCGAAGATTCGATCGTCGTGGCGTACGACGACGCCGGCGGCTCGATCGCCGCGCGCGTGTGGTGGCTGCTCCGCTACTTCGGGCATCCTGGCGGTCGTGTCCTCGATGGCGGCATCGGCGCGTGGATCGCGGCTGGCCACGCGCTCACGACCGACGCTCCTCGCATCACGCCCACGCCGCTCCTCGCGCTTCGGCCTGGCGGCGCACCCGTCGTGGACAAAGCCGACGTCGCTCGCCTCGCCGCGCTTGGTCTACCTGCTGCCGTCGTCCTCGATGCGCGGGCTCGCGAGCGGTACGAGGGCCGATCGGAGCCTGTCGACGCGCGCGCCGGGCATGTCCCCGGGGCGCGGAATGCGCCTTTCGTGGAGAACCTCGTGGCGCCCGGCGGGGCCTTCCTGCCGCGCGAGGCGCTCGCCGCGCGGTACCGGGCGCTCGGCGCGCTCGATGCGAAGAACGTCGCTTGTTATTGCGGCTCCGGCGTCACCGCTTGCCACGATCTCCTCGCCCTCGCGATCCTCGGCCGCGAAGACGTCGCTCTGTACGAGGGATCCTGGAGCGACTGGTCGCGGGACGCGGCCCTCCCGATCGAGACTGGCTGAGCCTCGATCCGGCAAGCCCCTTGCGCCGCGCGAGGTCTGGTGCTTTGGGGTTTGGGGACGCCGAAGGCGTCGAATCGAGGAAAGGCCATGCAGATCCATCGCGTACAGGAGCTTTTCAAGCAGTCGCCCGTTGGTCAGCGCGTGAGCGTGTGTGGTTGGGTCCGCACGCGCCGCGACGCGAAGAACAATTTCTCCTTCCTGGAGATCAACGACGGCTCCTGCTTGAAGAATCTGCAGGTCATCGCGGACGGCACGCTCGAGAACTACGAGACCGAGGTGAAGAAGCTCGGCACGGGTTCGAGCTTGCGCGTCGAGGGGATCGTCGTCGCGAGCCAGGGCAAGGAGCAGGCGATCGAGATCAAGGCCGAGCGCGTGCACGTCTACGGCTTCGCGTCCGAGGATTTCCCGCTGCAGAAGAAGCGCCACGGCTTCGACTACCTGCGCACGATCGCGCACCTCCGGCCGCGCACGAACACCTTCGGCGCCGTCACGCGCATCCGCCACACGCTGTCGATGGCCGTGCACGACTTCTTCCACTCGCGCGGCTTCTTCTACGTCCAGACGCCGATCATCACGGCGAACGACGCCGAAGGCGCGGGCGAGATGTTCCAGGTCACGACGCTCAACCTCGAAAAGATCGCGCGCACGCCCGAGGGCAAGATCGACTACGCGCAGGACTTCTTCGGCCGCCGCACGAGCCTCACCGTGAGCGGCCAGCTCGAGGGCGAGACGTACGCGATGGCCCTCGGCAACATCTACACGTTCGGCCCCACGTTCCGCGCCGAGAACTCGAACACCACGCGCCACCTCGCCGAGTTCTGGATGATCGAGCCCGAGATGGCGTTCGCGGATCTCGATCACAACGCGTACATCGCCGAGGAGTTCTTGAAGCACGTCATCCGCGCCGTGCTCGAACAGAACCAGGAGGACCTCCACCTGCTCGACAGCTTCGTGCAGAAGGGCCTCAAGGAGAGCCTCCAGAACATCGTCGCGGGCCCCTTCGCGCGCATGACGTACACCGAGGCGATCGAGGTCCTCGAGAAGTCCGGCCAGAAGTTCGAGTACCCCGCGAAGTGGGGATCGAGCTTGCAGACGGAGCACGAGCGGTACCTGACCGAGGTGCACCTGAAGCGGCCCGTCATCCTCACGGACTACCCGAAGGAGTTCACGGCCTTCTACATGCGCCTGAACGACGACAAGAAGACCGTGCGCAACATGGACGTGCTCGTGCCGCAGATCGGCGAGATCATCGGCGGCAGCCAGCGCGAGGAGCGCTACGACGTGCTCCTCGAGCGCATGAAGGAGGCCGGCCTCAAGCCCGAGGAGTACGAGTTCTACATCGACCTCCGCAAGTACGGCACGGCCCCGCACGCAGGCTTCGGCCTCGGCTTCGAGCGCCTCGTCCTGCTCTGCACGGGCATGGGCAACATCCGGGACGTCATCCCGTTCCCGCGCACGCCCGGCCACTGCGAGTTCTGAACCCCGACGAAGGAGCCCGGCGCACGCACGGGCTCCTTTTTTCTGGTCAATTATGTGCATGGATGCAACGATTCCAATCGTGCACATGAAGGCCGATGACCGCCGAGCGCTGCGAGAGAGCATCCGCGTCACGCGGATGGCGACGGCGCGCGACTTCCTGATCGGGGCGCTCGCCTCGCTCGACGAGGTCGATCTGACGCTCGTTCAGCTCGGCGTGCTCCTCCTGCTCGACGACGGCGTGCCCCGCACGTTGAAGGAGCTCGCGGAGCTCATTGGCCGTTCGCCCTCGGCGACGAGCCGCCTCGTCGATCAGCTCGTGCGGCGCAAGCTGCTCACGCGCGAGGAGGATCCCGAGGATCGGCGCGCGCGGCGCGTCACGCGGAGCCCGCGCGCGGCCCGCCTCGTGGCGGAGCTGCTCGATCGCCGCACGGACGCGCAAATCCGCGTGATGGCCGCGCTCTCGGAGGACGAGCACGCGCTCGTCCTGCGGGCCTTCGCCGTCCTCGGCGAGGCCGCGCAAAGGATGACGAAAAAGGAGGTCCGACGATGACGACAGAAGGCACGGTGCTCCCGCTCTCGGCGCTCGATCGATCCTCGCTCCCCATCGCCGGCGGAAAGGCTGCGAACCTCGGCGAGATGATCCGCGCCGGAGCGCCGGTCCCGCCGGGGTTCGTCCTGACCACCTCCGCGTTCCGCGCCGCGGCCGAAGCGGCGAACATCGGCGCGAAGCTCGAAGCGCTCGCGAAGGCCGAGCCGAGCGATCGCGCCCGCCTCGCGATACTCGCGGCCGAGATCCGCGCCGCGCTCTCGTCCGTGACGGTGCCCGATGCGATCGCCGAGGCGTGCGTCCGCGCGTACGACGTCGAGCTCGGCGGCGCGCCCGTGGCCGTGCGCTCGTCGGCCACGGCCGAGGATCTGCCGGACGCGAGCTTCGCCGGGCAACAGGACACTTACCTCGGCGTGCTCGGCAAGGAGGCCTTGCTCGACGCCGTTCGTCGCTGCTGGGCGTCTCTCTTCACGGAGCGCGCCGTCGTGTATCGCGCGGATCGCTCGATCGATCCACGCGACGTATCGCTCGCGGTCGTCGTGCAGCGCCTCGTGCATGCGCGCGCGGCGGGCGTGCTCTTCACGGCGAACCCCGTGACGGGTCGGCGCCGCGAGGCGGTGATCGACGCGGCGCCGGGGCTCGGCGAGGCGGTCGTGAGTGGAGCGACGAACCCCGATCATCTGGAGGTCCGCGTCGACACGGGCGAGATCGTCACGCGCCGCCTCGGGGACAAACGTGTCGTGATCGAAGCGCTCCCGGGCGGCGGGACACGCCATGAAGAGCGCGCGGACGGCTCGGCCGAGGCGAGCATCTCCGACGCGGAGGCGCGCGCGCTCGCGGCCATGGGCGCGCGCGTCGAGGCGCACTTCGGCGCGCCGCAGGACATCGAGTGGGCGATCGATCCCGAAGGGAAGATCCTCCTCGTGCAGTCGCGCCCGATCACCACGTTGTTCCCGATCCCCGAAGGTCCTTGGTCCTCCAAGGAAGGCCCACGTGTCTATTTCAGCTTCAACGTGGCGCAGGGCGTGTTCCGGCCGTTCTCGCCGATGGGCCTTCAGTTCTGGCGCGCGTTCTCCGGCAACGCCGCGAAGGCGATGGGCCTCTGGGACGGCGATCCCCTGGACGGCGCGCCGTTCTGGGCCATCGGCGCGAACCGGTTGTTCCTCGACATCACGGGCGTCATTCGCAATCCGCTTGGTCGCCGCGTTTTCCTCTTCGCATCGACACGGATGGAGGCGCGTACGGGCACCGTGGTGCGCACGCTCCTGGAAGACGAGCGCCTCGGCCTCGTGCACACGCCTTCCTGGAAGACCGCGCGCAGCGTCGCCCGTGCGCTCGTGTCGATCGGTGCCCCGCGGAAGGTCTTGCGCGGGCTCGTGAAGCCCGACGAAGTCGCGGCGAGGATCGCGGCCGATGCCGATGCCACGATCGCGCTCGGCGCGGTTGCCGAGGGGTCGCCTCCGTCGGCCTATCTCGACGCCGTCGAGCGGATGCTCCGCGTACCCTTCTTCATCTTCCTGAACATGCCGAGCGTCGCGGTCGGCTTCGTCGCGTTGCGTGTGCTGCGCAGCTTGCTCGGAGACGACCTGGACGAGGCCGAGGTCCACACGCTCCTGCGGTCGCTCCCGAACAACCCGACGACGGAGATGGATCTCGAGCTCTGGGCGCTCTCGCGCCGCGTGGGCGCTGATCCCGCGTCCCGGAGCGCGCTGCGCGCGGAGGCGCCTGCTGCGCTGGCGAAGCGCTTCGCCGATCACTCGTTGCCGGCCGTGCTCCAGCGTGAGCTTGCGGCGTTCCTCGCGCGCTGGGGCGCGCGCGGCGTCGCGGAGATCGACATCGGCGTGCCGCGCTGGCGCGACGATCCGACGCACATCCTCGGCAGCCTTGCGAACTACCTCTCGCTCGGCGACGACGCGGCTCCGCCGGACGTGGCCTTCGAGCGCGGCGCGCGCGAGGCGGAGCGGAAGGCGGAGGAGCTCGTGGCGCGTGCGCGCGCGAAGGGCGCCCTGCGTGGTGAGGTCGTGCGGTTCGCGGCGGACCGCGTGCGCAGGCTCATGGGGGTCCGCGAGGCGCCGAAGTTCGGGATCGTGCGCATCATCGCGCACGCGCGCTCGCTGCTCCTTCAGGCGGGCCGGTTGCTCGTGCAGGAGGGCAAGCTCGCCGCCGAGGACGACGTGTTTCTCCTCGATCTGCGCGAGCTACGCGCCGTCACCGGCGGCACGGATCTCCGCGCGCTCGTGGCCGCGCGTCGCCGCACGATCACGCAGGAGATCGGCCGCAAGCACGTGCCGCGCATCCTGCTCTCGGACGGCACCGAGCCCGAGATGATGGCCGCCGCGGCGTCGGGCGAAGGAGGTTTGTCCGGTACGCCTGCCTCCGCGGGGCGTGTCACGGGCAAGGCGCGCGTGGTGCTGGATCCGGTGGGCGCCAAGATCGAGCCCGGCGAGATCCTAGTCGCGCCCTCCACGGATCCAGGCTGGACGCCGCTGTTTTTGACGGCGGGCGGGCTCGTGATGGAGATGGGCGGCAGCATGTCGCACGGCGCGGTGGTCGCACGCGAGTACGGGATCCCGGCCGTGGTCGGCGTCGCCGGCGCGACGTCGCGGATCACGACGGGGCAAGAGATCACGGTGGATGGAGGCGCGGGGCGGGTGGGCGTGGAGGCCTAGCCCCGCCCGCGGGCGTCACTTCTTCTCGCTGAGCTTCTTCACGTGCTCGAGCACGCGCTTGTGGATCGCGTGGATCGCGCTGTCGGACCAGAACGCCCAGTACACGTTCGGCGCCATCTCGAGCTCGTACCACGTCGTCCCTTCGAGCCGCGTTCGCCCGCCCGGAAGCTCCGTCAGCAGGAACTGTCCACGCTTGGACCTCAAACTACCGTCGAGGTGCGGCGCGTGCACGTACTGGAACGGGCTCCACTCCTTCATCGCGTGCGGCTGCTTCGACACGTCGAACGCGAGGCGATGCGGCTTGTCCCAGACCGTGATCGGCTCGACGAACGGGCCCGTCGAGAACTCGCAGTACCGCACGGCGCCCACGCCTTCACCTTCGAGGCGCGCTCGCACCGGGTAGGCGATCCCCGTGTGGAAGAACCATTCCGCAGGCGGCGCGAGCTCGCCGAAGCCGATCACGTTCTCCCACACGCGATCCGGCGGCGCGTCCACCTCGATCACCGTCTTCACCTCGCGCAGATCCGCCTGCACCACCGCCGCCTCCGCGCCCACGAGCCCCGGCAGCGCCAGCACTGCCGCCGCCGCGTGGCTGTGCGGCGTCTTCGCCTGCAGCGCGATCGCGCGACCCAGGATCGCGCCGATCACCGCCACCACACCCGCGATCGGCGCGGCCATCAAGAGGCACACGAGCCCCTCCAGCGCGAAGAGCAGCATCGCCGCGCCCGTGAGCGCCACGGACAAACACGCGACCGTCACGGCGCGCCGGAGCGGCTGCGGCGCCTCGCGGTTCAGGAGGAACGAGCTCACCGCGCCCATCACGAACGGCGTCACGAAGAAGAGCGACAAGCCGTAGAGATCCAGCGCGTACACGCTGAGGCCCGCCATCCCGAGCCCCACCGCGACGGCCGCGACGATGCCGAGCAGCGCGCTCCGCAGCGTCCCTTCGATCTTCGGCTGGATCTTCTCTTGCGGCCCGCCCGCTCGATACGGCGACGTCGGGTCCGGCTTCCACGCGTCTCCGCGCTCGGGGATCGCCGCCAAGACCAGCATCGCAAGGTAGTTCAGCCCCGGCACGAGGAACGTGAGCCCTGCCCAGGGCGACAGGCCCGCGTTCGCCGCGCGGCGGATGCTCATCGACACGCCGATCCAGAGGAACGGCAGCGTCGCGATGCCCATCGCCACGAAGAGCCACGAAGGTGCGTTCGGGATGCCCTCCGTACGCAAACTGATGGCCGGGCTCAGGTAGGCGAGCGGTGAGAAGAGCACGCCGGACGCGAGGTACACGAGCAGCGCATCGATGCCGTACTTGAGCACCATCAACGTGGCGCCCGTGAGCAGATAGGCGCGCCTGCCGACCGGCGCTTCCAGGCCGAACCAGAGCCTCGCCACCTCGCGCACGGGCGAGCGTGGGCGGGAGGAGGGGGGGGGGTCACTCATGCGCGCATTATGCGGGATGTCGCAGCGCCGTACGTAGCGCCTCCGCGACGCGCGCCATCTCCTCGTCGCTCTCGTACTTCGCGCGGGGCCAGAAGAACCCCCGGAGCCCATCCTTCTTGCGCCGCGGCACCACGTGCACGTGCAGGTGCGGCACGCTCTGGCTGATCTTGTTGTTCATCGCCACGAAGGACCCCTCGGCCGCGAGCGCGGGTTCGATCGCGCGGGCCACGCGCTGCGCCGCCCCGAAGAGCGGCGCGATCGAGGGCGTGGGCAGATCGAGGAGCGTTGGTACGTGGGCGCGGGGCACGACGAGGCAGTGGCCAGGGAACACGGGGCTGCGATCGAGGAACGCGAGGACCTCGGGTTCGTCGAGCACGAGCTGGGCAGGAAGCTCACCGGATGCAATACGACAAAAGGTGCATGCGTGGGCCATGATGGAGATTCCTGTCACACGCGAATTGTTTTGAGCGATTGCCTACGCAAATTCGCTCCGTGCGTTCGGCCGGGAGCCTAGCGACGCTGGGACCGGCTCAGTAGAGTGGCACGCCTTCGCCGGGTGGGGACCATGGGGACGATCGAGCAGGGAAGCCGCGGTGTCCTCATCGTCGAGGACGATCCCGACATCCGCGAAACCATCGCGCAAATCCTCGAGGAAGAGGGCTACGAGGTGCGCGGGGCGAGCAACGGGAAGCAGGCCCTCGACCTGCTCCGCGACGGCGCGCGCCCGCAGCTCATCCTGCTCGACCTGATGATGCCCATCATGGACGGATGGCTCTTCCGGACCGAGCAGCGCAGCGATCCGAAGATCGCCGACATCCCCGTCGTCGTGATCTCGGCCGACGGCAACCTGCGGCAGCAGGCCGCGAAGATCCAGGCGAACGGTTACCTGCGCAAGCCCGTCGGCATCGAGACGCTGCTGAGCACCGTCCAGCGCTACCTCAAGCCGTAGCGCGTCAGGACCGGCGGTACTCCATCTTGCGCGGGATCATGCCGCTCTTCGAGATCATCTCGAACGCCTCTTTTTCGAGGAGCGGGTGCACGCCCTTCGGCGAGACGCCGCCGGCGATCTTCTTCTTCGTGATGAACGAGGCGAGGTACTGCGGGTTGATCGCCGAGAGCTGACGCAGGATCTGCTTCATCCGCTTCGTGTCGTTCGTCCACGCGTACGCGAACGCGCGCGATCGCAAGAGCTGCGGCTTGATCTCGGCGAAGGTCGCGTCGTTCGGATCGAGCGTGTCGAGCAGCTCCACGGCCTTCTTCGCCTGACCAGCGCGCGCCCACGCCTCGCCCACGATCGCCGCGATCGTCGCCCGGCTCTTCGCGTCCTTGTGCCTGCCGAGATCGATCTTGTCGACGAGGCCCTTGGCCGCCTCGGTCTCGCCGAGCACGAGGTGGATCATCGCGCGCTGCGCACGCGCCTCGTCCGCGACGGGCGGCATGACCTTCTCGAGCTTGATGCTCTCCAGCGTCGCGAGCGCCTTCTTCGGATCCTCCTGCAGCTCGAGCTGCGCGCGCGCGAACACGGCCGCGGGGTCGTCCTTGCCGAACTCGCTCTCGAGCTTCTCGATGGCCTCCTTGCGCGCCTCGGGCGTGTCCGCGCCGCGCACGAGGTTCGCGACGGCGCGCGAGCGCTTCGCGTACCGGACCACCCAGACCACGAGCGCCGCGACCGCGATCGTCACGACGAGCGCCACGACCTTCGAGATCCAGCCCGAGATGAAGAGCGCGATGATCCAGACGATCGCGAGCGGGATGCCGATCCGGACCGCGAGCTTCTTCGGCTCGAGCATCTGGAGCGGATCGGGCTGCGCGGCCTGCTTGTCGCGCGCGGACGCGATGAGCGCCTCCCGCGCGTCCTTCGCGCTCGCCGGCTTCGCCGCGGCCTTCGGCTTGTCCGCGGTCTTCGGTTTCTCCTGCGTGTTGCTCTTCGGCTTGTCGGACGTCTTCAAGGCGAGCGCTTCATACCACGTGCCGCGGGAAACAGTAGCGCGGCCCCTCCCGACTTCGTCAGCCCGCGGCGCCCGCGTCGGGTGCGGGCGGGTTCTCCGTCACGTCCGGACGCACCTTCGCCGCGGGCGGGTGCGTCGACATGGGATCGGACAGGCCCATCGTGGACTCGCGGAAGTGCAGGAAGATGGTCTGGGCGATGGACATGCACGGCACCGCGAAGAGCGCGCCCGTGATCTGGAAGAAGTGTTCGCCCACGAGCAGCGAGAAGACGACGAGGACCGGGTGGATCTTCGCCGCGTCGCCGATGATCTTCGGGTTCAGGAAGTTCGCTTCGAGCTGGTGAATGCCGACGATCCACGCGAGCACGCTGACCGCCGTCATGGGCGACTGCGTCAAGCCGATGAGCACGGCCGGCACCGAGCTCAGGATCGAGCCGAAGATCGGGATCAGCGACATCACGGCCGCGAGGATCGACAGGATCGGCCAGTACTTCAGGTGGAAGAGCCAGAAGCCGATCGCCGAGAGCACGCCGTTCACGAGGCAGATGAGGAGCTGCCCGCGCACCACGCCGGACAGGCCCCGATCGAGCCGCCGCATGAAGCGATTGAACGTGTGATGTGACCGCGGATCCCAGAGATCGCGGAAGAACGCGAGGATCTTCTCGTGGGTCAGGATGATGTACCCCGCGAGCATCAACGTCATGAACAGGTTGAAGATCCCGCGCGAGATCGCGCCCGCGATCCGCTGGCCGATCTGCAGCACGACGGTCGTGTTCTGGCGGAGGTAGAGCAGGCCCTTGTCGAACCCTTCGCGCAAGAGGCCCGCGCTCGAGAGCCGCTTCGGCTCCTGGTTCTGGACCTCCCACATGCCGTGCTGCACCTCGTGCAGGCGCAGGTCCTCGCTCACGAAGACGTCGTACGAGCCGTCGTCGCGCTTCACGATCCGCAGCGGCGGTCGTTCGTCCGCGCGCGCGTCGAGCTTGCCCGGCTCGCCCGCGCCCATCTCCGGGCTCGGGTTCGGCGCGGGCTCCGGCGCCGCTTGCTCCGCGGGGCGTTGTCCCGACCAGCGCACGAGGCGCGAGTCGATCGCGGGCAGCCACTCGTTGCGCACCTTGCGCGTGAGGTTCGGCCACTCGGCCGCGAGCGCCTGTCCCTCGGTGACGAGGCGCGGGACGATCATCCCGATGAAGCCGCCGATCACGCCGAGCGTCAGCGCGTAGACGAGCAGGATCGCGGCCCAGCGCGGCACGCGCATGCGCTCGACGCGCAGCACCGCCGGCGTCAGCACGTACGCGACGACGAGCGCCAGCACGAACGGCAGCATCACCTCGTGCGCGACGATGCACAGCGCGACGACGAGCACCGCGCTCGTGGCGAGGAAGATGCGGCGCGCGGTCTTGCGCTCCGGGGGCAGAGACATGGGCGGAGGCGCTTCGCTCACGGGTTTCCGGCTCCCTCGCCCGCCGCGGGCAAACGCACGCCCGGCAGATCCGCGAAGAACGGCACGAGGTAGTCGCGCGTCTTTTCGAGGGACTGCGGCACGACGCGTACGTCGGCGAGCACCGGCATGAAGTTCGTGTCTCCGCTCCAGCGCGGGACGATGTGCGCGTGCAGGTGCTCGGCGATCCCCGCGCCCGCAGCCGCGCCGAGGTTCAACCCCACGTTGAGCCCCTCGGGCTTCACGGCCGCGCGCAGTCGCACCGTCGCCTCGCGCACGAGATCGAAGAGCGCGTGATGATCCTCGTGCGAGAGCTTCTCCAGCGCGTCGACGTGCGCGTGTGGCACCACGAGCAGGTGCGCGGCGGCGAACGGGTAACGGTTCAACACGACGAACGCGCGCGGCGTGTCACACACCACGAGCCGCGCGCGGAGCTCCTCGGATGGAGCGGCCTCAATGCCGCAAAACACGCAGGATCCACCCTTTTTCGAAAGGATGTACTCCATGCGCCACGGCGCCCAGAGCGGATTGCCCATCGATCGCGGCACGCTAGCACCGGCACCGGCCGGTGGCGATCAACGCGCGGGCGCTGGCCTACCGGATTTCTCGGTCGGGGAAGGTGAAAGGGCGTAATCGATGGCGAGCGAGACGCCGAGCCCCACCGCCGTCCCCATGAGATCCCAGGCGAAGTCCTTCCACGAGGGTGTGCCGAACCTGGCGGCGTCGAGGATTTCCTTGGTGTACCCAGCACCGAGCGCGACGGCCATGCCGACCGCGACGCGGTTCGCCCGCCCGTCGAGCCCGTACAGCGCGGAGGCGCCGTACGCGCCGCCCGCGAGCGCGGCCGAGAAGCCGAAGTGCAGGGCCTTGTCGCGGCCGAAGAAAGGATCGGGGTCTGTCGGGGGCTCTGCGTGGGCGGGGAGCGCGGCGAGGAGCCCCGCGAGGACCACGGGCGCGACGAGGGTTCGTCCTGTCATGCGCCGATCGTAGGGACAAAACGCGCGCGGCGCCTCCCTGGGGGAAGGCGCCGCGAACGGTCACCAGGGAAGGGGCAGGATTACTCCTGATCCTTCGTCTTGTTCTTGAGGTCGAGCTTGCCGGCCAGCTTCTCACGGATGAGATCGCCGACCGTTCCGGCCACGCTCTTCTCCTCCTCGGCCGCCGCGCTGCCGCCGCCGCCCGCGCTCTTCGCGCGCTTCGGGCGCTCGGCGGGCTGCGGCTTCTCGACGCCGATGTTCTTCATCGTCGCGAAGAGCCGGCGCTCGATCGTGTCGACGCTCGAGATCTCGACCTTCACGAGGTCGCCGACCTTGATCTTCGTGCCCTCGGGCTCGAGGATGTCGCCCGTCGAGATGAGCGCCTCGACGCCCTCGCGCAGGCGCACGAAGATGCCGTACTCGACGATGCTGATCACCTGCGACTCGTCGATCACGCGGCCGGGCGCGAACTCGCTGAGCATCGTCGGCCACGGGTCGTCCCAGAGCTGCTTGATGCCGAGGGAGACCTTCTTCTCGTCGTGGTTGATCGAGAGGATGATCGCCTCGACGTCGTCGCCCTTGTGGTGGAGGTCGCTCGGGTTGTTGACGCGCACCGACCACGAGAGATCGCTCTTGTGGACCATGCCGTCGACGCCCTCTTCGATCCCGACGAACACGCCGTAATCGGTGAGCGAACGGACCTTGCCCGCGATCTTGTCGCCGGGGTGGTACTTGTCCGTGAAGAGCATCCACGGATCGGGCTCGAGCTGCTTGAGACCGAGGCTGATGCGCTTGGCGCGCGCGTCGACCTCGAGCACCTGGCACTCGATCTCCTGGCCGACCTCGAGGAGCTTCGACGGGTGCTTGACCTTCTTGGTCCAGCTCATCTCGCTCACGTGGATCAGGCCCTCGACGCCCGGCTCCAGCTCCACGAAGGCGCCGTAGTCCGTGATCGACATGACCTTGCCGCGGACCTTCTTGCCCGCCGGGTAGGCCTCCTCGGCGTGGTTCCACGGATCCTCCTGGGTCTGCTTGAGGCCCAGGGAGACGCGCTCGGTCTCGGGGTTGTACTTGAGGACCTTGACGGTGACCTCGTCGCCGACGTTGAACACCTCGTTCGGGTGGTTCACGCGGCCCCAGCTCATGTCCGTGATGTGGAGCAGGCCGTCGATGCCGCCGAGGTCCACGAACGCACCGTACTCGGTGATGTTCTTGATGGTGCCCTTGACGGTCATGCCCTCGGTGAGGGTCTCGAGCGTCTTCTGCTTCATCTCGTCGCGCTCGCGCTCGAGCAGGACGCGGCGGGACAGGACGATGTTGCCCCGCTTCTTGTTGAACTTGATGACCTTGAACTTGTAGGTCTGGCCGATCAGTTTGTCCAAGTTGCGGATCGGGCGGAGGTCGACCTGCGACCCCGGGAGGAACGCCTTCACGCCGCCGCGGATGGTGACCGAGAGGCCGCCCTTCACGCGCTGGCTGATGGTGCCCTCGATGAGCTCGTCCGCCTCGCAGGCGTTCGAGATCTCATCCCAGACCTTCATCTTGTCGGCTTTTTCCTTCGACAAGGTGACGAGGCCGTCGTCGTTCTCGCGGCTCTCGATGTAGACGTCCACCTTGTCGCCGGGCTTGACGCCGACCTGACCTGTGGCGTCCGCGAACTCTCGGAGCGGGATCACGCCCTCGCTCTTGCCGCCGATGTCGACCACCACCGAGTCACGGCCGACCTGAACGACCGTCCCTGCGATGATCTCGCCCTCGCGCGCGAAATCGGACTCGACCCGCTGCTCGAACAGCGCGGCGAAGCTCTCCATGCCGGATCCCATGTCGGACCCCGTCATCTCCACGTTCGCGTTACTTGCCATCTGGTCTCTTGAAACCGTCCTTCCCTAGGATTTCCCGGAGCTCGGATGCGATGCGCCGCGCGGGCGTGCGGCTCGAATTGAGCCGGCCTCGGGCACACGTCGGGCGTCGAGCCGGATCCGGGAGAGCGGTCCCTCTAGTCCGATGCCAGCGCCTTGTCAATCCGATGCCCCCAAGGCGTCCGTTTTGTCCGACCCGATCCGCAACGCGGAGTTCGGCCGGGGCGCGCGAGATCAAGGCTTTTTGCCAGGGATCTCCGCTCCTCGGAGCTTGTCCGCGAGCGTGGCCGTCGCCCGATCCAGCCCCTCGTACGGCCACGGCGCGCGCAGCACGACGACATTCCCCTCGCGCTTCACCGTCGTCCCACGGAGCGCTTCCTTCTCGCCCGCGACATCCGGCAAGAGCAAAAGCGCGAGTCCGAGATCGCCGAGCAGCCCGCGTGCGCCTTCCTCGAGCTTCGGCGCATCCGCGGCTTTCGTCGGTTCGAGTCGAACGACGAGCTCCGGCGAACCACCGAGCGCGAGCGTGCCCGTGGCTCGCTCGACCGTGCCGAGAACGGACGCGCGTGGCGTGATCATGTTCGCCCCCGACAAGGCCTCGAACGCCTGCCGCGCGATCGCGAACGTGACCGCGCCCTTCTCGGGCAAACCGAGCTTCTGGCCCTCCTCCGTCGCAGGCAGCGCGGCTTCCACGATCGATCGATCCGTGCCGACGAGGATCGTCCCGTCGTCCGCCTGTCCGATCACGATCGAAGGCCCCACGAAGAGCTCGCCTTCCCGGCGATACCCCGTCCATCCCTCCTCGCGCGCGACCTCCGCGAGTCCTTTGACGAACCGCCCGCGCTCGATGCGACCGCCGAGGAGCGCGACCCAGCTCTTGCCGTCCATCGACGCGACGACGACCTCGCGCAGGTCCGCGGGCAAACGCACGCCCGTTTGATCCTGGATGCGGGCGGCGCGCGAGGGGCGCGACGGCGCTTTCGCCTCGGGCGCGCTGCTTTCGTCGAGCGCGAGCTTCAAGAGGTGCTCGCGCACGGGCCCGAAGAGCACGATGTCCGCCGCTTCGAGACGGATCGCGATGTTCGTCCCCGCAGGCACGTGCGCGCGCGCCGTGGGCCGGTACCGAAGGACGAAGTTCCAGAACGCGAGCGCCGCGATCGCCGCGACCACGAAGACCGCGGCCACGCCCACGAGCACGATGCGCGATCCGTGCGGCTTCGGGAGCGGCGCTTCGGCGCGTGGCTCGGGCGGAGCTTCGGGCGGAGGCTCGGGCGGAGGCTCGGGCGGAGCGACCGCGGGTGCTTCCGGCAGAGGTGCGGCCCCGAGCGCCTCGGGATCGCGCTGCGTGGGCGGGACGGGCTCGATCGGATCCACGAGCGTGTCGGCCATCGCCCCCGAGGGTAAGCGTTCAGCGTTCGTCTTGCATCTTCTCCGGCGCCGCGAGCTTGCCTTCGAGCAAGGCGCGCAGGACGTCCGAGGAGAGGTCCCAGCGCACACGCACGGCGCGATCGACGCGCTCGATCCGCATGTCCTCGAAGAGCGCGGCGTAGCGGCTGCCCTGCCCACCCTCGCGCAGCGCGCGGAGCAGGTTCTCGGCCTTGCCCGCGGCCTGCCCCGTGCCGGCCGTGATCTCGGCGTCGACACGCAGGGCGTCGCCGACCATCGCAGCGGTCGCGCGGGCGCGCTCGAGGCCGCCGATGATCGACGCGATGGAAGGGAAGCGCCGCTCGAGCGAAGGCGGTAGCCGACGCGCGCGCAGGTCCGCGCTGATCAGGCCCTCGGCCGCGGGATCACGGCGGCGCTCGTCCGGGCCCTTCGCGAGCACGCGCTCGACGCTGTCCACCTCGACGGGCGTGACGAACACGATCGTGCGCCCCGCGAAGACGTGGATGCGCGCGGTCGTGGCGCGGCCGAGGGGCCCCGTGCGCTCCCAGGTGCGGACGTCGTCCGCGATCGGAGGATCGACGAGGCGGTAGAGCTTCGGGTCGGGCCGCACGTCCTCCACCTCGCCCTCGACGACGAGCACGCGATCCCCGACCTCGACGTCCGCGGCGCGCAGGCCGATCCACACGACCTTGGCGCGCGCGATCGCCTGCGAGACGAGGGCCTCCTCGCCGCCGCTCTCCTCTTCGACACGCGCGCGGAGCGCGTCCGCCATGGGGCCGAGCTGCGCGTGCATGCGGCCGAGATCGACGCGCAGCACGAGATCCAGATCGGCAGGGAAGAGCTCGGCGGGATCGAGGAGGTCGCGTTTGCCCCGGGACGGCGTCTTCGGGGCGGGCACCTCGCCGCCGCACGCCGCGGCGAACGCGAGGAGGCCGAGCACGAACGCGCGGCGGAGCACCTCAGCCGGCGCGCTCGCGCGCTTCGACGACAAGCGCCATCTCCTCGACGAGCTCGGCGACATCTCTGTGGCTCGAGTCGACGACGAGCGCGTCGTCGGCCTGCCGGAGCGGCGCCACGGGTCGCTCCGTATCGGCCTTGTCGCGGCGCTCGACGTCCGCGAACGTGGTCTCGTAGGTGGCTTCCTTGCCCTGCGCGACGAGCTCTTCGTAGCGCCTTCGCGCGCGCACCTCGGGCGAGGCGGTCAGGAAAAACTTCACCTCGGCGTCCGGGAAGACGACCGTGCCGATGTCGCGACCTTCGAGCACCACGCCGCCCTCGGCGCCTTGGCCGCGCTGCATGTCGAGCAGCGCCGCGCGCACCGCGGGCACGGCCGAGACGCGGCTCGCGCCGAGGCTCACCTCGGGCGAGCGGATCGCCGTCGAGACGTCCTCGCCGTCGAGCAGGACACGCATGCCGCTGCCGCCGCCCGTCGCGCCCTCGGCGCGCTCGATCACCATGCGCTTGCGGACCACGAGATCCTCGGCGAGCGCGCCGAGCGCCTCGCGATCGTCCCAGCGGATCGGCGCGCGCACGGCCGCGAGCGCGACCGTGCGATAGAGCGCGCCCGTGTCGAGGAGCAGGTAGCCGAGCCGCTCGGCGAGCCTGCGCGCGACGGTGCTCTTGCCCGCGCCTGCCGGCCCATCGATCGCGACGCGTACTGCCCTCTGCCGTCCGCTGCTCATGGAGTTCCTCCGCTCGACTCCACCTCGATCCGTGCCCCGAGCGCGCGCATCGTACCGACGAACCGCGGGAAGCTCGTCGCGATGTTGTCGGCGTCGCGCACGCGCGTGGGCCCGTCCGCGAGGAGGCCGAGCACACACGATGCCATCGCGATGCGGTGATCGCCGCCGCTCTCGATGTCCGCAGCCTTGAGCTTGCCTTCCGGCTTTCCTTCGATGGCGAGCCCGTCCGGCCGCTCCTCGCACGTCACGCCGAACGCCCGCAGCACGCGCGCCATCATGGCGATGCGATCGCTCTCCTTCACGCGGAGCTCCGCCGCGTCCTCGATGAGCGTCGTGCCGCTCGCGCGCGCCGCGAGCGCGCACAGGATCGGCACCTCGTCGATCGTCCGCGCCACGAGCTCGCCGCCGAGCCTTCCATGCCGCAGATCCGCCGCGCCGGCATGCAGATCGCCGATCGGCTCGCCCATCTCCTCGCCCTTCGGTTCGAGGACGAGCGAGCCGCCCATGTCGCGCAGGACCTCGAAGAGCCCGGTGCGCGTCGGGTTCAGGCCCACGCGGCGCACGGTCACGCGGCTACCAGGGATGAGCTGCGCGGCCGTGACGAGGAACGACGCGGACGAGGGATCCCCCGGGACCGTGATCGAGAAGGGCGGGAGCTTGCCCGAGAACGAGGGGCCATCGAGCTCGATGATCGCGCCGACCGTGCGCAGCGGGACGCCGAGCGCGAGCATGAGGCGCTCGGTGTGATCCCGCGACACGAGCGGCTCGCGCACGTACGTGGATCCGTCGGCGTAGAGGCCCGACAGCAGGATCGCGCTCTTCACCTGCGCGCTCGCGACGGGCATCTCGTACTCGAGCGGCCCGAGCACGTTGGGCTCCGGCAGAGGGCCGATCCGGAGCGGCGCCGTGATCTCACCGACGCGCTTCGGATCGAGCTTGCCCTCGATGCGGCCGCCGCGCAGGCGCAGGGGCCTCGCGATGCGCTCCATCGGGCGGCGCGAAAGCGACTCGTCGCCGACGAGCACCGTGGCGAAGCGCTGCGCGACGAGCACACCGGAGAGAAGGCGCATCGTCGTGCCGGAGTTGCCGCAGTCGATGGGCTCGCTCGGCTCGCGCAGGCCGTAGAGGCCCTTGCCTCCGACGAGCAGCGTCTCGTTTTGCTGCTCGGTGGTGATGCCCATCGCGCGGAGCGCGGCGAGCGTCGACATGTTGTCCGCGCCGAGCGCACCGCCTTCGATGCGGCTCTGTCCTTCGGCGAGACCGGCGAACAGGATGGCCCGGTGGGCGATGCTCTTGTCGCCCGGGATCGGGACACTGCCCGTCAGAGGGCGGTCGGATGGGAAGACGACGAGGTCGGTCACGGGCAGGCTCTAGCAGAAGCCGAGGGCCGAGGGGATTTTTGTCTCGCCCGGCAGTCGGGACGAACAGAACCGCCCCTAGGGCGGCTGCCCGGGACGGCCCGGGGCAGGGGAGACGTATTCCCCGTCCGGGGCATCTGCGCCATTGTGCGTTAAAGACAAACCAATCCGAGATCGTCCGCATTCCAAGGGTTTCGGCCGGAACGGCGCGCGATGACGAAGTGTCGTGATCGCCCGCCTTCGATTGAGTTTCCGCCCCCGCGCGCTATCGTAAAACCCGGGGATCATGGGGGGCATGAAGAGCGCGGAATATGCGATCGACGTCGACGTCGATCTCGGCGAGGCCTCGCTGCCGCGCCCGGGGGACGTGGTCGCGGACAAGTATCGGGTCCTGCGGATCCTCGGCGCCGGGGGGATGGGGGTCGTGGTGGAGGCGGAGCACGCGAGCCTCCGGCAGCGCGTCGCGCTCAAGTTCCTGCACCCCAAGGTGGCCACGAGCGACGTCTCCGTCGCGCGGCTCCTCCGCGAGGCGCGGGCCGCGAGCGCGATCAAGAGCGAGCACGTGGCGCGCGTGCTCGACATGGGCACCCTGCCGTCGGGCTCGCCGTTCGTCGTGATGGAATACCTCACCGGAATCGATCTCCGGGGCGTGCTCGGCCGCCGCGGCCCGCTGCCCGTCGAGGACGCGGTCGATTACATCCTCCAGGCCTGCGAGGCGCTCGCCGAGGCGCATTCCATGGGAATCGTCCATCGCGACATCAAGCCCTCGAACCTCTTTCTCACGAGCCGCGCCGACGGGTCGCCGCTCATCAAGGTCCTCGATTTCGGCATCGCCAAGCTTCTTCGACGGGGCGACGCCGTGCAGCCGGAGGACGTCGTCACCCTCACGGGCAATGGATTCGTGGTGGGTTCGCCGCGGTACACCTCGCCCGAGCGACTGCGGGACCCGACCCACGTCGATCCCCGCACCGACATCTGGTCCCTCGGCATCGTCCTGCACGAGCTCTTGACCGGCCAGAGCCCCTTCGAGGCGAAGACCATCTCGTCGCTTTATTTCCGCATCGCCGCGGACCCGCCCGCGCGGGTACGGGATGTTCGTCCCGACATACCCGAGGGGCTCGAAACGGCGATCCTCCAGTGCTTGCAAAAAGACCCGAGCAAACGCACGCCCGACGTGGCCGAGCTCGCCGCGTCGCTCCGGCCCTTCGCGCCCGAGCGCAGCGAGACCAGCGTGCGGAGGGTGATCCGGGTGATCGGCATTCCTCCGGAGAAACTCCAGGCGTTTGTCGGTACGGCCGGCAGCCGCGACGTGGACGGCCCGCCCGGCGCGCTCTCGACGGCCCTCATTCCCGCGGCGCTCAGGCGCTCCGCGCGTCTCCGCGCGGGGCTCGGCTTGCTCGGCGTGACGCTGCTCGTGGTGGGGGCGCTCGTCGTGTCGCGCGAAGAAGCCCCCGACGCCGTCGCGCCCTCGCCGGGCAAGGCCCACGCGGCCCCCGAGCGGCCCGTGGAGCCCGCGGTCGTCGTCGCGCCGGACGGCCCGAGCGCGGTTCCCACCCTGGACCTCGACGAGACCGCGGCTCCCGCGCCGAGCCCGTCCGCGAAGGAGCCAAAGGGGGGCACGACTTTGCCTTATCGAACCTCTGGGAGCCCCGCGGGGCGCCGCAAAGGAGGGAGCTTCCTTGATCCACTCGGCAGCCGCAAATAAAAGATACGTTCGTCTCGCCAATCGACTTCTCCTCCCAGGGCTCGCCGCGATCGTCCTCGCGGGCGAGGGGACCGCCCGCGCGGCCGACGAGGCCGCGACGGAGGCGGAGGTCCTCTTCCGCGAGGGCAAGCAGCTCATGGTGGAGAAGCGGTATGCCGAGGCTTGCCCGAAGCTCGCGGAGAGCCATCGGCTCGATCCGGGCGGCGGGACGATCCTGAACCTCGCCCTCTGCCACGAGGCGGAAGGCAAGACGGCGACGGCGTACCGCGAGCTCGGCGAGGCCCTCGCGTGGGCGCGCACGGATGCGCGGCCCGATCGCGCGGAGATCGCCCACGAGCGGCTCGACGCGCTCGAAGGCAAGCTCGCGCGGCTCGTGGTGGTGCTCGGGCCCGGCGCGCGCGTCGCGGGGATGGTGATCGAGCGCGACGGCGCGTCGATCGGGGAGGCGTCGCTCGGCGAGCCCGCGCCGGTCGATCCCGGCGAGCACGTGGTCGTCGCGACCGCCGAAGGGAAGGAGCCGTTCAGGACGAGCGTGCGCGTCGCGCGGGGCGCGCGCGTGACCGTGATCGTGCCCGCGCTCGCGCCGTCGCGAGGTCCCTCGGGGGCGCGCATCGCGGCGCACGTCACCGCGGGGCTGTCGATCGGCGCCCTCGGCGCGGGCGCGTTCTTCGGGATCCGCGCGCTGATGAAGGAGAAGGAGGCGCGCGCGCGGTGCCCGGACCTCCTGTGCCCGAGCGCGGCGTCGCTCGACGTGGCCAAGGACGCGCGGACGTCGGCGCGGATCGCCGACGTGGCGCTCGGCGTGGGCACGCTGAGCCTTTTGACGAGCGCGACCCTCTACTGGGTGTCGCGCTCGAAGAGCCCGGAGGATCCACGCGCGTCGATCGCGATCGCGCCGTCCGCGGGATCGGGCGCGACGCTGCTCCTGGGAGGAACATTTTGAGGACAAAACGATCGGCGATCCCCACGCTTTCGCGGTTCGCCGTGGGGTCGCTCCTCCTCGTGGGCCCGCTCGGTTGCGAGATCGTGGCGGGCATCGAGTCGCGCACGCTCGCGCCGTCGGTCGGGCCTGCGGGCGCGTGCGCGGAGGGCGCCGGCGTGGGTTTCCCCGACTCGGCGACGCTGTTCTGCTCCGACGGATCCGGCGCGGTTTCTTGCGACGATCCGAGCCTCGCGCCGGGCCAGGACGGACGCGTCCTCGGCGTCTTGCCGAGCTACGAGGAAGCTCCGTTCGGGGGGGCCGAGGGCGCCGGCGTGCGCGACGAGATCCTCGACCTCGTGTGGGAGAGCGGCGCGGCCCCGGCGCCGGTGTCGTGGGGGGAGGCGCGCGCGCGATGCGAAAAACTCGGCGGAGGCACGCGGCTGCCTTCCCGCGTGGAGCTCGTCTCGCTCGTGGACTACGGGCGCGACGGGCCCGCGATCAATCCCTCGAAGATCTACGTCCCCACGTCGTCCACGGATCTCTACTGGACCGCGACGACGGCGATGGATGGTGTGTGGGCCGTCGGGTTCGTCGACGGAGCGATGACGTCGCTCGATCGCACGCTCACCGCGCGCGTCCGCTGCGTCGAGGGTCCTTTGCGCGTGACGTGCCTCGAAGAGGGGGCGGACGGCGAGACCTCGATCGACAGGCGCACGGGCCTCGTGTGGCAACGCGTGAGCACGCCGGAGGTGAGCACGTGGCAAGGCGCGCTCGCGTTCTGCGCGTCGCTGTCGATCGGCGGCGCATCCGGCTTCCGGCTGCCGAGCATCAAGGAGCTCGCGAGCCTCGGCCACGGCGAGGAGGCAGAGCCCATGTCCGCGGCGACGTCGTTCCCCGACGGCGAGGGCCGCTTCTGGTCGTCGACGCCCGTCGCCGCCGCGCCGACCGACGCATGGCTGCTCGACGGCCTCACGGGCCGCATCGATCACCAGCCGGCGACGCTGAATGCGCGTGTGCGGTGCGTGCGATGACGCGCGGGGATCAAGCCCAGGCCGGGGCCGCGTCGGGATCGGGCGTGATGCCTTCGAGCGCGCGGCGCGCCTCCTCGGCGTCCCGCGCGATCTGCGCCTTCAGCGCGTCGAGCCCCGCGAAGCGTTGCTCCGGACGAATGTGCCGAGCGAGGTGCACACGCAGCCGCGCGCCGTACAGATCCTCGTCGCGATCGAAGACGTGCACCTCGAGCCGCGGGCGCGCCGCCGTCGGATCGACCGTGGGCCGCACGCCGAGGTTCGCGACGCCGCGCCCGAGCGCCGTCGCGCCGCGCTCGCCCGCCCCTTCCGCGGGCAAACGATCGATCAGCACGGCGTACACGCCGAACGGGGGGAGCGCCTCTGGCGCGTCGAGGATGTTCGCGGTGGGAAAGCCGATCGTCCGCCCGCGCTTGTCTCCGGCGACGACGGTCCCCGAGAGCGCGTGCCATCGCCCGAGGATGCGTCGCGCTTCGTCGAGATCGCCCCGCGCGATCGCCTCTCGCGCGCGCGTGCTCGACCACGGTCCCTTCTCGTCGCCGACGAGCGCGTGGGATCGCGTCTCGAAGCCGAGCTCCTTGCCGAGCCGCTCGAGCTCGGCGAAATCGCCGGCCCGCTGCGCGCCGAAGCGGAAGTTCTGCCCGACCATCACCACGCGCGCATCGAGATCGCCGAGCACGCGCTCGGCGAAGTCGCGCGGGCCCTGCGCGGCGAACGTGCGATCGAAGTGCGCCACGGAGACCCGAAGGCCCGGCACGGCGCGCTCGCACAGCGCGATCTTGCGCGCGAGCGGCGTGAGCAGCGGAGGCGCCTTGCGGCCGAGGACCTCGGCCGGGTGTGGATCGAACGTCAGGACCACCGGGGCGAGCCCGCGCTCGGCGGCCATCCGGGCGGCTTCATCCAGGACAGCGCGATGACCTCGGTGCAGACCGTCGAAGTTGCCGATGACGACGAGGGTTCCGGTACGTCCGCTCGTCTCGCCGCGCTGGGAGCCGCTCTGCCGATCCACGATCGCGCTACCTAGCCAAACCCGAGGCCCCGCGCAAAGCCGAGGTCGTGTCTGGACGCATTGACCAGAAGATCCTTGACGGAAGTAGGGGTGGCTGGTAGAGCCGCGCCGCCGTTGACCCTTCGGCGTTCGGGGTTGTCGTGGTCGCTCGGACAGGCTGAGCGTCGACCGAACCGGTAGGCAGGGAGGCTGGCCGATGTTCAAGAGAGTGAGCATCTTCTCGGGGAACGCGAACCCCACGCTCACGCAGGAGATTTGCCAGTGCCTCGAGTTCCCGCTCGGGAAGTGCCGCGTTTCGCGGTTCTCCGACGGGGAGACGTTCTGCGTGATCCAGGAGAACGTTCGTGGCGTGGACACGTACGTCGTGCAGCCGACGTGCTCGCCGGTGAACGACAGCGTGATGGAGCTGCTCATCATGGTGGACGCGCTCCGGCGCGCCTCCGCGGGCTCCATCACCGCCGTGATTCCGTACTACGGCTATGCCCGGCAGGACCGCAAGGCCGCGCCGCGTACGCCGATCACGGCGAAGCTCGTGGCCGATCTTCTCGTGGCCGCGGGCGTGCACCGCATCGTCGCGCTCGATCTGCACGCGGGCCAGATCCAGGGGTTCTTCAACATCCCCTTCGATCACCTCCACGCGATGCCGGCGTTCCTCGATCAGCACCTTCGCGAGCACTACAGCCGCGACTGCGTGATCGTCTCGCCGGACGCGGGCGGCGTCGAGCGCGCGCGTGCCTACGCGAAGCGCCTCGACGGCACGCTCGCCATCATCGACAAGCGCCGCGAGCGCGCGAACGAGAGCGAGGTGATGAACATCATCGGCGAGGTCGAGGGCAAGCGTTGCCTCATCCTCGACGACATCATCGACACGGCGGGCACGCTGGTGAACGCGGCCAACGCCCTCATGAAGGCGGGCGCGAAGAGCGTCGCCGCCTGCGCCACGCACGCCGTGCTCTCGGGCCCGGCGCTGTCGCGGATCATGGAGTCGCCGCTCGTCGAGGTCATCGTCTCCAACTCGATCCCGCTCTCCGAGGAAGCCAAGGCGTGCGGGAAGTTCAAGACCGTCAGCGTGGCGCGCCTGCTCGCGGAGGCCATCCGCCGGATCCACCACTCGGATTCGGTGAGCTCCCTCTTCGTCTAGCGTCCTCGCCTCGCGTTCGTCGTATCGTGACCCCCTAAGCGCCTGGACAACCGTGCAGTTTCCTCTCAGGCTTGCGGCTTCGCCTCGGAGGATCGTCGGAATCGGCGCACAACCCGATCGATCTCTGCTATAGCGCCGCACCTCGGATCGGAACCGGAGAGTCGTCCCATGATGGAAATCATCAAGCTCAGCGCCACCCGTCGTCAGGAAAGCGGAAAGGGCCCGTCGAACAGGCTCCGCCGCACGGGGAACATCCCTGCCATCTGCTACGGCAAGGGCCTCGAAGCGTTCCCGGTCGCCGTCTCTCCGAAGGCCCTCCTCGAGGTGCTGAAGTCGGCCCACGGGAAGAACTCGGTCATCGAGCTGGCCGTCGAGGGCAGCGACAACCTCACCGTCATGGTGCGCGACTACGGCTATCACCCGATCTCGCGCGAGCTCGTCCACGCGGACTTCCTGCAGGTCAAGCTCGACCAGCCGGTCGACGTCGAGGTGCCCGTTCGTTGCGTCGGCAAGTCGAAGGGCGTCGCGGGCGGCGGCATCCTCCAGCAGATCTTCCGCAACCTGCCCATCCGCTGCCTGCCCGAGAAGATTCCGGCGCTCGTCGAGATCGACATCAGCGAGCTCGACCTCGGCGACACGGTGAAGGCGGGCGCGGTTGCGCTCCCCGAGGGCGTGAAGACGCGCCTGCCCGACGATCAGACGGTCGTCGTCGTCGCCGTGCCCGAGAAGGGCGAGGAGGCGGCCGCGGCTCCGGGCGCTCCGGGTGCTCCGGCGGCGGCCCCTGCGGCCGGCGCGAAGGGCGCGGCTCCCGCGGCGAAGGCGGCGGCGGCTCCTGCGGCCAAGGGCGCGGCTCCCGCGGCGAAGGCGGCGGCTCCCGCCAAGGACGCCAAGAAGAAGTAGTTTCGGCTCAAACGGTCCGAGCGATCCGCCCCGCGGCGCGCGCCTCCACTCACGAAGGCGCGCGACTCCGCGGGGCACGTTCGTCTCTGGGGCCTCGACCTCCTCGTCATGCTGCTCGTCGTCGGCCTGGGCAACCCGGGCGAGAAATACGCGTCGCACCGGCACAACGTCGGCTTCATGGCCGTCGAGGCGCTGGCGGCGCGCGCGCGCGCCGATGCGTTCCGCGAGAAGTTCTCGGGCGTGTGGTCGCGCGCGACGCTCGGGGACGAACCGGGCGTGCTCCTCCAGCCGATGACGTACATGAACGAGTCGGGCCGCAGCGTTCAGCCCGCCCTCGCGTTCTTCAAAATCGCCCCGAAAGACCTCGTCGTGGTGCACGACGAGCTCGACCTTCCGTTCGGGGACGTCCGGCTCAAGTTCGGTGGCGGACACGCCGGGCACAACGGGCTGCGTTCCATCATGTCCCACGTCGGCACGGGCGACTTCGCGCGCGTCCGCGTGGGCGTCGGGCGTCCCCCGGCCGGGTTCCGGGGGGAGGTGGCGGACTACGTGCTGTCGCCGTTCGACGCGGTCGAACGCTCGCGCCTGCCCGACATCTTGAAGCTCGTGACGGAAACTGTGCTAGAAGTCGCGACCCGCGGCTTCGACGCCGCGATGAACGTTCGAAACAGCCGGCCGAAAGCCGGCAAGAAGCAAGCGAAGGAGCGGAGCGAGGCGCGCACGTCGCCCGAGCCCGCGAACGCGAAGGCGGCGGAGGACAAACCGTCGGTTTCGCCTGGCGAAAAGCGCGAGGGCGAGTAACCCGGACGCTTTCCGTACCTTCGTGAGGCGTGATCGCTGGTTCGTCCCGATGGAACACCGGCGAGCGCGCCATCCTCGCTCCGGGGCACGATGTCTCCGGGGCCATCGTCCAAGAGGAGAAGCATGAGTCGACTCGTGACGGCGCCGAACCGCGCCAGAGAATACGAAACGATCTACATCCTGAAGCCCGACATCGACGCGGACTCCGCCGAGCGTGTCGGCTCGCGTCTGTCCGACGTGATCGGCCGTGAGCAAGGTCGGCTGACCAAGGTCGAGAACTGGGGCCGCCGCCGGCTCGCGTACGACATCCGCAAGCACCGTCGCGGCGTGTACATCTACCTCAAGTACCTCGGCACGGGCCGCGTGGTCTCCGAGATCGAGCGCAACCTGCGCCTGATGGACGGCGTGATCAAGTACCAGACGGTCCTCGTCCGCAACGACGTGGAGCTCGCTGGGATCGCGATCGCCGACGAGGACGTGAAGTTCGAGCGCGTCGAGCTGCCGCCGATCGAGGAGGAGCGCGACGAGTCGAGGGAGCGTCAGCTCGGCCTGATCGAGCCGGAGCGTCGTCAGGAGCGGACCAGCGAGGCGCCGGCCTCGGGCGAGTTCGACGACCTCGAGGGCGAGGCGGACATGACCGGCACCGAGGAAGAGGGAGGCTGAGCCATGAACCAACGAGGAATGGATTCGGGCAGCCGCAACATGGACATGGACGACCGCGATTTCGGGCGGACGCCGGATCTGAACGCCGACGCCCCCGGACGCCGCCGCACCGGTCGCAAGCGCGTCTGCCGCTACTGCGCCGACAAGGCGCTCTTCATCGACTACAAGGACCCGCAGGCGCTCAAGTACTTCATCTCGGAGCGCGGCAAGGTCGTCCCGCGCCGCATCAGCGGCAACTGCGCGCGGCATCAGCGCAAGGTCACGCTCGCCATCAAGCGGGCGCGCAACATCGCGCTCTTGCCGTTCACCGTGACGGCGTAACGAGGAGGACGTCATGGCTCACTACATTCACGTGGTCCTGACCGAGGACCTCCCCAACGTCGGCAAGAGCGGCGAGCTCGTGCGTGTTCGCCCGGGCTACGCTCGCAACTTCCTCGTCCCCCGCGGCCTCGCGGTCGGCGCGACGGCGGAGAACGTCGCTCGCATCGAGCACGAGAAGAAGGTCGCGGAGACCCGCGCGGCGAAGAGCAAGAAGGCGGCCGAGGAGCTCGCGCAGAAGCTCGCGAACGTGAAGCTCACGATCACGAAGCCTGTCGGCGAGGGTGATCGGCTCTACGGCTCGGTGACCTCGCGCGACATCGAAGAGGCGCTCGCGGCGCAGGGTTATGCCGTGGATCGTCGTCGCATCGAGCTCGACACGATCAAGGCGCTCGGCACCTACCAGGTTCCGATCCGCCTCGCGACGAGCGTCACCGCGACGATCGACGTCACGGTCGCTGCGAAGTCCTGATCCCACGAGGAGCAGGCGTCGGCCCGGATCGAACGGCGAAGAGCCGATCGGTCCGGGCCTTCGTTCATTTGACGACCAACGATCGCTCCGCGAGCGACCTCCGCGCGATCTCGTTGCCGTGCTGGATCGCGCGTTCGATCGTATCGCGATCCCGGAGCGCCGCGCGCCCCTCGCGCGCGAGCACCGAGAGCAGCCCCGCGACGAACGCGTCCCCCGCGCCGATCGCGCTCTCCACCGCGAGCGCAGGGCCGCCCGCGCGCACCTCGCCGAAGGGTCCGAGCGCGCGCGTCGTCGCCGCGCCGAACGTCGCGACCACGATCGTGTCGGGCCGGAGGAGCGGCGCGAGATCCTGCGGATCGGACACGCCGAGCAGGCGCAGATCGTCCTCGCTCACCTTGAGCACGGAGGCCGCGGCGAAGAGCCTGCGCGGATCGGTTCGTCGGAGTGCATCGCCGGCCCAGAGCCGAGGCCGGAGGTTCGCGTCCAGCGTGACGAGCGCCCCTTCGCGCGTTGCGCGCTGTGCTGCTCGCTCGAGCGCGAGCAAGCACGCGCGCGAGGGCAAGAGCCCGGAGATGTGGACGACGCGTGCGTCGAAGGAGCGCGGCAAGGCGTCACGCAACGCGAGTGCCTCTTCCCGCACGGCGCGATACGCCACGGCGCGCGGCGGCGCGTGCGTCAGGAACACGAGCCCTGTCCGCGTCGACCGGGTCGGTCGCATGCGTGACACGTCGACCCCGCGCCGTGAGAGGTGTGCCACGAGCGCGTGCCCGACCGGATCGTCTCCCACCGGCGCCACGATCCCCGCACGCAGGCCGAGCTGTGCCAGCGTGAGCGCCACGTTCACCGCGCCGCCGCCGGGTGCGAGAGAAAGCTGCGTCGCATCGTCGAGCGACGTGCCTTGGGGCGTGGAGAGGTCCCAGAGTGCCTCACCCACACACACCACGTCGGCGGATGTCGCCGTTTCCTCGCGATCGTCCTGCCGATCCGGGTACCGCGCGCGGGTGTTTCCTGGTAGATCGCTCGACGATCCCGACGCCTCGGAGGGCCCGCCCTTCGGGGCGTCTCCCATTTGGGGCCTCACCATGTGGATATCTTCGGGATTGTTTGGGGCCATCTGGTGAAGAAGTGCCATGCAGATCGGTCAGCAGCGTCGTGGACGTTCGAACCAACCGATGGAACCGGCCCCGGTCGCGGGCCGTGTCCCCCCGCATGACCTCGACGCTGAGGCCGCGGTGCTCTCGGCGGTGCTCCTCGAGCGGGATGCGCTCGATCGAGTCCTCGAGATCGTAAAGCCGGAAAATTTTTATAGTGACGCGAACAAGCGCATCTTCGAGGCAGCGACGGCGCTCGCGCTCGCCGGCACACCGATCGACATCGTCTCCATAGCTTCCTGGCTGCGGGATCGCGAGTGGCTGGCCCAGATCGGCGGCGCCAGTTATCTCGCGCAGCTCACGGATGCGACGCCCGCCGTGGCGCACGTCGCCGCGCACGCCAAGGTCGTCGCCGAGAAGTGGCGACTTCGGCAGCTCATCGCCACCTGCCAGCGCGTCGCGGCCGAGGGCTACGGCGACGTCGGCACGGTGCAGGAGTTCATCGACGGCGCCGAGCAATCGATCTACGCGCTCGCGCGCACCGCGCAGTCGACGAGCGTGCAGCCGATCGCGCAGGTCTTGAAGGCTGCGTTCGAGCAGATCACGGCCGCCGCCGAGCGTGGGGATCGCATCACGGGCATCTCCACGGGCTACGAGCGGCTCGACTCGAAGACCGCCGGCCTTCACGACGGCGATCTGATGATCGTCGCGGCGCGCCCCGGCATGGGCAAGACGTCGTTCGTCCTCAACATCGCCGTGAACGTCGCCTCGCCGCGCACGGTGGCCGCTGGTCCCGGCGAAGAGGACCATGGGTACGAGCGGCAAGAGCCCGGCTACGGCGTCTGCGTGTTCTCGCTCGAAATGCCCCGCGAGCAGCTCGCGAGTCGTATGGTCTGCACCGAAGGCCGCGTCGATCTCGGCAAGCTCCGCCAGGGCTTCTTGCAGCCGGACGACTGGCGCAGGCTCACCGAGAGCGCCTCGTATCTGTCGACGCTCCCGATCTGGGTCGACGACACGTCCGCGCTCACGCTCCTCGAGGTCCGCGCGAAGGTCCGCCGCATCCAGGCCGAGTACAACCGTACGGCCGGGCCGGGGCAGCCCGAGCGGCGCGTGGGGCTCGTCATCATCGACTACCTCCAGCTCATGAAGGGCCGCGACGGCGTGAGCAGCCGCGAGCAGGAGATCAGCGAGATCTCCCGAGGCCTGAAGCAGCTCGCCAAGGAGCTCCGTGTCCCCGTGATCGCGCTCTCGCAGCTCAACCGCTCCGTCGAGACCCGCACGAACAAGGACAACGGCAAGCGTCCTCAGCTCAGCGATCTGCGCGAGTCCGGCGCCATCGAGCAGGACGCGGACACGATCATGTTCATCTACCGCGACGAGTACTACAACGCGGAGACCACGAACGCGAAGGGCATCGCCGAGATCATCATCGCGAAGCAGAGGAACGGTCCCACGGGCAAGGTGCTCGTGCGGTTCGCGTCGTCGTACACGCGCTTCGACAACCTCGCGCCCGGCGACTACCCCGAGATGGTCGACGACGAATGACGTCCCAAGATCCGGCGCGTTCGCGCGTCGGAGGCTCATCATGCCGCCCGGCAACGACAGCAAACGCCTCGCGCTCGGAACCCTCCTCCTCGGCCTCGCGGCCGGGCTCGCCGCCTGCGTCGAGCCGATCCAGAGCGGCGGCGTCGTCATGTACGGCGGCGAAAGCGCGCGCGTTGCTGCGATGTGCCGCTTTCGCCGCGGAGCCGAGGGCAAGGCCGGGTTCTGCGCGCCGGAGACGGAAGAGCCCGCCGCGGTCACGATCTCGCGCATCTACGGAAAAAAGAAGCCCTACGCGGCCGGGCCCGCGTCGACGGAGGGCGACTTCAAGCTCGACAACGGGGCGATCGCAGTGAACATCGCGGTCGCGGACGGCGCGATCGCCGCCGCGGCGAACAGCAAGGGGGGCGAGGACGAGATGGGTCGCGTGGCGACGTGCCTCGGCGCGCCGCTCGGCTGCCTGACGGGCGTGAAGGTCAGTGCCGAACCACGGCGTGACGGCTCGGCGTCCGTCCTTGCGCTCGGCCACGCCGAGGGCGATCCACGCGTGACGATCGCCACGCGGTACACGCTCGTCCCGGGCGCCCGCGTGATCCTCGTCTCGACGGTCGTCGCGTCGAAGGCCGACGAGCCCCTCGTGATCCCGAGCCCCGGAGACGCCGTCCATTGGGGCAAGGCCGAAGTGCTGCCAGCGGCCGACAAGGAGCGGTTTCCTATCGCCGCTGCGACCGAAGCTCCGTTCGTCGCAGCGCTGGGGACCGCCGTGGCTTACGCGATCACGCCTACCGACCGCCGCGGCACGCTCGAGGTCGAAGGCACTGGGGAGACGGCGAGCCTCCGCTTCGGCCGAGACGTCGCGCTTCCGCCCGGCAGCTCGGTCCATTACGAGCGGCTCTTCGTGGTGGCCCCGCGCGGCGACACCCTCGGCCTGCTCACCGAGCTCGCGCTCGTCCACGAGGACCGCATGCCGGGCGCGATCGAGCTTCGCTTCGTGAACGAAGCGGGCAAGCCGCTCCATCCGCCGTTCGAAGCACGCGTCGAACTCCTCTCCTCGGGAGATACGCCTGGCCCGTTCCTTCGGATCGGCCCTACGTACGGGGAACCCAGCATCGCTGCCGAGGCGCCGCCGGGCGCGTACGAGCTCGACCTTCACGGAAAAGGCCTGCGCGCGCTCACCCGGATCCCGATCGAGGTGAAGTCGGGCGAGGTGACGCAGGCGACGATCCCCGTGGGCGCAGAAGCCGCGCCCGCTCCCGCGCAGGGGGCACCCGAGGGCGGTACGCCCGCGCCCTGACCGCGGCGGCCTCCCGGCCCGACCAAAGGAACTGGCGGCCGCGCGCGCCTCCGCCGTGGGTTCGTCCGCGCGGACGTGCTACGAAAAAAAAGCACGTTCCATGGTGGATCGGCTCGGCAGAGAACGGCTCCTCGAACTTCAGCTCGCGGGCACACCCGACAGGGCGCTCGCGTCGCTCGCTGCCGCTTCGCCCGAGGACACGGCCGACCTCGCCGCGCTGCGTGAAGACCTCGGGCTCCTCGCGCACGCCGCGCCGCCCGTCGAGCCCCCGAAGCGCCTGCGCGAGCGCCTCCTCGCGACGCGCCCGCGCGCACGTGGCCCCAGGCGGCCGGTGCTCGTCGTGCTCGACATGATCAACGACTACCTCACGCCCGGACGCCCGCTCGAAGTCCCGCGCGCGCGGGACGTGGTCCCGGCGGTGAAGGAGCGCATCACGTGGGCGCACGAGAAGAACGTCCCCGTGATCTACGTGTGCGACGCGCACGAGCCCAACGACGAAGACTTTCGCGAGTGGCCGCGCCACGCCGTCGCCGGCACCGAGGGCGGCGACGTGTGGCCCGAGATCGCGCCTTCGCTCGGCGATCACCTCGTGCACAAGCGGACGTACAGCGCCTTCACGGGCAGCTCGTTCGGGCCGCTGCTCGACGAGCTCCACGCCGATCAGATCATCCTCACGGGCTGCGCCACCGAGATCGGCATGTTCGCCACCGCGAAGGACGCGCTCGAGCGCGGGTTCGTCGTGACGATCCCGCCCGACTGCCAGGCGGGCATGAGCGTCGTGGCCGAGCAAGTCACGCTCGTGACCCTCGCGGCCCTCGTGCCGTTCGAGCCGCGGTACCTTCGCGCCGCGCCTTGAAGAACCCGCGCGCCGCGTGCGAAGCGGCTCGCCTTGCTCCATGATCGCCGCGCCCGTGATCCGCACCGAGCTCCTGCCCTTCGACCCGCCCGCCGTCGCGCGCGCGGCCGCGCTCCTCCGCGGCAAGCGCCTCGTCGCTTTCCCGACCGAGACCGTCTACGGCCTCGGCGCGCGCGCCGACGAACCTGCCGCCGTGCTTCGCATCTTCGAAGCGAAAGGTCGTCCCGCGACGAACCCGCTCATCGTGCACGTCGCAGGCGTCGCCGAGGCGCGCGCGCTCGCGCTCGACTTTCCGCCCGCCGCCGAGCGGCTCGCCGAGCTCTTCTGGCCCGGCCCGCTCACGCTCGTCGTCATGCGCCGTCCGGGCGCCGTCGCCGACGAGGTCGCGGCGGGCGGACCCACCGTCGCGATCCGCGTGCCCGCCGCGCCCGTCGCACGCGCGCTCCTCGAAGCGTGCCGTGTGCCCATCGCGGCCCCGAGCGCCAACCGCACGACTTCGCTCTCGCCCACGACGGCCGAGCACGTCCTGAAATCGCTCAGCGGGCGCATCCCGCTCGTGCTCGACGGCGGCCCTTGCCGGCACGGCATCGAGTCCACGATCGTCGACGTCTCGCGCAGCCCTGCTGTTCTTTTGCGCCCGGGCGCCATCTCCCTCGACGAGCTCTGCCGCCACGTCGACGTCGTCGATCCCGGCGCGATCACTGTCTCTCTCGACGAACGCGCGCCTTCGCCGGGCACGTCCGCGCGGCACTACGCGCCTCGCGCCACGCTCGTCGTCGTTCCTGCGGAGGATGCGCGCGCCGAGGTCGCGAGGCGCCGCGCGCAGGGCTTCATCACCGGCGCTGCCTTGCGTGGGCCTGGCGCCGCGCTCGATCCTCCCGTCGAGATTTTGCCCGCCGACCCCGAGGGATACGCGGCTGCGCTCTACGCGGCGCTCCATCGCCTCGACGACGCGGGCTGCGACAGCGTCGTGGTCGAAGCGCCTCCGGCGGGCTCTGCGTGGGCTGCCGTCCACGATCGCCTGCGTCGCGCCTCTTCTGCTTGAGCGCGGGAATTGCTGACGCCTCCTCGTGGGTTGTGGCAAAACGGAGGAGCCAGCTCTTGGGATGACGAAGGTCGTGGTTCGTTCGGATCAAAAGGCGAAGCGTCCCGCGCGCACGACGCGTGGTTCGCTCCGGTCCACGCTCCCGGCGATCGGTGTCGCGGCGCTCGCGCTCGCGGCCGCCGTGCCGGCCCACGCGGGGCCGCTGCTCGATCAGCCGCCCAAGCTCTACACCTTCAAGCTCGACGACCCGTCCGCGCCGCGCCTCGGCCTCCTGCGCTCGTACCTCAACGCCGAGGTCGAGAGCCCCGGCCCGCTGCGCCGCTACATCTGGGGCCCGTTTGGCCAGTGGCGGAACGAGCCGTGGTGGCAGCTCGCGTGGGGCCCTGCGCGCGCGGAAGGCGACGCCGCGGACGAACCTCCCGCGCACGACGACCTTCACGCCTTCGGAGCGAGCCGCGTTCGTCTCCTCGACGTCGAGCCCGCGGCCTTCGCGCCGCACCCGTTTTCCCGCGTGACATCGGAGGGCTCCGAGCTCCTCCGCATCGAGCCCGACGTCTTGCCAGCCTGGTCGTGGAACGGCCTCGATCCGGCGCGTTCGCCGGCGCTGCTCGCCTCGACCGGGCCGAGCTTCGCTTCGAACGGCTTCGACTCGCTCTGGGCGCCGCCGCCGAAGCCCGTCCGTGACTGGCGTTGCCGTCGTCGCCCCGTGACGTTCGTGCGCGGCCCCGGCGAGCGTGACGCCTTCCCGCTCGTGCGTTGCGACGGCTCCGTCGCGCCCGAGGCGCTCGATCGCCTCGCGCTCATGATGCGCCCGGCCGACGTCGCGCGCCCCGGCGATCTCCTCCCGGACGAGCCCGATCCCGAGGCCGCGCGCAAGGGCGAGTGGATCAGCGACGTGCGCCTCGTGCACCCGCGTCTGCTCTGGGCGCTGCAGCGCATCGCCGACGCGTACCCCTGGCGGCCGATCTACATCTACAGCGGCTATCGCCCCGGCGCGAAGGTCGCGGGCACGGGCCACCAGAGCATGCACGCGGCCGCGCGCGCCGCGGACATCCAGGTCCACGGCATCCCGAACGCCACGATCTTTCAGCTCTGCCGCACCCTCGAAGACGTCGGATGTGGCTTCTATCCGAACAGCAAATTCGTCCATGTCGACGTGCGCAGGCCCGGCACGGGACACGCGCTCTGGATCGACGCGTCCGGCCCCTCCGAGCCTCCGCAGTACGTCGATTCGTGGCCGGGCGTGCTCGAGAAGGGCGGCATGGCCTGGGCGCCCGCGCAAGCCACGCCTGGTGTCGTGGAGTGGTCTTCCCGCCTGCCGTCCGGGGCAAGCATGCCCGCGCCGCCGCGGTACGGCGGGCCGCCCTAGCGCCCTCGCGCGCCCGCGCGCGAGCCACCACGCGAAGAATTCGTTACGATCCTCTTCGTGCGCGCTTTGCTTCGTTGGCTCTTGCTCGGCGGCGTGCCCCTCGGCGTCGCCCTCGCGCCGCTCGCGTGTGACGACAGCGGCTACCCCCAGATCATCGTTCGTCCGGGCGATCCAGGCGACGGCGGTCCCTCCTTCGACGCCACCTGGCCCGACGCCTTCCCCGACGGCGACGCCGGTGATCCCGACGCGCCCGACGCCATCGCCTCACCCGTCTGGATCGGCCTCACGCCGAACCCCATGGGCGACGGCGCGCCGAAGCCCGGCGACGTCATCGCGGCCCGCCTCGGCGCGCTCGCACTCGGCGCGCGCGCCACGATGCTGAGGCGCACGCCGATGGAGCTCGCCACCGACGAAGGCATGAACGCGCTCGCCGAGGAGGCCACCTTCTTCAGCGATCGCGGCGTCGTCCTCGGCTTCTCGCTCGTCATCGTCGATCGCTCTGTCGCGTTTCTCCCGCCCGAGCTCGCGGAGATGCCGTGGAACGCGCCCGAGGTCCTCTCCTTCGCGCATGCCTCGGTCGACGCGGCGTTCGCGGCTCTCGGCGGCGCGGCGCAGTTTGTCGTGCTCGGCCGCGACGTCGACATCCGCCTCGCCGCGCGCCCCGACGAGCGCGCGGCCTTCGAGCTCTTCGCGAGCGACGTCCTCGACTACGTCCGCGCGCATCCGCTCGCGGCGCCGGACATCCGTGCGGGCGTGGGCTTCTCGTTCGAGGGCGTGTCCGCTCCGGATCCCTCGTTCTTGCCGCTGCTCGACGCGAGCGACGTCGCGGTCGCTTCGTATCTGCCCGGGCTCGGCGGCGCCGAGGCGGGGCCTCCGAGCGACATCTCCGCGCATGCCGACACGATCCTCGCGCGTGCTGCGGACAAGGCCTTGGTGCTCGAATCCGTCGGGTATCCGAGCTCGTCTGTCGTCGGGGGCTCGGAGGAAAAGCAGGCGCTTTTTCTCGAGACGTTCTTCAATGCGCTCGCGCCCCGGCGCGATCGATTCGTGTTCGTGAACGTCGAGGGGCTGCACGATCTCGGCTCCGTCCGGTGCGGAGAGCGCGCGGCTGTCCTGGGCGAGCCTGTGGATGGACCGTACGCAGCTTATGCATGCTCGCTCGGCCTCTTCACGGAGCAGGGTCAGGAAAAGGCTTCCTGGAAGGCCTTCTTGAACGGCGCGGCCGCGTTCGCGTCACCGTGATCCGTGATGTAAGGTATCCACATGGGCGACGCGCAAAGTCTGGTGGGCAAGATCGCAGCGATGCAGGACTACGCCCTGTATCGGGACCTGTCTTGGGAAGGGAGCTTCGAGGAGTACCTGGGGCTCATTCGCAAGCAGCCGCAAGTCACGCGCAACGCGTTCCAGCGTGCGTACGACATGATCATCCGTTACGGGACGGAGGAGTACACCGACAACAAGAAGAAGCTCGTCCGGTACAACTTCTTCAAGGACGAGCTGAACGGCGGCACGGACGCCATCTACGGCCTCGACATCCCGCTCATGCGCCTCGTGCACGTGCTCAAGGCGGCGGCGGAAGGTTATGGCCCCGAGAAGCGCGTCATCTTGCTCCACGGCCCTGTCGGCTCTTCGAAGTCGACGATCGCGCGCCTCATGAAGAAGGGCATCGAGCACTACTCGATGTCGACGGACGGCGCGCTCTACACGTTCGACTGGGTGAACCTCGACGGCGTCGGCATGGCGGGCCCCGAGAGCGGCCGCTTCAAGTGCCCGATGCACGAGGAGCCTTTGCGCCTCATCCCGCCGACGTGGCGTGATCGCGCGATCAAGGAGCTCGAGCTCAGTAACCCCACGTTCCACGTGCGCGTCGACGGCGACCTCGATCCGGCCTGCCGCTTCATCTTCAACAAGCTGATGGAGCGCTACGGCGGCGACTGGGGCAAGGTCATGCAGCACATCCGCGTGCGGCGCCTCGTGCTCAGCGAGAAGGACCGCATCGGCATCGGCACCTTCCAGCCGAAGGACGAGAAGAACCAGGACTCGACCGAGCTCACGGGCGACATCAACTACCGCAAGATCGCCGAGTACGGCTCGGACTCGGATCCGCGCGCGTTCAACTTCGACGGCGAGTTCAACATCTCGAACCGCGGCGTCGTCGAGTTCATCGAGGTCCTGAAGCTCGACGTCGCGTTCCTCTACGACCTGCTCGGTGCGTCGCAGGAGCACAAGATCAAGCCGAAGAAGTTCGCGCAGACGGACATCGACGAGGTCATCCTCGGCCACACGAACGAGGCCGAGTACAAGAAGCTCCTCTCGAACGAGTTCATGGAGGCGCTCCGCGATCGCACGATCAAGATCGACATCCCGTACATCACGAAGGTGTCCGAGGAGATCCGGATCTACGAGAAGGACTTCAACCGCGACAAGATCCGCGGCAAGCACATCGCCCCGCACACGCTCGAGGTGGCGGCGATGTGGGCGGTGCTCACGCGGCTCGAGGATCCGAAGAAGCACAACCTCTCGCTCGTGCAGAAGATGAAGCTCTACGACGGCAAGGTCCTGCCGGGCTACACGCAGGACACCGTGAAGGAGCTGCGCAAGGAGGCGCCGCGCGAGGGCATGGAGGGGATCAGCCCGCGCTACGTGCAGGACAAGATCTCGAACGCGCTCGTCAACGACATCGGCGAGGGCACGATCAACCCGTTCATGGTGCTCTCCGAGCTCGAGAAGGGCCTGCGCCACCACTCGCTCATCTCGAGCGACGAGCAACGCAAGCGCTACGGCGAGTGCATCGGCATGGTGAAGCGCGAGTACGAGGAGATGGTCAAGAACGAGGTCCAGCGCGCCATCAGCGCCGACGAGGACGCCATCCAGAAGCTCGCGGCGAACTACATCGACTCGATCAAGGCCTACACCTTGAAGGAGAAGGTGAAGGATCGCTTCACGCGCGAGGACGTCGAGCCGGACGAGCGCCTCATGCGATCGATCGAGGAGAAGATCGACATCCCCGAGAACCGGAAGGACGACTTCCGCCGCGAGATCATGAATTACATCGGCGCGCTCGCGGTCGACGGCAAGAAGTTCGAGTGGCACACGAACGACCGGCTGCGCCGCGCGCTCGAGCTCAAGCTGTTCGAGGATCAGAAGGACGCGATCAAGCTCCAGACCCTCGTCTCCAGCGTCATCGACAAGGAGACGCAGGAGAAGATCGACATCATCAAGACGCGGATGATGAAATACTTCGGCTACAACGAGGTCTCCGCGCGCGACGTCCTCGACTACGTCGCGAGCATCTACGCCCGCGGCGATACCAAGTAGTCGGCCCTCTCGATCGCGTCCCCAGGCTCCCCGCTCCGACCGAGCGGGGAGCTTTTTTCATTTTGCCGCGGTGCGCCGTAAACCCCGCCCCGCGTTCGAATACACGCGAAACGTCGACAAAATCAGCGCTGCGCAGCCGCCTTCGCGCTACGCAAAACCCATTTCGCGCCTATTTTCGCGGATCTCCCCATTGGGTCCCGGTCTTTCCCGGGTTATAGATGGTTCATGCGACGCCTCGGCGCGCTCCTTGGTTCGTCCCTCTTCTTGCTGGTTTCCGTCGGCTGCGGCGGATACCTCGGTAGCGCCCAGCGCGCATACCAGGATGGCCGTTACCTCGAAGCGGCCGAGAAGCTCGGGGATCACGAGGACGAAGTCGCCGCGCTCTCGCCGCGCAAGCAGGTGAGCTACGGGCTGTATCTGGGGCTCTCCCTGATGAAGCTCGGGGACCACGACGGCGCCGATCGCTGGCTCGATTTCGCCGAGCAGGTCGAAGCCCAGCGGCCCGGGACGTTGCGGGCCGACGAGAAGCGGGAGCTCGAAGCCGCGCGCGGGCAGCTCGCCGGCGTCGAGGAGAAGGCCAAGCCTGCGAGCGAGGAGCCGCCTGCCCAGGAAGCGCCGCTCCTCCGTACCGTTCGACAGACCGAACCTGCGCCCTAGGACGCGTCCTTTTCGAGCTTCGCGCGCAGGCGCGAGACGCTCTGCTCCAGCGACGAAACGACCCGCCGGAGGTCGCGCACTTCATCCGAGGTCGCGAGGCCCATCGACTTCGCGAACGCTTCCTTCTGCTCCGTCGTGAACGTCGAGACCCTCCCGGGCATGCTCATCGCCGTCATCACGAGCTTCATGAAGCGCTCGTCCTGCATGAGCTTCGCGACCTGCGGGCTCGCCGCGAACTTCATTCCCTCGGAGACGATCCGATCCTTGATGGACATGGACGGAGCCTAGAGCATCGACCCGGTCGATGCCCGGAAGATCGCGAAACGAGCTTCCCTCGGGCGGGTGAATCGGCCGGGCTTTGCCTGGCCGAGAGGGGGACGCGAGGCGTCCCCCTCGGGACAAAAGACCCAGGCGAGTGCCGGGTGCAGCGTAGGCGGCCCCCTGTCCCCCGTCCCCTGATAAAACGTGGGTTCGATTTGCGTTTGTCATTACGTTTGTCAGAGTCCCGTGGAGCCATTCGCGCGGGATTTTTCCCGCGCGTGTGCTCGGGAGGGGAGAGAATGCACTCGAACGGCCTCGCCAATGGCTGCGTGCCGGGCGTTCACGAATCCGCCGACGATCCGCCGTCGACCCAGCCCAGGACCCAGCGCTCTGCCGCGGCGTCGCCCGATTCCACGGTGCTGCTCTGCGTCCAGGTCACGCCGCCGGACGCGCGCATTTTCCTCGACGACGCGCTGATCTCGGTCGGGCCGCACCGCGGGCGCATTCCGTGTGAGCTCCGCTGGCGGGTCCTGCGCGCCATCGCGCCGGGTTATGTCCCGTGGGCCGAGGTCATCATGCCCGTCACCGACATCACCGTGGCCGTGGCCCTCGGGCGGAAAGCGCAATCGACGCCGCCGCCGCCGCGCCCGATCCGCGTCGTCCTCCGCCAGCCGGAGGAGCCAGCGCCGGATTCAGCGCCCCCGTCGTCCACCGATCCGCTGGCGATTACCGTCGGCTGGTGAACGTTTACCTTGGCGCTCGGAGGCTGGGCTCGCAGGCGCGCGCCGGGCCTCCGAGCGCCTTTTTCGTGCAGCAATTCTTCAATGGGCGACGCGCGCGCCGAGCCACCGCGCGATGAGCGGCCAGACCGTGTGCGTCGAGCGGCTGCCCATGATCAGATCGATGTGACCCTGCGGGAATTCGCGGTACGTCTTGTCCCGCGAGCGGCTCGATCGATACGCCGGCTCGACCGACGCGGGCGGCGCGAGGTCGTCGCTCTCGCCGGCGATCACGAGCAGCGGCACGTCCATCGCCTCGAACCCCTCGACGAACCCGGACAAACCTCCGAGCCGGTGCCCGCTCTGCCGCGCCTCCGCCGCCGCGAGGAACATGTTGCGGAGCACCGTGATGCTGCCGCTATCCATCGCCAGCGACATGTGCTGCGAGAGCACCATGGGCTCCATCGATCCGGGACGGAAGCCGCGGATCGGGAGCGGGAAAACGGGGCTTTCGACGAGGACGCGCGCGAGGCGGACGACCTCGCCGATGGCGCGCAGCCCGAGCGCGCCGTGGCCGAACGACATGCGCCGGTCCACGGCGAGCAAGAGGTGGCCGGCCAGCGTGAGCGGCAGCGAGCCGCGCGTGAAATGGTACGGGCTGCCGAGCGTCGCCACGCCGGCCACCGCGCCGTGGGCGAGCGGCGCCGCCGCGTAGCTCACGAGCCCGCCGAGCGAGTGTCCGACGAGGAACACGGGGCGCGGCCCGGCGAGCCGCTGCACCTCTTCGAGCGCCCAGGGCACGTCCTGGTGGACGAACTCGCTCACGTCGGTCGGCCGCCGCGCGCCGAGGTGTCTCGAACGGCCGTGTCCGCGCAGGTCGAGGTTGAAGACGTCGAAGCCCTCGCGCGCGAGGTAGTTCGACAGGCTCCGGGCGGGCAGGTGCCAGGCGTACCGATTTTGCCCGTAGCCGTGAATGAGCAGCACGCTCCCCCGCGTCCCGCCGAGCTCTGCTGAGCGTTTTCGCACCATCGCCAGCGGAATCCCCTCGTCGGATCCGCCACCCCGCACGATGCACAGCTCCTTGACGAAACGCCCGCGCGCGTCGCGATCGATCGCCTGTTCGACGCGGAGTTGGTGCAGGATCATCGGTGCCCTCCGATTACCTACAAGAATGCTCCGAGCATGCAACGCGCCGAGCACTTCCCGGACATTGGGGACGCGCGCGGCGCATCGTTTTCAAGGAAAACCGGGAAGCCTTCGCGACGTGGATGCCGAAATGGCTGGCACGCGGGTCTTGTTAGGTGGGTTGGACCACGTTCTTGTGTGAATCTCGGGTGGGGTTTTTGGCGTCGCGGGGGCTTTCAAGACGGGCGGGCTCGTGTACTGTCTCGGGCGTCCTTCTCCTTCGCACACACCGACGAAAGAGCGCCCCATGACCCGCAAGGCCCTGGTTGCCCGCTTCGCCCTCCTGACCCTTGGCGCGTGCCTCTTCGTGGCCCGCACCGCGTCCGCGCAGCCCTCCGAGGACGGGTTCGACAAGGACGTCGACGACACGATGGCCGGAAAGGCGAACGACAAGGAAGAGGCAGCCGCCGGCGACAAGATGCCGGGCGAGAAGGAGAAGACGAAAACGGAGGAGAGCGGCGACACCGGGATCTGGGACACGAAAGAGGATCCCACGAAGGCGTACCGCTACATCGGCCTCCGCTACCGCCACGCCATCGTGCCGAAGGGGATCCTGAACCTCTTCGCCGACGGCGGCGCCACGGTGGGCGTGCCGATGGGCGGCCTCGAGTTCGGCACGCGGCGCGATCGGCTCGAATACATCTTCTCGCTCTCGTACGCCGACTACTCGAGCGGCGACATGATCTTCAAAGGCAAGAGCCAGCCGGACACGGCGTACGAGCGCGTGCAGAGCGATCTCGCCGTGATTTTCGGGAAGGTCGAGATCCTCTACGAAGTGCCGCTCGACAAGAAGAGCCGCTTCTCGCTGCTCTTCGGCGGCGGCGTGGGCATCGGCGGCGTGATCGGCGATCTCCATCGGCGGCAGGTCTACCCGGGCACGGGCAGCGATCCTGCGGTCCCGTCGCAGTGGAACGACTGCACGGCCCGCGACGAGCCGGACGCGACCTACTGCGCCAACGACAACGGCCACTTCGGCAACTACGCCGAGCCGAGCTGGGCGAACGGCGGATCCAAGCCGTTCATTTTCCCGTGGATCGCGCTTCCGCAGGTGAGCTTCCGCTACAAGCCCATCAAGATGCTCCAGGCGCGCGCGGACGTGGGCTTCGCCATTAGCTCGGGCGTGTACTTCGGCGCCAGCATCGACTACATCCTCTGAAGGAAGAGGAGCCCAGGGGAACGTTGCAGCTCCCGCCTCGATACGAGCCCATCGCGTCCCTCGGCAAGGGCGGCGGCGGTGAGGTGTGGTCGGCCAAAGACCGCATCACCGGCGCGACCGTGGCCGTGAAGGTCCTCGCCGAGGGGGCGAGCGAAGCCGAGATGCTCGCCCTCGTGCGCGAAGCCGTGGCGCTCTCCGGCCTCGAAGGCCTCGGCGTGCCGCGCATCCTCGGCTTCGGCCGCCTGCCGCACAGCCGCCGCGCCTACCTCGTGCGCGAGCTCGTCGTCGGCAAGAGCCTGGCCGCGCGGTTCGCGGAGCCGGATGAGCCTCTGGAGATCCTCGATGCGATCGCGCAGGCCGCCGATCAGCTCACGCGGCTGCACCGCGCGCTCCTGCTGCACGGGGACCTGAAGCCGGCGAACATCATCGTCGGGCCGGGCGGCAAGGCGACGCTCGTCGACCTCGGGCTCGCGGCGAACTTCCGCGACGGCGGCGAGCGCCCGTCGGGCCTCACCCCGCGGTACGCCGCGCCGGAGCTCCTGTCGGGCGCGCCGCTCGGCGTGCGCGCGGAGATCTACGCCCTCGGCGTCACGCTGCGCGAGGCCCTCGTCGCGGCGGGGCCGCAGCTCGATCCGGCCGTCGTGGCGGCGCTCGAAGAGATCGAGCGTCGCGCCACCGCGCCCGATCCGACGAGCCGCTTCCCGAGCGCGGACGAGCTCGCGAGCGCCATCCGCAGCGCCGCGTCCCTGCCGATGCCTTCGGCGTTCACCTCACGTGACGCGCTCGTCTGGCCGATCGTCGGCCTCGACGAGCACGCCGCAGCGCTCGACGCGCAGATCGAGGACCTGCGCCCGGGCGGCGGCATCGTGGTCACGGGCCTGCCGGGCGCCGGCAAGAGCACGCTGCTCCGGCGCGTCGCCTGGTGGCTCGGCGTGAAGGGGCGCGGTGTCGCGTGGGTCGAGGCCGCGCTCGCGCCCGACCCGGGGCAGGCGATGGACCTCGAGCTCGCCGGGGCGGAAGCGACCGACGGCGCGATCGTCCTCGTGGACGACGCCGATCGCCTCGCCAAACCCGACCTCACGCGCCTCGCCGCCCTGCGCGAGGCCGGCGCACGCGTCGTCGTGACGTTCGACCCGGAGCGCCTGCCGAACCTGCCGGGCCCGACGCTCGAGCTCTTCGCCGTCCCCCCGCTCGAAGAGTCACGCGCGCGCGACCTCGTGCGCTCGGCGATCCCCTCGCTCGGCGACGTCGTCGCGGATCACGTCGCGCGTCGCGCGGACCATTTGCCCGGCAAGATCCGCGCGATCGTCGAGGCGATCGCGCGCGCCCCCGTCGCGAGCGCCGCGGACGTCGATCGCCTGCTCGCCGAGGAGGACGAGCGCGGCACCGATCGTGAGCGGGCGATGAAGCTGCTCGATCGTGGCCACGTCGACGAGGCCGCCGAGGTGCTCGCGCGCCTCGAAGACGACCCCTCGCCGGCCGTGGCGATCGCCCGCGCGCGCCTGTTCACGAGCCGCGGCGACGCCATGCGCGCGATCGCCGAGCTCGAGCGCGTGCAGGACGAGGCCCTCGCGGCCGACGCGGAGACGGCCGCCTCGTATTGCCTCCACGCGTCGCGCGCGCTCCTGCGCGCCGGCGACTACGCGGGCGCCGAGACCCAGGCCTCTGCCGCGGCCGAACGCACGGGCCTCTCGGCTGCCGCGGACGACGCCGCGCCCTTGCCCCGCGCGGAAGGCCGCCGCGCGCGCGCCATGCTCGCGATCGCCGCCGATGCGCTCGCCGTCTCGGGCCTCGCGCAGAGCTTCTCCTCGCGCCACGAGGACGCAAAGCGGACGCTCGCGCGCGCAGTTCGCCTCGCGCGCGGTGTGGGCGCCGGCGAGCCGCGCATCCTCTCCGTCGCGCTCGGCTCGCTCGCCTTCGCGCTCCAGCGCGACGATCAGCTCGACGCCGCGAAGACAGCCTACGAAGAGGCGCTCTCCGCTGCGGAGCAAGCGGGCGACGCGGGCAGCGTGGCCACGACGCGCTTGAACCTCGCGGGCATCGCCAAGGCGCAGGGCGACCTCGCGGCCGCGCTCATGCACCTCGAAGCCGCGGTCGACATGGGCCACCGCTCGGGCCGCGTCCCCACGCTTCGCCAGGCGCTCTTGAACCTCGCGAACCTCGAGCTCTACCTCGGTCGGCTCGCGCGGGCGCGCGTCTCGATCGATCAGCTCGCGCTCCAGCGGAGCGAGCTCGGCCCGAGCCAGCGCGCGCAGCTCCTCTCCCTCGAAGCGGAGCACGCCGCGCGCTCGGGGGATCCCGCCGCGGCCGAGCGCCTCTGCCGCGCTTGCGCCGAGAGCTGGGAGAGCCTCGGCCGGGGCGTCGACGCGGCCGAAGCGCGGCTCGAACGTGTGCTCGTCGCGCCCGCGACGCCTGGCGATGGCGCGGAGGATCTCGAAGCCGAGATCGAGCGTGCCTCGGCGGCGCTCGGCGGTGGCTCGGCGCATCGCCCGCTCCTCTCGCTCGCGCGCGCCCGCGTGGCCACGCTGCACGGCGACGAGCGGCAAGCCGCGGCGCACTGCGAGGAGGCGCTCGAAGCGGCGCGCGCCTCGGGCCAGAAGGACTTCATCGCCCGCGCCCTCGAAGCGCGCGCGACCCTGCACGAGGACGGCGGCAAGCCCATGCTCGCGCGCCGCGATCGGGAGGCTGCGCTCGCCGTCCTCGAGGAGATCGCCTCGGTCTTGCCGCGCGACCTGCGCGAGGTCTTCTGGGACGACCCGCGCCGCCGCGCCCTGCGCGCGCTCTGCGTGCCCTCCGTGCACACGCCGCCCACTGCGACGCCGTTCCCCGTGCCGTCGAACGCCTCGCCGTCGAGCACGCTCGCGGTGCGCAAGGCTCCGACGGAGGAGCGCCTCGCGCGCATCCTGGAGATCAACCGCGCCATCGCGGGCGAGGTCGATCTCGCGCGCCTCCTCGAGAAGGTCACCGATCACGCGATCGCGCTCCTCGGCGCAGAGCGTGGCTTCGTCATCCTGAAGAGCACGCATCCGCGGGACGAGGCCGATCCTTCCGCGCCGCTCCCGTTCGCGCTCTCGGTCCACGCCTTCCGCGGCCGCGAGGGCGACGACGCGCACGCGCGCTTCTCGCAGTCGATCGCCGAGCGCGTCGTCCACGTCGGCGAGCCGATCGTCACGGTGAGCGCGCGCGAGGACGCGCGCATGGCCGGGTATGTCTCGGTCCACCAGCTCATGCTCCAGTCGATCGCGTGCGTGCCCATCCGCGCGCGGGCCAGCGAGGTGATCGGCGCGCTCTACCTGGAGACGCGCCTGCGCCCCGCGATGGGCTTCACGGACGAGCTGCCCACGCTCGTCGCGCTCGCCGATCAGGTGGCGATCGCGATCGAGACGGCGCGCCTCGTCGGCGAGAACGCGCGGCGCGCGCGTGAGCTCGAAAAGAAGAGCGCGGAGCTCGAGCGCGCCAACCATGACCTCGAAGCGGCCCGCGCCGAGCTCGAAGAGCTGCTTGGCCAGCGCACCGAGGAGCTCAAGGCCACGAAGCGTGACCTCCGCTCGGCCCGCGCGGTCATCAAGGGCCATTTCGGCTACGAGGGCCTCGTGGGCCGCAGCGAGGCCATGCGCCGCGTCTACGCGCTCATCGATCGCGTGAAGGACACGGACATCCCGGTCCTCGTCATCGGCGAGAGCGGCACGGGCAAGGAAGTCGTCGCGCGGGCCATCCACAACGCCGGCCCACGCGCCAAGAAGCCTTTCGTGGGCATCAACGTCGGCGCCATTCCCGAGCACCTCCTCGAGAGCGAGCTCTTCGGCCACATGCGAGGCGCCTTCACCGGCGCCGATCGGGATCGCCGCGGCCTCTTCCGCGAGGCCGAGGGCGGCACGATCCTGCTCGACGAGATCGGCGAGATGCCGCCGAAGATGCAGGCCGGACTCCTCCGCGTCTTGCAAGAGAAGGTCGTCCGCCCGGTCGGCGGCGCGCGCGAGGAGCCGGTGAACACGCGCGTCATCGCGGCGACGCACCGGGACCTCGTGGCGATGACCGCGGCCGGCACGTTCCGCGAGGACCTCCTCTACCGCTTGCACGTCGTCGAGGTCCGCGTCCCGCCTTTGCGCGAGCGCATCGAGGACATCCCGATCTTGATCGACCATTTCCTCGGCATCTTCGCGGCGCGTTATGGCCGTGAGCGCCGGAGCGTCTCGCGGGCGGCGCTTCGCCGATTGATGGGGCATGGCTGGCCGGGCAACGTGCGCCAGCTCGAAAATGTCCTCTTGAATGCGTGGGTCCTCTCGGATCAAGCGGAGCTCGAGCCCGAGGACTTCGAGCTCCCGGAGGCGCGCCTCGCCCCGCGCCCGCCGCCGCCGCCGGACAGCCTGCGGGAAGGCCCGCGCAGCACGTCGCCCGAGCCCTCGCGGAAGCTCTCCTCGCTCGAAGCGCACAAGAACGACGAGCGCGAGCGCATCCTCGCGGCGCTTCAGGCATCGAACTGGAACCGCGTGAAGGCAGCGCGCCTCGTGGGTTTGCCCCGCCGAACGTTTTACAGGCGCCTCAAGGAGTACGGAATTCAATGACGACTGAGCCCGGGAACCTCGCAGCATTCGTGGACGGCGTCGCGCTGCCCGAGGAGGAGGCGCGCGACCTCTGGAAGCGCTTCAGCGAATGGATGGGCGAGCACAAGGGTGACATGGAGGGGTTCGGCAAGCAGAATGGGTATACGCGGATCACGCCTGAATTCAGGGGCGGGCGGGCCGTGCTGATCGCGTATACGAAGGAGCCGCCGCCCGCGCCGCCGCCGCAAAAGAAGCCGGCGGGGAAGGGGGGCGGGGCTCGTCGAGGCGGAGGCGGTCGCGGGGGCGGTGGGGGTCGCCGGGGCGGCGGCGGAAAACGCTGAGAGCGGGCGGACGTGGTATCCTCGGTGCATGGCACCTCCGGCCGAAAAGAGCGACGCGCCCCTGCCTGAGCCGCCCGTGACGCCCTCGGCGGAGGCGTGGCGTGCGATGACGCCGGACGCCCGGCACAAGTTCCTCGTCGAGGTGATCGACGCGCTCTCCGATCCCCGCCTCACCATGGGGAACGGCCAGCCCCACAACCTCGCCAAGCGCCGCGCGACCGATCGCCTCCGTAGGCACTTCGACGCGATCGACCGTCGCATCTATCTGGCCGAGGAGCTCAACGTCCTCTACCCCGGCGAGCGCGCGTTCTGTCCGGACATCCTGGCCGTCCTCGACGTCCCCCAGCCCGAGGACGACGAGCGGATGGCGTGGGTCGTGGCGGATGAGGGGCGAGGTCTCGACCTCGTCATCGAGGTCCTTTACGAGGGCTATCGCAAAAAGGACCTCGTCGACAACGTGGAGCGTTACGCGCGCCTCGGGATTCCTGAATATTTCGTCTACGACCGCAAGAAGCAAGCGCTTCACGGCTACCGCCTGCCGAGCCCCGAGGCGCGCCGTTATCAGCGTCTCGTGCCGCAGGGGGGGCGTCATGCCTCAGGCGTGCTGGGGCTCGACCTGGCCATCGAGAACGGCAAGCTCGAGTTTTTTTACGGAATGGCTGCGCTCTTCGGCACGGACGATCTCATCGGGCGCCTGAAAGGCATGATGCACAGCCTGGAGGCGAAGGTGGAGCAGGCCGAGGCACAAACCGAGCAAGCCCTCACGAGCCTGCAGAACGGCCTTCTCGCCATCGTCGCGGCCCGGGGAATCCATTGCTCGGACGATGAACGCGAGCGCGTCCGGTCCTGCGTCGAGCTCGAAACGCTCCAGCGCTGGCTCGTCCGGGCGGCGACGGTCGGCTCCATGGCCGAGGTGCTCGCGGAGTAGCCTTTTCCTTCGGGCTCAGCGCGTGCTCCTACGGCTTCGTCTTCGATACAATCTTCACGAGCACCGTCCTTCGCGACGACCCATCCGCGGGCGGATTCGCCACCGTCTCCACCTTCACCCGCAGCTCGTACGCGTACCCCTCTTCGTACGTAAACCCCTCGATCCTCCCGTAGAAGCGCTCCCATTCCTTCTTGCCCGCCTCGCGGACTTGCATGCACCGCATGGGGCCCACGCCCATGCAGTCGACCTTCTCCTCGTGGACGAAGAGCGTCTTTTCCCCGGTCTTCGCGGCTGATTCCTCGGGGCTACCCGTCGTGACGGGCGGCGCGTCCGGGTTCGCCTCCTCGGTCGTCGTGCCGACGGGGACGGTGGTGCCGCTCTGCGTCGCGCTCGGCTCGCAGGCGGCGGTGAAGAGGACGACCATCCAGAGCGCTTGACGCAATGCGGAGACCATGGCCCGCGCAACGTACACCCTTCGTCGAGCCCTTGCGCGGATTTCCTGGAACCTGCGCCCCATGCCTGGAATAGTTCGATCATGAGCGAAAGGCTTCGTTCGCTTTCCGGTGCGCTCGTGTTGCTCGTCTCCGCCGCGGGGTGCAGCCAGGGCTCTTCCTCCGCGCCGGTTCGAACGGCGGGCCTTTCCCCCCAAGCCTCTTCGCAGCAGGCCGAGGCCTACCGCCCGGCCGCGCCTCGGCGCTTCGGCAGCGCGCTCATCTACCTCGCCAACAACGTGGCCCGGCAGCTCGTGGGCTTCGACGTCGTCGACGGACAGGCCGTCATGGAGGGCGACATGAGGCTCGGCCCGGCGACGCTCGTGCCCTTCCGGTATGGGACGCCGCCGCGCCCCACCGGGGAGATCAAGGGCGCGATGGGCATTCAGAACCGCTCGGACCTCTGGCCGCGGGGCGAGATCCCTTATGTCATCGACGGCTCCGTCCTCCCCGCCACGGCCGAATCGATCGCCTGGGCCGTCTCCCACGTGAACACCACGCAGCTCAAGCTCCGCCCCCGCGCGGCGGATGCCGATTACGTGGTTTTCCGCAACAGCGGAGAGGGCAGCGGGTGCAGCTCGTTCGTCGGCCGCGTCGGGGGCCCGCAGGAAATCGAGGTCGCCGACTGCGCGCGCGGCAGCCTCGTCCACGAGGTCCTGCACGCGGCGGGCTTCTTCCACGAGCAATCGCGCAATGATCGCGACCAGCACGTCACCATCATGTGGAACGAGATCCATCCTCAATTTCGGCACGATTTCGAGCAGCGGGGCGGGGCGGGGCAGGACATCGGCCCTTACGATTACGACAGCATCATGCATTACTCGGCCCACGCGTTCAGCCAGACCGGCCGGCCGACGATCGTCCCCCGGGTCGCGAATGCGAACATCGGCCAGCGTGAAGGCCTCTCCCAGCTCGACCGGGCTGCGATCCAGGTGCTTTACGGGAGCGGCGGAGCGCCGGAGCTGCCCGTGCCGCAGCTCAGCCTGCCGTTCCCCGGCACGACTTTCCCGTTCCCCGTGGCGGGCCTGCCTTTGCCGAGCCTGCCCTTTCCGATCCCCTCGTTCCCGTTCCCCACGACGACGACGCCTCCCCCGGCCGCGCCGCAGGTGCCGGCCGCTCCGGTCTCGTTCACGGGCAACTACGCGAGCACGCGAGGGCCGATGCAATGCTCGGAGACCGCCTCGATGGTGGCTTGCAGCTTTCAGGATGCAGGCGCTCCGGGGCGCCTCGATTGCGTGAAGGACGCGGGGAGCGTGCAGCTCTCCTGCACCTGGATGACGTTCCTCCCGCGCCCTTCCGCGGGCCGCGCCTCGCTCCGGCGCGGCTCCACGGCGGACCCGAACCTCGCCGGGACCTGGGGCCATTTCCAGAGTGAAGCCGACGGCGGGCGGTGGGACGCGACGAGGCAGTGATTCGACCGATCGCCGTTTGCAACGCGTGCAAACGCCATCGGTGACGCTCCGGGTGCCGTTTGCAACCGTTGCAAACGGCACTTCGACCGCTCCGAGACCCGCCTGCACGCGTTGCAAGCGCCTCTCAGGGCGTACCGAACGCCGCTTGCAAGCGATGCAAACGCCTTTCGAAGCGTACCGAATGCCGCTTGCAACGCGTGCAAGCGGCGCTTTGCACGTGCACATCGTGCTTTGCAACCGTTGCACGCGGGTCCCGTGATGCTCGCGGGGGAATCTTCCGTCGGGAGTGTGCTCCCGTAGCATGCTCGCCTCGGTCGGAGCGTCTGCCTCGTCGCCGTATCACGACGTCTCGCACGTCACCCCTTTCTGGAGGTTCCCATGTCCTATCCCCGCAAGATCCCGCCCACGCTGCCTCTCGATGAAGTGGAGACCGAGGTCTTTTTCACGCGCTCCGGCCTCAAGGCCGACCCCGACGCCCAGGATCTTCTATCGCTCACGGACGGCTGGCTCGAAAGGGTCGACGAAGTGCGGACGAAGGAACGCTCGGCGCGGGAGGCGCTGGCGGACGCGGACGCCGCGCGGGTCGTGGCCAATGGTCGGCTCGACCGAGCTTGCGAGCGGTTTGGCGACGAGCTTTACCTCGCCGTGAACAAGAACCGGAGCGCGGCGCGGTGGACGCAGTTCTTTTCGGTCTCCGTCAGCAGATTCGTCCGGCAAGCGCTGCCCAAGCAGGTCGCGCGCGTGGGTGCGTGGCTCGAATCGAAGGACCCCATCGTCGACAAGCACCGCCCCGCCCTGGAGCCTTGGGCCAAGGCCGCCGCCGCCGCGCTCAAGCGGACCACGGCCGTCGCCACGGTGCGCGGCGAGGCGCGGATCGGCCGGGAAGAGCTCGCCGAGGGGCTCACGCGCGAGCGGGATGGATTGCACGATGCATTGTCGGTCCGGGCGCGGGAGCGAGGGCTGCCGCGGGATTGGGCGGATCAGTTTTTCCGGAAGGTGAGTCGGACGGGGGTGGCCGAGGAGGCGGCGGAGGGGGTGGGGGAGTAGGCTCCACGGGAGCTGCTCTCGTCGGACAGCTCGTGCTAGGTTGAAGGTGTGGGTAGCCTGCTCCAAGAACAACCGACGAGCTTGCCAGCGGCGACGCAGGCCCGGTCGCTCATCGCCGAGCTCGATCCCGACGTCCGCGACGCAGTCGTCGACGTGGACCGCACGCTGATCCTGCTCTCCCTTCAGCTGTCGCCCTGGGACCGGTTGCGCTCCGCATCCCGGATGATGCAGACCCTCGCCAGGATTCGCGATGCAGCGGCATCCCAGCGCGGCTGACCTGCCGGCGCTGCTTGCTCGGCTCTGTGATGCAGGAGTCGAGTTCATCATCGTGGGAGGAGCAGCCGCTGTGATCCATGGCGCGCCGATCACGACCAGCGATCTCGATATCGTTCACCGCAGAACGCCCGAAAACGTCGCGCGCCTGCTCGACCTCCTGCTCAGCTCGATGCAACGATGCGATACGATCTGGCCAACCGAGGCTTACGCCCGACGGCGGAGATGCTTGCCGGGAGCGGACAGGTCAATCTCTCCACGTCCCTCGGGCCTCTGGATCCGCTCTGCGAGCTCGACGAGGGAACCGGGTACGATGAACTGCTGGCGCACAGCGAGTCGGTCGTAGACGAAGGGCGAACGCTTCGGGTGCTCGATCTGCCGACGTTGATTGCGGTGAAGGCCAAGGTCGGACGGGCCAAGGATCGGATGATGCTGCCGATCCTGATTGCGACGCTGGAGGAGCGGAGCAAGGTCGGGGGGTGAGTCGGGAACCCGGATCAGGTCGGCGTTTTCGTCTCCGTGATTCCCGTACACGCGATGATGAACATACGACCGAAGTCCGTCACCTGGATCGTTCCGTTATCCGTGTCCACAGTGATGCCCATTTTCTTCGCGCGTGCTTCGACCGATTTGAGTCCTTTTAGATTCTGCAGCGGTTCGTATCGTGAGGAATCGGAGAGATATGTCGTGAAGTCGATTGTGATGATGCCGAGTCTCTGGAAGTTGTCCAACGGTCTCATGTCGTCCAGGAGCGTGCCGCAATCACCATCGACCGTGTAAATGCGTCCGATTGGATGATACCCTTCCTGCCCCTTGTCTATTCTTCTGTACTCGATGATCGGATACGTGGGCTTGTCTCCGACCGATTGTGACGAGATGTCTCTGGCTATTTTTTGCAGCATCCTCGCCTCTTCCGGCGTCATCTGCTTGATGATGTCGACGAACGCTGGGTGCGCCAGCTTGCGACGGTCGGTATTCATGGCCGTCGCGAGTAGCTCCACGTAAAGATTGCGCAATTCGTTCATCTCCTCGTCCTCCGAGATGAATGCGAGCTGCAGCATGGCGGGGGCCGCGATGTTCGTCGGTGGCGCGACGATTTTCTCCTTGGGAACGTTCTTGAGCTTCTCGGTGAGCCACGCATCGACCTTGTCGAACACCAGGTTGACGCCGAGAGCAGCGGATTTCACCGGCCGCAGCACCGTATTGATGAGGCTTCCGGCAGTCTCCAGCGTATTGCCGACCTGCTTGGTCAAGGGCTGAAGCGCGTCCGGATATACCTTTTTCACAGCAACAGCGAGCGCTGTCGACTCCACCACGACCTTGCCTGCTTCGATCAGGTCCTTTTCGTCCACGCAGCTCTCTCCTTGCGAACGGGACCTACATGCCTGATCTCACTTGTCCTGGCAACCGCTGCCCTGGTGAGCCGAACACGCGGGCACCGCCGCCAAACAGCCGAAACCGTCCCGTCGCACCCGCGCTGCGGCCTCGCGCCTCGCGCCTCGCGTCATGCCCACCCGGTCCGTCCGCGTCGCTCCCTCGTCCGCCCGCGCGCCTTTTTTCTCCCGCTGGAACCCTCTTCCCGGGTAGACTGCCCGCCTTCCGAGGGGAGGAGAGGGCCCGCGCAATGAAACGCTATCAGATGCTCATCGGTGGGAATTGGGTGGACAGCGTCTCCGGTCAGACGCGCGAGCTTCGCGACCCGGCCAATGGCGAGATCGTCGCCACGGTCCCCGAGGCCTCCCGGGAGGACGCGCGGGCCGCCATCGATGCTGCGCGCGCGGCCTTCGATCGCGGCCCCTGGCGCAAAACCACCGCGCTCGAACGCGGAAAACTCCTCTTCAAGCTCGCCGAGGCCCTCACCAAGGAGGCCGACGCCCTCGCGCGCCTCGAGGTCCAGAGCTGCGGCAAGCCCCTCGCCGAGGCCCAGTTCGACGTCGCCGACGCCGCCAACTGCTTCGAGTTCTACGGTGGCCTCGCCACGAAGATCGCCGGCGAGACGATGAACGTCCCCGCCAACAGCCTGAGCTTCGTCGTCCGCGAGCCCCTCGGCGTCTGCGGCCAGATCATCCCCTGGAACTACCCGCTCCTCATGGCCGCGTGGAAGCTCGGCCCCGCCCTCGCGGCCGGCAACACGTGTGTGCTCAAACCTTCGGAGCTGACGCCCCTCACGGCCCTGGAGCTCGGCCGGATCCTCACCGAGGTCGGTTTTCCGCCGGGGGTCGTCAACATCATCACCGGGCCCGGCGCCGGCGCGGGCGAGGAGCTCGCCGAGAGCCCGCGCGTCGACAAGGTCGCTTTCACCGGCGGCACCGTCACCGGCCGCAAGATCCTCCACGCCTCCGCGAGCAACTTGAAGAAGGTCACGCTCGAGCTCGGCGGCAAGAACCCGAACATCGTCTTCGCCGACGCCGATTTCGAGGCCGCCGTCGACGGCGCGCTCTTCGGCGCCTTCGCCAACCAGGGCGAAGTCTGCTCCGCGGGATCGCGCCTGCTCGTCGAGCGATCGATCCACGATCGCCTCGTCGCCGGGATGGTCGAGAAGATCCCGCGTGTGAAGGTCGGCCACGGCCTCGATCCCGCGACGAAGATGGGCCCGCTCGTCTCGGCCGCGCATCGCGAGAAGGTCGAGTCGTACATCCGCATCGGCGTCGAGGAGGGCGCGCGGCTCGTCTGCGGCGGCAAGCGCCCGGCGGATCCTGCGCTCGCGGGCGGGCACTTCCTCGAGCCCACGATTTTCGTCGACGTCAAGCCCTCGATGCGCATCGCGCGCGAGGAGATCTTCGGGCCCGTGCTCGCGGTGCTGCCCTTCGACACCGAGGAGGAGGCCATCGCGCTCGCGAACGACACCGAGTACGGCCTCGCGGCGGCCGTGTGGACGAAGAACCTCACGCGCGCGCACCGCGTGATCCGCGAGCTCCGCGCGGGCATCACGTGGGTGAACACGTATCACCCGACGTTCAACGAGATGCCCTGGGGCGGCTACAAGCAGAGCGGCACCGGGCGTGAGCTCGGGCTCTACGGGATCGAGGCGTATCTCGAGACCAAGCAGGTCAACATCAACTTGGACGAAGCCCCGCTCGGCTGGTACTAGCCGGCATTTTTGGGAGAGACCGCATGCGGATCGAATTGAAGACCGAGATCCCGGGGCCTCGGAGCCGGGCGCTCATGGAGCAGCGTCGCGCGGCGGTCGCCCGGGGGCCGTTCCACGGCACGCCCATCTTCGTCGCGAAGGCGCACGGGGCGGTACTCGAGGACGTCGACGGCAATCGACTGCTCGATTTCGCTTCGGGTATCGCCGTGACGAACCTCGGCCACACGCCGGAGGACGTCGTGCGGGCCGTGAAGGACCAGGCCGAGCGGTTCTTGCACACGAGCTTCAACGTCGTCCCGTACGAGGGCTACGTCACGCTCTGCGAGCGCTTGAACCGCCTCACGCCCGGCGCCTTCGCGAAGAAGGCCTTCCTCGCGAACAGCGGCGCCGAGGCCGTCGAGAACGCCGTCAAGATCGCGCGCGCTCACACGAAGCGGCAGGCCGTCGTCGTCTTCGACCACGCCTTCCACGGCCGCACCTACCTCGCGATGAGCATGACCAGCAAGGTCGGCTATCGGCAGGGCTTTGCGCCCTTCTGCGCCGAGGTCTACCGCACGCCGTTCCCCTACGCCTACCGCTCGCCCGAGCCCGACGCTTCCGTGTGGGCCATGCGCGAGCTCTCCGAGCTCGTCCTGCACCACATCGGCGCGAACAACGTCGCCGCGGTCGTGATCGAGCTCATCCTCGGCGAGGGCGGCTTCGTCGACGCGCCCGTGCCTTTCGTCAAGCAGCTCGCGAGCTTCTGCAAGGCGCACGGCATCGTGCTCATCGTCGACGAGATCCAGACGGGCTTCGGCCGCACGGGCGCGCTCTTCGCGAGCGAGCACTACGGCATCGAGCCTGACCTCGTCACGCTCGCGAAGGGCCTCGGCGCGGGCCTGCCCATCTCCGCGGTCGTGGGTCGCGCCGAGATCATGGATGCGCCCGTCGAGGGCGCGATCGGCGGCACGTTCGGCGGAAACCCCGTCGCCATCGCGGCCGCGCTCGCCGTGCTCGATCGCTTCGAGGCCGACGGCGGCGCGCTCTTGAAGCGCATCCATGAAGTCGGCGAGCGCATCGGCGCGCGCCTCCTCGCGTGGAAAGAGCGTTTTCCGGTCGTCGGCGACGTGCGCGGCATCGGCCCCATGCGGGCCATCGAGCTCGTTCGCGACCGGCAGACGCGGGAGCCGGACAAGGCCTCGTCGCAGGCGCTCGCGAAGTACTGCTATCAGCACGGCGTCGTCGTCCTCGGCGCTGGCACGTACGGCAACGTCATTCGCCTGGCCCCGCCGCTCACGCTCGAAGACGACGAGCTCGACGAGGGGCTCGCGGTCCTCGAAGCGGGGCTTTCCGAACTGGGGTTCGGGGCGGAGGGCGCCGAACGGCGACCCGAAGCCCCGATCGTTGACAAAGCGAGGAGCGCATGAGCCGGCACCTGCTCTTCATTGACGGCGCGTGGCGGGAATCGTCCCGTACGCACACCATCAAGTCGCCCTTCAGCGGCCGCATCGTCGCCGTCGCGGAGGAGGCGGACGAAAACCTCATGGAGCGCGCTCTCTTGGCCGCGAAGGCCGCGCAGACGCGTTTCCGCAAGACGAGCCGGTACCTGCGCAGCCGCCTGCTCGCCGCGATGGCGCGGCGGATCGACGAGGAGCGGGCGAAGTTCGTCGCGTCGATCGTCGAGGAGGCGGGCAAACCCGCGACGCTCGCGGACGCCGAGGTTTCCCGCGCGATCACGACGTTCACCGTCGGCGCCGAGGAGGCCAAGCGGTATGGCGGCGAGGTCTTCCCCATCGACATCGACGCGGCGGGCCGCGCCTACGAGCCGGGCACGAGCCTCTTCGTCCCGCGCGGGCCGGTCCTCGCGATCACGCCCTTCAACTTCCCGCTGAACCTCGTCGCGCACAAGGTCGTGCCTGCGCTCGCGATCGGCGCGCCCGTGCTCGTCAAGCCGGCGCCGCAGACGCCGGGCGCCGTCCGCTTGCTCGCCGAGGTCTTCGAAGCGGCGGCGAACGAGGTCTCCGAGAGCCGCGAGACGATCCCGCTCGGCGCGCTCCAGACGATCACCGCGCCGAACGAGGTCACGGGCCGCGCGATTCGTGATCCGCGCGTCGCCGTCGTCAGCTTCACGGGCAGCGCTCCCGTCGGCTGGAGCATCCAGGGCATGGCGCGCGGCAAGCGCACCGTGCTCGAGCTCGGCGGCAATGCGGCGGTCATCGTGCACAGCGGGGCCGACCTCGTCCGCGCCGCCTCGCGCGTCGCGCACGGCGCATTCGCGTATGCCGGCCAGGTCTGCATTTCCGTGCAAAACGTCTGGGTCGAGGAGAGCGTCGAGGAGGCGTTCCGCGGCTTCTTGCTGGACGAGGTCTCCCGTATCAAGACGGGCGATCCGCGCGGCGAGGGTGTGCTCGTCGGCCCGGTCATCGACGGCAAGGCGGCCGAGCGCATCACGGCGTGGATCGACGAGGCGCAGAAGGTCGGGGCGAACGTGCTTTGCGGCGGCAAGCGCGAGGGCAACATCATCCAGCCGACGGTGATCGATCGTCCGGGTGAGGCGCTCGCGATCGTGCGCGAGGAGGTCTTCGGCCCCGTGGTCAACCTGCTCGGCTACCGCGACGTCGGCGAGGCGATCGACGCCGTGAACCGCTCGAAGTATGGCCTGCAGGCGGGCATCTTCACCGACAGCTTGCGCGTCGCGCGTCGCGCCGTCGAGGACCTCGAGGTCGGCGGGGTCATGGTCAACGAGGTCCCCACCTATCGCGCCGATCACATGCCTTATGGCGGCGTGAAGGAGTCCGGTCTCGGCCGCGAGGGCGTCCGTTACGCGATGGAAGAGTACAGCGAGCGCAAGACCGTCATTTCGTTCAGGGGATGAACCCGTCCGTGGGATTGGAGGATTCGCGATGATTCGTTTGTCTTCGTGGGTATCGGCGGCGGGCCTCGCCGTGCTCGGGATCGTGGCGCTCGGCTGTCAGGGCGAGAAAAAGCCGGAGGGCGCTGCCCCGACGGGGAGCGCGGCGCCCGGGGGCTCGGCGGCGGCAAAGCCCGTCGACCCTGCCGCGAAGTTCAAGGGACAAACCTTGAACATCCTCGCATGGGAGGGGTATGCCGATCCCAAGTTCACGAAGGGGTTCGAGGAGAAATACGGCGTCACCGTCAAGGGCACCTATTTCGGTTCGAGCGACGAGCTCGTCGCGAAGCTCAAGTCGAGCCCCGGCGTGTTCGACATCGTCTCGCCGTCCTCCGACGTCGCGTATACGCTCGTGCAGGGCGGCCTCGTCGATCCGATCGACACGGCGAAGATCGCGAGCTGGGGCGAGCTCGCGGACGCGCTGAAGAACCTCGAGGACACGAAGAAGGACGGCAAGCAATACGGCGTCCCCTTCACCTGGGGCCCCGATTACCTCATTTACGACGCGAACGTCGTGAAAGAGGAGCCGAAGAGCTGGAAGGTCTTCTTCGACGCGCAATACAAGGGCAAGGTCAGCCTCTGGGACGACATCTCGAACATCTATCTCGTCGGCCAGATCATGGGGCTCGACAAGACGAACCAGGCGGCGCTCTACAACATGACGGACGAGCAGCTCGCCGAGGCGAAAAAGAAGCTCGTCGAGCTCAAGCCCCAGGTGCGCAAGTACTGGGCGACCGCGGGTGAGCTGAACGATCTCTTCAAGAACAAGGAGGTCGTCCTGGCCGTCGGCTGGCCGCTCACGGTCGGCACGCTCAACAAGGAGGGCTTGAACCTCAAGGGCGTGATCCCCGAGGAGGGCGCGACGGGCTGGATCGATCGGCTCATGATCACCTCGTCCTCGAAGAACAAGGACCTCGCGCTCGCGTACCTCGATTACGTCACGACGCCCAAGGCCCAGGCGCTCGTCTTCGAGGCGACGGGCGGGTATTGCGTGGCGAACGCGAAGGCCAAGGAGCACATGTCCGAGGACCTCAAGAAGAGCCCGTGCGTCACCGAGGGCGAGACGTACTTCAAGCGCCTCAACTTCTGGCAATACGTGAAGGAGCGCAAGAAGTACAACGAGCTCTGGAACGAGGTGAAGAGCGCGAAGTAGGCGAACACGAATGGACACGGCGCCCGCCGCGAAGGCATCGGATCACACGCAAACCCCGCCGAAGAGGCGGGCGCTCCTGTTCCTCGTCCTGCCCCCTGCGCTCTGGCTTCTCTGCTTCCTCGTCGTGCCGTACCTGTCGCTGTTCGTGCAGAGCTTCCTCGCCACGAACGACCTCGGCGACGTCGTCTTCGAGCCCACGCTCGACCCGTGGAAGGCCTTCTTCACGAAGACCCTCTATCGCAGCACGCTGCTCTACACGTTCAAGATCGCGCTGACCGTCACGAGCCTCGCCGTGCTCTTCAGCGTGCCGCTCGCGTACTTCATTGCATTCAAGGTGCGCCGCGGGAAGGAGCTGCTCTACAGCCTCATCATCGTCCCGCTCTGGGTGAGCTACATCGTCCGCGCGTATGCGTGGAAGATCATCCTCGGCCGCGAGGGGATCCTGAACTCCTTCCTGCAATGGGCGAAGATCACGGACGCGCCCGTCGAGGCCTTTCTCTACAGCGAGTGGGCCATCATCATCGGCCTCGTCCACATCTACACGCCCTTCGTCCTCATGCCGGTGTACACGGCGTTCGAGCAGATCCCGCGCTCGCTCGTCGAGGCCTCGAAGGACCTCGGCGCGGGCCGCCTCACCACGTTTTTCCGCGTCGTCCTGCCGCTCTCGCTCCCCGGCATCATCGCGGGCGGCACCTTCGCGTTCGTCCTCTCGCTTGGTGATTTCCTCGCGCCCGTCCTGCTCGGCGGCACCGACAACCTCATGATCTCGAACGTCGTGCAGAACCTCTTCGGCACCTCGAACGATCGTCCCCTCGGCTCCGTCGTCGGAATCGTCCTGCTCGTCGTGGTCGTGGCGCTCCTGGAGACGACGTCCCGCGTCGAACAATCGTTCGCGAGCCTCGAATCGGGCCGCGGTCGCCTCGGAGGCGCGCGTTGAAGCGCCGCTTCGATCTGCCCACGTTCCTCGTCGGCGCCGCGGCGGCGGCCGTCCTCGCGTTCATCTACCTGCCGATGGTGGTCGTCGTCGTGTATTCGTTCAACCCCGACGCGGTGAACGTCTTCCCGATGCGCGGCTTCTCTTTGCGCTGGTATCGCATCATGCTCGAGGACGAGCAGCTCATCGGGGCGCTGCGCATCAGCCTCCTCGTTGCGCTCGGCGGCACCTCGATCGGCCTCCTCCTCGGCGTCCCCGGCGCCATCGCGCTCGCGCGCCACGATTTCCCGGGCAAACGGATCCTCGAACGCATCGTCCTCTTGCCGCTCACCTTGCCGGGCATCGTCACGGGCGTCGCCATGTTGAGCTTCTTTCCGCTCATCGGCGTCCCCGTATCGCTCCTCGCCGTCCTCATCGGCCACGGCACCTTCCTCATCGCCATCACGCTCACGCAGGTCTATGCTCGCTTGAGGCGCCTCGATCCTTCGCTCGAAGAGGCGTCGGCGGATCTCGGCGCGCCGCCGATCACGACCTTCTTCAAGGTCGTCTTGCCGAACATCAAGACGGCGATCATCGGCTCGGCGCTCCTCTCGTTCACGCTCTCGCTCGACGAGATACCGGTCACGTTTTTCCTCATCGCGGGCGACAACACCCTCCCCATTCAGATCTGGGCCATGATGCGCCGGGGCATTTCCCCCGAGGTCAACGCCATTTCGACCCTCGTCTTCGCCGGATCGATCGGCCTCATCCTGCTCGGCACCGCGCTCGGCGGCCGCGACAAGGAGTAATCGTTTTGGGCATCGTGGAGCTACGCAAGGTCGTCAAGCGCTTCGGCGACGTCGAGGTCGTCAAATCGCTCGATCTATCCATCGAGAAGGGCGAATTCCTCACCTTCCTCGGCCCGAGCGGCTGCGGCAAGACCACGACGCTCCGCATGATCGGCGGCTTCGAGATGCCCACCTCCGGCGAGATCTACCTCGACGGCCGCGAGGTCTCCGCGCTCCCGCCCTACAAGCGCGACGTCAACACCGTCTTCCAGAGCTACGCCCTCTTCCCGCACATGAGCGTGCGCCAGAACGTCGCGTATGGCCTCGAGCAGAAGCGCCTCCCCAAGGCCGAGATCGAGCGCAAGGTGACCGAGGTCCTCGCCATGGTCCGCATGGACACCTTCGCCGCGCGCAAGCCACGCGAGCTCTCCGGCGGCCAGCAGCAGCGCGTCGCCGTCGCGCGCGCGATCGTCAATGGCCCCACCGTGCTCCTGCTCGACGAGCCGCTCGGCGCCCTCGATTTGAAGCTCCGCAAGGAGATGCAATTCGAGCTGAAGAGCCTCCAGCGCAAGCTCGGCATGACGTTCGTGTACGTCACGCACGACCAGGAGGAGGCGCTCACCATGAGCGACCGCGTCGCGGTCATGAACGGCGGCCGGATCGAGCAGATCGACGCGCCCGTCGCCATTTACAACCGCCCGAAGACCCGCTTCGTCGCCGATTTCATCGGCGAGACGAACCTGCTCGCGGGCGAGGTCCAGCGCGAGGGCTCCGCGCACGCGTTTTCCCTCGGCGACGCGCGGATCCCGATCGAGCCCGACGCCGTCTTCGAAGCGGGTCGCGGCGTCTCGTTGAGCGTGCGCCCCGAAATGGTCACCGTGCGCAAGGCGGGCGACGGCGGAGCCTCCGACGTCGCGCTCCCCGGGACCGTCGAGGAGACCGTGTTCGTCGGCTCCGTCTGGAAGACCGTCGTGCGTCTCGCGGGCGGCGAGCGTGTCGTCGCGACCGAGCCGCCGGCCACGCACGGCCATATCGAGCCGGGCACCTCGGTCGTCGTGGGCTGGGAACCGAAGAGCGCCGTCGTCCTGGAGGCCTGACGGAGAGACCATGGAGCTCCAGCCTGGTCATCTCGTCGCGGGGCGCTTTCGTGTCGTGCGATTCCTCGGCGAGGGCGCGGTCAGCGCCGTGTACGAGGCCGTCGACGACGTGCGGGGCCATCGCGTCGCGGTGAAGCTCCTGCACCGCGAGCTCTCCCAGAACACCGAAATCATCCAGCGATTCGAGCGCGAGGCCGAGGCCGCGAGCCGCATCGGCTCCGAGCATATCGTCCTCGTGTATGGCGCGGGCGCGGCCCCCGAGGGCCGGTTCATCGTCCTCGAATACCTCGACGGCGGCACGCTCGCCGACCTCTTGCGAAAGCGCCGCCCGCTCCCGGCCGAGGAGGCCGCCTCGCTCGTCGCGCAGCTCCTCGCCGGCCTTTCGAAGGCGCACGCGCTCGGCATCGTGCACCGTGATTTGAAGCCCGCGAACCTCTTCCTCGTGCCTGGCCCGGCCGGCCGCGAATTCCTCAAGATCCTCGATTTCGGCGCCTCGAAGCTCTCGAACGCGGGCCAGGCCCTCACGCGCACCGGGGCCATGGTCGGCACGCCGATGTACATGTCGCCCGAGCAGATCCGCAGCTCCGACAAGGTCGACCCGCGCACGGACGTCTATTCCGCGGGCGTCATCCTTTACGAATCCGTCACGGGCAAGGTCCCGTTTGACGTGAGAAACGCGGTCGAGCTCGCGTTCCGCGTGGTCTCGCAAGATCCTCCGCCGCCCGAGGAACGCCTGCCCTCGCTCGATCTCGAGCTCTCGGCGATCATCCGCCGCGCGATGGCGCGCGACCCCGACGCCCGTTTCCAGACAGCCGCGGAGATGCACGAAGCGCTCTGCGCCTGGCTCCAGCAGCGCGGCTTTCCCCTCCCGCCGGAGACGCGCGCGATGCCCATGGTCGCGCCCGCGCCTGCCGCGACGGTCACGCCGAGCGCGCCGCCCGCGAAACCCAGGCGCCTTCTGCTGTATGTCGCCGTCGCGCTCGGCGCGCTGCTGCTCGTCGCGGCGATTGCGCTCGCGCTCCAAACTGCGGGGGTTTGACCGGGAACATCCGGACCACCCGTTTCTTCGGAGCGGCGGTGGTGCCCCACGTTCTCTGCATGGTACACTGCGGTATGCGCTCTCTCGCGACCGCCGAGATCCTCCCTCCGGAACCCATGACCCTCGAGGCGTGGGCCGATATGGACGAGGACGAGCCGGGCGAGCTCGTCGATGGCCATCTGGAGGACGAAGAAGTGCCGAATCACCTGCACGAGGCCGTCGTGGCCTGGCTCCTCGCCACGCTCCACGGATGGGCGTCTCAGCGCCGCGCTGCCGTCCTCGGCTCCGACCACAAGCTCGGCGTTTCGAAGACACACGGACGCAAGCCCGATATCTCCATGTACGCCCCTGGGACGCGCCTCGGACGCGGCTCTCTCTCCCGCACCGCGCCTCTGCTCGTCGTCGAGGTTCTCTCCCCGCGCCCGCGCGACATCCGGCGCGATCGCCTCGACAAGCGCGCGGAGTACGCCCACTTCGGTGTCAAGCTCTACCTGCTCGTCGACCCCGAGGCGCGCGTGCTCGAGCTCCACGAGCTCGGCGCGGACGGCCGTTACGTCCTCGATGCCGCCGCCGAGGGCAAGCTGAGGCTCCCTGGATGCGAAGGGCTCGAGCTCGATCTCGACGCCTTGTGGGCCGAGGTCGCGTGGATCGTCGATGACGTGTCCGACGAGCAAGCGCCGCGTGATGCCGAGGCAACCGAGGGCGACGACGACGTCGTTTGACCCCCACCCCTCGCTTGTGATGTGATGTCATCCGCCCCCATGGCGGAGCCTGCCCGACGCCTCCAGCCGATCGACACCACCGCGGAGATCGAGACGCCCGAGCACGTGCGGTTCCATTACCCCATCGCCGGCCCGGCTCGCCGCGTCGTCGCCTGGGTGCTCGACTGGCTCGTTCGCGCCGCCATCCTCCTCGTCTTCGCCATCTTCGCGCTCATGGGCGGCTTCGCCGTCGGAGATGCCGTCGCCGAGCTCTCCGCGGGGCTCCTCCTCGTCATCCATTTCCTCCTGGAGTGGCTGTATTACACGCTCTGGGAGATCGCCTGGAATGGCCGCACCCCGGGCAAACGTGCGCTCGATCTGCGGGTCGTCTCCGTCCATGGCCATCCCTTGCGGGTCGGCGACAGCTTCCTTCGCAACCTCCTCCGCGCCGCCGATTTTCTCCCGTTGGGGTATGCCATCGGCCTCGTCGTCATGGCGCGCGACAGCCGTTTTCGGCGCCTCGGCGACATGGTCGCGGGCACCATGGTCGTCGTCGAGGAGCGCCGCGCCGTCGCCTCGACGCTCCGCATCGATCCTCCGCCCACGCCGAAGGAGCTCTCGAGCCTCCCGCAGCGCCTCCCGCTCTCGGGCGACGAGCTCGAGGCCATCGAGCTCTTTCTTCGCCGCAAAGAGGGCCTCGGCCCCGCGCGCGAGGAAGAGCTCGCGGCCATGGTCGCGCCCATCTTCGCGAGCCGCCTGGGCATCCGCAACAAGGACTCCGCGCGCCTCCTCGCCTTGCTCCACGCGCGCGCCAGCGAGCGCAGGAGGCCCTTGTGAAGAGCCAGGACGAGATCGTCGCGGCGCGGAATGCGGATTGGCGCGAGCTCGAAAACCTCATCTCGCGCGCCGAGGCCCTCCACCACCTCGACGGCCCCTCGATTTCGCGCGCCGCCGCGCTGTATCGGGCCCTCTCGGGCGACCTCGTCCTCTGCCGCGCCCGCTGCACGCCCGACCTCGTCGCGTACCTCGACAACCTCGCCGGCCGCGCGCACAGCGCCCTTTATGGGGCCGAGCCCTTCCGCATCCCGGCCTTCTGGTCCCTCCTCACCCGCGACTTCCCCCGCGCGCTCCGCAAGAATGCCTCGTTCTTCGCCCTCTCCTCGGCGCTCTTCCTGATTCCATGCGCCATTGGCATCGTCCTCGCGCTCTTCGTCCCCGACGCCGCCTCGCAGATCCTCCCGCGCAGCATGCTCGACGGCATGGCCGACATGTATTCGAAGGGCTTCGACGAGGGCCGCGGCGAGGGGGCCGACTCCGCGATGGCCGGGTTTTACGTCAACAACAACGTCGGCATCGCGTTTCGTTGCTTCGCCACCGGCATCTTCTACGGCCTCGGCAGCGTCGTTTACCTCATCTACAACGGCCTCAACATCGGCATGGTCACCGGCTGGGTCACGGCGGCCGGGTTTGGCGGGAACATCGGCACGTTCATGTGCGGCCACGGGCCTTTCGAGCTCACGGCCATCCTCATTGCGGGCGCGGCGGGGCTCCGCATGGGGCATTCCCTCGTCGTCACCCACGGCCGCACGCGCCTCGGCTCCCTCCGCGAGAGCGCGCCCGACATCGTTCGCCTCGTCGTGGGCGCGGCCGTCATGCTGCTCATCGCCGCGGGCATCGAGGGATTCTGGTCCCCCTCGGCCGCGCCGCCGCCCGTCAAATGGGCCGTCGCGGCGCTCTTTTCCTTGCTCGTCACGGCCTATTTCCTCTTCGCCGGCCGTGAGCGCGGGAGGGCCCGTTGAACCTCGGCGATTCCGCCATCGTCCTGCGCCCCCGCAGCCTCACCGAGGTCATGGACCTCGCGTTTCGCCTCTGCTTCTCCCTCGCATTCTCGCTTTACGCGCGGCTCACCCTCTTCGCCATCGTCCCGCTCCTCGCCGGCTGCCTCGCGCTCCGTTATGCGCTCGACGCATCCTGGCTCCTCGTCTGGCTCGCGGCGTTCCTCACCGTGCCCTTCGTCGAGGCGCTCTTCACGGTCGCCGTCAGCCAGATCATCTTCTCGCCGTCGATCACCCCACGCGCCGTCTTTGCCCTCTTTCGCAAGCGGTTCGGCGCGCTCCTCGGCTCGTTCGTCATTCGATTTCTGGGCCTCTTGATCGCCGCCATCACGCTCTTCCTCACCCTGCCGTTCGTCGGCATTCGCCTCTTGCTCCTCGACGAGGCCTGCTTGCTCGAAGGCCTCTCCGGCACGCGCGCGCACGAGCGCGCCCAGCGCCTCGTCTCGATGCGCAGCGGCGACGCGTTCCTCGTCCTCCTCATGCTCCTCGGCGCGCGGCTCGGCGGCGTCCTCACGGCGGAGCTGCTCTTCGATGGCCTCGTGAACGACCTCCTTCAGTTCGGCCGTCCTTTCGGTTGGCTTTTTCATGACGGCGGCTCGCCCGCGGCCCTCGCTGGGTTTTTCCTGGCCGTGCCCTTCGTCTCCACGGCGCGGTTTCTCTATTACATCGACACCCGCACGCGCGAGGACGGCTGGGACATCCAGCTCCGTTTCACCGCCATCCGTGCGCGGGCCGAGCAGGAGCGCAGGAGGGCCGCGTGATCAAGTTCGTCGTGCTCCTCTCGGTCCTCGGCGCGAGCCCGGTGTACAACGCCGACGAGCGGGTCCGCGAGGTCCTCGCCGACGACCGCTATCGGTTCTGCCACGAGGACGATTATCCTCTCAGCGGCGACGAGCGCGCCTTTTGCCCGCTCCTCGACGACGAGAGCGCGCTTTGTCCGTCGCTACCTGCCGCATGCCGCAAGGAGCCTGCGCCGATCGAGAAGGGCGGCCCCCCGCCCGGCATCTCCCCGAGCTGCAAGGCGGGCTCCCGCTGTTTGGCCGGACGATCCTCCGGGCGCGACGATCGCGTGGCCGTCCGCCGATTCGAGGGATCGTCCGGCAGCGCCTCGGGTGATGGGAAGCCAGGCGCGGACGGGCAGGGCAAGGGCGGCCCCGGCGGCGACGGAGACAGCCCCGGCGCGGGCACGCCGGGCCAGGACAAACCCGGCGGGGAACAAGGCCAGCACGGCAGCGGTGACGCGTCTGGCCCGGGCAAACCCGGCAGCCCGGAGGGGCCGGGCAACCCCGGCGGCCAGGATGGCCCGGGCAAACCCGGCGATGCGCCCGGAAAGAGCCCGGGCAGCGGCGGGGAAGGGAAGGGGCAGGCCGAACCGAAGCCCGCGAAACCTCCGCCTCCGCCTCCGCCGCCGGATCCGGCCGTCGCCGGCGCGGCGAGTGGCTTCGCGCGGGTCCTCTTTTTCATCCTGCTCGGCGGCTTCGTCGCCTACATCGCGTGGATGGTCCTGAAAAACGTCGTCTCCGAGCGCGACGCGCCCGAGGACGAGCCTCCGCCCGAGGATCTGCCCGAGAATGCCCCGGGGCCGCGGCGCGAGGGGCCCCGCGGCCCCGTCGAGACCGACGTCGCGCGCCTGCTCACCCGCGCCCGCGCGTCGGCCCAGCGCGGCGCGTTCGGGCCTGCGATCGACGACGTGTATGCCGCGCTCCTCCGCCGCCTCGACGGCGACGGGCTCATCGAGATTCACGCATCTCGCACGAATGGCGATTACGTGCGGACGCTCCGCCGCGACCGGCCCGACATCGCAACCGACGTGCGCATCATCGTTGCCGATGTGGAGAGCGTCCAGTTCGGCGCCCGCGCCCCTTCGGCCGAGGCCTTTGCTCGCATTCACGAGCGCGTCGTCCCGCTCGTCTCGCGCGCCCTCGGCATCCTCGCCGTGATCGTCGGCCTCTCCGCGACCGTCTCTTGTGGCCGCGTCGCCGCGCTCGACGAATCCGACGGCGCCTTCCGCGGCGACGCCTCCCCCTCGGGCACGTACGCCCTCGGCGCCATGCTCTCGGCGTATGGCATGGAGTTCCGCCATCGTCGCGATCCGTTCGACAAACTGCCCGACGAGGACGACACGACCCTCGTCCTCCTGCCGGACCTCGACATCTCGTCTTCCGATTTTCGCCGCTTGCAAGATTGGGTCGAGGCCGGCGGTGATCTCGTCGTCGCGGGCGTGGCCGACCTGCCCGCCTGGACCGGCGCGTCCCTCGACGCGGACAGCACCCTCGCAGGCGACATCTTCGTCTCCTCGGGGTATCGATACGAATTCGGCGACATCGTCCTCGCCGTGCCGGCGGGGCCCTCGCTCTCGCTCACGGACGCCGAGCCGCTCCTCGCCCGCTCGGACGGCGTGTATGCGTCGTTCAAGAAGCTCGGCGACGGGCGCGTCATCGTCCTCGCCGACGACAAACTCTTCACGAACGTCGCCTTGACGGCCGGCGACAATGCGGCGTTTTTGATTTCCCTCTTCCGCCCGCTCCACCGCGAGGTCGACCTCTGCGACGCCTGGACCTCGCTCGGCGCCGACACGCCCTTCGAGACCCTGAGCCGCGCGCGCCTCCTGCCGGTCCTCCTCCAGCTCCTCTTGCTCCTCGGCCTCTTTTTCCTCTGGCAGGGCCGCGCGTTCGGCGCCTTGCGCGACCCGCTCGCGAATCGCCGTCGCGCCTTCGCCGACCACGTCCGCGCCCTCGGCCTCGCTTATGCCCGCGCCGGCGCCTCGCGCCACGCCCTCGGCCTGTATTCCGCGTGGGCCGTCGAGCGCCTCCGCGAGCGTGTCCCGCGCGAGGGCCGCCATGGTTTGTCCGGGCTCGCCGAGGCCGTCGCCGTCCGCGTCGGCAAGCCCACGGGCGAGGTCATGAGCGTCCTCGTCGAGGCCACCGAGGCGCAAAAAGAGGCGGCCCCCGCGTCCCTCCGCGCCGGCGACGCCTCGCTCCGCGGCCGCGCGCGGAGCAAGGACAGGGCCCAGGCCGCGGCCGATTTCGCCGTCATGCGCGCCCTCGACCATTTCCTCGCCCAGACCTCCCGCGAGCGCTCCCGCAAGAAGACCCGAAAAGCATGAACCTGTCCCATTTCCGCGACACCTTCGATCGCATCCGCCGCGAGGCGGGCAAGGTCCTGCTCGGCCAGGACGAGATCATCGAGACCACGCTCCTCGCGATCCTGGCCGGCGGCCACGTCCTCATCGAAGGCGTCCCCGGCCTCGGAAAGACCTTGCTCGTCCGCACCCTCGCCCAGGTCTTCGGCGCGAGCTTCCGCCGCATTCAATTCACGCCCGACCTCATGCCGAGCGACGTCACCGGCGGCAACGTCTTCGACCAGAAAGAGGACCGCTTCGTCTTCCACCAGGGCCCGGTCTTCACGCAGCTCCTGCTCGCCGACGAGATCAACCGCGCCCCCGCGAAGACGCAAAGCGCGCTCCTCGAAGCCATGCAGGACCTCGCCGTCACCACCGACGGCGTCACGCGCCCCCTGCCCGAGCCGTTCCTCGTCATCGCCACGCAAAACCCCGTCGAATCGCAGGGCACCTATCCCCTGCCCGAGGCCCAGCTCGATCGGTTTCTCGTCAAATTGCACGTCCGGTATCCTGGGCCCGCCGTCGAAAAGCAGATCCTCCGCCAGCACGTCGAGGGCTTCTCCGCGGCGAAGCTCGACCGCGCGGGCATCGATTTGATCGCCACCGCGGACGAGATCCTCGCCATGCGCGCGGCCCTCGGCGGGGTGCGCGTCGACGACGGCATCATCGAATACATCACGGACATCGTCGCCCGCACCCGGGCCCACCGCGCCGTCTACCTCGGCTCCTCCCCGCGCGGCTCGATTGGCCTCGTCGGCTCGGCGCGCGCCCGGGCCGCCAGCGAGGGCCGTGATTTCGTCACCCCCGACGACGTCAAGGCGCTCGCCCCGGCCGTCCTGCGCCACCGCTTGATCCTCCACCCGGACGCCGAGATCGAAGGCACGAGCGCCGACGATTGCGTCGAAGACATCCTGCGCGAGGCGAAGGTCCCGCGCACGGCGGCCTGATTCCTCATGGTCCCCTCGCGCGCGCTCGTCCTCCTGTTCGCGGGGCCGCTCGTCCTCTCTTTCCTCACGCTCCTCGACCGGGGATTGATCGTCCCCATGGTCCTCACGGACGCCGCGATCCTCCTGCTCGCGCTCCTCGACGCCCTGCTCGCGCGGCGCCGCCTCGTCTCCGTGGTCCGCCGCGCCCCGGCCGTGCTCTCGATTGGCCGGCCAAACGTGATCTCCCTCGACGTCCGCTCCCTCGCGCGGCGTAAGCTCCACGTGCGCGTGCAGGAGGACCTCTTTCCGTCCGCCGAGAGCGAAGAGCTCCCGCTCGAAACCCACCTCCTGCCGCGCGGACACGCGACGCTCAAGTATCGCGTCACGCCCTCCCGCCGCGGCGCCCACGCCCTCGGCGACCATTACGTCCGTTATCCTTCGCCCCTCGGCCTCTGGATTCGCCAGTACGCCATCTCCGCCCGCTCGCCCGTCAAGGTGTACCCCGACCTCGAAGCCGTCCGCGGCTACGAGCTGCTCGCCCGGCAGGACCGCGACCCGGCCGGCGTGCGCGCCTCGCGTCGCCTCGGTGGCGAGAGCGAGTTCGAGCGCCTGCGCGAATATCGCCGCGAGGACGAGTATCGCAGCATCGACTGGCGCGCCACGGCGCGCCGCAAGAAGCTCATTGCCCGCGAGTATCAGCTCGAGAGCGATCAGAGCGTCGTCTTCCTGATCGACGCCGGCCGCCTCATGACGGCCGAGTTCGCGAACCTCTCGCTCTTCGATCACGCCCTCAACGCGACGCTCATGCTCTCGCACGTCGCCTCCCGCGGCGGCGACAAGGTCTCCATGATGGCCTTCGCCGAGGAGGTCCTCGCGTATGCGCCGCTCACGGGCGGCGCCCGCGCGACACGCAAGATCGTGCAGGCTGGCTACGACATCGAGCCGGACCTCGCCCCCACGAATTACAGGGCCGCGTTCGAGGCGCTCGCCGTCCGCGTGAAAAAGCGCACGCTCGTCGTGCTCTTCACGCAGGTCGTCGACGAGGTCGCCGCCGCCGAGCTCGAAAAGCTTTTGCGTGGGCTCATGCCGCGCCATTTGCCGCTCCTCGTGCTCCTGCGCGACGTCGACGTCGACGCCCTCGCGCTGGGGCATTCCGGCGAGGCCAAGGCGCTCTCCGGCGTCGGGCCCTACCTGCGCGGCGCGGCCGCCGAGATCCTCTCCTTTCGCGACAAGCTCGTGCGCCGCTTGAAGCAGCACGGCGCGCTCGTCCTCGACGTCGCGCCCGGCGACCTCACGCCCGCGCTCATCAATCGTTACCTCGAAATCAAGGCCCGGCACCTCCTGTAATGCCTGTGCGCCGCGCGCCCAATCCTCGGGCGCGCTCGGGTGTACCACCTCGCGTGCCTCCCTCTCGCGCGCTCTTCTCCGCCCTCGCCGTCCTCGCCGCCTGCACGAACTCCGCCGCGCCTCCGCCCCCCGCGGCCGCATCGACGCTGCCCCCGCCCGCGTCCGCGTCGCCTTTGCCCGCGAAGGCCCTCGCGCCCATTCCCTCGGCGGCGCCGCCCGCCCCCGCTCCGTCCGCGCCGGCCTTTCCCATCCGCGCGCCAACCGAATGGTCCTCGAACGAGATCACCCCGTTCGGCCGCGTCGCCGAGGCGAAGAAAAACAAAATGGCCGAGGTGAAGCGCCTCTTCGCGGAGGCGCACGTCTCTTTCCCTCCCGCGCAGATGTTCCTCCGCGCCTTCAAAAAGGAGCGCGTCCTCGAGCTATGGGCCGCCTCGCGCGCGGATGAGCCGCTCTCGCGGATTGCGGTCTACGGCGTATGTTTCGCGTCCGGCGAGCTCGGCCCGAAACGCGTGGAGGGAGACATGCAGGTGCCCGAGGGGCTTTACAAGATCAAGGAGTCCCTCCCGAGCACGCCGTATTACCTCGCCTTGCACGTGGATTATCCGAATCTGTCGGATCGTATCCTCGGGGACAAACGACGGCCGGGCGGCGAGATTCTCATCCACGGGGCGTGCGCGTCCGTCGGCTGCCTCGCGATGGGCGACGACCGTATTGCGGAGATTTACGTCGCGGCGAGCGAATATCGATGGGCGGGCGGCCAGGTGCCCGTTCACATCTTCCCGACGCGGGACATGGCGGGCCTGCTCGCCTCGCCCGCGGGCGAGGCGCACCGTGCTTTCTGGGAGAACCTGAGGCCGTTCCTCGACGATTTCGAGCGAACGAAGAGAATCCCGAAATACCGTATCGACGCGAAGGGCCGCTACGAGCAGGTCGGGTGAGGAGAGGGGGCGATCAGCCCTTCTTGCGCGGCGCCTTGAGCGTGAGCTTCAAGAGCACGTCGTCGCGGATGAGGTCGTCGGGCTTGCCCGCGATCGTGATGTTGAAGTCCTTCCGGTTGATGGAGAACTCCGCGGTGCCCGTGGCGGCGTCCGCCGCGATCGTGATCGTCACGGGGAACGTGATCGACTTCTTCACGCCGTGGAGATCGAGATCCCCCGTGATCGTGTGCGTCGCGCCGTTCGTGCCGCCGGCCTTGATCTCCGTCGACGTGAACGTCGCCTTGGGGAACTTCTCGACGTCGAAGAAATCGGCGTTCTTCAGGTGCTTGTCGAGGTCGGCCGCGTCTGTCTTGACCGACGCGGTCTCCACCTCGAACGAGATCTTGCCGCCCTCGGCCTTGCCGTCCGCGAGCGTGATCTTGCCGGCGAGCTTCTCGAACTTGCCCTCGTGCTTGCCCGTCACCTTCGAGCCGATGAACCCGACCGACGAGGCCGCGGCGTCGACGTCGAGCGCCTCCTCGGCCGCCTTCGTGGCGGCGGCGGGCTTCGCCTCGGCCTGCGTCGACGAGGCCGGAGCGACCGTCGCCTTGGGCTTGTCCTTGGCCGGATCCTCGCAGGCCGCGAGCGAGAGCAGAGCGGGCACGGCGGCGGCGAGAACGACAAAACGAATCGTACGCATGGTCGGATCGTCCCTTCGGGGTTGTTTCGAGGGCCCTACCATGCGCCCCGAACGGGCGCTTGATTAGGGGGGCCGACCGGGTTACCACTGTTCGCCAGGGCGAACAATCGATGACGGCGGCGCTCGACGATGTGGTCTCCATGGCGGTCTTCGCGCGGGTCGTGGAGGCGCGCTCCTTCACGGGCGCCGCGGCGCTCCTCGGCCTCTCCAAATCGGTCGTGAGCGCGCGGATCTCGGGGCTGGAAGAGCGGCTCGGCGTGCGGCTCCTGCATCGTACCACGCGGCGCCTCTCGCTCACGGAGGAGGGCGCGCGGCTCTACGAGACGTGTTCGCGGATCGTCAGCGCGGCGGACGAGGCCCAGGGCGTCCTGGAAAGCGCATCCGCGGAGCCCGAGGGCCTCGTGCGCGTCACCGTACCCGTGGGTGTTGGAATCCTGCAATTCCCGACCATCCTGCGCGAGCTCCACGAGCGATATCCGCGGCTCGTGGTCGAGCTCTCGCTCTCGGAGCACCGCATCGACATCGTCGCGGAGGGCTTCGACGTGGCGATTCGCGTGGCCGACAACCTCGAAGACTCGGCGCTCGTCGCGCGCCGCATCGGAGCCGTGCGGATGAATCTCTGCGCGTCGCCCGATTACCTCGCGCGCCGCGGGACGCCGGCCTCCCCGCAGGATCTCGTCCACCACAATTGCCTGCGCCTCTCGCCGGTCCGGCGCGAATGGTCGTTTCGATGCGGCCGCCGCACGCACCTCGTCCCCGTCTCCGGGAGCCTCATCACCGACAACATCGCCGTGCTGCGCCAGGCGACGCTCGACGGGATCGGCGTCGCGCGGCTGCCGCGGTCGTTCATCGCGACGGACATCGAGGCGGGCCGGCTGCGGCGCGTCCTGCCGGAGCACGCGCTTGGCGAGACAAACGTCTTCCTCGTGCACCCGTACCGCAGGCACATGCCGACGAAGGTGCGGGCCTTCGTGGATTACGTCGTCCAGCGGTTCCGCAGCACGAGCGACGAATAGAGGCGGCGGGCCTTGGCGCGCTCGAAAGGCAGCGGGAGCGCGCGGAGGGCACATCTTCTCGATTCTACCCGCTGGCCTCATCGTCGTCTCCCCATGTCCTTCCAAAAATACCTTCTCCTCCCGCAGCTCCTCTCGTACGCCGCGCGCGCGCCGCGTGACCCGGCGAAGGCGTGGGACCGCTTCTGGAGCGGCATCCGCCGCACGGGCAACGGCGGTGAGGTGCTTTGGGATACGGAGGACATCCGCGAAATCGAGGAGGTCATGAATCGCGTGGCCGCCCATTTTGCCCCCGACCTGCCCGTGATCGACATCGGCTGCGGCAATGGAAGGTTCACGCGGCTCCTCGCCGCGCGGTTTCCCAGGGTCGTCGGGCTCGACGTTTCGAGCCACGCCATCGACAAGGCGTGGGAGGAGTCTGCCGGGATCACAAACCTCTCCTTCCATGTCGCCGACGTCAGCATGCCCTACGCGCTCCGATGGCTCACGGACGAGCTCGGCGGCACGAATGTCTTCATGCGCGGCGTCCTCCACGTCCTCGATCCGCCGCGCCGCGCCGTCGCGATCGAGAACATGCGCGGCGCCCTCGCCGCGCGGGGCGTGCTTTACCTATCGGAGAGCAGCATCGACGGCGATCCGCTCGATCACATGGTGCTCCAGGGCGCGACACCGACGTATTTGCCCGAGCCGATGCGCAAGGTCGTCGCCGCCGGCGTCCGACCGCCGTCCCGCTTTGGCGACGCCGAGGTCCGCGAATACTTCCCCAGCGCCGCGTGGGAGATCCTGGAGAGCGGACCCACGGTCATGTACACGCTGCCGCTGCGGACGCGTGATGAAATCGAGGCGCTGCCGAGTTATTTCGCGCTCGCGCGCCGCCGGGGATGACGCTCATTTCATGCGGGGCACGTACCGCTCCACCGATACGTACTGGTTCGGCCACCGCATCACGTATCCCTGCTCCGCCGCCGCGTGCCGCGTCCAGTAGGGATCGAAGAGGTGCGCCCGCGCGAGCACGCAGAGATCCGCCCGCCCCGCGGCGATGATGCTGTTCACGTCGGCATAACTCTGGATGTTGCCCACGGTCATCGTCGGCACCTTCGCTTCGAGCCGCACGAGCTCGCTGAACGGTGTCTGGAAGAGCCGACCGTACACCGGCCTCGCCGAAGGATCGGTTTGTCCCGCCGAAACATCGACGATGTCGACCCCGTGCTCCCGCAGCGCCACCGCGAGCCGGATCACGTCCTCCGGCGTGATCCCGCCCGGCGCCCAGTCCGTCGCCGAGATGCGCACGCTCGTCGGTTTGTCCTTCGGCCACGCCGCCCGCACCGCGTCGAAGACCTCGAGGGGGAAGCGCATGCGATTCTCGATCGAGCCGCCGTATTCGTCGGTCCTCCGGTTCGTGATCGGCGAGAGGAAGCTCGCGAGCAGGTACCCGTGGGCCATGTGCACCTCGACGAGGTCGAACCCCGCCTCGTCGGCCATCTTCGCGGCCGTCACGAAATCGGCCTTCACGCGAACCATGTCCTCGCGATCCATTGCGCGAGGCACGGGACTCTCGGGCAGGTAGGGGATCGCGGACGCGGCGATGAGCGGCCATCCGCCCGATTCGAGCGGCTGATCGATGCCCTCCCACATTCGCTTCGTCGATCCTTTTCGACCCGCGTGGGCGATCTGCACCCCGATCTTCGCCGTGGAGCATTGATGCACGAATTCGGTCACGCGCCGCCACGCGGGCACGTGGCCCGCGCGGTAGAGGCCCGTGCACCCGGGCGTGATGCGGCCTTCGGGGCTCACGTCCGTCATCTCGGCGATGACGAGCCCCGCGCCGCCGACCGCGCGGCTGCCGAGGTGCACGAGGTGCCAATCGTTCGGCGCCCCGTCCTCCGCCGAATACTGGCACATCGGCGACACGACCACGCGATTGTCGAGGACGAGCTTGCCGAGCCGATACGGCGTGAACATCGGCGGCGGCGGCTCCTTGCCCTCGATCCGCACGCCCGATTGCGCCTCGGCTTTCGACGCGACCCACGCGTCGACCGAGCGCACGAGCGCCGGATCCCGCACCTTCAAGTTCTCGTGCGTCACGCGCAGGCTGCGCGTCAGCATGCTGAACTCGAACTGCAGCGGATCGAGATCCATGTATCGCTCGGTATTCTCGAACCACTCCAGGCTCACCTGCGCCGCGCGCTGGAGCGTCTCCACCTTCGGCCGTCGATCCACCTCGTACGCGGCGAGCGCGTCGGGGAGGCGCGGGTGCGCGTCGAGCGCGTCCGCCAGGCTGATCGCGTCCTCCAGCGCGAGCTTCGTCCCCGAACCGATGGAGAAATGCGCCGTATGCACGGCGTCCCCCACGAGGACCACGTTTTCCCAGGAGAACCGCTCATTGTAGACGGTCGGGAAGCTCCGCCAGACGCTCCTGTTCTTGAGCAGCCGGTGGCCGGCGAGCCGCGGCGCGAAGAGCTTCTCGCAGTACGCGATCGTCTCGTCCTCGGTCGCCCGATCGAGCCCGGCGCGGCGCCACGTCTCCTCGCGGCACTCCACGATGAACGTCGATCGTTCGGGCTCGTAACGATACGCGTGCACCCGGAAGAGGCCGTGGTCGTTCGCGTCGAAGTAGAACGTGAACGCGTCGAACGGGAACGTCGTGCCGAGCCAGACGAAGCGGTTCGGCCGGCCGTGGACGCGCGTGCCGAAGTGCGGCTGGTAGAGACAGCGCACCACGCTGTTCACGCCGTCCGCCCCGATGACGAGGTCACTCGCGCGCCGGATCGCCTCGACGTCCGTGGCCTCGTGCTCGAACCGGAGGACGACGCCGAGCTCCTCGGCGCGGGCCTGCAGGATCGTGAGCAGGCGCTGACGCGAGAGGCCGCTGAAGCCGTGCCCTGTCGAGACGAGCCGCTCGCCGCGGTAGAACGTGTGGATGTCGTCCCAGTGCGCGAGGCTCTTCCGGATCGCGTCGTAGACCGGCCGATCGACGCTCTCCAGGTTGTCGAGCGTCGCGTCGGAGAAGACCACGCCGAAGCCGAACGTGTCGTCCGGCCGGTTGCGCTCGAGCACCGTCACCTCGCGCGAGGGGTCGCGCTTCTTGGCCAGGATGGCGAGGTAGAGGCCGCTGGGTCCGCCACCGATGCTCGTGATCTTCAACGTCGATCCTCCGGTTCGTGCGGCGGAGGGGAGTCCACGATGGCGAAGGTGTCAAGGGGTTCGGGGCGTAGGACGCCAAAGGCGATCCGCAGCCCCGAGCGTGAACAGGTATGGTAGACGCGGAAGGCCATGACCCGCTTCGTCGCGCTTGCCTCCTCGGTTGCCGCGCTGTCGGCCGCGTGCGCCTCTGCGCCCGCGCCGCAGAACAGTGGCAAGCCCGCGCCGTCGCCGCAAGAGTCCGCGGTCGTGAAGGCGCCCGCGCCCCGCGAGCCCTCGCCGCTCGTCAGCGTGACGGACCCCTACAACCTCCCCGAGAATCCTTCGATCGACGGCGACATCGCCGAATGGGGTTCGCTCCTGCCGCGCTCGCCCGGGGGCAAGCCGTCTCCGACCGATCCGAATGCGCGCGACGCGCCCTCGCACCTGGCCTTCGCGCTCACGAAGGACGGCGCGTTCGTCGCGGCGGATCTCGCCGAGCTCGCGAAAGACGGGATCTGGCTCGCCTTTGGTTTTCCTCCTTCGGCGCCCGCGCCCTCGTCCGGCGACGAGGCGCACGCGGCGCGATTCGAGCGGATGTTTCGGCTCGACAAGAGGGGCCTTTTTCAGGTGGCCCCAGGCGGCGCGCTGGAGCCGGTTGCCCATTCCGTCACGGCGATGAAGCGCACCGAGCGCGGGATGACGATCGAGGCCCGGATTCCCGTCTCGGCGTATCCTCGCGCGTCGGAAGCGCCAATCGTCGCGGCGCGGGTCCGGGCCATCGCCGCGACGACCCCCGCGCCCCCGAAGATCGACGCAGGGGAATGGATCGACGTCCCGGTGCCCGAACCCGTGGCATTCGAGCCGCACGCCAAGCTCCGCGCCGCGGTCTATCATCAGAACCGCGCCGAGCGAAAGCCAGTCGGCCTCTCGTATTCTCCCGCGGATCTCGACCACATCGAGACGGTCCGCCACCCAGGCAAGGACACCTCCACCGCCGTGGCCACGGAGTACCCTCTTTACGTGTTCGAGCGGAAGCTCGGCGATGTCGAGATCGGACATGTCTCCGCCGTCATTCCCTCCATCGCCGTCTTCAAGGCGGGTGAGCTCATGGAGCTCGTCGACATCGGGGACGTCGGCGAGGAGCCGATGGGCATCGTCGAGCGAAACAAGCAGATCCACATCTTCAGTTATTCGCAGACGGACAAGCTCGACGACGCGGGCTTCCAGGCAGGATGGTCGGTCCTCGCCATCTTGGAGGATGGCTCCACCTTGTATCCGTTCAACGCCGAGACGGGGGTCGGCCGGTGGGAGAAGGTCTACGAGATCCATTCGGACAAATTCGATTGGTTCGGCATGCGCGGCATACCCCGTGAGTATGCGGACGAGGAGACGCCACGGGCGATCGAGATCCTGTGGCGGTTCGACAAGCAGTACGGCGGCTACCTGCCGACGACGCGCCAGCTCACCACGCTGCCCGCCCCGAGGCCGAAGCCGCGCAAGAAGCCCTGATCCGAAAGCGCGGACCTCGAGCCTTGCGGCGCCGGCGCGTCTTTGCCATCCTGCCGGCCATGAACGGATCGCCCCGCCTCCTCCCGCTCCTCGTGATCGCCGCGCTCGGCCTCGCGGCGTGCAAGGATGACAAACCCGCCTCCACGAAGGCCGATCCGGCCGCCGCGGCGAACCCCCACGGCTCCGACGAGACGAAGCTGCTCGAAGTCGGAGACGCCGCGCCCGACATCACGCTGAAGCTCACGGACGGCAAGGAGGTCAAGCTGTCGAGCCTGAAGGGCAAGCAGGTCCTCGTGTATTTCTATCCGAAGGACGATACGCCCGGGTGCACCATCGAGGCGCAGGGGCTGCGCGACGGCTGGGCCGACATCCAGGCCGCCGGGCTCGAGGTGTACGGCGTCTCGACGCAGGACGCCGAGAGCCACAAGGCGTTCATCGACAAATACAAGCTGCCGTTCCCGCTCGTCGTGGACACGGACGGCGCCGTCGCGAAGGCCTTCCGCGTGCCGATGCGCCTCTCGTTCGCCGCGCGGCAATCGTTCCTGATCGGCAAGGACGGGAAGATCAAGCATGTGTGGCTCGAGGTGGACCCGAAGGAGCACGCCTCGACCGTGATCGCCGCCGCGAAGAGCTGACACGAAAAGGGGGCCCGGTCGTCCGAGCCCCCTTGTTTCATTTCGGAGTTTGCCGCCGGATCAATCCTGCGGCACGCCGTTCTTCGCGAGCTGATCGAGCGCCGCCTTGTACTCCGCGGGCACGTCCGCGAGCGCGGGCACGCCGAGCTCGGAGAGCGACGCCTGGAAGAGGCCGCAGCTCGCCAGATCGCCCTCGGAGACCGCGGCGTCCTCCGCGCCGTTCGTCGAGGTAGTGAACGACAGATAGGTCTGCGCGAGCGCGTTGTCCCAGCACTCGATCGCGTCCGCGACCTGGCCCTCCGCGAGGTCGCCGCCGGACGATTGCGCCTCGGCGCGGCCCTGGCCCTCGTTCACGAACGCGAGGCGCACGCCGACGTCCTCGGGCTTGGCTTTCGCGGGATCCTCGTGTACGTCGAACGCGCTCTTCCAGTCGATGAAATCGACCTTGTTCGCGCCGTCGTCGAGGCGGCCGTACAGGTAATCGAGATCCGCGGGCTCTGCGTCCGGTTTGTCCTTGGACACGAAGCCGCGCAGGGCCGCGAGGACGAGCGTCAGATCGCCCTTGTCCGTCCCGTCCTTGCCGTACACGGCGACGAATCGGCCGCGGTCCATCGGCATGTTCGCGCCGTTCGGGTTGTTCGCCGTCTCGAACGCGTGGTTCGCCTCGAAATCGACCAGCGTGATGCCCGAGCCGTGATCCTTCGCCTCGGGATCCGGGTTCGCGCCGCCCCAGAGGACCGGCACGAGGCCCGCGACGTCCTTGTCCTTGCCGCGGAGGATCGCGTAATGGTAACGGAACTCCTGCCCTTCGCCCGCGTCCTTGATGTATGCGGCGATCGTCCCGAACCCGTCCTCGCTCTCGTACGGGCCCCAGAAGAATTCCTTCGTGTCGCTGTTGTAGATCGTGGGCTCGATGCTCACGATGACCTTCAGCGACGTGATGATGTACTCGATCGAGCCGTTGATCCCGAGCGCGATCTCCGCCGAGCCGGACGGGTACAGCGCCGGATCGCCGATCTTCGCGCCGCTCGAGGCCTCCGGCGCGGAAGCCTTGATCTGCGTCTCGCTGGGGACGGCCGCGCGGTATTGCGCGAGCAGCGCTTGATCGATCGCGTCCCCCTCACGCCGTCGCCGCCGCCGCAGCCCACGATGCCCACGGCGAGCGCAATGCCAGCGTACTTCGCAAGTGCCTTCATGTCGTAGTCCCCTCGTTAAGAAAATGCTGGCGCTCGCGCGCCAGGATGGACAGGAAATCGCGAATGCGAGCCACTGTCAAGCTCCCGAGCAGGGCTCGTTATGGCTCCTTCGCAGCGTACAGGGGTACGCGCCAGCGGGCGTTTCGGATCAAATCAGAAGAAATGGCGGAGCCATGCCACGATGGCCTCGCGGTAATGCCACGCGAGGGTCACGGTGATCACGACGGCGGCGAGGCCGAGCACGATACGGCCCACGGGCGCCTGGTCCTCGCCGGAGACGAAGACGGGAAGGACGCTTCGCTCGCGCACGCTGCCCCGCGGGAGCGGCGGCACCCGCGTGAAGCGCAGGCTCAGATTCCGCCGGAGGTAGATGCGCACGTTGAACGCCCAGCCCGACGCTTCGAGCAGCGCAGAGACGTCACGCCTGCGGAGCTTCAACCAGCCGAGGAAGCCCGAGACCGTCATCACCCCGAGCGCGATGCCCACGATAGCGAGCAGGGCATTCAAGGGGTTCGTATTCGAAAGCGTCTGGAGCGCGAACGCCGCGGCCGAGCCGACGGCCGCGAAGGCGATGCCGCCGCCCACGATCGAGCCTTGCAGCCCCGGGCCCACGAGCGGCGCGGCGGGCGGGGTCGGCGGCGGCGGAGGCGCGGCGGGCGGGGGAGGCGGCGGGCCGGCCGCGAGTTGCGCGTCGACGCGATCGGAGACGCGCTTCTCCATGGCCTCGAGCTTGGTGCCGAAGAGCTTCGTCACCTTGTCGCCGACGAACTCGCGAAGCTTCACAAAAGGCGCGAACGCCGCCTCCTGGATGGAAATGGGCTTGACGATCACGTCCGTGACCTTCGCGTCCCATTCCTTGCCGTCGCGATCGTAAAACACGCCGCGCTTGCCCACGGCAATGCCGCGCCGCGAGCCCGAGGTCACGCCCGCGGCGACGTACATCGCGCGCGGCTCGTCGCCCTCCTTGCGCTCCAGATCGACGTACGCGACGAAGATGTTGCTCGTCTCCGCGATCGGCCGGTGCTCGGCCTTGTCGAGGACGCGGACGCAGAGGTTGATCTCGCGGCCGTCGAGCACGAGCGTGCCGACCTCGAACAAGCACCGCTCCCCGGCCGAAAAGAGCGCGGGGAAGCTGACCATGTTGTTCGCGAGGTCGAGGAGCCACCGCTGCAGGAGCGCGAGCTTCTCCAGATCCGAGAGGGCCACGAGCTCCGCCGAGGCCTTCTCGTCCTCGGTCAAGAGCGCGCGCAGCGCCTCCGGCGAGGGCCCTTCGAGCAAGGCGCGGAGCTCCGCGCCCCCGAGCCCGCCCGGCAATGGCGCGGGCCTCTTCGATTGCCACGCGCGGTACGGCTCGAAGAGCGCGCGGACCCGCTCCCAGCCTTTGCGATCGAGCTTGCGCACGGGCCCCGGCTCGCCGAGCGCCCGCGGCAAGACCTCGACCGAGAGCCGTCGCGCCTCGTCCGCGAAGAGCGGATTCAAAGCGGATTCGAGGTCGAGCACGCCCGACCGGTCCGGCGGCGCGAGCGCGGCCTCCCGCAAGAAGCCACGGATCGCCGCGGGATCACCCACGTCGAGCGCCGCGAGCCGCTCCGGCTTGACGCTGAGCCGATCCTCCGCGACCGGGCCTTGTCCGAGCAGATCACATTGCGCGAAGAATTGATCGAGCTTGCCCGCGAGCGTGTCCACGACCTCGAACGCGGCCGCGGTCCCGGCGCCGAACGGCAGCACGAGGCTCACCTCCGCATTCTCGCGCAGCGTGCCCGCCGCCTCCCACGCGAGCTCTGCGTGGCCGAGCGCGAGGAACGCGTCGAGCTTCGCCGCGGAGACGCCGAGGTCACCCGACAGATCCATCTCGCCGCCCGTGGCCTCGACGATCAACGCCGCGAGGCGCGCGAGGGCCGGCGCCTCGATCTGCGCGGGCGCCACGATCCCGTCGCCGTTCGGCGATTTTCGCGCATACCCGTCGCGGAAGCCCCGAATGTCGGCGAGCGTGAGCGTCGCGCCGGGGCGCGCGGCCTGCCCGCTCGCCTTGATGCGTTTTTTCGCGAGGGCGCGGAGGCGAGCGGCCTCGGGCTGCGAGGTGTCGAGGTCGTCGAGGTGGACGGTGTCGGTCCGCTCGGCGAGGCGGTTCGTGTTCCGGAGGCGCGCCCGCAGCCAATCGTGCGCGGCGAGGAGCTCCTGCACGCGAATGCGCCCGTTGCCGTCGACGTCGACGTACCGGAGCAACGCCTCGTCGCAGAGGAGCTGGTCGATGGGGACGCTCGTCGACGACCAGCGGGCGGGCGGGAGCGCATGGATCAGCGCGAGGTCCTCGGCCGTCTCCAGCTTGAGCTGTACGAGGCCGCGATAATCACTGAAAATGAAGGGCGCTTTTGCCACGCGGTGGACGCTCTTGCCACGGTTTCGCAGCCCAGGCAATGCCCTCGTGCGTCGAACGTGGGCGGATTCACCGTCCCTCGGGCACGCGACGTCACGTCACGCCCGTTCCGTACACGACGAACGCCGGGTATCTCCGGGCTGGATATTTCTCGGAATGCCGCGCGGTCACGGAGATCGCCGGGGCGCGGAGACGAAGCGCGACACATGGATCGCGCTGTTTTCTTGACTTTCCATCGGTCGTCTCGTAATGCGCGCATATCCATGCCCAGCGAACCCCGCACGTTCGTGCTCCCGGGCCGGCCCACGGCCGCGGGGGCCCAGCGCGCCGAGCGACGCGTCGGGCGTCGCGTCGCAATGGGCGCCTGCCTCGCCGCGGCCCTCGGCGCGCTGGCCCGGTATACGCTCTTTTCAGGCTCGGCCGCGCCCGCCGAGCGCCGCGGCGCGGAGGACGTCTTCCGGGCCGCCCGCGAGGCCTCCCAGGCCCTCGCCGAGGGGCGACTTGCGCCCGTGACGTGGCAGGAGCTCGTGGAGCAGGCGTTCCGCGGCGCCTCGCCCGAGGAGATCGCCCGGGCGATCGACGTCGAAGCCCTGCTCGCGCGTGCGCCCGCGGCGATCCGGGGCGCCGCGGTCGTACCGTTCTCGTCCTCGCTCCCCGAGAACGAGGGGAAGCGCGTCGTGACGAAGCTCTTCGTCCTGCGCGCCGGACGGGCGAACCCGCCCCACGCGCACGACAACATGGTCTCCATGCATTACGTGCTCCGGGGCCGGTTCCGCGTCCGCCATTACGATCGCGTGCGCGACGAGCCCGGCAATATCGTCCTCCGACCCACGATCGATCGGATCCTCGGCCCGGGCGAGGCGACGAGCATCTCCGACGCGCGTGACAACGTGCACTGGCACGTCGCCGAGACCGACGGCGTCCTTCTCGACGTGCTTTGTGCCGATCTCGAAGGCCGGCCGACGGACACGCACCTCGTCGATCCGGTCCGCGCCGAGCCCCTCGAAGGAGGCCTGCTCCGCGCGCCGCGCCTCTCCACCGTGGGAGAAGCGCTCGAGCGATTCGGCTGATCCGAGCGTTCCCGACGATCTGGGGCGGCGTCGCGGCGTCCCGGCCGACCAGGCCATTTCGCGCGGGGCGCGAGGCTCCGTCCTCGATTCGGATGCGCGGCGCACCCCGGGCGGTATGGTTTCTCATTGCACGGCGCGCGTATGTCCGCGGACCGAAATACGTTCGCGGCCGCGTCGCTTGGCCGGTGTGCGAGCCCATATCGCACGCTCTCGAACGACCATGGCGCGCCCCGCCCACGGCCGCGACCTTGCAATGCTCCGGAGCGCGCGGCACGCCGGCGAGCCGCTGCTTGATGTAATGAGACGCCGGCCCTTCTCGCGTCGATGTTTGGCGCGAGAGGAGGCAGAGAACCGAAAAGGGGGTTTTCATGAAGAAGTCGCTCCGCGTCCTTTCCGCTGCGTTCGCTTCTGCCATGCTCCTCGCCGCCTCCGGGCAGGCGGTCGCTGGTGATTGGGGCGGCGGCCTGGGGTATGGGAACGGATACTACGGACCCCGCGGCGGAGTTGGATACCGCGCCGGGTACGGATACGGCGGCCTCGGTAGGATCGGCGGCTATTATGGCGGCTGGGGCGGCGGCTACGCCGGCTACGGCGGCTTCCCCGGCTACGGCTACGGCGGGTATGGCGGCTACGGCTACGGCGGTTACGGCGGCGTCGGCGTCGGCGGCCTGGGCGGCTTCGGCGGCTGGGGCGCCGGCGGCGCCTGCCTCGGCGACCTGGCGTTCGACGACATCGACGTCTGCTTCGACGGCGAGCAGATTCTCTGTCGCTTCCCGGGCGCCTCCGCGTGCGGGGTGGACCAGGTCGAGATCTACGCGTTCCTCACGGGCGGCGCGACCTGCGGCGCCGTCGGCGGGGGCGGGTGGTACGGCGGCGACGGGTTCTTCAGCGACGTCGGCATCGGCGGCTACTACGCGACGCCGCTCGCCGGCGGCAACATCTGGCAGGGTGCGATCGGGCTCGATGACTATTACGATGACTTCTGCCCTGGCGGCGGCGCCTTCGGGGGCGACCTCGACTTCGCCCGCATGAGGCTCTACATCGCCGGCCGCGAGTTCGCGTTCAACGACATCGGGCCGTGCGGCGGCGGCTGGGACTGAGCGAAACGCGCGTCGTTTCTTCGCGCAAACCCGAACACCCCCGTGGTCCCCGAGCTCGCGCAGGGCTCGGGGACCCTCGGGGCGGCGCAAGGGACGGAGGGTCCGTCCGCTCGTTTCACCGGGCGGCCGGGCCCTCCCTTCCGACCTCGGTGACGTGCGCCCCGAAACCGACTAGAACACCCGCCATGACGCAGCGCGCCCCCCGCGTGGGGATCATCATGGGCAGCACGAGCGACGCGCCGACCTTGCGAAAGGCCGCCGAGATGCTCGATCGCCTGGAGGTGCCGTACGAGATGCGCGTGGTCAGCGCCCATCGCACGCCGGACCTCCTCTTCAGCTACGCGGAAGAGGCCGAGGCGCGCGGGCTCCAGGTGATCATCGCCGGCGCGGGCGGCGCCGCGCACCTGCCCGGGATGGTGGCCGCGAAGACGGTCCTGCCCGTGCTCGGGGTGCCGATCCTGTCGCACGCGCTGCATGGGCTCGACTCGCTGCTCTCCATCGTGCAGATGCCGGGCGGCATCCCCGTGGGGACCCTGGCGATCGGCGACGCGGGCGCGAAGAACGCCGCGCTCCTCGCCGCTTCCATTCTCGCGCTGCACGACGCCCCGCTGCGCGAGCGCATCAAAGCCTTCCGCGCGGAGCAGACCCGGGCCGCGCTCGAAAGCGAGGTTTGACGACGTGACCTCCCGCGGCCCCATTCTCCCCGGACGCACCGTGGGCATCCTGGGCGGCGGACAGCTCGGCCGCATGTTCGCGATCGCGGCGCGGCGCATGGGCTACCGCGTGCACGCGCTCGACCCCTCGCAGGACGGACCCGCGGGGCAGGTCGCGGACGTCGAGGTCGTCGCGCCGTACGAGGACGTGGACGCAGCGCGGCGCTTCGCCGAGGCGGTCGACGTCGTGACGTTCGAGTTCGAAAACGTCCCCTCCGAGACGCTCGCCGCCGTCGCAGAGCTGCGGCCCGTTCACCCTTCGCCGGTGGTGCTCGATACGTGCCGCCACAGGCTTCGGGAGAAACGTTTCCTCGAAAAGGGCGGCTTTCCGGTGGCTGGCTTCGCTGAGATCCGGACGGAGGACGAGCTCCGCGCCGCGCTCGTGCGTCTCGGCACGCCGGCGATCCTGAAGACGGCGGAGTTCGGATACGACGGCAAAGGCCAGGTCCGGATCAACGCGCCCGAACACGCGGGCCGCGCGTTCGAGGCGCTCTCCGGCAAGCTCGGCGTGCTCGAGGCGTTCGTCCCGTTCGCGTGCGAGCTCTCCGTGGTCGTCGCGCGCTCGCATGCCGGAGACATCGTCCCCTTTGAGGTCGCCGAGAACCGGCACGCGCGGCACATCCTGGATGTCTCGCTCGCTCCCGCGGGCGTCCCCGCGGCGGCGCGGGCGCGCGCGACGGAGCTCGCCGCGGACATCGCGAAGGCGATCGACCTCGTGGGCGTGCTCGGCGTGGAGATGTTTTACCTGCCAAACGGCGACATCGTGGTGAACGAGCTCGCCCCGCGGCCCCACAACTCCGGGCATTACACGTTCGACGCCTGCGTGACGAGCCAGTTCGAGCAGCAATTGCGGGCCGTCTGTGGCTTGCCCCTCGGCGAGCCGACGTTGCTCCGGCCCGCGGCGATGGCGAACCTGCTCGGCGATCTGTGGCAACACGGCGAGCCGCAATGGGATCGCGCCGCGGCGTTCCCGGACGTGAAGATTCATCTGTATGGAAAAACCGAGGCGCGCCGGGGTCGGAAGATGGGGCACCTCGTGGCGATGGCGGAGACGGCGGAGAAGGCCGCAGAGCGGGTGCTCGCGGCGCGCAGCGCGCTCGTCAGCGGCCGATCGGGGGAAGACCCGGGCCCGTGATCTGGTGGCGGACCCAGGCCTCGTTCGCCTCCTCGATCCGCCCCGCCGCTTTCTCCCGCGCGTGGTCGTCCGCGTAGCTCTGGACGTACCCCGCGTACCAGACGAACACCTGCCCGCGGATCTTCTCGACCGCGCGCGCGGCGAGCGCGGCCTCGATGTCCCCGTCGGAGGGCGGGCGCAAGGGATCGCCCGCTGCGACCTCGACGCAACGCCCGGACTCGGCGCGGAAGGTCTCGTCCGTCGCGCGCGTCGTGATCGGATCCGCCGGCAAGGTCACGGGGTTCGCGTCGCCGAGGACGTGGGCGCGGAGCGCGAGTGAAGTGGCGGCGGTCCACGTGTGCAGCTCGACGCCGTAGTTGTGCGTGCAGATGCGATCGACGAGGACCGTCGTCGGCGTCCTGCGGAGGACCGCGACGGCGCGCTCCCAGGCGTCGCGCTCGTCGGAGACCTTCTGCTGAGCGTCCCCGTGCTCCTGCTCCTTGCGCTCGACCTCGCGCTTCGCCTCGTCCTCGCGGTTCTCCGCGTCTCTCCGGGCGCGGCGCGCGTCTTCGAGGCGATCGTCCTCGGCTTTGCACTCGGAGGGCAGCTTGTGCGTCGCGCGGCACTGATCGAGCTCGCGGTCCTTGCGCTTCTCGTCGGCCTTGGCGCGGTCGTGGAAGTTCGTCGCCACCGTGAGCGCGCGGCGCGCGTCCTCGACGATCTTCTTCGCGCGGCGGGCGTTCCCTTCGGCGGCGCGCGCGCGCCGCTCGGCCTCGTCGACCTCGCGCGAGGCGGCGTCGTAGGCGGGGTTCGGGAGGCGATCGGTCCCGCACACGTAATCACAGGTGCGGGCCTGCGTGGCGACGTCGTGGCCGCGGGCGATGGTGTCGAAGGCGGCCTGGATCCGCACGCCGGCCGCGTTCGGCGGCGGCTCGTGATCGGTCGCGGCGACGAGCCGCGCGCGCGAGTCGCCCTTCCACCGCAGAAGCTCGGCCTCCACGAGCGCGGAGACGCCGCTCGCCTTCGTGTCCGCGGGTTTTTCGATCACGAGGAAGAACCGGAGCTCGTCCTCGAGCGCGCGGCGGATGTCCTCGGCGCGTTGCTTCGCGTCGCGGAAGCCCGGGCGGGCGGCCTCGACGTCGCGGAACGCGAGCAGGGCGTTTCCGCGCTTGCCCTCGGCGGCGTACTTGACGGCGCGGTCGTAGGCGCGCGTCGCCATCCGATCGAGGACCCGGCCTTCGAGGGCGGCGGCGTCTCGATCGTTCGGATCGCACCGCCGCGCCGCGCGCGCGAGGGCGAGGGCCGCGTCGTCGTGGCCGCTCGCGAGCAGCTCCTCGGCTCGCTTGAAGACCGCGGCGCGCGCCTCGACGTATGCGCGCCGCGCCTCCTGGTTCACCGGCTCGAACGCGACTGCGTCGCGCGCGAAGAAGAGCGCCTTTTCGAGCTCTCCGCGCGAGAGCGCCTCGCGGCTCTCGGCCGTGCGCGCCTCCGACTGCTTGCGCCGCGCGCCCGCGAGCCTGCGCTGCGCTTCGACCTCGTCCGGCTCGATGCGCACCGCGCGCTCGTACTCCGCGGCCGCCGCGTCCCAGTCGCCGGCGCGGGCGAACGTGTCGCCGCGCTGCATGGCGTGCTTGTAGGCGCGTCCGCAGCCCGCCGCGGAGAGCGCGAGGGTCACGGCAAGGAACAAGGCGGGGAGGGCAGGACGGCGAGGCCTTCGCATTTCGATCGAACGACGCTCCTCGACGTATGGAATTCGTTGCCGCGCGCGTCAAGAACTTGCGGCGGCGCGCGCGGCCGCCCCGGGGTTTCAGGCCTGCATCCGCGCGAACGAGCGCACCGCGAGCGTCCCGAAGACGCCGAGCGTCGCGAGCACGACGCCCGCGTCGAGCGCGATGGGGAAATGGTGCACGCCGACGCAGAGGCCTCGCGTCGCGTCGACCGCGTAGGACATGGGGTTCAGCCGCACCACGGCCGCGAGCGCGGGCGGCAGGCCGTCGAGCGGATAAAGCGCGCCCGAGAAGAAAAAGACCGGCTGGATCAGGAAGTTGACGATCCCGCCGAAGCCCTCGAACGTCTTCATGCGCGAGGCCACGGCGATCCCGAGCGCGCTCACGGACATGCCGAAGGCGACGAGCACGGGGATCGCGACGAGCGCGCCGAGCGGATCGATCCGCGCCCCGAGGAGCGGAGAGACGAGCAGCACGACCGAGACCTCGACGAGCGCGGTCACGCTCGCGGAGATCATCTTCGCGAGGACGAGCGTCGTGCGCGGGACGGGCGCGACGAGCAGCTCCTTCAGGAAGCCGAACTCACGGTCCCACACGATCGAGATCGCGGAGAACATGCTGGAGAAGAGCACGGCCATCGTGGCCACGCCGGGCACGAGGAAGGAGACGAAATCGACGCCGGTCGCGCCCGTGTCGAACGCGCGCCGGAGCCCGAAGCCGACGGCGAGGATCCAGAGCAGCGGCCGCACGAGCGTCGCGACGAGGTTCTGCCGGTCGCGCAGGAACTTCACGACGTCGCGGCGGGCGAGGTGGTAGACGACCTCCGCGCGCATGCTCATCTCCGCCGCGCCATGGCGCGCATCGCGGCGCGTCCGGCCTCGCCGTTGCCGTTGCGGATCTGACGACCCGTGAGGGCGAGGAACACGTCGTCGAGCGTCGGGCGACGCACCGCGATGCCCGTGACGGCGACGCGCGCCTCGGAGACGAGTTGCACCACGAACGCCTCACCGTCCTCCACGCGGAAGCAGAGGCCCTCCTCGGTCCGATCCGGCGTGAGGCCGTAGCGCTCGGCGAGCAGCGCGCAGAGCGCCGCGGGCTCGTTCGTCCGCACGAAGACCACGTCCTTGCCCACGGCGCGCTTCAGCGCCTCGGGGCTGTCCTCGGCCACGATCCGCCCGTGATCGATCACCGCGATTCGATCGCAGTTCTCGGCCTCGTCCATGTAATGGGTCGTCAGGAACAACGTCATGCCGCTCTGGTCGCGCAGGCCGCGCAGCACCTCCCACGTTGCTTTCCGCGTCTGTGGATCGAGCCCGGTCGTTGGTTCGTCCAGGAAGAGCACGCGCGGGCGATGCACGAGGCCGCGGGCGATCTCGAGCCTCCGCTTCATGCCGCCGGAGAACGTGCGCACCAGATCTTTCTTTCGATCCGAGAGCTCCACGAATGCGAGGGCCTCGTCGAGGCGCGCGCGTCGCTCGGCGCGGGGAACGCCGTAGACGACGGCGTGCAGCTCGAGGTTCTCCTCCGCGGTGAGGCGATCGTCGAGGGACGGATCTTGAAAGATCACGCCGATGGAGCGCCGCACGTCCTCGGGGTTTTTCGTGACGTCGAAGCCGGCGAGCTCGAGGACGCCGCTCGTCGGCGCGAGCAGCGTGCAGAGCATCTTGATCGTCGTGGTCTTGCCGGCGCCGTTCGGCCCGAGAAACCCGAATATCTCGCCTTCCTTCACGGTGAAGCTCACGCCGCGGACGGCCTCGACGTCGCCGAAGCGCTTCGAGAGGTCACGGACCTCGATCGCGGGGGAGGGGCTCATCGTGTGCGGATAGGGCTTCTGGGGGCTGTCTTCATACGCCCTGCAAGCCGAGGGCCGCAAGGGAGGCGCGCGGAACGCCCGGGGCGCGCGACGTTACCGGAGGGGCGTCCGCTCGTAAAGCGGGGCCGCGCCGCGGCTGTCCCCGAGATGTGACGAACAATGTCCCATCGCGATTCCGCCGCACTTTTCGCTGCAATCGCGGATCGTGGTTCGCCATTGCCGAACGACGTGTCGAACAATGTCCGACCCACCTGAATCGTCAATGGACAATCGCGTCGAATGGTCGCACATTGGACGAACCAATCGCGACGCGGTCGCGACCATCGGAGGGCTTGGGCATGATCGACAACAGGATCGAGGTCGTCTTCTCTTTCGACACCACCGGCAGCATGTACCCCTGCTTGACGCAGGTCCGCCGCAAGGTCGGCGAGACGGTGCGGCGATTGATGAAGGAGATCCCGGGGATCCGGATCGGCATCATCGCCCACGGCGATTATTGCGACGCCGGCTCGACGTACGTGACGAAGGCCCTCGACCTGACGGACGACGGGGACGCGATCGTGCGCTTCGTGGAGAAGGTCGGCCCCACGGGCGGCGGCGACGCGCCCGAGTGTTACGAGCTCGTCCTGCACGAGGCCCGGTCGATGTCCTGGACCAAGGATTACACGAAGGTCTTCGTCCTGATGGGCGACGACGTGCCGCACGGGCCGAACCAGAACCCGAAGAAGCTCGATTGGCGCAATGAGGTCGACGCGCTCGGCGCGGCCGGGATCCCGGTCTACGGCGTGCAATGCCTCGGCCGCCGCCACGCGACGCCGTTTTACGCGGAGCTCGCGCGGAAGAGCGGCGGCTTCCACATCGGCCTCGACCAGTTCGCCTACGTGACCGACATGATCCTCGCGGTTTGCTACAAGCAATCGTCCGACGAGAAGCTCCAGAGCTACGAGCGCGAGGTGAAGAAGCAGGGCCGCATGAACCGCGGCCTCGACAAGATGTTCGGCACGATGATGAAGCGCGAGGCGTCCGCCGAATACGGCGACACCGACCTCCGCGCCGTGTCGCCCGGCAGGTTCCAGGCGCTCGAGGTGGACCGCGACATGGCCATCAAGCAGTTCGTCCAGGAAAACGGCCTGACCTTCAAGGTGGGCCGCGGCTTCTACGAGTTCATGAAGACCGAGACGATCCAGGGGCACAAGGAGGTCGTGCTGATGGATCGCAAGACGGGCGATCTCTATAGCGGCGAGCGCGCCCGCGAGATGCTCGGTTTGCCGCCCGGCGCGACCGTGCGCATCAAGCCCGCGAGCCTGGAGAAGTACGTGGTCTTCGTGCAAAGCACCTCGTACAACCGCAAGCTCATCGGCGGCACGCGCTTCCTCTACGAGGTCGACGACTGGGCCAAGGCCGAGGCCGCCTGAATCGAATTCCGCATTCCCGCGGGCCATGGTTTCTCCAGCGAAAGGCGTCCGGGCCGGCTGTCCGTCGGCTCGGCGCCGGACGTGCTTCCCCTCAGCGGAAGACCGTCCCTGGAGGTAAACATGCGCCGACCCCTTTTCCTCATTTCCGCGATCACGGGCTTTGGCGTGGCGGGGTTGTTCCCCTCCACGGCCCGGGCTGGCCTTTCGGTCGGGGCCGACATGAACGTCGGCGTCGTGACCAGCGGCGGCGGCCCCCTCGGCGACGTCGGCAGCGGTCTCGGCGGCCGGATCGGGTATCGCGCGAACCTCGGGCCTTTCGCGATCACCCCGGAGGTCGGGGGATCCTACCTGCGCCTGAACGCGATCGAGACCCCGATGCGCGGGGTCGTGGGCGGGCGCCTGGCATTACGCGGGATGGTGCAGCCCTCGATTTTCGCCCATTACGGGCTCGCCATCGTCCAGGCGGATGTCCGCGGACCGACGTACGACCTGGGCGCCGCGGTCGATCTGAGCGCGGCGATCGTCCGGGTCGGCGTGCACGCGGGATACGTGGCCGTGCAGAGCACGTCCGATCGAGGGACCTATTCGGTGTACACGCCCCTCGAATGGGTCGAGCTCGGCCTGCACGCCGGCCTCGGATTTTAACGGAACAGGTCTTCGAGCGCCTCGAGCTCGCCGGAATCGAGCCACACGCCGCGGCACTCGATGCACGTGTCGACCATCACCTCGGAGCCGAAGCCCCAGTTGCGCGCGGCCATCTCGCCCCCGCAGGACGGGCAAACGAGCGCGGCGGCGGCCTCTCCGTCGGTCCCGGCGCCGTGCTCCCGGGCGCGCGCGTAGACGCGCTGGAGGGCCGTCGTCGGGGCGCGCGTCGGCTTCGTGTCGCTGCGCGCCGCGATCTGGATTTTCGCGAGCTCGCCGTGGTCGAGGAAGACGCCGCCGCACCCGCTACAGTGATCGATCTCCACGCCGGCCGCGTGGGCGATGGCGGAGAGTCGCATACGCCGGTGGTGGCGCGCGTCGGTGCCGCGGTAGGGGTCGTTCGTCGTCTCGAACGTGCAACGAGGGCATTCCATCGGCTCCCGATGTTACCAGAGCTCCCGCCGCGCCCGGAAGCGAGGAAGGCAAGCTTGTTTCGTTTGCGCCGCCGGTACGTTATCGTTCGCCGCCCCGCATGGATCTCGATCGCCACCTCCGAGCCCTCCTCGCGCCCCTCGCGCCCGGGGACGAGCTCACGAAAGGCGCGCGCATCACCGCGCTCTCGACCGAGCTCGGGCTGCGCGTCACCGTCGACGTCGGCGGGCGCGACGTGCACCTCGAGATCGCCCGCGTGGAGGACGGCGGCCGCTTCGCCGCGCGCACCGAGCGCTTGCTCTTCCGGTATCGCGACGGCGCGGGCCGCGGCGACGTCGATCCCGCGCTTGGCCTCGCGCTTTGCAAGGCCCTCGCCGCGCGCGCATCCACGAGCGAGCGGGACGTGCTCGCCGCGATCGAGCGCGAGGCGTTCGAGGCGCGCGAGCTCGAAGAGGCGGGCGCGCGCGTGCGGGAGGTGCGCGTGGGCAGCCTGCTCACCCCGGCCGGCGCGCCGAGCGAGCGGCACCATACCCTGAGCCCGTATGTCGGTTGTCTCGTGGGGTGCCGGTTCTGCTACGCGCAGACACGCGTCGTCGAGTCGCGCCGCCTCGCTCGTTTGCCCGAGGTGCCCTGGGGCTCGTACGTGGACGTGCGCGTCAATGCGCCCGAGGTGCTCGCGGACGAGCTCGAACGGCTCCCGCGGTGGCCGATCAAGTTCTGCCCGATCGTGAGTGATCCGTACCATCCGATCGAGCGCCGCTATGGCCTCACGCGCGCGTGTCTTCAAACGATCGCGGCCGCTCGCTCGCCGCGGCCGGTCCTCGTGCTCACGCGATGTCGCCTCGTCGAGCAGGATCTTTCGGTCTTCGCCGCGCTCCCCGAGGCCTGGCTCGGCGTGTCGATTCCGACGATCGACGACGAGGTCCGACGATTCTTCGAGCCGCGCGGGGCGAGCATCCCGGAGCGGCTCGACCTCCTGTCCACGTTCTCCCGGCACGGCGTGCGCACCTTCGCGGTCGTCCAGCCGATCCTCGAGGGATCGATCCCGCGGCTCGCGGACGCGCTCGCGCCTGTCGTTCGGTCGGTCAGCATCGACGTCTTGCGCGGCGCGTTCGGGGCCGAGGCGGAGTTCTCCGATGCACGGTTTGCCCGGACACGCGACCCGGCGTGGCAAGCCGAGCGGGCCGAGGAGCTCGCGCGCGAGCTTTCGGCGCGCGGGATCCCCGTGTGGAGCGGCGAGCTGCCGCCGGGCATGAACCCCGAATGAAATCGCGGAGATCCGGCTTCCGCGGCTTGCACGCTCCGGACCCCGCTGCTATCAACCTCCTCGCGCGCCGCGCGTCGACCTGTCCCCCCCCGAGGTCCGCGTGGCGCGTTTTTTTTTGCGTCTGCTCGTGGGACCCGGCCGGCCGGGCCGAACGGCGCGCGTGATTTTTCGAGGCGCTGATCCGCCGCGACCCGTTACAATCGGTCCGTCGAGAGGCACCGATGCGTATTGCGCTCCTGTATCCCCCGCCCTGGAAGATCCCGGCTCGCGGCGAGCCATTCGACGCCCGCGGCGACGGGCCGCCCGCCGAGTACCGCGAGGGGGATCTCGACGCGGATTTCTACCAGATCCCTTACGGCCTCTTGTCGATCGCGGCGCAGGCCATTCGCGCCGGCCATCAGGTGAAGGTCCTGAACCTCTCGGCGATGACGTGGGCGAAGGTCGAGGAGGTGCTCTCCACGCTCGACGCCGATCTCTACGCGATGTCGTGCTGGACCGCGAACCGCCGCGGCGTCGCGCTCGTCGCGAAGGCGATCCGCGCGCGCCGCCCGAAGGCGCCCATCGTCGTCGGAGGCCCGCACGCGAGCCCGTTCGCGAAGGAGATCCTCGAGCATTGGCCCGAGGTGGACGTCGCCACGATCGGCGAGAGTGAAGTCACGTTCCTCGAGATCGTGGATCGCTTGTCCGCGGGCCGCAGCTTGCGGGGGCTCGCGGGCGCGGCGTATCGATTCGAAGGCCGCGTGGAGATGGGGCCGAGCCGCGCCTCGATCGAGGACCTCGACACGCTCGCATCGCCGCACACGTTTTTCGACACGCACATCCTGATGACGTCCCGCGGCTGCCCGTGGGCGTGCACGTTCTGCGGGGCGGAGAACACCTGGGGACGCGGGTTCCGCGGGCAATCGGTGCCGCACGTGCTCGACGTGCTCGAAAAGACGGTGGCGCGTTTGCCCGTGAAGATGATCCTCGTCAAGGACGACACGTTCACCACGAACCGAAAGCGCGTCCTCGACCTCTGCCGCGGCATCCGGGAGCGCAACCTCCGGTTCTTGTGGAGCTGCGACACGCGCGTCGACGTGCTCGGCGAGGAGCTGCTCTACGAGATGCGCCTCGCGGGCTGCGAGCGGCTGTCGCTCGGCGTGGAGAGCGGCTCGCCGCGGATCTTGAAGGCGGTCGACAAGAAGATCACGGTGCAGAAGATCATCGACGCGACCGAGCTCGCGAAGAAATACGGCATCAAGGTCAGGTATTTCATGATGCTCGGCAACCGCGGCGAGACGGCCGAGACGTTCCGCGAGACCCTCGCGTTCCTCGACCGCGCGCGGCCCCACCAGTACATTTTCTCGTGCCTCTCGATTTATCCCGGCACGCGCGATTACGAGGAGGCGACGGCCTCCGGGTGGCTCGATCCCGAGGTCTATTTCAACGGCGATTTCCAGGAGCTCAAGGTCCCGTTCGACGCGTCCGAGGAGGACACGAAGCTCATGAGCGACTGGTTCCGCGAGAACAGCGGCCTGCGCGAGCATTACCGGGAGAGCGCGGCCGAATGCGAGGCGATCCTCGCGCGGCTCGGCGATCACCACGCGGCGCACCTCGACTGCGCGAGCGCGCATTACCGGGAGAACAACCTCGACGCGGCCGAGCGGCACGCGGCGCGCGCGCTCGAGCTCGGGCACCCTTTGCCCGGGCTCTGCTTGAACATGCTCGCGGTGATCGCGGCCCGGCGCTCGGCCTGGAAGAACATGCAAGACCTCTTCACGGAGGCCTGGCGCAAGGATCCGCAGCACTGGGTGCTCGTGCGCAACGTGCAGAAGGTGAAGGCGTGGCTCGATCAGGCGGGGCCGCTGCGGGGCATGCCGCTCGAGCTCGAAGCCCACAACGAGTTTCAGCTCCTCGAACGGACCGTGCAGCCGATGCTCCCGGGGCCGCTCTCGGCCGATTACGCGGTCTGGAGCGCGCCCGCGCCGCGCGCCCAGGACCCCGAGATGCGCGTCCCGCAGACGGGCAGCCACGCCTCGTTCCAGCCGCGGACGCGCCTCCGCGTCGTGACGTGAGGGCTCAGTTGCAGCTCGCCTCGGTCGCCCCGCCGAAGACCGTCGTCCAGTAAGCGCCGTAATCGCCGCCGCCGGTCGCGCGGCCGATGCCGATCACCGTGTACGAGCTGCCGAGCATGTTCGCGTTGTGCCCGGCCGAGTTTTTCCATTGCGTGAACGTCGCGTCCGCGGTGCCGTTGCCCGCGGCGATGTTCTCGCCCATGGCGGTCTGCACGGGACACGCGTGGTCGTAACAGGCGTCGCACGCGCGGTCGCTGAAGCCCGATCCATTCAGGCCCGTGTGCGAAAAATAGTTCTGGTCGCGCATGTCCTCGCTGTGCCCCTGCGCGGCGCGGTGCAGCGAGGTGCAACCCATGAGCGGCGGGAGGCCGTTCTGCGCGCGGTAATCGTTCAGGATGCCCAGAAAGCCCTGCTCTTCGGCGTCGAGCGACGTCGTGGCCGCGCCGGCGCCCATGCACGCCTCGCACGCTCCGCAATCCATCGGGCACGTCTCGCAGCTCTCGCCGCCGCTGCAAACCTCGTCCCCGCAGCTCGCGCCGCCGCCGGAGCTCGCCGTGGACGAGGCGCCTCCGCCCCCGGCCCCTTGTCCCGCGCCGCCGCTGCCCGCGCTGCTGCCGCCCGCGCCGCCGCTGCCCGCGCC
>NZ_JARZHH010000022.1 GCF_029946515.1 Polyangium sp. 6x1
CGATCGTCACCGTCTTGGTCTCGTCGCGAACGGTGCCGCCCTTGGCGATGTCGGCGTACTTGATCTCTTTCGCAAGCTTCTGCTTGGACTGGACCTTGACGATGGCCGCCGTGAGCGTCGTCTTGCCGTGATCGATGTGACCGATCGTGCCGACGTTCACGTGGGGCTTCGTTCGACTGAATTTCTCCTTGGCCATTGCCTAACCTCGCTGCTTGGCGACGATCTCTTCCTGGATCGCGACCGGGACTGGTGCGTAATTCGAAATCTGCATCGTGTGCGTCGCGCGGCCCTGCGTCTTTGAACGCACGTCCGTCGCGTAGCCGAACATCGAGGCGAGCGGAACCTCTGCGCGCACGACGCGCGCATTTCCCCGCTGCCCCATGTCGAGAATCCGCCCGCGACGGCTGTTCAGGTCGCCGATGACGTCGCCGAGGTATTGCTCCGGGCAAACCACCTCGACCGACATGACCGGCTCCAGGAGCACAAGGCCCGCGCCCTTGGCTGCCTCCTGGAACGCAATCGAGCCAGCCACCTCGAAGGCAGGGCCCGACGAGTCGACCTCGTGGTAGCTGCCGAAGTGCAGCCGCACCTCGACGTCCACCACCGGATAACCAGCGAGCACCCCGCGCCCGAGCGCGTCTCGAATCCCCTTCTCTGCGGAGGGGATGAACTCCTTGGGGATGATGCCGCCGGTGATGTCGTTGACGAAGACGAACCCAGCGCCGCGCGGCGCAGGGCCGAGATCGATCACGACGTGACCATATTGACCGTGCCCACCGGTCTGCCGGACGAACCGACCTTCGACGTCGGTGACCTTGCGCGTCACCGTCTCGCGATAGGCGACCTCGGGCTTGCCCACGTTGGCGTCGACCTTGAACTCGCGCTTCAGGCGGTCGACGATGATCTCGAGGTGCAGCTCGCCCATGCCGGCGATGATCGTCTGCCCCGTCTCCTCGTTCGTGTACGTCCGGAAAGACGGGTCCTCGAACATGAGCTTCTGGAGCGACACGCCGAGTTTGTCGAGATCCGCCTTGGTCTTCGGCTCGATCGCGATGGAGATGACCGGGTCCGGGAACTCCATCCGCTCGAGGACGACCGGGTGCTTCTCCTCGCAGAGCGTGTCACCCGTGCGCGTGTCGCGTAGACCCACCGCCGCGTAGATGTTGCCGGCGTAGCAGGTCTTGACCTCTTCACGCTTGTTCGCGTGCATGCGCAGGATGCGCCCGAAACGCTCGCGCTTGCCGCGCGTCGAGTTGAGGACGCTCGAGCCGCTCTCGACCGTGCCCGAGTAGACGCGGAAGTACGTGAGGTGGCCGAAGGGGTCGTTCATCACCTTGAACGCGAGCGCAGCGAACGGCTCTTTGTCGTCCGCTTTGCGCGTCACCACCTTGTCCTTCTTGTCCGGATCCGTGCCCTGCACCGGCGGGATGTCGACCGGCGACGGCAGGAGCTGGATGATCGCGTCCAGCAAGAGCTGGATGCCCTTGTTCTTGAACGCCGAGCCGCAGAGCACCGGGACGAGCTTGAAGTTCAGCGTGCCCGCGCGGACCGCCGCGTAGATCTCTTCCTCGGTGATCGACGCGATGTCACCGGCGACGAACTTCTCCATCACCGCGTCGCTCGCGTCCGCGCACGCCTCGATGAGGCGCTCCCGGAGCTCCTGGCACTTCGCCACGAGATCCGCGGGAATGGCTTCCCACTTGTACTCGGCGCCCTTCGTCTCATCGTCGAAGACAGCCGCCCGCATCCGCACGATGTCGATGACGCCGCGGAACTTGTCCTCCGCGCCGAGCGGGTAGTGCACCGCCACCGCGTTCGTGCCGAGACGGTCCTTCATCGAGTCGACGCACATGTCGAAGTCCGCGCCGATCTTGTCCATCTTGTTGATGAACGCGATCCGCGGGACGTGATACTTGTCCGCCTGACGCCAGACCGTCTCGCTCTGCGGCTCGACACCGTTGCCGCCGTCGAACACCGCGACCGCGCCGTCGAGCACGCGCAAGCTGCGCTCGACCTCGATCGTGAAGTCCACGTGGCCCGGCGTGTCGATGATGTTGATGCGGTGCCGGAGCCCCGCGTTCGGACCTTCCTTCGGCTCCCAGAAGCAGTTCGTCGCCGCAGCCGTGATCGTGATCCCGCGCTCCTGCTCCTGGACCATCCAGTCCATGGTCGCAGCGCCCTCGTGGACCTCGCCCAGCTTGTAGTTGACGCCCGTGTAATAGAGGATGCGCTCGGTCACCGTGGTCTTGCCCGCATCGATGTGGGCCATGATCCCGATGTTTCTCGTGCGCTCCAGGCTGTATTCGCGGGCCACTGCTTCCTCCTGCGGTCGGTTTGTCTCTGCAGATGTCGGGGCGTCGGTATCGGTTGCTAGGTTTCGTCTGGGTCGTCGTCGCCTGCGCCGTTCGTCGCTTCGAACCCCGAACGCACGACACCCTCTCCAGCCCTGCCCGCCTCCGTTTGGCGTGCTTCGAGAACCTGGAGAGGGTGTCGGGGTACGTTCGTTGGCGGAGCGCTTCGCTCCGCCATGTTCGAGCACGTAACCCGATCCTTATGTCGCCTTCGCCATCTCGCTCGACGTATCTCCTGCCGTGTCCGACCGCTCTAGGTCCGAACGATCACCAGCGGTAGTGCGCGAAGGCCTTGTTCGCCTCCGCCATCTTGTGCGTGTCGTCCTTCTTCTTCACGGCGTTGCCGCGGTTCTGCGCCGCGTCGATGAGCTCGGCCGCGAGGCGCTCGCGCATCGTCTTCTCGCCGCGCGAACGCGAGTACGTCACGAGCCACCGCATCGCCAGCGCCACGCGACGCTCCGGCCGAACCTCGACCGGGACCTGGTAGGTCGCGCCGCCGACGCGCCGGCTCTTCACCTCGAGCTTCGGCTTGACGTTGTCGAGCGCCTTCCGGAAGACCTCGATGGGCTCCTCCTTGAAGCGGTCGCGGATGACGTCGAACGCGCCGTAGAGGATGCTCTCCGCCGTCGCCTTCTTCCCGCTCAACATGAGCGAGTTGGTGAACTTGGCGACGAGCTTGTCCTTGAACTTCGGGTCCGGAATGATTCTGCGCTTCGGAACTTCACGTCGACGAGGCATGGTGCTTCCTTCTGGCGGACTGTGATCGGGGGAGAGCGAGCTCGGCTCAGCTCTTCGGACGCTTCACGCCGTACTTCGAGCGCTTGCGGTTGCGGGTCGCCTTGTTGGTCGAGCTCGGCCCCGCGGCGCCCGAGGCGTCGAGCGTGCCACGCACGACGTGGTAACGAACGCCCGGCAGATCCTTCACGCGACCCCCGCGGATGAGCACGACCGAGTGCTCCTGCAGGTTGTGCCCCTCGCCCGGGATGTAGCTCGTGACCTCCATCTGGTTCGTGAGGCGCACGCGACACACCTTGCGGAGGGCCGAGTTCGGCTTCTTCGGCGTCGTGGTGTACACGCGGACGCACACGCCACGCCGCTGCGGGCAGGACTTGAGCGCCGGAGAGGCCGTCTTGTAACGAGCGGCTTCGCGGCCGTTTCGGATGAGCTGGCTGATGGTCGGCATGGTGGTTCGTCTACCCGGAATCGGGGGACGCGGAGGATACTCGGCGAAGGGGCCATGTCAAGCCGTCCGAGAACGGACTTGCGGACCAGGTTGCTTTTCTTGCCCTGGATCCGAGGTTTTGCCTGATCGAACCCGCTTCGGCTAGCGTCGGATCGTGAGCAAAAAGCTTTCCCGTGCCCAGCGCAAGGAGAACCGAGCGCGCGCCGCGCGTCCGCCGTCGGTCTCCACGTCCGTCCCCAAGCCGACCGCGACGGCCAGCCCGGCGAAGGAATCGCCGGCCGCCCCCCGTGGGACGAACCCCACGGAGGCCACGAGCCCTTCGAGTGTAGCCGCCCGAGCCGCGACGCGAAAGGCCACGAAGGCCACCACGAAGACCACCTCGGACACCGTCACGAGCGAGAGCGCTGCGCCCGAGACGAAAAAGCCAGAGATCAAGACAGAAAAGAAGTCCGCGAAGGCGACCGCACGCGCCGCGGAAGCGACGCCGGCGAAGGAGAGCGACGCGAGCGCGAGCAAAGCGATCGAGCCCGCGAAGAAGAAGGGCCCGAAGACGGAGCACGCAGTGCTCGTGCTGCTCGGCCTCGTGGCCATCGCGTTCGTGTTCGTCTATCTCGGGCAAGGTCGTTCGTCGCCGACGGTTCAGCCGGACAAACCCACCACGAACACGCAGGAAAAGAAGCCCGCGCCGAAGCCCGAGGCCCCGCCGGAGACGAGGCCCGCGTCGCTGCCGCTGCCGCCGATCCAGGCGGCGCCCGCGGAGGCACCGAAGCCCGCCGCGGACGAACCCGCCACGAAGGCGAGCGCCACCGTGTCCGCGGAAGAGCCGCCCGCCACGAAGGAGGCGGCGTCGAAGCCGGCCGCGAGCCCGACGGCGACCCCCACGGGCAAGCCCAAAGCCGCGCCGAAGAGCGGCGCGAGCAAGCCCGCCGCGCCGAAGGCGCCGAGCCGCTCCGCCGAAGATGCCTACGAGTGATCGCGCCCTCGACGCGGGAGCACGCTTGACGCGCCACGTGCATCTCGTTTTTCGTTATCGTAAGAGCGAGCCCGGTCCGCGAGGCCTCGACTCCCCTCGCCCAGGCCCCTTCCTTCCGAAAGGACAGTCCTCGATGCCCACGTTGCCGGATCCGGAGCTTCTTCGCGCGACGCCCGCCGCTCGCCGAGCGCGCGCTTCCCTCGCGTGCGTCGCAGCCGCCGCGCTGGGCCTCTCCGTGCTCTCGATCGGGCCCGCGGCGCACGCGCAGGTGCCGCCCGCGCCGCCTCCGCCGAGCACGGCGCAGGCCCCGGCGCAGCAGCCCGCCGCGCCTCCGCTCGCCGCACCTCCGCCCGCGCCGAGCGCGCTTCCCGGCACCGCTCCAGGTGCGCCGCCGAGCGGTACGAGCGCAGGTGCGCCGCCGCCCGCACCGCCGCCGCCCGCGGGATACGGATATCCGCCCGGCTATGGCCCGCCTCCGCCCGGATACGGCCCGCCTCCGCAAGGCGGCGAGTACGGCCCGCCTCCGCCCGGATACGGTCCGCCGCAACAAGGATACCCGTACGGATATCCGTACTACGGCCCCTACTACGGCGAGCCGCAGCCTCCGCCGCCGCGCTACGAGCGCAAGAGCACGGCGATGATGGTCGGCGGCATCCTGGCCACGACCGCGGGCATCGTCGGCGTGCTCGCGGGCTCCGCGATCGCGAGCACCGCGGCGAACCAGATCCCGATCTACTGCGACTCGCAGTTCGGGCCCACGATCTGCGAGACACGCGCCGACGAGACGCAACAAGCCGTGGGCTACGGCGTCCTGATCACGGGCGTCGTCGCGCTCGGCGTGGGCGTGCCGCTGTGGGTGATCGGCAGCAAGCGCGTGCCCGTGAAGAGCGACGAGACCACGCCCGGCGCGCCCTCCACGACCCCGCCGGCCGCGCCGCAGACGAGCTTGCGTCTGCTCGTCGGGCCGACGTCCGCGGGGCTTCGCGTCGCGTTCTGATCACGTCGCGCCCGCGACGTCACTTGCAGTTGCCGCTCCCATCACACGTGCCGGGCAGAGCGCCCGCCATGCACATCGTGCCCTGCATCGCGGGGCCCGTCGATGGCGTGCCGCTCGAACACACGGGGATCGTGCAGTCGCTCGGGGTCGGATCATCGGGCAAGTCCGCGTCGTCAGGCTGATCGAGCGTGCCTCCCATGCCGTCGCACACGGTGCGGCGGCAATCGCCCGGCACCTGCGTCTCCGTGAGGACGTCCGTGCCCGGCAAGGGCATCATCTGCACGCACGCGCCCGCCGAACACGAGCTCGGATTGCACGTGGAGGATCCGCCGCACGTGGTGCCGTCGGGTTGCGGCGTGTGAACGATCGCGCCGCTCTCGCCACATGACTCGACGTCGCATTCGTTGGTGTCGGGCGAGGGCATCTCGAGCGGCGCGGGCGCGGGGACGATGAGGCCGTTCATGTCGCAAACGGCCTGCACGCAGTCGCCTGGATCGACGTTCGAGACCCCCTTGCCGACGGCGATCTCGAGGCCACACGCGCCCGTCATGCCCATCAGATTGCACACGGCGACGTGGCAGAGGCCGCCCTGCGGACACTGCAAAGGATCGGTGCAACCGACGCACTGGCCAGCGGAGCAGATCATCATGCTGCTCGCGCCGCACGCCGCGCCCTCCATCGCAGGATCCGGCGCGTGGAGCGGCACGCCCTCGGTGCACGTGTCGAGCGTGCAGGGGTTGTAGTCCTCAGGTTTGTCCGTTTCGTCGGAGACCTCCTCGATCGTCCCATCGGCCTTGCAATGCTTGCGTTTGCAATCACCGGGGACGAGGCCGTCGAGGACGAGCTTGCCCTCGGGCGCCTGGGTCTCGACGCATGCGCCAGCGACACACGCGGCAATCTTGCAAGGATCACTCGCGCCGCACTGCGCGTCGCTCGTGCACACGGGCTCGGATCCGCCGCCCGACGACGACGACGCGGCGTTGCCTTCACCTCCGCCGCCGCACGCAGCCGCGAACACGAGACCAGCAAGACCAAGCCCGAGCAGGGGATCGGAGCGAAGCATGGAGCGATCGTCTCCACGCGCGGCGATCGCTGTCAACTCGTGCCGCTCAAGGCGTCTTTTGCGCGAGGCAGGAGAGGATGTAGGGGCCGCACGAGGTCTCGACACACGCGTCACACGCCGCCACGTCCGTCCCGGTGTTGCCGCACGCTGGCGTGGACGAGCAGCTCGAGGAACACACGCTCATCGCCTCGCACCGGCACTGGTCGAGCAAGGTGTAGATGTCGACCGAGCTTGGACACACGGGGACATCGGCAGGTTTCGCCACGCCCGCGCCCGCGAGGTTGGCGCATGGGATGCAGGGGCCGCCTCCGCTCGTGCCGCCGCCCGCTCCCGCAGCGCCGCCCGCTCCCGCAGCGCCGCCCATGCCCCCTGCGCCGCCCGCTCCCGCAGCGCCGCCCATGCCCCCTGCACCGCCCGATCCACCGGCGCCGCCCATGCCCCCGGCACCGCCTGATCCCGCAGCTCCGCCGCCCTGCCCGGCGCAGCCCTTCGCGGTCGGATCCACGTCGCAGCGCGTGGCCCAGTCGGTCGAGTGGAAGAGATCACTTCCGCAGGCGATCGACGCGAGCGCAAAGCACGACGGCAAAAGGGATGCGAGACGGGACCAGCTCGAACGAACACGCATCGCGAAGAGGAGCATCCGTGATCCAGGGGCGGATCGACAAGGGCGAAGATGCGTGCGTCACACGTCGAACGCGTCGCGCAAGCGCTCGCCTTCGAGCCCCGCGAGAAACGGCGTCCGCTCGCACGTCGCCTCGATCCACCGCGCCTCGCTCTCGCCGAGCCAGTCGCGCCCCGCGAGCCTGCAAAGCCGATCTACGCGGCTCGCGTGCGCGCGCACCCGCGCCGCCGCGTACGTCGCCATCTCGCCGCGCCGGATCATGAAGCCCCAGTCGCTCGCCTCGAGCAGCACGAGCTCGCGGATCGCTTGATCGAGCGCGCGCCCTGCGAGCCCGTCCACGCCGCGCCGCGCCCGCACGAGCCCCTGCACGGTCTGCTCTGCATGCCGCACGTGCCGCACGAGGTGCGCCGGCGACATGCCCTCCGTGCGGTCGGGCTCGAGCGCGCGCCCGAGCCACGCCTCACCGAAGCCCCCTTCGCCCCACGACGAGGCCGAGGGCTCGGCGACCGTGAGCGCAGGCTCGGCCGCGAGATAGGCGCCGAGCGTCACGGGCGCGATCTCGCCCGAAAGCTCCGCGTGATGCAGAGCGCGGAGCGCGTGTTCGAGGAAGATCGGTCCTTCGAACCACCAGTGGCCGAAGAGCTCGGCGTCGTACGGCGCCACCACGACGGGCCGGGGTCCTCGTCCTTGCGCTGCGCGCAGCGCGGCGGCCCGCTCGGCGACGAAATGCGCGGCGTCCGCGCGCGCGCGCGCCTCGGCCGCGGCCGGATCCCAGAGCTCCTTGCGAGACCCGGGGCCCGTGATGCGGTGGTACTTGAGGCCCGTCATGAGGCGCGCGCCGCCCGGGCCGATCTCCCCGGCGAGTGCGGCTTCCGGCAGATCGAAGCCGATGTCGCGGTAGAAATCGCGATAGTCCGGGTGGCCCGGATAGCCGACCTCGCGTGACCAGACTTCTCGCGAGGCACGCGGATCACGGCCAAAGAACGCGACGCCCGCGGGCGAGAGGATCGGCGCGAGCACGCCCCGCGGAGGACGCGGCAAGGCGAGCTCGAGGCCGTGCGCGTCGAGCACCGAGTACCCCACGCCCGCTGCCGCGAGCTCCGGCAAGAACGAAGGATCGTAGCCGCACTCGGGCAGCCAGAGCCCGCGCGGCCTTCGCCCCACGAGGGCCTCGAACGCGCGCAAGCCGAGTTTTACCTGGGCGCGCGCGGACGAACGCGTGAGCGCGGGCAGATACGCGTGCGTCACGCTCGTCGTGAGCAGCTCGATCGAGCCGCGATCCTCGTGCCCCGCGAGCGCGCCGAGCACGTCGCCGGAGATCCGCTCCCACGCCGCGCGCGTGGCCTCGATCCGCGCCCGGTAAAACGCCACGATCGGGCGCAGCGCCGCGTCGCCGCTCGTCCGCCGCGCCTCCTGCGCGGCGAGCTCGTCCAGCCGATCCATGTGCAGGACGAAGCGCTTTCGAAGCAGCGGATCGGCGAACATCGCCGCGAGCGTCGGAGACACCGACACCGTGATCCGCGCCGCGATCCCGTCTGCTTCGAGCCGCGCGAGCATGTCGAGCAGCGGCAGGTACGACTCCCAGAGCGCCTCGTGGAGCCATCGCTCTTCGAGCGGGCGTGCGTGCTCGGGGTGGCGCACCCAGGGCAGGTGCGCGTGCAGGACGATCGCGACGTATCCCAGCATCGGCCGCAGGATAAGCGAGCGCCCTCAGGCGCGGAGAAGCTCTTGCCCGAGATCCAGACCGACCCGCGTCGCCTCGGCCGCGCTCGGCCACGCGACGCGCCGCTCGCCCATCCGCGGACGCGTCCCGTCCGCCTCGGCGATCATGGCCCGGAGCCAGAGACCCTCGTTCACGCGCACGGCGTGCGCCGCCACGGGCGTGCGGCAGTCGGCCCCGAGCGCGACCATCACGCCGCGCTCGGCCGCCACGCGCACGCTCGTCTCGGGATCGTCGAGCGGCGCGAGCGCGCGTCGCGTCTCCTCGTCGGCCTCGCGGCACTCGATCCCGAGCGCGCCTTGCCCGATCGCGGGCAGCATCACGGCAGGATCGAGGATCTCGGTCGCGCGTCGTTCGAGCCCGAGACGCCTGAGCCCAGCGAGCGCGAGCACGATCGCGTCCACGTGCCCCTCGTCGAGCTTGCGCAGCCGCGTGTCCACGTTCCCGCGCAGCGGCACGATCACGAGGTCGGGCCGCGCCACGCCGATCGCCGCCGCGCGCCGGAGGCTCGACGTCCCCACGCGCGCGCCCGCGGGCAGGTCCGCGAGCGTCGCGCCCGTCCGCGTGATGAAGACGTCGCGCGGATCTTCGCGCCGCGGCACGCACGTGATCACGAGCCCGTCCGGGATCACGGCGGGCACGTCCTTGTACGAGTGCACCGCGAAGTGGGCGCGACCGTCGAGCAGCGCCTCTTCGAGCTCCTTCACGAAGAGCCCCTTGCCGCCGACCTCTTGCAGCGGCCGATCCGTGATCTTGTCGCCCGACGTGACGACCTCGAGCTCGCCGACGTCGAGGCCGGGCGAGGCCTCGACGAGGGCGCGCGCGAAGGCGCGGGACTGAGCGAGCGCGAGGGCCGAGCGACGAGTGGCGAGTATCAGGCGAGTCATCCGAGATCCTTTGCGCCCGCAACCTCCCGCGGGGAGGCGGAGGACGATGTCGAAGCGAGTGGCGCCGCGGCAGGCGAGCCCGCGGCCGAAGCCTGCGCCGCCCCGCGCGGGAGGACCGACGATGCGCTCTGCGCCTTGCCGTTCGTGCCCGCGGCCTTCAGCGTGATCGCTCCGTCGATCGCGCTGGCGTCGCCGCCCTCCAGGGAGATCGCCGACAGAGGGAGCGCCGACAGGTCGAAGAGATCGTGCACGGCCTCGACGTACCCCTCGGCGCGCGCGTCGCCCGCGAGCTCTTTGAGGCGCGTCACCGGCGCGTGGAGCAGCTTGTTCGTCGCGGCGTCGACCATGACGAGCAGCGCCTCCTTCTCGGCGGCGCCGAGGTGCTTGAGGCGCCCGGCAAAACTCCGCTCGAGCTCGGCGAGCAGCACGGCGCGCGTCCGGCTGAAGAGCGCGACGATCGTCGGCGTGAGCTCTCGCTCGAGCGTCCAGTGCTCGAACGCGCGCGCCTCCTCCTCGACGATCGCCTCGGCGCGCGCCGCCTCCGCGGCCCGACCTTCGAGCGACTGCGCCACGATCTGCGAGAGGTCGTCGACGTCGTAGAGATAGACGCCGTCGAGATCGTTCACGGCGGGCTCCACGTCGCGCGGGACGGCGATGTCGATCAAGAACAGGCTCTTGCCGCGCCGCACCTTCCGCACGCGCTTGACGAGATCCACCGTGATCACCGGCGTCGGGCTCGACGTCGATCCGATCGCGATGTCGACCTCGCCGAGCGTCCGTTCGAGCTCCGCCATCCCGCGCGGCTCGCCGCCCACGTCGTACGCGAGCACCTTCGCGCGGGCCGGGCTTCGGTTCAGCACGATGATCTTCGCGCCCGCCTTCGCGAGCAGCTTCGCCGCGGCCTCGGCCATCTCGCCCGCGCCCACGAGCGCCGCCTTGCGCCCCGCGAGGTCCCCGAAGATCTCCTGCGCGAGATCCACGGCCACGCTCGAGACCGACACCTGACCTTCGCCGATCGCCGTCTCGCTCCGTGCGCGTTTGCCCACGCGGACCGCCCTGAGCATCGCCTTGCCGAGCGTCTGTCCGAGCGCCTTGCCTTCCCGCGACAGCTCGATCGCGTCCTTGAGCTGCCCGAGGATCTGCGGCTCGCCTACGACGAGCGAGTCGAGCGACGAGGCCACGCGGAAGAGGTGCCGCACCGCGTCGCCCCCTTCCTTGCGCCCGAGGTGCATCGCGACGGCGTCGCCGCCGATCGCCATGAGCGCGCTGATCGTCGCGCGGCTCGTCGCTTCGAGCGAACCTCCGCGCGGCGGCGCGGCGTACACCTCGACGCGGTTGCACGTGGAGAGCACCACGGCTTCCCCGATCGCCCGCTCCGCGAGGAGCCGCTCGTAGAGCGCGGGGAGCGCGTCGCGCTGCACGGCGAGCCGCTCGCGCACCGCGATCGGCGCTGTCTTGTGGGAGAGGCCGACGACGACGATCACGCTCGCCCTAGCCTCCGATCCTCGGCGAGCCGAGCTCGAGCATGGGTCGCACGAGGTAGACGACGAGCACCGCGGCCACGCAGCAGAACCCCGCGATCGTCCCGTACGCCGCCCGCCGCCCGCGCCACCCCGCGGCGGCGCGCAGGAGCAGCACGGCCGCGATCACGAGCCACGTCGCGTACCCCAGCACGGCCCGAAGGATCTCCTCGACCGAGCCGTTCTCCAGGCTCTTCGCCCAGATCGTGCCCGTGAGCACGCCGAGCGTGAGCAGCGGGAAGCCCGCGACGAGGAAGCGGTGTACGGCCTGATCGAGGACCTCGAGCGGAGGCAGGTTGCCGATCCGCAGGCGATCCGTGCGCTTCTTTTTCAGGCGCTTCTCCTGGACGAGGTAGAGCATCGCCGCGCCGCCCGCGAGCAGGAACAGCGCCGTCCCCGCGAGGTTCGCGAGCACGTGCAGCGCGAGGAAGACGGGGCTCAGCGGATGCGCGGGCCCCGGCTGACCGAGGAAGAACGTGCCGAGCACGAAGACGAGCCCGAGCGGCGCGAGCAAGAACCCGATCGCGTCGATGCGGAACCAGCGCCGCGCCGGCAGGTACACGACGATCGCGAGGATGGACGCCATGGAGAGCGAGAAATGCACCGAGGTCACGGGGCACACGCGCGCGACGAGGCTCGCGAACGTCACGTATGCGAGGTGAAACGCCGCGGCCACGCCGAGCATCGTCGCGGCGTGCGACATGCGCCGCGGCGGCGGCACGGAGCCGATCGACGCGTTGATCCGCGTCTCCTTGCGGGCGATGTCGAGGAAAAAGAGGGCGCTCGCTGCCCCGTAGAGCAACACGGCCACGAAGAACGTCCCCGTGGAGAGAGCGCGTGTCATGGCGGGAGAAGGTAGCGCGTCTTTTGTGCGGCGGCAGGCCGATGCGCGCGGAACTCTATCGAAGGGTCAGAGCTTCGTGGCGAGGAACGCCGCGAGCAGATCTTCGTCGGTCGTCAGGTTCCGGGTCTGCGACGGAGGCCCGCCGCGCTGGTGATCCGCGAAGGTCCCGACCGGCGCGCCCACGAATCCAGGCACGACGTCGTACGCGTTGTCTCCGAGGATCATCGAGGTCTCCAGGATCTCCGCGCCGAGCTCGGCGAGGAAGGCCTTCGACTTCACCTTGCCGAGCAGCTCGTGGCTGTCGGGCGAGCCGCTGACCTCGCTCATGACGCGAATCGCCTCGATGATGCGGTATTTTCGCCCCTCGCTCTTGATCGTCAGCTCGTCGTTCCTGAGGTCGACCCTGTCCTCGACCAGCCACTCGTCGAGCGCGACCTGCGGGAAAAATACGCGATTCTTCATGGACGGCGCGCAGTCTACATGGTTCGGCCCTGCCGCAAAGTCAAAGCCGTTCCGAACGCCCCAGGTTCAGGTCGAGGCCGCGGGCGGCGGCTCGGTCGAATCCCTGGCGAGCAGGCTCGCGCGGAGACGCCGGGGCAGATGCCAGAGCGACTCCAGGATCCCCATCGTCACATAACAGCCGAGCAGCCACACGAGCACGAACGCCGGCTGCATCTTCAAGGACACGACGACGGACGAGCCCACCATGAACACGACGAGCAGGGCCGTCCGCGCGTTGAGCTTCACGTCCTTGAAGGAGCGGAACCGGATCGTCGACACCATCAGCATCGACAAACCGATCGTCACGGCCAGCATGAGCACGGCGTACTCGGCGCGCCCGAGGATCCCGCCGGCCGCGTGGCTCGCCACGACGAGCGAGACGAGGATGCCCGCGGCGCCCGGGATCGGCAGGCCCACGATGTACTTCGAGGGCTTCGAGGGTTTGCCGTCGTCGCCGGTCGAGAGCACGTTGAACCGCGCGAGCCGGATCGCCCCGCACGCCGTGAACATGAATGACGCCACGAGCCCGAGCGTGCCGAACCGGTTCAGCGTCCACTGGTAGAGCAGGAGCGACGGCGCCACGCCGAACGACACCACGTCGGCGAGCGAGTCGATCTGGAGCCCGAACGCGCTCTGCGTCTTCGTCGCCCGCGCGACGCGGCCGTCGAGCGTGTCGAAGAACATCGCGAACACGATGAGCAACGCGGCGCGGTAGAAGTCCGCCTCGCCTTGCGCCGTCGCCGACGTCCGGATGCTGTCGAAGCCACAGAAGATGCTCGTCAGCGTGATCATGTTCGGCAGCAAGAAGAGCGTCTTCTTGAGCTCGAACTTTCGCAGCCGGATGCCCTTCCCCATCGTCCTACTCCTCCAGCGCATGAGGATGACGAGCGTAACGACGCAGTGCGCGAAGACGCAAGCAAAGCCCAAAGAACGGACACATTTCGTCCGATCCTTGGAAGCGTGTTACGCACCGCGCGCTCGCGCTGGGATGGAAGTGGATACGTCGCTTCGCACCCCGAACCCACGAGCGTCGATCCCTTGACGGAACGCGGGGCCGCAGGATCGTCCGTGGGAGAACCGATCCGTTTGACCAGCAACGAAATGCGGATCTACGACGAGCGCTTCTTCTTCCGCGCCTTCGCCGGCGCGCTTCGCCGCTTGGCGGCCTTCTTCGGCGGAGGCGCCGCGGCCGCGGGCTCCTTCGAGGCCTCGAGCGGCGCCATGTCCTTCAGGATGTCCTTCAAGAGCTTGCGGATCGTCCCGCGCCCGAGGTGACGCGTCAGGTCCACGAGCTTCTGGCGATCGCCTTGCTCGGGGAACGTGAGGAGGTCGAGCACGTCGACCTCCAGCCGCTCCGCGAGGACCCGCAGCGTGTGGATCGTGGGCCTCGCGAGCCCTCGCTCCAGGTTCGACAGGTGTCCCTTCGAGCCGAGCTCGCTCTCGAAGGCGAGCTTCTCCATCGTGAGGCCCTGCTCCTCCCGGAGCTGCTTGATGCGGGTACCAACTTGGAGGGCAAACGGATCGGGCTCGCGTCGTCGCGGCATGTGGGCACGGTACCCAAAGTCGCGCGTGGACTGGTTTTCCTAGACAAACTTCCACGGGAGGCCCCGGAGGCCGCCCCGTACGTGTCGATCCGCCCGCCCTTTTCCGCGGTTTTCGGCGGCGAGAGCGCGCCCTGTAGCCCGCCTCGCGCATCGATTGGGAAAGCGCGAACGAGCCGGACGACCCGTGAGGCTTCCGGCCAGACAGGGATCGGACAACACGCGAAGTCGGTAGGTTCGGGCAGACCGGATCGGGCCTCCCCCGAGAGGGCTCGGGCCCGGATCGGAGCGGCGCGAGGAGGGGACGGATGCTGTCGGTCGATGTGGCGCACGGGGTGGATGCAGGGATGTTCGTCCGGGACTATCACCCATCCGCGCGGGGCACCCCGCTCGTGTACCTGCACGGGCTCGCGGGACACGGGCTCGTGTTCGAGGCGGTCGCGCTGCACGCGCGGCTCGCCTCGCATCGCCACGTCGTGCCGGATCTGCCGGGCCATGGGCGGAGCGTCCCGGCCCCGCGGCCCGCGCCGCTCACGGCGTTCGCCGATCACTTCGCGCGGTGGCTCGGAGGACGCTTCGGCGAGCGCGTGGCGCTCGTCGGACACGGCCTCGGCGGAACACTCGCCATGTTCATCGCCGAGCGCCACCCGGGCCTCGTCCGCGCCGTCGTGGACGTCGACGGCCCGAAGTGCATCGACGACTGCGCGTGCCTCCGCCCCGCCGCGGAGCTGACCCTCACCGATCTCGGAGGCCCGGGCATCAGCGCGCTGCGCGACGCGGTGAGGCGCGCCTCGCGCGGAGCGACGACAGCCGAAGAGCCGAGCCGCGTCCCCTGCGACGCGCGCCTGCTCCACGCGTGGGGCCGCGAGATCGTCGCGCTCGCCGAGGAGGGCTCGCTCGCGTGGCGGCTCGCCCGTTTGTCCGTGCCCGCGCTCTTCGTCACGGGCAGCCGCGGCGGCACCTCGTCGCGCTCGCTCTCGCGCCTCGCGGAGGCGCGCGTCGTCGTCGCGGAGATGCCGAGCACCGGACCGTCGCCCTTCCTGGAGCGACCGCACGAGTTCGCCGCCATCCTCGGCGACTTCATGCGCTTCCAATCGTGACGCGCGTGGCTCAAGCCCGGACGAGCATCACCTCACGTCCGGCCGGCGTCTTCTCCTTCACGGCGCCGAGCCGCTGCGAGACGGGCGAGACGCCCTTGCGCCGATCGAACACCACGAGCCAGCCGTTGTCGATCCCGAGCCGCGCGAGCGCCTCGTCGACCTGCGACAAACCCTCGGGGATCGGATCCGGATCGCGATCACGACGCACCTTCACCACGAGCGCGACCGCAGCTCCGCCCTGCCGGATGCACACGTCCATGCGGCCGCGGCCGATGGCGTAGACACGCTCGATGAGGCCGCCGCTCTTCACGACGCGGTTCAAGAACGCCGTGAGCACGAGCGGCGAGAGCTCGCCGTAGGGCGCGCTGGAGAAGAGCGCGTCGCCGTGCCGCCGCCAGAAATCGAGGAACGCTTCGAGCAGCCGATCCGTGTCGAGCCGCCCGTCGGGTCCGACCCACGGAGGCTGTCCGACCGGGAACACCGATCGCACCGCGCCCGGCAAGAGGCGCGCGACGAGCGCGTGGAAGATCGGGTTTGCCAGCGCGATCGTCCCGTCGGGCAGGCGTCGGACGAGACCGAGATCGAAGGCGGCCCGCAGGTCCTCGGCCGGCGGCTCGCGCTGCACCTCGGCGAGGATCTGCTCGAGCGCCGCCCGGAGCTTTCCGTCGCGCATGCGATCGCCGATCTCGTCGAGCAGGCCGCCGCGCCGATCCAGCAAGAGATCCTTGGCCCGCTCGATGTCCACCGCCGTCAGCGGTCCCTTGCGACCGTCGGAGCCGTCGGCGATCCGCTGCGCGAGCGCGTTCACGAGGAACGGATGACCCTGCGTGAGCTCGTGGGCGCGATCGATCGCGCCGGGCAAGAGCTCGAACCCCGTCCGCTCTTCCAGCCCTTGGAGCAGCGTCGCCACGTCGTTTCGCGAGAGCCCCTGGAGCGGGAGCACCTCGGCGTCGAGGCCGGTCGAGCTCGCGGGCGCGCGGGAGCTCGAAGGCGCCTGGCCTGCGTCGAGCTCGCGGGGCTCGCGCACGGAGGCGAAGCCGATCGACCAGGGGAAGGCGCGCGGGCGGCGCGGTTTGCCCGCGCGGATCTGGCGGAGCAGCGAGCCCCGCACGTCGCGCGACAAGGAGTCGAGGCCGTCGAGGAGGATCACGAGCGGCCGCGGCGCCTCCTGGGAGAACGCCGAGAGCGCCGCGCCGATGCGGTTTCCCTGCGGCGCGTCGGGCCAGCGCGGGACCGAGACGTCGGCGGGCAGGTAGGCGGCGAGGTCGTATCGCCACGAGTCGAGCATCGCGAGCTCGGCCGCGTCGATGCTCGTCAGCGCGGCGCCGGGCTCCAGCGAGAGCACCGCGGCGACGTACTTGCCCTCCCGGTTCAGCCCGGAGGCGAGGTCGAGCAGCGCGGTCGTCTTGCCGGTCTGCCGGGGGGCGTGGAGGATGAAGTAACTGCCCTGCTCGATGAGCTCCCGGACGCCGGGGACACGGGACAGCGCGGGGACCGTGTGGTGCCGCGCTGGATCGTTCGGGCCAGCCGTGTTGAAGCGGCGGGACATGGGCGCAGGATCCCAGGGCGCCGATGGGGCGTCAAGCGAACCCCAAATCGAGCACGGGTGGTACGTCGCGCGCTCACACGTCAAACCCGGGGGCCACATCACCATCCGCGGGCGGCGGGGTGGTGTGCTTCCGGGTCGCATTTTCCCTCACCGAGAGGGGGACGGCGCCGCGTCGCGCTTGCGGCACGGCCCCATTTCCTTGAGCACCTCGAGCGGCAGCGCCACGTCCAACGAGAATCGCCCGCCCCGCGGCTTGATCGTCGCGTAATCGAGCAGCTCCCGCAGCCGTTCGTCGCCCTCGTCCTCGGCGCCCGCGCGGGCCAGGCTCAGGGCCGCGCCCATCGATTTCGCGAGATCCGTCACGTCAGCCTCGTTCGCACCATTCACGTCCGCCACGATGGCCACGTCCTCCGACGTGTCCACGTGCAGATCCACGCGGTCGATCGCGGCCCGGATCCGCGCGGCGATCTCGCCTTGCCCCTCGGGCAACATGTCGGCGAGCTCGTCGGGCGACAGCACCCCGTAAATGTCGCCGTACACCGACCATTCCGGGATCGACGAATCGCGCGGCGGCGACTTCGATTCGAGCCGCTCGATCGCCGCTTCGATCTCCTTCACGTCCGCGCCGGCGAGGACGATCTCGTCCCCCCACGCCCCGAGCACGCCGCGGCCCTCCGCGTCCTCCCAGATCGTGCCCTTCTCGCCGAACGAGCGCTTCGGCCAGCCGCTCCTGTCGAACTTCGCCGCGCCCTCTGCGACCGATAGGATCGCCACCTTGCTCGACGACATCGCGATCCGATCGACGTCCTTCAAAAGGTCGATCCCGAACTGCTCTTTGAACACTTCCCGGCCGCGCCCGCGGCGTTGATTCTCGGCCTGCTCCTCCAGCATGCAATCGAGCCAGATCTGCCCGATCGGCGACTCCTTCAGCGCCGCGACCTCGAACACGACCGCGCTCTTGCCCTTCTCGATCGGCAACGCCACGAGCAGCGGATCCCGCTTTCGCAGAACGCTCTCCTCCTCCCCGGGCTTCGGCGCCGCGGGCGGCAAGGTCCTCCGTTTTCGGTTGCGCTCTTCTTCCCAGGCCTTCGGGAACCGCGGGAACTCGGCTTTGAGCACGCGCTCGGGCTTCTTGGGTTTGTCCCCCCGCGACATCAAGAAGGCCGACAGCCCGAGGAGCGCGGCGAACGCGACGAGCCAGGCCACCCGTCTCATCCTCATCAGAAATCCTTCCGTTCGAAGAGGTGAATGCCGAGCGAGAGCGCTGCGAGGCCGAAGACCACGAGCCCGAAGAGCAAGCTCGTCAATGCGGCGGGATCGACCGGCTCGGACCCCGCGATCTCCGCGGCCGAGCGCCCGAGCGAAGAGACCCGCGGCAAGAACAACGTGAGCCCCCGAAAAATCGAGCGCGAGATCCCCGGATCGAAAAACTCCGCGATCCGCTCCCGCTCCCCGGCCACGATCCCGAGCAGGACGAGCGCGCCCCCGGACGCCGCCGAGAGCGCCGCGCTGCGCGCCGCGATCGCGACCGTCAGCATCGCGCCGTAAATGGCGGAGAACGTCACGCTGGCGAGCAACGCCGAGACGATGAGCCGCCCCGAATACACGCCCGTCTTCACGCCGAAGATCAAGACGAGCCCGCCCGCGCCATAAAGCGCGCCGAGCAGCGCGAGCGCGAGCACGCCGAGGAACGTGCCCACGACGAGCTCGAAGCGCCGCACCGGCAGCGAGAGCAGGTGCTCGATCCGCCCCGGCGCGAGCAGGCTCGGGCCGAAATCGGCGCACGCGACCACGCCGAAGAGCAGGCCCCCGTAAAAGATCAGATACGACGACGCCACGAACACCGGCCGCAGCGCCACGTCCGCCGCGCGGATCTGCGTGTTCACCGATTTGCCGAAGAGCCGCGTCGCCGCGAGCGCCCCGTCCACGACGTCCATCCGCAAGGACAAACCGATCACCACGAGCCCCAGGGTGATCCCGAGGCCGAGCGCGAGGAACCAGCGCCGCGACGCCGCCTCGCGCAGGAGATCCCTGGCCACGACAAACGATTTCACGCGCGCTTCCGCTCCTCGCCCTGACCGAGCGCCTCCGCCAGCACGTCCTCGAGATCCCGCACGTCGTGCGTGAGCCCCACGAGCCGCGCCCCCGTGCGCCGCGCCTGATCCAAAAGATCATTGAGCGCCGTGGGATCCGGCGCATCCACGACGAACACCCCCTCGCCCTCCCCGGGCCGATAGCCGAACACCGCGAGCGCCTCCGCGTCGACGGGCGGGGCAAACCGCACGCGATACCGCGTCTCGCTCCCGCAAAGCGCCTCGATCGGCCCTTCGCGGAGCAGCCGCCCGCCCGAGAGAATGCCGATCCGATCGCAGACCCGCTCCGTCTCCGACAGCAGGTGCGAATTCAGAAACAACGTCGCGCCCCGCGCCCGCTCCTCCGCGAGGATACGCCGGATCTCGGCCCGACCGAGCGGATCGACGCCGTCCGTCGGCTCGTCGAGCACGAGCAGCATCGGCCCGCCGAGCAGCGCCGCCGCGAGCCCGAGCCGCTGGCGCATTCCCTTGGAAAAACCTCCGATGCGCCGCCCCTCCTCCCCCGACAAACCCACCCGCCCGATCTGCCGACGCACCTCGTCGTCGGCCCGCGGGATCCCTTTCAGCCGCGCCACGCTCGCCAGGAATTGCACGGGTGTGAACGCGTGCGGCAAAAAGAGGCGCTCGGGCAGATACCCGACCTGCCCGCGCGCGGCCGGATCCTCCGGGTCCTTGCCGAGGACCCGCACGACGCCCGCGCTCGGCCGCACGACGCCGAGCAGCGCCTTGATGAACGTGGTCTTTCCCGCGCCATTGAGCCCGATCAGGCCAAACGCGGCGCCCTCGTCGACCCCGAGATCGAGCCCCGCGAGCGCCTCCTTCCCCGCGCCCCGCGAAAAGCCGCCGCCGTACGTCTTGCGCAGCCCCCGGGCCTCGATGGCCAGCATGGCCGAGACCCTATCACCGATGCCGGCGCCGCGCGACGAGCGCGAGGAACCCGAAGAGCCCCACGAGCCCGAGCGGCCCCTCCCCCGTCGACGCGGGGAGCGCACACGTGCACCCACGCGGGCCTGGCATGACCGGCATGACCCGCGGCGGTTCGTGCGGTATTCGCCGATCGCCAATGACCTCGACCAGCGGGCCCATCGGCGATGGATCCCCAAACACGCCGAAGCTCGCCCAGAAGTACGGGTGCGACGTGGGTGCGTCGGCGAGCATCGCGAGCTGCACGTCCCGGAGCGCAGAGCTCCGGCCGCTGCCCTTCGTGATGCGCTGGTAGTAGTTCACCATGAGCCGCTGCGTCTCCTCGTCCGCGACCTTCCACAAGCTCGCGACGAGCGACTCGGCGCCGGCCACGACGAGCGCGCGCCGCAGGCCGTACACGCCCTCGCCGCGCTGCACGTCGCCGAGGCCCGTCTCGCACGCCGAGAGCACGACGAGCTTGGTGCCCCAAAGATCGAGCGAGCTCGCCTCGAGCGCCGTGAGGATCCCGTCCTCGCCGCCGCCGCCTTTCCTCGCGTTCGCCCCCGCGAGCGCGAGCCCCGAGCGGAGCAGCGGATCGTCCGGCAGCCAGTCCGGTGCTGCTTCGAGCTCGAGCCCCCGTTCGTTGGTCGACGTGCGGGGGCTACGCTCCTCGATCGGAGCTGCGCCCCCGCCCCCCGGCGCCGCCGCGCGCGCCGCCGCGCCCTTCGCGGACAGGAAAAACCCGTGCGTCGCCACGTGCACGATCCGCGGCGCGTGCGCCTTCTTCAGCGTCGACTCCGTCGCCTCCAGGTCCACGTGCACCGCGGCGCCCGGCAGGATCGGGGCGAGCGCGCGCGCCTCGGCCGCCGTCGCCGGCAGCGGCTCGAAGTACGCCTTTTCGAGGCCACGTGTCTTCGCGTCGGGTTTGTCCCCGAGCATCACGAGCGCGCTCTCCCCCTGCTCACGCCGCCCGAACGCCGGGTTCGCCACGACGAGCGCGCCCTGCCCCGACGGCGCCGTGCGCGAGAGGCGCAGGAGATCACGCCCGCTCGTGAGGTACGAGATCTCGAACCGCTCGACCAGATACCGCCCATCCTCATCGACGAGCGCCGCGAACGGCACGAGCGAGAGCGCGCCGTCGGCCGCGATCATGAGCTTGGTTTTTCCCCCGACGAGCGGCCGGATCTTGCGCATGACGAGCTCGTCGAGCGCCCGCGCCGGCGGCTTCGGATCCTTGTCGAGCGACGACGTGAGCGTCTCGCGCAGCGCCTTCGTCGCCTCCTCGATCGGCGCGCTCTCGCCGAGATCGACGAACGCCACCTTCCCCGAGGCGTCGAGCACGTACGCCGCGAAGCGCGGCGGCCCGTCGCGGCTCGGCATGTCCGTGTCGGCCGAGCGCCGCGGCACGTACAACGAGAGCTCCACGAGCGCCGTCCCCGCCGGCACCTCGGCTTGCACGCGCTCGATCGTGACGGGCGTCTCCTCGGCGCGGAACACGTCGCTCCGCCCGCCCATCTGCTCCTCGATCGCGCGCGCCTTCTCCTCGCGCCGCGTGATCTCTGCTTTGAACTCGTCGAGCGGCGCGCCTGCGGGCCCTCGCATGGCGAGCCGCGCGACCTCGCTGCGCGCCGCGGCGAGCTCGTCCGCGAGCTTCGCCTCCTCGGGCCCGAGCTTGCGCCGGAGCGCCGCGTTCGAGCTCGCCATGACGTCGAGCACGCGCCCTTTGCGCTGGAAGATCGTGGTCAGCGCGAGCTTTTTCGCGTCCGCGTCCGCGGGCATCGTCCGCGCGTGCAGGCTCGTCAGGAAATCGGTCCCCACGCGCATCGTCGCGACGAACGCGCGCTTCTGCGCCTCGGATCCACCGGCGATCACGAGCGCCGCCTGCCGCTCGCGGATCTCGGCCGCCCGCGTCGCGGCGCGGAGCGCGAGGTCTTGCTTGCCCGTATCCACGTAGAGCGCGGCGAGCCCTTCGAGCACCGCCGCCACCTTTTCGTACTCGGCGCCGAACGTCTTCTCGAAGATCGAAATCGCCCGCTTGTAATGCCCCTCGGCTTCGCCCCCGTTCTCCGACGTTCGGGGCTTCGGCTCGCCTTTGGCGCCCTGCGCCCCGAGCCCCCCCTGCCGCCGCGCGAGATCCGCGAGATCGAGCAGCGACGCCGCGACGAACGGGTGCTCCTTTCCGAACGTCTTTTCACGCGCCGCGAGCGCCTCGTCGTGGAGCTTCTTCGCGGCCGCCGCGTCTCCGCGCATCTCGCGGATGCGCCCGAGGATCGCCCGCGCCTCGGCCCGATCCGGGTGCATGGGCGGCAAGACCTCGTCGAGGATCGCGAGCGCCCGCGCCGCGTGGGTCTCGGCTTTTTCGAGCTTCTGCGCGCGCCGGTAGAGCTCGGCGAGGTCCGCCGACACCGCGGCGACGGACTTGTCCTTTGGACCCTTCGTCTTTTCGTCATGGGTGAGCGTGCGGAAAAGCAGCCCCTCGGCGCGGGAAAAATCTCCCTTCTGCGTCGCGATGCGCCCGAGGATCCGCTGCAAGGCGACCCGCAGCTCCGGCGCGTCCTTCCCCTTTTCGGCGTTCTTGTCGAGGATCGCTTGCGCGCGCAAAAGCCTCGGCTCGGCCTGGTCATACGCCCCCATCTCCACGTCGAGCACGGCGCGCGCCACGAGCGCGGTCGCGTACGCGAGGCTCGCTTCCCCCGCGCGTTCCTGCATGATGGCCACGATCTCGTCGAGGACGACCTGCGTGCCCGGATAGTCCTGCAGCGCAAGCCGCGTCTCCGCGAGCTCGGCCATCTCCCTCGTGGCGTTGAAGCGAAATCCCCCCACGTCCGCGCTCCGCTCGACGGCCTGCGCGCGCACCGGCTCGGCCCGCGTGTAGCGGCCGGTCTCGTGGTACAAACGGCCGAGGTTCGTGAGCAGATACGAATAGGGTTTTCGATCGCGCGTGACGTCCTCGCAGATCTTGATCGCGCGGAGCAGCGCCGCCTCGGCCTCGTCGTACCGCCCGAGCGCCTTCAGCGACTCCGCCCTCGCCGCGATCGGCCCGATCGAGGCCTCCCCCTCCACGCCACGGCCCGCCTTCACGGCGAGCACGATCTCACGGTCGAGCAGCGTGATCGCGCGCGCGTGCTCGCCTGCGGCTTGCAACACCTTCGCGAGCTCGTGGATGCGATAGCGAACATCCGCCTCGTTGTCCGGCCTCTTCTCGACGATCGCGAGCAGCTTCTCCCGGTACGGCACGGCGCGGGCGTACTGCTTTTTCCCCTCGTGAATGTCCGCCATCTGGCGCAGGCTCATCTTCGTCCACACGCTCTCCGGATCGATCTTCTCCCGGATCACGAGGGCCTTCTGCGCCGGCGCGAGCGCCGCGTCGTATTGCTCCTTTTCGAGCAGCTTCTGGGCCTCGCTGACGAGCGTCTGCGACTCCGCCAGCGCCGCCTGCTGCGCGCTCGTGAGCGGTCCTTTCGCGGGCGCCGCGCTCGGCGCCGGCGGCGGCGCGCCCATCCCCGGCGCCGCGGCGAGCGTCCCCCCCGCGAGCAGCAACACCGAGGAGATCCGACGGAACGTGCGGTAAGCTCGCGCCATGACGCGCTTCTACCCCTCCCTCGTCTTCGCATCCATCCCGTTGTTCTTTGCCCTGGCCTGCGCCTCGAATCCCTCGGGGTCGAGCGGCACCGCGGGCTCGGGAGGCGCCGGCGGCGCCGGCGGCTCGGGCGGCGAGGATCCCGGCGAGCTCGTGGTCGGCGGCGATCGCCCCGTCACGGTCCACGTCCCGCCCGGCCTCGACCCGGCCAAACCCTCCCCGCTCGTGATCCTGCTCCACGGCTACAGCGCCTCCGGCCTCGTCCAGGAGCTCCTCTTTCAATTGAAACCCCAGGCCGACCAGCACGGCTTCTTGTACGCGCACCCGGACGGCACGCCCGACGCGGACTCGAAGCGCTTCTGGAACGCGACCGACGCGTGCTGCGATTTCGGTAGCGTGGGCGTCGACGACGTCGCCTACCTCTCGGGCCTCGTCACCGAGATCGGCCAGCATTACAAGGTCGACCCGAAGCGCGTCTATTTCGTGGGTCATTCCAACGGCGGCTTCATGTCGCACCGGCTGGCCTGCGACCGCTCGGACCTCGTCGCCGGCATCGCGAGCCTCGCGGGCGCGACGTGGAGCGATCCGTCGAAATGCCCGGCCGAAAAACCCGTCGCGGTGCTGCAAATTCACGGCACGGCGGACGACACCGTGCCCTATGACGGCGAGTCGATCATGGGCGTGAGTATTCCCGGCGCCGTGGCGACGACCGAACAATGGGCCGAGAAAAACGGCTGCGCGCTCACGCCCTCCGCGGGGGAAGCGCTCGACCTCGACGCGACGATCGAGGGCGCCGAGACCAGCGTCACGCGATACACGACGGGCTGCAAAGCCGGCGGCGCGGCCGAGCTCTGGACGATCGACGGCGGGACGCACGTCCCTGGTCTCGGCGCGAATTTCGCTCCTAAGGTGGTGGAGTGGCTCCTCGCGCACCCGAAGCCGTGAACCTCACTGGGGCACGTAGGGCAGCGGCTGCGTCGGGGTCACGGTATCGGTGAGCGCCTTCAGGTACGCCACGAGCGCCGCCTCTTCCTGCGCCGTCAGCCCCAGGTTCCCGATCAGGCCGAGCCGGCCGGCCTGGTTCGGGGTATCGAACTCCGCGGCCGGCCAGCACCCCCTCTGCATCGCCTCGTCCGCCCTCGTCCCGGGCGGGCAGTTCACTTTGTCCTGGAGCAGCATCGACGTATTGTAGAAGTGGACCACCTGCTCGAGGCTCTTGAAATAGCCATTGTGCATGTAGGCCTTCGGGAACCCGTCGCCGCGGCGCTTGTCGACGTTGCGCAGCGTCGGGGTCTTGAAGTGGCCGGCGAGGGGCGTCGCCGCCGGGCTCGCCGCGTTGAACAAGGTGCTGGGATCCGCGTGCCCGAGGATCCCGGCGTCACCGCGGGCCGGATCGAAGTTCTCGATCTCGAAGTTCGGCGGAACGCCGATGTGGTGATAAGCAAAGTCGCTGTAGACCTGGTTCCGCTCGTCGCCCTTGGAGCCGAGGGCGGGCCCGAAGAACGTCGAATTGTGGCTGTTGTGGCACCCCGCGCACCTCGCGTTCTTCAGGCTGGTGTTCAGCCCCGAGTCATTGCGACCATAAAAGAGATCGTGCCCCAGGTTCTCCTGGGGCGTCAGGCTGGAGAACGGGAGCGCGAGGACCTGCTCGCCCTGGGCATTCTGGACTTTGTTGCCCTGGTCGCGTCGGGAGCTGAACGAGTTCACCTCGGAGGAATGCTGCCAGGCCGAGAGCGCGAGCGCGACGCGCTTGAAGCTGATGGCCGGATCGGCGCATTGGATCGGCGCGCCCCAGGCCTTCGTGTAGAGCGCTGCGTAAGTGGACGACTTGACGTGCAGGCAGACCGCCTGCGCGCCGGGCAGGCCGTGATCGAGGCCGTCGGGAACATTCTGCTCGGCGTCGTTCGGAAAGGGCCCGAGCGCCTGATCCGCGAGCGGCCCGAGGAAGAGGCCATACGCCGCCTGGAGGGACGCACTGCCACCGAAGATCTCCGTGCCCACATGCGCGGTCGCGCCCGCGCCCGTGAACGTCGGGAGCGCCACGAACGGCGCCGCCGTGCCCTCGGCGCGTCCATCCCAGAACGTACCCCCGGTGCAAAAAGGCATGATGCGGAGGGCGCACGCGACGGAGGGAGGAATCAGGCTGACGGTGACAGTCTTGGCCGTCTCGCCGAACGCCGGGCTGAAGCTCGCATAGGCGTTGCTGGGAGGTTTGCGGAACCCGACCGCCCTGGGATTGGCGCCCGGGATGGCGACGCCGTGCAGGTTGATGCCGGCGACGGCCCCCGTCCAGCCGTGCGCGGCTTCGTGACAGGAATGGCACCCCTGGCGCGGCGGGGCCGAAATGTTGTCGAAAAAGACGCGCTTGCCAAGCTCCTCGAGGGCGGCCATGTCCTCGGCAAGGGCCGTCCCGCTCGTGAGCAACACCGCCGCGGACGCGAGCAGCGTCACGCGTTTCTTCATCACCTTAAGGACAATCACGATGGCTCTCTCCTGATGCTTCGAGGTCGGTCTCCGTCGGCTCGTCATGCTCCCCGCGCAAACACGCCTTTGCTTCGGGCTGGACCCTGACGTGGGGGCCATGCCCGCGACGCATGTCGTTCGTGGGTTCGTCAATGGCCACCACGCGCAGGAAAAGCACGGCGCGGTCCGCAAAGCAAAGCCAGTGCCAACGAGATCGGTCGCGGGCGCGTTCTTGCTGCACGGCGAGACACCGGTCAGGCATTCCCATGAACCGCATGCGTAGCCCATTGGTTTGTCGTGATAGTACATTCGTACATGGATGCGCCGGACGTCGCGCCGAGCACGGGTGCCTGGCGCGATGCCTCGGCCCGAACGGCCCGGCGTCGGGCCCCAGCGCCAGATCACCCGATGGCAGGCGACGGGCGTGACGCTTCGGCGTTGCACCCGTCGGGTGTTGCAGTTGCATGTTCCACGGACGGAAGCTCTACGTCTTTCCGCCGCGCGCGCCGGGCCTTCTGCTTCCGTCTCGGCCGAGCCTTTCGAGGCTCGCGCGTTTTGCGCGATCGCGCAAGCCGGGCTTGCGCGAGTCGGGCAGGCGAGGTGATGGCTCGTCCCTTCAGGGTGCTGCATGCGCGCGGATCCACCTCGCGACCCTTTCTCGACGCCGCTGCATCCATCCGGATCCACCACGCCCCTTTTTCCCGGTGGTTCGGCCTGAAAATCGAACGACCCAAGCTGGGCACGTTGTCTGCAATCAGAGCCTCTTCGACGACCGCGCCCATTTTCGCGTTCGCCGCTGGAGGACATCATGTCGGACATCCGCTGCATCATCGCCGAGACCCAGAGACACCTCGACGACGCCGTCCGCGTTCGTTTCGACGTCTTCGCCCGCGAGCTCGGGTACCTCGACACGAAAGACCACGCGGTCCCCCGCGAGCTCGATCCGTTCGATACCCTGCCCACCACGCTCCACCTCATCGCCTACGACGGCGACCTCGCCGTCGGCACCCTCCGCCTCCTCCTGCCGAACCCCGAGATCGCCGCCACGAACGGCACCTCCTTCGGCCTCTCCGTCGAGTCGCACTTCGACCTCGCGCCCCTCGCCACCGCCGGGCTCCGGCTCGCAGAGACCTCGCGTTATTGCGTCCTCGCCACCCACAGGCGCTCCATGGCCACGGCCGAGCTCCACGCCGCCGCCGTCCACCTGAGCCGGCTCCTCGGCGTCGGTCACTGGATTGCCACGGCAAACACCGAGACCGACGGCATCGAGGACGCCCACCTCATCCAGCACGTCGCCCGCGAGCGCGGGTTCGTCCGGAACGACCTATCCCTCGCCCCCCGCCTCCCACCGCCCGCCCCCGCCCCGCCGAAACGGCCCTTCTACGACGATCACGGCCGCACGGAGGCGAAAGCCTCCCCCTCGCGATCCCGGCTCCCGCGCACCCTCGACTTGTACACCCGCCGCATGCGCGCCCGCTTCGTCGGCCCGCCAGTCTTCGACACGCGCTTCCGCATGTGCGCCCTTCCTTTGCTCGCCGACGTCGCCGAGCAGCGCGCCGTCCGGCGCGCAAAGCCGCCCGCCTTCCCGAATCCGGGCTCGATCGCCGCCTGAAAGGAGCCTCGGACCATGAATTCCCTCGTCGACGCCCTCGATACCATTGTCTCGGACCTGCTCTCGACCCTCGACGCGCACGCCGCCGCGCGCCGCCTGCTCGCAGGCGACCTCGATACCGACGAATATGCCGCCTTCCTCGGACAAACCTTTCTCTACGTCCGCCAGACCCGCCCCTTGCTCCGCCGCGCCGGCGAGCGGCTCACGCGCGCGGGCAAGGCGCCCGACCTCGCGCGGCTCTTCTTGCAAAAGGCCGAAGAAGAGCAGGGGCACGATCTCTGGGTCCTCGAAGACCTCGCCGCCATCGGCCGCGCCCTCCGCCCCACCGCGCCGCCGCGCCCTTGCCCGGCCGTCGCCGCCTACATCGCGTGGAACCAGTTCCAGGTCGACGCCGGCTCGCCCCTCGCCTTCCTCGGCACGGCCTACGTCCTCGAAGCCCTCTCCCAGGCCCGCGCCGGCACCACGGCCGCGCACCTCGTCGCGCGGCGACGGATCCCCGGCATCGAGCGCGGCGTCCGTTTCCTCCGCGGCCACGCCGACGCCGACGAGGGGCACACGAGCGTCCTCCGGGGCCTCTTCGCGCGCATCGAGAGCGAAGGCGATCGGCGCGCCGTCAAGCTCTCGGCCGCGGTGACGGCTGCGCTTTACGTGGGGATGTTCTCGGGGGACGCGTCGACGATCACCGCTGCCGCCACGCCATGTGAATGAGCGCGGCGCGGTTCGGAATGCCGAGCTTGTCGAAGATGTGCGAGAAATGCTTCTTCACCGTCAGCTCCGTGATGCTGAGCTCGGAGGCGATGAGCGCGTTGTCCCAGCACACGCGCTCCGCCACCTTGATCTCCGCGGCCGTCAGGACTTTCAGCCACGGAAGGGGGATGGGCACGAGCTGCGGGACCTCCTCGAGCAGCATCACGAACGACGCGCCGGAGAGGCCCGGCAGCTTCTGAATCGAGACCTTCAGCTCGGCGAGCGCGCCGCTCCGCCAGAATGGATCGAGCAGCGCGTGCGGGTCCTTCACCAGGGACGCGACGCGCGCGGCGAGCGGCTCGGGTAGCCCGCCCGCGTCGAGCTCGGTCGGCTTGAACCAGGCGCGGAGCATCTTCTCCGCGCCCGCCGTCCGCGCGACCTCCGCGCCCGACGCGCTGAACACGAGGGCCTCGTGCCCGATGCCGGAGAGCACCCCGTCGAGCAGTGATGCGCGCGCGGCCATCGACCCGAAGAGGCGGCAGTTCTTCACGGCGTTCGTGAAATGCCGGGTGAGCTTCTGCAGGATCACGCGCTCCCGATCGGAGAACGAGACCCGCTTGTCCCGGTAGAGGATGAGCCCGCCGTGCCACGACGGATCGTCGCGCAGCATGACGGCCATCACGTGCTCGAGCTGCATGCCGATGTCGCGGCAGTGGTTGTAGAGATAGCTCCGTTCCATCGCCGCGCGCGGCAGCATCTCGGTGTCGCGCAGGACCTCGTTCGGCCGTTCGGCGACGGAGATCCGGACGAAGTCGTGCGGGACCATCTCCGCGTATCCCTGGAAAAACCTCTCGGGCATCTCGGCGACCGCCCAGTCATAGACGGCGTGCCCCTCGGGCCGGCTCACGCAGAGCGCCCCGTGATCCGCCGGCACGAGCTGCGAGAGCAGGCCGTACGCGCGGCCGAGCACCTCGTGCAAATCGAGCGATCCGCCGAGCTCGGCGACGAGGTCCAGCATGAGGCCCTGCTCATGCTCCGTGAGATTGGAAGGCCCCCTCATGCGGCCATGATGAACCCGAACGGACCGCAGTTCAACGCCCGCCTTCGTCCCGGCGCTTCGATCCTTGCCGGCTCCGCGCGCTGAACCCGTCGGCCCACGGGCGCGCTTCGGGCGAGGCGAGCGGATGTTTTCGATACCATTGGTAAAGCCCGTGCCCCGGCGCAGGCGCCCCCGCTTTCGCCGGCGCGGGCACGGGCACCTGCGCCGGCGCGGCCGCGGGCGCGGCCCCTCCGCTGCCCTCGGATCCGCCTCCCTCCTCGCTCGATCGGATCCCGTGTTTTCGCATCACCCGCTGGACGAACGCCCGCCCCACGCCCGCGATCTTCGCGGCCTGCGACACGTTGTACCCCGTCTCTTGCAGCGCGCGCTCCACGTAGGCCCGTTTGTAGGCGTTCTCCACGTGCGCGAGCCCCACGTGCAAAGGCAGCTCGAGGTTCACCACCGGCAGCCGCAACGATGGCGGCGCCTCCGCCTCGTCCTCGTCCGCGGCCCAGGGCGGCTCGGCGAGCCCGAGCGAGAGCATCATCTCCACCTTGTTCCGGAGCTCCCGCACGTTCCCGGGCCAGGGCCGCGGGTGCGCCTTCATCCGCTCGAGCACCTCGTTCGGCAAGAGCGTCGGCGCGTCCTTCCGCCCTTGCCATTCCTTCTCGAAATGACGAACGAGCAGGGGGATGTCGTCGAGCCGCTCGCGCAGCGGCGGCATCCTGACCGGCACGACGGCCAGCCGGTAATAGAGATCCTCGCGGAACCTGCCCCGATCGACCTCGGCCGCGAGCGATCGGTTCGTCGCGGCCACGATGCGCACGTCGGCCCGCCGCGGCTCGTTCTCGCCGAGGCGCGTGATCGTGCGCGTCTCCAGGGCCCGGAGCAGCTTCGGCTGTAGCTCCAGGGGAAGCTCGCCGATCTCGTCGAGGAAAAGCGTCCCGCCGTGCGCCGCCTCGAACCTCCCCACGCGGTTCTCGGTGGCGCCCGTGAAGCAGCCGCGCCGATGCCCGAAGAGCTCGCTCTCCAGCATGCTCGCGCTCACCGACGAGCAATCGAAGACCATGAACGGCCCCCCTGCCCGCGCGCTCTCGGCGTGCAGCGCCGCGGCCACGAGCTCCTTGCCCGTCCCGGTCTCTCCTTCGACGAGCACGGTCGCGTCGGTCCGCGCGATCCGTTCGAGCAGCGCGAAGAGCCGCCGCATCGGCACGCTCGCGCCGACGAGGCCCCCGAAGCGCGTTCGGGACGAGAGCGGCAGGGCCACCACGTCGCGGATCATTTGCAGCCGCAGGGCCGAGGCGCCGAGACCGATCGACGAGTTCGGCCGGGCGTAGGCGTCGCGGATCCGCACGCCGTCGACGGTCGTGCCATTGCGGCTGCTCGTGTCGAGCACGCGCAGGAGGTCCCCTTCGATACGGAGGAGCAGGTGGTGCCTGCTCACGGTCGGATCGTCGAGGACGAGATCACAATCTTTCCCGCTCCCGACCCTCACCTCCGGCCCCGGAACTTCGGTGACGACGCCTGCCATGGGCCCTCGGCTCACCTCGACGCGAATCTTGTGCGTCCGAAGCTCGAGCCCCCGATCGGCTTCCATGGTCCAGGTATTCCACTCTTTCATGCCCATCATTTGTAGCCGGGCCGTCAAAACTGGACAAATATAGAGCGAGCCGGCGTCCGTCTTGGATGCACGGCGATTTGGATTACGAATCGACTACAACGAAAGTAGTACGAAGCCAAAGCCTCGAGGGGCCGTAATCCTTTTTGGGGTGGGCGAGGAGCGACGCTCCGACCGGGGCAGGGGCGGCGGCAATACGGATCACCAGACGGCTACTACCAAAGTGGTACGAAGTCGCGACGCGGAGGATCCGTAACCCTTCATGAGAGGTCGAAGTCGCCGGGTGGGACGAAGAAGGCGACGCGATGACGAGGCGGCGCGACCTCGAGCCGACGAAACGATGTCGCGAGGATGACGCGACGATGACAAAGAGGTCGCGCGCCTATCAGCCGCGGACCGTGGCGCCAAATACGTTTTCGATGAAGTCGGCATACTTCATCCGGACGCGTCCCCCGCCTTCGGGCATCGCCACGCGGGGCGGTTTGTCGCCGCCTTCGTCCTTGCCCCACGGGTTTCGCAGGACGATGGAGGCGGGTTTGCCGTCCTTGCCCGCTTCGAGCCACTCGACCGAGAGCCAGTGGTACGTCCGGAACTCGAGGATCACCGGCACCCGCTCGCCGCGCGCCGCCGACGTCGCCACGAGGGCCGCGACCTCGTCCTTCGGCCGGGAGAGCCTGGTCGCGCTCGCATAACTCCCGCCCAGGATGGCTTGATACACGCTGGTGAAGCCATACACGGCCATCTGGCTGTTGCCGCGGACGGCCGCCCAGAACGTATCGTTGTCCTCCGGGTTGTCGTAATCGAACAGCCAGCTCATCGCGGAGGCATGGTTCATGATCGCCGACTGAAAGAGCCGGTCGAGGTCCACGCGCCCCGAGGTGTCCCGCGCGATCGCGCTGCGAGGCATCTCGAGCCTCTTGCCCGATCGGAGCGTGACCTCACGCGCCTCGCGGGTGATGCCGTCGACGATCCGCACGAGCTCGGCCGGCTCGCTCCGCAAAAGCACATACTCCATCACGCCGGCGCCACACGTCCCGTGCCCGGCCCCCTGCTGCACCCGGAGGGGGTTGTCCACGTGGCGGATCACCTGCCCGAGCAAGAGCTCCGGCTCGATCCCCGCCTCCAGCAAGAGCGCCGGGTTGCGCGGCGTCCGCGCGAACGTGGCGAGGTTCGGCAAAAGCGCCCCGTCGTGCAAACGCCCCGCCGCGAGGAGCCGCTCGAGGGCCGCGTTCGCCGGGGCGTCGTCGCCGATCGACCGCCGAACGGCCGCGAGCTGCTCCGCCCGGTCCGCAGGCAGCGGCCCCTTCGCCTTCCCGCCGGCGCGATCCTGGGCCGGCGGAGGTGAATCCGGATCCGCCACGGGCCCCGCCCCCGGACCCCGGAGCGCGGCCGCGTCGTCGAAATACCCCTCATCGTGCCGCGAAGGCCCGCCCGCCACCGTCGCCGCGCCCGCGGCCCTCGAAGGCGCGCCCCCGACCGCCGCCGCCATGGCGTCGTGAAGCCGACCTTTCCGCCGCATCTCCAGGCGCCGACCGATGGCGAGCAACGTCGCGGCGTCGAGCACGCCCGTCTCGGGCAGCCCCGCCGCGGCTTGCTCCGCGACGATCGCCGCGTGCGTCTTCGGTCCGAACGAGCCATCCGGGGTGAGGGACGCGCCAAGCTCGACGAGCACCTTCTGGAGCAGGACCACGCTCCCGCTCTTCGCCCCGCGCGCGAGCGTCGCCTCGCCCACGGCCACGGCCGAGAGCATCCCGTCCTCCGCGAGCTCGGGCGAAAGAAGTGCCCCGCCCCCTTCGTTCGACTCGTTCTCGTTCATTCGAATCCTCCATCAGGCGCGTTTGGCTGCTACGCGAAGAGAATAGCAAACGTGGAGCATCCCGCCCGGGTATGGCATCAAAGCCGCGGATCGACAGGCTCGCTTTCCAGTGCCAGGATCGCGAACACGCATTCGTGCACGCGGCGCAAAGGCTCGCCCCGGACGAAACGCTCGAGCGCCTCGACGCCGAGCGCGAGCTCCCGGAGCGCGAGGGAACGTTTCGCGCCGAGGCCACGATTGCGGAGACGCGAGAGGTTCTCGGGCAGATCGTATTCGGGCCCGTAAATGATCCGGAGATACTCGCGGCCGCGGCATTTCACGGCCGGCTGCACGAGTCCGCGTTTGCCCCGCGCGAGGAAGGACATGGGCTTGACGACCATCCCCTCGCCGCCGCTCGCGGTGAGCTCCTCCCACCACGCCGCGCCCGCCCGCTCGCTCTCCTCGTCCCCGAGCGTGACTTCCACGTGCCGCGTCGCCACGAGCACCTGCCCGTCCGCCTCGGCGAGCCGCGCGGCGATTCCGAGGTGGAAAGGATGGTCCCGATCGACGAACACGTGTCCCTCGGCCGCGAGCAGATGAAACGGCGCGACGCGATAATCCTCGATACGCTCGACGGGCCAGCAGTAACGTCGATACGCGTCGACGTAGAGCGAGGCGGCCCGCGCGCGATCGTGCATGCGGGAGAGCATCTCGTCCGCCTCGATCCCGCGCGCCTTCGCCTGCGCGAGCGCCTCGATCGCGGTCCCGAGCGCGGACCGGCTCGCGCTGCCCACGGGCGCATATTGCACCCGGACGAGCGCCTGTGCCTTCGCCGACCACGGCATGATCTCGGCGTCGAGCACGAAAAAGCCGCCAAGCTCCTCGAAAAGCCCGCTCGCCTCGGCCGCGCGCCGCACCCGCGAAAGGAGCGCCTCTTCGAGCGCCGCGTCGTCGAAGAACGGACGGCCCGTGCGCGTGTACACGACGCCCGTCCGGCCGTCCGTCGTGCCAAACCGCTTCTTCGCCGTCGCCTCGTCCCGGCACACGACGATCACGGCCCGCGAGCCCATGTGTTTTTCTTCGCAGATGACCCGCGGGACCTCGTTCCGCCGGAAATACGCGAATGCCTCGGCCGGGTGCTCCAGCGTGCCCGGGAGATCACTCGTCTCGGTCGGCGACATCGTCGGCGGCAGGTAAACGAGCCAGCGCGGATCGACCGCGAACCGGCTCATGGCTTCGAGCGCCGCCGCCGCGTTCTCCTCGCGCACCGAGACATACCGCGCGAGGCGCGTGCTCACGGGCCGCTTGCCGATCACGTCGTCGAGATCGAGCGTGTCGTCATACTCCTGCTGCGCTGTACGGCCATCCTCCGGCGCCACGGCGACCAGCGGCTTCTTCGGCTCGCAATATTGACGCGCCGCCGGCACGCTGACGAGCTCCCGCTCGGGATACCGCAGCGCCGTGAGCGCGCCGCCGAACACGCAGCCCGTATCGATGCAGATCGTGTTGTTCAGCCAATCCGCCGTCGGGACCGGCGTGTGCCCATACACGACCGTCGCGCGGCCGCGATACTCGGCCGCCCAGTTGTGCCGCACGGGCAAACCATAGTCGTCCGTCTCGCCCGTCGTGTCGCCATAAAGACCGAACTCGCGCACCCCGCCCGAGGAGCGCCCCTGCATCGACGCCTTCATGCCGGCGTGCGCGACGCAGAGCCGGCCCTCGTCGAGCACGTAATGGCTGACGAGATCGTCGATGAAACGCGCGAGCTCCGCCTGGAACGCCTCCGTCGTGTTCGCGAGCTCGGCGAGCGTCTCGGCGAGCCCATGCATGATCGTGACCTGCTTGCCGCGGAGCACCCGCAGCAGCTTCACCTCGTGGTTGCCCGGCACGCAGAGCGCAGCGCCGCTCTGCACGGCCGTCATGACGAGACGCAGCACGTCCACGATGCGCGGGCCGCGATCGACGAGATCCCCGAGGAACACGAGGCGCCGTCCCGGCGGCGGCGTCACGCGCACCCCGTGCGACCCCGCGGCCGGATCCCATTCGACCCTGTAGCCGAGATCCTCCAGCAACGCTTCGAGCTCGTCGCAGCAGCCGTGCACGTCGCCGATGATGTCGAAGGGCCCGTGATCGTCGCGCCGATCGGTCCAGAGGCGCGTGCGCTCGACGGTGACGCCCTCGATCTCCTCGGGCTTGCGCAGCACGTGCACGACGCGGATGCCCTCGCGCTCGATCCCGCGCAGCGACGCCCTTAGATCCTGCGATTGCCGCCGCACCACGTGGGCCGGGACGTTGCGATCCGTGCGCGTCTCGTTCCGCTCGACGCAGACCCGCTCGCCCACGTCGAACGCGATCCCCGTCGCGAAAACATGGTGCTTGCGCGCGATCGCCACGAGCGGCTTGCGGAACTCGGGCCGCACGTTCGTCGCGTCGACGACGACGAGCTTGCCCGCCTCGAGGCGTTTGTCCACGACGAGGTGCAGCACCTCGAACGCCGACGCCGACGCGCTCTGATCGTTCTCGTCATCCGAGACCATCGCGCGAAACATGTCGGACGAGACGACCTCGGTCGGCGCGAAATGCCGCCGCGCGAACGTGCTCTTGCCCGAGCCCGACGCGCCGAGCAAGAGGACGAGGCTCGGCGCCGGCAGAGAGATCGTGGGGCCTTTCGCCGTAGCCGCCTCCGCGACCGGAGCTTCCGTGCTCATCGGGAGAACACCGCCATCTGCGTGGGAGAACCGAGGGTTTCATTCACCGGCCCGATGGGAGCGAACCGGACGGCATATCCATGGCGCTCCGCGACGCCGCGCGCCCACGCCTCGAATTCGGCGCGCGTCCATTCGAAGCGGTGATCTTTGTGGCGCATGTGGCCCGCGGGGAGCGAGGAAAACACGACGTTGTATTCGGCGTTCGGCGTGGTCACGACGACGACGCGCGGGCGCGCATGCTCGAAGACCGAGCGTTCGAGCGCGCCGAGGCGCGAGAGCGGCAGGTGCTCGATGACCTCCACGAGCGCAGCCGCGTCGAAGCCCGAGAGACGCGCGTCGCGGTAGAGCAAGGAGCCGTGCAGGAGCTCGATCCGCTCGGATTTCCGGCCGCCGTGCCGATCGAGCTTCAGCCGCTCCGAGGCCACGTCGAGCGCGCGCTGCGAGACGTCGAGCCCCACGAGCCGCTCGAACGCCCTGTAACGCACGAGCTTCGCGAGCAGCTTGCCCTCCCCGCAGCCGAGATCGACCACCGCCTTCGCGCCTTCCTCCGAGAGCACCTTCGTCACGGCCTCGATCCGGGCCTCGTCGAGCCGCACGGGCGCCTCGATCGCGGCCTCCTCCTCGGCGTGCGCCTCGGCCTCCGCGTCGGGATGCTTGGCCTCGCCCGAGACGAGCCTGTCGAGCGCGGCGCGCGCGAGCCGCGCCCGATGCTTCAAATACCGCCGCGCGATGAGCTCCTTTTCGGGGTGCGTCGCGAGCCACCCCTCGCCGTGATGGACGAGCTTCTCCACCTCGTCGTCGCCGACCCAGTAATGCTTGTCGTCGTCGAGCACGGGGACGAGCACGTACACGTGCGAGAGCAGCTCCGAGAGCGGGCACGCCTTGCGCAGGCGGACGTCGTGGTGCGCGCCCTCGCCCCACGCAGGAAAACGCTCGTCGAGCGGCAAACGCGACGCCGTGACCTCGTATCCGAGCGGCTCGAACAGCGCGCGCAAGAGCGCCGCGCCGCCGCGGCACGGCACCGCGGAGAGCGTCGCTTCGAGCGGGATCGACGCTTGCGCGAGCTCCGGCCGATCCTTGCAGCGCCCCGCGAGCGCCGAGCCGAGCACCTGCGCGATCGCCACGCTGAGGAACGACGACGCGGCGTAAGGCCTATCGTTCACATACTGATCCACGAGCCCGCCCTCGGACGAACCGGGCCGGCCGCGCACGAGCGCGACCGGATCGAGGTCGACGAGCAGCGCGGCCGTCACGGCCTCGGCCTCGGCCTCGGGATAAAAGACGTGCGCGCGCCCGAACGCGAGGGGGAACGACTGGAGTTTGTCGGGGTGCTTGTGCAGCAGGTACCCGAGCCCCGACGCGTGGGGACCCGTGGCGCGGAGGGTGAAGAGCATGCGAAGACCGTTCGGCCGAGGCTATCAAAGCCCGGCGCCCGGGTCACCCCTCGATCTCGCCGCGGGAGCGCCGTTTTTCCCGGGAGAGGCGCCTCACGACGAACGCGGAGAGCCCGAGCACCAGCGCCAAAGGCACGCCGCCGCTCGTCCTTCGTCCCCTCCCTGCGCCCGAGGCGTCGCAGAACACGCCGTTGCCCTCGAAGCCCACGTCGGGCACCGGGGCGCAGACGCCGGGCGTCGAGGTCTCCGAGGTGCAGAACGATCCCGCGGGACAACCGTTGCCCGCCGCGCCGCGGCAGCCCGCCTGGCAGAGGCGCGCGGGGATGTCGCAAACACGCCCGCTGCCCGGCGCGCCGCAATCGGCGTCCTTCGAGCACTCGTGCGGCGCGGGCTCGCAAACGCCGAGCGACGCATCCGTGGACGTGCATACCTCGCCATGAGGACAACCATTGCCCCCCGCGCCGCGGCAGCCCGGCACACAAACGCCCGCCTCGCAAACGGTGCCGCTCACGGGATTGCCGCAATAGGCGTCCGTCGCGCAGAAGTCGTCCGAAGGATCGTTCGGGTCCGTCTCGCCCACGTCGACCACGCCATCGTGATCCGCGTCCTCGATCCCGTCGGGTTTGCCGCCGCCGTCGGTGTCGGCCTTCGTCGGATCGGTCGTCGTCGCGCCGAGATCGCCGTCGGGCACGCAGCTCATCGAAGCGGGGTTCGTCGCGGGATCGTCGCAGCCGTAGCCCATCTCGGTGCCGTCGGGCAGGCCGTCGTCATCACTGTCCGGATCGAGCGCGTTCTTGAGCCCGTCGCCGTCCGTGTCCGCGTCCTTCGAGGGCTCGGCGCCGTCGGGCACGCCGTCGTCGTCCGTGTCGGCGTCGGCCGGATTCGTGCCGAGCAAAGCCTCCTCCGCGTCGCTCAGGCCGTCGCCGTCCGAGTCCGCGCAGCCCTCGTCGGTCAGGCCGTTGCAATCGTCGTCGACGCCGTTGCACGTCTCATCCGAGGGCATCCCCGGCATCGCATTGCACATCGTGCCGGAAAGCGCGCCGTCGCAGACGAAAACGCCCGTCGCGAAGCACGCGCCCACGCCCACCGCGCACGGGTCGCCGAGCCCGAGCCCGTCGTCCACGGCGCCGTCGCAGTCGTCGTCGATGCCATTGCACGCCTCGGGCATCGGCGTCCCGGGCTCGACGCTGCACGTGGTCGAAAGCTCGTCGTCCGTGCACACGAGGACGCCCGACGCCGCGCACGCGCCGACGCCCACGTCGCAAGGCACCCCGAGCACGAAATCCTCGTCGGGCTCGCCATCGCAATCGTCGTCGATCCCGTTGCACGCCTCGGGCTCGGGGTAGCCCGGCTCGACGCTGCATTCGCTCGAGACCTCGTCGGGGGTGCACACGATGATGCCTGTCGCCGCGCACGCGCCGACGCCCACGGCGCAGGACACGCCGAGACCAAAATCCTCGTCGATCTCGCCGTCGCAATCGTCGTCGGTCCCGTTGCACGACTCGAAGCCGGGTTCGTCCGGGAACGCGTCGCAGTAAGGGTTTTGCCCATTGCACTGGATCGTGCCGGTCTCGACGCAGGACCCGAGCCCCACGGTGCAGGGCTGACCGAGGCCGGGGCAGGCGTAAATGCACGTCGCGCCGTCGCAGGCGATCGGGTCGGTCACGAGCCCGCCGAGCGTGAGGGCGCCCGTGTCCGAGATCAGGTCGGCCGTGAGGCTCTGGGCGTTGCTGGAGGTGCCGCAGGCGAGCCGGAACGGCGTGAGCGGCCCGATCCCGAGCTCCCCGCGGCCGATGGCCCAGTCGATGAATACGTCGGGGTTTCCGCTGGTGTTCGTGGCGGCCGCGACCGAACGCGCGTAGGTGCTCGCCGGGTGGCTCTGCAGCAGCAGCTCTGCGACGTCGCCGGGCGAGCCGTTGCCGAGCGGGGTCGTGTTCTTCCGCAGCTCGACGACGTCGCTGTTGCCGTCGACGCCCACGGCGAGCTCGTGGCTCGCGAGGTTGCCGTCGGTGTCGATGAGACAAACCCACCCGAACGACCGGAAATCCGCGGGCGCGGCCTGGAGGACCGCGTCGTTGATGCGCATGCGGAAGTAGACGAAATTCGCGTCGCCCGCGAAGTACGCCGCGGCGCCGGCCTGCGTCGAGGCGCCGACGACGTCGCGCCCCGTGGCCGCGTCCCCCGCGGGATCCGCGACCGACAAGCCGCCCCGGAGCAGCGGCTTCCACGCCGCGTCGAGGGGAAACGTCTGCGCGCGGGCCGGCCCTCCGAAGGCGAACGAGGCGAGCCCGAGCGACGCGGCGAGGAGCGCGGACCGAGCGGAGCGACGAAGGCGGAAGGTCGAAGCCATGAGCGTCCGGCCGATCGTGCCGGGAAGCGCGCCGCGGCACAAGAGGCCGCTCACGGGTTCGCCATCCGCTCCTCGAACGCGCGCAGGGCCCGCGCGCGTTCGAGCTTCATGTCCCCTCCGAAACGGAGAACCAAGTCATACCGCGAGCATACGTCACGCGCCCCGCGATCGGTCGATCTTCCTGTAAGTCCCGACGTAGGACTCCGTTATGCTCGGGCCATGACATCGCGCGCGCGTGCTTTCCTGGTCCTCCTCGCGCTGTTTTCCGCCCTCGCCCCGAGCGCGGGCGGCTGCGGCGGCAGCTCGCCCCCTGCCTCGATGGCGGACGCGCCCGCGAGCGCCGGGGCGGCCGCTCCTGCGGAGGCGGAATCGATGGAGGCGGAGTCGCCGCGGGAGTCTCGATCGTACGACGTCGACGAAGAAAAGGGCGCGGCGCCACCTCCGCCGCCGGCCGCGCCGGCCCCTGACACGGCGGCGAGGCCCGCGCCCACCTCCGCGCCGCTGCAAGCGCCGGGCGGCGGCGGAGGCCCGCGCCTCTCGGTCGACGCGAAAGCGGCCGCCGCAGACAAACCCAAATCCGCCGCTGGCTCGGACGAGGCGACGACGTGGAAACGCGCGCAGAGCGGGGCGCACGCGGTGCGCGTGGAGATCGGCGATCGCGACGCGCTCCCCGTGCGCAGCGTGCAGGCCAAGGTCGCGATCGACGGCTTCATGGCTCGCGTCGTGCTCGACATCGTGGTCAAGAACGACCGCCCTTCGACCTATGAAGGCACGCTCAAGCTGCGCCTGCCCGTGGGCGCGTCACCGTATTATTTCGCGTTCGGACAGGACGCGATGGCCATCGCGGGCGACGCCGTGCCAGCGTTTTTCCCGGCGGAGCGCGCCCGCAGCATGGGCGGCGAGCCGGCCGAAATCCGCTCTGCGCGGCAATCCGCGTGGCAAGGCGTGAAGGAGGCGCGCATGGTGCCGAAGGAGAAGGCCGCGCTCGCGTACACGCAGACCGTGCGTCGCAACGTGGATCCGGCGCTGCTCGAATGGGCCGGCCCGAACGTCTTCAACACGCGCGTCTTCCCGCTCGTCGGGGGCAAATCCCACCGCATCGTCCTCGGCTACGACGTGCCGCTCACGCGGATCGGCGGGGACCTCGAATATAGCTTCGATCTGCCGGAAAACGTCGGCAGCAAGGCGATCGATTTCGCCGTCGCGGCCCCGCAGGGCGCTTCCGTCGACGTCACGCCGGCCGCGCCGGCCTTCTCGGGCCCGGACAAACGTTTCTATCGTTTCGACGATCCGTCCGGAAAAACGGTCACGGTCCGCATCAAGAAGCCCGCCGCCGCGCACGTCGTCGCCACGGACGCCGCGACGGGGCCGTACTTCGCGGCCGACATCGCGCCGCAGTTCCCGGCGTCGGCGGCGGCGAAGGGCGAGGAGAACGCGCTCTTCCTCGTCGACACGTCGCTCTCGTCGAACCCCGACCGCTTCAATGTCTGGCTGAAGCTGCTCGACGCGATCCTCGCGAACAACGAGGACGCGATCAAGCACTACAACGTCCTCTTCTTCAACATCGAGCAGACCCTCTGGAAGCCGCGCTTCGTCACGAACGACGCCGCCTCGCGCCGCGAGCTCCAGACGTTCGCGCAAGGCCTCGCGCTCGAAGGCGCGACCGATCTCGGCGCCGCGCTCGGCCGGGCCGCGACGGCGCCCGGCGCCCCGCAGTTCGACGTTTTCCTCCTCAGCGACGGCGCCGCGACGTGGGGCGAGCCCGACGCGCAGACGATCACGCGGCGCCTGCAGAAGACCCCGGTCCGCGCGATTTACGCCTATCAAACGGGCCTCGCGGGCACGGACGAAGGCGCGCTCACGCTCCTCACGCGCGAGACCGGCGGCGCGCTCTTCTCCGTCACCGGCGACGCCGAGGTCCAGAAGGCCTCCACCGCGCACAAGAGCCGCCCCTTCCGCCTGGTCTCGGCGCGCGTCGCCGGCGGCAGCGACGTCCTCCTCGCCGGCCGCCCCCGCTTCGTCTTTCCCGGCCAAACCCTCCGCGTCGCCGGCCGCGGCACGCCCGACAAGGACGCCGACGTCGAGCTTACGCTCGAATCCGGCGGCGGCACGCAGGTCGTCAAGGCGCCCCTCGGCCAGGCGATCCCCTCCCCGCTCGCCATTCGTGGGTATGGCCAGATCGCGGTCGCGCAGATCGAGGAGCTCGCCCCCGCCACCGAGACCATGGCGAAGGCGTATTCGATCCACTTCCGCGTCCCGGGCAAGACCTCTTCGCTGCTCATGCTGGAGTCCGAGGCCGATTACCAGCGCTTCGGCATCGTGCCCGAGGATTTCGCGCGGACGATCAAATCCGCGGCGGCCTCGCGCGTCGTCGAGGACACGCTGGCCCTCTCGGCCTCCGCGCTCGGCAATCCCAAGGCCACGTTCCTGCGCTGGATCGACGGTTTGCCCACGACGCCCGGCGTGAACCTCACCGTACACGCCTCGTTCCGCCAGGCGCTCAACCAGATGCCCGAGGAGAGCTTCCGCGTGGAGGCGGCCCCGCTCGCCGTGAAATCACGCGACAAGAAATCGATCCCGGCGCCCGTGCTCGCTGACCTCGCCGCGCACAAGCTCGATTACGATCGCATGACGAACGAGGCGGAGCGCCGGCGTGCCTCGCTCGGGCCCGCGGACGCGCTCAAGGCCCTGAGCTCGCTCGTCGAGGAGAACCCCGGAGACGCCGTGCTCGCGCGCGACATCGGCGTCACGGCGATGAGCTTCGGCCTGCCGTCGGACGCGTTCCACCTCTTCCGCCGCGTCGCCGTCGCGCGGCCGTACGAGCCGCAGACCTACCGCGCCATGGCGCAGACCCTCGCGCGGCTCGGCCGCACGGACCTCGCGATGGCGTATTTCGAGGTCGGCCTCGCGGGGCAATGGGAGGTGCGGTTCGGCGAGTTCCGCAAGATCCTCGCGCTCGAATACTTCGACCTGCTCCAGCGCGCGGCGCGCGGCGACCTCAAGACGAGCGTGCCCGAGTACGTCAAGGGTCGCCTGCCCCAGGTCGCCCGCGAGACCCAGCTCCAAAGCGCCGATCTCGTCGTGATGATCACCTGGAACACGGACGCGACCGACATCGACCTGCACGTGACCGAGCCGAACGGCGACGTCTGCTATTTCGGCAATCGCCAGACGCAAATCGGCGGCCAGCTCACGCTCGACGTCACGCAGGGCTACGGCCCGGAGATGTACGTCCTGAAGAACGCGGCGGACGGCAAGTACAAGGTCCAGGCCCATTACTTCGCGTCGGACCGGAACCGCGCCTCGACGCGGACGAAGGTGCAGGTGATCGTGTTCGAGGACTTCGGCACGAGCGCGCAGAAGGCGACCGAGAAGGTCGTCACGCTCGAATACGGCAAGCAGAAGCACGACCTCCTGGAGATCGCCCGCAAAGCAAAGCCGGGCCAGAAGCCCAAGTCGACGCTGGAGATCGCCGGCCCCTGAGGGCCCGGGGAACGGGGCGCTCGTCGATGGAAAGGGACCGCCGGATCTCCCGGCGATCCCTTTCTCGAACGTGTATCAGGGCGATTGCAGCAGGTTCGACTCGCCGATCCCGAGCTGCTGGATGCCGGTCGGCCCCGCGGGGAGGTAGACCTCGTCGTCGATGATCCGAATAGCGCTCGGTCCATAATACCAGGACTTGAAGTAGGCCTGGGCGAGCGGCGTCTCCGGCGCGTCGAGGTTCACCATCAGGACACCGTCCCACGTCGCGAGGAACGCGCGATGGCGCTCGACGTGCTGCAGCCACAGGTGGGCCGGCAGGTACGTGCTCGAGAGCGCGACGAAATCGTCACCGTCCGGACGCGGCGCAAAGACGGAGAACGAGGGGAAGAGGCTCGCGTACGTGGCCCCACGCGGCTGCCATTGCAGCCCCTGCACGGCCACGGGCAGGCCGCCCTGCTCCACGCCGATGGACTGCACCCGGCGGAACGGCAGATACGTGTAGTTCTGCAAAGACGCGAGGTCGCCCGAGAGCTCGAGCTTGGCGAGCCCCGAATCCACGAACTGCTCGCCCCACACCTCGTCCAGCGTGAAGAGGACCGAGCCCTGCTTGGCGACGACCTCGCCCGGGACGTTGATCGCCACGTCGATCACGGGCGACGCGGGGTTCGCGAAATCGACGCGACGAACGAAGTATTGCGCGTAAGGCCGAGGATCGAGCGGCACCTCGACGGGCTTCTTGACGGAGACGTAGAGCGAATCGCCGTCCTCGAGCAAACGAACCACGTCCTCCTCGACGGGCGTCTGGACGGCGGCGCCGATCTTCGGATCCGTGGGATCCGAGAGGTCGAGCGCCCGGAACGAGTATTGCCAGGTCGTGGGGTAATGGACGGTACTGTAGCAATAACCGGAGACCGTGACCTCACCCTCCGCGATCGGCATGCACGTCGGCTCGGCGTTCAAGTGGTCCGTGCAGGAGGCAATCCCGCCGACGCAATACGCGGGGTTGCCATTGATCTCGTAACAGTCGCGCTGGCCCGCGTAATACGTGCAGCCCTCTTCACCGTAGCAGCTAGCGTTCGAGAACACGTACTCCGAGCACTGGTTCACGTCGACCGGGTCGTGATCCACGAACTCTCTGCGGGTGAAGACGAGCGAATCGCCGATCGCGTGGACGGACGAACTGTAGGCATAGCCCTGGTAGAAGGTCGACACCCCGGGCAGCTCGGTCGTGACGAGCGAGCCGACCTCCACGGGATTCGTGGGGTCGGAGAGATCGTGGACGTGCACGGTGGTCGTGTAGTTCGGCCAGCCGTTCGGGACCGACTGCACCGTGACGAGTTTGTCCTCGCCGATCTGGAAGATCGACGCATCCTGAGGCACCTCGATGCTCGCGACGGGCGCGGCGAGCTCGGCGTCCTCACCCCTCGGGACGATCTCCACGGTCTTCGGGGCATTCGAATTCCACCACCAGTAAAAGTAATTCGGCTCCTTCACCCGCGCGAGGTGGGAATCGCCGATCGGATGGACCGCGCTGTACTCCGGCGCGAGCTCGAGCTGATCGAGCTCGACGGGGTTGTCCGGGTTCGTCTGGTCGTAGACGCGCAGCTCCCGCTCGGACAGGTTCGCGCCATTCTGGTTCGGCAGGCGGAAGGCGCGGCGCACGGGATCCGAATGCAACATGACCCCGCGCTTCGTCACCGTGTGGTCCGAGAACGTAAAGATCTGGACCGCCGATTTCGCCTCCCACCCGTTCGGCCCGTACTGGTGGCCGTAGAAGGGCAGGAGAACGAGGCCCGTCTCCGTCTCGCCGCTCGGCGAGAGCACGTTCACCGCGCTATCCGACACGGTGAACGCGCGGTGATCCCAGTTTGCCTCGGACCAATTCCATCCGCCGCCCTGCCCGCCGACCTCGGCCCGCGTCACGAGCGGGTTCGGGTTCTGAAGGTTCGTGATGTCGTAGAGGCTCACCGCAAGCTTGCGCGAGCCATTCTCGTCATTCACCCCGATGCCGATGAGGCGCGACGCGGAGAAAGCCGGCCGGAAGAAATCGTTCCACCCGGAGACGATGAACTCGCTCTTCTCCTCGACGTCGCCGTCCGCTCCGACCGAGAAGGCGTGGAACGGATCCGTCTGCCGGTATGTCACGGCAAACGCCCGATCGTCGAGGAAGATCGCGCCGAACATCGCCTGATCCGTCCCGAAGGCGGCGTGATCGATGGGGACGAGCGCGTCGAGGTTCGAGGTATCGAACGTCGTGAGGTGGCTCTGCTGGCCGACGCCCCACCGCGGCCCGGAGAAGACGCGCAGGACGTCGCCGCGCAGATCCATGTGGAATTGCGAGCGCACGAAGCCCGGGACCGTGACCTCGTCCCGCAAGGTCATCGCGCCGTCGATGTTCGAGATGTCGACGACCGCGACGTTGCTGCTCTGGTTCTCCCAGGCGGAGCTGCCGCGGGCCACGAGCAGGACGTCGCCCTCGGCGTGCACGTCCGTCACGTCGCCGCCGAGCGTGATCTCCGATTTCGAGATGAGCTTCGTGGGGGCGACGTCGAAGCTCTTCACGGTGCTCGTGAGCACGTAATCCCAGGCGTTGTCGACCTTCTTGTACTCCCACAGGCTCGCGGCGACGTACAGCGAGTCCTTGCTCGCGCCGTTCGCATAACGGCTCGTCTGGATGTAGCCCGGGATGTATCGCTGCGAGAGTAGCTTCGGGTGTTGCCGATCGGCGACGTCGACGAGCAGGATCGTCCCGCCCGTTCGGTTCTTCACGACGAGCTTCTCGGGGTGCCCTTCGTAGCCGGACCACTCGTTCAAGAGGATGATGGCGCGATCGCCGTCGACGTACATCTCGACGGGCGTGCCCTGAATGGGCAAACGGCCGATGATCTCCGTATTCGAGAGGTCGCCGATGTCGATGACCTGCAGGCCCCGATAGAGGTTCAGGTTGAGGAGCGTGCCGTCGCCGAGGACACGATAGATATCGCCCTCCTCGAGCTCGCGCTCTTCCTCCTCCTCTTCTTCCTCTTCCTCCTCTTCCTCTTCTTCGCCCCACTGGAGCCAGGGTTCGTCGGCGGAGAGGAACGAGGTGGCGCCTTGCGCCGGCATCGGCGGCGGCTCGGGGCGCACGTTGGGGCCGTGCGGCAGGGGCGGGAGCGGCCCGATATCCCGCGGCCCGTCGGGGACGTCCGGGAGCACGGGATCGAGGTTGATCCCGCTGCCTCCGCCGAGCGGCCCGCCGGTCGGGTCGGAGCCGCAACCGGCGCACAACATCACGAGGAGGGAGCCACAAAGCCCGGCACGCGACAGGGAATAACCGGCCCGGAGAGCCCGCATGACCTTCGTCCTTTCAGTGATCCCGGAACGAGCCACGAAATCTCGAAGATCTAACCCATGCTGGCAAGAAGGGTCAAGCAGGAGGCACGCGTACCAATCGTGCTCTCCAGAAGGCACGGGCGTTCAGGGGTGGACGTACACGAGCGTGCCGCCGGCGGGGGTCATCGCGCCGTGCCAGGCGGCAGGGACGGGCGGATCGGTGAATTCGAAGAGCCAGGCCGCGTCCGCGGGCGAGACGTTCACGCAGCCATTGCTGCGCGCCTTGCCGAATTCGTCGTGCCAGTAGGCGCCGTGAATCGCGTAGTTCTGGTGGAAGTACTGGACGTAAGGCACGTCGTGGAGCTCGAAGGCGGCCTCGCTCGCCGGATCTCCGTCCATCGTCGCCGTGACGTGCTTCGATTGCACGAAAAACGTGCCCTGGACCGTGGCGCCCGTGGTCTCCGGGTCCGAGAGCCCGCCCCTGCCCGTGGAGACGAGCGTGGCGAACACGGGCGAATTTCCCTCGTAGGCGACGAGCATCTGCAGCTCGATCGAGATGTCGATCCAGCGCTTGCCGCGCTTCGCGTGCCCCCAGAGATCCTGCCCGAGCCGGCCGATCCGCAGGCTGCTCGACGCGAGCCACACGCCCTCGGTGGTCTCCAGGTAGGCCGCGAGCGCCTCGCCCGGTTTGCCCTCCACGCGGTGCTCGCCGCCGCTCGACGCGCGCCCCGTGAGCACCCAGCCGCTCCGGAAAGGGACGTACTCCGCGGGCCGAAGCTTTCCCTCGTCGTCGGACCGGAGCGCGCGGAGGCCCTGGTGCATGACGAACGCCGGCACGCCCGGGGCCTTGAAGACGACGCCACGCAGCTCCGAGAGGTGCGCGGGCCGCGTGCGATCGATCGGCACGAGATCGAGCTCGGTCGTGAGGCCGAAGCGGCGGCCCGTCCAGTCGAAGGAGGCCATCAGCCCGAAGGCCGATCGCGCCTTGGCGCGGCCGCGGTGCGCGGGAAACCGGACCTTCTCCTCGGCACCCGCAGGCTTCGGCAAATCGCGGCCGGATTCGAGGAAGGGCGAGATCGGATCGGCGTCGCCGATCGTCCTGCCAATCTCCTGCACGATCCAGGCATTCATGCCCCGGGCGCCGAGGGGGCGGCCCTCGACGGTCCGTTGCTCCTCGGGCGTGGGGAGGTGGACGTAGAGGTGCGGCGGGGGGCTGCGCGAGACGACGTAATCGTACGGGAAAGGCTCGCCCCGGCGCGGGCCGCGGACGGCCGCGAGGGCGACCGGATGCGCGACGTCGAGCGTCGCTCCCGTGCCCACGCAGACGTATCCGCGCGGGTGGATCCGATAAAAGCCGCCCTTGCAGCGCTTGAAGCCGGCGGGCTCGGCGGCCCGCGGGACGAGGGCGCCGGCGCGCAAATAGCCGAGCCGCGTGGACTGGTAATCGGGCGCGATGTACACGAAGTTGCGCATCGCGATGCTGGCGAGCTCGTGGCCCTGGCCCGGCTCGAGGTCCGCGGGCGCGGGCCCCTCGGGCTCGGGCTCGCTCGCGGCCGAGGGCTCGGGCGGGAGCGGGAGCGCGCCGCCCGAGGCGAGCGAAGCCGCGGGCACGGCCGGATCGGGCCCCTCGACGGAGCGGCCCGGCGGCTCGTCGGGCGCGCCGCACCCGACGAACGCGGAGAACGCCAGGGCGAGCGCGACCGAGCGCGCTCGCGGCACCTCGTTCGGGGGCGTTCGGCGCGCGTCCACGGCGGGGACTATAGCCGATCCTCACGGAACGCGCGGGGTTTGCCCGCGGAGGGGGGAACTGGCATTTTTGGGCTCCCGGAGAGGGGTCGGGTCTGCTAGGTTGAAGGGCATGGATCCGAAGCCTGATCGCTCGACGGTCCTCCTCGCGCCGCCTCGTGGCGGCGGCGCAGCGCTGTCGTTCCCACCGTCAGGCTCCCGCCCGGGACGTTTTCCGCCGGTCGACGAGCACATCGTCGTGCCCGAGACGACGCGGGACGAGATGATCCGCGGCCGCAAGGTCGTCGCGCAGCCGGCGCTCGAGCCCCACGCGGACCTGCAGACGAGCCTGGACTTCTTGATCCTCCCGCACGTCCGACCGGGCTACCGGCCCTCGACGGAGCTGCTCACGCGCGTGTCCGAGGGCTCGAACTTCGCGACCGACCTGTCGATCCGGCGGGAGGGGCAGGATCCGGCCACCGGGCGGCGTTTCCTGGAGGAGATCTCGTTCGAGATCGTGAACGAGCAGCGCGTGCGCGACGTGCTCGAGAAGGCCGAGGAGCTCGCGGAGCGCGGCGTTCGTCGGGTGTTCGCGATCTTCGTCAAGCGCCGCGAGGTCTGCGAGTGGTCGACGGAGAAGCGCGCGTTCGTGCCGCTCCTCCTGGACGGCATGCTCGAAGATCCGTGCTTCGTCCGCCCCATTGCGGTGCGCGCGCTCCTCGACGTGCAGAACGCGGAGCACGAGGTGGTGCGCGCGCTCGAACGAAAAGGAAACGCGGAGCTCGAAAAGCTGAAGGAAGGCGCGCGTGAAGCGGGCCGCGAGGAAGGCCGCGAAGAAGGTCGCGAAGAAGGTCGCGAGGAAGGCCGTGAAGTCGGCCGCGAAGAAGGCCGTCGCGAGGCGCTCCGCACCCTGCTCCGGGCCCGCTTCGGCGAGATCCCGGCGAACACGGAGGCGCGGATCGCCGGGGCTCCACGCGCCTCGCTCGACGCATGGATCCTGCGCCTGCTCTCCGCGACGATGCTCGACGAGGTCTTCGCGGAGCCCTGAGCATCTGCGCGGGGGCGACCCTTTACGCTCGCGACATCGATGAGGCACGATGGCTCCCCATGCCTCGCGCCCTCGCCCTGCCCCTGGCCCTCGTCACGCTGTTCGTCCTGCCCGCCTGCGGCCCGTCCGAGGGCTCCGGCAGCGGCGGCGCTGCGTCGAGCGGATCCCAGCAAAGCAGCGGCACGGGCGGCCATGGTGGTGACGCGGGGAGCGGGGGCGCGGGCGGCAGCGGCGGCGGGGCGGGCGGCGGCGATCCAGGCCCCTCGGCTTGGCAAACCGTGCTCGACGCGCAGGACCTCGACGGCGCGGTGCTCTCGATCTGGGGCGCGAGCCCCTCGCACGTGTTCGCCGTCGGCGGGCCGCTCGGAAACGAGGGATTCGAGACGCTCGTGGTGCACTTCGACGGCGCCACGTGGAAGCGCCTCGCCCCGGGTGGCGCCGAGACGTACTGGTGGGTGCACGGCACGGGCCCCGACGACGTGTGGTTCGTCGGGGAAAAAGGGCGCATCACGCACTGGGACGGCGCGTCGTTCACCGAGCACGCGTCCGGCGTGGACGCGACGCTCTGGGGCGTCATGGCGTTCTCGAAGACCGAGGCCTTCGCCGTGGGCGGCACGCCCGGCGGTGGGATTGGCGCGCCAAACGACATCGTCCTCCGCTGGGACGGCGCGACCTGGAAGCCCGAGCCGCTGCCCGGCGCCCCCCTTGGCCGCACGCTTTACAAGGTCTGGGGCAGCGCGCCCGACGATCTGTATGCCGTGGGCGAGAAAGGGACGATCTGGCGCAAGAAAGGCGCGGCGTGGTCGCTCGTCGAGCCCGCGCCCACGCAGGGAAAGCTCTTCACCGTGTCCGGGTGCGGGGCGCAGGAGGTGTACGCCGTCGGCGGCGCCGTCGTGCTCCGCTCGGCCGGAGACGGTTTTTCCGAAGTGAACGTTTCGTTGACGAACCTCGTCAACGGCGTCGCCTGTGGCCCCTCGGGATCGGCGCTCCTCGTGGGCGACGGAGGGCAAAAGCAGAGGCTCGTCGACGGGGCGTGGATCGACGAGTTCGTCCTCGAACCCTATGACGATCTGCACGCGGCGTGGTCCGACGGGGCAGGCTCGTTCTGGGCCGTCGGGGGTGATTTTTATGCGCCCAAAGCCGCAGGGGCGCGGCGCAAGGGCGTCGTCGCGCGGTACGGACCGGGCACCTTGCCCGGCGTGGTGCAATGAGCGCGGCTCAGCCGCCCTCGACCTCGTCGAGCATCGTGGTGAGGGCTCGGAGCGCGTCCACGGTCGTGAAAAGACCGACGACCGTGTCGCCGTCGACGACGACGGCCGAGCCGTATTTCTTCTCGGCCATGGTGCGCGTGACCTCGGCGAGCGGACACTCGGGCGAGACGCTGTAGGGCGGGCCGAGGATGAAGTCCTCGACGCAAGCCATGCCCGCGTCGACGACGCGCATGTTCTCCACGATCTTGAGCTCGCGCTCCGAGAGCAGGCCGATGAGCTTGCCGGCCTCGTCGACGATGGGCAGGTGCCGGAAGCCGTGCTCGTCGAGCAGCTTCATCGCGCGGGCCATGGTGGTCGTGCGCGGGACGGTGAGCGGGCTCCGGGTCATGTAGTTGCTGACGATGCGGCGCGTTCCCATGCGCCAACGCGGTACCGCGACGCGACGCGCTCCGCAAGCGGGGAGCAGCGTGTCACGTGACGTCATGTCCGTCAGAGGGGAGGCAGGACGGGCGCGAATCGCTCCTCGAACGAGGCGTCGACGAGCAGGCTGCGATCGAGCTCGACGGTCGTTCCGTCCTTGCCGACGAGCCGGTATCGCGCCTCGCCCATGGCGTCGACCGCGACGAACGAGATCGTCCGGGCGCGAAGGACGGGCTCGATCGCGAAATACCGGGTCAGAAAGGCCCGAATGCGCTGCGCCGCCCGCTCGTTGTCCATGTACACGCCGCCGTGCGGGAGGCGGAAATAGACGCGGCTCTGGGCGTCGACGCGGACGTAATAAAATGCGTGGCTCTGCACGCCGTGCCCCCAGAAGCCGACGAGCAAATATCCCTCGGGGGCGGTCCGGAGAAACGGGCCGATCTCGGCCTGCGCGAGGGCGACCCCGTGCGCGTGCGCGATCTCGGAGCCGACGAGCATCGCCGCGCCGTCGAAGGGCAGCAGCGGATGCTTCGGGAGCATGCCCTCCGGCGGGAGGATGCCGAACCGGTCGCGGAAGGTCTGAACGAAGTCCTGCATGGGCACGCGCCGGGCTCACCAGAGCACGCGCCCCTCCATTCCACCGGCGACGAGGAGCGCCTCGCCCGAGAGGTGCCCCGACATCGCGGGAGAGGCCAGAAACAGGACCGACCGCGCGACGTCCGTTGGGGTCGCAAGCTTTCGGAGCGGCATCGTGCGCAGCGTGGACTCGAGCGCGCCGTGCTCTGCGAGGCACGCCTCGACCATCGGCGTCACGGTCCAGCCCGGCTCGACCAGGTTCACGCGGCCGCGCGGATCGAGCGCCACGATCTCGTTCTTGAGCGAGAGCAAAAGGCCCCGGAGCCCGGCCTTGCTGACCGCATACTCGCTGTGCCCGCGCTCGCCGAAGCGGCCGGCCGTGGAGCCGACGAGGACGAGGCTCGCGCCACGTTCGTCCGCGCGCGGGCCTTTTCGCGCGAGCGCGGCGAGAAACGCGCGCGCGGTCCACAGCGCGCCGAGCAGGTTCGTCTCGACCACGTCGCGGGCGCGGGCCGGATCCATCTCGTGGAGCGGGGTCGCGTCGGGCGGCCAGATACCGGCGCACGCGACGCAGACGTCGACCCGGCCGAACGTCGCTTCGGCCTCGCGCATGGCCTGGTCCACGGCGGCGGGATCACGCACGTCGCCCACGAGCGAGACGGCGCGGGCGCGGTCTCCTTCGGGCATCCCGCGGCGCGAGAAGGCGACGACGGAGGCGCCCTCCTCGAGGAACGCGCGGCATATCTCGTTGCCGATGCCGCCGGAGGCGCCGGTCACGAAGACGACCGAGCCCTGTAGTTCCAGGTCCACGGAAGTCCGCATAAAACGAATGCGGCCCGACGACAAGCACGAGCCGAGCCTTCCCCTTCCCTTCGAGCCCGGCCCTGCGATAGCCTCGCAGTGATGCAGCGCGGCGGCAAACGAGCATTCGGTCGGATGGGAGCGTGGTGCGTCATGGTCTTGACTTTCGCGGGGCTCGCCGCCTCGTGCGGGGGCGGCGGCGCGAGCACCCAGGTCGAGACGCCGAAGACGCCGGCCGTGGCCGAGCTGCCCGCCTGCACCACGGAGGCCTGCGAGGACCTCTCCGCATGTCCTTTGACCTCCAAGGAGCACCTCGACGCCTTCAACTGCCGGCCCTGCGGCGAGGACGCGGCGAAGGACTGCGAGGACGCGAAGGCCTGCACGGTGCGCGACGCGAGGAGCCTCGAGGCGCTGATCTGCCGGGCGATCCGGCAAGAGGTGCCCTGCCAGGCGGCCACGGCGCGGGCGCTCGAAGGATGGCGCAAGGACGGCGAGCTGCCGTTCGTCGACGAACCCATCGTGAAGCGCGCCGTGGAGGAGCGTTACGCGCGGCACGCGAAGGCGGCCCTCGCCTGTCCGAGCGCGCCCGCGCGTTGAAGGTTTTTCCTCAACGCACGAAGACCGGGTTCGTGAAGGAGAGCGGCGGGACGCCGGGCACGTAGGCGTCCATGGGCTTGCTCCCGCGGGCGATGGCGAGGATCCAGTCGCCCTTCTCGAACGTCTCGCGGCTGCGCTGCTCGATGGGGCCCTTGCGGCCGGTGATCGGGAAGGTCCGCAAGGTTTTTCCGCGCTTGACGAGCTCGATCCGATCGATCTCGATCCACGGCGGCGCGTCGACGCGCACGACGACCTCGGCCTCGCCCGGCGCGATCGTCTCGCCCATTCCTTTGCCCGAAACCTCGATCCGGACGAAGGGCCCTCCCGAGACGCTGACGTTTCCCTTCCGCAGCGCGTCCACGAAGGCCGCCTCCGCGACCGGGCGTTTTCCGTCGTTCCCGACGAACACCATGTTCCGGGGCAAACCCGCCTCGTGGTAGACGAGCTTGTGCGAGTCGGAGTTGCCCGTGCCGACGACGCGGAATCCGGCGTCGAGCAGCGCATACCAGTCGCGTAAGACCGGCTCCACGCCGGCGATGTAACGGGAATGGTCACCGTTGTAGACCTCGAGCAGATCGAAGCCCATGTCGGCGATCGGGGAACGGTCGAGCCAGCCCTTGAGGTCGTCCGTGTCGAGGCGGAGGAGCTCGAAGTATCCGATGCCGCCCCAGCGCGGGTGGTTCACCTGGAGGATCGTGCTGGTGCCATAAGGTTTTTGTGCGCGCGCAGCGGCGAAGATTTCGGCCGGCAGGACGCCGATCCAGGGGAGCGGCGGGGACGCGGGGAGCATGGGGAAGACGTTGAAATGGCCCCAGGCGGGCGAAGTGACCTCGTCGCCGACGATGCTCACGAGATCGGAGGCGAGGCCCATTTCGCGGATCGTGGGGCCGTAATCGGTGACGGCGTTGTGATCGGTGGCCACCGCGACGTCGACGCCCACGGAGACGAGGCTGCGCACGCGCTCGGCGAGCGGCGCGGGGGCGTCGGGGGAAGGCTCGGCGTGGAGGTGCAGATCGGCCGAGACGAACCCTTTCGTGTCGACGACACGCTCGAGCTTCGCGCGGACGGAGACGTCGCGGCCCGCGGCCACCTCGATGTCTTCCTCGTGGGCCGAGTACGAGAAGCCGCGCGTGAGGGCGACGTGGTATTTGCCGGGCGGGAGGAAAAGCTCGCGCTCGCTCCGGTCGAGGTAGACGACGTTGAGGGCCGCGCCGGCGAGGGGCTCGTCGCCCCAGTCGGGATCGGGCGTGCCGTCCTTGCCACGCACGAGGAGCCGCGCGGGGATGGGCTTTCCGCCCTCGGTCGCGGCGACACGCAGGCGCCCGGCGGTCGGTTTGGCGCGAAGAACCTCGGCGGCGAGGGATTCGACGCGGATCCAGGGGCCCGGCGCGTGGCCCGGCGCGACGAGGCGAGCGTCGAAGCAGCCCTCGGGCAGGTCGATCGCGCGGTCTGTCTTGCCAAACACGCGCTCCTCGGCGCCGAGCTCGGCATAGATGCGGCGGCGCCCGGCGCCGTCACAGCGGGCGAGCTCGACGCGGGCGCCGCGAACGGGGAGCGCGGGGAGCGAGATGCGGCGGCGGGCGGCGGGGGCGCGGCAGGGCAAGGCGAGCGCGGCGTCGCCGGAGGAGCGGTCGCTCAGGGTGACGGCGATGCGGCGTCGCTCGGAGGCGCCGGCGTGGACGACGGGGACGACGCGTTCGCCGGTGAGGGCGGCCTCGAAAAACCCATATTCGGGCGAGCCGAAGCGGGCGAAGAGCGGGCCCTCCGCGGAGCACAATGCGTACGCGGTGCCGAGGCTCTGGCGGGCGACGAACTCGGTCCGGAGCTGCAAGGCGCTCGTGACGGGGCCGGCGCCCTCGACCCAGGTGGGCACGTTGCCCCAATGAATGTTCTCGCCGAGGGTGACGGCGAGCGCGGGGAGGCGCTTGGCGGCGCCGGGAGGGCCCGGATCGACCGGCTCGATCTCGGGCGAGGCGACGGCGACGCTCTCGATCCAGAGCGCATCGCCCGGGCCGAAGAAATAAAAGCTCACGTGCGAGAGGGGCTGTCCACGCACGGCGCGATCGACGCGGACCACGTTTTTCTTTTCGCCGACGAGCTCCACGCGGACGACGTCGGTGGCCGCGACGCCGAGGCCAATCTGGAGGACGGATTGCAGAGAGACCATTCCATCCGCGCCGCCCTCGGGGCCATAATCGACGAGGTGGCCGCGCGCGGAGACGACGGCGACGCGGCCCGCGTGCGAAAGAACGAAATCCCCGGTGCGGGCGTCGACCCGCAAGCCTTTGAGCGGGACGTTTTCGCGCGACGCGACGGGCGCGGCGGTGCCGAGGGCGCCGGCCGGAGGATCGACGGGGACCTCACGCGGGACGACGGGCGCGGGCGGCTCCTCGGGGGGATCCGAGGCGGAAGCGCCCGTGGGGCCGGTGGGCGCGGCGGCGCAGGAGGCGGCGAGCGCGGTGAGCGCGAGGGCGAACGGGGAGGAGAAACGCATCGAGGGGCGCGAGGATAACCGAAAGGCGCTAGCCACGGCCGAGGATCTTTCCGAGGAGCTCCCGCACCCCCCGCTTGTCGAGCTTGGTCTCCTCGCCCGGGGCCGCGTGGCATTGCGGGATCTGCAAGCACGAGGGGCACCCCTCGGCCGCGGCGCAACGCGCCGGGCATCGCTCGACGATCGCCAGGGAAAACCCCGCGACCACGCGCAAAACGTCGAGCGTCACCGCCTCGGAAAAACCCACGCCGCCCGGGTGGGCGTCGACGAACGCGATCGCGGGCGTCTCGGCGGCGCCGAAGCGCGCGACGCGCACGATGAGCAGGTCCTCCTCGCGGCACCACACGAATGCCGGCAAGGTGACGCGGAAGAGGTGCACGAGCGCGTGGAGCGTGCTTTCGCCGATCGCGCCGAACGAGGCCTCGGGCAAAGCGAGGACCGTGGCCTTCGTGGCATAACGATGCACGAGCGGCTCGGCATAAAGGGTCACGTCGCGTGGTTTGCCGTCGGGGCCGTGGCGGCGGAGGCCCAGGCTTCGCTCCTCGACGTCGACGAGCCTGCGCTCGAAGACGAACTGCGCGCCGCCGAGCGATCGGAGCGGCTCGGCGCGGCGTTCGGCGCGCTCCCCTTCCCGGCTCTCCGTGGGCGAGGCTTCCTTGCGACGCTCGATCGGCGTGACATTGACTTCACGAATGGGGCTCGTGACGAGCAAGCGCTCCTCGCGCTCGCACGCGACACGGCCGGCGGCGAGGCCGTCCTGCTCGGAGGCGGGTTTGACCACGTACCGGCCGCCGCGGAAGACGAAGATACGGCCGGGATACGCGGCCGAGAGCATGCGCGCGCGCTCGACGCCGTAGAGGACCTCGCCCGTGTGGCGATCCACGAGCCGCGCAGGCTCGGCCGCGACGTCGAAGCAAAGCGTCGGGTGCGCCTCGCCCGCCGCGGAGATCCGGACGACCTCGCGGCGCTCGCCGGACTCCGGATCGAGGACGCTGTGCACGGTCCGCGCGAGGCGCGTGGCCTCCGTGGAATTGCCTTCCGCGGGCGAAAGCTCATTCTGCACGACGGGTCGCGAAAAATCCGCGGCGAGCTCGTCCTCGCTCCACGAGGCCTCGACGAGCGCGGCCCGGAGGTGGGATCGCTGAATGGCATCGGCGAGCGGATCGACGACGAGCGCGCAGCCGAGATCGAGGTCGGGGTGGCGAAAATGCGGGCGCTCGGCCGCGAGGAGCGCCGAGAACGGGTCGGGATCGGGCTGCCAGAGGACGAGGACCTTCCGTTCGAGGTCCGTCTGCGCGATGGCCTCGGCTTGCAGCTCGCCAGGCGATTGCGGGGTTTCCGGCTCTGCCGGCGAAACCTCCTTGGGCTCGGGCTTCGGGGGCGCGATGGCCTTGCCGACGCGCTCGCCCGCGCCGAGGGCGGCGACGCGCGCCTCGGGGACCGTGGCGGCGCGGAAGCCGATGTGGGCGGCGAGGATCGGGCTTTTTCCGTACGTCGCGGCGCGGACGCGGGCAACGACGACCTCGGCCTCGGAGAGAGCGCGCGAGAGCTCGTGGCGCTCCTCGGCGAAGGCGCGGCCGCGCGTCGCGACGTCGCGCCCGAGGGTCCATTCGTTCGCCCGCGCGACGTCGGCCCGCGAAAGGACGTCGTCGTATCCGAAGAGCTCCGCGGAAAAACCTTGCGCGAGCGATTCGCCGAGCGCGCGCACGGCGGGGTGGACGTCGGCCTGCGCGCGCGGGCGCGGGGGGAGGAAATACGAGACGATCGGCGGACGCGGGGCGCCGTCGACCTCGGGGCCGAGCACGAGCATGGGCCGGCCGACGAGGCGCTCGCCGAGCTGGCCGAGGTCGCGAAACGATGGATCGGCGGTGCAAAGGAATCGAATGCGCTCGCCATGTTCGACGGCGCGGGCCGAGACGCGCGAGGAGGCGCGGCGCAGGCGGCGCAGGAGCAGGGCGAGGTGCGCGCCGGGGGCGCCGTGCCATTCTTCGAGGTCCGGCAGGACGACGAGGCCGAGGCCCCCAAGGAAGCCGGACCATTCGTTTTGCCGGCCGCAGAGCTCGCGGTGCACGCCCTCGGGGTCGGCGAAGACGAGCGACGGCGACGCGTGCGTCGGATCGGCCGCGCCCGCGCCGGATGCGATGTTCGCGGCGTGGACGTTCCATTTCCAGCGCAGGGCCTCGGCGCGGCCGAGGACACGACGCTCGGCCACGCGCGCGGCGGCGGCGGAGGGCGCGAGCCAGAGGACGTTCTCGGCCTCGACGAGGAGCGCGTAAAACAGGAGCAGATCGAGGGTCGTGGTTTTCCCCGAGAGCGGCGGCGTGCAGAGGAGGATGTTTTTCCGTTCCTCGAAGGCGTCGCAGGCGAGGCCCTGGTGGACGTAAAGTCCCTTTTTGGCGCCGAGCTCGCGTGAGAGATCGTCGAGCAGACGTTTGGCGCGTAAATCGGTCCCGGGCGAGATGCGCGCGGGCTCGACGCCGGGCGTCTCGGGGGGGAGGAGCAAGGGGCCCTGGGCCGCGTGAATGGCCTCGACGAGCGGGCGGAGCTCGGGCCGCGGCGCGGGGGGCTCTTCCTTTTTTTCGGGTTCGGGTTTGTCGGGGCTCTTCGTGCGGGTCGCGAGGTTTCTGCGCAGGCCGTCGAGCGCGATCGCGGAGCCGACCCAGAGCGGCGCCGAGAAATGCCCGGCGAGCGCGGCCGGGAGGGCGAGCGCGGCGAGGCCGGCGAGCGCGAAGACGAGCGGCCCTTGCCAGCGCACGAAGCGCGCCTCGACGTATTCGACGCTCGTCCAGTGGCCGAGGAGCTTGAAGACGCGGCCGAAACGATCGTCGGCGAGGGGCGCGCTCTCCACGGGTTTGACCGGGAGCGGCCGGCCCTCGGCGAGGGCCTTCGCGATGGCTTTTTGCTGTTCGAGCCGCTCACGCGCGAGGACGTCGTCGGGCTTCTGTTCGAGCGAGCCGAGCTCCTCGATCGTGCGCGCCGCCCAGAAAACGAGGCCGAGGTACACGACGGCGCCGAGGAGCAATGCGAGCGGCAAATGCACCGGGCCGGGGAGCACGAATCGCCCGCCCGCGGCGAGCGCGAGGATGCGGCGCAATGCTTCGTACGCTTCCCGCCCCTCCCCCGGCGCGAGGAGCAAGAGCGCGCGCTCCTCGATCAGGAGCATGTCGTAATGCGCGAGCAGGGCGTCGACGATCGCCACGACGAGCGAGAGCGCGAGGACGACGAGGCCGGCGAGCGCGAAGAGCGGGCCGGTGGAGACGCGGACGGCGCGAAGCTCGAAGCGGGCCTTCGCGAGCGCGCCGAGGTAGAGGAGAATGGCGAGCGCGATGGCCATGCCGCCGAGGCTCGTGCGAATGGGTTTGGCCTGGGCGAGGCGCGACCATTCGCCGAGGAGCGTGAGGATCGCGTCGATCACGTTTCCTCCGGGGAATCCGCGGCGCGCGCGAGGGCGAGCCCTTCGAGCGGCAAGCCCGTGCGCGCGACGACGAGCAGGATCGAATCGGGATCCGGGGAGAGGGCGCGCACGTCCCAGGCGCCTTCGAATCCACCTTCGGCGAGCGTGGCGTCGACGAGCTTGCGCGCCGCGGGCGGCGCGAAGAGCAGGCGGAGCGGCGCGGGCGCTTCGGTCGCGTATTTCGGGGCGAGCTCGAGGCCGGGCGAGAGCTTGAGGAAGAGGCGGCGGAGGAAGCTCTTGGCCGAGGATTCGGCGGCCTTGTGCAGCGCGGATGTGCCTTCCTCGAAGGGCGAGGTCTTCTCGAAGGATTCGAGCTCGGCGTGGCAAAAGGCGAGGAGGTCGTCGTGCGCGGCGAACGGGGCCTCGGTCCAGGGGCGCTCGGCGAGGCTCTCGCGGAGCCAGCGCTCGGCCGCGGCGCTCGGCTCGGGCGGGCGAATTTCGGCGTAAATGGCGTCGAGATCGTCGCGGCCGACGATGGTCGCGTGAAGGACCGAGGAGGAGAGCAGACCGCCTGAAAAAAGGTTTTGCTCGCCCTCGTGTTCTTCGCGGTGCAAGGCGCGGTCGGCGACGGCGAGGGCGGCGCGCGTGGCTTCGAGGGCGGCGATGGTCTGCTCGATGCGGCCGAGGAGGTGCGCGAGGACGCGCTGCACCCAGAGGAGGCGCGCGTAATGCAAGCGGCGCTCGTAATGGCCGACGAGGTCCTCGCGGATGTGGCGCGCGATCGACTGCGCGAGGTCGTCCCGGGCCTCGCAGGCCCAGTTGTGGTGGCGTTTGCGGTGCTTCCAGAGACGATAACCCGTCGAATAAGCCGAGAGGGCGGCGCCGGCGAGGAGCGGGACGGGCGGCGTGAAGAAGGGGCGGAGGCGGCCGTCCGGCAAAGGCGCGACGGCGTCGAAGAAAGGAGGGAATGGCGCGAGCAGGGCGCGATAAGAGGAAGCGAGCACACCCGAGAGGAGGAGCGCGGAGACGAGGCCGAGGGCGGCGCCGAGGACGACCATGCGGCGCGGGCGCGGGCGGTACGAGAGGGCTTCCTCCAGGGCCGCCAGTTTTTCCGCGAGCGGCGAGGTCGGGAGCGGCGAGAGCTCGGGGGCCTCGATCGCACGGACGACATCGTCGAGGTGCCCCTTGGCCCGGGTGCGTGCGTCCCGTAAAACCAGAAGGGCCCGCGCGTGGCCCGTGGGGCGCTCGGCGACGAGCTCGGCGGCGCGCGTCTCCAGGGCGCGCTCGCCGCCTTCGAGGCGGACCTTGCCGCGCTGTTCGAGCGCGGCGGCGAGCTTGTCCATGCGGAACCGCTCGACCTCGTCCTGGAACGCGGCAATCGTGGCCTCGGCGCGCGCCCGGAAGAGGGAGCCGAATTTGCGTTCGAGGAGCGTCTCGGGATCGTCGTCCCATTCGATCGGGGGGACGTCGATCGTCGGCGGGGCGAGCAAGGAGGCGAGCGGCTCGGATTCGCCGAGCTCGGTGTCGAGGCGGCTTTGCGTGGGGACGAGCGTCGCCGAGAGCGAGGCAATGTCGAGGGCGGCCGGATCGACGGGGGCGCGGAGGAGCGCGAGGATCTCGCGGCCGAGGCGCGCGGCGGCGATGCGCGAGAGCGCCGCGTGATCGAAGGCGAGGCTCGCGCAGGCGAAGGTGGCGAAGGCGCCGGGCGGCCCGTCGTCCTCGACGAGGCGACGAACGCCGCGATCGTCGTCACGCACGGGCGGCAAGCAAAGCGTCGAGAGAAACGCCGCGAACGAGCGGACCATCTCGGCGCGGGAGAGGAGGTATTTGCCGCTCTGGTCCTCGACGAGATACGCGCGGCCGCCGAGGCGCGCGCGGGCCGAGGACGCGGTTCGTCGGGAAAGGTCGGCGAGGGAGGAGGCGGCCCGCGCCATCACGGCCCGATCGCCGGTGCGAGGGCAATAAAGGAGTGGGCAAACGACGAGCGCGCCGTCGCCGGAGCGGAGGATGGCCGAAAAAGCGCGGCGCAGGCCCAATGCGAGCGCGGCGGCGAGGGGCGCGACGAGGGGCGCGACCGAAGGTTCGCCGAGGTCGGCGACGACGAGGACGTCGCAGAGCGGGCCGCGCGGGTCCGTGGGGGACGAGGAGCCGAGGTAATGGCCGACGTCGAGCAGCGCGGCGAGGGTGTCCTCGGCGCGCTTCACGACCGGCGAATACGGGTCCTTTGCATTCGGATCGAGGGTCGCGCCGTCGGGTTTTCCGTCCGTCGAGACGGCGACTTCGAGCGCGACGAGCGAGGCGCCGCGGGCCGCGCGCGCGACGTCACGGCCGAAGGCGCCCACGCCGACGAGCAGCGTGGGGCGCCTCGTTCGATCGTCGATTCCGCGCACGCGCCCCCCGGGGCCTCAGAGCCCTTTTTCCCGACGGAACACCGCGAGGCATTCGATCTCGCGGGTGAGGTGCTCGAGCTCGGGTTTGCCCCCCGCGCCGTCGGCGAGCTTGACCAGGCGCTCGATGTCGGCGACGTGCGTTTCGAGGCGCGTGGTGAGCTCGGCGTGATTGCGGTCTTCCTCGATCCGGAGCAGGTGCGCCGCATACGCGCGACGCACCCAGGTCTTCTGCGCGTCGATGCGGCCGCGATAACTGGAGAATGCCTGGTCGCGGAATTTGCCGAGCTTGCGGCGATCCTCCGGCAGATCCGGGTCCTCGATCAGGTAGACGCCCTCGATGCGGCGAATGACGCCGAAGCAGACGGCGAGCGTGAAATCACGCATGTCGTCGGTGCGGACCTGCTCCTCGCCGGCCTTCTTTCGGACGTGCGAGAGCCGCTCGGTCCAGGCGAGCTTGGAGTCGTTCTCGCGGACGCCGTCGATCGAGATGCGGAAGAGGCGCGTTTCCGGCTCCGGCGCGCCCTCCCAGTTCTTGTCGATGTGCAGCGGGATTTGCGGGACGCCCTTGGGCAAACCCGGGACCTTCGCGCCCTCGGCGAGCTCCTTGTCCTTCACCGCGCGATAACGGCGCTCGTAGTCGGACAAACTCTTCACGGCGTGCAGCGGGCAGCCGAGCCGCGCGAGGTAGAAGATGATCTCGTAGGGGTGATCCGAGGCGACGATCTGGCCACGATCGACGCGGTGGGTCGCGAGGTGCGCGAGCACGGGCCCAAGCGTGCGCTCGTAATCGCCGTGCATGACGACGTACGCCTTGTCGGGCAGGAGCGGAGCGCCCGCGCCGAGCGTCACGAAGGGCGCGCATTTCGCGGCCGCGAACTCGAGCTTGTCCTTGACGTACTTCTCGATCTCGTCGTCGGGCGTGCGGCGCGCCTCCTCGATCCACTGCGGATCGGACGCGGGCGGGAGCGGGCCGCCGCGGCGTTCGAGCCTGCGCGTGGCCGAGACGAGCTGGGCCTCGAAACGAAGCTCTTCGTCGATGCGCAAGCCGCGCTCTTCGAGGCCGCCCGCGATGCGGCCGCGGAGCGCGGCGGAGGCGAGCTGGACGAGGTCGTCGATGATGCGGCGCTCGATGTCCTGCTCCGCGCCGCCCTGGCTCGCGACCGCCGCGAGGCGCGAAAGCGCGCCCGAGAGCTGGAGATCACTCGGGCGCACGAGGCGCGCGTAGAGGTGATCCCAGAGCCGATGGCCCGTGCGGTGATCTTGAAGGACCTCGACGTCGAGGACGTAGCGGTTCGCGTCGCCGCCCTCGTGTCGTCGGCCGCCCGCGGCCACGATGCGAGCCGCGCGCTCTTCGAGGCGGCGCTGGATGCGATCGACACGCGCGAAGAAATGGAAGCTCGAGAGGCGGCGACGATCGAGCTCGCGCAGGACGGCCGAGAAGTACTCGATCAAGGCGTTCGCGCGGATGCGCGCGCGCAGGCCGTCGAGCACGTCGCGATACCAGCCGGCGAAGGAGGCGGCGACCTCGAAGTAATCGTTTTCCCGGCCGGGGAGCTTTTCGAGAAGCGTCTCCGGCGCGGCCTCGGCGAGCTCGTCGACGCGGCGCTTGAAGTCCTCGCCGAGGCGGCCGTCCGAAAGGACGAGGCCTCGTTCGTAGGCCTTGCGCGCGGTCTCCTGCTCGGCGGCGACGGCCTGGCGGAGCAAGGCGTGGAAGTAACGCGCCTCGGTCGGGCCCTTGTCCTTCGCGAGCTCGGTGAGCGAGAGCTCGCCCGATTCGGCCGCGACACGCAGCGCAGCCTCGCGCGCACGCTCGCGCGCGGCGTCCTCGCTCTTGCCGACCTGGACCTTGAGCGCGGCGAAGGCCTGCGCGGTCTCGGCGCGGACGCGCTCGGGATCGCGCTCGAACGCGGAGAGCTCAGCCTCGTCCCAGCCGCGCAACTTGATGGCCTCGTCGATGCGCTTGGCGACGTCCTCGCGCGTGCGGCGGAGGAACGCGCCGATCGTGCCCTCGCCGCCGCTGCCGCCGCCGCGCGCCCACTCGACGGCGCGGCGATACGGCTCGGATTCTTCGCCCTTGCCCTCGGCCTTGCTCTCGAGGCCACGGACGAACGCTTGATCGGCTGCGTCGAGATCGGCGCCGTCGCCGAGCGCCGCGCTGCCCCCGGGCACGGCCGCGAGCAAGAGCTCCGCGCCGAGCTTCAAGGCCGCGTGTTCGAGGACGTCCTCCACGGGCAGGACGAGCGCGCCGATGCCGAAGGAGCCGAACGACTTCGTGAACGCCTGCTCGTCGAGCTGCATGAGCTCGCGCGTGTCGTTGTCGAGCGTCGAGCCCTCGCGATCGAGGATGGACGTGAAGATCTGCGCGTGCGCGGCGTCCGCGATCGCAGGGTAGATCTGCTGCGAGTCGGCGAGGACGACGCCGCTCTCGGTCTTCTCCTCGACGAGGTAGATCTGATCGAACGGGGGCCGGTCGACGAGGACACGCTCGGGGTTGTCCGGGTCGTAGTGGAACTCGACGGGCGCGGCGGGGCTGGCGCTCTGGAGGAGCTCGAGCTCCTGGAGGGCCGCGTGGCCGTTCGCCATGATCTTGTCGAACTGGTTCGGCGGGAGGCCCTTGCCACGGAAAACGTTCGGCAGGACGAACGTGCCGATCATGCGATGCCCACGCTGGCCGCCGAGGAGGCGCCGCACCGTGAGGGCCATCGTGGCGAAGCCGCCGGAGCCGGTGCCGCCGGCGAGGGAGGCATAGACGTGGATCTTCGCGGCCTTGTTGGCGCGGAAGGGGTTGTGGACGTCGTAGGCGCGCCGGATCGCCTTCTCGAGGGTCTCGAGGATCTTGGCGCGATCGTTTTCGAGGTGGTGGTAGAGCGAGAGGCGGCTCTCGATGCGGATCTGGCCGGCGCCCTTGCCGCGGTGCGCGCGGGGCTGGTACCACGCGGGCCACCACTGCTCGAAGAGGGGATCGGCCTTCGCGTGGAGCTTGCCGCGCTTGAGCTCCACGTACTCGGGTTTGTCGAAGTCCGAGAGGACGAACTTGTGGGCCGCGTCGATCCAGACGAGCCGCGCGAGATCGTCGGCGTCGGTGTCGAACGCGAAGAAGTGAACGAGGTCCTTGTATCGCTCGAACGAGTCTTCCTGCTTCACCTTGCGGGCGAGCTCGTCGACGATGGCGCCTCCGGCGCCCCCGAGACCAATGAAAAATGCGGGGGCGATCTTCTTTTCGCTGAGCGGCATGCAGGTTCCCCTCCCCGAGTACGGGGGCCGAGGAGCGTACCAGAGACGTGGCGGCCGAGGAAAGATCGATGTTCCAGAACAACTCCCCGTACTTCCACGACGATCCACGGGAGCGGCCCTCGCGAGGGCGGGGGCCGCCTGCTGACCCCCCCGGCCCCCTCGCACTAGGTTCCGCGCACACCACCAAGGGGGGGACCATCCATGCGAAAGCACAAGAAAACCGCGTCGCAGGGCAAGAAGCCCAACATCCTCATCATCTGGGGCGATGACATCGGCCAGTTCAATCTCAGCGCCTACAACAGGGGCTTGATGGGCTACAGGACGCCCCATATCGACCGGATCGCCAGGGAAGGCGCGCTGTTCACGGACTGGTATGGCCAGCAGAGCTGCACCGCAGGCCGCGCGGCATTCATCACTGGTCAGTCGCCCATCCGCACGGGCCTCACCAAGATCGGAATGCCGGGCGGACACGAGGGATTGAAGGTGGAAGATCCGACGATCGCCGGCTTGCTCAAGGCGCGCGGCTACATGACCGGCCAGTTCGGGAAGAACCACCTCGGGGATCGCGATGAAATGCTGCCGACGAACCACGGGTTCGACGAGTTCTTTGGCAACCTCTACCACCTGAACGCGGAGGAGGAGCCGGAGCACCCCGACTATCCGAAGGATCCGCAGTTCAAGAAGAGGTTCGGCCCGCGCGGCGTCCTTCACAGCTTCGCCAATGGCCGCATCGAGGATACCGGCCCGCTGACGAAGAAACGCATGGAGACGATCGACGAGGAGATCACCGAAAGGGCGCTCGACTTCATGGTGCGCGCCAAGAAAGCAAAGAAGCCCTTCTTCCTTTGGTGGAACTCCACGCGCATGCACGTCTTCACGCACCTGAAGAAGTCGGCGCAGGGCAAGACGGGGTATGGCATTTACGCCGATGGCCTCGTCGAGCATGACGGCCAGGTCGGCCAATTGCTGGACAAGCTCGAGGAGCTAGGCCTCGCGGAAGACACGATCGTGATGTATTCCACCGACAATGGCGCGGAAACCTTCACCTGGCCCGACGGCGGTACGACGATGTTCCGCGGCGAGAAAAATACGAGCTGGGAAGGTAGCTACCGCGTGCCCTGCCTGATCCGATGGCCCGGCGTCGTCGAGCCGGGCACGGTCATCAACGACACCGCCGCGCATGAAGACATGTTGCCGACGCTGCTGGCAGCGGCGGGAGATCCCGGCATCAAGGCACAATTGTTGAAGGGCAAGAATGTCGGCGACAGGAACTACAAGGTCCACCTCGACGGCTATAACCTCCTGCCCGCGCTCCAGGGTCAGGGGCCATGGCCGCGACGGGAGTTCTTGTACTGGACCGACGACGGCAGCATCGCGGCGCTGCGTTATGACGATTGGAAGGTCACCTTCCTGCGGCAAGACGCCCACGGGCTGCATGTCTGGATCGAGCCCTTCACGGAGCTGCGCGCGCCGCTGCTGACGAATCTGCGCATGGACCCGTTCGAGCGGGCCGAGTACGAGGCCATCGGTTACGGGCGCTGGTACATGGAGCACATGTTCGTGGTCCTGCCCGCGGTGGCCTATGTGGCGCAGTGGCTCGAGAGCTTCCGCGAATTCCCGCCGCGTCAGAAGCCAGGCAGCTTCAATCTCAACCGCGTGATGGAAGCGGTGATGAATCTCAGGCAGTGAGGCCGCGCCGGTGGGCAGAGGGTCGTGTCAGGGCGCGGCCGTGGTGAACGACGACGTGGCGAGCGGGTAGTTCTTGTGGTTCGCGCCGCCGTCGATCACGCAGAACCACCCCACGTCCAGCGTGTACTGCGTCGCCGGGGCAAACAGGTAGAGGTCGTAGTCGCCATTCTCGTCGACGCCAGCGCCGCTCGGCGTGATGACCTCGCCGGTCTGCGTGGTCATCGAAATATACCGATCCGAAATGCCGTCCGACCACTGGATACGGACGCGGACATCGGTGGGGACGTCGGTCGCGCCGTCCGTCGGCGCGACGATCGTCGCGGTGTAGGGGCGTCCCTCGCAATGGGCGAACGGATCCGCGCCGCCGCTTCCGCCGGAGCCGCCGCTTCCGCCGGAGCCGCCACTCCCGCCCGCGCCGCCGCTCCCGCCGGAGCCGCCGTTCCCGCCGGAACCGCCGTCTCCGCCGCCGCCGCCCGAGCTGCAGGCCGAGACGACCATCGAAATGAGGAGCAAACCTGCCAAAGCCAATCGATTCATTTTAAGCTACCTTTTCCGGTATATTCAACGCGGGCTCCACCAGAACACGAGCCCCGTCCCCTCGATCGCGTATTTCACGCCCGGCGAGACGCGGAACCAGCCGTTCACGAGCCGCGGCTCGCGAGGCTCGCCTGCGCTGAAATCGTCCTCGCGTGGGAGCTCCGTCGCGCGTTTGCCCCCGACAGGGCGGGCGAGCATCGAGCCACCGGGGCCCGCGCGGAGCTCGACGACGCCGCCGCGTGGCATGGGGCCCATCGGACCGATGGTGACACGCGCCGATCGATAAAGACCCGCGCGCACCTTGGCCCCGAGCGGGAACTTGGCCTGGCGCGGGAGGTCGGGGTCGCGGCGATCTTCGTAATGGAGGATCGCCGTGCGCCGGAATCGCGCCGGGAGCATGAGGCCGATGACGAGGAAGAAGGTGAAGAAGGCGACGAGAAAGAGCTGGATGTTGCGGCCGTGGCGCTCCCAGAAGGTGAGCGGGACGATCGTGACCGGAATGCGGACGGTGACCGCGCGATCCTCGAAGCCGGCGGGCTTCTTCGGGACGAGGCGGAGCGTGATCTCGCGCGGGCCCGGCGGCGCGTCGCGGCCGACGGCGAGGTTGATGCCGAATTCTTTCTTCGTGGCAGGGCCAATCTCGAGGTCGCGATGCGAAAGCGACATCCCCTCGCGGTTGCCCTCGTTCTCGAGGTGCTCGTGCTCGATGTCGGCAAAGATGAGCTCGCCGACATCGCTGCCTTCGAGGGAAATGATGGCGGCGGCGTGGCCGTCCTGTTTGACCGTGCCAAACGGTTGGGTGACGGCGGCTTTCAGGTGAATCGGCGGAATGACGCGGATCGGGGCACTGCGTGCCTCGCGCGTGAGGACGCCGGATTCGCCCGGGCTCATGCGGCCGAGGAGGCACAAGGCGCCTTTTTTCGAGGGCGTGATCGTGGCCTCGAACGAGCCGTCCGGCAGCGCGCGGAGGGGCACGGGCGCCGTGGAGGCGTCCGCGTCGTCGCAGGCGCTCGCGCCCTCCACCGACGTGAGGGAAAACGCGTGGCGATCGAGGAAGGTTTTGGCGGGGGTTTTCCCGCCCGGGGTCGCGAGGCGGAGGCGGATGGTGGCGGTCTTGCCGATTTCAATGACCTCGGGCAAACCGGGGAATGCGAGGTGCAAATCGAGGTTTTGCAGGACCGCATATCGGCCCCCGGTGCCGCCGCCCGCGACGTCGAGGCGATACGCGCCGGGCTCGGGCGCGTCGAGGCGCAGGAGGCGGTACGCAGGGTTGTCCGAGAAATACACGCCGGGACGATCGCCCGCGATGGAGACCTCCGCGCCCTTCGGGTCGAAGAGGCGCATGCCGAGCTTCGGGGGGCCGACGAGGACGAGGTCGAGCGAGCTCGCGCCCTCGTCGACCGGGACGGAGATTGAAGGCGCAGACGCGCCCTCGGAGAGGCGGCTGCCAAAGAGGCGGGCGTAGATGTCGGCGAAGAGGCGCGGGAGCTCGTCGGGGCGGTCGGTGGCGACGCCGATGCCGCCGGTGCGGCGGCCGAGGTCTTCGAGGAAGGCGCGGGGGGCGCTCTTGGACAAACCCACGGCGTAGATGCGGGTTTTGCCGAGGGAGGGGACCAGGTCGTCGAGGACCTTGGCCTGACAAACCTGTTCGACCTTGGCCTTGCCGCCAGTCGCGCGGGCGGCGTCGGCGAGCGGGCCGCGCGGGTCGGGATCGCAGCGGCCGTCCGTGAGGAAGACGATGAGGTCCTGATCGCCGGGGGCGCGAGGTTTTCCTTCGAGGAGGCGGCGCGCGCCTTCGAGGCCGGCGGTGAAATCGGTCCAGCTTCCGTCGTTGCCGACGGCGCGGACGGCGCGCTTGATCTGGGCGCGATCGTCGGGCGTCCGCACGACGACGAGGGAGGCCATGGCGTCGCGCGCGGCGCCGTCGAAGCCGACGACCGCGAGCTCGTCGCCGTTTCGCGTGAGGTCGACGAAGAGCTCGGCCGCGACCTTGCGCAGCTCCTTGGGGTCGGTGCCGCGCATCGACGAGGAGGCGTCGATGACGAGGACCGTGCGGAGCGCGCCGTCGGCCGACGCGAGGCGCGGCGCGAGGAGCGCCCCGGTCATCATCACGGAGCAGAGGAGCCTCGGGAGGATCTTCATGGCGCCCGGGGCTTTCGCCTCAGTTGAAGAGGGTCTTCGAAGCGCCCGTCGCGAGGACCATCCGCTCGGCGAGCAGGCAAACGACGAACTGGTGGAACGAGGCCGCGAGGTGCGGCGCTTCGCGCGTCATGCGTTCGAGCGAGTCGAGCGAGAGGCGATAGAGGACCGTGGGGCACAAGGAGACGACCGTGGCCGAGCGCCGCGCGCCGAGGTAGAGGCCCGACTCGCCGACGACGGTGCCCGGGCCCATCGTGCGCAGGCGCTTCGTCTTGCCGCCGTCGAGCTCGAGCCACGCCGTGAGCTCGCCGGACTCGATGAGGTAGAGGTCCTTCGAGACGTCGCCCTGGCGGTAGATCTGGTAGCCCGCGGGCGCCTCGACACGTTCGAGGTACTGGAGGAAGCCGGAGACGAACTCGCGCGTGCGGAAGACGCTCTCGAGCTCGTCGACGAGCTTCGTTGGCGGGAGCATGCTCGGCGGCGCCGCGCGCAGGACCTGGTTCTCGACCCATTCGAGGCCGTGATCGAGGTCGGGGAAGAAACGGACGCGCTTCGATCCGTCGGCGAATCCGCCACGTTCGAGCTGCTTGCGCACGGCGCTCGGCAGGTCGGTGAGGACGAGCGTGACGCCGTTCGACTCGGCGAGCTTGCGCATGCGAACGAAGGAGAGGACCGCCGAGGAGTCGATGCCGTCGACGTGGCGGAAGTCGAGCAGGACGTACCGCGTGGGCGCGGGATCGTCGCTGAGCATGCGGTGGTGCACGCGCTTGAGCAGCGTGTACGAGGTGCCGAAGAAGATGTAGCCCTGGAGCTGGAGGATGTAGAGCTCCTTGCCGCGCTCCTCCAGCGTGAGCTCGTCCCCGGCGCTGCGCTCGACGTTGCTGCGGATGTCGGAGCCCACGGCCGCGCGCTTGATGACGTCGATGCGGCTGTAGTTGACCGCGAAGAGGACCGACGAGACGACGATGCCGACGCCGATGCCAGGCAAAAAGCCGATCCAGGCGATGACGACGAGGATGATGACGACGAGGCCGTACTCGACGCGCGGGAGGCGGAACCAGGAGTCGTAGAGGGTTTCGAGGAGGAAACCCGCGCCGAGGAAGACGAGCAGGCCGCCGAGGACGGGCTTCGGGAAGTACGAGAAGACCGAGGCGCCGAAGAAGAGGGCCGCGGCGCAGATGCACGCGGAGAGGATGCCCGCGATGCGGCTCTCGGCGCCGGCCTTGTGGTTCAAGGTCGACTCGCTGAGCGAGAGGTACCCGACCATGCCGAAGCCGAGGCCCGCCGCGAGGTTCGCGATGCCCGTCGCGCGGAGCTCGCGATCGAGGTCGATCTCGCGCTCGGTGGCGATCTCGAGGCCCGAGGCGTTCAGCAAGATCGAGATCGTCGCGAGCATGGTGATCGCGAGGAGATTGCCCGCGTTCGAGCCGATCTCGGCCCAGTCGATGCGCAGCGCCTCCGACGGCGGCATCGGCGGCCAGAGCGCGCCGCTCGGGAAGGGGCCGAGGAGCATCCCGCGATCGAGGGCCTCGGAGACGGTGCCGCCCGCCGCGTAGAGGACGCCGTAGAACATGGCGACCGCGAAGACGAGCAGGCCCGGCAAGAGCAGGAAGTGGTGGTAGCGCCGGAGCAGGATCGTCAAAAAGAGCCCGAGCGTGAGGCCCGGGACCCAGTTGACGAGCGCGTCCGCGCGGAGGAGCAGCGGCAAGGACGCGAGGGAGAACTCGGTCCCCACCATGACGGAGATGGATCCCGTGAAGAGGAGCCATCCCGTGCCCGCGAGGAAGCCGCCGACGACCGGATACGGGATGAAGCGGACGAGGGTGCCGAGTCGAAGGCCGCCGAGGACGAGGAAGAGGCCACCCGTGACGAGCGCGGAGAGCGAGCAGACCGCGACGATCGTGGGGAAAGGGTCGCCGCCCTTGGCCGTGATGTGACTGCCGATCGACGAGGCGACGAGGGCGAGGACGACGGCCGTGTTCTCCTGCGGCGCGGCGATGACGGCGCGGTAGGAGCTGCCGAGGGCGACGATCGCGCCGATGATGGCCGACCCCGCGAGGGCCATGCCGATGCCCGCGGGCAGGTATCTCGTCAGATTGCCGGAGAAAATGAGCGCCGCGAGCGTGATGCTGAACGTGGCGACGAGGGTGCCCGACATGGCGCCCGCGAAGAGGCCCGAGAGGACGCGCGATCCACGGAGCCCACGCCCGAGGGAGGGCGCGGGCGTCGAAGGCATCGGCGGACTCTGCTGCCCTTCCATCGTCGTCGTCGGGAGAAGCTCGGGGGGCCGTCATCTTCGGCGAACAGGGGCTCGCCTGGCAAGGGCGGCGCACATCGTCGCCCCCGAGCGCACAAGCGGCGCCCCGGGAGGCGGGTCGTTCGAGCTCAACCGAGCTCGCGCGCGATGGCCTGGGCCTGCTCCTGAAGCGCGACGGCCTCGTTCACGTGGCCCTGCTGGTGATGCAGGCTGGCGAGGTCGGAGAGGATCTTGCCCTCGTCGCGGCGATTTCCAACCTTGCGCGAGATGTCGAGGGCCTGCTCGAAGAACGTGCGCGCGAGCTCGAACCGGCCTTGCTCCTTGTGCAAGACCGCGAGGCTCTTCAGCGCGAGCCCCTCGTTCCACAAGCTCTGCGCCTCGCGCGCCGTCGTGAGGGCCTGCTCGTAGAAGGCGCGCGCGCTCTCGATGCGCCCCGTCGCCCAGTTGACGCGGCCGAGGCCGAGCAGGCCGAGCGCCTCGGAGGCGCGATCGCCGAGCTTCTGCGCCTCGTCGAGCACGCGCACGTGCTCCTGCATGGCCTCCTCGTGCCGGCCCTGGAGCTCGAGGACGTCGCGGCCGAACTCGTACCGCACGACGACGCTCTCCAGCGTGGGCTCGGTCGTGAGCTTGAAGTAGGCGCGGTAAAGGCGCTTGGCCTCGCCGTGGGCGTACCGCTCCGCGGCCTTGCGCGCGCCGGCGAGGAAGTACCAGCGGGCGCGCTTGGGTTGCCCGGCGCGTTGCCAGTGGCGCCCGAGCGCGGTGAGCTGCCCCGTCAGGTCGTCCTCGTGCGCGACCTCGATGGCCTCGGCCGCGCGGCGGTGCAGCTCCTGCAAGCGCGCGCGCGACTGCATCTCGTACGCCGCGTTCCGCAGGAGCACGTTGCTGAAGCGATAGCGGCCTTTGGTCTGGGGGTTTGGGGGCGCAGCTCCGCTTGTCGGAGCGTAGCCCCCAAGCGCGACCATGGGCGACCAGATGCACTGCTCCTCGCCGACGCGGACGAGCTCGGGGAGCAGCGGGTCGTCGTCCATCATGCGCGAGAGGATGCGCAGATCGAACTCGCGGCCGAGCGTGGCGGCGGCCTGGACGACGCGCTTGACCTTGGGCTCGAGGCGGTCGAGCCGCGCGATGAGCAGGCTGTTGACGTCGTTCGGGAGGAGGAAAATGCTCGGCGTCGAGACGCCCGTGTCTTCTTTCTCCTTCTTCTTGCCCGCGAGCTGATTCGCCTCGAGCCAGTACGTCATGATCTCCTGCGCGAAGAACGGATTGCCGTTCGCGTTCTCGCTCAGGAACATGGCGAGCACCTCGGAGACGGGGCCGCCCATGAGGCCCTCGGCGAGCTCGCGTAGCTTCTCGCGCGAGAGCGGCCCGAGCGTCACGGCGTGCTGCGGGACGCTCTCTTCGAGCTCGATGCGGAACGGGGTGCCGTCGTCGTTGTTGCGGCAGGTGCAGAGGATCGCGACGGGGCAATCCTTGACGGCCTGCGCGACGTGGCTGATCGCTTCGAGCGAGTCGCCGTCGGCCCAGTGCGCGTCTTCGAGGTGGAAGATCACGGGCTGGAGAAGGCTCTCGGCGCGCAGCCAGAGCGAGAGCGCGGAGAGCGCGCCGGCGAAGCGGAGCTTCGGATCCATGCGCTCGTAGACCGAGCCGTCCCAGCGGATGCCGATCATCGCGGCGAAGACGCTGCGGGCCTTCTCGAGCTCGCGCTTGAGCCCGGCCTCGCTGTCCGGGAGGCGGTCGATCAAGCGATCGAGGGCGTCGTCGAAGTTGACGTGTCGCTCCTCGCGGCCCGTCGCCGACGACTGCACGAAGTACTCCTTCAGCGCGTACTCGAAGGGGTTCAAGCTCGACCGGAGCGTCTGATCACAACGCGCGTCGATCCAGAGGATCGGGCGGTCTTTCTTGTTGTCCTCGAGCCTGCGGCGGTAGGTGTCGACGAGGAAGCTCTTGCCGAGGCCAGGCTCGCCGTCGACGTAGACGATGCCCGCGTTCTGGCCGGCGAAGATCGGGCCGAGGTGCTTCGTGAGGTCGTCGAGCTCCTGCTCGCGCCCCACGAGGCCGCGGGCGAGGAACTCGCGCTGCACGGCGACGCGCTTGCGATCGAGGACGTAGACGCTGATCGGCTGCTCGAAGCCCTTGAAGACGCGATCCCCCGCGGGCTTGAAGTGGTGCGTGCCCTGGGCGCGCGCGGAGACCTCGGCGTCGCACCAGAGCTCCTTCCACGGCGCGGCCATCATCAGGCGCGCCGCGAGGTTCGTCCCGGGGCCGAGGCAGGCGAACTCCTGCCGCTCGGTGCCGCCGTTGAAGCCGGCGTACCGGAGGCCGTGCGTGATGCCCGCGCGGATCTGCATGCCCTTCGGCGCGTTCTTGCGGAGGCCGAGCGCGAAGTCGAGCGCGCGCTCGGTGTCGTTCTCGTGCGTGATCGGCGCGCCGAAATGGATGAGGCAGTTGATGCCCTTGTCGCCCGAGTCGACGCCCGTGAACGTGCCTCCGTAGCGGCTCGCCTCGACGTCGACGAGCTTGATCAGGTCCTCGAAGCTCGGGATCTGATCGAACGAGAGGAAGACGCTCGTGACGTGGCGGAACTCGCCCTGCGGCGGCATGTCGCGGATGCCCGGCGGGACGAAGTGCGCGCCTTCTCCCTGCGGGCGGACGCGCGGCACGGGCGGCAGCGGCATATCGGAGAGGTCCGCGAGCTTGAGCACGCCCTCGGCGACGGGCGTGACGGCGCGGCCCGGGATGCGCTGCTGGAAGGCGAGATCCATGAGGATGTCGCCCTTCTCGGCGTGGTGCTCGATCGAGGCGCACTTGTCGATCGCGGGGCCGCGGAAGTAGGGATACGCGCGCTCGGGCGAGGTGCGGACGATGCCCCACTCGACGGCGCCCCACGAGAGGCCGACCTTGTACGAGAAGGGGAACGTGCCGAAGCGCGTCGCGCGGACGGCGCGGTTCAGGAAGAACTGGCGCATCTTGAGCGCCGCCGCGAGCGCATGCTCGGCGACGTTGCGCCCTGTCGAGTGCGGGAAGACGGCCGTGAACGCGTCGCCCGCGAAGCCGACGATGATCCCGCCGAGCCCGTGCACCGCGCCGATGAGCGGGTCGAAGTAGAAGCGCAGCGTGCCGGCGAGGATCTCGGCGCCCTCGCGGCCGTGCGGGAAGAGCTTCTCCGTGAGGTTCGTGAAGCCCGGGATGTCGATGAAGAGCGCCGCCGCCGCGAAGTTGCCTTCGGTCTTCCCCCGCGTGTCCTGGTACAGGATGAAGTCGGGGACGAGCGGGTTCATGTCCGTGGATTCCGGCGCTCCGAACGCGGCAGGATCCCCCACCGCGGCGCCCCGGCGGCCCCCACGACGCGCCGAGCAAAGATGCCCGAGGCAGGCGAGGGCGTCGCGCGACGCCAGAACGCAGAGTGCAAGGGAAGCGAGCAAAAATCAACGGAAGCTTGTCGACGGGACGCACGCGATCGCGCAGGCGTTGGCTGCCTCCCACGCGCCTGCGGCGACGTCGGAAAATGGCGGGCGGCGCGCGATCCCCCCTTGGCGGCCTCCCGGGCCTGGGATACGCAAAAAGTGCCCCCGTCCTTCCGTCGAGACGGCGCCGCCGCGGAGCGCGGCGACGAGGGGGTGCGTGAAGAGACGCATGAGCGCGAGAAGACCCTCGGAATCGGAGCACGACGGCGATCTCGTCGATCCCTCGTTCGGGGCAGGAGCGTCGCCGGAGCCGCCCCCCGTCCTCAGGCCCTCGGTCCCTCCGAACCAGGCGAACGTCCTCGTCGGCGGCGGCGAGCGCGAGGCGCGGGCTTACGTGGGCCCGACGGCGCTCCCCACGGTGCAAGCGCCGAAGCCCGCGGACGCAGGCAAGGTCGCCATTGCGAGCAGCGTCGATCCGCGGCGCATGCCGACGGTGCGAATCTCGCCGGGGCGCGCCAAACCCCTCGCGCCGGGCGAGCGGCCCGGGCCGCCCGAGGGGCTCATGTCTCCGTTTGGCCCGGTGAGCCCGCGCCCGGCCCCGCCGCCCGCGATCGTGATGCCGCATTCGGCGCCGCACAGCGTTCCTTCGTCGGGGAAGGTGTCCTCGCGTCCGGAGCCCTCCGCGAGCCCAGCGACGGCGATCTGGGTGCTCGCGGTGGTGCTGGCCGCGCTCGTCGGCGCAGGCGTGGCGCTCTACATTCGCCGAAACATGGCGGCGCAGGAGCCGGCCCCGCCCGCGCTCGCGCCCGCCGCGCCGCACTCCTGACGATACGTCGAGGGCTGGGTTTTCCCGCGCGCGCCGGACGAACGGCGTGGTGCGCGTGAAGGACCGGGCAGGCCGGCGCGCATATCGCCGGTCGGACGCAAGAATACGCCAGGTCGAGCCGGTCCGCGCATTGCATTGGCGTCCGGGTCGGAGGACCGAACATGGATCGGAGCACGTACTGGCTCAGGGCTGCGTGGAACGATTTCCTCGCGTTTCTGCCGGATCTCCTGTGGGGTCTCGCCATCCTCGTGGTCGGCTATTTCATCGCGAGGCTGCTCGCCTCGATCGCGAGGCCGATTTTGCACAGGGTAGGCTTCGACCGGCTGGTCGATAGGCTCGGTATCTCGGTGCGGGCGGACCGGACGGAGCAAGGATCCCGCTGGGGCGCGTCGATCGTCTTCTGGGTGACGATGCTGATCGTGGCCATGTACGCGGCCGACGCATGGCGGCTCGGGGCCGTGGCCGCGGGGATCGCGGCGATCATCGCATATTTGCCGCATGTGCTGGCGGCGGCGGTGATTTTCGGCGCGGCGCTGCTGTTCGCGAACTGGGTGCGCGCGCGGATGCTGGAGACGGGCGGGCCGATTGTGCCGGGGGAGGCAGAGGCGACGCATTCGCAGCGGCCACTCGTGGCGGGTGCGATCCGGGCGGGCATTCTGGCGCTCGGCGCGTTCATGGCGTTGCGGGAACTGCAGATCGCCGAGGAGATCGTGACGCTCGCGTTTTCGCTGACGCTGGGCGCGATTGCGCTCGCGGCGGCGCTGGCGTTCGGGCTCGGGAGCCGGGACGTGGCCGGGCGTGTGACGCGGCGCTGGTATGAGGAGCGGCTCGGGAAGCGGGCCGGCGCCGGCATGGGCGCGGACGACGAGACGCACATCATCACGCCGCCATGAGGGAGGAGGCGGAAGCGCCGATTGTATTGACGGCCGCGCTTGGCTAGTCTCCGGCCATCATGGCAGACGCGATTCCGCCCCACGTCGTTCAAGCCCTGGCGCCGACCGGACAGCTCCGCGCGGCGATCAACTTCGGCAATACCGTCCTGGCGCAGAGGGACCCCGTCACCGGCGAGCCGCGCGGGGTCTCCGGCGAGCTCGCGCGCGAATTCGCCAAACGACTCGGCATCCCCCTCCAGTTCGTCACCTTCGACGCCGCCGGCAAGGTATTCGAGGCTTTGAAGCGCGGCGAATGGGACATCGCCTTCCTGGCGATCGATCCGGTGCGCGCGGCCGAGATCGACTTCACGGGGCCTTATGTGCTGATCGAGGGCGCCTACGTCGTGCCGAAGGACTCGCCCATCCAGACCACCGACGAGGTGGACCGCGACGGCATCCGTGTCGCCGCCGCCAAGGGCAGCGCGTATGAGCTCCATCTGACGCGGACACTGAAGCACGCCAAGGTCGTCACACAGCCGACCGGCTCCGAGGCCTGCGAGATGTTCCTGCGCGACAAGCTGGAGGTCGCCGCCGGCGTGAAGCAGCCCATGGCCAAGTTCGCCGAGGAGCATCCCGAGACGCGCCTGATCCCCGGCCGCTTCATGGCCATCGAGCAGGCGATGGGCATGCCGAAGGGCCGCGACGCAGGCGTGCGCGCGCTCCGCGCGTTCGTCGAGGAGATGAAGGCATCCGGCTTCGTCGCGAGGGCACTCGAGCGCAGCGGCCAAAACGAGGCGGTCGTCGCGCCGCCGACGCCGATTTGATTCGCGCGTTCACCGTCGCGGGGGTGGCAGTGGCCTTCACGCGCGCTCACTGCGCGTCGCGGGTGAACGGAGCCGGGAGCGCGGGCACGCTGCCCTGGGCTTGTCGCGCGCGGCAGCTCGCCGCGGTGAGGTAGAGCTCGCGGTTCTCGACGAGCATGAACTGGTCGCCGAAGTAAAGCGGCACCATCGGAGACGGAATCATCATCCCGCTCGCGCTCCCGCTTCGGCTGCCGTCGGGAAGCGTCACCGAGCTGAAGTCGGTAAAGGGCATCGCTTGCCGCGTCGACGGCCTCAGCAACTCGAACTGGGTGTCGCGCTCCACCCGCCGCCCGTCTCGCGTGGTGTAACGCTGCGAGAGCTTCACGCCGCCGCCCTGGCGCGGCATCGCCGTGAGCGTGCGGCACTGCGCTTCGTTGGCCATGTACTCCCACAACGTCCCGCCGTGCGCGATCAGCGCGTCTGCGCTCGTGATCGTGCGCGCGAGCGCCGCGTCCGAAACGTCGGTCACCCGCGCGCGCATCCGCTCCGCCTCGGCCATCTCCTGCTCGCACGCGGGGAGCAGAAACGGTCGCTCGGTGGGCGCGATCTCGTCGCACGCGTCTCCCACGCAGCGCAGCGTGAAGCGCGTGTTATGCGCGCACGCTTCGCGTTCACGGAACAGCGCGCCCACCGTCGTGAGCACCACCGCGTCGCTGCTCTCCTCGAGCCGATCGATCTCCTGCTGTGTGCCCCCGCGAAGCGAGAACGCGGGCGACGCCTGCGTGAGCGTGGGCGACAACAACGTCCAGTGATCGCCCCACTCGGAAAGCACAAACGAAAACGGACCCAGCGTGAACGTGAGCTTGTCGCTCACCTTGCGATCGATCGTCGCGGGCACGCACTCGACCTCGCCCGAGTACGCGCGCTCTTGGCCCACGCCCGACGCGACGTGGATCCCGCGGGTGAGCCGCCGCACCCAGTAGTTTCCACTGGGAGGTCCGGGCTGTGCGGGCTGCGCGGGCTGCGCAGGCTGTGGGTCAGGGGGCTCGGCGGTGACGTTGCGCACGGGCGCTTCGGTGGGCAGCACGACCACAGGCGGTGCGGTGTGCGTGACAACCGGCCGCACGCAGGCAGAAAACGTGGCCGCTGTGCAGCACAAGAGGGAGAGAGAACGCAGCAAGGGACCCATCGCGCGGCGAACGACACCACGCACGGCGCGTCGGTTCCCTGGGGGCGGGATGCTATACGCTGAACCCCTGCGAAGCGCCCTGCGGCGCGCGGATCGTATCGAGGTCTCGAATGAAGAAAAGTTCGCTCTCCCTTTACCGACGTTCGCCCATGTACGCCGTCTTCGCGTGTTTCGCCGTGTCGACGGCCGGCGCTTGCAGCGGTCAGGCGCCAGCGTCCGGCGACCAGGCGCCCGCCACGCCCCAAGCGCTCGGGGCGTCCACGACGTCTGAAAGCGCGCCGCCGTCGTCCGCCCCGCAGCCCGCCCAGGCGCCTGAGCCGCAGCCCACCACGCAGGTCCCCGCGGCTGACGGGTGCGACCCTGCCAAAGAGCCCCACCGCAGATACCTCGGCGACAGGGACAAATGCATGCTCATCAAGTTTCGCTGCGATCCGCCGCAGAATTACTTCTCCAATGCCTGCGGCTGCGGCTGCGAATAGCATTGCAGCCGCAGGGCAAAGGACTACGACGACAGATCCCCCCCGCGCTCGGTCGAGAGCGGCAGCTCGACGCAGAAGGTCGAGCCCCGGCCGACCTCGCTCGACACGCAAATGCGGCCGCCGTGCGCCTCGACGATGGTGCGGGTGATGTAGAGGCCGAGCCCGAGCCCCCCGTAATGGTTCGACGAGACGCCGCGGCGAAATCGTTGGAAGAGCTGCGCCTGCACTTCGGCCGGGATCCCGATCCCGCGGTCCGTCACCGAGAGCCGCGCGACCCCATCTTCCTGGGTGATGGCGATGTCGATCGGCTGGCGTTCCCCGAACTTGATCGCGTTGGTGAGGAGGTTGGTCACGACCTGCTCCAGGCGGTGCGGATCCCATCGGCCGACGACCGGCTGCTCCGCGCGCACGGCGAGCGTGCTGCCTGACCGCGCAATCAGATCGCCGAGGTGGACGACGACCTCGTCGACGAGCACGCGCAGCTCGACGGGCGTCGTGTGCAGCTCGAGCCTCCCCGCCTGGATCCGGGAGACGTCGAGGAGCATATCGACGAGGTCGGCGAGGCGCTTGACCTGGCGGCCCGAGAGGGCGACCGCGGATTGCACGCGCTCGACGTCCATGCCCCGCGCGAGCCTTTGCCCCAGCGATTGAATGGCGAGCTGCAGGCTGGTGAGCGGAGTGCGGAGCTCGTGCGAGGCAATCGAAAGGAACTCGTCCCGCAGCTGCACGGCGTTCTCCGCTGCCGTGCGCGCGCGCCGCTCGTCCAGGAGGAGCTGATCGCGCTGCTGCTCGGCGCGCACACGCGCGGTGACGTCGCGGAAGCTCCAGACCCGCCCGACCACGCGCCCGCCGAGGCGCTGGGGCTGCGAATAACGCTCGAAGATGCGCCCGTCCGAAAACGGGATGACATCGAAGCTCGACTCCTCGGGCGAGGCATAAAGCGCGCGGATCCTTTGCAGGAACGCATCGGAATCGAGGAGCTGGTCGCAGACGAACGTACGGAACGTGTCGTCCGACCCGGTCGCGAGGATCTCGTCCGGGATGCGCCACATCGCCGCGAACCTGTGATTCTGACGCACGACGCGCTGCTCGGCGTCGACGACGAGGATGCCGTCCGCCGTCGATTCGAGCGTGGCCTCGAGGAGCGAGTAGGAATGGCGGAGCACCTCCTCGGCGCGCCGTCGCTCCGCGTTCTCCTGCTGCAGATCCGCATAGAGGCGCGCATTCTCGATGGAGTTGGCCGCCTGGGCCGAGAGCAGCCGGATCACCTCGACGCGATCGGGGGTGAAGGCCGAGCGGGTGAGGTCGTTTTCGAGATAGATCACGCCGGCGAGGCGGCCCTTGTAGACGAGGGGCGCGGCGAGCGAGGAGCGCGGCGCACCGCCGGCGAAGCAGGGATCACGCCCGAACGGCCCGTCGATCACGAGGTCGTCGAGCAGGACGGTCTCGCGCGTCCGCGCCACGTACGTGACGACGCTGGCCGGCAGGTCCTCGCGGCCCTCGAGGGGCGCCGCGCCGAGCACGTGGACGGCCGCCTCGCCGGTGCGGTGCTCGGCCTCGACGACGAGCCGCCCGTCACGCAGGAGCAGAAGGACGCCGCGCCGCGCGCCGGCGTTCTCGACCAGGATGCGCATGAGCGCGTCGAGCAGGCGGTCGAGGACGATCTCGCCCGAGATGGCCTGGGAGGCCTTGAGCACCGAGCCGACGTCGAGCGCGGCGGCTCCCAGGCCCCCCGCGCCGCGGAGGATCTCGCACGGGACGAGGTCGGGGTACGCGCGCTCGAGGCGCCGCATCGCCTCCGTCGCGCCCCATCGGCCGTAGGCCCTGTGCGCTTCGGTGAGGTAGGCGCGGGCGATGGTGGTCTTGCCGAGAGCGTGGAAGGAGAGGCCGGCGAGCTCGTTGGCGAGCGCCTCGTCGTGGAGGTAGCTGCCGCGCTGGGCGAGGGCGATCGCCTCGTCGTAGCGATTCCACGCGGCATGCGCGTCGCCGCGGACGCGCGCGAGCTCGGCGCCGAGCAGGGCGCTGCGGTGCGCCATGTTCTCCGGGCAGAAGTTCGCCCAGCGCGAGAGCTTTTCAGCAACGATCTCCGCGCGGGCGAGGAAGAGCGCGCGCTCGTCCGGGGAGACCACGTCCGCCGCCTGCGTGAACGCGACGGCGGCGTAGAAATGGAACACGGGGGTGGCGTGCCAGGCCTCCACGTTCGGGAACTCGATGTCCAGCGGGAGCGCGGTGCGCGCCGCGTCCTCGAACGCGCCCTGGAAGACGTCGAGCAGAACGGTGAAGATGTAGGCGACGACGAGCGAGCACTGGTTGTCGAGCCGGCGGCACTCCTCCATCACCTCGTCGATGTCGACCCACGCGCCCTCGAGCTTGGTCGGGTGCGCGGTCTCGACCGAGAGCTGGTGCGCGAGCTGTGCGACTGCGCCGACGGTCCAGGTGATGGCATTGAACTTGTCGAGCTTCCGCATCGGCTGGTAGCTCTGCGCCTCGGCGAGGATATCGGCGAGCGGCAGGCCGCGCAGGAGGCTGTTCGTGCTGGCGTTCATCGTGGCGTAGAACGCCCAGATGTACTGGCCCGTCTCGAGCCCGGCGTGTATCCCCGCGAGAAACGAAGTCTTGCAGGCGGAGTAACCCTCTCTCCAGTACTGCACGAAGGCGCCCCACAGGTTCCAGAGCATCGCTTCGGAGTTCTTGTCCGGGTAGCGCTCCAAAAGGTCGAAGGCGGCGCGGCCGAAGCGGTAGCCAAGCTCGATGTCGCCGCGGCCGCAGAGGAACGCCCCGAAGTTGATGCAGCCGTAGATCGCGTGCTTCGACAGCCCGTGACGCAGCGTGTTTTCGAGGACCTTCGCGACCGTGATGCCGTAGTTGTTGGGGCTCAAGAACCAGCAGGGAGAAAGGAGCTCCTGGAGCACGTCCTGCATGGCGCGGATCTCCGGGTCCGCGAGCGGCGGCAGGTCTGGCAGCGCTTCGAGCGTCTTTTCCTGGACGAGAGCCATCGTCGCTCGGATCTGGGCGTCGACCATGGCTTCGTCAGGGAACGGGGGCAGGTCGATCCCGAACGGGCGCAGGGCCGCGAGTCCCTCCGCGAGCGCGGCGCGCAGGTCATTCTTGAGCACCTGCACGCTCATCTTGAGCCGCAGCACCTCGGTGCGATCGAGCCGGCTCGCGGCCCGCTCCAGGCAGTCGGAGAGGGTCGCGAGGGCGTCGTCGTGCTGCCCGCAGAGCGAGAGCATGAGGGCGGTCTTCATCGCGTACGTGAGGCGGAGCGGGTATTGCGACGTCCAGGCGTCCTCCGGAAGGCGCGGGAGGCCGAGCTGCAGGTAGCGCAGGCCGGCGCCGAAGGCGGCCGCGTCTTCGGCGTGGCGGGCGGCATCGAGGCTCATGCGGGCGAGGGAGAGCCGCTCCGCGGGGTCCGACACGAGGTCGCCCGCGCTGTTCAGGTGGCCGACGACGTCGAAGAGGTTCTGGCTCTCGGAGAGGTCCAGCTTGTCCGCGAGCAGCCGACCGATCCGGAGGTGAAAGGCGGGCCGGTCCGCCTCCGGGATCATCGCGTAAGCGCCCTCCTGGACCTTGTCATGGGCGAAGCGGTAGCCCTCGCGCCCGGCGAGCACGAGCCCCTCACCGACGGCAGGATCGAGGCGGCCGTACGCCTCTTCCGGCGAGCACTCGCTCACCGTGGCGAGCACATCGAGCTCGAACCGGTTGCCGATCGCCGCGGCGAGCTTCAGGGCCGTCTGGGTCGTCGCTGGGAGCCGCGCGATGGTGCGCACCATGAGGTCGACGACGTTGTCCGTGTACGCGAGCGCTTCGATCTTGGCGAGGTCCCAGCGCCAGCCTGACCCGGCAGCGAACGTGAGCACGCCGTGGTCATGCAGCGACCGGACGAACTGCTTCACGAAGAAGGGGTTGCCGCCCGTCTTCTTCAGCACCGCGTCGGCGAGCGGCCCGCAGTCGTCGCGCTTGAGGCTGTCCGAGAGCATCTCGAGCAGGTGCGGGCGCGCGAGCGGGGCGAGGACGATGTCGCGCACGGCGAGCCCCGTGTGCTTGTGCTCTTCGATGGCCAGGATGAACGGGTGCGCGGGCGACACCTCGTTGTCGCGGTAGGCGCCGCAGAAGAAGAGCGACTCGAGCGATTCGTCGGCGAGGAGCGCGCGGAGCAGCCCGAGGCTCGCGGGGTCGATCCACTGGAGATCGTCGAGGAACAGGACGAGCGGGTGCGCGCGGCGCGCGAACACCGAGACGAACAGCAAAAAGCACCGGTTCAGGCGGTTCTGCGCCTCGACAGGCCCGAGCTCGGGGACGGGCGGCAGCGGGCCGAGCACGTGGGACAGCGAGGGGACGACGTCGCAGACGACCTCGGCGTTCGGCCCGAGCGCCTCGAGGATCGCGCTCCGAAAGCGGAGGATGCGCGCCTCGCTCTCGGTGAGGATCTGCCGCACGAGGCCGTCGAACGCCTGGATCACCCCGCTGTAGGGCGTGCCGCGGTTGTACTGGTCGTATTTGCCGCTCGTGAAATAGCCCTTCTGCCGCGCGAGCGGCTTCAGGATCTCGTGAACGAGCGAGGACTTGCCGATGCCCGAGTAGCCGGAGACGAGGACGATCTCGCGGCTCCCCTCGAGCGCGCGCTCGAACGCGGTGGTGAGCGCCTCGATGTCATGCGCGCGGCCGTAGAGCTTCTGGGGGATCCGGAAGAGATCCTGACGATCGCGCTGGCCCGCGACGAAGGGCTCGATCGTCCCCGTTCCGCGCAGGGCCTCGCGGCAGCGCTCGAGGTCGGCGAGCAGGCCCTCGGCGCTCTGGTAACGGTCCTCGGCGTTCTTCGCGAGCAGCTTGAGCACGACGTCGGAAACGGCCTCGGGGATCGTCGGATCGACGCGGGACGGCGGCGCGGGCGCGAGGGCGAGGTGCGCGTGAATGAGCTCCATCGGGTCCAGGGCCTCGAAGGGGCGTTGACCCGTGAGCATCTGGTAGAGGATGACGCCGAGCGCGTAGAGGTCGGTCCGGTAGTCGACGCCGCGGTTCATGCGGCCTGTCTGCTCGGGGGACACGTAGGGCAACACGTCGGCGATGACCGCTGGCGCGTAGAGCCGTTCGTGCGCGTGGGTGATCTCGGCGTCGACGCCGAAGCTGTTGATCTTGACCGCGCCGTGCGCGCCGACGAGCACGTTCTGCGGGCGCAGATCGCGGTGGACGAGCCCTGCCGCGTGCACCTCGGCGAGACCTTCGGCGAGCGCGGCCGCGAGATCGAGCGCCTCGCCGACCGGCATCTTGCGTGACGGGCGCGCGGCGAGGATCCGCGCGAGATCGCGGCCTGGGAAGTCCTCGAGGACGACCATCAAGGAGCCGGCGAGCGCCTCGATGCCGCGCAGCGCGACGAGGCGGGGCGAGGCGAGGCGCGCGATGCGCTCGTACTGGTGCTTGAAGCGCGCGACCTCGGCGCCGGTCGATCGTTCCGCGCGCAGGACTTTCAGCAAGACCGGGACGCCGTCGCCCTCGCGGCACGCGCGGTACAGGGAAAAATCGGCAGATTCCTCGATCTTCTCGCGGAGCGCGTAGCCTCTCCCGACGATCATCGAAAACCCTGCTCGCTCGCCCTCGAGGCGCGCACACGACCAACTCCCTTTATATCCCAAAGGGGGCGACTTGGCACCGGCGGAGTTTGGCCCGTGCAGAGCTCGTGCGACGCTTGGGTGTGCAGGCGCGTGAGGTCGTCAGGTCGGCGGGAGAGCGGCTATCGCCCCCAGGACGAGGGCGATACGCCGGAGGGGTGAATGCAATGGGAGTGGACGCACGAGGCGCCTCAGGCGGGGGAAGCTGTGGCGGCGGCGGGCTCTGCGTCGCCCTTGGCCTCTTCGTTCTTGCGCCGCGTGGCGGCGGCCTTCTCGGCGTATTGCGAGCGGTACTTCATCGTCTTTTCGAAGCTCGCGAGGATGCCGGGCTTGTTCTCGAGCTTGGCCGTATCGATGGCGTTCTTGGCGACACGGATGATCTGCCCCTCGCGCAGGTCCTCATAATAGACCTCGCTCTCGTTCAGGATTTCGAGCAGCTTGGCCGCGGCGGGCTTGAGCGCGCGGATCTGCGAGAGGATCTGGGTGGCCTGAACGATCTGATCGTAGGTATGGGGGTGAATGCCCGCTTCGTCGCCGTGGTTGGGCATGGCGGAGGCGAGCTCTTCGAGCACCTCCGCGAGCGCCGGCTTTTCGCGCTTGTATCCCTGCAGATCGCCGCCCTTGATGTCCACGAGCATGTGCTTGATCGGCTGCGCATCGATCAAGGCGGGTCCGGTGTATTTGACTACGGTATCGTCGTTCATGGTGGGTCCTCCCTACCTGCTCCGTTTTGGAGATGGGCGTGAGACTGGAAGGTTCGGCTTTCGATGTAACCCGTCAGCGACGGAAACGTGCACGGCGACAGGTCGATCGGGCAGGCGACAAGTCTCGATAGGGGGAAGGAGATGTGTCGATCGGGGATGGATCGATGTCGAAGCGGAGAGGAGAGGGATCGGTCCGGGAAGGAGAGATGTCGATCGTCGGGGGGAGATGGCGCCTGTGCCGGGATTGCGCGTGTGATTGCGGGGAGGATGGGTATCGGTCGGGAGAGGGGGGCGTGGGGTCGCCGCATCGGGAGGTGTCGGCGGGGGGATGGAGAGGGAGCGCTCGGGGGAAGGAGGGCTCGGGGGCGCGGTGGGCGTGGTGTCGGGCGGCGGAGGAGATGCGTCGGTTCTGGGAGGGGAGATCGCGGTGGTGGAAGGGCGATGCGTCTGTCGGATGCAGGCTCGGTCGCCGGACCCCGAATGCCGTGGCCCGACCTGCGAACGAGCTCCATCAGGGGCCGTATTGCCTTACGTCCTGCCCTGCCGGAGCCCGCGCAGGCAATGCTGGAGGCCTTGACGCAAGGTCGCGTGGGTCACGATGTTCCCGAGGTCCACGCCGAGCGTCACCATCGTTTGCGCGACGCTTGGCCGGATGCCCGTGATGATGCCTTCTGCGCCGAGCAGCCGCACGGCGCGGAGCAGGTCGAGCATGTAGCCTGCCGTGGCTGTGTCCACGGCCTCGACGCCCGTCAGATCCAGCAATACGAACTGGGACGCCTTGTTCACCACCTCGGCGAGCAGGTTCGTCATCACCATTGCTGCGCGCGTCGAATCGACCACGCCGAGCAGCGGCAATGCCAGCACCTTGTCCCAGACCTCGATGATGGGCGTCGACAGCTCGCTGATCACGCGCTGCTGACGTTCGATCGTCGTGAGCCTCTCGCGCAGCTCCTGCTCGGCGTGCCGGGCCTCGGTGACGTCCATCGACACGAGCGAGACGAGCTCGACCTCGCCGCCTGCGTTTTTCAGCGGAAAGCACCAGTTCTGCCAGATGATGCCTCCGTACTCCCAGGAGACCTCCACGATCTCGCCGTTGAACGCGCGCGCGACGTAGGGCGCGCAGGCGTGCTCGCCGAAGACCTCGTGGAAGCTCTGCCCGACGAACTGCCCGTCCTGGAGACCCAGTCCTTCGAGGGCTTTGCCTTCGTAATAGATGATGTAGCCTGCCTGATCGACGGCCCACATGGCCACCGGCGCCGTCGACAGGAGCACACGCAGGATGGCCAGGCGCCGCGCGACGTCTGGATCCTTTCGAGCATCGATGATCCCGTCGCCGAGGAAGGCGGTGGGCTCGCGGCGCAGGAGCTGGGGCGCGCGCAGGTGACCGGTCGCGGGATCGACGACGTAGAGCGAGAGCGCGAGCCCACGCTCCACGATCGTGTTTGCTTGCTCCTCCGAAAGTCCGAACGCCAAGCATCCGGCGAGCAGCCGCTCGCGCGGCGTGGGACCATGGGCATGGAGCAGTTTCGCGACTGCGGCCGCGTAAGCCGCTGCTTGGACGTCGGTCATCGTGTGAAAATGCCCCAACCGCCTGCGTCAAATCAACGCGCTCCGCGTGTCCGAGGACGCTTCTTTGCCGTTTTCCCACCTGCCACGTGTGGTAGGTCCCGATCGCGCGCGGATTCCAAATCTGCCACGTGGGGCAGCGCGGGATGCTGCGCTGGAGGGACGACATACACACGTGTCACATGGTCGAAGGCGACCGAGCCGCGAGCCTCAGGGGTGGCGCTTGCGCCCATGGTCCGAGCGAAACGGGACGAGGAGCTGGCCGACGTAGCTCTCGGGAAATTCCGCCGCATCCTCGCCGAGTCCCACGTCCTCGGGTGGAGCGACGTCGGGGCGGAAGCGATAACTCCCGAAGACGTGATCCCAGAGCATCACCCTCGGGCTGTAATTGGCATCGGCCTCGTGGCGGCGGGGCGAATGGTGCCAGCGATGAACGCGCGCGGTGCTGAAAAACAGATCGAGAAAGCCGGTGCGAAGATCGATGTTCGAATGCTGCAGCATGCCGTGCGCGCCGGAGAAGGCCGCCATCAGCGCGAGCGGCTCATCACCGACGCCGAGAAGCGAAAGCGGCGTGAAGGCGGCGACCGCGCTCAGCAGGTTGTCGAGCGGGTGGGTGCGGGCGAAGTTCCACCAATAGAGCCGGCGCGAGCTGTGGTGCACCGAATGCACGCGCCACAAGGGGGCCCAGATATGCTCGAGTCGGTGGATCCAGTACCAGGGCAGCTCGAACACCACCACGGCGAGCAGCGCTTGCAGCGGGAGGGGCCAACCGTGCGGCCAGAGGCGTGTGCCGAGCCGAGATGAAAGCGCCTCTCCGAGCGGGGCAAACACGCCGACGGCGACGAGCGTGCCGACGGATATGCGAGATACGAGAGCGAGAGCCGCAATGTGTTCGTGAGCGACATCTTCTCGGAACCCCTTCACCCGGAGGAAAGAAGTCCCGGTCGCCGGCGTCCTTCAGCAACGCCCGTTCGAGCTGCCATACCTTGCGCAGCGAGTAGAACATGCGCCCGGGGAGTGCGTCAAGCGACGCCATTGATATCATGTCACGGAGCCATCCCTCGGCAGACGCGTCCCCCGCGTGCCTCCCGCCTCACCTTCCTCATGGACGCGCCGCGTCCTCCTCGGCAAGATGGCGCGCACGTCATGAGGCTCTCTCCCGCACCTCTGCTCTCCGCGACGCTCCTCTGCGTGCTCTCGGCCTGCGCGAAGATGCCGCGGGTCAATACGGCGCCGGATACGCCGCGCCTCACCGAACCGAAGAGGACGCTCGTGCTCGGCGAGGTTTCGCGCGGGGACACGCGCTCGCCGGACCATGGCCCCGGCTCGTACTGCAAGAACGGCGGGCGCACGGGGCAGGACCTCGATCACTTCTATGGCTTCGAGGTGCACGAGACGGCGAGTTATCGCTTCGAATTCGTCCCCGAGACGTTCCAGGGCGTGATCCAGATCCAGCAGAAGAAGGCCGATGGCCGGGGTCACTTCGGGATCGGCTGCAAGGGCGCGCAGCCGGGCCACACGGCGACGCTGTCGCTCCCGCTCGAACCCGATTTCTACTGGGTCATCGTCGACGGAAATCTCTGGGACGAGGCAGGGACGTACACGCTGCGCGTCGATCGCGACACGTCGAAGACCGCCGTGATCCGCCCCGAGGAGCCCGCGCTCGTCGAGCCGCTCTGCGCGCGCGCGCCGCTCGTGCGTCCGGGCGAGCGGACGTATGGTGCATTCGAATCGAAGTCGGGCGGCGCGCGCGCCTCGTGTGGCCTGCTCGGGGGAGACGCCGTGCATCGAATCTCGCTGGCTACGCCCACGCGCGTCCGCCTGCGCGCCGCGGCGCATTTTCAGCCGGCGCTGGAGATCCGGAGCGGTTGTCACGAAAAGCCGATCGTGTGCACGCGGGCGGAGGCGGGGCAATCCGAGGTGGAGGTGACGGCCGATCTGCCGGCCGGCGACCATTTCGTGGTGCTGGATTCGACGCGGCTCGGCCCTCGGGACCCGAACGGGAGCCACCTCGACGAGGCGCGGCTCGCCGGGGCCTACGTGATCGACATGGAGGAGGAGGCACCATGAGCCTTGCACGAGCGCTCTTGCTCGCGAGCCTGTTCGGGAGCACGGCGTGCGCTTCGTACGCCACAGCGAGCTCCGACGATCGGTGTGGTCCGCCGCCCGGCGTGGAAAAACCGCTCGCGTCCCTGGGCCACGATACGAAGCCGTTCGAGATGCGGCACGTGCCGGAGACGGCCTTCGGGGGAAACCCTCCGGCTTACCTGTATCGATTCGAGCGGGAGGACAGCGGCACGACGGAGGCGCTGCGCGCGATCGAGATGATCAAAGGCGGGCGGGTGCTCGTCGTGGGGGACCACGGGACGGCGCTCGTGCGTGATGCGAAGACAGGCTGGCAACCCGAATCCACGGGGACGACGGAGAACCTCCACGCCCTGGCCCCGACGCCTTATTACAAGGACGGGCAGACCGTCACGGAAGAGCAAAGGAAAAACCCGCCCTACCTCGCGGTGGGGTCGAACGGGGCGGCCGTCTTCCGCGACCCGACCGGGGTTTGGCACGTCGAATCCACGGGGACATCGGCGAATCTCTTTGCATTGCTCCACCTCGGCCGCAAGACGCTCGCCGTGGGCGCGGGCGGGGTGATGGTGGAGCGGTCGCCCGAGGGGGCTTGGCAAACCGTGAAGACGCGGACGACGGCGGATCTGTACGCCCTCGGGAGCTGCGCGGGATACCTGTGCGCCGTGGGCGCGGGCGGGGTGATGGTCTATTGCAGATCCCAGGAGAACGAGCTCGTGTGCATTCCGCGTCCCCCCCCGACGCAGGCGACGCTGCGTGTCGTGGACGAGGCGCAGATCATGGGCGACGGGGTTTGGCTCGTGTATGTGCGGTCAGGGAAAACCGAGCCGCCCTCGCCGCCGCCCTCGTTCGTGCCCTGGTCCGTGGCGAAGGACGTCATCGCGGGCGAAGAGGTGCGCGCCACGGCGCACAACCACTGGAGCGGGATGAGCGAGATCCTCGCCGTGGGGCGGCGGGGCACGGTGTGGTTTCAGGGAGGCTTGTTCTCGGAGAGAAGCCGGCTCGAACGGGCGAAATTACCCTATGAGGTGGATTTCCACGGTGTCGCCTACGAGCTCGTGGACGGGTTTCTCGTGGGCGATCGAGGGACGATCCTGCACCTCGCCGTCGAGGGTTTCACGCCGACGCAGATTTGCCTGCTCTGAGCGGTACATCGGGCGCGGGTATGCTACCGCGCACATCGATGGTGCGCCCCAAGGACACGTGCTCCGAGGAGACCTGGAACCGGATCGTCTCCGCAGCCCGACAGGAGCTGGTCGAGACCGACGACGGCGACGTGGACGTGTCGGTCCGGCAGGTCGCGACGCGCGCCGGCGTCAGCCTCGGAACGATCCACTACTACTTCCCGACCAAGGAGAGCCTGCTGGAGGCTTGTCTCGACACGTATTACGAGCGGTTCGGCGCGCTGGTCGTCGAGCTCGCCCCGCTCACGACGCAAACGGACACGCGGGCCGGGATCGAGCAGGCGGTGCGGCGGATCTATTGCTTCGCGGTCGCGGAGCGGCAAAGCCTCAAGCTGCGCGCGAAGCTCAATGCAGAGCTCGGACGCCTGGAGCCGCAGCGGGCCCGGCACGTGCGCGGGCCCATGCTCGACGGATTCGCATCGCTGATCGGGAACATGGGCGGCCTCGGCGTCGCCGAGGCGCGGCTGACGATCCAGACGATGACGGGCGTCATCATGCACCTCGCGCTGCTCGCGGACGCGGACCTCGAACAGATCGCGGGCGCGGGAGGCGAAGCCGGGCGACGGATCGTGGAAGATCACGTCGCCCGGGTCGCGTTGCGGCTGGTGTTCCCGAACTAAGCCTGCTTCGTGGGGCTCAATCGTTGCAGAAGACTTCCATCGCGCGCGGATCGGTGTAGTCGCAGTTATTGACGTAGGACGCTCCGGCGCAGACGCCAGCCATCATCGCGTCCGGCTCGAGACAATCGCAGAAGTCGCTGCCGTTCGTCGTCGGCGTACACCCGGCGGGAAGGGGCCGGCACTCGGTCTGCCGCGGCGGCTCGCCGGCGCGAACGACGCAATACGTGTCGGGGGCGCAGGTCTGCCGGCCGTCGCAGTCGTGCTCCTTGGGCGTGGTCGCCTCCCAGCGATCGAGAATGCAAAGCCTGTTTCCGATGACCGGGCCCCCCTCGCCACAGGTCACCCACCGGTCGTCGTCGATCGGCCCGACACACGCCGCCTCGCCGCAGGCCAGGTCTTGCGAGTTCTCGTTGATCGTCACGGAGCAGGTGCAGTCACCGCCGCCGCCCGGGCCACCGTTCGCGTTCGAATCATCCCCACAGGCGACGAGGCCCGAGGCGACAGCGAGAAGGACAAGTGATCGAAGCCAAAAGCGCATGATTCCTCCAGGAAGGCCGCGAGCCTAGCGCGGCCTTCGGCGCGCGCCGCACCACGAATCGGACGGCGTCCGAACCTTCCGCTGACCACCGCCCCGCCCCGCACGAGCACGCGCCGTCAATACCTTGACCGTCCGGCAAACCTTCCACACATCCCCCGAACGGGAGGCGCGATGAAGGATTGGAAGTTGCCCTGGGAAGGTGGGTGTCGTTGTGGTCAGGTCCGGCTGAAGATCACGGCCCCGCCGCTGCTGACGCTCGCCTGCCATTGCAAAGGCTGCCAGCGGATGAGCGCCAGCGCCTTTTCGCTCGGCATGCTGCTACCGAGCGACGGCTTTCAGGTGACGCAGGGCGAGCCCGTGATCGGCGGCCTGCACGGCGCGGTCCGCCATTTCTTTTGCCCACATTGCATGAGCTGGATGTGGAACCGGCCCCCCGGCGTGGAGACGATCGTCATCGTCCGGCCGACGATGCTCGACGATCCGAGCTGGTTCTGGCCGTTCCTCGAGACGTGCACGCGGGAAAAACTCCCCTGGGCGAGCACGCCCGCCGTGCACGGTTTCGAGGGCTTTCCCGATCCTGCGGACTATGGTCGGCTCATGAAAGAATTCGCAGACCGGGCCGAGGAGGGCTTCAAGCCTCCCGCGAAGGCCCCTGCGAGAGCGCCCGTCGCATGAAGAGGTCCTCGAGCGTCTCGCGCCGCGGGACGACTTCGAGGATCTGCGCCCCGTCGTCGAGCGCCGCCCGGAGCACGTCGCCGACCTGCTTTTCGCCCTCGATCTCCACGACGACCACGTCCGCCCGCGTCCGCACGCCGTGGCCCTGCTGCTCGAACGCGCGGCGGAGAATCTCGCTCGCGCCCGCGAGCGTGATGTCCGTCCGGAGCACGTCGCCGCGCAGGAGCTTGCGGAGCGCGCCGCCCACGACGACCCGGCCCTCGCGCAGGATGGCCACACGATCACACATCGCCTCGACGTCGCTCAGGATGTGCGTCGAGAAGAAGATGGTTCGGCCCGCCGCGCGCTCCTCGAGGATGAGATCACGCACCTCCTTGCGTCCCACCGGATCGAGGCCGCTCATCGGCTCGTCCAGGACGAGCAGCTCCGGATCCGAGACGAGCGCCGCCGCGAGCCCCGTCCGCTGGAGCATGCCCTTCGAGAGGCGGCGCACCGGCCGATCGGCCGCGTACGCGATGCCCACCTTCGCGAGCATCGCCTGCGTGCGCGACGTGAGCGCCGCGCCCGCGAGGCCGGAGAGGCGGCCGCAGAGCGTGACGAACTCGCGCGGGGTGAGATACGGGTAGACGTACGGGTTCTCGGGGAGAAAGCCGATGCGGCGGCGCGCCTCCGCGCTCGGGACGCGCGCGCCGAAGAGGAACGCCTCGCCGCCCGTGGGCTTGATGAGGCCCGTGAGCATCTTGATCGTCGTGGTCTTGCCCGCGCCGTTCGGCCCGAGGAAGCCGAAGATCTCGCCGCGCCGGACGTCGAAGTCGACGCCCTTCACCGCCTCGACGCGCCGGCCGAAGAAGCCCACGCGGAAGGTCTTCCGGAGGCCCCGCACCTCGATCAACGTCTCGCCTGCAGCCGCGCTGTCGCTCGCCGCGCCGCCGCTGTCCGCGCCGCCGCCCACGTCGATCGCCGCCTCGCTCATGCGCCGTCCTCACCGCCCTCCCGGCGCGCGCCGGGCACGGTGCTCGTGTACTCGTGGAGCTTGTACTGGATCTTGCGCGGGCTGATGCCGAGGATCGTGGCGGCCTTCGAGGTCGATCCCTTGCACGCCTCCAGGGTCCGCAGGATCGCGTACTTCTCCAGGTCGTAGATCGTGCTGCCGGGGATCGGCGGGATCGCGCCCTCGCCGCCGCCGACGTCGAGCGAGGCAGGCAGGTGGCGCCGCTCGACGCGCGGGCTGTCGCAGAGGACGACCGCGCGCTCGACTGCGTTTTCGAGCTCGCGCACGTTGCCGGGCCAGTTGTACGCCGCGAGGGCCGCGAGGGCGTCGTCGGTAAAACCCTCGATGCGCTTGCCGTTCTCCTCGGCGTAGCGGCCGAGGAAGAAGGCCGCGAGCTCGGGGATGTCGCTCGCGCGCTGGCGGAGCGGCGGGATCTCCAGCGTGACCACGTTGAGCCGGTAGTAGAGATCCTCGCGGAAGTGGCCCTCCGCGATGCGCTGCCGGAGGTCCTTGTTCGTCGCGGCGATGATGCGCACGTCGACCTTCAACGTCTCGTTGCCGCCGACGCGTTCGATCGTGCGCTCTTGCAAGAAGCGCAGGAGCTTGACCTGCGTGGCGAGCGGGATCTCGCTGACCTCGTCGAGGAACAACGTGCCGCCGCTCGCTTGCTCGAAGCGGCCTTCGCGACGGCCGACGGCGCCCGTGAACGCGCCCTTCTCGTGGCCGAAGAGCTCGCTCTCGAGGAGCGATTCGCTGAGCGCCGCGCAGTTGAGCCGCACGAGCGGCGCCTTCGCGCGGGGGCTGCCGCGGTGGATCATCTCGGCGATGAGCTCCTTGCCCGTGCCCGTCTCGCCGACGATGAGCACGCTGGCGCGGCTCGGGGCGACCTGCTCCACGAGCCGGAGGAGCTTGACCATGCTCGGGTGCGAGGCGATCACGTGCCCGAAGGCGTTGCGCTCGCGGAGCTTCTGCCGGAGGCGCGAGTTCTCCTGGAGCAGGCGCGCTTGCTCGACCGCGCGCTCGACGACGACCTCGAGCACCTGAAAATCGAGCGGCTTCGTGAGGTAGTTGTAGGCGCCTTTTTTCACGGCCTCGACGGCGCTCGAGATGGTGCCGAACGCGGTCATCACGACGAAGGTCGCCGTGGTGCGCGACTCCTGCGCCTTCTCCATGAGGCCGATGCCGTCGAGGCCCGGCATCTTGAGGTCGGTCAAGACGACGTCGGGCGCGAACTCTTCGAGCTTGCCGAGCGCTTTGAAGCCGTCGGCCGCCGTCTCCGTCGTGTACCCCTCTTCACGCAGGATCTCGGCGAGCGCAGCCCGCGCGTTGGCCTCGTCGTCGACGATCAGGATTCGGCCGCGGGAACCCATGCTGGACCCTTCGTAGCATGAGGTGGGCGCTGGGAGGTGGTCCGGCGGTCTGGTCCAGATCCGTACCGGGACACAACCGGATAGTTTCTGCTTTCTCACGAGAATGATACAACCGCCCGCGCAGCGAGGACGGTCCACTCCCGTGGGGGGAGAGACCCCTCCCCCTGCCTTTCGAGGGTCGATGCGTACGCTTGAGAACGCCTCCTTTGCCGAGCCGCGGCGGCTCGTCGCGCTCACCGCGCTTCCCATGGCTTTCTGCCTCCTGGTCACCGCGGACGCCGAGGCGCAGCAACCGTTCGGCCCGCAGCCGCCGCCGGGGCAGTTCCAGCCGCAACCGGGGCAGTTCCAGCCGCAACCGGGGCAGTTCCAGCCGCCGCCCGGCCAGTTCCAGCCGCCGCCCGGCCAGTTCCAGCCGCAACCGGGGCAGTTTCAGCCGCCGCCGGGGCAGTTCCAGCCGCAACCCGGGCAGCCCCCGGCAGGGCCGTTCCCGCCGCCGGCCGGCCAGGGCGCGAACACGCAAGAGCTGCCGCCCGCGGGCGAAGCGCCCCCGGAGCCGCCGAAGGTCGACGAGCTGGAGGAGCGCGCGCGGACGCTGATCGAGCAGCCGAACTCGTTCGGATCGACCGGCCTCTTGCGCACCTCGTACGCCGGCTCGGGCGCGGCCGGGACGTTCCGCGTCTCGTTCCTCAGCGACTTCTTCTCGACCTCGAACTTCCTCTGCGATCCGGATCTGTCGACGGCCGCCGGGCAGCGGATCACCTGCACGCGCGACAACCTCGCGGACTCGGCGAGCCACGTCGGCGCGTTCTTCGCGCTCAGCGCGACGCCGTTCTCGTTCCTCGAGGCGTTCGCGGCGATCCGCACGTACGCGAACTCGAACGACCAGGGCAAACCCCAGCTCCTGCAGGTCCTCGGTGACACGAACTTCGGCCTGAAGCTCTTCACGCCCTCGCGCGTCGGCACGTACTTCTCGTTCGGCGCCGAGGCGCAGGTCTTCTTGCTGAACGGCACGGGCAGCGTGGGCGTCACGGGCGCGGGCACGAGCGCGTTCTTCCGCGCGCTCGCGACCGCCGACTTCCGCAAGCCCGGCGGGCAAGGTTTCCCGCTGCGCGTGAACGTGAACCTCGGCTACAAGGTCGACAACTCCGGCCAGCTCGTGCGCGAGGTGGAGGAGGGGCGCGCGCTCGAGTACCGCGACGGCCGCGATCGGCAGCCGATCTCGCGCATCGAGCGCTTCGGCCTCGGGATCAACCGCGTCGACTTCTTCACGCCGTGGATCGGCGTGGAGCTGCCCTTCCGGTACGCGCAGCCGTACGTCGAGTACACGGTCGACGTCCCGGTGAACCGACAAGGCTACGAGTGTCACACGGGCCGCGTGTCGCGCGGCGACGTCTGCCTCGGGCTCGCCGATTTCGGCGCGGCAGATCCGCAAGCGGCCGGCGGCCCCGGTTACTCGGCGCTGCCGTCGCGCCTCACGCTCGGCGCACGCGTGACGCCGTTCAGCAAGGCGTTCCGCGGCCTCTCGGGGCACGCGGCCGTGGACATCGGCCTCTCGGCGACCTCGGTGTTCATCGAGGAGATCGCGCCGCAAGCGCCGTGGACCGTCTACCTCGGGCTCGCGTACGCGTACGACACGAAGGAGCCGCCGCCCCCGCCGCCTCCGCCGCCTCCGCCGCCTCCGCCGCCTCCGCCGGAGCCCGTGATCCTGCCGGCGCCGCAGTCGTTCGTGCGCGGCACGGTGCACGAGACGAACAAGCCCGAGGCCGTGATCCCCGACGCGATCGTGTCCATCGAGGGGAGCCAGGATCCGCCGTTCGCGACGAGCGCCGGCGGCACGTTCCTCACGCGTCACCTCGAGCCGGGGACGTACACGTTCTCGGTGCGCGCGCCGGGCTACAAGCCGTCCACGTGCCAGGCGACCGTGGTCGCGCCGCCGCCGCCGACGCTGCCGAAGACGGAGCCGCCGGCGCAACCGGCGCAGCCGGCGCAGCCCGCGCCGGGGCAGTTCGGCGCGCAGGGGCAGTTCGGCGTCCCGCCGGGACAGTTCGGCGCGCAGGGACAGTTCGGCGCGCAGGGACAGTTCGGCGCACCGGGGCAGTTCCCGCCGCCGGCGCCGTTCGGTCAGCCCGGCGCGGCGCAGCCGCAGCCCCCGGCGCCGGCCCCGGCGACGCCTCCGCCGCAGCAAGGTCCGGCGATCGTGGACGTCGACTGCGCGCTCGAAGCGCTGCCGAAGATCGGCGCGATCGCGGGCGTGGTGCGCGACGCCGAGACGGGCGAGCCGATCCCCGCGGCGGTCGTGCGGATCGTCGACGCGACGGGCAAGGAGCGCACGGCGACGGCCGACGCGAAGGGCGCCGTGACGTTCCGCGATCTGCCGCTCGGCGGGACGAAGATCCGCGCCGAGGCCTCGGGCTTCATGAACCACGTCGGCGAGGCCGAGGTGCGCCTGAACGACGAGGCGAAGGTCACGCTCGCGATGAACAAGCGCCCGGCCGCGCGGGCCGCGAACGTGAAGGTGCAGGGCAACGAGATCAAGATCTCGCGGCAGGTGCACTTCGAGAGCGACTCGGCGAAGATCCTCGGCGATTCGAACACGCTGCTCGAGGAGATCGCGGACGTCCTTCAGCAGAACCCGAAGCTCCGCAAGGTCGAGATCCAGGGCCACACGGACAACACGGGCACGCGCGAGCGCAACCAGACGCTCAGCGAGCAGCGCGCCCAGGCCGTGCGGACGTGGCTCATCGCGGCGGGCGTCGACGCCTCGCGCCTCGTGGCGAAGGGCTACGGTCAGGACAAGCCGCTCGGGCCGAACGTGACGAGCGCGCAGCGCGCGAAGAACCGCCGCGTCCAGCTCATCATCGTCGAGAGGGACAAGTAACATCCTGCGCAACGGCCTCTCGGCTCCCGCAGCCTTCGCGCTCGTCGTGCTCACCGCATGCACGAGCGCACAGGCTCCCTCGGAGCCTCCCAAACGAGACATCACGGCCTCCTCGACGAACGCCACGGCGGCGCCACCGCCCTCCCCTGCGGCTCTCGTCGCAGACGGCGGCGCGGCGGACGCGGAGGCCGGCGACGCCACGGCGGCGGCCGAGATCGCGGACGCGGGCAGCGACGCGGCCGAGGTCGCGGCGCCGTACGTGGCGGACAACAAGGTCCTGCCGCCAACGACGAGCGACGAGTTGCAGAAGCGCGCGGCCGCGCTCTTCGACGCGATCGTGAACGACGATCCGGCGCGCGGCGAGTCGTTCTGGTTCCCGAAGGAGCCCTTCATCCCGCTGAAGGACGTGAAGGGCGCCGACAAGTACTGGGAGCAGCTGCACCGGACCTACGCGAAGGACATCCACGCCCTGCACAAGAAGCGCAAGTCGTGGGAAGGCGCGACATTCGAGGGCTTCGAGCTCGGCTCGACGCCGAAGTGGGTGCCGCCCGGCGACGAGGGCAACAAGATCGGCTACTACCGCACCTTCCGCGGAAAACTCCGCTACCGGATCGGCGAGCAAACGCAGTCGATCGAGGTGCGCGTGATCATCTCGTGGCAGGGTCGCTGGTACATCACGCACCTCAGCAAATTCAAGAAGTAAGCCCCGCCGGAGCGTGCACGGCGCACGTTCCGGGCGGGCATGGGAGCGTGGTATCGTCGCGCTCGCTCACGGAGCTCCGCGCATGTTCCAGATCAAGCTCGACAAGCTGAACACGCTGATCGAGTTCTCGCTCGAAGGGCTCGTGCAGCTCGACGAGATGAAGCAGTTCGTGGCGGAGCTTCGACGCTCGGCCGTCACGCTGACCGGCTCCGAGCTCAAGATGTTCGCCGACCTGCGGAAGTTCCGGCCCGCGTCGCCCGACGTGGTCGAGGTCATCCGCGAGGTGCAGGAGCTCGCGAAGACCATGGGCGTGCGGCGCATGGCGACCGTGGTCGAGAGCGAGGTGCTCACGCTGCACATGAGCCGCCTCGCCCGCGAGACAGGCGCGGACAAGTTCATCCGTCGCTTCACGGACGAGCAAGAGGCGCGCGAGTGGCTCATGCACGGCGAGTCGTTGCGAAAGAGCCGCAGGCTGACATAGCTCTCGCGTCTCCGTGTCGCCGCTCGTCTCCGTCCTGATCCCCTATCGCAACGCGGAGAGCACGCTCGCCGAAGCGCTCGCAGGCATCCTCGCCGAGCGAGACGTGCCGCTCGAGGTGCTCGCCGTCGACGACGGCTCGACCGACGGTGGCCCCGCCATCGTGGCGCGCCTGGCCGAGGAGGATCCGCGTGTCGTGCCGCTCGCGGCCGGCGGCGTGGGAATCGCGCGCGCCCTCGCCCGCGCCCACGCAGCCTCGCGCGCGCCCTTCCTCGCGCGCATGGACGCCGACGACATCTCGCTCCCGGAGAGGCTCCGGCTCCAGGTCGACGCACTCCGCAAGGATGACCGTCTCGGCGTCGTGGGGAGCCGCGTCGAGCCCTTCCCAGACGAGGCCGTCGGCGAAGGGCTCGCGCGGTACGTGGCGTGGCAAAACGCGATCGTGACGCCGGAGGATCACGATCGCGAAATCTTCGTCGAAGCCCCGCTCTGCCATCCCTCCGTGATGCTCCGACGCGAGGCGTTCGAGGCCGTGGGCGCATTCCGCGACGTGCACTGGCCCGAGGACTACGATCTCTGGCTCCGGCTCCACGCCGCGGGCTACGGGCTCGCCAAGGTGGATCGAACGCTCCTCCGCTGGCGTCATCACCCAGGCCGCGCGACGTTCCGCGACGGTCGTTACGCAATCGTACGATTCATCGAAGCAAAGGCGCACTACCTCGCGCCGCGGCTCGCGCAGGACGCGCGCGCGCTCGTCGTGTGGGGCGCGGGTCCAACGGGGCGCAAGCTCGCGCGTGCACTCGCAGTCGAGGGCGCGAAGGCCACAGCCTTCGTGGACATCGATCCAAAGAAGATCGGCCGCACGGCACGCGGGGCGCCGATCGTGCCCGCGGCTTCCCTCGATCCCACGCGGCACTTCGTGCTCGTGGCCGTGGGCGCGCGCGGCGCGCGGGACCTGATCCGAACGAACCTCGCCGCGCTCGGCTTCGTCGAACAGCGCGACTTCTTCTGCTGCTCCTGAGGCGCCACGCCGGGGCGCTGCCCCGGGCCCCGCGGGGGCTATTCGCCCCTCGACCCGAACCAGGGCAAGCCCTGGACCTCAGGGGGAAGAACTGCGCGATGCGCAGTTCTTCCCACAGGCCGGTGGTACCGCCTCGCCGATCGAACCGTCAGCGCTGCTGCCTCGGTTGGCAGCGTCGCTCGTGGTCTTGACCTGTCCCGTTCGATGAACTGCGCATCGCGCAGTTCATCGACCCCGAGTCCAGCGCTTGCGCTGGTCCGGGTCCAGGGGCGGACAGCCCCGGTGGGGCCTGGGGCAAAGCCCCAGCGAAGCCCTTCCAGATAAAATCACGACTTCCCCGGCAAGAGCCGCACCCCTCCGCTCGGCCCCTGCCCCACCGGCTTGTGGAGCACGATGCGCCTGCCTGCGGCTCGTCCCTCGGCGTGCGCCTCGCTGCGTGGCCCGCCTGCGTATTTCACGTGCTGGATGCGCGGATGCCGCTGCCGGTAGTACCGCCCGAGATCCGCGTCCTTCACCCACACGAGCCCTTCGCTCGTGTTGATCTCGCGTTGCGCTCCGAGCTTCTCGTCGAACCCCGCCATCACGCCTGCGACGAACGTGCGCCGATCGCGGTTGCCGCCGAGCCCCTTCGCCTTCTTGTGCGTGGTCCAGAGCTGCTCGGCTGTGCGCGTGAGGAATGCGTACACGTAGCTCGCCATCTCCAGGTTCGCGTGCGAGCCGCAGATCTCCAGCACGCTCCCGCGCTTGCCTTCGAGCGGCCGGTAGACCGGCACCCAGATGACCTCCACGAAGAAGTGCTTGCCGAGGATCGACGCGAGCCGACGCTCGGCTTCGGTCACGCGGCCCGTGGGCTTGCCGAGGTGGCGGAAGCCGTAGCCGTGGGCTTGCCGCTCCGCGACGCTGTCGATGTTGTACTTCAGCATCAAACGGTGGGCGGCGTTCATCGCGGCTTGCGCTTCGTTCACGTTCGCGCTCTCCGCGAGCGCGAGGAGCTTCGCGATCCGCTCGAGCACGCGCGCTTCGCCTGGTTCCTCGCCGCGTGCTTCGGGCAGCCCCGAGGCCTGCCCGTCGATCCCGAGCCGCTGGCAGACTCCGCGGAAGGCGGGGCCATGCGCCTGCTCGCTCGTCTGACCGAGCACCTCGTGCACGTACTGGTGCGCCATCTCGTGCTTCAGCACCTCGACCACGATCCCCCACGGCCGCTCGATCACGAGGCGCCGGCCGATCTCGATGCAGCGCGTCTCGCGGTGCCAGCGGCCGAGGTACCGCTCTGCGTCGCCGAGCTCGATCGTCGGGATCTTCAGCGCGCGCCGGAAAAACGTGGCGTTCAGGTCCTGGTAGGCCGAGCGCAGCTCGCGCAAGAGCGCGGTCTCGAGCTCCAGCGTGAGGCGCGCGTGTTCCGTGGGCTCGGTGTTCGTCGACATGGGCTGACTCCGGGCGGCCTTTCGGCCGGGGCGGAGCATAAATCGAACCGTCCGGCGGGGCATGGCCCCTGCTCCCGCGGCCGTCCGCTGCCGTGCTCGGGACAACGCGAGGCACCGGTCCTCCAGGGCGCTCGTGACAATCACGTCACCCATTCGTTGCCGGGACGTGAATTGGGCTAGGATGGGGCCCGAGAGCGTGTCCGCGACGACGAACTACCCCCTCGATCCCAGCGCGGAAGGCGCGCGGACGAGCGAGCCCGCGTCCCTCGCGCCGAAGAGCCAGAAGCTTCGGCGCCTGGCCCGCGCGCGGCGTCGCCTCGCCTGGCTCGTGCTCCTCGCCCCGGTCGTGCTCGTGCTCGCGGTCGACCTCTGGATCCGCGGCGGAAGGCTCCTCGATCTGCGCGGCAAGCACGTCGCGAGTTACGCGGGCGCCCTCCTCGAGAGTGCGGTCCTCTGGGGCCTCTTGCTCTACTCCGCGTCCTCGCGTCGCGGCGCCGTCCGCTGGGTCTCGGCCTCGCTCTTCGTGCTGCTCGCGACGGTCACGCTCGGCGTCCAGATCTACTTCCAGCGCTGCTACTCGACGTACGTGAACCTCGACGCGTTGCTCTTCGCGACGTCGTTCTCGGACAGCGTCGTCGGGCACCTGCGCGGCGACGGCGGCAACCTCGTCACGGCCGTCGCGCCGCCGCTCGTCTGCGCCGCCGCGCTGGTCGTCGCCGCGCGCAGGTTCGTGCGGCCGCGGCAGACGCGGAGCGGCCGCGCGGCCCGGATCCTCGCGCCGCTCGTGATCGTCTTCGGCTTCCTGATCCCGTGCTCGTACCGCACCGTGCAGGCCTCGACGCCGGACGTGATCTACCTCCACGCGATGGGCGGCGTGATCAAGCAGATCACCGGGCTCCGGCCGCCCGAGCACGTCCGCCCTGGGCTGCGCACGCCGCCGGTCCTCCCTCGCGCCACGGCGGTCCCCGGCGGCGCGCGCGTGACGCGGCCGAACGTGCTCTTCGTCATCACCGAGAGCGTGCGCGCCGACGCGCACTGCACCGCGCCGACGGACGAGTGCCCCTTCTCGCCGGCGACGAACGCCGCGGCGAGGAAGCGTTTTCCGCTGCTCCAGATGCGCTCGAACGCCTCGACCACCGCGATCTCGCTCGCGGTGCTCTGGTCGGGCCTCCCGCCGACGGCCTCGCGCGAGGACCTGCACGGCTATCCGCTTCTCTTCGATTATGCGAACGCGGCCGGGTACGACACGGCGTACTGGACCAGCCACCACATGATGTTCGCGAACTCGCGCCTCTACGTGCAGGACCTGCCGACCTCGCACCAGACCGGCGCGACCGATCTCGATCCGCTCGCGGACATGGATCTCGGCGCGCGCGACGAGCTGCTCACCGAGCGCATCCGCAAGGACATCCGCGAGATGCGCGAGCCGTTTTTCGCGGTCGCCCACTACGGCAACACGCACATCCCCTACCGCATCGATCCCGAGCACGCCCCGTTCCAGCCCGCGCAGGACAGCAAGGCGCCCGAGGACAACGAGGCCTACCGCAACTACTACCTCGACGCCGTGCACCTCCAGGATCGCACGATCGGCGAGATGCTGCGGTTCGTTCGGGAACAGCCGTTCGGCGAGCGCACGATCGTGGTGTTCACCTCGGACCACGGCGAGTCGTTTCGCGAGCACGGGCAGCTCGGGCACACGGGCGCGGTGCTCGACGAGGAGATCCACGTGCCGGCCTGGATCGACGCGCCCGAGGGCACGCTCACCGACGCCGAGGCGGCCGCGATCGCGTCGCACCGCGACTCGATCGTGTTCCACACGGACCTCACGCCGACGATCCTCGACATGCTCGGCCTCGAGCACGAGGCGGGCTTCTCGCCCTGGTACGGCGCGATGATCGGCAAGAGCCTGCTCGGCCCGATCGAGCGCACGGAGCCCACGCCGCTCACGAACTGCTCGGGCGTGTGGGGCTGCGCGTTCCGCAACTGGGGCATGATGCGGGGGAATTTGAAGCTCGAAGCGCGCGAGTGGGACACGGCGTGGCATTGCTACGACGTGCTCGCGGATCCGAAGGAGCGTAACGATCTCGGCGCGGCGGCGTGCGGGGACATGGCCGCGCGCGCGGAGGCCCTGCACGGCGGGCTACCGGGCCTCGTGAAGTGAACGAATCAAAGACGTGACGGAAGTAACCGAAGGCAGCCCTGGGCCCGCCGCGAGCGCGGCGACGAAACCCCCCGGCAAGCGCAAGACGAAGCATCAGCTCGGCCCCGCGGGGCAGCGGCGCAAGCGGCTTCGGCGGCGGCGCAGGTGGATCGGGTTTCTGGCGCTCGTCACGCCGACGCTCTGGGTACTCGGCACCGATCTCCTGCGCCGACACGACCACCTCCTGCGCCTCGATCGGCTGCATCGGCTCGGCTACCTCGGGGGGCTCTGCGAGAGCATCGTCTTCTGGGCCGTCCTGCTCTACGTGGCCGCGCGCGCCCGCGGGATCTTCCGCGGCGCCGTGGGCGGGCTCTTCGTCCTGCTCTTCTCGGTCGCGCTCGGCATCGAGGGCGCCTTCCACAGGCAGTGGAACACGTACCTCACGCTCGACGGGCAGATCCATTCGAAGTCGGTCGCGCACTCGCTCTACGGCTACCTCCCGCTCGGCCGCCCTGCCCTTCTCTTCGAGGTCGTGCTCGCGATCGCGGCCTCGATCGGGATGCTCGTCTTCGTGCGGCGGTTCGTACGACCTCGTAGGATCCCTCGCCTCGTCGCGCCGCTCCTCGTCCCGGCTGTGCTCGTCCTCGCGGTGAAGACGCCCGTCAGTTACCGCGTCGTCATGTCGTCGCCGCCGGATCTGCTCTACTTCCACGGCGTCACCGCGGTCGTGAAGGAGAACCTCGACATCACGAACGAGTCGCCCGATCTACGCGTCGAGCGCAGGCGCCCCGAGCCCGTGCCGAAGCTCTCCGCGCGCCCGAAGCGGCCGCGCAACGTGCTGCTCGTGCTGCAAGAGAGCCAGCGCGCCGACGTGACGTGCGTCGCCTACGATCCGGCCGGCGACTGCGCCACGCCCTTCTCGAACGAGGCCATGCCGAACCGCATGCCGCTCCACGAGATGCACGCGCACGACTCGACGACGGCGATCTCCATCTCGAACATCTGGTCCGGCGTGCGCCCGACCGAGTCGCGCGCCGTCTTGCATTCGGTGCCGCTCCTCTGGGAGTACGCGGCCGCGGCGGGCTGGGACACCGCGTACTGGACGAGCCAGAACCTCATCTTCGGCAATGCGCGGCTCTACGTGCAGGACATCCCCGCGAGCCATTTCGCGGTCGCGACGCACCTCGACACGATGGCCGACCTCGACGCGGGCGCGCACGACGCGCTCCTCACCGAGCGCGTGATCGAGGAGTTCGGCGAGCTCGAAGAGCCGTTCTTCGCCGTCGTGCACTACTCGAACGTGCACTACCCCTACGTCTACGACGAGAAGCACGCCCCGTTTCAGCCGTCGGCCTTCAAGAACGCGCCCGAGCTCAACGATCAGTTCCTGAACTACTACAAGAACGTCGTGTACTTGTCGGACATGGCCGTGGGCAAGCTGCTCCGGCACGTGCGCGAGAGCGACAAGGGCGCGCGCACGGTCGTCGTGTACACCTCGGATCACGGCGAGTCGTTCCGCGAGCACTGGCAGATGGGGCACACGAGCTCGCTCTACGAGGAGGAGATCCGCGTGCCGACGTGGATCGACGCGCCCGAGGGCACGCTCACGCCGGAGGAAGAGGCGAACATCCGCGCGGCCGAGCACGCGTACGTCTATCACCTCGACCTCGCGCCGACGTTCCTCGATCTCTTCGGCCTATGGGACGATCCTGCGCTCGTGCCTTTCCGGCGCCGCATGATCGGCCACCCGCTCACGCGGCCCGAGCGGACGCTCGAACCCGTGCCGCTCACGAACTGCACGGGCGTGTGGGAGTGCGCGTTCCGCAACTGGGGCGCGATGCAGGGGCCGCTCAAGGTGCAGGCGCGCGAGTGGGACGGCGAGTACCACTGCTTCGATCTGCGCACCGATCCCGACGAGCAGAAGAACCTCGGCGAGGCCGCGTGTGGATCGCTGCCGCTCTTCGCGCGCTCGCTCTACCATGTGATGCCGAACGTCACCCCGCCCGGTCGCCCCAAGGTCAACTGGGGCAAGTGAATCGCGGCCGCGCGTGACGCTCGCGACGAGGCGCTCATGAACGAGAGGTTTTTCCTGCCCGCCCTTGCGACCGCGCATTCCCACGCCTTCCAGCGCGCGATGCGGGGCGACGCGCAGCGGCCCGGCCCCACGGGTACGGACGATTTTTGGTCCTGGCGGACCTCGATGTACGCGCTCGCGGACACGCTCACGCCGGAGAGCATCCACGCGATCGCGCGCGTCGCGTACCGCGAGCTTTACCGCGCCGGCGTGCGCACGGTGGGCGAGTTCCACTACGTGCATCACCAGCCGGGCGGCGCGCCGTACGACGATCGGGTCGTGCTCGCCGATCAGGTGATCCGCGCGGCCAAGGCCGAGGGGCTCCGCATCGCGCTCCTCCGCGTGATCTACACGCGCGCGGGCGCTGGAAAGCCCCCCGAGGGGGCGCAGCGCAGGTTCTCCGATGCGGACCTCGATCGCTCGCTCGCCGACGTCGAGACACTCGCCGCGCGGTGGGCCCACGATCCCGACGTACGGATCGGCGTCGCGCCGCACAGCGTACGCGCGGTCCCGCCCGATTGGCTCGGGCCGATCGCGGCGTTCGCCGAGGCGCGCGGGATGATGGTGCATGCGCACGTCGCCGAGCAGCCCGCGGAGATCGCCTCGTGCCTCGCGGAGACGGGGAAACGACCCGTCGAGTTGCTCGCCGAGCGCGGGGTCCTCTCGCCGCGCTTCGTGGCGGTGCACGCGACGCACCTCGCGCCGCACGAGGCGCGGCTCCTTGGTGAGGCGGGCGCGTTCGTTTGCTTGTGCCCGACGACGGAGCGGGATCTCGGCGACGGGCTGCCGGACGTGACGGCGCTCGTGGGCGCGGGCGCCCTGCTTTGCACGGGGATCGACAGCCACGTCATGACGGCGCCGCTCGAGGATCTGCGCTGCGTGGATCTCGGCGAGCGGCTCCGCACGGGCAAGCGCATCGCCTTGCGCGGCACGGAGGATGCGGAAGGGCGGACGCCGGCCGAGGCGCTTTATCGGATCGGCTCCGAGCTCGGGGCGCGGGCGTGTGGGTTTTCGGATGCGGGGGGCGAGGTCGAGGTCGACCTCGAGGCGCCGGAGCTCCTGCTCGTGCGTCGTGAACACCGGCTCGACGCCGTCGTGTACAGCGCCAACACTGGAATATTCCGCCACCATTGATTGAATGCCGTGGTCATAGGAATGACCACAAGCCGATGGGAGCCAGTCCGATGACTCCCAATCTAATGCAATTCAATCGCATCTGCATCGCCTAGCCTGTGGCGTGACGCACGGCGGCGGGGCGACCATTCTCGAAACGCGTCGAAATTATCCACTGCTTCGGATATTTACACGTCACGCCCCAGGCGGACGTAGGCTCCATCGCGCGGGCGCGCCGCATCCTGTTTCTGCAATCAAATTGCTATTGATATTCCGCACATCATTACGCGTCCCGGCGTGGCGTCGATTTCGAATCGATTTCACTTGAATAAAACGGGGCGCGCCCTGTACATTGCGTCTGTCCTTTTTTTTCTGACAGCCAAAGGAGTGCCCGCATGCGCAATCTTCAGTACACGGTCGTTCTCGGGGGTCTCTTCTCCGCCTTCGCGCTGGTCGGCGCGGGCTGCAGCGCCGACTCGACCGAGATCGGCGAGGGCGTGGATGTCGGTGGCGAGACGGAAGCCGCCGGCGTGCCCGTCGTGCGCACCTGCGGCACGAAGGAGCTGACGCTGGAGGAGGCGGCCAAGCTCGAGGCCGAGTTCGAGCAGCTCGCCCCGTGGAAGGACAACCTCAACATCTCGGTCGGCGCGACGATCAACGTCTACTGGCACGTCATCAACAAGGGCACGGGCCTCGCGAACGGCGATATCCCGCAGAGCCAGATCGACGACTCGCTCAAGGTCCTCAATGACGCGTACTCGCCCTGGGGCGTGACGTTCAACCTCGTGAGCGTCGACCGCACGACGAACAGCACGTACTACACGGCCGGCCCGGGCACGACAGCCGAGAAGAACATGAAGACGGCGCTCCGCCAGGGCACGGCGGACGACCTCAACATCTACAGCTCGAACCCGGGCGGCGGCCTCCTCGGCTGGGCGACGTTCCCCTCGAGCTACGCGGGCAACCCGAAGGATGACGGCGTCGTCCTCCTCTACACGTCGGTCCCCGGCGGCAGCGCGGCGCCGTACAACCTCGGCGACACGGCCACGCACGAGGTCGGCCACTGGATGGGCCTCTATCACACGTTCCAGGGCGGCTGCCAGAAGACCAACGATTACGTCTCCGACACGCCGGCCGAGAAGTCGGCCGCGTATGGCTGCCCGACGGGCCGCGACACCTGCTCGACGGCGGGCGCCGATCCCATCAAGAACTTCATGGACTACACCGACGACGCCTGCATGGACCACTTCACCGAGGGCCAGAGCCAGCGCATGAAGACCATGTGGGACACGTACCGCAAGGGCAAGTGATCGCTGCCTGAGCGTCCGCTGAAATGAAAAACCCCGCCTCGGGACGACCGAGGCGGGGTTTCTCTTTTCGAAACCGCCGAAGCTCCGGCGGCTATTCGTTGTTGTCTTTCGGACCCTCGTTGTAGGAGCGCGGGCGGTGCTTCGGATCGACGCCGCCGTGCTTCTCGCCATTGTCGAGGGTGTCGACCGCGAGGTACGCGAGCCACGTCCCGGGATTCTCCTCCGCGAGCGTGCGCAGGGCGTCCTCGTGCTCCTTCAACTTCTTCTCGTCGTAAAGGCACTGGAGCCCGAGCGCGAGGAGGCCGATCTCGTTCGGGCCCTTGGCGAAGCCAATCTCGTAATGGGGCCAGGCCTCGTCCGCGCGGTGCATGCGGCAAAGCGTGTCACCGGTGTACACGTGCGCCATCGCCCAGTCCGGCGCGAGCTCGAGCGCCTTCCGGCTCTCCGCGAGGCGCGTCTCCATGTCGCTGCGCGCGCCCTTCATGACCGAAAAATTGAGGTGCGCCTTCGCCGACATCGGCACCGCGTCCTTCGTCGCCTCCCAGAACGTGAGGTCCGAGCGGTAATCCATGGCGTGCGCGTAGGCCTTGACGCACTGGAACCCGAAGAATGCCATGAACACGGCCGGGACCACGAAGCGGAGCCGCGGGCGCTTCGAAAGGCGCTCGTGCGCCGCCGCGAAGGCGACCGCGAGTACGAGCGAGGTGCCGATGACCGGGAAATACCAGAATCGCTCGGCCCGCACGGTCGGCAGGACAACCGGGATGTTCGAGTGCGGGAAATAACTCACGACGAGCCAGACGAGGCCCACGGAGACGAGCGCGAGCCCCGCGCGGCCAAGCGGGCGCGGCGCCTCGGGCGCGTCGGGCGGGACCACGCCGCGCGTGCAATCGGCGAAGAGGCCGAGCGAAATCGCGAAGACGGGCACGGCCAGGATGGCCCAGGAGAACCCGCGTAGCGTGATCGATATGCCGCGCGGACGGAGGACGAAGACCTCGACGGCGACGAGGGCGGGCGCAAGCGCGAACAGGAGGGCCGCGACGACGGCGAGCCGAGGGCGGCCCGGCGCAGGTTTTCCCGCGAGCCCGAGCCGAACGATCTCCTTGCGCGCCGCGCGTTCCCGGACGACGCCGACGATCCATCCCACAATGCCCGCGAGGGGCGGGCCGATCAGGGCCACGGCGCCGAGCACGCTCTCGGCAAAGACGAGTCGTTCCGGCGCGGGCTCCTGCGGGAACGAATAATCACCGCTCAGCGTGCGCGGGAAAACGACCTGCACGAGGCCACGCCAGTAGACGCGGAGCGCGCCGGCGATGCGGTGCGGGAGATCGACCTCGGCGAGGGGGTTGTTCAGCGGATCGCGCGGGAGCGGTGCCTGGTGGAACCATAAAAGGAAAACACGCGCGGCCCGCGAGAGGGCCGAGGCGCCTTCGGGCAAGGGTTCGAGCAGCTCGGCGGGCGTCGGCGAGGGGAACCAGCGTCTGCGCAGCTCGACGTACAGGACGAACGCGAAGACGGAGGCGACGAGCGCGGCCAGGGTGCGGAGAACACGCGCGGGGCGCTCGGGGTGGAAGTGCGGCGCGAAGACGAGCGCGGCGAAGGGGATGAGCGGGACGCAGACGACCGCGCTCTCCTTGCTGAAGAGGCCGAAGAGGAGCGCGAAAAAGACGCCCGCGGGCATGAGCCAGCCCGGGAGCGCGAGCGCGAGCACGGCGAGCAGGGCGCCCATGCCGCCGAAGACGTCGGCGATGCCGACGATGCCGCTCACGGCCTCGGTGAGAATGGCGGCGGAGACGAAGATCGCGCCGGCGAGATACGCCGTGCCCCGCCTGCGCGTGATCTGGAAGGTCACGAGCGAGAGGAGCGCGCCATTCACGGCATGGAAGAGGACGTTGTAGAAATGGTGGAAGAAGGGCTGCTTGGAGACGGCCCAGAGCGCGCGCCAGAGGAAATTGGGGACCGGGCGGTAGGAGCCGACGCTGCGATCGGGCGGCAAGCCCCAGAAATCGCGGAAGATGGCGTCGATGTAGCGCAGGCCGCCGGTGGCATTGACGTACGGATTCGCGAGGAGCGCTTCCTGCTCGTCGAAGATGTAGTTCGTCGTGGGCGCCCGTGTATAGAGCACCATGCAGAGCAGGATGAAAGGCGCGAGGACCCAGAAAAACCCGGGATCGTAGCCGAGGACGTATTCGCGGCACCACGCGTAGGCAGCGCGGAAATGGTTTGTCCTGGGCGCAGGCGCAGGCGCAGGTGCAGGCGCAGGCGCCGGCGCGGGCGCAGGCGTGGGCTCGGGCGCAGGCGGCAGCGCTTCGGACGCGGTCCGCCCGCTCTCGGGAATGCCTCCCTCGGGGGAGGTATGGGGATCGCCGGCGCTCACGCTAGGGGTCGGAGATGGGCCAGATGTCGCCCCAGAGCGAAGCGCCCCCGTCGATCGGGATCACCGCGCCCGTGATGAAATCGTTGCGCTCGCTCGCGAGGAACACGACCACGCGCGCGACCTCGTCCACGCCGCCGAGGCGCTTCAAGGGCGTCGCCTTGCGCGCGACGTCGAGCAGGCCGTCGCCATATTGCGCCGTGCCGCTCGAACGGATCGTGCCCGGCGCGACCGCATTGACCCGGATTCCATGCGTGGCCCACTCGATCGCGAGCGTGCGCGTGAGGTTCTCGACGCCCGCGCGCGCAGCGCCGGTGTGCGCCATGCCCGGGAAGCCCCGGACGACCATGGCCGTGACGTTGACGATGCGGCCGCGCTTCTGCGGGATCATCGCCACGTTCGCGACCTCGCGGGTCATGTAGAACGTGCCGTTCAGGTTGTTGCGGACGACGGCCTCGAAGCCCCTCGGCGAGATCTGCTCGGCGGGGCTCGGGAACTGGCCGCCCGCGTTGTTCACGAGGATGTCGACGCGGCCGAAGTGATCCTTCGCAGCGCGGACGAACGCCTCGATCTGCGCAGGCTCGCGGATGTCGCACGGCAGGCCGAGGAGGCGGCTCTCCGAGAGGCCCGCCTCGCGCAGGGTGCCGAGCGCGGCCGCGATCTTCTCGGGCTTGCGCCCGCAGATGGCGATGCTCCCGCCGAGCTTTCCGAGCTCCCGCGCCACGGAGAGCCCGATGCCGCTGCCACCGCCGGTGATGATGGCCACCTGCCCCTCGAAGAGGCCAGGCGCAAAGAAGGGTCGTGCGTCTTCGTTCTCGCTCACGAAGGGGGCGTGTACAACGGGCAGCGCCGGCTGTCACGGGGGCGACGGCGTGACGGAAGCGACGACGATTGCTTTCGCCAGGACGGGGGTCTGTGCCAAGGTGCGCGCGTGCCGTGGGTACGAGCGCTCCTGCGCGGGCAAAAGGTGTATGCGAAGGCCGACGAGGCGGGCCGCCTGGTCTCGGACGCCGGTCGTGTGGAGATCCGGTACAAGCCGAACGACGGGCGGAAGTACGGAGCCCGCGAGGACAACCTGAAGGTGGTTCCCGGCGAGGTGCTGCCGGACGACGCGTGTGGTGAGGCCGAGGCCGTCGAGAAAAAAGAGGGCGAGGCCAAGGTCGCGACGAAGTCCGCGGGCGCGAGCCGGGCCAAGGCCACGACGTCCGAGGAGCGCAAGGCCGCCGCGAAGGCCGCCCATGACGCAGCGCCGCCTCCCGCGGAAGGGCACGTCGTCGCGTACGCGGACGGCGCTTGCACGGGCAATCCGGGGCCGGCGGGGCTCGGGGTGCTCGTGGAAGACGGGGATCGGCGGATCGAGATCAGCGAGTACCTCGGGCAAGGTACCAACAACATCGCGGAGCTCACGGCGATCCTGCGTGCCGTGGAGGCGGTCGAAGGGACGGGCAAGTCCCTGCTCGTCCGCACGGACAGCCAGTACGCGATCGGCGTGCTCCAGAAGGGCTGGAAGGCGAAGGCCAACACGGAGCTCGTCGCCGCCGTGAAGGACGCGTTGAAGAAGAGCAAGGCGCGGCTCGAGTACGTCCCTGGACATTCGGGCGTCCGCGGCAACGAACGTGCGGATGCGCTGGCGCGGGAAGCCGTGCGATCGCGGCGCACGAGCAAGCAAGCGAGCGCGAAGAGCGAGTAGAGTACAGGCCATGATGGAGGCGGCGAAGCAGAGGCCCGTCGTGTTGTGCTTGCTCGACGGGCTCGGGGAGCGCGACGCGCGGGAAGGAAACGCGGTCCGGCTGGCGAAGGCCGAGGCGCTCGCGCGGCTCGGCGAGCAGTTCGGAAAGACGCACCTCCGGGCGAGCGGCGAGGCCGTGGGGCTCGGCGCGGGCAAGACCGGCGCAGGCGCGCTCGGGTACGAGGCGATCGGGACGGGCCGGACGCCGCGCCCTGCCCGCGCGCGGATCGACGAGGCGATCGCCGCGAAGAAGCTCTGGGCGAACAAGGTCATCGAGCGGGCGATGTGGATCGCCAACGATCGGAACTGCCGCATGCACCTCTTCGCGCCGATCTCGGCGGACGGCGCACACGGGACGCTCGATCACCTGCGCACGATGGTGCGTGTGTGCGACGCGCACAACGTGAAGGTCGTGGTGCACGCGTTCCTCGAGGAGAAGGCCGCGGCGCCGCGGAGCGCGTGGAAGCTGCTCGAGCCGCTCGCCTTCGAGCTCGAAGACAAAGGCGTGATCGGGACGATCGCGGGGCAGTCGTACGCGATGGATCGAAGCGGCCGCTGGGACCGCGTGCAGAAGGCCTACGAGGCGATCGTGCGCGGCGAGGCGAAGACGAAGGAGACGCCGTACGAGGCGCTGCAGGCCGCCTATCAGGCGAAGCTCACGGACGGGAACGTCGAGCCGACGCGGATCGGCGAGTACGAGGGGATGGTCGGTTCGTTCATGGCCGACTTCGCCTCGGGGCAGAGCGCGGGCTGGGCGTGGTTCGGCGAGGAAGCAGGGCTCGTCCTTTCGCACCGCGCGGATCGCATGGAGCAGCTCGCGGCGATGATGGTTCGTCGCAACGTACCGCCGGACGTCGAGGCGTTTTTGACGGATCGGAAGAAGCCCGTGTACGCGTTCGACGAGTTCGGTTTGCTCTCGCTCGTGGGGCTCGATCCGGCGCTCGAGGTGTGGAGCGCGTTCCCGGACGAACCCCCGGAGGGCACGCTCGGCGACGCGATCGCGGCGGCCGGTTTGACGCAGCTTCGCATCGCGGAGGCGGACCGGGCGAGGCACGTGGCGCAAGGGTTCGACGGCGGTCGCAGGACGCGCAAGGCCGGCGAGGAGATCCGCGTCGTCGACGCGGCGAACATCGCGGAGACCGCGGCGCGCGCGATCCGCGAGGGGAGCCACGACGTGGTGATCGTGAGCCTCGCGGCGACGGATCACGCGGCGCACCGCGGCGACCTCGCGGCCGCGATCGAGGCCGTCGAGGCGGTGGACGCGGCGGTCGCGCAGATCGCGGCGGCGACGGAGGAGAAGGGCGGCGCGCTCTTCGTGGTGGGAACGCACGGCGGCTGCGAGGAGATGCTCGACGCAGAGGGCAAGCCGCGCGGCGGTCACACGACGAACCCGGTGCCGTTCGTCTCGACGCACCCACGCGGAAAACTCGCGGAGGGCGGGAGCCTCGCGGACGTGGCGAAGGTGGTGCTCGATGTGCTCGGGATCGAGGCGCCGAGCGGGATGACGGGGGAGCGCTCCCTGCGTTAGGGGCTGGTGTTGCAGGCACAGATAGGGCCGTACCGGGTCCGGGAGAAGCTATCCGAAGGGGCGATCGCCACGCTCTACCGGGCCGAGCACGAGCGGCTCGGGCGCGTGGCGATCGTCAAGGCGCTGAAGGGGACGCTCGCGGAGGGGTCGCCGCTCGGCTCGGCGCTCGGGCGCGAGGCGCGGATCCTGGCGAAGATGGGGCACCCGTCGGTCGTGCGGTGCCTCGACGTGTCGCCGGGGTCGGGCGCGACGTGGGTGGCGCTCGAAGACGTGCCGGGGCCGCGGCTCGCGGCGGTGCTCGCGCGGACGAAGAAGCTGCCGCACGAGGTGGCGACGGCGATCGCGCTCGGCGTCGCGTCGGGGCTCGGGCACGCGCACGCGCGCGGGATCGTGCACCGGGACGTGCGGCCCGAGGGCATCGTGCTCGCGCCGGACGGGCGGAGCGTGCTCGTGGATTTCGGTGCGGCGATGGACGCGTCGGCGCCCGCCGCGCCGTCGCCGTTCGACGGGAGCGAGCGGCTCTCCGGGCCGGAGTACGCGGCGCCGGAGCAGATCGTGGGGGAGCCGGCGAGCCCGCGATCGGACGTGTTTTCCCTGGGGGTCGTGCTCTACGAGATGCTCGCCGGGGCGCGGCCGTGGGACGAGGGCGCGGAGGGGCGCGACGAGCTCGCGCGGCGGGTGCGCAGCCAGGAGCCGAAGACGCTCGAGCGGCACGGGCTCGTGCTGCCGCGAGGGCTCTCGCGGATCGTGATGCGGTGCCTCGCCAAGCGGCCGGAGGATCGGTACGAGGACGGCGACGCGCTGGCCGAGGCGCTGGCCGAGGCGCTCGACGAGGCGACGCGGGATGCGTCGCGGAAGCTCGTGACGCGGGCGCTCGCGCTGTCGTTTCTGGGCGAGGAGATCGGCGAGGAGAAGGGGCGGAGGCAGCCGAAGAAGGGGCCGCCGCCCTTGCCGCTCGGGCCGCTCGCGCAGCGGCTCGCCGTGCTGTTCGGGCTCGTCGTGGTGGGCGCGGTGGTCGTGGAGGGGTTCGTCCGCGAGGAGGACGTGCCGGCCGAGCAGGCGAGCGAGGCGGACACGCCTGCGCGGGGGTACGTAAAAGTACTCGCGCGGCCGTGGGCCGAGGTGCTCGTCGACGGGCGTTACGTGGACGTGACGCCGATCGGGCGTCCGATCCCGGTCGTGCCGGGCCGGCATTACGTGACGTTCAAGCACCCGAACGCGCCGGACGAGAAGCGGGAGATCCGGGTTGGTTCCGGACAAACTGTTTTGCTGGACGTGACGATGCGGATCGAGCGGCGCGCCGCGCCCGCGGGGGCGGACGCGGGGACGGACGCGGCGGATTCACCCTGAGCGGTTTTTCCGGACGAGCGCTTCGAGCGCGAGCGGCGGGCGGTCCTGCTTCGTGCTGAGCTCGCCGAGGCAGGCGGAGGTGCCGCGGTCGAGGGAGCGGCAGGCGTCCGGGCGCATGGGATAGATGGAGCAGACGAAGCGGCGCGTCTCCGGGTCGGGGATGAGCGCGGCGCAATGGCCGTCCTCGATGCGCATGTAGCAGCGATTGCCGATGAACTCGGTGCGCGCGCGGGCGTCGTCATCCATGCGGTCGTAATCGACGCCGAAGACGCGGATGTACTCGGGCAGCTCGGAGAAGCAGCAGGTGCCGCAGAGCAGGCAATCGGAGGGGACGGCGGGGAGCGGGCGGGATGGCATGGGGAAAGGAGTCACTGTTCGCACGTGCCGGATTTGCAGGAGAGGCCGGCCTGGCAGTCTCCGGGGACGAGGCAGCCGACGCCCTCCGTGCACGTCTTGGGGTTTGGCATGTCCTTGGCGCAAACGCCACCGCAGTCGGTGCCGGTCTCATCGCCGTCGCGGACCGTATCGCTGCAGGACGGCGCCTGGCATACACCGCCAAAACATACACCGTCCCCTTCGCAATCGGCGCGCTTCGTGCAGCCCTTACCGGCCCCACAAGGGACGCAGGGACCGCCACAATCCATGTCCGTCTCGCCGTTGGCGGTGTCCGTAGCTCCATTCGAGCAATACGTGGGGACGCACTTCCCGATGTCCGTCGCGCACTTCATGCCGTTGCACTGGATGTCTTCCGTGCACTCGATGCACTTGAAGGCGCTGCACAGGCCGCCGGTCTTCCCCCACTTCGTCGTACACGATTCGGTGGTGGGCTGCGGGTTCTCCCACGCGCTGCATCCATCCATGTAGCACGGGTTCCCCCAGTCGTAGACGTCGCTCGGGGCATCGGCCAGCGTGAGGGCGCCCGACGCGTCGCACTCCCGCTGCTTGCAATCACCGTACACCTGCGCGCCGATGGCAGTGCCTGGCATGTTCACGGTCGCATATACGCACATTCCCTGGCTGTTGCACGAGCCGCCCACCCGGCATTCGCTGTCCGGGCACTCGGCGTTCGTCGTACACTCCGCCGTGCCGCCGGCGCCTCCCGCGCCGCCCATGCCCCCCACCCCACCCGCGCCGCCCGTCCCGCCGGCACCGGGCGCCACAAGGTCCGGCGCGCACGCCGCCGCGACGAAAGAAATCGAAAGCCCAAGAAACCCAAAGACATGCCGATGCATCACCGCCTCCGGGCGGGATCCTAGGCGATGTCTTTCGAGGTCGGAAGAAAAACGCCGGCGCGTGACGAAATCACGCGCCGGCGTAGGGGATCACTTGCAGGGATCGCACATGGGACCGCCGCAATCGATGCCGGTCTCCTCACCATTTTGCAGGGCGTCCGTGCAGCTCGGCGCGGCGCAGAAGACGTCCATGCAGACGCCGCTCTGGCAGTCCGTCGGGAGCTGGCAGCCCTCGTCCGTGGCGCAGGGCGGGCAATCGGCGCCGCCGCAATCATAGCCGGTCTCGTTACCGTTCTTCACGGTGTCCGTGCAGGTCGGCGCGGCGCACATGCCGCCCGTGCAGACGCCGCTCTTGCATTGCGAGCCGTTCGTGCAGGTCTTGCCGTCCTCGCAGGGGAGGCAATTGCCACCGCAATCGACGTCGCCCTCGCCCGGGTTCTTGATCCCGTTGCTGCAGTTGATGCCGACGCAGACGCCCTGCATGCACATCTGGTTGCCGCTGAAACAGCCCTGCACGCCGTCGATGCATTGCACGCACTGGCCCGTGTCGTTGCAGATGCCCGCCGCGGAGCAGAGGAAGCCCTGCGTCTGGACGTTGTGCAGCGCGACGCCCTCGGCGCAGACGTCGTCGGTGCACTCGTTGCCGTCGTTGTAGACGTCGTCGTCGTTGTTGACGGGCGCCGGCTGCGCGTTCGCGTCACATCGCATTTCCTGGCAATCGCCGTAGACCTGCGACGGCAGCGGCGTGCCCTCCGGCTGCAGGGCCTTGCGGACACACTTGCCCGACTCGCACGCGGGCTCGCCGCAGAAGTTCGCCGTGCCCTCGTTCGTGCAGTCCGCCGGCGTCGTGCACTCGGGGGACACACCGCCACCCGCGCCGCCCATGCCACCCGTGCTGCCGCCGCCGCCCGCGCCGCCGCCGCCCGCCGCGCCGCTCGACGAGCTCGACGTCGGGTTGTTGGAGCTGGGTTCATCCCCACAGCCGACCGCGGACGCCGCAATCGTCGCGCCGAGGATACAAGCGATCATCCAAGCTCGTTCGATTCTCATGGCAAAGCATTCCTCCCGGGCCGCGTCGCCCGCGGCTCTCTCGACGCCGAGGCGCGAGCCCCCGCGCGCGCGCCTTCCGGAAAAGAAACGCGCGCCCTCGCCGACGGGAGGCCGCCTGCGAGGGCGTGAGGGCTCGGACCTTGGTTTACGTCCGTGACAGTTGAACGGCTGCACGATAGCGCAAGAGGCCAGCGCGCGGGGTGGAGATTCGCGCGCGGCTCAGGGCTCGGAGCATTTCGCCTTGCAGGTGCCGCCGCAGTCGACGCCGCCCTCGGCGCCGTTCTGGGTGGCGTCGGAGCAGGTGGCCGCCGCGCACTTCGCGCCCTGGCAGACGCCCGTGGCGCAGTCCTCGGGGACCTTGCACCCGGACCCGACGCTGGTCGGCGGGCACGTCGGGCCGCCGAAGTCGGGGGAGGTCTCGGCGCCGTTCAAGGAGCCGTCGGTGCACGACGCCGCCGAGCACGTCTTCGCGGCGGGATCACAGACGGCCTCGATGCAGTCGAGCGGCCCGTTGCAGACGCCGCCGACGTCGCAGGGCGCGCAGGCGGTGCCGCCGCAGTCGATGTCGGTCTCGCTGCCGTTCTTCACGCCGTCCTTGCACGTCATCGGCACGCACTTGTTGACGGCGACGTCGAGCGTCTCGATGTCCTTGTAATTCTTCGCCTCGACGCAGGTGCTGCCGTTCGGGCATTCATTGGCGGGGCCACCGACGTTGCAGCGCACGCACTGGCCGGCGTCGTTGCATTTGACGTTGTTGCCGCAGGAGAAGCCGGCCTCCTGGTTGATGTGCTGCATCTCCCCGTTCATGCACGTGTCGAGCGTGCAGGGGTTGCCGTCGTCGTACCGGTCGTTCGTGTCCTCGATCTGCATGACGCCGCCGTTCGCGTCACACACGGCGCGCTTGCAGTCGCCATACGTCTGGCTGTCGAGGACGACGCCTTCCTGCAGGAGGACGATCATTCCACAGGCGCCCCCGTCGCAGGTGCGGACGCCACAGGGGGAGTCGATGCCGGGGCACTCGGAGCGCACGCAGGTGTCCCCGCTGCCCCCGCCCGTGCTCGAGCCGCCGGCCGTGCCGCCCGTGCCGCCGCCACCCACGCCGCCCACGCCGCCCGCGCCGCCCACGCCGCCGCCCGCGCCGCCGGTGCCCGAGCCGCTCGGGTTGCCCGGGTTCGGGTCGGTCCCGCAAGCCGCTGCCAAAGAAGACAGCCCCGCGATCAAGAGGGGCCAAATCCAAGCTCGTCCGATTTGCATGTTTCGAAGCTCCTCCACGCCGAACGCGGCGTCCTCAATCGTTCACCTGGGAGCGAGAAGCCCCGCGCCTACGCCCTCCCGGACGGCGGGGCTTCCACGCAAGACGAGTTCCCTATTTCTCGCAACTGCCATTTTTGCACGACAAACCGGCCTGGCAATCGTCGGGGACGAGGCAACCAACGCCTTCGGGGCACTTCTTCGGGTCCGCCATATCCTTGGCGCAGGTCCCGCCGCAATCCGGGCCGGTCTCGTCGCCAGTCTTCAGCGTATCCTTGCAGGTCGGCACCTGGCATACATTGCCCATACATACCCCTTCCCCTTCGCAATCGGTGCGCTTCGTGCAGGCCTTACCGGCCACACAAGGGACGCAGGGACCGCCACAATCCATGTCCGTCTCGCCGTTGGCGGTGTCCGCAGCTCCATTCGAGCAATGCGTGGGGACGCACTTCCCGATGTCCGTCGCGCACTTCATGCCGTTGCACTGGCTGTCTTCCGTGCACTCGATGCACTTGAGGGCGCTGCACAGGCCGCCGGTCTTCCCCCACTTCGTCGTGCACGGCTCGGCGGTGGACTGCGGGTTCGTCCACGCGCTGCATCCATCCGCGTAGCACGGGTTCCCCCAGTCGTAGATGTCGCTCGGGGCATCGGCCTGCGTGATCGTGCCCGAGAGGTCGCACTCCCGCTGCTTGCAATCGCCGTACACCTGCGCGCCGATGGGCGTGCCTGGCATGTGCACGGTCGCATAGAGACACATGTCGTTGTTGCACGTGCCGCCAATCCGGCATTCGCTGTCCGCGCAGTCGCCGTTGTCGGTGCAACCCGACATGCCGCCGTCGCCTGCACTGCCGCCGTTGCCGCTGCCGCCCATCCCGCCGCCGGTTCCGCCGTTGCCGCCGCTGTCGGACGACTTGTTGTACGTATAGACGTCGAACTCGACGCACCCCGCCGGCACGGAGAGAGCGGATGCGAGAGCGAGCGGAACGACCAAGAGCCAAGACATTCGGTTCATCGATGGCTTCTCCCTGCCCCGCCCGGCGCCCGCAGGCGCACGGCAGGCCAGCCCGGGCAGTTCGTTAGGAAGGTGCCCCGCCGAAGGCGCGAAGGCCGAAGGTCGGCCGTCACGCAGTAGGCTTGCCCGGGCAGTTCGTCGGGACACGTCGCAGACGATGGTAGCGAATCGGGCTCGGCAACGCGAGCCTCCGGCGAACTTCGAGCCGGGATCCGGCGCAACGGCGGCAAGACCACGAGGGCACCCCGTTTCACCGCGTCGCGAGGGCCGCACGGGAGACGGGCCGGATTGACGCGGTGAATGCGCCCAGGTAGCGCTTGCCAGAGCCGTTCCACGCCGGGCGGCGAGAAGCGATCCGCGTGGCCGAATCCGTCCTCCGTCCCGCCGCAGAGGTGCTCTTTCGCGAGGAGCTCGACGCCCTCGCCGCCGCCGACACGCACCCGAAGCCACGAGGCTTCCGGCTGTCGCCGCGGATGATCCGCACGTTCATCCTGGGCTCGGGCGACGCGAAGCTCCCGAGGCCGGGAGGCGAAGGCGAGATCGCCGTGACGCAGAAGTTCTTCGGCGACGACGCGCTCGTCGAGCGCGCGATCGTGACGCTCGCCTCGCCCCGCGCGCTCCTGCTCGTCGGCGAGCCGGGGACGGCGAAGTCGATGCTGTCGGAGCTGCTCGCCGCGGCCGCGACCGGGACGAGCCTGCTCACGGTGCAAGGCAGCGCGGCCACGACCGAGGATCAGATCAAGTACACGTGGAACTACGCGCTGCTCCTGGCGAAAGGCCCGGTGCGGGAGGCGCTCGTGCCCTCGCCGCTCTTCGCCGCGATGCGCGAGGGCCGGATCGCGCGCTTCGAGGAGCTGACGCGTTGCCCCGTGGAGGTGCAGGACAGCCTCGTGGGCATCCTGTCCGACAAGGTGCTCCGCGTGCCGGAGCTCGAAGGCGAGGACGGGATCCTGTTCGCGCGGGAGGGCTTCAACTTGATCGCCACGGCGAACGCGCGGGACCGCGGGGTGAACGAGATGAGCGCGGCGCTCCGGCGGCGGTTCAACTTCGAGTCGGTGCGGCCGATCCGGGATCCGTTCGTGGAGATGGCGCTCGTCGAGCGCGAGGTGCAAAAGCAGCTCGCGGCGGCAGGGGCGAGCGTGCCCGTGCCGCGGGACGCGGTGGAGCTCGTGGTGACGACGTTCCAGGAGCTCCGCGCGGGGCGCAGCCGCGAGGGCGTGCACCTCGATCGACCCGAGGCGCCGCTGTCGACGGCCGAGGCGATCGCGACGCTGCACGCGGCCGCGCTGCACGCGCATTACTACGGGACGGGGAGGCTCGGGGCCGAGGAGGTGGCCTCGCATCTCGCGGGCGCGGCGACGCTCGACGCGGCCGAGGACACGGCGAAGCTCGAGCGGTACGTGGAGACGGTGGTGCGCGATCGGGCGGCGCGGCACGGCGGCCCGTGGGGCGCGCTGCTCGAGGCGTGGCGCAACATCGGCCGCGCGCGATGAACCTCGAGGGCGTCGGAGCGCCGGCGGAGACGCGCGCCGAGGTGGCGAAGCGGCTCGGATTGTCGAGCGCGCTCGCCTTCTTCCCGGTGCGCCACCAGAGCCCGACGTGCGCGGCGAAGCTCGAAGCGTTCCTGCCGAGCTTCGCGCCGGACGTGATCCTCGTGGAGCTGCCCGCGCGGTTCGAGGAGCACCTCGAAGCGCTGCTCGATCCGGAGAGCCGCGCGCCGTTCGCGCTCTGCGCGATGACCGAAAGCAAGAGCCCCCGCTTCGTCGCGCGGCGGGACGGGAGCCGCGCACCGGAGGCGCCGCGATCGCGGGCGTACTACCCGTTCTGCGACTACTCGCCCGAGCTCGTGGCGATGCGCTTCGCGAAGGCGAGCGGCGCCGAGGTGCGCTTCATCGATCGGCTGGATCCGTTTGGCGAGGTGGAGACGGACGCGGGCGAGGACGACCTGCCCTCGGCGGAGCAGGCGCTCGGCGAGCGGCTCGGGCGAGACGCAGGCGCGTGGTTCGGGCGGAGCCGGTTCACGGCGGCGCTCTGCGCGCGGGCGGGCGTGCGGGACTTCGACGAGCTGTGGGAGGCGCTGTTCGAGCAAGGAAGCTGGGACGAGAGCCCCGAGGGCTGGGCGCTCGCGGTGGGCACGTACGCGCTCGCGACGCGGCGGACGTTCGGGCAGGAGGAGCTCGAAGCGGACGGGACGCTGTTTCGCGAGCGGTTCATGGCGGCGAAGATCGCGGAGAGCGCGGCGCAGAAAGGGAAGCGCGTGCTCGTCGTCGCAGGGGCGCTGCACGTGGTCGCGCTCGGCGCCGCGCGGGAGACGTTGCCCGAGCTCAGGCGGGCGCCGAAGGACGACGCGGAGGCGGTGGTGCGGCTCGTGCCGTACACGTTCCCGCGGCTCGACGCGCTGCTCGGGTACGCGCCGGGGATGAGCGGGCCGGCGTTCTACCAGCACGTGTGGGAGGCGCGGGCGGAGGCGGATCCGTTCGCGCAGGCGGCGGAGCGGGTCCTTCTGGAGACGATCCGGCGGGCGCGGGCCGAGGGCGACGCGCTCGGCCCGGCCGACGCGATCGCGGCGCTCGCGTTCGCGCGGGAGCTCGCGTCGCTGCGGGGACGGCCGAGGATCGGGCGGGCCGAGGTGATCGAGGCCGCGACGAGCTGCTTCGTGAAAGGCGAGCTGCGCGTCGCGGGGCGGCGGGTCGTCGCGGCGCTCGGTGAGGCGCTGCGCGGCAGCCGCATGGGCAAGCTCGGGCCGACGGCAGGTCCGAGCGCGATCACGCGCGACTTCCGGGAGACGGCCGAGGCGCTGGGGCTCCTGCCCTCGGCGGGGCCGCCGCGGGGGATCGAGCTCTCGCTTGCGACGTCGAGGAAGGCGCGGCGCTGCTCGTGGTTTCTGCATCGCACGACGTGGCTCGGGCTCGGGTTCGCGACGCAGATCGGGGCGGGCGACGCGGAGGAGGGCGCTGAAGGCGGCCCCAAGCCCCAAGCGTCGACCGAGCTCGAGGCGGCGACGGAGCGCTGGACCGTGGCGTACGCGCCGGAGGTGGACGCGCGGCTGCTCGATCTCGCGGCGGAAGGGGCGAGCATCGAGGAGGCGGCGGCGCGGCTGCTCGCACGCGCGGCGCGGGAAGGCGAAGGCCGGGCGGGGGCGATCGCGGCGTGCGTGGGGCGAGGCGTGCGCATGGGGCTCGAAGGCGTCTGCCGGCGGCTCACGCCGGCGCTCGAGGCCGCGATCGGCGCGGACGAGGATCCGCGGTCGCTCCTCGAAGCGGCGCGGAAGCTCCGGCGGGTGCGGGCGATGCGGGCGCGGCTCGGCCTCCCGCGGGCGGCGTGGCTCGATGCGCTCGGGCGCGCGGCGTACGAGGAGGGGACGCGCAGGCTCGGGCGGCTCGCGCAGACATCGGGGGCGCGGGCCGTGGAGGTGCCGCCGCTGCTCGCGGATCTCGGGGGGGCGACGCTCGCGGGTGACGGGATGGGCCCGGCGCGAGAGCTCTTGCTCGCGAAGGCGCGTGCGGCGCGGGAGATCGCGCGGGCGACGTCGCCGCTCGTGCTGGGGGCGCTCGATGGGCTGCTCGTGAGCCTCGGCGAGGGGCGGGGCTCGGAGCTCGGCGCGCATTTCGAAGCGGCGCGGGGGCGGCCCGAGGCGAAGGGCGCGTACCTCGAAGGCCTGCTCGCGCTCTCGCCGCGCGCGCTGCTCGACGAGCCGTCGCTGCTCGAAGCGCTCGTCGCGCACGTCTCCTCGGGCAGCTTCGAGGGCTTCCTCGCGTCGCTCCCGTCCTTGCGCCGCGCCCTCGCGCGGCTCGGCCCGCGCGAGCTCGAGGAGATCTCTTCCCGTGCCGCGAAGGTGCTCGGCCTCGGCGCCTCCGAGGCGCGGATTGTCTCGCCCTTGCCGCCCGAGGAGGTGGCGCGGCTCTCGGCCTGGGAGCTTCGATGGCTCGAAGCCGAGGCGGCGTGGGCGGGCCCCTCCGCGGAGCCGAATCGCTGACGGCGCGGCCTCGCGGGCGGATACGATGCGGGGCGAGGTGACGACGTGAGCGGGACGAAGAGAAGCTTGGCGACGCTGCTCGGCGCGGCGCTGCTCGCGGCTGCAGCGGTCGCGTCGGCGGACGTGGTCGCCGACGGGCCCACGCGCGAGCAGATCCGCGCGATTCGACCGGTGCGCGAGAGCAAGAAGGAGCTGCGCGAGGACCGGAAGGAGCTGCGCGAGGACCGCAAGGAGCTCCGCGAGGATCGCAAAGCGGGCGCGGATGCGAAGGAGCTTCGCGAGGACAAGAAAGAGATCCGCGAAGACAAGAAGGAGCTGCGCGAGGATCGCAAGGCGAAGCGCGAGGCGAGGCGCAAGGAGCTGCGCGAGAAGTGGGGCGACGTGGTGAAGCGGCCGGGGGCGCGCGCGGAGCTCGAGGTGCACGCGCGTCGACTCGCGCGGCTCGCGCAGGCGCGGAAGGTGGCGGAGGCGGACGGCAAGAAGGAGCTCGTCGCGCGCATCGACAAGCTCGTCGAGAAGGAAAACGCGCGTCACCAGCGCGCGATGAAACGGCTTACGGAGAAGGGTCCGGGAGGTGCGCCGTGAGGAACGCCGTGCTCGCTTGCCTTCTGGCGCTCGCCTTCGCGGCGGGCTGCGAACAGAAAAAAGAAGAGGCCCCGGCCGCGCCCGCGGCGCCGCAAAAGCCGTCCGCGGAGCTGCCGAGGCCGCCCGTGGGGATCGCGCCGCCCGTGGACGAGAAGACGACCGCGGCCGAGGACGATCTTCCGACGCAGGAGGATTTTGAAGAGGAGGCCGAGAAGGACATCGGCTCCACGACCGTCGAGGCCGAGGTCGACAAGCTCGAAAAAGAGATCGGCGAGTGAGGGGCCGCGCGCCGACCCGCCTTCGGGCCCCGCTCGACGCGCCGCTTTCACTTTGCTACCCCTTTTCCCGATGAGCTCGCTCAAGGTCGGGGATCGCGCTCCGGAGATCGACGCGCAGACGACGGCGGGCGACCGGTTCGTCCTCTCCAAGCAAGAGGGGCTTTGCACGGTCGTGTACTTCTACCCGAAGGCGTTCACGCCGGTGTGCACAGGCGAAACCAAGGCCTTCCGGGACAACTACAACGAGCTCCAGCTCGCCGGCGCGAACCTCGTCGGCGTGAGCACGGACGACGGCGACACGCAGTGCAAGTTCGCCGGCGATCTCGACCTGCCGTTCCCCCTCATCGGGGACGCGGACAAACGCATCGCGCGCGCCTACGACGTGCTCTGGCCGCTCGTGGGTGTGGCGCAGCGATACACGTTCGTCGTGAGCCCGGAGATGGTCGTCGAGGCGATCTTCCACCACGAGCTCAGCGCGCAGAAACACCGCGACGACGTGCTGCGCTTCGTGCACGCGAAGTTCGAAGCGCAGCGGGCGTAGCGCTTCAGCAGGCTGCTAGCTCGTCCGAACCTTCTTACGCTCGCGCTTCTCGCGCTTGGCGACCACGGCGGCGGCGCGCTTGGCCATGATCTCGGGCGTGGGCGGGCGGCCGGGCAGCGGGTCCTGCTCGTCGTGGTGCTCTTCGATCGCGCCGGGCTCGTAGCCGAGCTCGAAGATGGCGACCTCGCGCTGACCTCGCTCGCCGAGGCGGATCGGCATGACGGACGCGCCGATGCCCGCGCCGACGTACACCGCGCCGGGGTGCGCGCCGCCGCTCCTGCGGCTGCCGTAAAGGCCGTGCACGTAGCGGTGGCCCGCGAGCTTGCCGATCGCGAGCTCGTGCAGGCGGGCGAGCGTGACCTGGCCGGCGTGGGTGTGGCCGGACAAAACGAGCGGGATGTCGTGCGCCCAGAGGCCGTCGGCCTCCTCGGCGATGTGGGACATGGCGATCGTCGGCAGATCGCGCCGCAGGCCCTTCAAGGCCTCTTCCCTGCGGGCGTGGCCGGTGTACGCGTCGTCCAGGCCGACGACCTGGAGCATCTGGTGGCGCAGGCCGATGATCGTGTGGCGATTGTCGAGGATCTCCACGCCGCCGCGGCGCAGGGCCAGGCGGACCTCGTCTGCGCCGGACCAGTAATCGTGGTTGCCGAGCACGGCCATCACGGGCGCCTCGAAGCGCCGCACGAGGGCCTCCAGGCGGTCGAGGTACTGCTGGCTGTGGCACACGAAATCGCCCGTGAGCAGGACGAGATCGGGCTTCTCCGCGTTGGTCAGCTCGACGGCGGCGAGCTGCACCGCCCACGGGGTCACGCGGCCGACGTGGAGGTCGGTCAGGTGCGCGATGCGCAGGTGGGACAGGTGCTCGGTGTAATGCGCAGGGCCGGCGAAGCGCCGGACCTGGATGCTCGTCTTGGCTCGCGCGACGGCCGCGGGGGGGAGGACGGTCTCGTCTCCGGGGAGGCGACCGCGGTACTGCTCGAGGAGCAAGCCTTCGGGAGGAGGGGTGCTCGACACGAGGGATCAGTATAAGGCGCGCGAGCGCACAAGCTATTGCTTTTGCCCGGGATTCGCCGCTCGCTCGCGCGAGGCTCCCGAGGCCTCCAGGCCTTTCGCGGTGTCCACTTTACCCGCCGGAGCCCGTCGTCTAGAACATCGATCGGTTTGACAACCGATCGATGTTCTAGACTCTTTCGTCCCGAGGGGGACGCCTCGCGTCCCCCTCTCGGCCAGGCAAAGCCCGGCCGATTCACCCCCCGAGGGAAGATCGCTTCGCGATCTTCCAGAGCATCGAACCGTTCGATGCTCTAGCGTCCGAGCCACGGATGGCAGAGCGGGGATTGCGCGGTGCCCTCCGGAGGGCGAGGGCGTTCGCGGAGAGGCCGTGGCTCCGCGTGCTCCTCGCCGGGACGTCGCTCCTCGCGGCGTCGTTCTTGCTCTGGCCCGGGGCCGAAGCGCCGAGGAAGGTGACGTGGGAGGCTCTCGTCCTCCCGTTCGCGCCGGGAGCGGTCGTCGCGCGTGGGTATCACCTGTCTCCGCCGCGACGAGGCGAGGAGCAGGACGTGATCTTCACGGCGCGGCGCGAGGCCGGGCCGGAGGGGCCCGCGGGGCGGATCGAGCTGCACGTCGTGGATCGGGGGCGATGGCCCGGCGTGCGCGAGACGAAGAGCTTCGGCGTGGCGTACGAGACGCCGCGATCCCGCGCGCCGATCGAGGATCTGGAAGCGGTGACGCAGGCGCTGCGCGACGCGATCGACCGGAACGATACGGGGCTCGGCGCGCCCTCGTCGATTGCGCTCGCGGCCGAGCCGGAGCCACCTGCCGTGGCGCGCATGCTCGGGCGGCTCGAAGGGATCCGCATGATCGTGGTCCCGGCGCTGCTCGCGCTCGCGATGGGGCTCGTCGGGTCGCTCCGGCGAGGGGACGCGCTCGTGGCGGCTTCGCTCTTCGGCCTCGGGCTCGTGTTGCGGATCGTGCACCTCGATCTGCCGTTCGTGCATGACCAGGACGTGCAACGTCTCTTCACGGGGTCGCTGCCGCTCGGCGAGATCCTGACGGGCAAGGGGCTCGAGGATCGGCACCCGCCGCTCTGGTTCGTCGTGCTGCACGCGGCCCGGATGTTCGGGGGTTCGGAGGCGGTGATGCGCGCGCCCGCGGCGATCGCGGGGGCGCTGATCGCGCCGGCGATCGTGTGGGGCGGGCGGATCGTGCGAGGGCGCGCAGGGCCGCTCGGGGCGATCGCGGCGCTCGTCGTGGCCGTGAGCCCGGAGCTCGTGGCTCGCTCTCGCGAGGTGAGCGAGATCCCGATGTTCGGGCTGCTCGTGGTGGTGACGTGCGCGCTCGCGGCGCGGCTCGCGGAGGGGCCTTCGCGGGCGGCGCGGATCGGGCTCGCGGCGTCGACGGCGCTGCTCGCGTGGACGTATTACCTCGCGCCGCTCGTGATCGCGGGCGTGCTGCTCGGGTTCGTCGCTGCGCGCAAACCGCTGCGGACCGTGGCGTTGCCGATCGGCGTGGGGGCGGCGCTGGGCGCGCCGGCGTTCGTCCTTTTGGCGATGACGATCGTGCGCGATCACGGGGCGCGTGAGGTCGCTGCGCGGTTCCCGGATCTCGCGTGGGGCGACAGCTCGCCGCGCGGAATGCTCGGGTACGTCGTCAAAGAGCTCTTCGACGGCGTCGGTCCCGGGATGATCGTCCTCGGAGCATCGACGGCGATCCTCGGACTTCGAGCGCCCCGATGCGCAGGGGCCCTCGTATCGGCCGGCGCGCTCCTCGTGTCGACGCTCGGGATGTCGTTCGTCGCGGAGATCTCGCGCGTGCAGCCGTATTACATCGGCGCCGTGGCGCCGGTCGTCGCGCTCGCGCTCGCGCTGGCCCCGCAGGTCGACGTGCCATCGTGGATCTGGTCGATCCTCGGCGGCGCCGCGCTGCCGATGCTGTTCGTCCTCGGCGCGCCTCGCCCTCACCTCACCTACTTGCCCGACGCGGACGCGTTCATGCCGCGCTTCGCCGCGATCGCCGCGAGCCGCTCGGAACAACGCATCGTCACGGTCGCGCATTACGACGCGACCCTGCTCGCGTATTACCTCCAGCGCGCGGCGAACGCGCCCGCGGAATGGCCGGGGACCGAGGTGTCGGGCGAGTTCGTCCTGGAACAAGCGGGCCGCCGGATCTTGCCGCTCGTGCAGGTGCACCGGATGGCCGATCGCTCCGACGAAGTCGCGCGGGCCGAGCTGCTCGCGGCGATCGCCGAGGGCCCGACGCTCGTGATCGAGCGAGACGCGTTCGTCCTCGCGCCGGTGCACGACGCGATCGCGCGGTGCGAGGTGCTGATCGAGGCACCGTCGGCGCGGCTCGTCTCGTGCGGCGGAGAGGCGCGATGACGGAGGGCGCAGACGAAAAGAAGCGCGAGGCGGCGCGGCGGCTGCGGCTGCTCTTCGGGCGCTTCGCGGACAGCTCGCTCGGCAGCCCCCTCGAAGGCGACGAGGTGCTTTTGCGGATCGACGAGGATCTTTCGTTCCTCTACGACCGCGCGTTCCGCCGCGGCCCCTCGCACGAAGGCGCGCGCGGCGCCGGCCTCGGGCCGAGCGTGCTCCGAACTTCGACGTGGCTCGCGAGCGTGGAGGAGCTCTTCCCGCCCGAGGCGCGCGTGGTCCTGGAAGAGGACGCGGCCGCGCGGCACGGGCTCGCGGCGCTGCTCGAAGATCCTGCGGCGCTCGCCTCGGTGACGCCTTCGCCCGCGATCCTCGCGCTGCTCGTGCGTCTCCGCGGGCAGATCCCGGAGGCCTCGCTCCCCGCGGCCCGGCGTCTCATCGAGGAGGCCGTGCGGGATCTCTCGCGCGCGCTCGCCAAAGAGCTCGCCCCTTCCCTCACGGGTTCGTCCGGGCCACGCGGCCGGACGAACCTGCGCGTGCTCGCGAACCTCGACGCGCGGCGCACCGTACGGGAGAACCTCCGGCACTACGACCGCGCGCGCGGCGTGCTCGGCGTCGAGCGGCTCGTGTTCCGGCGGCGGCTCGCGAGGCAGTCGCGCATGCGGCTCATCGTCCTCTTGGATCAGAGCGGCTCGATGGTGGACAGCGTCGTGCAGGCGGCGATCCTGGCCGCGATTTTCGCCTCGGTCCCGTCGATCGATCTGCGCCTCGTCGCGTTCGACACGCACGTGGTGGACATGACGGAGATCGCCGGCGATCCCGTGGAGGTGCTCTTCTCGCTGCAACTCGGAGGCGGGACGCTGCTCTCGCGGGCCGTCGGATACGCCGCGACGCTGGTCGCGGAGCCGCGGCGCACGCTGGTCGTGTTGATCTCGGATTTCCGCGAGGGAGGCGCGCTCTCTGCGCTCGTGACGCGGGTGAAGGATCTGCTCGACGCCGGGGTGACGGTGCTCGGCCTCGTGGCCCTCGGCGACAAGGGCGCGGGTGGCTTCGACCGGCGCGTGACCGGGGCGCTCACGGCGCTCGGGATGCCGATCGGCGCCATGACGCCGCGCGAGCTCGCCGCCTGGGTCGGGCGTCACGTGCGGGGAGGCGAGACGTGACGCTGCGCCGGGAAACACCGGCCGGGATGCGTCGCGCGGCCGCGCGCACCGCGCTCGTCGCGGCGCCGATGGGGGAAAGCGCCGTGCGCGTCGGAGGCGCGACGGTCACGTGGCGCGAAGGCCGCGTCGTGTGTGATTGCCCGATGGGGGACGCGCCCGCGTGCCTGCATCGGTTGGTCGCGCATGGCGACGAACGGGCGCGTGATCTCGGCGGACGGGCGGGCCCCACGGAGCCGCCGCCCGTCGTGTTCCCCGAGCCTTCGAAGGCCGAGCCGCTGCCCGCGGAGGACGCCGCGCGGTTCGCGCCGATCCTTGCCGAGGTGGACGCGCTCATGGCCGAGGTGGTGACGCTCGGCCTGCGGCGCGCGGCGCGTGTCTCGGGGGATCGGGTGCGCGAGCTTGCCGCGCGCGCGACGGCGATGCGCCCGCGATCACGAGGGCCACGGGATGCAGGGCTCGGCAGAATCGCGCGGGCCCTCGAACGGCTCGCGGCGCTCTTGCCGGCGCTCGACGGCCCGGACGCGGGCGCGGCCGAGGCGGATGCGCTCCGGGAGCTCGCGATCACGCGAAACCTCGGGCGCGCGCTCCGCGCGAACACGGGCGCGCTGCCGCTCGAAGACATCGCGGGCGCGTCGCAACGCGCGTACGTCGAGGTGCCGCCGATCGAGGTGCAGGGGCTCGGGCTCGAAGCGTGGGTCGCGGCGGGAGGCGTCGCGGGGGTGACGGCATACGTGGCCGTGCTCGGCGAGGATCGGGTGCTCGCGCGGACGCTGCTCACGAAGGGAAAACCCGCGCGGCCCGCGGATCCACGCGCCTGGGCGGAGGGGCTCGCGGCTGGGCCCGCGTTCGCGCGGAGCGGCATCACGATGCGGGATCTTTCGCGCGGTCGGTTCGCGCTCTCGGGCGCGCGGATCGCGCTCTCGCACGGGCGCCTCTCGGGCAGCCGCGCGACGAGCGTGGTGATGCGGCCGGCGCTCCCGCTGGGCGACGCCCGCCTCGCGCAGCACGTCCTTGCGGGCCCGAAGGACGCGGCGCGGCTCGTCCGCTCCCTCGGCTTCGACGCGCTCGGCCGCCCGCCGCGCTCCTCGCCGATCGTGGTCCTGCCCGTGCAAGGTTTGTCCCCGAGCGACTTCGATCACGCGACGCAGGCGCTCTCGCTCCGGATGCGCGCCTCCGCGGGCGTGGAGCTCCGGACCTCGCTCTCGTTCCGGGAGGAGCGCTCGCTCCTGTTCGACAACCTCGAAGTGCTGAGCCGCGCGGCGAGGCCCCCGCGCTTTCTCTGCGTCCGCCTCGCTCGCGAAGGAGGCGCGCTCGTGATCGAGCCCCTCTCGGCCATGCTCGCGGACGGCACCACGCTCGATCTCACGCTCGACGTCGTGGATCCCACGCTCGAGGTGACGCGGTGATCGCGGAGCGGCTCTCGCGCCTCGCGCGCGCGGCGATCGAGGAGCTCGCCGCGGCCGGTGCGCTCGAGCGCACGGAGCACCGGGCGCTCTCGTTCCGGCGGCTGGCGGCGGACGCGCGCGCGATCGGCCTGTTCGACCTCGCGACGCGGCTCGAAGCCGTGGCCGCGGCGCTCGACGCGCAAGCGGGGCTCGGGCCGCAACCGAACGCAGCGCTCGCCGAGGCGCTGCTCGCGTCGTACGACCGGATCGAAGCGCTCTCCGCTCGTCTTGCGCGCTCCGAGCTGCTCGCTGCGTTCGGGGCCGAGGACGACGACGACACGGAGGCGCCGTGATCGATCCCGAGGCCGTCTTCCTCGTGCGCCTCCGCTCCCTCGTCTCGACCGTGCGTGTCGTCGAGGTCCGCGCGGACGCCTGGCCTGCGCGCCGCGTCGTCGAGCAGCACGAGGGCTACTTCGCCGAGGACGCCCTGCCCCTGCGGATCGAGCCTCGCCAAGAAGTCCCCTTCCCGCTTCGCTTGCACGGCGATCGACCGGACGACGCTGCCCATCACGAACGCGTGCGCCGCGCGAGCCGGGTGTACCTCCGCGCCACGGCCCTCGCGGAGGCGCGCCCTCGCCGCGCGGAGCAGGCGTTCCAGGCGCTCGAGGCGCTCTTCGAGGAGATCGGCCCGGACGCGGCGGCCTCGATGTGGCTCGAAGCCGCGCGGACCTTCCTCGCCCTCGGCGACGAGGAGCACGCGGCGCGCTCGCTCCGCCGCCTCGCCCGGCTTGCTCGGCGCGCGCCCGTCTCCGCGGCGCTTCTCGTCGCGGCGGTGACCTCGCCCCGCTACGGAGCGACCCCGCCCGGAGAGCTCGTCGACGTCGCGGCCGAGCGCGCAGGGCCCGACGCGGGTTTGTCCCTGCGCCTCGGCGTGTTGCGACGTCGCCTCGAAGCCGGCACCGACGTGCCCCCGGGGACGATGGCGGCCCTGACGAGCGCGGCGCAGGCCTTGGAGGATCCCGCCGCGGCCGCGTCCCGGATCGACGCGGCCCTCCTCGGTTGTTTCGGCCTCGCGGGCACGTGGGCGCCCGCGGGCGAGGCCTCGCTCGTACGCGCGCGGCTCGGGGCGCTCTGGGCGCGCTCGTTTGCCTCGAACGACCTGGGCCCTCGCGTGCGCAGCGACCTCGCTTTCGCGCTCCGCGCCATGCTCGGCGACCTCGACGCGTCGCGCCTCGCTGCCGTGCTCGACGTGCTCCTGCCCGGAAGCCCGAGCGACGACACCTCGCTCCTCCTCGACGTCACGCGTCGCCTCCTCGGCGCACTCGCGCGCGAGAGAAACGCGTCTGCCGAGGACACCTGCATCCGGGCCCTGCTTCACCTCGCCCACGTCGCCGCGACGAACCTCTTCGATCACGCGGACGAGATCGGCGGCGCGCTCGCGGATGCCTTCGACGCCACCGCGGCACGCCCGCTCCTCGCCGCGCTCCTCGCCGATCTCGACGCGGCCGTACGCCGCGTGGATCCTTCCCGCGGGCTCGATGATGCGCTCCGTCGCAGCGCAGGCGCCCGCCTCTGCCCGGCCGAGACAACCCCACCGCCACGCACCGGCACACGCACGAGCCGCGTCCGTTCCCTCGCGCGATGGCTGCCCGCGCCGCTCGTCGCCGCGACGCTCGCCGCGCTCGCCGCGCCTGCCGAGCAGGCCGCATCCTCCGCCTCCCCCGCGCTCGCCTTCGTCTGGGCTCTCCGCCTCCTCGGCCTCGCACAGGACGAGCGCACCTCCCTCGATCTCGCCGAGGACGCGCTCTCCCTCGCCGACGCCCTCACGCGGCCCCTCGATCCTCACCTCGTCACCCCGAGCGCCGTCGCTGCCGCGGATCCGACCCTCCACCTCGCGCACCCCGATCCCGCCGCGCTCCTCCGCGGCCTCGCGTTCTCGCGCGCTTCCCTCGCCGATCGCGCGTCCCTCCGCCCCGAGCGCTGGCCCGCGCCCGCCCTCCCTGGCCTCTCCGATCCACGCGACGCACGGTTCGTCCTCCTCGCGTGGTCGCTCTCGTCGCTCGACGCGCGCGAGGCTGGCTCGCATCACCTCGCCTTCGCGCGTATCGCCGACGCGACGCCCCTCGTACGCGCCGGCGCCGGCCGCCTCCTGCCCTCGCCCCTCGCCTTGCGCGGCGTCTCCTCCTCGCTCGCCCGCCTCACCTCGACGAACCTGCTGCGCATCCCCACCGCGGACGAGCCCTCCCTCCGCGACGTCGTTCTCCTTTGCTCCCCGCGTGATCTCGCCGAAGCGTTCGCCCGCGATGTCGGCGTCTCTCCGCGCTTCCTCGCCGATGCACCGCCGTCTGCACCGGCGAACCTCGATCCATCTCCACCTCTCGTCCCTCACGATCTACCGCTGCCGGACCTCGATCCCGCGCGCCCGCTCGCGGCCCTCCTCCCGCGACGAATCCCGCGCGATCCTGCGCCCCTCCCCGCATGTGATCCCGCGCTGCCGCGCTCGGCCGTGATCGCCGGCCACGTCGTCTCGCTCGGCCCTCGCGGCGAGCTTCACGTCACCGCCGAGGGCGGAAAAACCCCGCTCCGCCGCGTCCCTTCGGCCGTACGCAAGGACGAACGCTACCGCGCGCTCGTCCGCGGCCGTCGCGCCGAGCGCGCCCGCAGGCACGAGGCCGTTCGGCTTCTCGAAGATCGGATGATCCGCGCCGCGCCCCTCCACGCAGACGAGCTCGCGTGGCTGCTCGACGATCCCTGGTGCGCCTCGCTCCTCCGGCACCTCGTCATCACCACGCGCCCGCGGGATCCCGGAGTTCCCCGCGATCTCGCGCTCCTCTGGACGTGGGAGCGCACGCGTGGCCTCGGCGTGGTGCCGCTCGACTACGACGCCCGCTGGATCGGCTGGACCGAGGTCGAGCTCGTCCATCCGGCCCGCTTGCCCGACGTGGCCGCATGGCGCGCGCTGCTGGGCGATCTCGGCGTGAAACAGGAGCTCCCCCAGCTCTTCCGTGATCTCCGCGGCGTCCCCGACGACGAGCTCGAGAGCGCTGAGAGCCTCGTCCTCGCGCGTCGTCTCGTCGACGCGGCCGCCCTTCGGCGCGCGCTCGCGGACGAGGGCTTTTGCACCGGGCCGGGGCTCGCTACGCGGTCGTTCGTGTACGAGTCCGGAGGCCAAAGCGTCTCGGCTTGGTTTGACGCGGGTAGTCCGCCTTGGCCGCGCGATGCGGCGTTTTCCGGTGCGTTCGGGTTTTGCGATCCGAATGGGGCGCCTCTCCCTTTCTCCGCGGTCCCCAGGGCTCTCGTTTGTGAAGCGCGGGCAAGCATTGAGCGTGCCCTTGCGCGCGCTGCGCCACGCGCGAGGTAGTCGCGGCGGGAGCGGAGGCGGAGGCGGAGGCGGAGGCGGAGGCGGAGGCGCGTGCGCTTGCGCGTGCGCGTGCGCGTGCGCTTGCGCTTGCGGGAACGGTATCAGGGAATCCCGCTCGGGGACGGCGAGCGGAGGGTTTCGTTATGCTCAAGATCTATGAGGTCGTTTTGGTGATGGCGGGGGACGCGGCGCTGGTTGCGGAGGCGATCGAACGAAAGGATTCGGACCTGGCTCGGCAAATGCGGAGGGCCATGCATAGCGTGGCGTTGAATACGGCCGAAGGCATGGGGAACCACGCCGGAAACAAGCGGCAGCGCTACTCCTCCGCCCTCGGATCCGCCCGGGAAGTGCTGGCGTGCGTGCAGGTGGCCCAGGCCATGCGCTACATCGGCACCGTCGATGCGCGGGTGCTGGACCGAATGGACCACGTCATCGCCACCCTGACACGCCTCGTCTACCGCCGCGCATCGTGAATCGAAGGGCGGGCCGTCCCCCAAAGGCGGCCCGCCCTTATCGCCTGGATCAGCGGGCCCATTACGAGCGCCCTCGCCGTATTCCGCATGGATCGCGGGCTCTCCCCCGACGAACCAATCCGCCCCTTTACGATTGCCTTTGCCCGCAATTCATGAGACAAAACAAGCGACGCCAGCCGGCGCTATCACACCGACCGGCGTCTGACCTGCAAACCCCAACTCACTGGAGTTCACAAGCTGTGAGCAACGTAGACGTCTGCCCTGAATCCGCCAAGAAACCTGTACCCGTTCCCTCCCCCGACGCGCTCTTCGCCCGGTTTTACCGCGAATGCTGGAGCTTCGTTCGTTCCGTCCTCCTCAAGCGTGGCGTCCCAGATCGGGACGCGGACGACCTCACGCAGGAGGTCTTCGTCCTCGCGTGGCGACAGCGCGGCTGCGTGGTTTGGAACGAGCATGCGCGAGCGTGGCTTTACACGGTCGCGGTCTATCGGGCCGCGAACCATTGCAAGCTCGCGCGACACCGGACGGAAGCGCTCGTCGCCGATCTCCCCGAGCCCGCGGTTTATCCGCGAATGACCCAGGCCATGGACGCGACCCGCCTCCTCTGGAGGATCCTCCAGAAGCTCGGCGAAAAGCTCGCCCCCGTGCTTGTCGCCTACGAAATCGAAGGCCGCTCGATGCCGGAGATTGCCCGCGCCCTACGAATCCGCCTCAAAACCGCCTACGCCCGCCTGCAACTGGCCCGGAACCGCCTCGCGCTCTGCGCTCCCCGCTAACGCTTCCGCTCCCGCTCCCGCTCCCGCTCCCGCCCCCGCCCCCGCTCCCGCACTCGTCCTCATGGCCTGACCCCTGCCCCCTCCCAGGTCGACCCCCCTCCACCGCCCCTCGCCCCCACCCCGACCCCCGTTCGACCCCCAACCGAGGCGCCCACACCCCTCGCCGCGCCTCACCCGACCGCCGACCCAGGACCCCCACGCGGTCCACCTTTCCTTCTCGCTCACGGACAAAACCGCACCCGCCCCTCGCCGCTTCGTTCTCACGCGCGAGCCTCGCCCCCCACGCCCTGACTCGACCGACCTTCGAAAGGACCGCCCGCATGGCTCCCCTCCTCGCGTCCCTGCTCAGCTTCTACACGTTCTCGACGGGCCGACGCCTCTTCGCCCTTTCCCAGGTGAGGAAAGCCGCATTCCTCGCGTCGTTCGTGGACCTCGACGCGCACGTGGGCGAGGCCCTCGCGCACGACAGGGAGACGCGCGCGCTGGAGGCGAAATGGGCGGGCCGCAAGCCCACCATCTATTCGCCGGAGGCACGGCAAATCGATATCTACGTGGACGCCGCCCTCACGGCCTTCCGCGACGGAGCCGAGGCGCAGATCCGGGCCTCCGCGGAGGGCGATCCGCTCGCGGAGGCGGCGCAGGCGATGCTTTTGGTCCTGTTTCCCAAAGGCGCGGGCGCCATCACGTCCCTCGGGTTCGTGGAGGAATTGGCGGAGGTCCAGCGAATCCTGTCGCGCCTCGACGAGCCCGATTACCAGGCGCTCGTCGCGGAGCTCGGCCTCACGCGGCAGGTGGCGCGGCTCCGCGACCTCGAAGGGCAATATCGCGCGGCCATCGAAGGGCCCGGCGGTGCGTTGACCTTCGCCCAGGTGAAAGACGCGCGCGCCAAAGGGCAATCGCTCATGCTGCAAGCCGTGGCCCTGATCCTGGGCAAGTATCCCTCCGATAGCGAGGCCGATCGGAAAGCCCGCGGCACGCTCCTCGAGCCCATTCTCGTGCAGAACGAAGCCATCCGGCGCTACCTGCGCGAGCGCAAGCCCATTGAAGACGTGAACCCCGAGACGGGCGAAATCGAGCAGACGCCGCCCGTGCAGGACGAGACGCAAACCCCCTGAAGTCCGCCCTGGCCGCGCGACGCCACGTTCTCCGGTGCCTTCGGGTTTTGCGACCCGAACGGGGCACCTCTCCCTTTCTCCGCCCTCCCCAGGCCTCTCGTGCGTGAAGCGCGGGCCAGCGTCGATCGTGCCCTTGCGCGCACCGCGTCACGCGCGAGATAGTCAAGGTCTTGTCGCTCTGCCTCACCGCCTCGATCCTCGGACGATGCTCTCCGACGCGCGAATCGCTCGAAGCCGAGCTCCGCGCCGCCGGCTTCGAGCTCTGCGCGATCGAGGACCCCGCGCGGCTCGACGGACCGTCCCTCGTCGTCGTCCTCGAGCTCGAAGGCGACGAGCCCGACGCCGCCCTTCACGCTTGTCGCACCGCGCGCGCGCGGGGCGGCGCCTTGGCCCTCGCGGCGGCGACCGAGCGTGACGGGGACGCGCACCTCCACGCGCTCGTCGACGCGGGCGCCGACGAGCTCTTCCTCCTCCCGCACGACGCGCCGCGGCTCGGCCCGCGCCTCGCCGCGATCCGCCGCCGCGTCCAGGCGACAGAGCGCATCCGCGACGAGAAGCGCGACATCGAGCGCCGCCACGAGCACCTCTACGAGCACGCGCCGATCATCCTGCACTCGATCGACGTGGAAGGACGCCTCGTCAGCGTCAGCAGCGGCTGGCTCGACGCGCTCGGCTACGAGCGCGCGGAGGTCCTCGGCCGCCGCTCCGTCGACTTCATGACCGAGAGCTCCCGCGCGCAGGCCCTCGCGCGGATCCCCGAGCTCTTCCGGCGCGGCGTCAGCCGCGGCAACCGGTACGAGTTCGTGCGCAAGGACGGAAGCCTCCTCGAGGTGGTGATGACCACGCTCGTCGAGCGCGACGCTGCGGGCAAGATCCTCCGCACCTTCGCCGTCTCGACCGACCTCCGCGAGATCCGCGAGGTCGAGCGCGCCCTCGCGCGGGCGAACGACGAGCTCCGCACCCTGCTCTCCGCGTTCCCGGACAACCTCTTCCGCGTCGCCGAGGACGGCACCATGCTCGAAGCGCATTTCGGCAGCAGGGAGCGGCGCCGCAGCGTCGACTCGTTGCCCTCGCTGGTGGGCAAGCACCTCTCCGAGCTCCTCCCTTCGACGCACGCGGCGCGGATCCTCGACGCCATGGTGAAGGTCCGCGGCACGCCCCACGTCTTCACGCTCGAGTACGAGACACAAGCCACCGACGGGCGCCCCATGTTCCGCGAGCTCCGTGTCTCCTCCTTGCCTCGCGGGCAGGCGCTGATCCTGAGCCGCGACGTGACGGAGCTGCGCCAATCGGAGGCGCTCCTCCGCGAGAACGAGACACGCCTCCACGCGCTGCTCGACAACGCCCCCGTGATCCTGTGGGGGGTCGATCGCGACGGCACCATCAACTTCGCCGAGGGCAAAGGCCTCGTGCACCTCGGTTTCCGGCCGAGCGAGCTCGTCGGTACCTCCGTCTTCAAGCTCACCACCGACCCCGGGGGTTTGCCGCAGGTCGAGGAGCCGCTCGCGGGCCGCGTCTACAAGGGCGAGGTCTCGGTCGGTGGTCTCTGGTTCGAGCACGCCTCGTGGCCTCTGCTCGATGCGTCGGGGGCCGTGACCGGCGCGATCGGCGTCTCCACCGACATCACCGAGCGGCGCCGCGTCGAGCGCGCGCTGCGCGAGAGCGAGCAGCTCGCGCAGGCCGTCTTCGAGAACGCCCCCGTGGGCATCCAGATCTTCGACCCCCACGGCACCTCCGTGCGCATGAACGAGGCGCACCGCAAGCAGCTCGGCCTGCCCAGCACGACCTACGGCGTCGGCATCTTCAACGCCCTCACCGATGCTCTCCACGTCGAGACCGGCATGGACCAGTGCTTCGCGCGCGCCTACGCGGGCGAGGTCGTCGAGATCCACGGCCAGGACGTGAACCTCGACATCATCGGCAACGGCTGGAGCAGCTCCCGCGCGCGCCTCGTCTTCGACACCATCCTCTTCCCGATCCGCGACGGCGAAGAGACGCGCGCCGTCGTCGCGTTCTGCCGCGACGTCACCGAGCGCAGGCACGCCGAGGCGCGCATGCTGCTCTCCGATCGGCTCACCTCCCTCGGCACGATGGCGGCCGGCGTGGCCCACGAGATCAACAACCCCCTCTCGTTCGTCCTCGCGAACCTCGAGTTCATCGCGGGCGCCCTGCACGCCGCGCCTCCCGACGCCGCCACGTTGGAGGCCGCCACGCAGGCCCTCGACGAGGCCCTCGAAGGCGCGCGCCGCATGCGCTCCATCGTGCGCGACATGAGCACGTTCTCCCGCGTCGGCAGCGAAGCCGCCGAGCGTGGCCCCATCGACGTGCACGCCGTCCTCGAAAAGGCCGTCCGCATGACGAAGCACGCCCTGCGCAACCGGGCCCGCGTCCTGCGCGCGTTCGGCGACGTGCCCGCGGTCATCGGCAACGAGTCACGGCTCGGCCAGGTCTTCGTCAACCTCCTCGCCAACGCCGCGCAGGCCATGCCCGAGCGGCCCGAGTCCGAGAACGAGATCCGCCTCGTCACGCGCTCGCTCGACGGCCGCGTCGCCGTCGAGGTCGTCGACAACGGCGTGGGCATCGCGCCCGAGCACATCCCGCGCCTCTTCGATCCGTTCTTCACGACGAAGCCCGTCGGCGAGGGCATGGGCCTCGGCCTCCCGGTTTGTCACAGCATCGTCACCGCCCTCGGCGGCGAGATCCGCGTCGAGAGCACGCCCGGCGTCGGCACGACCTTCCGCGTGATCCTCCCGGCCGCCGAGCCGGAGGAGAACCTGCGCGAAGGCCTCCGCCCCGCGGGGCGCGACGGCCGGCCCCGCGTCCTCTTCGTCGACGACGAGCCCTACGTCTGCGCCGCCGTGCGCCGCATGCTCGGCCGCGACATGGACCTCGTCTGCGCCTCCGGCTCCGAGGAGGCGCTCGGGCTCGTGCGCGGGGGCGAGCGGTTCGACGCGGTCCTCTGTGATCTCATGATGCCCGGCACGAGCGGCGTCGCGCTCTACGCCACCTTGCTCGAGCTCGATCCCGCGCTCGATCGTCGAGTCGGCTTCTTGACGGGCGGCGCGTGCACCGACGAGGTCCGGTCGTTCGTCGGCGACGTCGGGGATCGGCTCCTCTTCAAACCGTTCGAAGCCGAAGCATTCCGCGCGCTCGTGTTCGCGCTCGCCTCGGGGAGCATGCCTCCGAAGAGGGTGAGCTAGAGACGCGCGATCGCGCCGCCTGGCGTGGCGTTCGACCCGGCATCGCCCTCGCCCGCAGGCTCCCGCCTCCGCCGGGCGTGTTCTATGGACGGGGCCTGATGCCGTCTCGTCCCGACCTCGCCGCGGAAGAATGGAGAGGCCCGCGGCACTGGACAAGCACCCCCGTCGGCCTCTTCCTGGCGCTCGGCACGGTCGGTGGGGCGGTCGCGCTGCGCGAGAGCCTTGCCCCCTTTCTCGGCGCGTCCTCGCCCATGCTCCCGTTCGTCCTGCCGGTGGCCCTCTGCGCCGCGATAGGTGGATTCTGGCTCGGCCTCCTCGCCACCCTCCTCGCGCTCGGCGCGGGCGACTTCTTCTTCCTCCAGCCCGTCCACGCGTTCGCGCTCCCGACCTCCGGCGACCTCGCCCGGCTCGTCCTCTTCGCCTGCATCGGCCTCGCCATCAGCGTCGTCAGCGGGCGCATGCGTCGCGAGGTCGAGCGCAGCCGCGAGGCCGAGCGCATCCTCACCGAGCGCGCCCAGGCGAGCGCGCAGAACGCTCGGCATTTCCGCACCCTGCTCGCCTCCCGCACCCTCGGCGTCGCCACGTTCCGTGGGAGCGCGATCGTCGAGGCGAACAACGCCTTCCTCGATCTGCTTGGTTTGAGCTCCCATGAGTTCGCCCAGCGTGGCGGCAAGCTCGACTGGCGCCGCATGACGCCCCGCGAGCACCGCCGCGCCGACGAGCACGCCGGCCGGCAGCTCCGCTCGACGGGGTACTGCGCGCCTTACGAAAAGGAGTTCTTCCGCAAGGACGGCAGCCGCGTCCCCGCCCTCATCGGCGGCGCCGTCGCCCTCGGCCGCGACCGCGGCGGCCTCACGGGCATGTTCTACGTGATCGATCTGTCGCGCCTGCGCCGCGCCGAGCAGGCCTTGCGCGAGAGCGAGGCGCGCCTCCGGCTCGCGCTCGACGCGGCCCGCGCGGGCTCATGGGCCTGGGAGCCGGCGACGGGCCGCCTCGTCTGGTCCGAGCGAAACTACGAGCTCTACGGCGTCGATCCGAAGCACGTCCCGACCGTCGAGCGATGGATCGACGCCATCCACGCGGACGATCGCGCGCGCATCGTGGACGAGGCCGAGCACATGCTCGCCGGCCGCGACGAGCACTTCCGCCTCGAGCTCCGCGTCCCCCACCGGACACGTGGAATCCGCTGGATCGCCTCCATCGGCCAGGTCTACCGCGACGAACACGGCCAGGTGGTGCGCGCCGCGGGCTTGACCCTCGACATCACCGATCGACGCAACGTCGAGGAGTCCGAGCGCGCCGCCCGCGCCGAGGCCGAGCGCGTGAGCCGCCTCAAGGACGAGTTCGTCGCGACGCTCTCGCACGAGCTGCGCACGCCGCTCACCTCCGTCCTCGGCTGGGCCCAGCTCTTGAAGCGCTCGCCCCCCGGCGCCGCGGAGCTCGATCGGGGCCTCGGGGTCATCGAGCGCAACGCCCGCGCCCTCTCCCAGATCGTCTCCGATCTGCTCGACGTGAGCCGCATCGTCACCGGCGTGATCCACCTCGACGTCGCGCCCTTCGATCTCGGCGCCGCCGTCGCCTCCGCGGCCGAGACCGTGCGCCCCTCGGCCGAGCAGAAGGGCGTCGCGCTCGACGTCCGTATCACGCCGATCGACGAGCCCCTCGTCGGCGACGGCGACCGCGTCGAGCAGCTCCTCTGGAACCTTTTCTCGAACGCCATCAAGTTCTCGCCCCCGGGCGGCCGCGTCGAGGTCGTGGTCCGGCCGCAGCGGGGCCGCGCCGTCATCGTCGTCCGCGACGCCGGCCAGGGCATCGCGCCCGAGTTCTTGCCGCACCTCTTCGAGCGCTTCCGCCAGGAGGACGCCTCCTCGTCGCGGCGCCACGGCGGCCTCGGCCTCGGCCTCTCCATCGTCAAACACATCGCCGACCTCCACGGCGGCCGCGTGTACGCCGAGAGCGCGGGCCCGGGCCGCGGCGCGACCTTCACCGTCGAGCTGCCGCTCGCGCCCGAGAGCCGCGGGATGGCCGCTCGCCTCGCCGCGCCGGCGTCCGTGCGACGCGCCGGCTGATCGACCTGCCCCTCTGCCGGGATCTGGTAACGTCGCGCCGATGGCCGAAGCGCCTCCCCGCCCCGACGACGAGCGCACGCGGTCCGTGGTGCGCGCTGTCCTGCCGTTCGTCGTCTCGATCGCCCTCGTCGCATTCGTCCTCTACCGCATCGATTTCCGGGCGTTCCAGCAGCACCTCGCGCGCGTCTCGGCGCCCTCGTTCCTCGCGTTCGCCGCCGTCTTCGTGGTCTCGCTTTGCGCCGCCGACAGCCTGGCGACCGTGCTCGTCTATCGCCGGTCCGTCGCGCCCATTCGATTTCGTGATTTCTTCATCCTCCGCGGCGCCTCCTATTTGCCTTCCCTCGTGAACCACCACGTCGGCCAGGCCTTCATCACCGTCGCCCTCTCCCGGATCCACGGCGTCCCCCTCGCCCGCGTCGCCGGCGCCACGCTGCTCGTTTATGCCTCGTGGATGGGCTCGATCCTGGGCCTCGCGTGCGTCGCCATCGTCCTCGCGCAGAAGCCGCTCGTTTGGCTCGCCGTGCCCCTCGGCGCGGGCCTGCTCTACCTCGCGCTCCTCGCGATTCGCCCGGCCCGGCTCGCCTCGATTCGCCTCCTCGCGCCCCTCTTCGAGGCGGGCGTGCGTGGCCACCTCTGGGCGCTCGCCGCGCGCCTGCCGCACCTCGTCGTCCTTTTCCTCGGCACGTGGATTCCCTTCTGGTTTTTTGGCGTGCGCATTCCTCCGGCGAGCGCGTTCGTCTTCCTTCCGGTCCTGATGGTCGCGGTCACGTTGCCCCTCACGCCGCAGGGCTTTGGGACGCGGGACGTCCTCGCGGCCACGCTCCTCGAACCTTTCGCGGTTTTCCCGACCCAGAGCGAGCGCCTCGCGGCCATCGCGGCGTCGACCACCGCGTGGGGCGTGGCCATCACGCTCATCGAGATCGTCTTCGCCCTCGTGCTCATGCGATTCCAGACGCCGATGCCCGCGTCCTCGACGCCCCCCGGATCGCAGGCGGTCATCGATACGAATCGCTGAGCTATCCCAGGCTCGGCCAGCTCCGCGGCGGGCGAAACTTCTTCCCGAAGGGCGTCCCGTCCCGGCGGACGTTCCTCGTGGCCAGATCGGCCCGCGACACGAGGCCCAAGGCCTCCCGGATCATCACGATCCGCGCGGGATCGAACCCCATTTCCTCCGCGACCGTCGCGTCCACGATCCCCGGATCGAACCCGCCCACGAGCGTCCCCGCGAAGACCGGCGTCGCCCCGAGCGGCCCTTCCCCCTCGCCCGCCACGATCCCATCGACGAGCGCGAGGTAACGCCGCACGGGTTCATCCCGCAACACGCCGTCGCGATCGGCGAAAAAGAGGATCTGGTTCAGATCGAGGATGGTTCGCCAGAGCGTATCGTTGCCCTCCCAGCTCCCGTCGATCACCTTCGACGGCGCCCCGAGCCGGGCGATACGCGCGACGAGCGAATGGTCGCCCGGCAGGGGAAGCCGCGAGAGCTTGTCCTCGATCCGCTCCGCCAAGCTCCGCGGCCGATCGAACTCATCGCCGCCCACGGAAGGATCCCCGGCCGTGAAATGCGGGAGCCAGTATTTTTCGTTCGTCAGTCCAATGACGCTCTTCAGGGCCAGCGTGACGCCGGTCTTCTTGTGCGTCTTCATCTTCGGCAGGTTGATCACCACGTCCGCGTCGAGCACCGTGCGCGGCAGGCTGTACTCGTGTTTCCCGCCCGTGTGGTGCGGGACCGGCGTCTCGTAATGGCTGCGATGGAACCGGAGCCGCTCGCCCGGCGGGGCGTCGTTTCGCGCGAACGCGCTCCGATCGCCGAGGTCCACGACCCGATACCCGCGCGGATCCCCCGGGAGCCTCGTGCGCACGAGCAAGCCGAGGTTGTACGAAAGCCCTCCGCGCCGGACGTCGTCGAGCGCGAAATAAGGCGCGACCCTGAAATAGCGCAGGTCCACGAAATCGACGTCCGCGCCGCCCCGACGCAGGTGATCGATCACCGCGAAGATCCCGAGCGGCCCCGCGACCTTCTCGATCTCGCAGCCCTCCACGGGTGAATCCACGACCCGCACGCTGCCCTTCGGCCCCGCGGCCCGGAGCGCATAATCGAGGACGGGCCGCAAAAGCGCGCCGTGCGTGCTCGACGCCCAGAGCTTCTCCCCCGTGATTTTCTCGTGCAGGTTCTTCGACGAGACCAGGTTGGGCTTGACGATCACCCGGTCGCCGGGCCGGATCAGGTCGCCGAGCGGGTTCCATTCCGGCGTCCCGGCCCGCGCCGCGTCGAGCGAAAGCTCCCGGAAGAGCGCCTCGACCATGGCATAAACCGGGTTCGGCGGATCGAACGGCGGCACCCCGCCTGCGGCGTACGTCGTCCCAGGCCGGGAGACGATCGCGACCGAGGACGCCTGCGTCATGCGCGATTCGCCTCGCGGTCCACGCTCGGCCGCACCGAGGCACGGCTCCCCTGGAAATCGATCCCGAGCTTGGACACGGCCGCGACGCGCTTGCCCGTGCGCACCATCGCCACCTCGTCCACGAATTCGACCGCGATCCGGAGATCGTCGCCGAGCACCTCGCGGAACTTCGCGAGCACCTCGTCGAGCACGTCGTCCGAGAAACGACCGCCCTTCACGACCCGGAACGTCATCGCGCCGAGCTCCTCCTGCACCACCTGGAACTGCTTGATCGCGTGATCGTACTCCTTCAGGTAATGCGCGAAGAACGTCCCCGGGACGAACCGGCCGTCCGTGCCCTGGATGATCGATTGCACGCGCCCCTCGATCGCCCCGATGCGCGGCGCGCCCCGGCCGCACGTGCACGGCGCGAGCGGGTCCATGGCTTCGGCGAGATCACCAATGCGATACCGGATGAACGGCATGCACATGTTCGTGAGGTCCGTGATCACGACCTCGCCGATCTCGCCGGGCTTCGCGGGCTCGCCGCCCTTCAGGATCTCGACGATGTATCCCTCGGCGACCACGTGGTGCCCCGCGTGCGCCTCGCATTCGTAGGCGATGCCCGAGAACTCGCGGCTGCCGTACTTGTCGAACACCGCGCACCCGAAGGCCTGCTCGATCACGCGCCGGCTCGGAATCGGGAGCGTCTGCGCGCTCGACATGACGGCCCGCGGCCGCACCGAGAGGTTTCCGTGCGCCCGCAGATACCGCGCCAGGAAATCGAGCGCCTCGGCATATCCGTCGAGCAAGACGGGCTCCGCCTCAGCGATCGTGCGGACCATGGCGGCCAGGTTCTTCTCGCTCATCTCGAAGACCGGGACGAACGTTCGCTGCGAGAGGACCGCGTCCGCGCGCTCCTTCCGGATCTGGCTCTTCGACATGCCGATCGTCTGGTGCCAGAGCCGCACGCAAGGATCCCCGAATCGATACCCCGTCCACTCCTGCGCCCGGAGCGTCGCCGCCCAGCGCAATTCGAGCTGCACGCGGTCGGCGTAACAGACGAAAGGCTCGCCGGTCGAGCCGCTCGTCGCGATCCGCTGGACCTGCGATTTGTCATGGTTCTCCGACATGATGTCGAAGTAGAGGTGCTTGCGGATGTCGGCCTTCGTGAGCAGCGGCAATTTGTGCAAATCCGCCTGCCCCCGCACGTCCTCGGGCCGGAGCCCGAGCTCCTGCATCCGCGCGCGATAATACGGCACGTTGCGGTACGCGTGCCGGACGAGGCGCCGGAGCTTCTCGTCCTGGAGCTCGCGCGTCTCCGCGATCCCGAGCCATTGCGTCTTGCAGAGCGTCTCGTAGTAATGCTCGACGTCCCGCGTGATCATCCAGTGCGTGCTGTCGAACGCCGCGAGGTACGCGCGCCAGCGCATCTCCTGCACGGGTGTCCGCGGCGGCGTCCGATCCGCGACCGGATGGCGCCGCAAGAACTGGTGCGCGACGTCCTGCGGCGGGCGGCTCACGCGGTATTCCCACGCCGCCTTCCCGATGTCGACGAACGAGAGCACGCTCGCCCGCACGGCCGTCTTTTCGAGGAAGCTCGTGCCCTGCCGCCGCTGCTCGAAGATCGTCTCGATCTCCTTGTACGAATACCCCTTCGCGTGGGCGGCGACCATGATGAACGATTGCCAGTAGAAATACGTGCCGCGGTACGTGAGCAGGTCGAGCATCACCTCGCGGGCGCACATGACGAACCCACTCTTGTTGTCCGAGAGGTCCATCCCGAACACGCCGTTCAAGAGGTGATTGAGCCCGCGGCTCAGATGATATCGCTGGTCCTTGCGCCGCCCGACCGCGCTGCGGAAGCCCTGCACCACGTCGACGCTATGGTCGTAGAGCGCGCGCCGGAGCCGCAGGAGATCCTCCGGCTGGTACTGCAAATCCGCGTCGATCGTCGCGACGAGCTTGCCCCGCGACACGCCCACGCCCGTGCGCCACGCCGCCGCGATGCCCCGGTTCTCCGGGTGGAACCCGCCCACGATCCGCCCCTCGGACGCGGCCGAGAGCTCGCGGATCACCGCCGCCGTGCCGTCCTTCGATCCGTCGTCGACGAGCACGAGCTCTCCGACGAACCCGCCGACCTCGAAGACCCGGAGCACGCGCGCCGCGAGCTCGCGCAGGTTGAGCTCCTCGTCGAGGCAAGGGACGATCACGCTGAGCTCGATCGGCGAGTCAGGAGCGGAGAGCGCTTGTTCGGTCATCGGAGAGCGGATCCTCGGCCTTTGGGGATGCGAGACGGGCGCGCAGTCTACTCCACGGCGCCGCCCGGGGAAGCCGCGCGGGCGCCTTGCGCGTACGCGGGCGTCTTGCCTGCGAGCTCCGCGGCGAACCGCGTGATGCCCTCGAGCGAGCGCATGCGCGGCGTCCACCCGAGCTCGCGCACCGCCTTGGACGCGTCGTACACGACGTCGCGCGAGAGGAGCTTCACCACGAAGGGCGTGAGCGGCGGCGCCTCCTTCCGCCCCGCCAGACGGTAGGCCGCCGCGAGGGATTTCGCCGCCGCCATCGCCGCCGGATAGGGGAGCGAGAGGCGCGGCGGAGGCAACTCGGCCGCGCGCGCGATCGTCTCGAACACCTCGCGCACGCTCGGCGGCCGCGCGTCGACCTCGTCCATCACGTTGAACGCCTCGCCGCCGAGATCACGCCGCTCCGCGGCCCGCAGGACGACGTCGACGACGTGATCCACCCACACGACGTTCAGCGGCGCGCGCCCGCCGTCGACGAGGAGCATCCTCCGCTTGCGGAGCTGCGTGAGCGCGCGCGGCAGGAAGTTTCGATCGTACGGCCCGTAGATCACGGGCGGACGCACCGCGATCACCGAGAGCCCGAGCGCCTGCCCCCGCTCGTGCGCGAGCCGCTCGGCGTGCGTCTTCGTGTCCTCGTAAGGCAAACCGCTCGTGCGCGTCGGCCACGCCTCGGTCACGCGCCCGCGATCGGGCCGGCCGTACACGGCCACCGACGAGACATGCACCACGTGCGGCACGTGCGCCTCCGCGGCCGCCTCGATCAGCGCGCGTGTCCCGCCCACGTTCACGCGCTCCATCTCGGCCGCGTCCGTCGGCTCGCCGACCATGGCCGCCGCGTGCACGACCACGTCCGCGCCGCGCAGCACATCCGCGAGCGCGCGCCGATCCGCGACGTCTCCGCCCACGACGCGCACGCCGATCCGCGACAGCGCGCGCGCGTCGAGCCGCTCCGGATCCCGCACGAGCCCCGCCACCTCGTGCCCCGCTTCCCGGGCGATCTCGCAGAGCCTTCGCCCCACGCCGCTCGTGACGCCCGTCGCCGCGATCTTCATGGCGCCGAGGTTGGCACGCCGATCCCCGGCCTTCCACCCACGCGGCTAATGGCGCGAGGGACGTGTCGCGGGAGCGGGCGCGCTCGACGGCCGCTCGTCGCGCGGGGGCTCGCCCACTTCGGAGGGCCTGCGCGGCGCATCACCGACCTCCGAGGGCCTGCGCGGCGCATCCCCGACCTCCGAGGGCCTGCGCGGCGCATCCCCGACCTCCGAGGGCCTGCGCGGAGGCTCCTGCGAAGCCCGGAGGTGCGAGGCCGTCGGCAAGGACGAGATGCGATCGCTCCTGTGCGACTCGAGCGCCTGCGGCCTGCGCGGCACGAGGCTCACGGGCGGCGCTTCTCCGCGCACGCTCTGGCCGCGCAGATACTCGAGCGCCTCGGCTTCGTCGTGAAAGACCTCGGCGCCCGCGCCGTCCTCGCGCAGGTGGCGCTTGACCTGCAGCGCGCCGACCGCCGTCTTCACCACGAGCGCAGCGCCGCGGAACCCGCGAAAGATCCGGGTGCGGAAGCGCCGCATGGTCTCCTCGAACTGCGGATCGTTGCGCCGCGGCCCCTCCCGGAGATCCACGAGCAGCTTCTTCCGATCACGCCCGAGCTCGTCGAGCGCGGCGATCACCGCCTCGAGCTCCTGCTCCATCATCCAGGTGTCGGGATACTCGCGCGACGTCCTGCGCATGATGAGGATGTGCCCCGAGCCATCCGTCTCCACGAGGTGATACGGCGTCTCGAGCTCGATCATCGCGCACCAGCATAAACCGGCCGTTTTCGGGCGGCGAGAATTCCTTCCGTGGTAGCGTCGAGCTGCCCCCTCTTTTCGCCTTTGCGCCTCTGCGAGGACTCATGCGACCCATCAAAAACGTGCTCGGCGCGGCCCTCGCGGCCGCCGCGACCCTGGTCTCGATCCTCGGCGCCACGCGCGACGCGCGGGCCTGAGGCGTCGCGCCGGCCGTCGGTCCGACGGGCATCTCCTCCTGCAGCGAAGACTTCGGTGCGCCCCTGCCCCCGGGCAACGCGGACGCGCCCGCGCCAAGGCCACGCCCGCGGCTCTACCGCGTCGGCGCGACGGTGGGTTACGCCTGGACAAACCTCGTCTTCGACGGGACGTACGACGTCGCGATCGAGCGACGCGCGGCCGTCGCCACGTTCGAGCGCAGGCTCGGCTCGCGATGGACGCTCCAGCTCGGCGCGGGCGGCATCCTCTGGGGCAGCCTGCGCGAGGGCGCGCGGCGCTACGATTTCGGCCCTGGCTGGTCCGCCTCCGTCGCCGCGTCCTACCGCCTGCTCGACGGCCGCGATCGTTTTCCCTTCCTGATCCTCGGCGCCTCGCTCGCCGTCGCGGGCGCGGAGACCCGCGAGGCGCGCCCCGACGCGCCCGCGGTCCCGTACTACGCCGGCGATCTCCGCCTCAGCGCCGTCGCCGGAAAGACGTTCTACGACGTGATCAGCCCCTACGTCGTCGCGCGTGTGTTCGGCGGCCCCATCTTCTGGCAGGTCGACGGCGAGGATCGGCAAGGGACCGATCGGTACAAGTTCCAGCTCGGCCTCGGCCTCGTGGCCACCTTACCGATCGGCCTCGACGTCTTCGCGGAGATCGTCCCGCTCGGCGAGCGGAGCGTGACGAGCGGCGCGGGTTTTTCCTTCTAGAACCGCCCGCGCCGTCCAATCAGCCGCACGTGCACGTGAAGGGATCGATGCACTCGAGGTTCTGGAACGCGCAGTCGAAGACGCACGCGAAGGGGTTGCACGCGACACCGCCGTCGCCCGTGCTGCCGCCCGAACACGTGCCGCCCATGCAGGTCTGACCAGCCGCACAATCCGCGTCGGAGCAACACCCCGACTGGCAGACGCACGAGAACCCGTTCTTCACGTACCCCGAGTTGCAGCTCACGTCGCAGAGGCCCGTCGAGTTGCACGTCGCGGCGCCGTTCTGCACCGTGGGGCACGGCGTGCACGTGGTCGACGTGAAGCACCCGGTCGCCGGCGTGTTGCCCGCGCAAACACCGGCGCATGCATGCTCCATCGCCCCGCACATCTGCCCGCCCGAGCTCGCGCTGCTGCTGCTCGACGCGCTGCTGCTCGATGCGCTGCTGCTCGACGCGCTGCTGCTCGACGCGCTGCTGCTCGACGCGCCGCCCATGCCGCCGCCCGGGCCGCCCGATCCACCTTCTCCGCTTTCGCCGCCTTCGCCGGCAAATGGCCCGGTCGCGGTCGCGCAACCGCTGCCGAGCCACGCCCCGAACCCGAGCGCCACCACAACCAAGCCAAGCCGCTTCGTGCTCACGACGTACCTCCGCGATCGATGTTCACCCGTTTTTCCCGTGAGTGGAAGCTTCACCGACCACATCGTCGTGGTAGACGAACCCCTCGCGCACCGCGGCGCGCGCGACCATGGAGGACCCATGACGCCCATCATTTCGCCCGAGCTGGACGATTACATCGAAGCCCATACACGCCCCCGTCCGGCGCTCTTCGACGAGCTGCGCGAGGTCACGTACGCCTCGATGAGCTCGCCGCAGATGCAGGTCGGCCGCGTCGAGGGCACGTTCCTGAAGACGCTCTGCGCGCTCGTCTCGGCGCGGCGCGTGCTCGAACTCGGGACGTTCACCGGCTTCTCCGCGCTCTGCATGGCCGAGGCGTTGCCCGAGGACGGCGAGCTGCTCACGCTCGACATCGACCCCGAGGCGACGCGGATCGCTCGCTCGTTCTTCGATCGCAGCCCGCACGGAAAGAAGATCCGCATCCTGCTCGGCAACGCCCTCGACAGCCTGCGCTCGCTCCCGGCGGGCCCGCCCTTCGACCTCGTCTTCATCGACGCCGACAAGGAGCGCTACGCCGATTATTACGAGGCCGTCCTTCCGCTCGTCCGCAAGGGAGGCCTGATCGTCGGAGACAACACGCTCTGGAGCGGCAACGTCCTCGCGCCACAGCACCCCTCCGACCACGGCATCTGCCGCTTCAACGACAGGGTCAACGCCGATCCTCGCGTCGAGAACGTCCTGCTCTCGATCCGCGACGGCATGATGCTCGCGCGGAAGCTCTGACCGGGCGGCCGGAAGTGGTAAAGGTTGTCCCATGCTGCTCGTCGTCGACGTGGGCAACACGAACATCTCGTTTGGCGTGTTCGAGGGGACGAAGCTCCTTCACCACGTGCGCTCCGAGAGCGCGCGCAGCCGCACGGCGGACGAGTTCGCGGTGCTCGTCCGGCAGATGCTCGCGCTGCGCGGGGTCGATCCCGACCTCATCGATCACGCGATCATCGCGAGCGTCGTCCCGACCCTGACCGACACCATGGTCGAGCTCGTGCGCCGCGCCTTCCGCCGCGAGCCGCTCGTCGTCGGTCCGGGCATCAAGACGGGCATGGCGATCCTCTACGAGAACCCGCGCGAGGTCGGCGCCGATCGCATCGTCAACGCGGTCGCCGCGTACGAGTGGGCGAAGGGCCCCGTGATCGTCGTCGACTTCGGCACGGCCACGACCTTCGATTGCGTGACGCCGAAGGGCGAGTACCTCGGCGGCGTGATCACGCCCGGCGTGCACATCAGCGCCGAGGCGCTCTTCTCTCGCGCCGCGCGCCTCTCCCGCGTCGAGATCACCTTGCCGCCCAAGGTCGTCGGGCGAAACCCGGTGCACAGCATGCAATCGGGCATCGTGTACGGCTACGCGGGCCTCGTGGACGGCCTCTGCAAGCGCCTCGTGGCGGAGCTCGGTTATGCGTGCCGCATCGTCGCCACGGGCGGCCTCGCGCGCCTCATCGCGCCGCTCACCGAGTCCATCGAGGAGGTCGACGACGACCTCACGCTCACGGGCCTGCGCCTGCTCTACGAGCGCAACGCGCAGGAGCCGCGCGCGTCCGCGAAGGCCGAAGGCGCTTGATCCGACGTCCGATCCTGCCCGCCGCCGCGCTGCTCGTCCTCGTCACCGCCCTCGCGCTCGCCTTCGGCACCGAGCCGATCTCCCTCTCGAACGCCCTCGCCGAGCCCGGCCTCGCGCGCACGATCTTGCTCGACGTGCGCCTGCCGCGCGTCGCGCTCGCCGCCATGGCAGGAGCGGGCCTCGGCGTCGTCGGCGCTGCGTTCCAGGCGCTCTTGCGCAACCCGCTCGCCGAGCCGTACGTGCTCGGCGTCTCGGGCGGCGCCGCCCTCGGCGCGACGACCGCCATCGCGCTCGGCCTCGGCGCGACCACGCTGCTCGGCGCCGCGCTCATCCCGGCCGCGTCGCTCGTCGGCGGCCTCGTCGCCACGTGGCTCGTCTACGCCGTCGCGCGCGGCATGCGCGGCGGCGCCTCGGGCACGGCGATCCTGCTCGCCGGCGTGATGGTCAACTCCATGGCCGCCGCGCTCATCACGTTCCTGAAGGCGCTCGTCCCGCCCTCCCGCGCGCAGCAGCTCTTGCGCTGGCTCGTCGGCTTCGTCGATCTCCCGCACGCCTCGTCGCTGCTCGCGGCCTTCGTCTACGTGGGCGCCGGATGCGCGGTGCTCCTGCTCGACGCGGGGCGCCTCAACGTCCTCGTCCTCGGCGACGAGACGGCCGGCACGCTCGGCGTCGACGTCCGCGCCCTCGAACGACGCACGTTCATCGCCTCCTCGTGTGTCGTCGGCGCGATCGTGAGTTTGACGGGGCTCATCGGCTTCGTGGGCCTCGTCGTCCCGCACGCCGTCCGCCGGATCATCGGACCCGATCAGCGCCGCGTGCTTCCCGTCTCGCTGCTCGCGGGCGCGACGATGCTCGTCGGCTGCGACCTCGTCGCGCGCCTCGCGTTCCGCTCGCTCGGCACCGAGCCGCCGGTCGGCGCCGTGACGGCGCTGATCGGCGGCCCGGCCTTCCTCGTGTTGCTGCGCCGCTCGGGCGGCTAACCCTGCATCACGCGCGCGAACGCGGGCCGCGAGATACACCGCGCGACCCACGCGTTCACGTTCGCGAACGGACTCACATCGATGCCGAAGCGCCCCAGGAAGGGGATCGCCGGCGCGATGGAGATGTCGACGAACGAGAACGTGTTGCCCACGAGGTACTCCTTGCCCTCGAGCGCATCGTTCAGGATCGCGAGCATCCCCGTGAGATCCTTCTTCGCGGCCTCGGCGGCCTTCGGGCTGCGCTCGTCCTCGGGGAAACGATCGAGCGTGTTGCGGAGGTAGCGCTGCAGCGCCTCGCCGAACGTCACCGCGCCCCACGCCATCCACTTGAACGCCTCGGCGCGATCGGGGTTCGGCGGCGGGAAGAGCCCCTTGTCCGCGCCGAAGCGCTCGCCGAGATAGAGCATGATCGCGAGCCCTTCGAAGATCGGCCGGCCCTCGGCGACGAGGAGCGGCACCTTGCCGTTCGGGTTGAGCGCGAGGTACTCGGGCTTCTTCTGGTCACCGGCCGCGAGGTCGAGCTTGACCTTGTCGTACGGAATGCCGAGCTCCTCGAGCGCCCAGTGCACCCGCGACGCGCTCGTCATCGGCGTGTAATAGAACTTGAGATCCATCGCGATCGACCTTCCTCCCTGGGCGACGCACGGCGCCGCCGTGGCCGAGCGTGTCCGACACGGCCGCGCGCAGCAAGGGGGGTTCGGGAAGGTCTTACGGGAGGCGTGCGCCGAGGGTCATTCCTCGTCGATGGGCTCGGGGATGGGCCCCTCGATGCCCTGGTCCACGTTGACGGCGCGATTGCTCCCCACGACGCCCTCTTCGTCGTCGGCCCAGCCCACGGACACGCTGAGGAGCGGCTCGCGCTCGCGCTTCGTGCGGCTCGTGCTCGCGCTGATCTGCAGGGCGCGCATCACCTCGTCGGGAGCGAGCCCCTGCGCCATGACGAAGGGATGGAACACCCGCGCCTGGCTTCGCGCCGAGGACGTACGGGTCGTCCGGATGTGCACCGCCGCCACGATCATGGCGCCGTTCTTCGCGGTCGTGTCGAGCCCCATGCGGAGATGCCCGCACTGCGTGAAGCCGATCTGTGCACGTGGATCCACGTACCCGATTCGCTCATTCCCCGACGGGATCACGACCTGCAGCTCGCTGCCCTTGCGAAACCCGTACACCGCGTAGCTCGCGGGCCCTCTCGCGAGCACGGTGAGCGGCACGCGTGTCGTCGTCGCCGGCCGCACGCTCGACGTTCGTCCGTCGAGCCACGCGTCGATGATCTCGAGCTCCGCCTCGCCCGGCTTGCGCTCGACGAGACGCTCGACACGCAGCGGGAGCACGCCGCCCACGCGGATGCTCGTCCCCGCGGAGCCCGAGGGCGGCACGCCCTGCGGGATCGCGCCCACCGACAAGCAGCGGCCCCCCTCTGCATTCACGGCCGTGAACGTCGGCGCTCCCTTGAACATGGTCCCGTCGACGCGCACGCCCTCGACGCGCTCGCCTGCGGGAATCGCGTCCGGCGCGTCCTTCGGGTGCAGCATCTCCGGCACGCGTGCCTCGGGCACCGACGAGAAGCTCGGCGTGCCCGCCGCATGGGCCGACGCGCCCGCGACGAACGCGAGCGACGCGGCCGCCACACACGTTCCGAGGCGGCGCATCACAGGCTCCTCATGTAGGCCTCGAGCGCGTCGAGGTCTTCCTGCGAGAGGTGCTTCGTGCTCCCCATCTTGCCGTCGGCATCGAGCAGGAGCGAACGCAGCGTCGCGTAGCGGCCGTCGTGGAAGTACGGCGCCGTGCCGCCGACGAAGCGCAGCGAGGGCGTGTCGAACGTGGCCGCGACATCGGCGTCGGCGCGGCTCGACACGTCGTGCGGCGTGTGATCGGTCCACGCGCCCTCCTCGCGATGGCACGTCCCGCAGCCCGTCTGCGCCGAGTGGAAGACCGACTTGCCGCGCTGGACGAGCGCATCGTTCGAACGATCGATCGTCTCCACCTGCGGAGGCCGGAGCGTCGTGGCGAACGCGATGAGCGCGTCGATCTCGCGCCGCGCGAGCCCCGCGCCGCCGAGCCGACCGAACGTCTCCGAGAGGTGCGCCTCGACGCTGTCGCCGCGGCCCGTCCACCCATACGGAGCCGTCTTCGCGAGCCGCCCTGCGAGCATCGGCGTCTGTCGCGGCCCCTCCGGCGTCGCCCACGTCAGCGCGTCGTCACGCCCGTCGGGATGGCAGCTCGCGCAGGCGCGGCCGTCGTTCGAGATACGCGCGTCGCCGCTCGCGTGGAAGAGCCTCCGGCCGAGCTCGAGATCCGCCATCGCCGCCGTCTGCGCCTTGCGCGACAGCCCCACGCGCATGAGCGCAGGCGCCTCCGCCTCGGTCGCGTCCTTCGCGCCGAGCGGCGCGATCTGGAGCGTGCGATCGAACTGCGACCACACGACGAGCCGCCGGCCCTCCGGATCCACGGCGAGCCCCGTCGGCCCCGCGGCGACCGGGAAGCGACGCCGCTCGGCCCGCTGCGGATCGGCCGCCGCCGCGTCGTACTCGATGACCGTGTCGCTGCCGAGGCACGAGACGAAGAGCGAACGCGACCCGGGATCGATCGCCGCGGCCCGCGGCAGCAAGCACGACGAACGCGGCCGGGCCACGCCGACCAGCTGGCGCACGTCCGGCTTCACGTTCACCGACTCGGCGAGCGGCTGCTCGGTGTCCTCGTCGACGACCGCGACCGACGCGACCTCCGGCGGGTTCGCGCCGCCGCTGCCGTACCCCTCCGAGCGCTCCTCGGCGCGCCCCGGATCCACGAGCACCTGCGGCGCGAAGACCCGCCCCCCGAAATCGGTCGACTTCGCGAGCGCGAAGCCCTGGCACGCGCGCCGCTCGATCTCCCCGCCGCCGCCACCGAAGAGGCTGATCTTCGAGCGCCGGAACCCGCCCTCCTCGATCCCGCCCACGTCCACCGGCCGCACGCGCTTCGCCGCGAGATCGACCACGCTCATCCGCGAGCCCACCACGTGCGCGACGAACGCCTTCTTCCCGTCGTCCGAGACGACCACCGAGCGCGGCTCGCGCGGCAGCGGCACCTCGTACGTTCGTCCCATGTTCGCCACGTCGTACGCCGTGAGCGCCGCGCCCCAGCCGCTCGTCACGAGCAGCGTGCCATCGTCGGGCGTCGTCGCGAGCGCGACCGGCTCGACCGGCGTGGGCACCGTGCACCGCGACGCGAGCGGCTGCGCCGGATCCGCCTCCGGCTCGAGCACCTCGATCGCCGCCTTGTCCCGGAGCGCCACCACGACGCGACCATCGGCGGCCACGAGGATCTGCGACGGCGTCCCGCCGAGCGGCGTCGTCCCGAGCTCCTTGCCCGTCGCGACGTCGACCGTGTGAAGGTTCCCGTCGTCCTCGTCGGCGACGTACGCGATCGTCTTGTCACCGGCCTTCGCCAGCGCGACCACGCTGCCTTGCCGCGCGCCGGCGAGCGGCTTCGCGCCCACGCCCGGGCGCACGCGCCCGCAGCTCCTTTCCCCGACGCCCGGCGCCTTCGCCTCCGCGCCGCCTCGTCCTGTGCTCCCACACCCCGCCGCGAGACCTGCCGTCGCCGCAGCAACCAGACCGATGACCGCAACGCTCTTTCGCATGGCGCCTCAACCTCCACGGGAGGCACTCGCATTCCAAAAGCAGGACAGCGGTGCCCACGGAGGAAACCATGGACGAGGGTAGTCGCCTTTTGTTTTACGCGTTGCGAAAAAAAGGGCCGCTCGGCTGACCGCGCCGGTCAGCCCATGCCGAGCAGCTTGTTCATGCTGGCTTCATCTGCCGGCGTGAACGGGTGCTGATCGAACTCCGCGCTCGTGACCCACTTGAACGCGTTCACCGCGAGCGGCGCGGGCTCACCCGAGGTGATCCGACACTCGTAGAGGTAGAGGTCCACGACGTATCGCTCGTACGGATGGCTCACGAAGGAGATGAGCTGCCCCGGCTCGACCTCGACGCCGAGCCGGTGGAAGACCTCACGCTTGAGCGCCGTCGCGTCCGTCTCCGCGTCCTCCACGCGCCCGCCGGGAAACTCCCAGAGGAGCGGGAGCAGGGCCGTCGGACGGCGCTGCGTGATGAGGTAACGGCCTTCGTGCTCGATGACGGCAGCAACGACGCGAATCGTGCGCGGCGGTTCCATGGCCGACATTCTCCCCCGCCGGGACGCGCGGCGCCAGAAGCCGCTCGCCCGGAAAACCGTCTCAGGCCTGAATGTTGATCCGGAAGAGCTGCTGGCCCATGAGCAGCACGTCCCCGTCGATGAGGTCCACCTCCGACGAGATCCGGATGAACGTGCCGTTCGAGCTGCCGAGATCCGTGACGAAGAGCTGACCACGCTCGTAGCTGATGCGGCAGTGCAGCCCCGAGACGTAACCGTCCTCGGGGAACAGCACGTCGCCACGCTCACGACCGAGGTGCAGGCCCGTCTCCGGGATCGGGAACGAGTTGCCCGACGCGTCCCGGCCGATGATCAGCGCGATGCGACCCACGTAGCCCTTCGACGGGCTGCCGAGCCGCTCGACGCCGTCCGCCGTCGCCGGCATCGCCGAGAGCGCCTCGAAGCGGACGATCTCCTGACCGATGCGGAACACGTCGCCGATCATCACGGCGATCGGCTCGTCGCGGTAGAGCTTGCGGTAGACGCCGTTCAGCGAGCTCTCGTCACGCACCGTGAGCTTGCCGTTCTTCGACACGAACGTCGCGTGCCGCGGCGAGAGATAGTTGTCGCCCGCGAAGATCGCCCCGACATCACGGCCGATCGTGAACGTCGCCGACGGGAGCGTGTACGAGCCCGCCTCCGAGCCGTCCGCGCGGAGCGCCGTCAAGACGACCGTCATCGCGCTCGGCGTCGAGGCCACGGGCGGCGCCGCGGGCGAGGCCATCGCCGGCACGCTGCCGGCCTTCGGCAGGACGAGCTTCGCGCCGCACGACGCGCAGAACCGGTTCGTCTGCGCATTCGTGTGTCCGCAGTCCTTGCACACGACCGGAACGGTGGACGACGCGCCCTGCGCCGCGATCGGCGGATGCACGGCCGCCGGCGCCGCCGGGGGAAACTGCGCCACGGCGCCCTTCGCCCCCATGTCGTCCGTCACCGCGCCCGGGCGAACCGCGGGGATGCCCTGCGGCGGCGTGCCGCCTGACGCAAACTTCTTCGGAGACGCGTCCCGCGGCAGCTCGGAGCCGCAGCCGAGGCAGAACTTGTAGTGGTCCTGGTTCTCCTTGTTGCACTTGGGACAGGTAATCACGCCGCCTCCTCGGGGGACTGCCGACACCGGCCCACCCGGACCGCGGGGCGAGCATATTCGGGCCGATTTTTTTTGTCGAGGTTTTACGCGCGCGCTTGCCCCGCACACCACACGTCATGCGCGCAGGGCAAACCCGGGTTTACTTGGAGGAGAGGAGCGCGAGCGCCTCGCGCACGAGATCGCCGAGCGGCTCGGTCTGCACGCGCGCTCCGAGCGCCGTCACCGCACGGTCGGCCTCGGCAGGACGGAACCCCATCCGCGTGAGCGCGCCCTGCAGGAGCTCCGCTTTGCCCTCGGGCGCGGTGGGCCTCGGCGCTTCGACGCCCTTCGTGACGACCGGCGCCGCCGCGAGTTTGCCCTTGAGCTCCAGGATGAGCCGCTCCGCGGTCTTCTTGCCGACCCCGGGCACGGCCACGAGCCGCGACGCCTCGCCGCGCGCGATGGCCGCCGCGAGCTCACCCGCCGGCAGCGCGCCGAGGATCGACATCGCGATCTTCGGCCCGATGCTGGACACGCCGATCAGCGAGCGGAACGCCGCGCGATCGTCCCGCGTCGGGAAGCCGTAGAGCGCGAACGTGTCTTCCCGGACGTGCGTGTGCACGTACAGGGTGACCACGTCGTCCGCCTCCCGCGACGCACGCCCGAGCGCGCCGAGCGGCACCGTGACCTCGTAGCCGACCCCCCCGACGTCGATGACCACGACGCCCTCGGCCGAGTCCTCGACGATGCGGCCTGTGAGCCTGCCGATCAATCCTTCTTCGCTCCCTGCGCGATCCAGCGACGAACCGTGTCGCGCGTCGCCTGCGGAAGGAGATCGCCCGTGAGCGGCATCGTGCCACCGCACGCCGCGTCGCAGACGACGGCGGCGCACGTGAGCGTGCCGTCCATCTTGTGCATGAGGAAGCTCGTCTCGGGGCTGTTCGGCTCGATGATCTTCATGCCCGTCGCCTTCGTGGCGGCGACGCCGACGTTCTGCGAGAAGATCGCGTCGATCTCCGCCTGCGTCGGGGCCGTCGGGCCATTCGCCGGGCCGAGGTAGGGCTGGCCGGGCATCCCGGCGACGGCGCCGTGGCACGACGCGCCGCCGAGGCCGCAGGAGTTGCGGAAGATCGGCAGGACGTCCCCGGAGAACGTGACCGCGGGGCTCGCCTTGTCGAACGACCCGTAGTCGTAGCAAGTGTCGTCCCCCTCCCCATTCCCATCGGAACAACCCGCCACGCCGAACGAGAGCGCAGCGAGAGACGCAAGACCAGCAATCATCAAGGATACGAATTTGTTCGAGCGCTTCGACATGGCCCCGACCCTACCAGAATTCCGAGCCAGGACGAGCAGCGGATAGGCGCTGCTCGCTTGGCCCACGTGGGCCTCGAGCACTACCATCGGGGCGGCATGCGGTCCCTTTGCGCCCTCACGCTCGCCCTCCTCGCATCCGGCTGCGCCGGCGGGGGGCAAGATGCCCTCCGCAAGGAGATCGAGGCGCTGCGGGCGGAGGTGGGCCGCGTCCGTGCAGACAACAACATCCTCACGGCACGGGTCGAGACGCTCGAACGTACGAACGCGAAGCTTTCCGCGCGTCCCCCCGCGCCGACCCCGAGCGCCCCGAAGAGCGCCGAGGACGATCGACCCACGCTCGACGTCGTGCACCTCGCGCCCACCCCGGAAGGCGGGACGGCGGCGTCCCTCGCCCCGATCGCTGCTGCACCAACGGATGACCCGACCGTCGCCGACGACGCCGATGAAGCGCCTCGCCCGGTCCTCCGCTCCACAGGCCGGGGCGAGGTGATCACGCACCCGACAGCGCCCGCGCCCGCGAGCCCCGCGAAGGCCAAGCGCCCCCTCCCGAGCCCCCCAAGAACGGCACCATGAAGGACACACGCGCCCTCGCCCCCGCCATCGTCCTCCTCTCCCTCGCGGCCGCAGGCCACGCAGGCGCGCAGGACGAGTCCGAAGCCGCCCCCACGCCGGGCGGCGGCGCGAACGTCACCGTCGTGCAGGTGCCGCAAGCGCCGACGCAAACGCAGGTCGTCATGCCGGGCTACCCGCAACCTGGCTACAACCCCGACGCGCATCTGCCTTCGAGCTCACGCTCCTCGGCCGACACATCACGCTCCACCGACGGCTTCGATCTCCTGCCCGATCCGGCGGCGAGCGAGACCGTGCGAGGCACGGCAAACGGCGGCTTCGTCCTCGAAGGCCAGCACGTGCCGGAGCTCCACAGCGTACGCACGGGCGACACGCTGTGGGACATCTCGAGCCGCTACTACAAGAACCCCTACGGCTGGCCGCGGCTCTGGGCGCAGAACCCGCAGATCCAGAACCCGCACTGGATCTACCCGGGCGATCAAGTGCGCCTGCGCGACGCCGGCGACAGCGGTCTTCCCGGCATGCGGCGCCTGCTCTCGGGCGGGCGCAAGGTCTCACCGCAGACGGTGTTCCTGCGCGACACGGGCTGGCTCGACGACAAGAAGGACGACGTCTGGGGCGAGATCAACGGCAGCCCCGCAGACAAGATGCTGCTCAGCGCAGGCGACGACGTGTACGCGAAGCTCGACGAGGGCCACGAGGTGGCCGTGGGCCAGCTCCTCACGATCTTCCGCCCCCTCGTGACGAGCGGCGACGCCGCACAGAAGGGCCAGCTCATCTCGATCCGCGGCACCCTGCGCGTCGATCGAATCAACACACAGACGCGCATGATCCGCGGCCGCGTGGTCGAGTCACTCGACACAGTGGAGCGAGGCGCGAAGATCGGCCCCGTCGACCGCAGCTTCGTGGTCGTGCCCCCCGTGACGAGCGCCGACGACATCGACGCAAAGATCGTGGCAGCGCTCTATCCGCACGCGTTCTACGGGCAAAACCAGATCGTCTTCCTCGACAAGGGCGAGAAGGAGGGCGTGAAGCCCGGCATGCGCTTCTTCGCCTTGCGCCGCGGCGATCGCTGGCGCCACACGCTGCGCGGCGCAGGCAAGTTCGCCACCGTGCGCCCCGTCATCGAGGACGATCGCCCCGCACAAACGGAAAACCTCTCCCCGCCCGGCGACGACAACCTCTTCCCAGACGAGACCTACGCCGAGCTGCGCGTGGTCAAAGTCCGCGAGCACACGGCAACAGCGCTGGTGACAGTCTCGTCGCACGAGATCGAGCGCGGCGCGTTCGTGACGGCCCGCAAGGGGTACTAGATGGCGCCTCGCTGGGGCTTCGCCCCAGGCCCCACCAGGAGCTGTCCGCTCCTGGACCTGGACCAGCGCCCGCGCTGGACGGAGGGTCGATGAACTGCGCTCCGCGCAGTTCATCGAACAGCCGGGGTCAAGACCACGAGCGATCCTGCCAACCAAGACAGCAGCGCTGACGTTTTGACTGGCGGGGCGGTACCACCGGCCTGTGGGAAGAACTGCGCGGAGCGCAGTTCTTCCACGCAAGGTCCTGGGTTGGCCCTGCAAAGGGGGGGCGGACAGCTTGAAAAACTTTCCCCGCATCGACTGCGCTTCGCGCAGTCGATGCCCAGAGGTCCAGGGCTGGCCCTGGTCCGGGTCGAGGGGCGGATAGCCCCCGCGGGGCCCGGGGCAGAGCCCCGGCGCGGCGGCCTAGGGTGACCCCGGTCCGCCAAGCCAAATCGGCACGAACCGCGGCGACACGATCGCCAGGATGCATGCGGCGGCCGCGAGCACGGCGCCGCCGTGCAGGAGCGCGAGGCCTGCCCGCGTGAGGCCCTTTGGCTGCGTTTGCCCGACGGAGCTCACGGCTGCCAGCGCGTTGGCGATGGGGATGGCGAATGCGAGCCACAGGAGCGGTGAGGTGGTCTCGCCGGGGGACTTCGGCGTCACGAGGGCGGCGACGAGCAGGTATGCGGAAAACAGGTAGATCGTCGGGCTCTTGATGCGCCGCGCTGCGAGGTGGGCCCGGCCCTCGCGTGCGCCGTGGACCCCTCGGATTACAGCGACGAGCGCCGCGACGAGCAGCCAGGTGACGCTGAGGAGCCAGGCGAGGGGGTGCATCGCGTCCGCGTGGAAGATTCCGCCATACCACGAACCATGCGTACGCTGGCCGTGGTAAACAGAAAAACCATGAAGCGTGCGGCCCTTCCGCTCGGTCTTGCCCTCCTCGCTCTCTATGCGCTCGTGCCCTTGGGCTGTGCTGGGACGCAGCAGCAGCCGCAGGGCCCTGACATCGGCGTCGTCGATGCGCAGGTCGTGGTCGTGGCGGAGAGTTGCCCCGATCAGAAGACGATGAATGCCAAGAGCGCGCATGCGACGATCCAGAAGGTCGTCGAGCCGTGCAACACGATCCCTGGCGGCGCTGCGCACTTCTCGACCACGCTCATGCCGGGTGGTCGCATCATGCTCGCGTCTCCCTCCGGCGATCCGGCCGATGGCGTCGTGCCCACGTGCGTGCTCTCGAACCAGCTCACGCATCGCGTGTTTCTGAAGAAGCCTTGCAAGTTCGACGTCAAGCTCGAAGAGCGCAAGGTCCAGGCGCAGGCGCCCGCCGAGCCCTGAGTCGTCTCACCGCGGGCAGTACCAGGACGGCAGCGGCCATGGGTTTGGCGTCTGCGTCATGAGTGCCCAGCCGAAGTAGACGAAGTCCACGAGCAGCACGAGCCCACCTGCGCGCGCGACCGCCATCACTGCGCTCGGCCGCGACAACCAGCGCGCTCGCTGCGCCAGCACGTACACGGCCGCGCCTGCGGCGATCGCGAACACGAGCCCCAGCGCTGTTCGCCCGTACCAGTCCATCCCGAGCCCTGCGGGCCGCGAGGCGAGGACGAACCTTCGTTCGAGTGGCAGGTACCAGGGCACGGGCGACTTGCGTGCTGCGCTCACGAGGAACGCGAGCCCGTAGGCGAGCCGCGCTGCGAGAAACGCGAGGAAGAGCCGCGCTGAGGGCGAAGGTGGCTTCGTCTCGCTCATCCGAGCCCCCGCACCGACGTGACGAGGATGCCGAGCGTCACGTTCAGCCACACGACGCCGCACACGAGGAAGCTCATCACCGCGTAGATCCGCACGAGCCAGCGCTCCTCCGCGGGCTTCAGCGTGAACGCGAGCGCGCCGAGCCCGAGCGCCACGACGAGCGTCAGCGACGCGTACACTTCTTTGACGTCGAACAATCCCGAGTAGAGCGGCGCGTATCGATCGAGGTAGATGCCTCGCACGTGGTAGCGGTACGTCGGGTAGAGCAGCGCGCCCACGGCGAAGGTGAAGACGTATGCGACGGCCACGACCTTCGCCCAGGTCTTCTCGGTCGCGACGCGGAGGAAACGACCGCGCAGGTAGTGGCGCATCGTGAGGGCGTGGTGCGTCGCGGCGCCGACGAGGACGATGCTGCCCGCGGCGTGCAGCACCATGAGCAGACGACGCGCGCCGTAGAGGAAGACGGCTTCGGCTTCGGGCGGCGCGCAAGGCTCGATCACGTGGAAGCCTCGGTTCGTCGCACGCGGGGGCACTCCGGGTCGGGGCGGAATTCGTTCGCCGCGTGGCGCGAGACGACCTGACAGCCGCCGCGACAGACGGGGAACAACGTGCAGGAGGCGCAGGGCTCCGGCGGGCTCGCGTGATACGCGCGGAAGCGATCGATCTCCTCGCTCGACGAGGGCGAGAAGCTGCACGGCGCGGCGCGCCCCGCGACGTCGATCCCGCCGAGGTGCCTGCCGGCCTCGCAGCCGAACACGCCGAGAGACGCGAGCATCTCCGCCGCGCGAGGCTCGACCGCGAGCGCCTCCGACAGGAGCGGCACGAGTGCACAATCGATCCGGACCGACAGGCGCCGCTGGTGCACGATCGCCGTGATCGCGGGCCAGAGCGCTTCTCGCTGCGCGGCCGAGAGCCGCGCCTCGAAGTAGCCGAGTCCCGCGGCGCGCCCCTGCGGCTTGTAGCGCAAGAGCTGAACCTCCCCTGCCCCGAGATCGGCGACACGTTCGGCGGTGGCATGCAGATGCTCGAACGATCGCCGCGTGAGCACGAGGTTCACGCCGACGGGAATCCCCGCGCGCGCGAGGATCTCGATCGCCCGCTCGGCCACACGCGCACCGTCGAACCCACGCACGGCTGCGTACGCGCCGCCCACGCCGTCGTGGCTCACGTTGATCTGCGCGAACGCGCGTAGCTCCTTCGCGCGCTCTTCTCGCAGCCCGAACCCGCTCGTCGTCATCACGGGCACGAGCCCGAGGGAACGCGCGAAGGCCGCGAGCTCGCCGAGGTCCTCGCGGAGCAGCGGCTCGCCGCCGCCGAAGGCCACGGTCGACGCGCCGAGCGCGCGTACAGACGCGAGCCGTTCGCGAAGCTCCTCCAGGGAAGGCTCCGCGCCGTCGGGCCGCGCGTCGAGGTAGCAGTCGGCGCAGGGCGCGTGGCAACGCGCGTTCACCGCGAGATGGACTTCGAGCGGGCGTGGCGGCGCGGGCGCGTCTGCGGGTTGTTGCCCCGAGGGAACTCCGAGCCGCGCGGCGAGCGCGTGATCGACGGCGACGAGGGTTCGATCATCGAGACGAACCCACGCGCCGAAGGGCTCGGGGCGGGACCAGGGGGGCATGTGGGGAGAGCGGTCTAGTGCGGACGGGCGTGGGCGTCACGGGAACGAGCGAGCGGGGGCGTGCGCTTGACGGGGAAAGCGGGGTGCTCGAACCTTCGCGGGAGATGTTTCTGCGAAGCCTGAAGCTCAACCGGCTGCTCTCGTTCGGTCCGGATGCGGAGGCGGTCGAGCTTCGGCCGCTGAACGTGCTGATCGGGCCGAATGGGTCGGGCAAGTCGAACTTCATCGAGGCGATCGGGCTTCTGAAGGCGACGCCGAAGGAACTGGGGCTCCCGACCCGCCTGAGTGGGGTGGCAAATTGGATCTGGAAAGGCGAGCCAGAGGGGCAGGCCGAGCTGGAGGCAGTTTTCACCTACCGACCCGACTTGAACCTCCGCCATCGGGTGACGTTCGCGGATATCCGCTCCCGGTTCGAACTCGTGGATGAACGCGTCGAGAACGAGCAGAAGCTGGAAGGTGAGCTGAAGCCGTACTTCTACTTCGGCTATGAAAATGGGCGCCCCATGCTCAACGTGAAGGAAGGGCGAAGGCAGCTCCGTCGCGAGGACATGGATCCGGGGAAGTCCATCTTGGCCCAACGCAAGGATCCGGACGCGTATCCTGAGCTCTGGTTTCTGAGTGACGCATACGAGGGAATTCGCCTTTACCGAGATTGGACATTTGGGCGGCACGCTCCACCGCGGCTGTCACAACCCGCCGATTTGCCGGCGGGGTACCTGCTGGAGGATGCTTCCAACCTGGGGCTGGTATTGAACTGGTACAGGAACGACGTGCCAACGAAGCGAGCCTTGCTCGAGAACCTGCGAAAGGTCTTCGATGGGGTGGTCGACTTCTCGGTGCAAATCCTCGCCGGCAGGGTTCAGATCGTGCTGGAAGAGGAGCGCTGGACGATCCCCGCCTCCCGCCTCTCCGACGGCACCTTGCGCTGGCTCTCCCTTCTCGCGATCCTCCTCGATCCCAAGCCTCCGCCGCTCGTCTGCATCGAGGAGCCCGAGCTCGGCCTTCATCCAGACCTCATTCACGTCCTCGCGCGTCTCTTGAAGGATGCCTCGGAGCGCATGCAAATCATCGTCACGACACACTCCGAGGCGCTCCTCGATGCCTTCACCGCTACACCCGAAGACGTCCTCGTCTGCGAGCGTCGTGACGGATGCACGACGATGACACGGCTCGAAGGTGAACGACTCGCGGCATGGCTTGAGGACTATTCCCTTGGGCAGCTCTGGGCGAAAGGTGAGATCGGAGGCTCGCGGTGGTGAAGAAGCCATCGGCATCGAAGCCCACCAGCATTCGCATCTACATCGAGGGTGGTGGCAGTTCCAGTAGCGGACAAAGGCAGCTCCGTAACGGCTTTCTGGAGCTCTTCGAAAGGGAGATCGCCCCTCGCTCGCTGACGGTCGTTGCATGTGGAGGGCGAAACGCCGCCTACAAGGATTTTCGTCTCGCCCTTACGCACCACCCCGAGGCGCTCTGCTTGCTGCTCGTCGACAGTGAGGAGTCGATCGCCATGGGTGTTTCCGCATGGGCACACGTGCAGCAACGCAAAGAAGACCAGTGGTCAAAGCCCCCGGCTGCCACCGACGACCACCTGCACTTCATGGTCCAGGCCATGGAGGCGTGGCTCCTCGCGGATCCCCAGGCGCTCGCTCGTTACTACGGCAAGGACTTCCAGCCGAGTGCTCTCCCTGCACGTCAGAACATCGAGAACATCCCCAAGCAGGATCTCAAGAGTATCCTCAAGCACGCCTCGCGAAACACGAAGAAGGCCGGCTATGACGAGACGCACGGCTTCGCGCTCATCGGCCTCATCGATCCCGCCAAGGTCCGCGCCGCTTCCCCTTGGGCCGCCCGCTTCTTCGACCATCTTCTCACCCTCTGCCCCGCCCGCTGACCCCGACGACCTCGCGCGTCCACGCCGCGACCTCGTCACCCCCGACTGGCGTCCTCCGCACCTCGACGTGGCGGCGTCGTGCGTCTCCAACCACGCTCCCGCGTCGCCCCCCTACGACCTCGTGTCTCTCGAGACTCGACAGCATCTCCCGGAACCGACGGCCCCACGTCGAACGCCTGCGGCCTCGTGTCTCCGGAGACTCGACACCGTCCCTCGAAAGGGTCGAGCCCACGTCGCCGCCCCGTGACCTCGTGTCTCCGGAGACTCGGCGCCGTCCCCTGAGACGTACGAGCCCCCCGTCAACCCGCGGCCTCGTGTCTTCCAAGACTCGGCGCCATCCCCCGGAAACGACGACCCCACATCGCCGCCCCGCGGCCTCGTGTCTCCGAAGACTCGGCACCGTCCCTCGGGAACGACGATCCCCCGTCGAACCCCTACGGCCTCGTGTCCCCGAAGCCTCGACCCCGCCCCCCGAACCGACGCCCCCGCCTCTACTTCCCCTGGCCCTCGATCCACGCCTTCAACTGGGCCCTCTCCTCATCCGTCATCGCCGTCGCGTTCCCGAGCGGCATATCCCGGGTCACGCTCGTCCGCTGCACCACCTTCTCCGCCTTTGCCATCACCTGCTCTGGTGTCTCCAGCAAAAACCCCGAGGGCGGCGCGACGAACGTCGGATGCGTCGGCTTCTGCGAATGACACGGCACGCAGCGCTTTTGCACGATCGCCATCGCCGTCGCCGTGTCCACCGGCCCGACCACCACCGGCGGCGCGGGACGGATGAAGCTCAGCCCGATCGCGCCCCCGAAAGCCGCCGCCACCGCCACGAGGAGCGACCGCTCTTTGCGGTCGTGCTTGAACTGGACGTTGAGGTAATGGCGGATCGAGACGCCGCCCGCCATGAGCAGCCACAGGATCAGCCACGCGCGATGGTGATTGTAGGCCAGCGCGAAATGGTTGCTGATCATCGCGAACGTGACCGGCAACGTGAAGTAGTTGTTGTGCTGCGATCGCCGCTTCGCCTGCTCGCCGTGCATCAGATCGAGCGGCTGCCCGGCATTGAGCTGTTTTCGCATGGCGATGTGGTGGGGCACGATCGACGTCCACACGTTGAGCCCCATGCACGTCCCGAGCATCGCGCCCACGTGAATGTACGCGGCGCGCCCGCTGAAGACGTGCTGATACCCGTACGCCGCGATCGCGACGAACACGGCCATCACCGCCAGGATCACCCGATTGTTTTCAATGAAGAAACAGAGCTCGTTGTAAAAGAACCAGCACGCGAGGATCGACGCGATGCTGATGCCCACGGCCGCCGTCGGCCCAATGTCGGCCACGCTCGGATCGACGAGGTACGTCCGCGCGCCATACCAGTAAATCCCCGCGAGCAAGAGCACCCCCGTGACCAACGTCGTCTTCGCCGGCCAGGCGTGCACGAGCAAGCGCTCGGGGTGGGCGTTCGGCCAGTATTGCTCGTGATAATAAAAGCTGCCGCCGTGGATCTCGTCGAGCGTGCCCCGGATGTTCTCCTTCAGCACCTTGCCCTTCGGCGGCCGTACGGACAGGTCGAACCAATTGAAATAAAAAGACGTACCCACCCACGCGATGCCCGCCATGAGGTGGAGCCAACGGAGCAGGATCGAGATCCAGTCATGGAATACCGCCATCATCGTCCCGCTCCGCGCATCGGGTCCCCCTATACCGCGGCATCCCCCGGACGTCGACGAGCGTGCTCGGTACGGCAGCTTTCTCCGGCCGATCCGTGGTTTTCGGGCTAAACTCCCGACGTGGCTCTCCGCTCGTTCCTTTCCCGGCGCGGCGCCGTCTGGGGGCTCGGTCTCACCGCCCTGGTCGCCCTCGGCTGCGCCGCCGTCACCACCGCCCCGCGCCTCGGCGCCGGCTCCGCCCCCGCGCCCGCGGCCGCCTCCGCCTCCGCCGCCCCCGCGTCCGCCGCCG
>NZ_JARZHH010000023.1 GCF_029946515.1 Polyangium sp. 6x1
GGCGTGCCGCCACAAGCGTGCCGCTGAATCTGCACGAAGGTGCATATTCGCAGGGAAGAAACGAGCGGGCACGGTGGCATACGGCCATGGGATCGGCCGCGGAGGTGCGCGCGTGCTTGGACGTGGCCGAGGCGCTCGGATACGTCGAATCCATCGATGATGGCCTGCGCGACGCAATCGATCACATCATCGCCACCCTGTACCGGTTGGCGCGTCGGTAAGGCCAACGGCGGGCCGCCCTTCGCCGGGCGGCCCGCCAAAGCGGACTCTACGCAAGCCCAAGCATCTCCAAACGCTTCCGGGCGAGACGGACGCGACTGTAGACGGCCTTCGCCTTGATCCCAAGCGACGCAGCGATCTCCGCGATCGACCATCCCTCCAGATACGGAATCACGGCGTCCCGAATGCGCGGGCTGAGCTTCCCCAGGAACCGCTTGAGCCGGAACATCCCATAGATCGCATGCAGCAACGTCTCCGACGACGTCGCGTCCTCCTGATCGGGGAAATCCTCCGAGAAACCGACGAGAACCTCGCGCTCGTATCGTAGGCGATTGCGATAGTTGCGGGCATGGTTGAGCCCGATCACCCAAAGCCACGGACGGGCCTGCTCCGGCGTGACCAGGCAGGAAAGGCGACGCCATACCGTAATGAAGATGTCTTGCAGGAGATCCTCGACGTCGCGGGGAGGTACGGCCTGGCCGAGAAGAAGGCGGCGCAGGAAATCGCGGTGTTCGAGGTAGAGGCGGCCGAGCAAGGCGTGCGACGCCGAGAAGTTTGCCGGCGGCGAATGGTCGAGTAGCGTTGTCACAGCTCGTGAACTCCGGTGTCTGGGGTTTGCGTGTCAGACGCCGGTCGGTGTTCGCTGCACCGGCTGGCGTCGCTTGTTTTGTCTCACGAATCGCGGGCAGACTTCAACGGTAAAATGGCGGATTGGTTCGTCGAGGGAAAACCCACGATCCGTCGGGAATGGCGAGCGGGGGATCGTAATGGGGGCCGAGATCCAGGCCGTGCGGGCGGGCCGCCCTGGTGGGGACGGCCCGCCCGGGGGTCAGGAGGCGCGGCGGTAGACGAGGCGGCCGAGGGTGGCGATGACGTGGTCCATGCGGTCGAGCGCCCGCGCGTCGACCGTGCCGATGTACCGCATGGCCTGAGCGACTTGGACGCAGGCCAGCACCTCCCGCGCGGAACCGAGGGCCGTCTGATAACGCTGGCGTTTGTGCCCCGCTGTGTTCCCGGCCCCTTCTGCCGTATTGAGAGCCACGCTATGCATGGCCCTGCGCAGTTGTCGGGCGAGATCCGAATCCCTTCGTTCGATCTGCTCCGCGATACCTGCCGCGTCTCCAGCCATGGCCAAAATGACCTCGTAAATCCTCAGCATGACGAAACCCTCCGTCCGACGACCCTTTCGCCGGGACCCCCATCCCGCACCGTCGCGCGCAGGCCTCTTCAAGGCTGCGCAGCACCGCCCGGAGCCGCCCGGAGCAGCACGTAGTGCTGCGAGGACGGCGAGGACGGCTTGGCCTTGAAGAGGCCGAGCACGACGGTACGATCGCCCTCCCCGAGCGGGATCCCCTGAACCCCGCTTCCGCTCCCGCTCCCGCTTCCGCTCCCGCTTCCGCTCCCGCTTCCGCTTCCGCTCCCGCTTCCGCTCCCGCTCCCGCTCCCGCTCCCGCTCCCGCTCCCGCTCCCGCTCCCGCTCCCGCCTCCCATTCCTTCATCAGCGCTCCTCAGCCGCACGCGCCGACACTGCGGAGCACGTACCCCAGCCTACGCCTTGAACGACTCAACATACTTCAACGCCCCACCCCGCAAAGTTTGGTAGGGTCGTCGTTTCGCTCGAGCGGAGGGCATCGCCCCGACCTGCCCGAGACGTTTCCTCGGTCACTCTTCGGTGGTATTCTTGATGCTCGACATTGCAGGGTATACAGCCTTCGAACGCGTCGAAGTAACCCCGTTCGCGAAGACGTTTCGCGCCCGGCGGGTGCATGACGGCCTGCCCGTCGTGCTCCAAAGCCTGTCCATCGGACGCGCCCGGAGCGCCGAGATCGCGCGATTCAAACACGAGTACGCGCAACTCGCGCAGCTCAGCTCGCAAAGCCTCGTCTCGGTCCTCGGCGTAGAGGCGCGTGAAGACAGCCTCATCGTCATACGCGAACACTTCCCAGGCCAAACCCTCGCCCACACCCTCGCCGCGCGCCCGGGCCACAAGCTCCCCGTCTCCGAGGCCCTCGCCATCGCCACCGCGATCGCCCAAGCCCTCGCCGCCCTGCATGGACGCGGCATCACCCACCGCGATGTCCGCCCCCAGAACATCCTCGTCGGCGATGCGGGCGCGCTCAAGCTCACCGGCTCCGGCGTCGACGCCGAGCTCACGCGCGCACACGAGCGGCTCTACGCGTACGAAGTCCTCCACGACGTCCTGCCCTACACCGCGCCCGAGCAAACGGGCCGCATGAACCGCAGCGTCGACCACCGCGCCGATCTCTACGCCCTCGGCATCATCCTCTACGAAGCCCTCACCGGTCGTCGCCCCTTCGAGGCCCGCGAGCCCATGGAGCTCATCCACGCGCACCTCGCCCTTCAGGCCAAACCCCCCGCGCACATCGACGGCTCGGTGCCCGAGACCCTCTCGCGCCTCATCCTCAAGCTGCTCGAGAAAAACGCCGAAGACCGCTACCAAAGCGCCGAAGGCCTGCTCGCCGACCTCCGCCGCTGCAGCCACGAGCTCGAGACCCTCGGCACGATCTCCCTCTTCACGCCCGCCGAGCACGACCACGAAGGCGGGCTGCGCATCCACCAGAAGCTCTACGGTCGCGAGCGCGACATCGACGCGCTCACCTCGACCTTCACACGCTCGCTCGGCGGCGAACGCTCCATCGTCCTCGTCTCCGGTTACTCGGGCATCGGCAAATCCGCGCTCGTGCACGAGATCCTCAAGCCACTCGCCCGCGCGAAGGGCTACTACACGAGCGGCAAATTCGATCAGTTCAACCGCGACACCCCCTACAGCGCCGTCATCCAGGCCTTCGACGGCCTCGTGCGGCAGATCCTCACCGAGAGCACCGAGCGGATCCAGGCCTGGCAGCGCGCATGGCTCGAGGCGCTCGGACAAAACGGCCAGGTCATCTGCGACGTCCTGCCCTCGATGGCGCACGTGCTCGGCCCGCAGCCAGTCGTGCCCGCGCTCGGACCCGTCGAGGCGCAAAACCGCCTCAGCCGATGCTTCGTGCAGTTCGTCTCGGTCGTCGCGCGCAGGGCCCACCCGCTCGTGTTTTTCCTCGACGACTTGCAGTGGATCGACCTCGCGAGCCTCGACCTCCTGCGCGCCCTGCTCGCCGACGACTCCCTCGAGTCGTTCTTCTTCTGCGGCGCCTACCGCGACAACGAAGTCTCCCCCGCCCACCCGTTCATCGCGGCGCTCGAAGAGCACAAACGCGCGGGCCTCTCCGTCTGCGACATCGTCCTCGGCCCGCTCGAGCGTCGTCACATCGTCGACATGCTCAGCGACAGCCTGCGGCGCTCGGACACCGGCCCGCTCGCCGACGCCATCCTCAAAAAAACCGCCGGAAACCCCTTCTTCGTCCGCCGCTTCTTGCACTCGCTCGGCGACCACGGCGTGCTCACCTTCAAGCCCGGGACGGGGTTCTCCTGGGACCTCAAACGACTCGACGACCTCGCCTACACGGAAAACGTCGTCGATCTGATGGTGCGCACCATCGCCCGCCTGCCGAAAACCACGCAGGAAGCCCTCCGCCTCGCCGCCGCCATCGGGAGCGAGTTCGACCTCGGCGTGCTCGCCACCGTGCTCGAATGTACGCCCGAACAAGCCTATGGCCGCCTCGAGCCCGCCGCCGCGGAAGGGCTCATCATCCCGGGCCGGAGCGGCTACCGCTTCGCGCACGACAAGGTCCAGGAAGGCGCGTACGCGATGATCCCGGTCGCAGGCCGGCCCGCGTTCCACCTGCGCATCGGCAGGCTGCTCGCCGAGAGCACACCCTTGTCCGAGAGCCGCAACCTCTTCGACGTGGTCGGCCACCTGAACAGCGCGCTCGAGCTCATCGACGATCCACACGAACGCGAGTCGCTCGCCCGCATGAACCTCGTCGCCGCCACGCGAGCCGAAGAATCCGCCGCGTTTGGTGCCGCGCGCAGCTTCCTCGAGCTCGGCCTGCAATGCCTCCCCGAAGATGCCTGGACGTCGAAGCATCCACTCCGCCTCGCCTACGCGAAGAAGCTCGGCGTCACGTTGTCCTTGCTCGGCCATCACGATGACGCGCTCGCCGCGCTCGCAGAGGCCCTCGAGCGCGCCACGACGAGGCTCGCTCGAACCGAAATCCTGCGGCTCAAGATGAAAGCGCAGGTGCTCAAGAACGACCTGCCCGCGGCGCTCGCCGAGGGGCTCGTGGTGATGCACTCCTTCGGCCTCGACCTGCCCGCGTTCCCGGACGAAGCGGCGCTCGAGGAGCAGATGCGCGTGACACTCGACCTCGTCGTCGAGCGCTCGCCCGAAGCGCTCCTCGACCTGCCGCCGCTCGAGGACCGCGAGATCGCCGCGCTGCTCGAGGTCCTGGAGGAGCTGTTCGCGCCGACGTACTTCCTCGCGACGAACAACTTCAGCATCAGCATCGCCAAGATCCTCGAGCTGTCCTACCGCCACGGCTTGTCGCGAAGCACGACCTACGGCTGCGTCAATTTCGGCATGCTCTTGTGCGTCCGCGGCCATATCAAGCTTGGCTACGAGCTTGGCCGCATCGCTGTCCGGCTCAGCGAGAAGCTCGGCGACAAGAAGAACGAAGCGATGATCCGCAACATGTGGGGCGGCTTCGTCCAGTACTGGGGAGACGGCTACAGCGCTTGCTGGGACACGTTGGTCAGGGGCAAGGATGCGGGCCTGGAGACAGGCCAGTACATCTGGTCGTTCTACAACACGGTCAACGCCGTCACGAACAGCTTCATGCGCGGTTTGCCCATCGAGGACATCCTCGCCGAGGCGAAGAGCTACCAGCCGATCCGCAAGCTCGACCGCTTCGACGCGATCACCTGGATGGCCGGCGCGGCCGGACAGATCGCCTACAACCTCTCGGTCGAGACAGACGACCCCTGCCGCCTTGTCGGGCCCCTCGTGGACATCGAGGAGGTCATGGCCGCGTGTCGCCTGATCAAGAACGAAAGCGCGTACTTCTTCGCGCAGCTCTACATCGTCTTTTTGCTCGTCTTCCAGGGCGCCTTCGAGGAGGCGGCGCGCGTCGTCCTCGAGTCGAACCCCGAGCTCGTCAGCATCGCGGTCTGGCACGGCACGCCTGTTTTCCGCGCGTATGCGGCCCTCGCGCTCACGCGCGCCTCGACGAGCGCCGCGCCTGAAGAGCGCGCGGTCATGCTCTCGCGCGCCGCGGCCTACGCGGAGAAGCTCGATGCTTGGGCGGAGATCTGCCCGGAAAACTTCGCCCCCCGCGCGGCCTTGGTCCGCGCCGAGCTCGCCCGCGCCCGCGGCGAAGACAGGTTCGTGACGGCGGAGCTCTACGACACGGCGATCTCGCTCGCGCATCGCGGCGGCTACATCCATGACGAGGCGCTCGCGAACGAGCTGTGCGCGAGGCACTGGATGGACGCCGGGAAAACGACGCTCGCGCGCGCCCACTTCAGCGAGGCGCGCCGGCTCTATGCCCGCTGGGGCGCGACCGTTGCCTCGCGCCGCCTCGCCCGCGCCTATCCCGAGCTTGTCGCGCGCGACGAGACGTTCGACGCGCCCTCGCCGAGCACGCCTGCGCCTTCGGCGGACGCGCTGGACATCGGGTCGGTGCTCAAGGCGGCGCAAGCGATCTCGGGCGAGATTGTGCTGCCCCGATTGATCGACGCCCTCTTGCGCGTGGCGCTGGAGAACGCCGGCGCGCGGCGAGGGGTCTTGCTCCTTTTGCGGGATGGCATCCTCGTCGTCGAAGCGGAGCAGCGCGCGTTTGGCGAGGAAGACGGGCCTGCATCGACGGCGATCGAGCGGGATCTCGGGCAACGCTCGGATCTACCTGCGACCGTGCTCGCGTACGTGGCGCGCACGCGGGAGAGCGTGCTCCTCGAGGATCGCGGGCAGGATGGCCCCTTTGGGCTCGACCCTTACCTCGTGGACGCGGCTCCGCGCTCGGCGCTGGCTGCGCCCATCATCGGCAAAGGTCGGCTTTCGGGCGTGATTTATCTGGAGAATGACCTCGCGCGGGGAGCCTTCACGCCTGCGCGGGTCGAGGTGGTGGGGCTCATCTGCACGCAGGCTGCGATCGCGATCGAGAATGCGCGGTTGTATGGCGAGCTGGAGCGGCAGGTGGAGGAGCGGACGGCGGAGCTACGGCACGCGAATGAGGCGCTCGTTCGTTTGAGTCGCGCCGAGCAGGAGCGCAGGGAGCAGGAGGCCCTCGACCAGCGCGCGGTCATCAGCCAGCAGGAGGAGGTGATCCATGCGCTGTCGGCGCCGATCATCGAGGTCTGGTACGGGGTCATCGCGGTCCCGCTGGTGGGGGTGCTCGACGCGCGGCGGGGCGAGGAGATCATGGAGCGGGTGCTGCATCGGATTGGCTCCGCTTCGTGCCGCCAGGTGATCCTCGATTTGACGGGGGTCGAGAGCGTCGATTCCGAGACGGGCGAGCGCATCATGCGGATTGTCGGCGCGACGCGGCTGCTCGGGGCGAGCGTCGTAATCACGGGGATTCGCGCGGCCGTCGCGCAGACGATGGTGGCGCTCGACGCGGGCCTGAAGGAGCTGACGACGCGGGCGACGCTGCGGGACGCGCTGCGCGCGTATATGCGGTCGGAGGGTGCAGGGGGATCTTCGACGCGGAGGTGAAAACCCCTTTTTTCAGATCGACCCCCTCGTGGCCGATGCGGGGTCGAGCCCACACGATCAGATTTCGCTTGCCGCCTTCCGCTCCCGCTTCCGCTCCCGCTTCCGCTCCCGCTTCCGCTCCCGCTCCCGCTCCCGCTCCCGCCTCCGCTTCCGCTCCCGCCTCCGCTCCCGCTTCCGCTTCCGCTTCGGATTCCGTCACCCCTGACCCGGCGTAACCCGGCGGATCCGCATCCTGCTGACGACGGCCCGGCCCCGTTAGCGCGGGTTGGTGCCACTTCGGACCGTCACGCGGATCGACACCACTCCATACCCGCGCTCCTCTCGCTCCGCCCACGCGGTCAGCGCCGCGAACGACGGATCGACGACCGCCGCCGCGAGCTCGGCGTCGCTCACCCCCTTGCGCACCGCCCAGGGGACCAGCACCAGCCGGTCGCCCGGCTCGACCGCGATGTCGAACGCCGGCTGGGCTCCCTCGGTGCGGCCGAAGCACGAGGCGGAGGCGTTGTCGAAGTGCTTCCGAAGCTGGGCGCCCGCTTCTCCTTCGAGCATTTCCTTCGTGAGGTGGCCGCTCGCGAGCATGGCCTCGATCACCCCGTGCTCGTCCACCAGGATCGACGCCTGCCCGCCGCGCACCCGGTAGACGCGCGTGGCCCCGCGGCGCACGAGGCGCACGCGCCCCGGCACCACGGCGGCGATGACGCCCTCGGCGAGCACGCCGAAGGTCGGATCGGCGGCGTTCATGGCGGCGAGCGCGGCGTCGATGCGCGCCGCCAGCGCCTCGGGGAGCGCCAGCGGATCGGCGGGCAGCGGCGCGCGATCCAGGACGTGCGAGGTCCAGCGGTGGTGGTGGTCGCGGACGCCGAGCGGCGGCGTCGCGGTCGCGACCGGGAGCGGCGCGCCGTAGGCGGGCTCGGCGAGCAGCTCGCCGAGCACCCAGCGGCACACGTCGGCGCCGACGTCGCCGCAGTAGGGGGCCATCCCGCGGAACAGCGCGAACGCCGCGGCGCCGCCGGGGCGCGGGCTCCACACTTCGGCGTGCTCCAGGCCCCGCGGGCCCCACCCGAGCGCGGAGCGGAACGTGATGCCGCCGTGGGAGGCCGCGCGCCGGCCGTACGGTGGAGGCGGCCAGGCCTCGCCGCGCGCCAGGGCGACGTCCTCGAGGCCCACCACCACCGCGGTGTCGCCGAGCGAGAGCGCGCCGGTCGGCTTCATGCCCTTGCGCAACGCCGGCAGGCCGGAGCACACGCCCCGCGCCACGTCGATCACCTCCGCGCTGTAGACGCCCACGTAGGCGCTGTCGCCGCCGATCACCAGCACGCGGCCCCCGTCGATCGCCACCGTGGCCGGGTACATGCGCGGCGCGCGCAGATCACCGGTCGGCGTGAAGGAGCGGGTCGCGAGATCGAACACGTCCACCTCACGCGTCACGCCCGGCCCGGAGGACGGGAGCCCCGAGACCACCAGCGCTCGCCCCTCGCCCAGCGAGACCAGGAACGGGGTGCGGCGCGGGCGCGCGGGCGGCGCGATGGGCTCGAAGGTGAAGGCCTCGGTGTCGAGCACGAAGTACGCGGTGGGTGGCAGGGGGGCGAAGACCCCGCGATCGTTCGCGATCAGGAAGCGGCGCGCGTCGAGGCGCGCCATGACCACGCGGGAGAGCGGCGGTCCGGGGATCGGCGTCCAGGTGTCGCGCGCGGCGTCGTAGAGCTCGGCCACGTGCGGGCTCCGCTCGTGCTGGCCGCCGAGCACCAGCACCCGATCGCCGGGCAGCAGGAGCTCCGCGCCGCCGGTGCGCGCGGCGTGCATGGACGCGGCGCGCGCCGTCGTGAGCGTGCACGGATCGAGGATCTCGACGGTGTCCGTCCCCCCGCCGGCGATCACCACGCGCCCGTCGCCGAGCCGCGTGGCCTTGGGGGCGACACGCGCCACCTGGAGCGGGATCTCGCGTGTCTCGCGCGCCGAAAGCGACACCACGTCGGCGTTGGCGAACGGCTCCCCGCGCATCGGCGGCTCCCCGCCGGCGACCAGCAGTCGATCGTCGTCGATCATCGCGATGGCCGGCGCCGCGCGGGCGCGCGACAGCTTGGCGATCGTGTGGAGAGCGGCCTCCGAGGATCGCGAGGGCAGGCCGCGCGCGGCCTCGTGGATCGTCGGCGCGCTGATGTAGAGGCCGCCCAGCTTGTGGAACAGCAGGGTGACCGGCCCGACGTCGAGGAACGCGAACGTCGACAGCGACGCGGCGTGGGCAGGCCCGCCGCCTTTGCGATCGAGCAGCACGGCGACGTGCACGCCGGGCGTGGAGCGCAGGCTCCACCCGGGGTCGCCCGGCTCCAGGATCACGTGGACCGGGGCCACGCCCGGGTCGGGGAGGACGATCTCGCAGGCCGGATCGCTGCCGATCCGAACCGGCGCGTCGGTGCGCAGCAAGAGGCCCGCGGCGGCGCCGTCGAGCACGGTGATCTCCACGGGCGTCATCGCGCCAGGATATGACGTGGGCGCCGCCCGCGTCGCGCGGTTCGACGTCGTGCCGATCCGGTCCTTGTGGCGCGCGGAGCCCCGTGCGACCAGGCGCCATGCTCGGCCATCGAGACATCCCCTCCCAGCTCGACGCGATGATCGCACGCGAGCTCCACCTCGGGTACTCGGACGACGAAACGATCGTCGAGGATGCCACCGAGCAGTTCCCGGATCACGACGAGGCCGAAGTGCGGGCGGCGCTCGCGGCCGCGCTGGAGAAGCGCGCGATCGAAGAGCGAGGGTGGCCCGAGACCACCGACTGCGATCGCCTCGACAGCGCGTTCGCCGCGCTGGAAGCCGAGGGCGTCGTGGCGCGCCAGAGCTTCTGGTGCTGCACGAGCTGCGCGATCCCGGCCATCAAAGGGGAGATGATGGACGAGGAGGCCCGAGGCACCCCGGTGCGCGGCTATGTCTACTTTCACTGGGGCATGCTCGACGACATAGCCTCCGGAGACCGGCTCGGCTTGCAGTGCGGCGGCGCGATCGCGGACGACGACAGCGCACACGGCCGGATCGTCGAGCGCGTCGTGGCCGCCCTGAAGCGCGCCGGTCTCGCGGCCGAAGGGCGCAGCGAGCGGACCGTGGAGGTCACGCTCGACTGGAAGAAACGCCGGCGCGCGCCGCCCCGGCCCGACGACGCGAAGTCGATCGAGGAGCACGTGGCGGCGTGGGAGCGCGCGTTCGCGACGGCGATCCTCTGCTGCGTACCGGGCATGTGCCCGATCGAGCTGGGGCCCGCGCTGGTGTCGGTCGGCGCCGGCGCGCTCGCGGCGCGCTTGGCCTCCCGGAGCACCCGTGCCGGGATGGCCGATATCACCGCGCGCGCCTTGGCCGATGCCGGCGAGGAGGCGCTCGCCCGCGAGGTGCTGCTCGCGGCGTACCGCCGGCATCCGTCGGTCGACCGCCGGTGGGACAATGACCTCACCACGGCGCTGACCCGCGAGCCCGCACTCTCGTACATCGATCTCCTCCTGCGCGGCGGCCTTTCGGACGACGTCGTCGCGCGCGTCGCCGTCGCCCGCATCAGCCCCCTGCCGCCCACCCTCTTCGCCGCGGCGGCGAAGGCATGGCTCGCGTGCCTCATGCGGGAGGCGGGCCGGCCCATCTCGAAGTACCAGGAGGATCGCTGGATCGGCGATTCGCGCGCCGTTTGGTCGTACGACGAAAAGACCCCCTACCAAGGGTCCGACGCGCGCGAGGGCCGCGTGCTGCTCGCGGCCGCGCTGTGGTGTTACCTCCCGCCGGAGGAGAACAAGGGCTACATCAAGCCCGCGTTCGATTGGCTCTGGTTCGACGACGAGCCCATCGCAAAGCCCGAGTCGGTCGCGCGCCGGGGCGCGTTCCGCGCGTCTGCGTTGGTGGAGGATCTCGCATCGCACCTCGACGAGGTGGAGGGCGACGCCGTGCCGGACCTCGTGGAAGAGATGATCGCGGCCGGCGAGACCGATCTGGCGCGCGCGCTGCTCCCGAAGCTCGATGGCGACGCGCGGACGCTCGCCCTCATCGCGCTCGGCGAGCTGCCGCCCGTGGACGTGAACGCCACGAAGGAGCGCATCCGCGAGCTCGAGACGTCCTACCAGGATGGCCTCATCACGTCCGCCGAGTGGGAGCGGGGGCCGGTCGTCGCGGCCCATGCCCTCGCCGCGAGCGGAGATCCCGAATCCGCGTTGGCGCTGCTCGCCCCGAGCCTCGAGGAGAAGGTGGCGGCGAGCAAAGCGGAGGTGGCCGCGGCGCGCGCGACCCTCGACCAGGCCGCCGCCGCGTCGTTCGAGATCGACTGGGCAGCGCGCGCGCCGGACGTCTCCACGGAGTGGACATCCGCGGGCGAGCGGAGGCTCGAGCGCTTGGCCCGGGAGCTCACCGCTCCCGAAGCGCTGGGCCTCATGCAGGTGCGGCTGCGCATGAAGTCGCTTTCGCGGTTGCTGGTGACGTTCGCGGCCGTCGATCGCGAGCGCAGCAGCAAGATCTTCGACGACGTGGTGGAGCGCTGGGGCGTGCACCCGGCGTGGTGGGGGGAATGCGTGACGATGATGATGGCCGTCGGTCGCCTCGACGAGGCGCTGAAGCACGATCGAGCTCCGGAAGCGCCGTACATGGGCCTGCGCTCGGTGGAAATCGCGCGATGGCTGCTGCTCGCCGGGCGGCGCGACGACGCCCTGGAGCGGCTCGGCGCCGTCATGGCGAAGCCGGCGTGGCCCCGCGACCTGCTCGACGTGGGCCTCATGCTCCTCTCGCTCGCTCCGCCCGAGAAGCGCCCCGCGATCGCGGCGCGCCTCCGCGCCGCGTACGACCGCGCCATCGTGGTGCTCGACGAGCTGACTCCGCCTCCGTGAGCGGCGCCCTGCAGGGCACGGCTACTTCGCTCAGCCTGGTAGCGTCGTCGCGGTCGGGACGAGCACGGTGGCGAGCACGCCGAGGTCGAACTCGCTCCCGATGGGGTGGCACCGCCGAGCGGCCCCAGGGGGGAGAACGCCGACCAGATCCTCGGAGCGCTTGACCGAGAGGGAGAGCGCCATTCGATACCGCAAGCACCTGGAGTGGGCGGGGGTCGCTCGGCCGGAGCTCTTCGCACGAATCCCGCTTCCGCTTCCGCTCCCGCTTCCGCTTCCGCTTCCGCTTCCGCTTCCGCTTCCGCTCCCGCTTCCGCTCCCGCTCCCGCTTCCGCGCACACGAATCTCACGCTGCGCCCCTTCCAAACCGACCTCCCCGCACGCTGACCTCTCTCCGCGCCCCTTCCAAACCGACCTCCCCGCGCGCCGACCCCTCTCCGCGCCCCTTCCAAGCCAACCTCCCGAGACGCGGACCTCTCTCCGCGTCCCTTCCAAGCCAACCTCCCCGCACGCCGACCTCTCTCCGCGCCCCTTCCAAGCCAACCTCCCCGCACGCCGACCCCTCTCCGCGCCCCTTCCAAGCTGACCCCCCCGCGCGCGGCCCCCTCTCCGCACCCCTTCCAAGCCGACCTCCCCACGCGCCGACCCCTCTTTGCGCCCTCTCCGCAGGCACGCCGCATCCTTCGCCTCCGCCGGCTGCCCGGATTCGCGCCACGTTGACGGCCCCGACACGCTCCCCCTACCATCGCGCCTTCCCCGGACCTCGAGGAGCCATGAAGACGTCGAGCAGCGACCGTGATGGCCTCGCGACGGCATTCCTGCACGCGACGCGCGGCGTCTTTCGCCTGCGCCGAGCCGCCGAGAGGCTCTCCCGCGTGCTCGGGCGGCAAGCTCCCACTCCCGCCATCCCCCCGCGCGCGCCGCGGCCGGAAGGCGCGCCGAAGCGCCGCAACATCCTGTTCATCACCGTCGACCAGCAACGCCACGACGCCCTCGGCGTCAACGGCGGGCGCATCGCCCGTACGCCGTCGCTCGATGCGCTCGGACGCGCAGGCATCGTCTACCACCGCGCCCATGTCCAAAACGTCGTGTGCATGCCCTCCCGATCGACGATGCTGACGGGGCAACACCCCCTCACGCACGGCGTCGTCGCCAACGGGATCGCATTGCCCGACGAGGGACGCAGCGTCGCCGAGGTGCTCCGGACACGCGCGGGATATCGCACGGCGCTCATCGGAAAAGCCCACTTCGATCCCCACCTCGACCCGCTGCTCACGTTCCCCGAAAATCGATACCTCGTCGAAGGCCGCACGACGCCCTGGCACGGCTTCGAGCACGCCGAGCTCGCCACGCACGGCCCCATCGGCGGACACCATTACGCCGCCTGGTTATGGGAAAACCACCCCGAATACGTGCGCGGGTTCGGCGGCGTGCTCTCGGGCACCGGGGGCGGCGATACAGGGGCGCCCGAGGTCAAACGCAACCCCATCCCCCGCGGCCTCTACCATACCGACTGGCTCGTCGACCGCGCAGAAGCCTGGCTCGCCGCGCAGCCACCGGACGAGCCGTGGTTTTTATGGTTGAGCTTCCCCGATCCGCATCACCCCTTCGACCCGCCAGCCGACGAGGTCGAGAGGCGCATCGATTGGCGAAGCCTCCCGCTCCCCGCCGGGCACCCAGGATCCCGCGAGGAGATCGTGCGATTCCTCCGGCAGAAGCCCCGGCATTGGCTCGACTGGTACGAGGGGCGATACCTGAACCCCGAAGGAGGCCCCATCAACTTCCGGCCTTCCGCACTGACACACGACCAGCTCCGCGAGGTAGAAGCGCACATCCACGTGGAAAACGAGCTCATCGACGAGGCCTGCGGCAGGCTGTTCGCCTCTCTTCGCGCGCGCGGCATCGACGCGGACACCGACATCTTCTACACGTCCGATCACGGCGACCTGCAAGGGACGCTGGGTCTTCTCTTCAAAGGCCCCTACCACGTCGATGCACTCTTGCGCGTGCCGCTCCTATGGCGACCGGCCCCGAGCGCCGGCATTACCCCCGCCGAGGTGCCCGAGCCCGTCGGGCACGTCGACCTCGCGCCGACATTCTGCTCGATCGCAGGCCTCGATATCCCCGACTGGATGCAAGGACGAAGCTTGCCAACGGCACGCGGCTCGGACCGCTCCTTCGTACTCACCACCTTCGACAGCCAGTTCGCGCAGGTAGGCATGCACCTGCGCACAATCTTCATGGATGGCTGGATCTGCACGGTCTACGAGCCGAGCACGCACGGCGTGGGGGGAGATTTCCCGCTGTACTGGGCCATCTGGGGGCGCGGGTCGACCATCCCACGCTACGACGGCACCGAGGGGGAGCTTTACGACGTGAACACGGATCCGCAGCAATGGCAGAACCTGTGGAACGACCCCGCCCGACGCAAACTACGCGACGACCTCGTCGCCGAGCTGCGGGTTCGACTGCCACCGCAGCGTGCTCCTGCGCTTCCGGTGGCGGCGCCGACGTGACGTGAGGCGTCGCGCCGGGGCGCTGCCCCGGGCCCCGCGGGGGCTATCCGCCCCTCGCCCCGGACCAGGGCCAGCCCTGGACCTCTGGGCATCGACTGCGCGAAGCGCAGTCGATGCGGGGAAAATTTTTAAAGCTGTTCGCCCCCTCTTTGCACGGCCAGCCCTGGACCTCAGGGGGAAGAACTGCGCTCCGCGCAGTTCTTCCCACAGGCCGTCGCTGGGACCGCGTTGCCAGTTGACCTGTCAGCGCGGCTGTCTCGGTTGGCAGGGTCGGTTGCGGTCTTGACCTGGCCCGTTCGATGAACTGCGCATCGCGCAGTTCATCGACCCCGAGTCCAGCGCTTGCGCTGGTCCGGGTCCAGGGGTGGACAACCCCTGGTGGGGCCTGGGGCGAAGCCCCAGCGAGGCGCCTCCCTACCGCCCCTTCCGCCGATAAATCCAGATGACGGGCGTCCCGTGCAGCCCTGCCACGTGGGCGGGTTGCACGGTCCCGTAGGCTACCCAGGCTTGGTATTCTTGCCCCTGCATGTGCTGCTCGTGGTGATACAGGGCGAAATCTGCCTCGTGGACTGCGCCGACACCGCGGATGTCCTTCCGCAGCCGGCCGTCTTTTTGCAGCATCTCCCACGAGGGCCAGGCCGTATCGTGGATGTAGACGGTCCCGCTCTTTGGCACCTCGCGGTTCAGGTAGTCCACGACGGCGCCCGTCGTGTAGCCCCAGAAGGACCGGTTGAGCCCGAGCGTCGCTGCGCCCTTTGCGCCGCCCACGAGCGGCACGTAATTCGAGAGCCCCCACGGATGCGATGCCGCCGTCTCTGCGATCGGGGCTGCGAGCAGCGCTGCGAAGAGCCCCATTGCCGCTGCTGGCCCGCGCGCGAATCGCCGGATGGTTGCCGCCGAGAGCTTCCGAAGCTCCACCCGGGCCACGGAGACGAGCCAGGAGGCCCCTGCCCCGGCGAACAGCGCGATGAATGGATACGCCTGCATCCAGTGCTTCGTCCCGCCGAAGATGGGCGTCTTCGGGAGCACCCATGCGCCGTACGAAATGCCGATGGCCATCAGCCAGAAGAGGTCCGTTTCGCCGCCGTCGCGCCGCGTGATCTTGCCCGCCCGCGCCCGCAGAAATGCCTGGATCCGTGCCCGCGCCCGCACGCCCAGCCCGAGGGCGAAGAGCGCGAGCGTCACTGTCGGCACCGTCGCCGCCGTCATCACCGGCGCGTACAGGCGCGGCATGGGCGGCGTCCAGTACGTCCGCCCGAAGAACTCCATGTTGTAATACTCGTGATTCAGGTGGAACGACGCATAGGCGCCGAGCCGCGCGAATGTGTCCCGCCAGATCCACGGCCAGAGCGCGTACATCACGAGCGGCCCGAGCACGGCCATCGCGCCGAGCGCGGCCATCGCTCGCCGGAGCGTCTCCTTCGTGTCACCGCCCGTCAGCCGGTCGCGCACGAGGCAAAGCAGGGCGAACGTCACGGCGAGGATCGGCAAGAACCACGCGTTGTGCTTGGTGTCGAGCGCGAGCCCGAAGGCGAGACCCGCCGCGATCGGCCAGCGGCGCCCGCCCTCCCGCATTGCTTTCCAGAAGCAATACGTGGCGAGCAGGAACATGGTCACGATCGGCACGTCGAAGCAGGCGAGGTGCGCGTTGTAGAAGAACCGCGGCATGCAGAAGAGCGCGATCGCCGCGAAGAGCCCTGCGATCCGGCCGCGCGCCTCCGCGCCCCAGCGATAGACGAGCGCGACGCCCGCGCCCGCGAGGAAGATCGCCGGGAAACGATAACTCGTCCCCTCCATCGCGAAGAGGTGCCATTTCTTCTGCAAGAGCAGGTTCGACAGCGCGAACAGCGACTTGATGAGCCCCGGATGCTCGCTGTTCACCCGCCACGCGCTGTCGATCGCCTTCGGCTCGAACGCGGCCCGCGGGTTTGCGAAGAGCAGCTCGAACCACCGGCGGTAGCTGTCGGCCGCGTGAAAGTAAAACCCTTCGTCCCGCGCGTATCCGAGGTCGCCCACGGTCGCGACGAGCAGCACCATCACGAGGCCGGCGAGCAGCGCCGCGACAAGATCGTCTTTCCAGGTGAGCTTGGCCCCGCTCATCGCGTATCCGCCTCGAAGCAGAAGTGCCGGTGCGCGTGGTTCTTGCTCGACACGAAAAACTCCACCGTCGCGCTCTTCTTGCCCGCGTGGACGCCGAGCGGCATCTCGAACGCCGCCCATCCATCGCCGTCGCGATGCTCCCAGCGCCCGATCTCCTCGCCGTCGACGCGCACGGCGAGCGCGACCGGCGCCCCCTTCCGCTCTCGCTCGATGATCCAGTACATCCCGCCGTGCCCGCGGATGACGCTCCCGAGCGGCACGCCCGCAAAGCGCGTCACGACCTCGCCACGCGCCGGCGGGTGCGCGAAGAGGCAGCGGCGCGGCCGGAACGCCTCGTCGGCAGCGATGACGGTCGGGCCAATGTTGAAAAACGGGCCGCCGGGGCATTCGAAGCGTGCCGCGGGGAACGTCGGGTGGCCGCCGAGGCCCCCGGCGATGACGCGCGCGTTCGTCGTCCATGGGCATTCAGCCTCGGGGTTCGTCGTGCGCACGCTCGCCTGCGCGGGGCCGAGGCCGTCGACGAAATCGAAGACCACCTCGGCGGGGCTCGGGTTTTCGAGCCTGCGGATCACGAAAGGCCCGACCTCGCGCCGGCCCGTCTCGCGAAAGCCGGAAAGCTCGGGCGAACGCTCCCCGAACGCCGAGATCTCCAGCGCCGCGCGATACCGCGACACGTCCGGCCGCGCCACGTCGCGCAGCGGAAACACCTCGTCGCCGAGCGCCTGCCGCGCGAGCGGCTCGCCCCAGGACGGCGCGACGACCACGAGCTCGCCTTGTTTTCGTTCCTCGGCCACGGGCGCCACGAGGGCGGCCCAGTCGGAAAAGTCGGGTTTTCGTCGTGAGGTCACGAAAAACCCGGCGAGCTCGGCGATCCCGAGGGCCACGAACGCCCCCAGCGCCACACGCGGCCATTTCATCCCTGCACCTTCCCCTGGTCCTCGCGTTTTTCAGCGCGCACGAGCGCGATCGCGCCCACGAGCGCCGCGAGCCCCGCGAAGAGCCCCGGCACGAAGCCCGGCGGCCGATACCATAGCGACAGCGTCGTCACGCCCTCGGGCAATCGCACGGCGACGCGGTTGTCCACGTTCTGCACCTTGCCCACCGACGCCCGCCAGCCCTCGTCGTAGTTCATGTTGTACACGACGAGCGATCCCGCCTCCGCGCCCGCGAGCTCGATCGTCGCGCCATTCGGGCTCCAATCGGCGATCTTCGCCGTCCCCGCCCCCTCCGCGACGAACACCTCGCCCTTGTGGCGCGGATCGTCCGCCGCGAGCGCGCCTTTCCGCTCGAACGGCGGCGCCCCGTAACAATCGAGCACGCCCGTGTTGCCCAGCATCGCGAGGTACATCGGCCCCGCCCAGTCGCGCTGCTTGTACTGGAAAGGCGGGTTCTTCTCGAAATGGAAAGGCCTGTCCGCGGGGATGTGATCGGGGGGCACCATCCACATCGACTGCGTCATCGGCTTCTGCGCCCCCTTCGCGACGTCGATCCCGACGAGAAACACGAACGCCGCGAGCGCCGCGTCGAGCCACGGCCGCCGCCGGCCCGCGCGCTCGACGAGCCGACCGATCCCGCTCGCCGCGACGATCGAGAGGACGAGCACCGCCGGATACAAGAACCGCGACGGCACGTGTTGCGATCGGAAGACGGGCACGTGCTCGTGCAGGAGCGTCCACGGCGCGCTCGGATGAAACGCCCCGAGCCCGAGCAACCCGAAGAGCGCGCCCACCACCTTGAGCGCCGCCTCCCGCTTTCCTTGCACCAGCAAGAACCCGAGCGCGAGGATCAAGACCCCGGGCAGCCCGATGTACATCCCCCACTCGTGCCACCCGTACGCCGGCACGCGCACGGGACGCGAATGAAAGCCCTGATCCGGCGCCGTGAGCAGCGTGAAGAGCGCGCCCATGTCGATCGCCTCGGTCGACGGCACGAGCCGCGGCGCCTTGCCGAAGACGTCGAGCATCGGCAAGAGTTTTGGTGCCGCGAGCGAGACGCCGAGCAGGCCTGAAACGCCGAGCACCACGAGCGGACGCGCGCTCTTCTCGAGCACGCCGAGCACCATCGCGTAGAGCCCGAGCGCGAGCACCGTGTGCGGGAGCGGATAGATGCCGCCCGCGTAGACGAGCCCGGCGAACGTCGCCCCGAGCAAGACGACGTCGAGCGCGCGGTGCGGCTTCTGCCGCGCGCGTTCGAAGAAGAACAGCGCCCACGGCAAGAACGCGTACGCGAGGTGCCAGGTGTGGCCCGAGGCCGTTTGCAGCGCCCATCGCCCGTTCACCGCCCAAAGCGCCGCCACGAGCGCCCGTGCCCCGTGGCTCTTCGTGAACCGCGATCCAGCCGCGTACGCCCCCGCCGCGCCGAGGAGCGCCATGCCCACGACCTCGACGCGGATCGCGAGGCTCATCGGCAAGAAGAGGTACGCGAGGAGCCACGGCGACACGACGATCGTCCCCGCCTCGACGTACCCCCACGCCGGAAATCCTCCGCACGCGTACGGATTCCAGAACGGCATCTCGTGGTGATCGAGCAGGCTCGTCTTGACGAGGTAGCGGTGCGAGGTCTGCACGTCCCAGTCGTGGAAGCCGAGCGTGCGCGCCTTGACGAGCCAAGGCAGCACGACCACGACCACGGCCGCGAGCATCGAAAGGCCCGCGAGGAGAGCCGCGGCGGCGCGGGGCGGATCACGTCGCGCGGCGGCGAGCAAGCGGCGCGGGAGGGAAAGAGCGGCCTTGTCCACGAGCGGCGCGGACGTTAGCACGTTGCCACGCCGGGCTGCCTCGGCTAAGCCGCCGTCCGTGCTGGGGATCGACAAGGCCCTCTTCGCGCTGCACCGGCGCGCCGTGACGCTGCCGCGCGCGCGGCGCATCACGGACGCGCTCGCCGCACTCGCAGGCCCCGCGCGCTCGCTGCTCGACGTGGGCGCCGGCGACGGGGCCATCGCCGCGGCCGTGGGCGAGCGCGTGGGCGCGACCCGCGTCGCAGGCGTGGACGTGCTCGTTCGTCCCCGCACGGTGATCGAGGTCGTCCCCTACGACGGACGGCGCCTGCCGTTCCCCGACGGCGCGTTCGAGATCGTCACGATCTCCGACGTCCTGCACCATTGCGAGGCGCCGAGCGAGGTGCTCGCCGAGTGCCTGCGCGTCGCCTCCCGCGCCGTGATCGTGAAGGATCATTTCCGCTTCGGCCCCGTCTCCCGCGCCCTCTTGCTCGCCATGGACGTCGTGGGCAACGCGGAGGCGGGCGTGCTCGTACGGGGGACGTACTTCTCTCCGGCCGAGTGGATCGACATGGTGCACGAGGCGCACGGGCGCATCACCGAGCTCCGCTGGCCGCTCCAGATCCACGACGCGCCGATGAGGCTCGTCACCCGCGACGAGCTCCAGTTCGCGGCACGGATCGAGCACGTCACCGGGAGGGAGAACGCATGAAGACGCTCGTCGTAGGCGGGGCCGGGTTCATCGGCAGTCACCTCGTGGACCGGCTCGTCACGCGCGGCCCCGTGACCGTGTACGACAATCTCTCCGTCGGGAAACGCGCGTTCCTGAAGGAGCATCTCGACACAGGGCGCGTCACGCTCGTCGAAGCGGACGCGCTCGACCTCGAACGGCTGACGGCGGCCGCCGCGGGTCACGACGTCGTCTTCCACCTCTCGGCGAACCCCGAGGCGCGCTGGGGCCTCGAGCGGACGCGGCTCGACCTCGAGCAAGGCACGATCGTCACGTACAACGTCCTCGAAGCCATGCGCCGCGCGCGCGTGAGCCGGCTCGTCTTCTCCTCGTCGGGCACGGTCTACGGCGACACACCCGAGACGTGCAAAGAAGACCACATCGGCCACCTGCCGATCTCGCTCTACGGGGCGAGCAAGCTCGCGGGCGAGGCGCTGATCAGCGCGTTCGTCGAGTGCTTCGACCTGCAAGCGACGATCTTCCGCTTCGGCAACGTCGTCGGCCCCCGCGGCACCCACGGCGCCGCGCTCGATTTCCTGAAGAAATTACGAGACCGAAAGACCGAGCTCGAAGTGCTCGGCGACGGCCGGCAATCGAAGCCTTACCTCCACGTCTCGGACTGCGCGGACGGCCTGCTGTTCGGGCTCGATCACGCAAAGGAGCGGCTCGGCCTCTACAACCTCGCCCCGCCCGACCAGACCTCCGTCGCCCGGATCGCCGAGCTCTGCGTGAAGGCCTCCCCCTACCCCGACGCGACGATCCGCTTCACCGGCGGCGATCGCGGCTGGCCCGGCGACGTGCCGCGCTCCTCGATGAGCCCGGACAAGCTTGCCGCGCTCGGCTTCCGGGTGCGCCATTCCAGCGACGACGCCGTCCGCATGGCCATCGAAGCGCTCGCACGCGAGGTCTTCGGCTAGGCAGATCCCGCGCAAGAAAAGGGGGGCGTCCCCTTCGGAGGACGCGACTTTCGACGCGAGATCCGGCGCGCGGGGACGCCCCCTCGGGCGCGGGTCCGGAGGACCTTCTGCTCGGCTAGCCGTCAATGCACGCGCAGTGCCGCCCGTCCCACGCGCCCCGAGCAGGCGAGCAACGCGGCGACCGGCGCACGCTCGGCCGTCGATCCATCCCCCTCGTCCCCTCCCGCCCACAGCCGAAAAAGCACGGCTCTGTGGCTGATTTCTGGTAGGGTCGAAAGCTTCCCGAGGGAGCATCCAGACCATGGGGCCATCGAACGATACGATCGAGTCCTTGCGCGCCGAGCTCGCGGCAGCAGAGGAGCGAGCGCGGCTCGCAGAGGAGCGCGCCGCGGTGCTCGAAGACCTCATTGCGCTCGTGCCCGGGGTCGTCCTGGAATTCGAACAGCAGCCCTCGGGCGTATTTCGACCCACGTTCATCGGCGGAATCGGGCTTCAAACCATGCTCGGTTATTCGGTCGAGGAATGCATGAGCTCGCCCGACTTCTTCACGTCGATCATTCACCCCGACGATCGCGCGAGGGCAGACGCGGAGGCGATGCAATTCCTGAAAGACGGTGAGTCGCACCTGTCGCCGCATCGAATGCTCCACAAGGGCGGCGGTCATACCTGGGTCGACACGCATTTCCTGTACGAGCCGGGCGAGGAAGGGCGTCCGGCCAAGCTCCACAGCGTGGTCTTCGACGTGAACCGGCGAACCCACGCCGAGCAAAACGCGCAAGAAGCCCTGCTCAAAGAACGCGCACTCCGGCAGCGACTCGACGGGTTCGTCGCGAACGTCCCCGGCATCGTGTGGGAGAGTTATTTCGCCGAGGATCCGACGCGGCAGCGCGTCGGTTACGTGAGCGACGCGATCCAGGAGGTCTCGGGGTACACGCCCCAAGAGTGGAAGCAGCCGAATTTCTGGCTCACGCTCATTCACCCCGAGGACCGTGCGCGGGCCGAGCGCGAAGGCGTCCAGGTCATGGAGGACGGCGGTGGTTCGTACTCCTATCGTTGGCTCACCAAGGATGGACGGACAATCTGGGTGAGCAGCCGGATGACGGTGATCCGCGACGAATCAGGGGCAAAAATCGGTCTGCGCGGCGTGACGATGGACATCACGGAGCTGAAGCGCGCCGAGGCAGAGCGCGCAGACGCCGCGCTTCGGGAAAGGGTCATCGCATCGCAAGAGGAGAGCCTGCTCGCACTCTCGACGCCCCTCGTACCCATCGACGACGAGCTGCTCGCAATGACACTCGTCGGCGGGCTCGACGAGCGGCGCGCAGACCGGGTGCTCGAAACGCTGCTCGACGGCGTGACGCGAACCGGCGCACGCGCCGTGATCCTCGACGTGACAGGCGTGCCCGACGTCGAAGCGCAAACCGCAGACCTCATCGTGAAAGCCGCAAAAGCAGTCTCGCTGCTCGGAGCAGAAGTCGTACTGACAGGAATCCGCCCCGACGTGGCGAAAACCCTGGTCGACCTCGGAGCCGAGCTCGGCTCGATCGTGACGAAAGCAACGCTGAAGGCCGGAATCGCCCACGCAATGCGCTCCCGCAAGGGTGCGTCAGGGAGAACGGGATTTCGCTGAAGCGCGAAGGCGCGTCGCTGGGGCGTTGCCCCAGGCCCCACCAGGGGTTGTCCACCCCTGGACCCGGACCAGCGCAAGCGCTGGACTCGGGGTCGATGAACTGCGCGATGCGCAGTTCATCGAACGGGCCAGGTCAAGACCGCGGGCGACGCTGCCAGCCAAGACGGCAGCGCTGAGGGTTCAACCGGCAAGGCGCTTCCAACGGCCTGTTGGAAGAACTGCGCGTAGCGCAGTTCTTCCACGAAAGGTCCAGGGCTGGCCGTGCAAAGGGGGGCGGACAGCTTAAAAAACTTTCCCCGCATCGACTGCGCTTCGCGCAGTCGATGCCCAGAGGTCCAGGGCTGGCCCTGGTTCGGGTCGAGGGGCGAACAGCCCCCGCGGGGCCCGGGGCAGCGCCCCGGCGCGGCGCCTCGCAGTCGCAGTCTTACTTGGCCTCGGCGGCCTTGCCCCGACGCTTCTCCAGGCGCTCCAGCACTGCGCGCACGATGAGCGGCCATGCGACTGTCGCGTCTGCGTAGACCTCGGCGTAGCGGCCGCCTTCGTTCGGCGGGACGAACTTGCCCCAGCTCACGCCTTCCGAGTAGGTGCAGCCCGACAGGCCGCCCCAGTGCACCGGCTCGGGGCAGATCCGCACGCCGTACTGGAAGCGCGGGTGCTCCACCTCGACGCCGAGCCTGTGGCCTACGATGTCGTAGAACGGCCCGACCTGCTGCGCCCAGTTGCGCGGCACGCCGCCGCCGATCGTGAAGATGCCGAGCTTCTTCTTCGTCCCGATGAGCTTCGCGTAGCTCAGCAGATCGAGGAACGGGTTGTAGGCCGGCGGGGCTGCGTGCTTGAACGGATCGAAGTTCGGGTCGTTGCCGTGCTGGGCGTGGATCTGCCGCAGCTTCCACACTGCCACGTCGAGGCCCATCTCGCTGTCCGTGAAGGCGGGGACGTACACGGGCACGTTGTGCAGGTAGGCGCTGCGCAGGATGCCCGGCGAGTCGCCCATCTCTGCGAGCGCTTTGCCGAGCTGGCGACAGATCATCTCGCTCGACCAGGGCACGTTCGGGTCGAGCTTGTCGAGCTGCGACCGGACGAACTCGTCGATCGTGTTGAGGTTCGCCTCCATCTCGAGCGTGTCGTAGACGCGGTTGTAGCCCTTCTTGAAGAGCACCTCGTCCGGCACGTTCGGGTTCGCCTTGTAGTGCGTGAGCCCCACGGCCTCGCTGAGACCGTGCGCCATGAGCGCGCCCGTCGAGATGATCGCGTGGATCATGCCCGCCTCGATCATGCGGACGATGACGAGGCCCATCTTTGCGACCGTCATCGCGCCGGAGAACGTCGCGACGATCAGGCACTCCGGATCGAGCGTCATCTCCGTGAGCACCTCGCACGCCTCGCCGAGCGAGCGGCCGCTGAAGGCCGTGCGGCCCATGGCCGTGACGAGGTCGTCGAAGCTCTTGATCTGCAGGGGATCCAGCGCCGTGAGGGGCACGAGCTGGTCCTCGACGCCGTCGCTCAGGTCCCGGACGGCGCGCGGCGGCTCGTGGTGATGGTGGGGATGTCGATCGGACATGACAAACACCTTTTTTGGCTGACGGGCCTTCCGTACCACGTCGCCGGAGGAACGGGAGTCGGGAGCAGACGGGTTCGACTACTTCCGCTCTTCGAGTGCGCAGGACAGCTTGAAGACCTGGTCTTTGGCGGGCAGGCCGCGATCGCCGCCCTCGGCCTTCTTGCCCAGGAAGTCCGCCCGCACGAACGTGATCGGGCCCTTCTTTGCGGGCGGGGCCCCCTTGCCGGGCGTTGCCGGCGGCGTGGGCCGCGCCGAGGCACGATCCGGCGCGTAGAGCGTGGATACCTGCGCGACGCAGGCGTCGTTGCCCGAGAGGCGCACGTCGTAGAGCGCCGAGGCGAGCGAGCCGTTCGCCCCGTCCATCGCGGCCCGGGCATACCCGCGCGTCACGAAGAACCGTACGCCTGCCTTGGGCTTCGCCCCGCACGTCGCGAGCCGGCCGATCTGGTTGCGGACGTTCGGCACCGTCGCCCAGCCTTCCAGCGTCGGCGCGAGCGGCAGCGGTGCCGGCGCGCCTTTCTTGTCGGCCGCCGGGATCGGGAAGATCCGCATCGCGCTCCAATCGTACGAGCTCAAAAGGACCGGGATCCCGTCCTTCGTCGGCTCGCCGAGCGTGCGTGTGCCGCGCGTCGAAACGTGCCCGATGATCCGCGGCGCCTCGCCCGAGACCCACACGATGACCGCCGTGTCGCGCGCCCATGCGATCGGCTCGCCCTTTTCCGTGCCGAACACGACCTCGCTCGAAGGCAAGAGGTCGAAGCCGACCTCGGCCGTCTCCACGCCTCCGCCGGCCTTCGTGCGCACGAGGACGTTCTTCGCGTTGCCCACGCGCAGCGTGAAGAGCGCGCGGGCGCCATTGCCTGCTGCCGCGCGCAGCTCCGTGCCCCAACCCGTGCCCTTCGGCGGCGGGCCGCTCCACGTGCGCACCTTGCCGCCCACCTCGGCCGCGTCGTGCCAGGAGAGCGTCCACTTCGCCGGCTCCGAGCCAGGTTTGTCCGGTCCCTCCTCCTCGAGGAGCGCGACCACGTCCATGAGCCCGTTGCGCGCCGTGGGCGCCGCCCGCTGCGTCCTCCGCGTGCCCTTCGGCGCCGCGCCCTTCTTGCCGAGGAGCTGCGCGATGAAGCTCGAGCTCGAAAGCGGCGCCGTGGCCTGGATCGGGCCCTCGCTCGTGCACGCGAGCACGCGCTCGGCGCCCGCGCCGTAGCTCGTCTCGGCGCGCGGGATCGTCACGTCGAACGGAGGCTCGGCGCGCTCGTCGCGCGGCACCTCCGTGCCCCAGCCGATCCGCACGTGCCGCTCGAGCATCATGCCGACCTCGGACGTGCTGAAGGTCGCGGGATCGTCGAGCATGCCCGTCACATCGGGGAGCGACGCGCGCACCGGCTCGGGCAGCGGAACGCTCTGCCACGTCTTGCCGCCGTCGCTCGACGCGCTGATGCCGTCGTCGCCGATCGCGATGCCGCGCCCGCCGCGGATGCGCGCGCTCGACGCGCCCGGGAGCCGGTGGGGCTTGCGCGCCTCCTTGTTCGAGCCCGCGGGCTGCGAGACCGCGTAGACGCCGTCGTCGTCGGCGATCACGAAGGAGAGCGTGTGCTCGTCGTCCTCCTCGATCGCGCTGAGCACGCGGAGCTCGCCCATCGGCTTGAAGTCGAGCGTGGCGATGCGCTCCTCCTTGCCGCCCTCGCCGAGCGCGGCGATGTAGACGCGCTTGTGCTCGGGGACGGGTTTGTCCTCGCGCTCGCCCTCTTCCTCCTCGCGCGCCCCCTCGTTCTCTTCCTCCTCCTCGCGCGCCGCTTCCTCGTCGTCGCGGCGCTCGGATTCGGGCACGTCGCCCTCCCAGATGTTGCGCACGAACGCGATGCGGCCGTCTGCGAGCGGGCCGGCGCCGCGCGGGAAGAGGTCGATCTCGCCGTGCAGCGTGAGCCAGCGGCCGTCGGGCTGGCGCGCGCAGACGCCATCGTCGTCGTCGGAGCTGCACGGACCGAGCAGGAGGACGCCGCCGCTCGGCGAGGTGCGCAGCTCCGCCTCGCCGCTGCGGATGAGCGCCGGGCGCTCGACCTTCAACCCGCTGCCTTCGAGCGGGACGCGCATCAAGCCGTAGGGGTCGTACCGATCGCCGCCCATCTCCTCGCTGAGCGAGCAGGAGATCCAGGCGTTCTTGCCGGCGCGGCCCATGCCACACGGGCCGAGCCCGTCGCCGCGCGCGAACTCCGAGACGGACACGACGAGGCCGGTCGACGTGTCGATCTGCGCGAGCATGCCGTGGCTCGCCACGATCGTGGTGCCGTTGGGCAAGAGCACACCCGATGCAGCGGCAGCGGCCAAGGGATCGCGGTGCGTCGCGTGGATCCACTTCACGAGCCCCACCTCGTCCGCCTTGGGCGTGTGATCCGCGAGCCGCCCGAGGCGCGCCTGCGCCACGTCGATCGGCGCGTCGCGGCCCTCTTCGTACACGAACGCGCGGACCATGCCGTCCCGCAGCGCGAGCGAGAGCACGCGAAGCGCGTCGCCCTTCACGTCCTCGGTCACGCGCTTCCACGTCCCGCCGCCGTCGGCCGTGACGGCGAGGCCCACGCCGTCGAAGACGGCCGCGCCTTCCTTGGCGTCGCGGAACGCGACCTCGCGCATGGCCAGGGGCGGCAGCGTCGTCACGGGCTTGAGGCGCCCCGTCTCCACGTCGACGAAGCGCGGCATGTCGCTGCCGAAGCTCCACACCGCGACGAGGCCCACGTACGCGCCGATCGAGCGGATGTCCTGCTCGGCCTGGGCGAGCGGCTTCGGGGCGCCGAGCGGATCGTCGAGCCGGTAGATCCCGCGATGACCCCGCGCCACGAGGCGACGGCCGCCGCTCGGCATCGGGACCTCGACCACCTCTTCGAGCGGCTCGGGCGAAGGCGCGGTTTCGGCCCTCACGGTGCCGTTCTTCTCCACGAGCGCGCGGCGTCCGCCGACGAGGACGAGCGTGCCCGCGTCGAGCTTCGGGCCCACCTCGGTCGCGCCGCCCGCGGTCGACCAGCGCGACGGCGGCAAGGGCGCGGGCGCGGCCACCATCACAGGTGGCGGCGCGGGCTTGGCGATGGGCTTGGGCGGCGGCGGCGGCGTGGACGAGCAGGCGGTGGCCGCAGCGGACGCGAGCACGGCGAGCGCGACGACGGAGGAGCCGGCGCTCGTCCGGCGAAGCAGGGACCTCTTCATGAGGCGCGCACTGTATCGACTCGTGATCTCGAAATGAAGCGCTCTTTCGCCGGGCTCAGGCCCGCGCGATCCAGAGGACGAGCGCGCCGAGGGCGATGCGGTAGACGCCGAACGGCGCGAGCCCGAAGCGCGTGAGGTACCGCAGGAAGGCAGCGATCACGAGCCACGCGACGACGAACGAGGCCGCGAGGCCGACGGCGAGCGCGAGCGGGCCGGAGGGGGACGCGAGGAGCGCCGCGCCGCCCTTGGCGAGGTCGTACACGGTCGCGGCGCCGAGCGTGGGGATGGCGAGCAGGAAGGAGAAGTCGGCCGCGGTTTTGGTGCGGAGCCCGGCGAGCTGGCCGCCGACGATCGTGGTCATGGAGCGCGACGCGCCGGGCCAGAGCGCGAAGCACTGAAAGAGGCCGATCACCGCGGCGCGACCGAGCGTGACGTCGCCGAGATCCGTGTCGTCGTCTGCGACCGCGTCCGCGCCGCTCTTGCGCCGCCATGCGTCGACGCCGGTCATCACGACGCCGCCGACGATGAGCGCGAGCCCCACGGGCCCGGGGCCGAAGAGGCGCTCCTTGATGAAGCCGTGCAGCAGAAAGCCCACGAGCGCGGCCGGGAGGAAGGCGACGGCGAGCGCGGCGAGCAGGCGCAGGCTCGCAGGGTCTTTGCGCAGGCAGCCGCGGGCGAGCGCGGCGAGGCGGGCGCGGTAGTACGCGACGACCGCGACCACGGCGCCGAGCTGGATCACCACGTCCAGCGTCTTCGCGACCTCGTCGTGTTTGCCGAGGAAGGCGCCGAGCAGGATGAGGTGGCCGGTCGACGAGACGGGCAAGAACTCGGTGAGGCCCTCGAGCGCGCCGAGGAGCAGGGCGTGGAGCCAGGTCATCCGAGGGTCAAGCCGCGGCGCCGCGTCGGGCTTCGAGGCTGGCCTGGTCGGCGGCGGCCTGGGTGGTCGCGTAGCGGGCGAAGCGCTTCGTGCCGCCCATGAAGATGCGGCCCTGATCCTTCAGCGCCTTCAGCGCGGAGCCCACGACGGAGCGGGTGAAGCCGGACTGCCGCTCGATCTCGCCGACGCTGAGGCCGGTTCCATGGCCGACGATGCGGGCGATGCGCTCGATGGCCGCGGCGCGCTCCTCGTGCGTCGGGCGGGACGCGTGCCTGCGCTCGGAGACGGGGGCGCGGACGGTGGCCGGGGCGCGGGTCGGCGCGCGCTTCGCGCGGGAGGAGGGGGGCGCGGCGGGCGCCGAGGCGGGCGCCGATCTCACGGTCACCGCGCGCGGGCTGAGGGAGGAGGAGCGCGTGGCCGGCGCGCGTTCGATCCCCAGCCGACGGAGGAGGAGCGCGCGGATCTGGTCTGCCAAGTCGCGGGAGAACTTGCTGACGAGCTCTTCGAGCTCCGCGTCGAAGGGTTGCGCCATGGGACCCGACCCTAGCATGTTCGGGGTGATTTTCCGCGAGGGCAGCTACGCGTTTCGCGAGGGCGAGGGCGACTCGGGTCGGTCAGGGCCGCTCTGCGGGCTCTTTCCGAGCCACGTGTACACGACGGGGAGCACGAGGAGCGTGAGCAGCGTCGCCGTCACGAGCCCGCCGATCACCACCGTGGCGAGGGGCCGCTGCACCTCGCTGCCGGGCGCCGTGGAGATCGCCATCGGCACGAACCCGAGCGACGCGACGAGGGCCGTCATGAGCACGGGACGCAGGCGAAGCTCCGCGGCCCGCTCGATGGCCTCCCCGTGGCCCATGCCCTGCGCCTCGAGGTGCTTGGCGAACGAGACCAGCACGAGCCCGTTCAGCACCGCCACGCCGAACAGCGCGATGAAGCCGACGCCGGCCGAGATCGAGAACGGGATCCCGCGCAGCCAGAGGGCGAAGATGCCGCCGACGATCGCGAACGGCACGCCGAGGAAGATCAGGAGCGCGGCCCGCGTGGAGCGGAACGCGAACCAGAGCAGGAACAGGATGAGCGCGAGCGCGAGCGGCACGACGATGGAGAGGCGCGCCTTCGCCTCCTCGTAATGCTCGAACTGCCCGCCCCAGACGGCGCGGTAGCCCGTTGGCAGCCGCGCGCCTCGCTCGACCGCCGCCTGGGCTTCCGCCACGACGGAGAGCAGATCCCGGCCGCGGACGTTGAACTCCACGGTCAGGCGACGCGATTGGTTCTCGCGGCTCACCTGCGCCGGCCCCGTGAGGAACGTGAGCTCGGCGACGTCCCCGAGCGGCACGATTTGCCCGTTGACCGATCGCAATGGCAATGCGCGCAGCGCGTCGAGCTCCCCCGTGAACCCGTGGCCGGTCTTCACGACGATCCCGAAGCGGCGCTCGCCTTCCATCACCTCGCCCGTCGAATGGCCGACCGCCATCGTCTCGACGATCTGATTGACGTCGGCCACCGTCAGGCCATACCGCGCGAGCTTCGCGCGATCGGGAATGACACGCAGATACTGAAGCCCCGCGACCTGCTCCACCCGGACGTCCTCCGCGCCGGGGATGGTGCGGACGACCTCGGCCACGCGGTCTCCATGGGCGCGCAGCTTTTCGAGGTCGGGCCCATACAAAAGGACGGCCACGTCCGAGCGCACGCCCGCGACGAGCTCGTTCGTGCGCATTTGAATGGGCTGCGACACGCCGCCCGCCACTTCAGGCACCTTGTGCTCGACGGCCTCCGCGATCTCCTTCGAGATGTCCTCCTTCGCGACGCCCGGCCTCCATTGGTCACGCGGCTTCAGGCCGACGTACACGTCGGATTGCTCGACGCCCATCGGATCGGTCGCGAGCTCCGGCGCCCCCGTGCGGCTGACGACGTAATCGACCTCGGGGATTTCTTTGATCGCCTTCTGCAAGCGAAGGTCCGTCGAGACGGATTCGCTGAGCGCGATCCCGGGCAAACGCCTCGCTTCCACGAGGAGATCGCCCTCGTCGAGCTGCGGCACGAACTCGGCGCCGACCCGCGTGAACACCACGGCCGCCGCGGCGAGCGCGAGGACGCCGGCCGTCAGGGGGATCCATCGCCGCCGCATCACGCGCCCGAGCAGCGGGACGTAGAGCGCGTGCGCTTTGCGCAAAACCCACGTCTCGTGCTCGCCCTTCGAGGGGCGAATCAGGTAACTCGCGAGGACCGGGACGAACGTGAGCGAGAGAAGGAATGCCCCGAGCAAGGCGAGCAGCACGGTGATCGCCATCGGGTGAAACAGCTTTCCCTCGATCCCCGTGAGCGCCAGGATCGGCAGATACACGATGGCGATGATCGCCTCGCCGAAGACGCTGGCCGATCGCACCTCGAGCGTGGCCTCGCGGACCGTCTCCACGCGCTCGTCCTCCGTCAGCGCGCGCCCGATCGCCATTTGACGATCCGACAGCCGCCGGACGGCGTTCTCGACGATGATCACGGCGCCGTCCACGATGAGCCCGAAATCGATGGCGCCGAGGCTCATCAGGTTCCCGGACAAACCTGCCGCGTTCATGACGGTGATCGCGAAGAGCATCGACAGGGGAATGACCAGGGCCACGACGAGGCCCGCCCGGAGATCACCGAGCAGGAGGAACAGGATTCCAATGACGAGCAGCGCGCCCTCGACGAGGTTCGTCGCCACGGTCCGGATCGTCCGGCTCACGAGCACCGAGCGGTCGTAAAACGGCTCGATCCGCGTGCCTTCGGGCAGAGACGGCTGAATCGCGGCGAGACGCTCCTTGACGGCCTCGGTGACCGTGCGGGAGTTCTCTCCCATCAGCATCATCGCGACGCCGACGACCACCTCGCCCTCGCCGTCCTTCGACGCGGCGCCCCTGCGCAGGCGCGGCCCGAATTGCACGTCGGCCACCGTATCCATCGTGACGGGCACGCCGTCCGACGTCGCGCCGATGACGACGCGGCGCAGGTCGTCGAGGTTCTTCACGAGCCCATCGGAGCCGATGACGAATTGCTCGCGGTTGTGCTCGATGTACCCGCCGCCCGCGTTCGCGTTCGATTTTTCGAGCGCCTCGACCACCTGCGCGACCGAGATCCCGGCCGCCTGGAGCCGCTTCGGATCGAGGACGATCTGATACTGTTTGTCCTCGCCGCCGAAGCTGTTCACCTCGACGATCCCGGGGACGGTGCGGAGCGCGGGGGCGATCTGCCAGTCGAGCAGCTCCTCGAGCTGCATGAGCGTGAGGTTGTCGTTGCGAACCGTGAATTGATAGATCTCGCCGAGGCCGCTGCTGATGGGCCCCATCTCGGGCATGCCGTATTGCGCGGGGACGGCCTCCTGCGCCTCGCGCATGCGCTCGTTCACGAGCTGCCGCGCGAAGTAGATGTCCGTGCCGTCGCGGAAGACGACGGTCACGACGGACAGACCATACTTGGAGGTCGAACGAATCTCGGTCGTGTTTGGGATGCCGGCCATGGCCCGCTCGACCGGGACCGACACGTATTGCTCGACCTCGACCGGCGAGAGCGCAGGCGCCGTCGTGATGACCTGCACCTGCACGTTGGTGACGTCGGGGACGGCGTCGATCGGGAGCGTCTTGGCCGAGCGAATGCCGACCAGGAGGAACAGGACGGTCGCCGCGATGATGACCAGCCGATTCCGCAGCGACCACGCGACGATCGCAGAGAGGAAGGCCATCAGTGGTGCCCCTCCTCGTCGATCGTGCCCCTGAGGACCGTGCTCTTCAGCGTGAAGGCCCCCTCGACGACGACCTCCTCGCCTTCGCCGAGGCCGGAAAGCACCTCGACCGTGCCGAGCGCGGAGTCCCCGAGCACGACGTCGTGCATCTCGAAGGCCCCTTCCTCGGCGAGTTTCACGAAGACGACGGCTTTCTGTCCGATTTCGGTGACGGCCGATCGCGGCACGAGCAGGCGCGGCTCGCGCGCCTGGTCGCCCCCGGTCGCCACGTAGGCCGTGCCGAAGAGCCCGAGGCGCAGCATGTCGTCGCGGTTCTGGAGGTGAATCCTCGCCGTCACGGTCCGTGCGACCGGGTCGATCTGTTGCCCGATGTATTCGAGCGAGCCCGGAAAACGCGTGTTGGGATAGGCATTGAGCTCCACCTCGGCCCCGGCCCCGACGCGCAGCCGCCCGAGGTCTTTTTCGAAGACCCGGCCGAGGAACCACACTTCACGCAGATCCGCGATGCTGCCGAGGACGTGCTCGGCGGTCACCGGCTGCCCGACGACGGCGTCGCGCGCGAGGATCGTGCCGTCGATCGGCGCGCGCAGCGTGAGCAGGAAGGGCGCTCCACGTTGCGCTCCCGCGCCCATGGCCGCGAGCTCCGCGCCGAGCGCCGCGGCTTCGATCGAGAGCGCGCGGGCATCGGCTTCCGCGTCGATGACCGCTTGCTCCGAGGTGAGCCGCTGTTCGAAAAGCGCCCGGAGCCGCGCCGCATTCTCGCGCGCCGCCTTGGCCTTGGCGAGCGTCGCCGCTTGCGCGCCGCGCACCTTGCCGAGCTCCGGGACACGCACCACCGCGAGCACGTCGCCCTTCTTGACGGCCGCGCCCTCCTTGAAATGCACCTCTTCGAGTTTCCCCTCCGCGGGCGAGGAAATGCGCGCCGAGCGATCCGGATCCGCGGCGATCGCGCCGGGCAATGCGATCGTGATGGCCAGCGTCCCCATGCGGACGGGCGCCGTGCGAATGCGGGCATCCGCGATCACCGTGGGCGACAGGGTCACGTGCCGCGGGATCTCTTCGTGTTCGCCGTGCTCGCCTTCGCCATGTCCGTGCGGGGAGGTTTTTCCCGGGGGAGCCTCCTTCGCGTGCTCGTCTTTGGGGTTCTCTTCGGCCCTCCGTTTGTCGCAACCTGACGCGCCGAGCAGCAGCGCGAGCCCGAGGACGATTGCGCTCCTCTTCATGGCGCACCTCGTTCGAGCGGATAACCGGAGGCCAGCGCGAGATCGACGGAGCCGAGCGCAAGCTGTTTTCGGGTCTCGAAGCTCGCGCGGAGCAGATCGACGAGGGCCTGCTGGGAGACGATTGCATCTTTGGGCCCGAGGCGACCTGCCTCGATCTCCGATGCGATCGCGCGGAGGCTCTGCTCGGCCCGGCCGAGCCGCTCGGCGGTGTAAAGATCGTTCTGCGCGCGCAGCGAGGCGTACGCCGCCAGGGCATTGGCGACGTCGAGCCGCAGCTCGCGACGTGTCCGCTCGGCTTCGGTCCTCGCGCGCCGGGAGAGCGCCTCGGATTCGGCGATTTCGCCTGCATAGGTCCGGCCCACGGGCTGCGGCAGCGGGATCGGCATCGAGAGGCCGACGCCGAAGACGCGCTCGTTGAAGCCGTCGTTCTGCGCGAACACGGAGAGCGTCGGATTCGGGACGCGGGCGCGTCGGTACATCGACGCCCGCGCCTCGAACGCACGCCCCGAGGCTTCGAGGGCCTGGACCTCGGGTCGCGTCTCGACGTCTGTCGGGTCTTGTTTCGATGCGAACGCCTCCACCCCCGCGATCGGCGCGAGCTCGCCCTCGATGGCCACCTCGCGCCGTGGATCGAGGCCCATCGCGTGGAGGAGCGCCGCTTTGGTCTGCTCCGCGCGCCGCGCTGCGCCGATCCGATCCTGAACGACGCGCGCCTGCGCGACGTCGGCCACGTCCGCGTCGATCCCGGACACGAGGCCCTTGTCCGCCGCGGCGCGCGTCGCCGTCGCGACCCTCGTGGTGAGCGCTTCGAGGAGCGAAAAAAGGCGCACCTCCTCGCGGGCGGCAATCGCCTCGAAATAGGCACGCCACGCGGCGGCGGCGACGTCGCGATCCGTCACCGCGACGGCCTTCTCCTGCGCTTCCCGCTCGGCGTCGGCCGCGCGTTTCCTCGCGCCACGCTGCCCGGCGATCTCGATCTCCTGCGACAGCGTCACGTACCAGTTGACGACAGGCCCCTGACCGGCGGCTTCACGCCGTGCGCCCGACAGGGCCAGCACGGGGTTCGACGGCAGGACCGGGCTTGCGGCCTCTTGCCGGCCCTTCGCGGCGTCGAGCCCTTGCCGCTCGGCCTTCGCGGTGAGGCTCGCCTCGAGCGCGCACGGAATCAGATTGGCGCGCGTGAGGGTCGTCGCGCATGGCGACGCCCCCGCGCGTGCTTCCACGGCATGACACAAACAGGCGGCAGCCACGGCGGCGGCCGCAATCCAAGAGTTCCCTTTCACGACCCAAACTCCTCCGTCGGGCGCGAAGCGACGCGCGCGACGGTTCCCGGGAGAGGCGAGCCGGCGCAATGCCTCGAAAGGCACGCGCGCAGCCGCCCCGCGTTTACGGGTTCACGGAATCAGGCGTGGGTTTGTCGGGGCGGTCGGTAGACGGCCGCGGGGTCGGGCCGCGGGGGCGCGAACGCTTCGTACGGCGCGAGCGCGATCTCCGCGCCGCTCGGGAGCTCGAGCAGGAAGGGCGAGGGGAGCAGCGGGAGCGCGCCCATCGGGTGCGTGCAGTGGCAGTCGGGACAGCCCGGGGGGCACTCGCGACCGTCTTTTTCGTTCGGACAGTCGTCGTCCCGGTGCTCGCTCGCCTCGGCGCCCTGGAGGGCGGCCACCGCGTCCACGGCGAAATGCGGCAGCCCCGTCATCTGGAAGGCGGTGAGGGCCACGAACAGACGGACGGCCACGAGGAGGATCCGCATGGCGCGGGATCCCCGGGGGAACCGTCTACGTCCGAGGGGGGTCGTCTTCACTCGCCTTGCTGACGTTACTCCCTCGCGGGAGAGGCTGCAACGGTCCTCGCGTCACTTCGGCCCGTCGGAGGCGCAGAAGCCGCCGATGCATTTCGCGTCGGGGTCGCAGCAATTCGCGGCCGTCATGCAGGCTTCGCCGAGCTTCGAGCAGCCCTGCGCCTGGTCGGAGCAGACGAGCGCGCCGCTCTGCGCGTCGGGCTTGCAGAAGCCGTCGCAGCATTCGAAGCCGGCGTTGCAACCCTCGCCGATCATCTTGCAGGGCGACTTCGCCCATTCGCCGCGCATGTTCTGGTTGTCGAGGCCCTGGCCGGGCAGCCAGAACGCCGGGTGGCTCGGATCCTGGCCGGCCACCGGGTTCGCGTCGATCGCCGTCACCCAGAGCTGCTTGCGACGCGTGTTCGGGTTCGTGTCGAGCAGGGTGTTGCCGTATTTGCGCTCGGACACGATGACGAGCCAGAAATAGCCGCCGAGCGAGAATGGATTGAACGTCGGCTCGTAGTTCGTCGTCGTCTGTTCGGCCTCGATGTGGCCCATGCCATTCGTGTGGTCGAGCGGGATGACCACCGAGCCGTCCGTGTTCGTCAGCCAGATCTCGGCCTGCGCGCCGCGCGAGCGCGCCTGCGTCGAGCGCTCGAACGCGATCCATTTCGAGTCGGGGCTGAAGGTCGGGAACGTGACCGTGGGCCTGCCGGCGTCGTTCGGCACGATCTGCTTCATGTTCGAGAACGACGGGACGGCGAGGTTCACGTCCGTCACCCAGAGCGTCGAGGTGTTGAAATCGAGCCCATTGCCGTCCGTGCGCACGCTGAACGCGATTTTCTGGCCGTCGCCCGACCACGCCGGGTGCGCGGGCGCGCCGCCGCCCGGGTTGAGCTGGACGAGCTCCACGTCGCTGTCGTACGTGCTGAGCGAGAGGAAGCCCGTCGAATTGAACGCGCCGTCGTTCCAGTGGCGCCAGAGCACGTGCGAGCCGTTCGGCGAGATGGCCTGGAAGCCGGACGATGCATTCGTGTTGAAGAGCGAGGTGCCCGTCGCCGTGTCGAACGTGCCCCAGGGGCTATAGCCGCCGTGGAACGAGGCCACGAGGCGGGTCCCGTCCTTCGAGACGCTGTGGCAGGCCACGCAGCCGACGCCGGCGGGCGGCGTGAGGAACGCCTCGGGCCCGAGGTCGCCGGGTTTGATGCGCACGACGCTGCCCGTGTTGACCTCCCAGTAATAAATGGTGCCGGCGAGGTTCGCCGGGGCGATCTTCCACGTCTGCGTCTTCGCGACGTACGCCTTCGTCCCGTCGAAGCGGGCGATGTCCACCTGCACGTCGCCGCTCGTGGAGTCGGTGAGCTTGCGCCAGATGTCGTCGGGGATCTTGGGGAAATCGAACCGCGAGGGCGGCGGCACCGCGCGCCAGGTCTCGTATTCGAACGCGGGGCTCTGGACGTGAATGTGATAGACGTCGCTCGCATTTCCGCCATCCCACTGGATCGTGGGCCCGAGCAGGCCGCGCGGGAAGACCGTCTTGTCGTACGGATACAGGAGCGAGAGGGTCGGATCCGCGTCGACGGCCGTGGGGAATTGCCCCTTGACGTTCGGATCGATCATCTGCGAATCGTCGAGGTAGCGGAGCTTCACGGTGGCCGTGGTCGAGCCTTTCACGCCGTCGGCCTCGAACGTCACGGTGCCCGTGCCGCCGAGCAGGCCGCTCGCGGTGAACGCGCCGTTCGCCGGGATGATGTTGCCGATGTCGCCGCGATCGTACGTCCACGAGCCGACCACGTCGACCACGCTGCCCGTGCTCGTGAGGCCGGTCGCCTTGTAGGTGATGGGCGGGGGGATTTGCCCATTGACGACCTCGATCACGAGGTCCTTCGGCGTCACGTCGATCGATACGAGCTGGCCCACGCCGCCGTCGCCGAAGAGGTCGCCGCCGAGGCCCTCGCCACCGCTGCCCGCGCCGCCCGCGCCCGTGCCGCTGCTGCTCGCGGCGCCGGCGCCCTGGGTGGTTTCATTGCCCGATCCGCCGCACGCGGCGAAGAAGGCGGCGACGAGCGGGATCGCGATGGCAGCGAGGGAAAGGGGACGACGCATGCGGCAAGCTCCAGTCTCGGGGGAGAGGGGACCGATCCTACCCGAGGTGTGGGGCTCGCCGCATCTGGAAAGGGTGGGTGGGAGGAGAGATTCGACCCTGCCGAGCTCGGGTCCTCCGCTCCGATCACCAGGTGACCGGGAACTCGTGCAAGCCGTACACCAAGGCGTCGCTCTTGAACGGCAGCTCCTCCTCGGGCACGGCGAGCCTGAGCTCGGGGATCCGCCGGAACAGCGTATCGAGGACGATTTGCAGCTCGATCCGGGCCAGATTCTGGCCTAGGCATTGGTGCGCGCCGAAGCCGAAGGCGACGTGATTCCGGGCGCCGCGCTCGAGGTCGAGCTCGTCTGCGTTCTGGAAAACCTCCGGATCGCGGTTGCCGATATTGGCCAGCACGACGACGCCTTCCCCGGCCCGGATGAGCACGCCCCCGAGCTCCACGTCCTCGGTCGCGACCCGACCGACGCCCAGCTCCGCAATGGTGAAATAACGCAAAAGCTCCTCGACCGCCGCCAGGGTCTTTTCGGGGTCCTGCCGGAGGGCCGCGAGCTTCTCGGGGTGCTTCAGCAGCGAAAGCGTGCTCAGCGAGATCATGTTCGCGGTGGTCTCGTGCCCGGCGATCAGGAGGATGAAGGCCAGGTTGAGCATCGACTCGTGATCGTATGCGCCCTCTTCGCGCAATTTGAGGACCTGGCGGCCCAGCAAGTCGTCGGTCGGATTCTGCTCCTTGTCGGTCACGAGCTTGTCGAGATACGAGAGGAGCTCGAAGAAGGCGAGCCCCTTCTCTTCGAGCGGCGCATTCCGACTCACGAGCGTGGCGGAGCGAGCCTGGAAAAACCCATGATCGGAATAAGGCACGCCGAGCAGCTCGCAGATCACGAGCGATGGCACCGGCAGGGAGAGCGCCTGCACCAGGTCGACGGGGCGAGGCCCGGCCAGCATCGCGTCGATGTGCTCGTCCACGATTTGCTGGATACGCGGCGCAAGCGCGGCGGCCCGCTTCACCGTGAACTCACCGACCACGGCCCGGCGTGCGGCTGCGTGTTCTTGCCCGTCCATTTCGATCAGCAGGGGCTTTCCATTCAGGGCCGGCGCCACGAGCGGGGACAGGTGGGGAAAGCCGGGGTGTTTCCGGCTGGCGCTGAACCGTGGGTCGGACAGGAGCGTCCGAATGTCCTCGTGCCGCGTGACCACCCAAGCCGTCGCGCCCGTGGGCAGCTTGACCTTGGCGACGGGGGCCTCCTGGCGAAGCGTGCGATGCTGCGCAGGCGGCGCGTAAGGGCAGGTTCTGGCAATGGTGAGCGTCGGAATGGCGTCGGCGTTCATGGCTCCTCCTCGGTTCGGGATCCACACTAACCGATCGGTAAGTACGACGCAAGCCGAACGGCTGGTGTGCAACTTACCAACCGGTAAGTCAGATCGCGATCCATAAAGCATGCCGAACGGCGAGGAGCGAGGTACTGTCTCGGTTCCCGCGAGGAGGGCCATGACTGCCGGCACCGCTGCCAACGACACGAGATCACGACTGCTCGACACCGCGCTGAAGCTGTTCAGCGAGCACGGGATGGAGGGCACGTCGATGCAGATGATCGCCGACGAGCTCGGCGTCACGAAGGCCGCCCTCTACTACCACTTCAAATCCAAGGACGAGATCGCCGAGGCCGTGGCCGCGCCAGCTTTGCAGGAGATGGAGCAGATCCTCGACGAGGCGTGCACGAAACGAAGTCGAGGCGCGCAGATCGATCACGCGCTCGCCGGGTTCGTCGACCTCATCGTCCGTCAGCGCATGCTGGTCGGCCTGTTCAACAGCGATCCCGGGCTCCAGCGTCTCATCCATCGGACGCTCTTGGCGCCGAAGGACAAGGACCTCAAGACCAAATTGAGAGCGGTTTTCGCCGGGGAAGAACCGAGCCTCGCCGACGCGATCACGGTGCACGTCATGTCCGCGGGGCTCGCGATGGCGGGCGGCGCTCCCGAGTTCGCCGCCGTCGACGACGACACCCTGCGCCAGCATCTCCTCGACGCGGGCCGGCGCCTGCTCGGCCGTCCCCGCCCCAAGCGTCTGGACAAACGCTTGCGCGACCTTCCGCGTCCAAAGGGTTGAGAACTCTGCCAATCCGCCGCTCTCTTCTCGAAGAGGGGACCTTGCGCTCGACACCATTGCCTACGAGCAGCGCCGTGCCTTCGACACCCGCCGCACGACGCGCGCTCCCCATCGCGTCCACAGGCACTCGGCCGCGACATGATGAATGGTGCCGAGGGCCGCGAGGACCAAGCCTGGGTAGCTGATCGTGATGCACTTGCCGCCGCCGATCGGCGCATTCACGTCGAGCGATCGAGGAAGAACACCGCTTTCGATCTCGCCTCCGCGTCCGTGGAGCACCAGGTAGGCCGTCAAGGCCCACTGGAGAACGGAGAGCAAGATGCCGATCCCGATCAGCACGCTGCCCATCCAGGCAAGGGCCCCCGCTCGAGCATATCGTGTCGTCATCGTCCCCCCTCCTGCCACACGAAATGAGAATCCGCGGCAATGACACGGGGCATGGCCCACCACGCGCCCGACATGCCGTCCGCGCGATCTCATGTCGTTGCGGGCGATCAACGTCAAGCGTGCGCTGCCAAGGCCTGCGAAATATCTCAGTAAAGCCTTCTGTGCGTGTCTGCGCTGGTATCGCCAAATACTTGCGTTCATTCGAGCAATGCTTGGTCATTCGGGTTTGAAAGGCGATCCTACAGCGTCCCGGGACTGAGCATAGGTGGATCGATTGTATCCGGCATAGCTGCTGCCTCCTGTCCGGCTAGATGTGGAGAGGAGGCAGATAATCATGACATGTGGCAAGGGTCGCAATCCCCACGTTCACAAACCGTTCAATGCTTCGTCACGCGTAGCGCCATCCAAGCCTGATACGGTTCCAAAGTTCGTAGACCCTGTTCCGATTCCCGAGACGCTCCAGCCGGTCGGCCACCAGAAAGGAGTACCCCTCTTTCAGATCACCATGCGGCAGATCGAGCAGCAACTGCACCGCGACTTCCCCCCGACCACGGTCTGGGGGTACGAAGGGCAGTATCCCGGCCCCACCATCGAGGCCCGCGTTCGCCAACCCATCCTGATACGGTATTTGAATGAGCTGCCCGTCACCCACCTCTTGCCCGTAGACGTGTCCGTCCACGGGGCCGACGTTTACCTGCCGCAAGTACGGACGGTCGTCCATCTCCATGACGGCGAGCTGCCAGCGGACGTCGACGGCCATCCCGAGGCATGGTTCACCCCCGGCCTGACGACCAACGGCCCTATGTTCACGACCAATCTCTTTCGGTACCCCAACCGACAGCGGCCCACGACTCTTTGGTACCACGACCACGCGATGGGAATCACGCGGCTGAACATATACGCCGGACTGGCTGGCTTCTACCTCTTGCGGGATGAAAACGATGCGCGGCTGGAGCTTCCCTCCGGACCCTTCGAGCTACCCTTGCTGCTCCAGGACCGTTCGTTCAACAAAGACGGCTCGCTCCAATATCCAGCGACGATCCCGCCCGAGTTCTTCGGCAACACCAATCTGGTGAACGGCAAGGTCTGGCCATTCCTCGAGGTGGAGCCGCGGCGCTATCGCTTCCGCTTGCTGAACGGCGCGAACGCACGCTTCTACAACCTCATGCTCGAGCCAGCGATCAGCATGATCCAGATCGGGGGCGACGGCGGCTATTTGAAGCGAGCGGCTCCGGTGAAGGAAATCCTGCTGGCGCCCGCAGAGCGTGCCGATGTCATCATCGACTTCACGGGGCTCGAGGGGGCCACCATCACCATGACCAACGACGCCCCCACCCCCTTTCCGAAAGGGACCCGTCCTACGCGACACACCCGCGCCGTAATGCAGTTCCGGGTGACCCTCCCGCGGTCCGGTCGGGATCGGAGTCGCATCCCGCGGTACCTTCCGGCGGGCCCCTTTCCGCGGCTCAGGGATGTCGTTCGGTCTCGGGATCTCATTCTGGATCAGCAAAAGGATCACATGGGCCGGCAGATGTCACTGCTTGGCATCCGAGACATGCACGGGCGCCCGATGCCACTTCAATGGGGTGACGCCACCACCGAAAAGCCGCGGTTGGGAACGGTGGAGATCTGGCGGTTGATCAACTTGACCGTCGACACGCACCCGATTCACCTTCACCTCGTCCGATTCCACATCCTCGACCGCCAGTCCTTCGACGTCGATCGATTCCGGTCTGCCGGTGAGCTGGTCTTTACCGGACCGGCCGTCCCGGCGGCCGAGAACGAGCGCGGCATGAAGGATACCGTTCGGGCCAATCCAGGTGAGGTGACCCGATTCGCTGTCCGATTCGGCCGCTACACCGGGGAGTTCGTGTGGCACTGCCACATTCTCGAACACGAAGACATGGAGATGATGCGCCGGATGGAGGTGATCGCGGAGGACTCGGACCGGCGACGATGAGGCTCACTGTCTCGTCGATTTCGTCAACCCTCGCTCGTCGGTCCCGGGAGCCCCGGCGTGTCGGGCCGGCTATGGCATCTCGCGGAGGCACCTGGCGAGCGCATCGATATCCTCCATCGTGGTGTAAAGCCCAATCGACGCGCGCGTCGTGCTGGGGAGCCCCAGGCGGCCCATCAACGGTTGCGTGCAATGGTGCCCCGCGCGCACCGCGATTCCGTTCCTGCCGAGGGCGGCGCCGATCTCCTGCGGGTCCGTCCCATCGATGACGAATGCCAGGATGCTCGACTTCTCCCGGGCCGTGCCGATCAACCGGAGCCCCGGGATCTCCCGGAGCAGCTCGGTGCCGTAGGCGAGCAACGCCGACTCGTGGGCGTGGATGTTCGCGAGGCCGAGCGAGGATACGTAATCGATTGCAGCGCCGAGGCCGATCGCGCCGACGATGTTGGGGGTTCCCGCCTCGAACTTCTGCGGCGGCGGCGAAAATTCGGTGCTTTCGAATGTCACCGAGGAGATCATGAGGCCGCCGCCCTGGTACGGCGGCATCGCCTCGAGGTGCGGAAGCTTGGCGAAGACGACGCCGATCCCGGTCGGCCCGTAGACCTTGTGACCGCTGAAGACGTAGAAATCGGCGTCGATGTCGTGCACGTCGACCGGTATGTGCACGGCCGCTTGGCTGCCATCGATGAGGATGGGGATCCCGCGCGCGTGCGCGAGGCGGACGATCTCTTTGACCGGGTTCAAGGTCCCCAGCGAGTTCGAAACGTGGACGACCGAGACGAACTTGACGCGGTCCGTGAGCATTCGCTCGAAGGCAGCCATATCGAGCTCGCCCTCGTCCGTGATCGGAGCGACGCGGAGCGCGATGCCCTTTTCCTGCCGCAGGAGTTGCCACGGCACGATGTTGGCGTGGTGCTCCATGTGGGTGATGAGGACCTCGTCGCCTTTCTCGAGGAAATGCCGCCCGTAGCTGCTGGCGACGAGGTTGATCCCTTCGGTCGCATTGCGGACGAAGACAATCTCCCGCGCGTCTCCGGCGTGGATGAAGCGGGCCACCTTCTCCCGCGCGGCGTCGTAGAGCGCCGTCGATCGCTGGCTCAGGGCGTACACGCCCCGATGGATGTTCGCGTAGTCCTCGCTCATGAAGCGCGTCATCTCGTCGAGGACGGTCCGCGGCTTCTGCGCGCTCGCGGCGGTATCGAGGTACACGAGCGGCCGCCCGTTCACCGGCCGCTGGAGGATCGGAAAGTCCCGCCGTACGCGCTCGACCTCGAAGGCCGGCGCACCGGCCGTCTCCCGTACGATCTCCTCGTTCGCTCGCATGGCCCTTCTCCGCGACGCCGGTTTTTCGGTACTGGACCGCCTGCAAATGTTGAAGCGATCCCCGTGCCAGGGAATGCTGCTTGACCTCGCCGGGTACGGTACGTGCAATCGCTCTGGGCCATGCGAACGCGTCGTGCGCCGATGTACGAGTTCCGCAGGCGATGGGCGTCCTTCGGCGTCGCTGCGGCCGCAGCCGCGTCGTTGCTGCTCGGCGGACATCTCTCGCGCGCGGAGCCCGCAGGCGTCGACGCGCACTGGTACGAGGCCGACCAGATTCTGGTGCACAGGCCCGGAGAGGAGGTGTTTTTAGGGCTCCTCCACCCTGCCGCGGCCCTGTTCGAGGATACCTTCAGCCTCGAGGGCGCGGCTGCGGAGCATCGGCAATTCGTGGCGACGCTGGAGAACCAGGGCGTGGAAAAGGTGACCCACGTGGTCGACGTGCTCCTCGCCGGCACCGAGGATCCGGATGGGGAGGCTCGCCGGGCGCTCGTGCGTCTGGCGAAACGAATGACGATCCTGGACGTCTTCAGCCTCGACCCCGAGGCTCGAGAAGCGCAACGGGCCTATTTCGAGGAGACCCTCGCGAAGATGGCCCCCACGACGCTGGTGCGGATGGTCCTCGAGCGCCCCACCGTGGTGCTGCGGTACGGCCCATGCGGCGCCTCCGAAGAGCGCTCCTGCATTCAAGCCGAGTACCGCCTGAACCCCTTGATGAACCTCTATTTCGCGCGGGATCAGATGGTGACCACGGCCCGCGGCGTCGTGCTCGGTCGGATGGCAAACCCGCAGCGGGCTGCGGAGCGCGAGGTCATGAAATTCGTCCTCGCCAAGATGGGCATCGAGCCCGTCTACGAGATCAGCCCGGACGCACGCATGGAGGGAGGGGATTTCTTTCCAGCCGGTGAGCGCGCGTTCATTGGCCAGGGGCTGCGGACCAACGCGGCGGCGATCCGAGAAATGCTGAATCACGACGTGTTCGGCACGCGCGAGGTGATTGTCGTGAAGGACGCGTGGCAAGATTCCCGTGAGATGCACCTCGACACGTATTTCAACCTCCTCGACGTCGATCTCGCCTTGCTCGTGGCGGATCGCGACATGCCCGACTGCGACGTGCGCCAACACGTGAAGTGCCTGAAGGCCGACGTGTGGACCCGCAACGCGCAGGGCACCTACGACCTTGCGCACGAGGATGTGGATTTCGTGCGGCTCCTCCGGGAAAAAGGGATCCGCGTACTACCTGTGTCCGTGGAGGACCAAAGGGCTTATGGGATCAACGTCCTCACCGTGGGCCCGCGGCGTATCATCGGCGCGGAAGGCGTCAGCGAGGCGTACAAGCGTGCCCTCGCCGCGGCCTCTGTGCATGCGACCTGGGTGCGCTTCGACAACCTCCGGCGCGGCTATGGCTCCGCAGATTGCATCACCCAGGTCCTCCGCCGGCGACCACCGAAATGATGGGCCGCTGCTGCGCGTGCGGCTGCGGCCAGCGGGTTCGAGTCTCGCGGGGCCGAATGCCGCCACAGAGGGACGTCCCCTACGTGGGCGGATCCGGCGGACCCGGCTGACCCGGCTGACGCGGACCGATCCGGTACGGTCGCATCATCTCGTTGTCCTCGTGCTCGACGATGTGGCAATGCCAGACGAATTGCCCGGATGTTTTGAACTGCGCCCGGATGCGGGTCACTTGGCCTGGATAGGCGATGACGGTGTCCTTGAAGCCGGTCTCCCACGCCTCGGGTGGTGTTGGTGGAGAGCCAATGACGACCTGGACTTGCTGGGTGTCCTCGTCGACGAGGATCGCCTGTCGGTTGACCACCTGGAAGGCGACCTCGTGCACATGCATCGGGTGGGCGTCTGCGGTCGCGTTGTAGAACTCCCACAGCTCCGTGGCACCGACGGCAGGGTTTTCGGTGACGCCCTCGTCCCAGTGGCGCTCGGCCCAGGTGCCCGAGCCCGTATTGGGATCGCCGGCGACGGTGCCCAGCAAGGCTTCCGCTGGCGCGTCGGGGAAGAAATCCGATAACTTCTCGAGCAGCGCAAGGGGCCGTGTGACCGTCGCCGCTGGAAGCTGCGTGATCGCCGGCAACTGCAAGAATTGCGGGGGCGTGGTCGGATCGGGAGCGACCGCCGGCACCACGCGAAATTGCATCACCTGGCCCGTGGTCGTCGGGTCCGCGACCGGGAAATCGACCCCCGGCACGCCGCCGCCGAAGGGTTCGTCCGGACCGAGGTTGCCGAGCACGTGATGGCCGACCGGGACGTTGGTGAAATCGACGATGAGGTCGGCACGTTCGGCCGGGCCCATGAGCAGCTGATTGACGTTCGTCACGGTGAGGTTCACCGGTGCTGCCAGGAAGCCGCCCTCATTGCCGATCGCCCAGACCACGACGCCGGGGATGGTGCTGAAGTCGAGGATCAAGAAGCGCGACTGGCAGCCGTTGAGAAAGCGGAACCGGTAGCGCCGTCGCTCGACGGTCTGGAAGGGCCAGGTGTTCCCATTGACCATGATCATGTTGCCGAAAAACTCGGGGTTCCAGATCGGCGAGATGTCGGTAACCGGGATGTAGGGCCCGGTGATGCCGTCGGGAAAAAAGGCCCGCGTGTCGGGGTAGAAGAGCGACCCGTCCGTGTTGAACGAGCGGTCCTGGATGGCCATGGGGATCTCGTAATAGGTCTTGTTGGACGGGAACTTGTCGTTCTCCTTGGGGGCGGGCCCCGGTAGCACCGCCGGATTGCCGGATCGGGTGTCGGTCACGGCACCATCGCCATCCGGCCCGCCGCGAATGATGTAAAAGCCGGCCGGGCCCGCGTACACGTTCACGCGGGTCATGCCCAGCGTATGGTCGTGATACCAAACGGTCGCTGCGCGCTGGTCGTTCGGGTACTGGAAGGTGGCGAATCCCGGACCCCACGTGACTCCGAATTTCGCTGCGGCCTTGCCCGCAAAAAAATCGTACCAGGTGCCTTCCGTGGCGTAGCTCGCCGGAATATTGTCGGCCGCCGGCAGATACCATGCCTCCGCGTAGCCGTCGCTCTCGTCGCCGACGCCCACCGCGCCATGCACGTGCGTGACGAGGGGCACCGGTCCGGTGTACGGACCGGGGGTGGATGCGAAGCTCGGCCGCGTGTCGCGTTCCGCATCACCGCCGGGCGGGTTGGCCCAGTGCAGCGTCTGGTCCACGGGCAAGATGTGGGGCAGGAAATTCCTGCTCGCGTCGACGAGCTCGTTGATCCATTTCACGCGGACGGGGCGCTTCCAGTCTGCCTCGATCGTGAGCGACGGCGCGTTGTGTATCAGTAAACCTCTCCCGTTCCTGCTTGCTGAAGCAACAGCGCCGTATCCCCACACCGTCGTCTTCGGAAAACCATCCGGCAGGATTTGCTGGGTGAACTGACGCACCGAAATCTCGTAGGAGTCGGCCTGCTTGCCGCCATGCACCTTGATCGTTCCGGCCTTGGGCATCACAGGCGGAATCAGCAAGGGGGTCAGATATTTCGGCACGAGCGTGGGATCCTGCGTGCCGCCCGGAATCTGCGCGAGCGCCCTGCGAATGCCAAGTTTGTCGTAGGTGAAGAGCGTCAGCGCCGTCGCCCCCGTGTATTTCAAGAATGCCCGCCGTGAAAGCATCGCGCCCCCTTCTTCATTCGTGGTTCTGGATCGCAGGCGGCTCTTCAGATCGACTGTGAGCGCGTGACCTGCACGATCGAATGCCCGTGTAAAACTTTCGGGGGCAGGGACGAATTCGCACCCCACCCCGCGTCGGCGGGCCGAGTGTGCCTCACCATACGCTCGCTGGCAACAATGAGCCATGGGGGCGGATAATGGCTCTCGGCGGTGGGGCGCAGGCTGCGCGCTCGGGGACTGGTGAGTGGCTTGACCAGGTGGTCACAATCCTGCTCACGAGCGCCGCTGCCACGCGGCATAATCAATGGAGAGGTTTACGGCGAGGACAGCCTGGGCGAGGGGCTCGCGAGCATCCGCTCGAAAGGTTGGCGCTCGCCGACCCACGGCCCGAACGGCATGGCGCCCGCTGATATTTACACGCGGCCAAGGCAACCCCATTCGAGACCCATGACTCCCGAAACACGCCGCCTCACGACCCAGGTCGATGTCTTCTCGGGCGTCCTCAGCCATGTGACGCAGCCCATCCCTGCGGCAGACGAGCTCCTCGTGATCCCCGTTCACTACTGGTACGCGGCCTCCTTCACGCATAAACGTGGACTTCGCCTCTGGAAGGCGCCGTGGGGACGGCTCTCGGGGCTCATCTGGGGCGGTGCGGGCGCGCGCCTCGTGGCGAATCTTCTCCTTGGCTTCGTCCCGGGTGTCGGCATTTTTTCCAATGCGATCACAGCCGTGGTCATGACCGAGGCGCTGGGCCATTACCTCGACAGGAAGCTCGACGCCGCGGAGGCCAAGGTCCAGCGCCGAGCGTCATGACGAGCTTGGACGGCCAGGCACCGTCGTATCGGCCCGAGCTCGCTGCTGCCGAGAATTTGCTGAACCTCACGGAGGTAGGACGTGGACCCGACATGCTGGCAACAGCGCTTCTCCGACAAGATCACGACTCCCGAAGGCGCAGCGCGCTCCATCCCGCGCGGCCGCCGCATTCTCATCGGCTCGGGTGCGGCTGAGCCTGCGCGGCTCGTCGAGGCCATGGTCGAGCATGGTCATCACCTCGAAGGCAATGACATCGTCCACCTCCTCACCCTGGGGCCCGCCCCCTACGTCAAAGCTGGGCTCGAGCGCCGCTTCCGCCATACGGCGTTTTTCATCGGGCCGAACGTGCGAGACGCGGTGGCCGAGGGGCGTGCCGATTTCATGCCGGTCTTCCTGTCGGATATCCCCGAGCTCATCCGCTCGCGCCGCGTGCGCATCGACGTCGCGCTCATCCAGGTGTCGCCGCCCGACGCGCACGGCTACGTGAGCCTCGGCGTCTCCGTGGACATCGTGCGGGCCGCGATCGACGCCGCCGATCTCATTCTCGCCGAGGTCAACCCGCGCATGCCCCGCACGCATGGCGATTCGTTCTTGAACATCGATCGCATCCAGCACCTCGTGCCCGTCGACGCGCCCTTGCCGACACGCGCGGCCGAGCCGCTCGACGAGGTCGACCGCGCCATCGGTCGCCATATTGCCAGCCTCATCCCGAACGGTGCCACATTGCAGACCGGCATTGGCAGGATCCCCGATGCTGCTCTCGCCGCGCTCGAGGAGCATCACGACCTCGGCGTACATACCGAGATGTTCTCCGATGGCGTGATGTGCCTCGCGCTTCGCGGCGTGATCAACGGTCGCAAAAAAACGCTCCTGCCTGGCAAGCTCGTCACGTCGTTCGTGATGGGCAGCCAGGCGCTCTACGACTGGGTACATGACAATCCCGTCGTGGAGATGCGCCCCTCGGGCTTCACGAATGACCCATTCATCATCGCCGAGAACGACATGATGATCGCGATCAACGCGGCCCTGGCCGTCGATCTGACCGGCCAGGTGGCAGCGGACACGCTGATGGGCCGCTTCTTCTCGGGCATCGGGGGCCAGGTCGACTTCATTCGCGGTTCGGCGCGCAGCCGCGGCGGCAAGCCCATCATCGCGCTGCGTTCGACGGCCAAGGAGGGGCAAGTGAGCCGCATCGTGCCGGGGCTCGAGCAGGGCGCCGGTGTCGTCACGAGCCGGGGCGACGTGCACTATGTGGTCACGGAGCACGGCGTCGCCGATCTCTGGGGCAAGAACATCCGCCAGCGCGCGCTCGCGCTCATCGATATCGCGCACCCCGATCACCGCGCCGACCTGCTCGCGGCGGCCAAGCAGCGCCGCTACGTCTTCGGCGACCAGGCCTGCGCGCGCTCGGCGTACCCGTGGGAGGAGGCGCGGCGCGAGACACTTCCGGGCGGGCATGAAGTGCTCGTGCGCCCGCTGCGCATATCGGACGAGGACGGGCTGAAGGATCTCTTCTACCGCCTCTCCGACGAGAGCACCTACCAGCGTTTCATGAAGTTCAAACGCTCCCACCCGCACGAGGAGCTGCTGCAGCTCGTATGCCTCGATTACGAGCAGAACATGGGCCTCGTGGTGATTCACAGCGATAGCGGCTGCGAGGAGGTCATCGGCCTCGCCCGCTACGACGTGGCCCCGGCGACGCGGAGGGCGGACATCGCTTTCGTGGTGCGCGACGAATGGCAGGGGCGCGGGGTTGGCACGCTGCTCATGCGGCGCATGGCCGAGGTGGCGCGGGCACGCGGGGTCACGGGCTTCTTCGCGGACGTGCTGGCGAGCAACAAGCCCATGATGGCCATTTTTCACAAAAGCGGGCTGCCCGTGAAAGCCAGCCTGCGAGAGGGCGTCTACCATGTCGAGATCGACTTCTCATGAGCGGGCGCCCTCCGAGGTCGAGCGCGTGGAGCCATAACATCGTTTTCCCTCCCCGGGCCGCTCGCTGCGGCCATCCCCGTACCCATCGTGCCAAGATCGGCAGAGTCCGTGGGCAGTACGAGCAGGGAATCCCATCCGCCGGGCGAGAGCGCCCGGTGGATTCTTGCGTCCGACAAACGTTGCCGGCGTGACATACAACCTCGAGCGTGTTGTACTGCGAGAGTTGCCTGCGCACTCGTCCGCGTGGGCGAACCCGGCAGGAAAATATGACGGGGGTCGACAAAGGTATCATTTCTTTCCACGAAGATCCGTATTGCGCCCTCGCGTCTCGCCTCCTCGGACGTGGGCTCGAGCGGAGGGACGCGCACCGGCTCGCCATCGAGCTCGTGGCCTCGGCGCTCGGCGCCTACGTGACGCTTTTCTACGTCCCGAGCGAGGACGGGCAAACGCTCGTCGTGTCCGCGCATCACGGCGCCCCCGAGGCGCTGCTCGCCCGCGTCGGCTCGCTCCCGCTCGAATCCGCCGCCCTGGCAGCACGAGTGGCTCGCACGCGGAGGGCCATGGCGATCGACGGCGAAGTCGAGGACCGCCCCTTCGACGTCGGCGTGGCCGCCGAGCTCGGCTGCGGCCCGAGAGCCCTGGCGGTGCCCCTCGTGGCCGAGGAGCGCGAGCTCGGGGTGCTGGTTTGCTTCCTGCGGCAGGCCGAAAACGGCCCGGATCGGATGCTGCCGATGCTGTCTGCGCTCGCCGCACTCATTGGAGCCTCGCTCGCTTCCACGCGTCCGGAGAGCGCCGAGGTCGAGCGGAAAAACCGAAAATACCGCGGCCTGTTCCAGAATGCGTTCGACGGCATTCTCGTCGCGGACGACGAAGGGCGCCTGGTCGACGTCAACCCGCGCGCCTGCGAGCTCTTCTGCGGGACGCGAGACGAGCTTTTGCAGCGGACCGTATTCGATCTCCGGCCGCCCGAGATCGGGGCCAAGCTTCGGGAGAGGTGGGCCGCGTTCCTCGCGTCGGGGCGAAGGCGGGCCGAGGGGCCGTTCCGGCGCGTCGATGGCAGCACGTTCGTCGCAGATTTCACGGCGCAGGCGCATTTCGTGCCGGGCAGGCACGTGGCCATCATCCGTGACGTCAGCGCGCGCAAGCAAGCCGAGGACGCGCTGCGCCTGAGCCAGGAGCGCCTCGCCCGCGCCCAGCGGATCGCCCAGATCGGGAGCTGGGAATGGGACATCGACACGAACGAGCTTTTCTGGTCGGACGAATGTCATCGCCTCTTCGGCCTGACCCCCGCGGCCGGCCCCAAGACGTACGAGGAGTTCCTCGCGCTCGTGCACCCTGGCGATCGCGCGGACGTGGACGAGGCGGTCCAGCGCGCCCTCCGCGGGACCAAACCGTATTCCATCGACCACCGCATTCTCACTGATGGCCAGGAGCGGATCGTGCACGAGGAATGCGACGTGATCTGCGACGAGGCGGGTCACCCGATTCGCATGTGCGGCACGGTCCGGGACGTGACCGACCAGCGCCGCGCGGAAATGGCGCTCCAGAAGAGCGAGCGGCTCCTGCGGCAGGTGCTCGAGACGCTCCCGGTCGGGGTATGGGTCATCGACGACCGCGGGACCATCCTCCTCGGCAATTCCGCCGGGAGACGTGTATGGGCCGGCGCCCGGTACGTCGGTATCGAGCAATTCGGCATTTACAAGGGATGGTGGCTCGACACGGGAAGACCCATCGCGCCCGAGGACTGGGGGGCCGCGCGCGCGATACAAAAGGGCGAGACCTCGCTGAACGAGCTCATCGAAATCGAGGCGCTCGACGGCACGCACAAGATCCTCCTGCACTCGGCGGCGCCGGTGCGCGATGCCGAGGGGCGGGTCCTCGGCGCCGTCGTGGTCAACGAGGACGTGACCGAGCGACGCCGGCTCGAAGCGGAGCGCGAACGGCTCGTCCACGCCCTTTCGATGGAGCAGCGCTGGCTCCGGACCGTGATCGAGCGCTCGCCCATTGGAATCGTCCTCTGCAAGGTCGACAAGGAGTCGGAGTTTCGCATGAACCAGAAGGCCGAGGAGCTCATGGGCGTGGCCATGCCGACGGACGTGCGCCATCTCTTGCGGCAACGGCTTCACCTGCCGGACGGCTCGCCGATCCCCGAGGGGGATCTCTCGCTCGATCGAGCCCTGAACGGCGAGGTGGTCACCGGGCGGGAGCTGCTCATCCGGGCGCCCCACGAACCGGACGTGCCGGTGTTGACCAATGCGTCGCCCATTCGCAACGAGCGAGGCCGGATCCTCGGGGCCGTGGTGACCTACGAGGACATCACGCCGCTCAAGGAGCTCGAACGATTGCGCCAGGAATGGACGAGCGTGGTGGCGCACGACCTGCGCCAGCCGGTCGCGACCATCCTGATGCTCGCCGGGGGCCTCGCGCGCTCCTGCGCCGACGCCACGGCGCGCACCCGCGGCGAGCGTATCGTCGGGAGCGCAGCGCGGCTCAGCCGCATGATCGGCGACCTGCTCGATTTGTCGCGGATCGAGGCGCGCAGGCTGGAGCTCTTGCGCACGCCGACCGATATCCCGGCGCTGCTCGCGCGGGTCATCGAGGCGAGCGGCAGCCGTGAGCGCGTGACGCTCTCGATCCGCGGCGAGCTCCCGGCGCTCTTCGTGGACGCGCAACGGATCGAGCAGGTCGCGGAGAACCTCCTGTCCAATGCGATCAAATACGGCGAGCCGGGGACGCTGATCGAGATCCTCGCGGAGCGGCGCGGCGACGAGGCGGTGGTGACGGTGCGAAATCAGGGGCCAGGCATCACCCCGGAGGACATGCGCACCCTGTTCGAGCGATTTCAGCGAGGGCGCGCGAAAGGCAGCGCAATCAAGGGGCTCGGGCTGGGGCTCTACATCGTGCGGGGTCTCGTGGAGTCGCATGGAGGGCGGGTCTTTGCCCACAGCGTCCCCGGGGAGACCACCACGTTTTCGTTCTCTTTGCCGATCGAGGCCGGTCCCACGGGAACGGACGTGGGCTGAGGGCGGCGCGGACGCAACGCAATTCAGCGCGTGAAGAAGCGGTTGTGAGGGCAAAGCGGACGAGCCAACTCGACCCGCTGCTCGTGGCTCGTCATGATGGAGCGACGCGAATACCTGCGGAACGCGTGGCGAATCCGAGTCGAATACAGCGCGCACGTAGCCGTGATGATGTGGACGCTCGTTTCCCGGCACATCTCTGGAGAACACATATTCAATGGAGAATACTACGTCCAGAAGGTGATCTGGGAAGGCCTGCGCGACACGTCCTTCGCCGAGAGCATCGCGAAGGTGGACGAATCGAGCGGGGAGGTGCAGCGCCTGCTGAAGGCCGAGGGGCCGAAGTATCAGTACGGGAAGGGCTGCCTCTCGGACGGCGTCATCGGCGCCTGGATGGCGCGCATCTATGGCATCCACTCCCCGCTGAACCGCGCGAACGTGGCGAAGAGCTTGGCTGCCATCTTCCGCTACAATTTCCGCGCCGACCTGTGGGAGCACGCATGCACCCAGCGCCCTGGTTATGCCTGGGGCCACGAGCCCGGCCTGCTCCTCTGCTCCTGGCCGAACGGCGACAAACCCACGCTCCCCTTTCCCTATTCGGACGAGGTATGGACCGGCATCGAGTACCAAGTGGCGTCGCATCTCATCGAAGAGGGCCTGGTCGACGAGGGCCTGACCATCGTCCGGGCGGCGCGTAGCCGCTACGACGGGCGCACGCGCAACCCCTGGAACGAGTACGAGTGCGGCAACTACTATGCGCGCGCGATGTCCAGTTACGCCCTCATCGGCTCGCTGGCTGGCTTCGCCTACGCGGCGGCCACGCGGACCCTCCGGCTGGGGCCGCGCCTCGCCGGCCGGCCTTTCCGCACCTTCTTCAGCACCACGACCGGCTGGGGGTCGCTAGCGCTCGACGGTGACGGGCTTTCGATTGAGCTTGCTGAAGGCGAGCTCGCCGTCGAGAAGCTGCTCCTGACGCTCGACGGGAAGACGTGCGAGCTCGCGTGCGGCATCACGGCCCGGGCGGGAGAGAGGGCCGTGGTGGCGGTGTAGGCGCGAAGGCGCCCGGATGCGTTCGACGTCCCATGCGAGCAACCAGCTCGCGCGGCGAGTTGGTGCGCTGGCCTTTACGCCGCGTCTCGAGGCTTGCTACTGGCAAGTCATGGAACACACGAGATTTTTGGGAGATCGTCCTCGGGCCATCACTGCCCTCGCGCTCGGCGTGGCTGCGCTGGTGGTGGGCTGCTCAGGGGGCGGCGGGACATCGACGAGCTCGAGCTCTTCCGCGAGCTCGAGTAGCAGCACCGGGACGGGAGGAGACGGCGGCGCCGGAGGCGGCGTCGGGGGGGCGGGCGGCACAGGCGGCACGGGCGGCATGGGCGGCGTAGGCGGCGATGGCGGCGCGGGCGGCCAGCAACCCATGAAGCCCGCGGACTGTGTGGACCTCCCGCTCGCGGGCATCGAGCTCCTGAGCCAGCAGGAGAACACGTTCGACACCTCGGGCTCTGTGCCCACCATCCGCACGCCGAGCTCGCTCGCGAACATCTCCGGAGACCCCGCGCTCGTCGACCGGCTCCGGCTCTTCTTCGACGGCGCCCTCGACGTCGGCATCCACACGATGGACGGCGCCCCGACCCACGCGCTCCCCGATTTCAAGACGACGTTCGTCCCGACCTGCAACACGTGCGCCGTGTTCCAGGAGGACCTCGCGGAGGGCTCGTATCTCAAGACCTTCGCAGCCAAGTCGGGCGAGCTCGAGATCACCGCTCGCGTGACGCCGCACCAGACGGCCGGCGTCGCTCGGTATGTCGAGCTGCGTGAGGTCGTCAAGGACGCGATGACCGGCGTGTATGGCTGGGTCGACGGCGGCCAATGTTACTGGATCCAGGAGGCCTCCTATGACGTCCGCCGTCCCAAGGGCTGCGTCCCCTACACGGCGAACGCCTGTCCCGCCGACCAGTTCTGCATGCCCACCAACGCGGTCGGGACCGACGGCGAGTGCGTCACCGGCGGAGCGAAGGTCGAAGGCGAGGCGTGTACGCGGGTGAGCGACACGCAGTGGGACTCGGACTGCACGCTCGGCCTGCGATGCTTCGACGGCGGCATGGGCGCCATCTGCCACAAGGTCTGCGATCTCCACGCGGCGGCGCCTGACTGTCCGGCCGGGACCCACTGCGGCGGCGGCTACAACCTTTGCCTGGACGTCGCGATCCTTCAGAACAGCGGGATCGACGACGCGCTCCTCGGGGAGACCTGCACCATGAACCCCAGCGCGCTCTACTGCGGCGGGGCTGGGCAGCCAGGAATGTGCTTGGACGACGACGGCGACGCCGGGCCGATGGCCGCGACCTGCATCCCGTTCGCCTCTGCGCCGTCGCAGTGCGTCGCCCCCAAAACGGCGGGATACGTCGCCTACAAGGACGGCATCGACCAGTCGACGTTGTTCTGCATCACCCCTCCCTGAGCTGAGCCCCACGGCGAGCGTCGGGTTGTGCAGGGCGCGCATCTGCGTCAGAAAGAGGTCGGGACCGGCCCGCTCGACGGATGGGGGAACCGGCCTCCGGGAGAGACACTCATGTTGAAGACGTTCCTCAGTCAAGCGATCGCGGCGGGGCTCGCGGTCCTCGTCGCGAGCGCCATCGTGCCCGGCGTGCGGGTCCGCAAGGGCAACACGGCGATCGGCATCGCTGTCGCGTTCGCGCTGCTCAACCTCTTCGTCGGGTGGCTGCTCCGGGCCGTGCTCGCCGTCGTGCTCTTGCCTGCCGCCCTGCTCACGTTCGGCTTGCCCTACCTCGTGCTCGGCCTGATCGTGAACGCGATATTGCTTTATGTCACCGACAAGTTCATCGACGATTTCGAGATCAAGGGCTTCTGGCCGCTCGTCGGGACGGCCGGGCTGATCTCGGTCGCCGCGTGGCTTCTCCCGCGCATCTTTTGAGGGAGGGCGCGCCCGCGCGCGCAGAAGCGCCCCCGCTCGTGCGTACGTGGGCCCTTCGCCCGAACCGTCATTCCCCGGTCAGTACCTCATTCCATTCCTGAAAGTAGTACCGCGCGACGACGCCATGCAGAACGAACGGGTCGTCCTTGACGAACTCTTCAGCAGCTTCGCGCGTGGTGAAAATGCCGAGGGCTGCGACGGGTGGGTTTCCATAAGGCCCGGCCATCAAGAGCACACCGCGCTCATGAAACGCAGCCAGGCGTGCACGGTGGGCGGGGAAGTGCTCCCGCGCCTTGGGGAGCCCATCTGGCGCAGTCTCATAGAACATCAGGACCTTCATAGGGCAACTCACCGCCTTTCCGTGGGTGGTTTTGGTTTTTCTGGGTTTTGCCTAACGCCGGCTTCTGCCGCGCGTGGGGGCGTCATGCGCCCCCACGCGTCGGCCAGCAAGCCAGGGTTGGGCCGCACTGTCAACGAGACCGCGCGCGACCGGTGTCCTCGGTGCCGGGAATGTCGCACGGCGCGTCACGCGCCCCCCGCGGACGTCCGCGGAAGCGGCTTGGGCAGGCAGCCAGGCCACACCTCGAGGAAGTCGCGCAGCGCCGCGACGAACGTGCTCAGGCGCGTGGGCACGTGCTGGCTGCGGGGATACACCGCGTACATCTGCTCCGCGGGCATTGCGTACGCGGCGAGCACCTCCTCGACCTTGCCCTCGGAGATCGCAGGCGCGGCCAGGTAGTCCGGCAGGCAGCTGATCCCGCAGCCGGCAACGGTGAGGTCACGCAGCAGCGCCCAGCTGTTCGCGGTCGCGTGGCGGTGCACGATCGACAGCTTCGTGCCGCCGCGGGTGAAGCGCCACGTTGCCGCCTCGCGCCGGGTGCCCATCACCAGGCACGTGTGCCGCGAAAGCTCGCGCGGATGCGCTGGGACGCCGTGACGCGCGAGGTAGTCCGCGCTGGCCACGAGGCGACGCCGCGAGGGCGCACCGAGCTTGCGCGCCACGAGCGACACGCTGTCGCACGGCTCGACCTCGAGCACGACATCGAAGCCGTCGCGCACCGGATCGACACGCTCGGAGACGAGCTCGACCTCGACAGCGACGCCCGGGCACTCCTTCGCGTAGCGCCCGAGGACGCGCCCGAGCACCGCCTGCCCGAACTCGACCGGCGCGGCGACCCGGAGGCGCCCGCGGGCCTCGCTGCCGCGTGAGGACACCGCGCCCTCCGCCTCGGCAATCGCGTCGAGTCCGGCGCGCACTTTTTCGAGGTACTCGCGCCCCTCCTCGGTCAGGCGGACGCGCCGTGTCGTGCGCTCGAGCAGCCGGGCGCCGAGGCGCCGCTCGAGACGGCTGACCTGCACGCTGACGGTCGACACCGGCGCGGACAGAGCGAGGGCGGCGGCGCGGAAGCTGCCCGTCTCGGCGACGCGAGCGAAGGCTTCGATGGCGGCGAAGTCGGGGCGGCTGTTCATGGCGCTGGACAGAGTGATCAATCTTCCTTCATTGTTCAAGCTGCGGCGGCTGCCTAGACTGCGGGCATGACCGAGACGATGAAGCTTTTCTACACGCCTGGTGTCTGTTCGCTCGCGCCGCACATCGCGCTTCGTGAGGCCGGCGCGACGTTCGAGCTCGCGCGCGTCGACTTGAGGAGCAAGAAGACCGCAGACGGCGACGATTTCGCGCAGTTGAACCCCAAGAGTTACGTGCCCGCGCTGCTGCTTTCGGACGGCGCCTTGCTGACCGAGACAGCGGTCTTGCTGAACTACATCGCCGACACCTGGCCGGAGGCCAAGCTTGCCCCGCCGCGCGGCAATCTCGTGCGCGTTCGTTTCGACGAATGGCTGCAGTTCATTGCTACCGAGCTGCACAAGGGCTTCGCGCCTTTCACCCTGATGCCCAATGTGAGCGAGGAGTCGAAACGCTGGGCCGCGCAGCGCCTCGCGAGCCGCGTCACGCTGCTCGCCGAGGCGCTCGCCGATCGCCCGTTCCTCCACGGCGACGCGTTCACCATTCTCGACGCGTACGCGTACTTCGCGCTGCGAACGTATCGACACCTGCTGCGGGTCGAGCTGCCCGGCGCGCTTGGCGCATACGTCGAGCGGCTCTCCGCGCGCCCAGCCGTCCGCGCGGCGCTCACGGCCGAAGGCATTCCCTGAGCCGGAGGGGCTTTCCAGGCGTTCGATTTGTTGAATTGCGACGCCGCACGACCCCCAGCCTCACCCTTCCCGTTCAGGGCGCGTCCTTCCGCCACGCGATATACCCGTCGGGACGAATCAGGGCGGCGCCGGTCGATGTGAGGCCGAAGGCTTCGCGCACGTTCTCCGGCGCGTGGACGACGACGACACCAGGCTTTGCTCTCCACGCGTCGTTGGCCGCGACGAGGACCCAGCCGCGGCCGAACCAGTCGAGCGTCGAGCTGCCGTCCTCGAGCTTCACGTGCGGCGCGCGCGTACCGGGCTCGCCGCGCCATTCGTCGGGGCGCTTCGCTTCGGGCAGCGCGGGATCGGTCGCGAGCGTGCGATAGAGCTGACCGAGCTCGATGCCGGCCTCGTCGAGGATCGCGACGCCGTCCGCGAACCCGCGCGCGCGTTTTGCGTAATCGGGGCGCACGAACGTCTGTTCGAGGCGCGTCCACGCGGCCGGTCGTCGCTCGGCGTCGTAGGTGTCGAGGAGCGACGGCTCGGATGTACCCGAGAGGACTTCCTTCAACTTCCACGCGAGGTTGTGCGCGTCGTGGATACCGGTGTTCGCGCCGTAGCCGCCGCGCGTCGGCGGGAGCGTGTGCGCGGCGTCGCCGGCGAGGAAGACGCGGCCTTGCGAGAAGCGCGTCGCGACGAGCGCGGTGAGATCCCAGCGGCCGCTCGTCATGATCTCGATCGGGATGTCGTCCTTGCCGATGGCCTTGTTGATCGCCAAGCGGAGTGCCGCTTCGTCGCGCTCGAGATCGTCCTTGAACATGAGGACCCAGCGGCCGTCGCCGTACGTCGTGAGGAAGGCCTGGAGGTCGGGCTGGTCGATCTCGAATTGATGCACGCCCTTCTCGAGGTAGCTCTCGAGCGGCGCCTTGAAGAGGACGCTCCGCATCGTCTCGAGCGGGCCCGGGCCTTTGCGCGGAATGCCGAGCGCCTCGCGGACGGGGCTCTTGTTGCCGTCGCACGCGACCATGTAAGAGGCACGCATCATGTACACGCGGCCGCTCTTGTCCCGGAGGTGAGCGGTCACGCCGTCGTCGTCTTGCTCGAACCGAACGAGCTCGGTGCCGAGCCGGATGTCGGCGCCACGCCGCTTCGCTTCGTCGCGGAGGATCGGCTCGAGCTTGTCCTGAGCGATCGCAGCGCCGCGGAACGGGGAGTCCTCGGTCATCGGCTGGGCCTTGGGCGTCCACGCGCTCTCTTCGTGCCACGTGCCGGCGAGGCTCTCGACACGCGCCCGCTTCAGGCTGAAGCCGGCGGGGATCGCGGGCAGCTCGATGCCGACGAGATGGAGGAGCTCGAGCGTGCGCGTCGTGAAGCCGACCGCGCGCGGATGCGGATGGCTCGCGAGGTGCGGCTCGACGAGGACGCAGGGCACCTCGTGCAACGCCAAGAAGAGAGCGGTGGAGAGGCCGACGAGGCTTCCGCCGACGACCAAAACAGGAGTGATTTCAGTGCTCATGAGGGACTTTCTGGTCTTTGGAGGCGCGCTTGCCGCCGTTAGGACTTGCTTCGATACAGTGTATCGATACACTGTATCGGCATGGGACGGTCTGCAAGCGCGACGAAGAAAAAAACCTCGAGGGTCGATCTCGTTCCGCTGACGCGTGAGGTGATCGTTCGCGCGGCCCTTGCGCTCGCGGACAAGGACGGCCTCCACGCGGTGTCGCTTCGCAACGTCGCGAGCGCTCTCGATGCGGGACCGATGCGTCTCTACGGGCACGTCGAGGACAAAGAGGAGCTCCTCGCGCTGATGGTCGACGAGGTTTACGGCGAGCTTTCGGCTCCGACGCCGGGCGATTGGCGCGCGGCGCTCCGCTCGATCGCGGAAGGACTGCGCGCGGCCGCGCGGCGGCACCCGTGGTTCATCGGGCTCCTCGGCGGAAGGCCGCATCTCGGCGCGAACGCGTTCGCGTACATGGAGGCGTCGCTCGCGTCGCTCGGCGGCGTCGACGTCGACGACGCGATCGGCGCCCTGCGGCTCGTGAAGGCTTACGCGATCGGCGCGATCCAGAGCGAGGCCTCGGACTTGGGCAGCGGCATGAACCAGGCGGAGTGGCAGACCGCGAGCTGGCCCTACGTCGAGCAGATGATCTCGACCGGCAACTTCCCGATGATTGCGAAGGTCGTTCGCGACGCGAAGCATCCACAAGACACGTTCGAGCGCGGCCTCGAGACCGTGCTCGACGGCCTCGCGAAGCGACTTGGCTAATGCGCGGCGCGGCCATGCCGAGACAACCTGGCGCATTTGGGGGCGACAAACGACACCTTGTCACCCGTCCGCGGCTCTGGCGCGTTTTTCCTCCTGGGATCGTGCCGTGCATCGGCTGGCATCAATCGTGCACTCGCGCTGGCCATGCGCTTTGCAGAGTGGTTCTTGGTTGGTTTGGCGGCGCTCTCCTTCGGTTGCGAGGGCGAGCCGGGGCTCGATGCTTGTCCGGGCCCGGAAAAGCTCGACACATCGCTCGTTCAGTCGACGTTCCTGCTGCCCGACGAGGGGACACCGAACAACAATGAGGCCATTGGGCCCTTTTGTTGCACGGGGGTCACGGCGACCATCGAGGCCATCGAAGGCCATCCTGTTGGATATGCCTACTTCTTTGGCTGGACAGGGCAGGCGTACAATGGGGGGGATGGTGATTCGTACGCGCCCGGCGTGGAGATCCTGATCGCGGGGCTCGAGGACGTGCACGATCCTCAGTCGGCGCTCGTGGAGAGTGTGATCGCGATCGACGGGAGCGAAATGGATAGATGCACCGAGCGTTCGGTGAAGGCCGGTCAGCTCCGGTTCACGGTGACGCTCCTCAACGTCACGAAAAACCACAAGCCAGACTACTTCGACATGGGATCGCTCGAAGCGAGGCTCGACGTCTCCGTGGAGCCTTGAGCGGCGAGGGGGTTCTGGTCTTGTCCAAGCCCGTCGTAGAAACCGCGCATCGCGCGGTTTCTACGCTTTCGGTCCAGGCCGCGCTTGGTCCGGGGTGAAGGGGGCGGACAGCCCCCTTCTGGGGTGCGGGGCGACGCCCCGCGTCCGGCTCAGACCTTCTTCAACTGCACACCGAGCTCGTCGAGCTGCTCGGGGGCGACGCCGGTGGGGGCGTCCGTCATCAGGTCCGTGCCTTTTTGTGTCTTCGGGAAGGTGATGACGTCGCGCAGGCTGCTTGCGTTGCAGAGGAGCATGGCCAGGCGATCGAGGCCGAAGGCGATGCCGCCGTGCGGGGGCGGGCCGTAGCGGAATGCGTCGAGGAGGAAGCCGAACTTCGCGCGGAAATCTTCCTCCGAGAGACCGAGTGCGGCGAAGACCTTGGCTTGCACCTCGCGCTGGTGGATACGGATCGAGCCGCCTGCGATTTCGTTGCCGTTGAGGACGAGGTCGTAGGCGCGGGCCTCCACGCGGCCGTTGTCCGTGCCGAGGTATTGCACGTGCTCCGGCTTCGGGGACGTGAACGGGTGATGTGCGGCGACCCATTGCCCGCTCTCGGCTTGCTCGAACATCGGGAAATCGGTGACCCAGAGGAAACGCCACTGTCCTTCGGGGATGAGGCCGAGCTTGTGGCCGAGGTGCAGGCGCAGGCCGCCGAGCACTGCGTTCACGAGCTTGAACGAGCCGAACTGGAAGAACAGGAGGTCGCCGGTGCCGGCGCCGAGCGCGGCGTTGATCGCGGCGCGTGCTTCGGGCGTCACGGTCTTGCTGAGCGGCGACTGCGTCCACTCGCCGCCTTCGCCCACGCGCGCGCGTGCCAGGCCCCGCGCGCCGAATCCCTTCACGAACTCCTCCAGCTTGTCGGCCTCCGTGCGCGACAGCGACGCGGCCTCCTTCGCCGGGATCCGCAGCGCCTTGATGATTCCCTTCTGGTCGAGCGCGCCCTTGAAGAGCGGCACGCCGCCGCCGTCGAGCGGGCGGAGGATCTCCGTCAGATCGGCGAGCTCGAGGCCGAAGCGCAGGTCGGGCTTGTCGGAGCCGTATTTGAGCATCGCGTCGTGGTAGCTCATCCGCTGGAACGGGCGCGGCAGCTCCACGTCGAGCACGTCCTTCCAGATGCGGGTGATGAGGCCTTCCATCGTCGTGTGAATGTCCTCCTCCGTGATGAAGGACATCTCCACGTCGACCTGCGTGAACTCGGGCTGACGATCGAGCCGGAGGTCCTCGTCGCGGAAGCAACGCACGATCTGGAAATATCGCTCGAAGCCCGCGACCATGAAGAGCTGCTTGAAGATCTGCGGCGACTCGGCGAGCGCATAGAAGTTGCCGGGATTCAGCCGCGAGGGGACGAGGAAGTTTCGCGCGCCGCCGGGGGTGTACTTCACCATGAAAGGCGTCTCGAGCTCGGTGAAGCCCTCGCCGTGGAAGTAATCACGCGCGGCGCGGTAGAGCTTCGAGCGCACCAGGAAGTTTCGCTGCAGCGCGGGCCTGCGCAGATCCAGGTAGCGGTGCTTCAGCCGGATTTCTTCGCGCGTGTCGATGTCGTCCTCGATCAGGAAGGGCGGCGTCTCCGAGCGCGAGAAGATGTGGAGCGTCTCGGCATTCACCTCGACCTCGCCGCTCGCGAGCTTCGGATTGGGCTGCCCGCCCGACGAGACGCGCGTCACCACCTTGCCGGCGATGCCGATGCAGTACTCCGAGCGCAGCTCGCTCGCGAGCTCGTGCGCTTCCTTCCCGATCTCCGGGCCGAAGACCACCTGCGTCAGGCCCTCGCGATCCCGCAGATCGATGAACACACGGCCGCCGTGGTCCCGGCGATGCGCCACCCAGCCCATCAGCACGACGTCTTTGCCGACGTCGCTCGTGCGCAGCGCGTTGCAGGAGTGCGTGCGCTTCTTCTCCACCAAAAATTCCGACATGGCGGCGCAGCATAGTCGTTCACGCCGCTACATCAACGGGGCAGGTAGCTCGCAAGTGTACTTTTTCGTGATCTTCCCAACGCGACCTGGAGCACCTGCGTAGCCAAAGCCGACGCGTCCCCGCCGTAAGGCGTCGCTCTGCAAGAGCGGCTTTGGTAAGATGTCCGCTCGTCCAGAGTGTAGCTTTTTCCCTTCACGATACGGGGTGAAGAATGTTGGCAGCGAAGCGATGGTGGTTTGCTCTTCCGGTCTCGCTGGCGGCAGCGTGCGGGGCGGACGACAGGGGCCCGCAATCGGGGGATGCTTCCCTTTCGGCGCAGGCGAAGGAGCCCCCGGCGGGGGAAGCGGTGGATCACGCGGGGCTGCGCGCGGCCTACGTGGCGGCGGTGCAAAAGGACGCCTCACCCGCGTATCGCCTGGAGCGCGGCGCGAAAGGCGCGATTTCCGCCCGGAACCCGGCGCAGGGCCTCTCCGCGGAGCTCTCCGCGGCCGGCGTGCGGGTCGCGGTGGATGCGCGCGCCGATCGCCCGTTCGAGCTTTCGCTCGATGCCGTGGGCTGCGAGGGGGACCTCGCGCCGGCCGCCGCGGCTTCGCCCGAGGCGAGCGGCAATCGCGCCGAATATCGACGCGGTGACGTCGTGGAGTGGTATTTGAATGGCCCGCTCGGCCTGGAGCAGGGCTTCGATCTCGCGACGAGGCCCGCGTGCCGCGAGGACGGCGGCGGGGCCGTGACGCTCTCGATGCGCGCCGAGGGGCTCTTGCCCGAGCTCACGGCCGAGGCGGACGCGGCGCTCCTGCGCGACGAGGCGGGGGAGGTGATCCTCCGCTACACCGACCTCTACGTCACGGACGCCCAGGGCCGCGTGCTCCCGTCCTTCCTCTCGGCGGAAGAGGGGCGGCTCTCCATTCACGTCGACGACACCGGCGCGATCTATCCGATCGTGGTCGACCCCATCGTATGGTCCGAGACGCAGAAGCTTTTGGCGAACGACGCGGCGGCGGACGACGCGTTCGGGTATGCCGTGGCGATCGACGGGGACACGGCCGTCATCGGCGCGCCGGACGACGACGACGCGGTGAAGGGCGTGGACGCGGGCTCGGCGTACGTGTTCCTCCGGAACGCCGCGAACAACACGTGGACGCAGTCGCAAAGGCTCCTCTCGAACGACGCCTCGCTCACGGCCGGCGATCGGTTCGGCCGCGCGGTCACCATCTCGGGCAACATCATCGCGGTCGGCGCGCCCATCGACAACGCGAGCCGCGGCGTGGTCTTCGTCTACCAGCGGACGGCCTTCGGCTCGAATTTCGCGTACCTCCAGAAGATCACGGCGGCCGACGCGGCGTCGGGCGACCGGTTCGGCTCGTCGGTCGCGCTCTCGGGCACGACGCTCGTGGTCGGCGCGCCGTTCGACGACACCACGCCCAACACCGATTCCGGATCGGCCTACGTCTACTTGAAGGGCGCGACCACGTTCGCGGCGCAAGGCGGAAAGCTCACGGCGGGCGCGGCGGCCGCGACGCAGGACGAGTTCGGCACGTCCGTCGCGATCTCGGGCGATACCATCGTCGTCGGCGCGTACGGCGACGACGACAATGGCTCGGTGTCGGGCTCGGCGTTCGTGTTTTTCCGGACCGCCGGCACCTGGGCGCAACAAGCGAAGCTCGCCCCGCCCGACGGCAAGGCGAACGATTGGTTCGGCTACTCGGTCGCCGTCGCGGGCGACACCGCCCTCATCGCCGCGCCGTTCGCGCTCGCCTCGCAAGGCAAGGCGTATGCGTACACGCGCACGGGTGGCGTCTGGGCGCAGCAGGCGCAGATCCTCGCGATGGACGGCGACGGCGGCGATCAGTTCGGGTATTCCGTGTCGCTCGTCGGAGACACGGCGGTCATCGGCGCGCGGTACGACGACCCGCAGTCGACCGGCTCGGCGTACGTGTTCCTGCGGACCGGAGGCGTCTGGGCCCAGGAGAAGAAGCTCACGGGCTCGGACGCGGGGCTCGGAGATCAATTCGGCCACGCGGTCGGCGTGAGCGGCTCCTGGGCGATCGTCGGGTCCGAGTCGCACGACGGCCCGGCCGCGAACACGGGCGCCGCGTACATGTTCACGCCGCAGAACAAGCTCGACATCGGGCAGGCGTGCCAGGTCGGCAAGGACTGCGCGAGCGGCTTCTGCGCCGACGGCGTCTGCTGCAACACGGCATGCGGCGGCAGCGCAGCGGGCGATTGCCAGGCCTGCAACCTCGCGGGCGCGATCGGCACCTGCACGCCTTCCGCAGCCGGCACCGAGTGCCGCATGGCGGGCGGCGCCTGCGACGTCGCCGAGATGTGCGACGGGACGAACACGGCCTGCCCCGCCGACACGAAGGTCGCGGCGGGCACCGAGTGCCGCGCCTCGATCGGCGGCTGCGATCCGGCCGAGGCGTGCGACGGCGCGAGCAATGATTGCCCGGCGGACATGTTCGCCGCAGGCGGCAGCGTTTGCCGCGCGGCCGTGGGCGCGTGCGACGTCGACGAGATCTGCGACGGGTTCACGCCGCTCTGCCCCGGCGACAACCTCGTCCCGGCCGGCACCGAGTGCCGCGCCGCAGCGGGCGGCTGCGACGTGGCGGAGAAGTGCGACGGCGCGAACGGCGCTTGCCCGGCGGACGCGAAGGTCGCGGCGGGCTCCGAGTGCCGCGCGGCGGCGGGCGCTTGCGACGCGGCGGAGGCATGCGACGGCGCGTCGAGCGATTGCCCGGCGGACATGCTGTCGAGCGCCGGCACCGAATGCCGCGCGGCAGCGGGCCTCTGCGACGCGCCCGAGAGCTGCGACGGCGCGACCGTGGATTGCCCGACCGACGCGTTCGCGGTGGCGGGCGCGGAATGCCGAGCGGCGGCAGGTGAATGCGACGTGGCCGAGGTGTGCGACGGCGCGACGAGCGATTGCCCGACGGACGGCCTGGTGCCCGACGGCACGAGCTGCACCGACGGCACCTGCCAGGTGGGCGTCTGCGAGACGGGCGAAGGCGGCGCAGGCGGCGGCGGCGGAGCAGGCGGCGCCGGCGGTGACGGCGGCAGGGGCGGCGCAGGCGGTTCGGGCGCGAGTGGCTCGACCGGCACGGGCGGCGGCCCGGTGGTGGACGACGGCGGCTGCGATTGCCGCGCAGCAGGCAGCACGCGCGGTGACGCGGGATCCGCGGGCATCGTGGGCCTCGCGCTCGGCCTCGCGGCGTTCGTCCGGCGCCTGCGTTCACGGCGCGTCGGGGTCTAGTCGGGGCGCCGCGCCGGGGCGCTGCCCCGGGCCCCGCGGGGGCTCTTCGCCCCTCGACCCGAACCAGGGCCAGCCCTGGACCTCTGGGCATCGACTGCGCGAAGCGCAGTCGATGCGGGGAAAGAGTTTGAAGCTGTTCGCCCCCTCTTTGCAGCGCAAGCCCTGGACCTTTTGGGGACGAACTGCGCATCGCGCAGTTCGTCCCACAGGCCGTTGAGACGGCGTTGCCGGTTGAAATGTCAGCGCTGCTGTCTTGGTTGGCAGGGTCGCTCGTGGTCTTGCCTCGGCCCGTTCGATGAACTGCGCAATGCGCAGTTCATCGACCACGAGTCCAGCGCTTGCGCTGGTCCGGGTCCAGGGGCGGACAGCCCCGGTGGGGCCTGGGGCAAAGCCCCAGCGCAACGGCTTCGGGAGGAAAGGCTCTTCTCAGCCCATCGCCGGCGACGGCCGCCGCGACGGTTTTCGCATGGCGAGCCCGGCGACGCGCCCGGCGAGCTCGGTGTCCGACACGCTCTTCGATGCGTACCCGTGGGCACCCACGCTCATCGCGAGATCGGCGAGCTCCATGTCCGACCTGTCTCCGACCAGCATGATCCGGGTTTGTCCGAGCCCGAATGCATCGCGGATCATCTTCACGAGCAGACCGCCGTCGAGCCGGGGCATGTCCACGTCGACGAGCACGATCTCGCAGCCCGTCTCGCGGACTGCGTGCAGGCTGCCGAACGGTCCTTCGTGGAACCGCGCCCGCATGCCCGCCTTTTCCAGGCAACGCACGGCACGCTGTCCGAAGCTCGGGTCGTCGTCGATGATCAAAACGCGGGGCATGAACCGTTCTTTTGCAAGGAGCGGTCCATGACCGGGAGTCGCTGGAAATGCCCGAAAAGAAAGGGTTTCTTGAGGGCCCTTTGTCCAGGACGTCTTGCAGGGCTAAACGGCGGGCGCGCGGCTGCTTGCACTTTTGCGATCCCGCCGTGGGCGGAATGCTCAGAACGTCCCGCGTACGCCGGCCGTGCCGAGCCCGAGGACGGGTGACCACGTGATCGCGGCCTTTTTCTCGTCCTTCTTGGGCTTCTGCGTCGGGCCTGCGATGAGCAGTGGCACGCCCACGCCGAGCCCCACCACGCCGACCACGAGGCCCGCCGTCGTCGCGTAACGAAGCGCGTCGAAGAAGTCAGCGTCCGCGTGGAACTCTGGCTGACACGTCCGGTTCGGGCACTTCGACGTGAGCTCCTGCTCCTTCGAGAGCGCGAGCCCGCCCGTCACGCCGAACGCCACCATGCCGCCTGCGCCGACGCCGATTCCCACCCAGGCGATCGTCCTCCAGAAAGGATCCGGCTCCGGCGGCTTCGGCTTCGGCAGCGGCGGCAGCACGAGCACGACCTTCTCCGTCTGCTTCACGACGAGGTCGACCTTCTTCTTCACCTTCGTCTCGCCGCGACGAACCTCGACCTCGTGCTGTCCGGGATCGATCGGGCGCTTTTGCCCGAGCAGCGCCAGCGGGATCTGCGTGCCGTCGACGAACACCGTGATGCCGTCGCCGAGGGGACCCGTGACCTCGATCGTCAGGCTCGGGATGAGCGGCAGGAGCTCCTCTCGCTCCTTGAGCGCGTCGGCTTGCGCCTTGCGGAAGGCCGGCGTGACGGGCGCGCGCGAGAGATCCATGCGCGTCACCGCGAGGTAGCGCTCCGTGGCCTCGACGAGGCGGCCGAGCTTCACGAGGCTGCGCGCGGCGCGCAGGCCGAGCGTCGGCGCGGGGACGAGCTGATCGGCGAGGTTGAACTTCTCGAGCGCCTCGGCGTACTGGCCCTTGTCGAAGAGCACGATGCCCTCCTCGCCGAGCTTGCGCGCGGCGCTGCGGGTCGCGAAGTCCTGCCCCGAGCTCACGGCCGGCGCGAGCCATGTGAGCGCGGCGAAGGCGAGCGTGAGGCACGTCCGGAGAGGCGCTCGCGTGGGCTTCGGGGGAGGGCGGTTCATCGGTTCGTCGGGGCTCGTGCTCGTCTAGAAGCCGAGGACGTCTTCCTTCGTGTTCGTCTTGTTTCCGCTGCGGATCTTCGGGCCTGCGCCCGCGTCGGGGGTGCTCGGCGCGGGCGGCGCGCCTGCGTCGTTCGTCGTGGCGGGCGCCGTGACGGGCGCGTTTGGCGCGGGGATCGTCGCGGCGCTCGGAGGGCTCACGGGGGCAAGCTCGCTCGCGGCGGGGCGGACCGCGGAGGGCGTCGGGGCCGGCGGGCCTGGGTCACGCCCCTTCACGATCCACACGGCACCGACCACGCCGATGAGCAGCACCGGGAGCACCGCGAGCGCGATGGTGAGCGCGCGCCGCGAGCTCGGGTTCGAAGCTCCGCTCGACCACGCCGTATTTCGCCCCGTCGGCTCGACCCGGCCCGACTGCATCATCGAGCCGAGCGGCACCGTCGCCGCGCCTCCGCCTTGGCTGCGCAGGAGCACGAGCGAGAGCCCCTCGGCGAGCTCGCGCGCGGACTGGAACCGTTCCTTCGGCTCGCGTTGCGCCGCGCGCGCGAACCACGCGTCGAAGCCGACGGGCACGTTCCGCGCGACCTGCGACGGGATGGGCAAGGGCGCCGAGCAGATCCGCATGAACAGCTCGCCGAGCGTGCTGCCCGAGAAGGCGCGCACGCCCGTCACGCACTCGAACGCGATCATCGCGAGCTGCCAGAGGTCCGAGCGGTAGTCGAGCTCCTTGCCGAGCACCTGCTCCGGGCTCATGTACGCGGGCGTCCCGAGCACCGTGCCCGCGTGTGTCTTCAGGTGCGGATCGTGGCCGCCGTCGGCCGTCTTCGCGATCCCGAAGTCGAGGATCTTCACGACCTCGCGGCCCTCCTCGACGGAGAGAAAGACGTTCTCCGGCTTGAGGTCGCGATGCACGATGCCCTGCTTGTGCGCCTTCTCCAGCGCGCGCGCCATCTCGCGGAAGATCCGCACCGCGTCCGACGCGGGCAGGACGTGCGTGCGGCTGAGCCGCTTCGCCAGGCTCTCGCCTTCGAGCAGCTCCATCACGATGTACGCGACGTGCCCCTGCGCGCCGTGATCCATCGTCTGGACCACGTTCTCGTTCTTCAGCCTCGCCGCGGCGCGCGCCTCGTGGAGGAAGCGCGCCATCGTCTCCTGCGGGTTCTGCGACGACGCGAGATCGACGAGCTTCACCGCCACGGTCGTGCCGAGCGACGTGTGCTCGGCGCGCCAAACTTGCCCCATGCCGCCGGCCCCGATGGGCGTGGTGAGGCGATATTTCCCCCCGATGATCGACCCTTCCGCCCAGGGGCTCGGCCTCACGCTTTGGAGCTCGGGTTCAGGGGGTCTCACGGCGGAGACCAAAGTCTAAACCAGGACACGCGGAAACGGGAAACACCGCGTGCGTGGTTCCGTCCGATCTAGCGCGAGCTGCCGCTCATCCGCATGGGCACCTGGGCCGCCGGGCCCTCGGGCGGCAGCGTCTCGCGCACCTCGATCGAGCGCGTTTCGTCGTACTCCGGCTCTCCTCCGACCGACAACGAAGGCCAGTCGGGAAAGTAGGTCCCCGGCGCGATCACCACGGCATACGTGGGCGGCTCGGGCGCGAGGGGCGCCTCGGCCGCGCGTCGCGCCGCACCGCGCCCACAGCCCACGACCGACGCGGCGAGGCCACACGCGAGCGCGAGCAGGGAGAACCGACGCCTGGCCGAAGATCCCATGCCCGGCCCCACGCAAGGCGCGGGCCGGGGCGGTGTGCAGGACGTGCGCGACTGAATTCCGGCCAGTCGGGACGGATGTTTCGATCAGGACCCGTTGGCCTTCGCGGAGCCCCCGTTCGCCGGGAGGAGCGGGAGCAGCCCGTGCGCCTGGGCCGCGGGCGGGACCTGCACCAGAGGCGGCGCGGCTGCGGCGCGCTCGCCGCGGTACCGCTTGATGCAGCCGGCGAGGATCTCGCCGATGAGCGTCCGGAAGTCCATGCTCGCGACCTTGCCGATGACGCAGAGATCGCTGAAATCCGGGGTGAGACCGGGCAGCGGGTTGCACTCGATCACGTACACCGTGCCGTCCTTCGCCATGCGCAGGTCGATCCGCGCGACGTCGCGGCAGTGCAGCGCGAGGAACGTGTCGCGCGCGATCCTTTCGATCCGTTTGACCTCCGATGAAGTGAGGTTCGCAGGGCATTCGAAGCGCACGAGCTTCGTGCCCATCTGCTTCTCCTCGAAGCCGTAGACCGGGTGCGCGGGCGGATCGACGAACACGACCTCCATCGGCGGCAGGACCCGCGGGCGGCGATCGCCGAGCAGGCCCACCGTGAACTCGCGGCCGTCGATGTACTCCTCGACGAGCGCCGGCTGCCCGTACCGCTCGACGAGGATCTTCGCCGCGGCGCGCGCGCTCGCCTCGTCCGGCACCACGGACGCGCTGCTGATCCCTTTCGACGTGCCCTCCGCGTTCGGCTTGACGATCACCGGGTAGCGGAAGGGTTTGAGCTTCTCGCGGCCCGTCGTGAGCACCTGCCACTCGGGCGTCTCGATCCGCGAGGCGCGCAGGATCTGCTTCGTGAGGCCCTTGTCGAGGCAAAGCGAGAGCGTCGTCGGATCGCTGCCGCTGTAGGGGATGCCGAGCAGCTCCAGCATCGCGGGCACCTGCGCCTCGCGGCCGCGGCCGCGCACGCCCTCGGCGATGTTGAAGACCACGTCGGGCTGCGCGGCGAGCAGCCGGTGCGGCAGATCCGGCTTCGCTTCGAGCGGGATCACCGTGTGGCCGAAGCTCTCGATCGCGTTCGTGATCGCGTCGATCGTCTGCGGCGAGTCGAACTCGGCCTCCGCGTCGCCGCCGTCGCGCTTCATGTTGAACGTGAAGCCCACGCGCAGCGCGGTCTTCTTCGGGCGGCGATGCGTCGCGCCGTCGATGAACTGCGACATGCCCCGACGCTTGCACGCGCTCCGCACGATCGAGCGGATCACGCCGTCGAAGTCGAAGCCGCCCTTCCTCGCCGCGACGAACATCGCCGCGCTCGGATCGAGCGAGGGCAGCGCGTCGACCTCGAGGAAGTGGATGTCGTAGCCCGTCTGCGGCGACCCCGGGGCCACGCGGAACTCGCAGCGGCCGAGGTCCTTGAGATCGAGCGCCCGCACGATCCTGCGCGTCAGCGCCTGGATGCGATCGAGCACCGCCGTCGGCAGCTCCGCCACGCGGAGCGTCACGTGCTCGGGCCGCACGTTCTTCAGGTGGAAATCGTAGACGTTGTAAAGGTTCGAGTACCGAGGATCGATCACGTACTCGACCGGATCGAGGATCCCGTCGCTGCCGAGGCCTTCGATGAACGTGCACGACACGTCCACGCCGCGCAGGAAGCGCTCGACGAGCAGGCCCGCGGGGAAACGCGCGAGCTGCCGGTCGACGACCTCGGCGAGCTCGTGCCCGTCCTCGCAGACGCTGAAATCGCCCGAGATGCCCTTCGACGAGCCCTCGAAGTTCGGCTTCACGATCACCGGGAACGTGATGTCGTCGAGCGCGCCGCCCTCGATCGCCACGCGCGTCACGAGCCGCGCGCGGGGCGTCGGCACGCCAAAGCCCGCGAGCGTGCGCTTCGTGAGCGCCTTGTCGAGCGTCAGGCAGAGCGTGTACGCGTCCGAGCCCGTGTACGGGAAGCCGAGCTCGTCGAAGAGCGCGGGGTAAAACGCCTCGCGCGTCTTGCCCTTGTGCCCCTCGGCCATGTTGAACACGAGGTCGGGCGAGATCGATTCGATCCGCGCGATGACGCGCGAGGCAGGGCCGGAGACCTCGACGCGCTCGACCTCGTGGCCTGCGCGCACGAGGGCCCCTTCGATCGCGTCGATGGTCGCTGGACTGTCGAACTCCGCCTCCTCGGGGGAGCCGGTGATCTTGAGGTTGTAGGTGAGCGCGATGCGCATCTTTGGAAAGGAGGGTGCCGAAGGAGAGGGGGGATGTCGCGGGTTTTTCGACGAAAAATCTGGCTCGGCGACCGCGTCATGCGAGCGGACGGACGCTGCGTCAAGCGTCTGGGACTCCCGTCGCGCGGAGGCACGTGCTACGGCCCCGTGCGTGACGGAATTGGTCGCCTTTCCTCCGCCGACGTTCCCTGAACCGGCGGACGAGCTCAACGAGCCCCAGGCGCGGGCGGTGGCCCACGCCGAGGGCCCGCTCGTCGTGTTCGCGGGCGCGGGCAGCGGCAAGACGCGCGTCATCACGTATCGCATCGCGAACCTCCTCGCCGGTCACCGCGTGCCGCCGTACCGCGTGCTCGCCGTGACGTTCACGAACAAGGCGGCCGGCGAGATGCGCCGCCGCATCGCGAGCCTCGCAGGCGACGAGATCGCCAAGGAGCTCTGGATCGGCACGTTCCACGCGACGTGCGCGCGCCTGCTCCGCCGCTTCCACGAGGCCGCCGGCATGGAGCGCAACTTCGTCATCTACGACGACTCCGATCAGCGCGCGGTCGTCGCGCGGGTGCTGAAGGAGCTGTCGCTCGACGACAAGCGCTACCCGCCGCGGCAGGTCCTCTCGCGCATCCACAAGGAGAAGCAGGAGGGACGCGGCCCCGACGCCTTCGAGCCGCAAGGCTTCTTCGACGACGCGATCCTCAAGGTCTACGAGGGCTACGAGCGGTACCTCCGCAAGGCGAACGCCGTCGACTTCGACGACCTCATCCTCTCGGTGCTCCGCATCGCCGAGGATCCGAAGAGCCTCGCCGGCGAGGATCTCCGCGCGCGCTTCCGGCACGTGCTCGTCGACGAGTTCCAGGACGTCAACCAGGTGCAGTACCGCCTCGTGCGCGCGCTCGCCGCGAGCCGCAACCTCTGCGTCGTCGGCGACGACGATCAGAGCATCTACCGCTGGCGCGGCGCCGACGTGCGCATCGTCCGGAACTTCCGGCGCGACTTCCCCGACGCCGCCATCGTCAAGCTGGAGCAGAACTACCGGTCCTCGGGCAACATCGTCCGGGCCGCGCTCGGCGTGATCAAACCCGCGAAGGATCGCGAGCCGAAGGACCTCTGGACCGCGCGCGACAGCGGCGAGCCCGTCGTCGTCGTGGCCGCGCAGAACGAGCACGACGAGGCGGCGTGGGTGGCCGATCGTGTCCGCGAGGCCCAGGCACGCGGCGTCCCGCTCGGCGAGGTCGCGATCTTCTACCGCGTGCACGCCCAGTCACGCGTGCTCGAAGAGGTCCTGCGCGCCGAGCGCATCCCGTACCAGATCGTCGGCGGAATGCGCTTCTTCGAGCGCGCCGAGGTGAAGGACCTGCTCTCGTACCTGCGCATCCTCGACAACCCGAAGAGCGACGTCGACCTCGAGCGCATCATCAACGTGCCATCACGCAAGATCGGCGGCGCCACGCTCGATCGGCTCACGCAGGTCGCAAACGCGCTCAACGTGCCGCTCTACGAGGCAATCCTGCCCCTCACGGACCGCGGCGGCCTCGGCACAGCCGCAAAGAAGAGCCTGCTCGCCTTCCGCGACCTCATCGAAGGCCTGCGCGAAAAAGCCGCCTCGGCGCCACCGAGCGACCTCGCGCGCGAGGTGCTCGAACGCACGGGCTACGCGCGGATGCTCGACGATGACGACAGCGCCGAGAGCGACGCGCGCAAGCAAAACCTCCAGGAGCTCGTCGGCTCGATCCTCGATTACGAGGCCGAGGCCGCAGCAGGGGGCGAGGTCGGCACGCTCTCGGGCTACCTCGAGCGCATCACGCTCTCGAGCGACATCGACGCGCTCGAAGACGCGCCGCGCGTCTCGATGATGACCGTGCACGCAGCCAAAGGCCTCGAGTTCGACACCGTCTTCATCACGGGCATGGAGGACGAAATCTTCCCCTTCAAAGGCCCCGATCCCAAGCGCAACGAGGACATCGAGGAGGAGCGCCGCCTCGCCTACGTCGCCGTCACGCGTGCCCGAGAGCGCCTCTACGTCACCCACGCAGCGCGGCGCATGATCTTCGGCAACACGCGCTTCGGCGTGCCAAGCCGCTTCATCGCCGATTTCCCCGTCGCCTCGGTAAAACCCCTCATGACAGCCGCAGCATCGAGCGAGCGCTCGTTCCGCGACGGCTACCGCGACGAACCCGCGCGTCCACGAGGACCCTGGGTGCACCCCATGGATCGCGGCACCGAAGCGCCCGCGCGCCCATTCTCCCCACATTCCACGCCCGCCCGCGCGCCCGGCGAGCGGTACATCGAGCGCGAGCCAGCCGAAGCCTCCAGCGAAAGCGGCCTCGCACGCGGGGCGCGCGTCATGCACGAGAAGTTCGGCGTCGGCGCCATCGTCGACGTCGACCCCGGCGACGACCCGATCGCCACCGTAAAATTCTCCGGCTGGGGCGTGAAACGCATCAAAGCCCGATTCCTCCGCACCGAGTGACCCTCGCAATGAGGCGTCGCGCCGGGGCGCTGCCCCGGACCCCGCGGGGGCTATCCGCCCCTCGACCCGGACCAGGGCCAGCCCTGGACCTCAGGGGGAAGAACTGCGCAATGCGCAGTTCTTCCCACAGGCCGGTGGTACCGCGTTGCCAGTCGAAGCGTCAGCGCCGCTGTTTTGGTTGGCAGGGTCGTCGCTGGTCTTGACCCGGCTGTTCGATGAACTGCGCATTGCGCAGTTCATCGACCCCGAGTCCAGCGCTTGCGCTGGTCCGGGTGCAGGGGCGGATAGCCCCTGCTGGGGCCTGGGGCAAAGCCCCAGCGAAACGCCTCTACCGTGCTTTGATCTGATTCGCGACCGCTTCGGCCTTGGCCTTTGCGGCCTCCTCGTCGCCGAGGTACCGGCGCGAGATGGGCTTCAGATTCGCGTCGAGCTCGTAGAGCAGCGGAACGCCCGTCGGGATGTTCAGCTCGACGATCTCCGAATTGGAAATGCCGTCGAGGTGCTTTACCAGCGCGCGGAGGCTGTTTCCGTGGGCTGCGATGATCACGCGCTTGCCGCTGCGGATGGCGGGTGCGATGTCGGACTCCCAGAAGGGGAGGAACCGGGCCACCGTGTCTTTGAGCGACTCGCTTGCCGGCAGCTCCTCCTTGCGGAGGGACGCATAACGTGGATCTTTTCCGGGCCAGCGCGGGTCGTCTTCGGTCATTGCCGGCGGCGGCGTGTCGTAGCTCCGGCGCCAGACCTTCACTTGCGCCTCGCCGTGTTTTGCCACGGTCTCGGCCTTGTCGAGCCCTTGCAGTGACCCGTACATCCGCTCGTTCACCCGCCAGCTCTCGGTGACGGGGATCCACATCCGATCGAGCTCCTCCAGCACGATCCACAGCGTCTTGATGGCGCGCTTCAGCACCGACGTGTACGCCACGTCGAACGTGAGCCCCTCGGCTGCGATCATTTGCGCGGCGCCGCGCGCCTCCTCGACGCCTTTTTCGCTGAGCGGCACGTCGACCCAGCCGGTGAAGCGGTTTTCCTTGTTCCACTGGCTCTCGCCATGGCGGAGGAGGACGAGCTTGTGCATCGCGTTCTTCCCTTCAGAGAGCTGCATCCGACCTCACAACGAGGCCGCTCGGGGGCATGGCGCGGCCCTTCTCCGGCGTCAAGCGTCTCGTCCCGAGCGGACGCCTCGCCGCGATGCGTCGATCCCGCTCGCCTTCGAGGCGTTCTTCGGGTATCGCAGGCGATCCGATGAGCTCCACCGTTCATGCCACGTTCCTCGTCGCCGCGCCCGATCAGCCCGGCCTCGTCGCGCGCCTCGCTGGCTTCTTTTACAACGCCGGCCTCAACATCATCGACGCTGGCAACCACACCGACGTCCACGTCGAGGGGGGCCCGCGGTTCTTCATGCGGATGGTCGTCGACGTCTCGGGCCTCTCCGCCCCTGCGGCGAGCGCGGCGCTCGGTGGCTCCTCGACCCGCGCGGCCCTCGAGCGCGCCTTCGGTGACCTCGTCCAAACCCTCTCGGCGACCTGGTCCGTCCGCTACGGCGACCAGATCCAGCGCGTCGCCATCCTCGTCACGAAGGATCCCGCCTGCCTCTATGACCTCGTCCTCCGGCAGCGCTCGGGCGAATTGCCTTGCGAGATCCCGCTCGTGATCTCGAATCACCCCACGCTCGAGCCCGTCGCCGAGAGCTTCCGCATTCCCTTCTTTTGCTTGCCCGTCACGCCCGACACGAAACGCGAGCAGGAGAAGCGCATCCTGGAGCTCTGCCGGCGCCACCACGCGGATCTCGTCGTGCTCGCCCGGTACATGCAGGTCCTCACCGAGGACTTCCTCACCGAGGCGCCGCCCGTCATCAACATCCACCACGGCTTCCTGCCGGCATTCCAGGGCGCCAAACCTTATCACCAGGCCCACAACCGCGGCGTGAAAATGATCGGGGCGACAGCCCATTACGCGACGAAGGACCTCGATCAGGGCCCCATCATCGAGCAGGACGTCGCGCGCGTCACGCACGCAATGGGCCCCGACGAGATGTCCCGCACCGGCCGCGACGTCGAGCGCGTCGTGCTCTCGCGGGCCGTCCGCGCGCACCTCGAACGACGCGTCATCGTCGAGGGGCGGCGGACGATCGTGCTTTGATGGCGGCGTAGCGCCGGGGCGCTGCCCCGGGCCCCGCGGGGGCTGTTCGCCCCTCGACCCGAACCAGGGCCAGCCCTGGACGTCTGGGCATCGACTGCGCGAAGCGCAGTCGATGCGGGGAAAGTTTTTGAAGCTGTCCGCCCCCTCTTTGCAGGGCCAGCCCTGGACCTTTGATGGAAGAACTGCGCGGTGCGCAGTTCTTCCACAGGCCGGTGGCAAGACCGTGGAGGCGCGGCTCCGCGCTGTCGACGGGACCCTCGCCGTCTTGGCGAGCAGGGTCGTTGCCGGTCTTGAATCGGCCCGTTCGATGAACTGCGCGTTGCGCAGTTCATCGACCCCGAGTCCAGCGCTTGCGCTGGTCCGGGTCCAGGGGCGGAGAGCCCCGGTGGGGTCTGGGGCAAAGCCCCAGCGAAGCGCCGAGCGCGAGATCGAGCACGGCGCGTGCGTGATCGAAGGGGAGGGCTCCGTGATCGCGCCAAGCGAGCGCGAGATCGAGCACGGCGCATGCGTGATCGAAGGGTGGGGTCTCTGTGATCGCGCCCGGCGAGCGCGAGATCGAGCACGGCGCATGCGTGATCGAAGGGTGGGGTCTCCGTGATCGCGCCCAGCGAGCGCGAGATCGAGCACGGCGCATGCGTGATCGAAGGGTGGGGTCTCCGTGATCGCGCCCGGCGAGCGCGAGATCGAGCACGGCGCATGCGTGATCGAAGGGTGGGGTCTCCGTGATCGGCCTCGGCGCGACCGTGATCGACGTCCGAGGTGCCCGTCGGCGAAGCCCCCCGGCCCCGTGCGGCGCACCCTTCAGGGAACGTCGAGGCACTCTGCGGCTCGCTTCTCGGCCCGCTCCGCCTCCTTCTCCTCGCAGCATCGCTTGTACTTCTTCCCGCTTCCGCACGGGCACGGTCCTTGGCGGGCAGGGCCCTCGGCTGGCGCCTGCCTCCGGCCGGGCCCCAGGTGATCGCGCATCGCGCGCAGCACGTTGAGCGTGAGCTCCGGCCGGAAGGGCTCGTGGACCGCTGCGAGGGCGGCGCGCGGCAGGTAAAGCGCCTCCGGCGCGGCACGCACCGCCCATGGGATGATCGTATAGAGCCACGTTAATGCATCCGCGATTCCCTTCGAACCGCGCAGATAACACTGGAGCGTGTTCGCCGCGACCGCGCACGCGAGATCCTCGGGGACATCCGCCGCCCGCTCGTACCGGAGGGGGCCCGCGGGCCTCGATTTCATGATGAGCACCCAGAGGTGCGCGCCCAGGTCACGCACGCAGTCCTGCCGCGCCTCGGGTGTGTCGCGCTCCATCTCCGCGATGGCGCGGGCAATCTTCCGTATCGCGCGCGTGACCTTGCCGTGCTCCGTGTCTCTCCACTTCTCCGGGATGTCTGCGCCGAGCGCCTTCTCCGCCTCGGCGCGGAGCCGCGCGTGGCGCATGCCGATCGCGAGGACCCCGAGCGCGCCGTCGATGTTTTGCAGCTCGCTCTCCGCTTCCTGGTAAAACCGTTTGTACCTGCTGAGCAGGGGCTTGCCGACCCGGGCCGTGGCCCAGGCGCCGCGGATCGCGAAGGGCAAGAAGCCTTGCCGCGTGGCGGGCCAGGAGAACGTGGTGGTCTCGCCGAGCAGCTCGAGGAAGCCCGGGGGAAAGGTCTCGCGGCCGTCGAGGGTCGCGAGGATGGCGAAATGGCTCATGGCCCAGAGCGTTCGCCAGTACGCGTAGAGCGTGTCGTCGTAGGCGGGCTTCGGCTTGTCGGTCTTGCGCAAGAGCGGCAGGAGGGTCTTGCGTGCGTCGTCGAGCGCGCATCCGGCGTGGAGGTAGAGGCGCAAGAACTCGGAGGCGTAGAGCGGCTGGAGCGCGGAGATCGCGACGAACTCCTCGCGCGAAAGCTCGTCGGCGGCCTCGTAGATGCGCCGGAGCAAGCCCTGGACGCCTCGCGCCCCGACGAGCGCCTTTGCGGCTTCCATACGCTCGCGGAGCTCGCCGACCTTGGCGGAGATCCCGTCGATTTGCCCGCGCGTGACCACGGGCAGGTTCGAGACCTTCATCCCCTCGCCGAGGCAGGTGACGAAACGCCCGTCGCGCGTGACGATGAGGAACGGCCCCTCGTCTGGGTGATCGAGCGATAACGCGACACGCTCGGCATTTTCCGGGACGCGGGCGCGGTCGAAGATGTACCGGAGCAGGGCCTCGTCCCGGTAGAGGGAGAGCGCGAGCTCGACGTGCGGGAGGGAGACGCGATCGAGCCGGGAGAGGAAGTGATGAGCGTGCCCCATGGAGACCATGAAAAACACAAATCGCGGCGACGCAACAAGGAAATGCAAGGAGGGCCCGCTTCACCGCGGTGCAGGGGGCGGACAGCCCCCTGCTGGGGGGCGGGGCGACGCCCCGCGCTCAGGGCATCCCGATCGCGAGCACCTTCAGCTCCGAGATGTTCACCTTGTTGAACCGCCCGCTCTGACCGCCCATGCCGTTGTACGAGGCGAAATGGGCGAAATCGCTCATGTTGCCCGAGCCGGCATCCTCGCGAATCACGATCGAATAGGTCTTTCCGACGACGAGATCGACGGGCACGAAATTCGAGTCGCGCCAGTCGTCCCAGGTCACGAGGTGCGGCATCGTGAGCTGCCCGCTGCCCACGAGCGTCGCGCCGTCCCAGACCTCGATGGCCTTCACGCCGCAGGTGATGCCCGTCGTGTAATCGCCGGCGCCGTTGCCGGCCGTCACCTGCAAGAGGTGCCGCCCCGATTGCTTCGCCGTCACGTTCGCCACCGTGATCGTGTGCCCGGGATCGCCCCAGTTCTCGTAATGCCAGCGACCGTGGTTGAAGACGAGCGTGCCGCCCGACGCCGAGAAGCTCTGCTGCGCACCGAACGACTGGATGCGCGTGTTGCTCGGCCCCCAGTAACACCACGGCCGCGCGCGCTGCGAGGCGTTGCCTGACGTCTTGAAGATGGCCTCCACCGTGTAGCAATACGTCCGCGTCGCGTGCTCCGCGCTCCCCGTGTCCACGTACGACGTCGTGCCGCCGGGCAGGTTCTGCGCGATCCGCGTCCCGTCGCGATACACGTTCAGCGTCACGTCGTTCGCGTTCTCTGCCACCGAGAAGTTGATCTGCACGCGGTCGTTCGTGATTCCGCCGCTCGTGATCGAGGGCGTGCGCGGGCCGAACACGTTCTTGTAATCGGCGACCTCGGCGTCCCCGAGCGACGTGATCCCCTTCGCCTGTGGCGCGCCCGCGCCGAGCTCGATCTCGAACACGCTGTCTTGCCCGAGCGCCGCCGCGTCGACGAAGCCCGTACCCACGTCCTGCCCGTCGAGCCGAGCCGCGGTCACGTCGAGCAGCCCATTGTCCCCCGACGCGGCCGGGAGTTTTACCTTCACCGAGATTCGTTTCCCCTTGTACCGCACGCCCGACAGCGTGATTTCATCCATGCCGGAGAACAGCGAATTCCTGAGCCCTCGCGTGATCTTCGGCGCGAACCGGATCCCCGTCTGCGTCGCTTCCAGCCCGAAGATCACGTCGTGCACGACCCCGACGAACCCGGCCACGCTCCAGAGCTGGCGCTGCGAATTGACGACAGGCCCGCTCATCGGCCCTTCGTCCTTCCAGTTCGCCCCGGTCACGGCCTCGAAGTTCTCCATGTTGGAGAGGTTCAGCGCAGCGCCGCGCACGAGCGAGCGCACCGCGTGATCGATCGCGTCCGCGTTGCCCGCCTTCGCGGCGGCCTTGGCCCAGAACGCCGTCACGAACGGCCAGATCGCGCGGTTGTGATAGATCCGCGTGTCCTGCTGCTGCGGCCAGATCACGGGCGCGCCCTTCGGCAGGTGCGGATATCGCGCGACGATCTCCTCCGCCTCGGCCTTCGTCGCCACGTCGAACAGCACCGCGAACGCCGAGCCCAGGAGATCGTATTGCAGCGTCGGCGCCGGATCGAGATACGTCGTGACGAACGTCGAATACATCTGCCGCTCCGGCAAGAAGAGCCTCGCCCGGATCGCGTCCCGGAGCGCCGAGGCCCAGCCCGCGTATTTCTGGCTCGCCGCCGCGTCCCCCTTCTCCTCCGCGAGCTTCCCGGCCACCTCGAGCATCACGAGGTGCCCGATGTTCGTCCCGAGCGACTTGCTCATCCCGATCTGCACCGTGTCCGTGGCGACCCACGCGGGATACGTCTGCTCGCGCCAGTCGAGGAACGATTGCTCTCCGCGATAGAGCCCGTCGGCCTTGTCCCACACGACGAGCCGATCCCGCTCCGCCGTGTTCACGATCGCCTCGTAGGCGAGGTCCCGGAATGCCGTCCGCTCCGCCCCATCGAGGTGCTTGAGCAGCTCGAATGCGCCCATCGCCCAGACCACGCGGTCCGAGGACATCGGATAACTCCCGCCCGTCCCCGTATCCTGCACGATCTCGCGCTTCGTCCCGTCGCGCCGCGGGCTCGTCTTGAACTCCATCGAGTTCCGCGCCCGCGTCGGATCGAGCAGCGAGAGCCCGAGCGCCACCGAATACGACGTATCCCGCGTCCAGACGTATTTCCAGAGCCTCCCCGTCTCGAAGCAGCCGCCTTGCGGGCAGGGGAGGGGGTTGCCACCATTGAAGGCATAATCGCTGATCGCGGAGACCGAACATTCGCGCGCCTCCTCGACGGCGAGCGCGTACAGCGCGTCGAGCATGTCGTGGCCCGTTCGCAGCACGGGTTGTCCAGGCACCTCCACGACAGAGCGCGGGTTCGCCGGATGGTTGTCGCGCAGCGGCCCCGTCGTCGAGAGCACGTACGTGCGCGCGCAGCTCGCCGCATCCTCGACGACGACCGTGGCCTGGTTCGGCGCGTCGTACCAAGTGCCCGTCCCGGACGCGGGCGTCCCCGTCGGCGGCACGCATTCGGCGCTCGCGCCGCCGCTGCCCCCGACGCCGCCGCTGCCGCCGCTGCCGCTGCTGCTGCTCGCGCTGCCGCCGCCGCTTCCGCCGCCGCTCCCGCCCGCGCCGCCGCTGCCGCTGCTGCTCGCGCTTCCGCTTCCCGAGCCTGTTCCGAGGGTCGTCCCCGAGGTCGTACTGCCCAATTCATCACCTCCGCATCCGACGGCCGCGAGCGCGGCGAGGGAGACGAAGCAAGAGCCCAGGGTGTTGCGAAGCACGCTCATGATGAGAAAACACGTCGCTTTTTCGACCCGCTTGTCAAGCCCGAAGCGGTTTGCGGTATCTTGCTCGGCGTATGACCGCCCTCGCCGTCGTCCCTCGGGCCAGGCTCTCGCTCGCGAACAAGCTCGTCTACGCCGCGGGGAACGCCGGCAACGTCCTCGGCTACCAGCTCGTCACGAGTTATGTGCTCCGGCTCTATGCGCCGCCCGACGACAAGGGCACGGCGCTGATCCCCGCGTTCCTGGCCGGCGCGATCCCGACCTACCTCCTCCTGAACCTCGTCGCGCGTGGCTTCGATACGTTCTGGGACCCGATCGTCGCGAACTGGTCCGATCGCAGCAAGCATCGCTTCGGCCGCCGCCGCGCCTTCATGCTCGCGGGCGTCTTTCCCCTCGCGCTCACGGGAGGCCTCATCTTTTTCCCGCCGACGGCCGCCTCGTCGCTGCTGAACGTCGTCTGGCTCGGCGCCATGCTCACGGCGTATTACGCGATGTTCTCGGTGTACGTCGCGCCCTACCTCGCGCTCCTGCCCGAGATCGCGCCCGACAAGCGGGAGAATACCTCGCTCTCGACCTTGCTCGCGGCCGCGGCCCTCCTCGGCGCGCTCTTCGTCATGGTCGTCGCCCCGGCCCTCTTCCTCGGCAAAGGCGGCGACGACCGCGTCGAGCTCCAGACCATGGCCGGAGCCCTCGCTATGCTCTCGTTCCTCCTGATGCTCCTGCCCGTCTTGTTCCTCGACGAACGGCGCCTCTCGGTCCGCGCGGAGGCCTCTGAAACCGAGCCGAGCCACCTCGGCCTCGTGGATTCCCTGCGCGCCACCTTCGCAGACCGCGCCTTTTTGCCTTACGTCTTCGGTTACACGCTGTATTTCTTCGCCTTCAACATGATCTCGACGGGCGTGCCGTTTTATGTCGAGGTGCTCATGGGCCGCCCGCTCGCGGAGGTCGGAAAGCTCCTCGGGCCCATGTTCGGCGTGGCCGCGCTGGTGTTCCCGCTGCTCGGCGGCCTCACGCGGCGTCTGTCCAAAAAGGGCGCCATGATCGGATCGGCGCTCGTCTTCGGCGGATTGATGGCCCTCGTTCCGGTGGTCCGCGACGTCCGGATCGGCATGGCCATCTTTGGCCTCGCGGGTGTGCCGGTCGCGATCTTCATGGCCATCCCGAACGCCATTCTCGCGGACGTCTGCGAGGCCTCCACGCGGCGCACCGGGCAGCGCCGCGAGGCCATGTTCTTCGGGGCGCAGGGGTTCTTGCAGAAGATCTCGCTCGGCGTCTCGACGGGCGTCTTTCAATGGGTGAAGGACGCGCTCGGGAGCTCGGCGGACAAGCCGCTCGGGATTCAGGCCACGGGGCCGCTCGCGACGGTGATTTTGCTGCTCGCGGCGATTGCGTTCGCGAAGTATCCAGAGGCGCGGGTCACGAAGGAGATGGAAGACCCGGCATGACCCGCGAATGCCTCCGCGCCGGCATCAGGGCCGGGGCACCACCGCGTATTGCGGCTCGTTGCTGTAGTCCGGCTTCACGCTCCTCGCCATGAACTTGTCCCAGGCCTCCTTGGCGCCCGGGATCTTCGACTCCGCCGCCGCCGCGATCGCCGGCTGCATGTTCGACGGATACCCTTCCGTGCTCGGCGAGTAGCCGACCATTTCGTTTTCCTGGAGCATGAGCGCGGCCGCCATCTCCGGGCCGCCGCAGGTCGCCGATTCCAGGGCCGAATGCCCCTCGAGAGCCAGCGTCGCTTTGTAGGCCTCACCGAACGTCTGGTAGAACATGCCCGTGGACGTGTCCTTCACGGGGAGGTGATAGACGCTCCCGAAGATCCAGCAGAAGCCGGGATCGACCATGCGCCCGACCGGGAACTTCGCCTTGTAGGCGAGCAGCGGCTCCGCGTCCTCGAAGCCGAGCGCCACCAGGTGGCCGATGCTCCACGTGAAGAAGTCATCCATCCACGGCGCCACCGTGCCGTCGTCGTTGACCGAATAGCCATTGCTGATGTAGCCGAGCGGGTTCGCGTTCGGATCGTCGACATAGGTGGTGTCGTACCAGTCGACGTTGAACCCGACCCGATCGGTGAAATACTTCTTCATCGGATCGGCGTCCGGCGTGATGTATGCCGCTTCCCCCAGCGTCCGCAGCGACCAGGCCTGGCCGCGCGCCTGATCGCTCTTCACGATCCCCTTCTCGAACTCGCGGTAATACGGGTTGTGCTGAAGCATGTTGTAATTCGCCCAGAACTGGAGCTCCTCCAGGTAGAAACGATCCCCGGTGAGCAGATAAGGCAGGTAGGCCAGCGCAGGCTGGTGTGATGAATCGGGGCTGTAGGGGCTCGCGCAGTCGCCCGCGCAGGCGGGGAATGCGTCGGACATGCCGGTGTTCGGGTTGACGGCGTCACCCGGGTTGCCGAGCAACGTCATGTACGCGTGATCGTCGAGCGACACGGGGCGATCCGTCGCTTTGTCGCGGAAGTGAATGGGCCAGCTCCCGCCGCCGTCCGCGGTGCCGAGCGTGGCCCGCTTCGCGCGCGCGTCCATGGAGAGGAGGTAATGGGCGCCCCAGGCCGGCAGGGGGCCAATGTCGATCCTGCCTCCGGTGGCGGGCATGTAGGCCTCTGCCAGGCCGATTCCCATGGGCTCGTACGCCTTCGCGCTGTACGCCGTATCGAGGTTCGCGAGCGCCGTTTCGGCGGGCACCAGCTCCGGATCGAGGTGCGGGACGGCGCCGGTGGAGAGCAGATAAGCGACGTCGTGCTTGACGTCGACCTTCGGATCCTCACCCCACCAGAACGCCTTGCGCCAGCGCGCCTGTCGAATGTGAACGAGACCGCTCTTCGTATAGACGTCCTCCTTGTCGGTCGCGACCGTGACATCGTAGGTGAAGTTTTGCGGGCTCGGCTCGTACGCCCAGTCATTCTCGACGGTCACGTTCACGAGCACGCTCGGATTGCCCGCATACGCGCGAACGTCGAATCGCGCCGTGAGGTGCGGGTGCGCGCCGTCGGCGGAGGCGATCGGCGCCACCACGGACCACTCGGAGACCAAGGGCCCCGAAAGCCAAGCAGAGCCCTCCTTTGCCTCGAGGAGCGAGCGCGCGGAGGCCTCGTATTGCTTGCCCGCGAGATCCACCGCGACCTTCGCGTCGAACGTCGTCGCGAGGAGATCCGACGCCGAGACGGAGGCGCCGCCCTGGGAAGCTTCCGCGGGGTAGAGCTCGAGCGTCGTGCTGCCATTGCCGGGCAGCGTGGGAATGCGCGCCGTCAGCACGGCGTGACGGAGCGAGCCATCGGCGTGCTTCGCCTTGGCGTCGACCTGGAGGGGGACATCCACGCCCTCGATGCGCGCCGCCACGGTGGCGCCGGAGGGCACGTCGCCGACCGCGAACGGCTGCGCGAACGTGACGAGCACGTCCTGCCGATCGGCGGCAGCGCCGCTCTGATCGACGACGACGACGCGGGTAAACGTCTCCCCGAGCGGATTGTGACCGCCGGCGCCCCCCTCGCCGCCCGTCGCCCCGGAGCCGCCGGAGCCGCCGGGATCGGAGCCGCCGCAGGCCACCAGGGAGGCGAGCGCAAGGAGGGTCGTCGTCAGCGAAAAAGCAAGGTTTCTCATCGAGCCATCTCCAGGCACATCGGGCCTTGGGCCGCAGCCGGCCGTGTGCTTGCAAAAGGAGTCGGTGTCGTCCGGACCGCGTACGAGCACAACCACATTCGATTGCGAAGCGCAACGGGATCGACGATGTCGACCGATGTCGACCGATGTCGACTCACGAAATCGTCACACGACGAAGCGTTGCTTCGCTTCCCAGAGACGGATGCGACATGCTAGCGTCCGGGCTTCGAATCGACATCGCCGATATCAATGGGGGTATCGGCTCCGCGTCCCGACGATGGATGATTGCCGTCGGGAGAAAGAGTTTTGGATATGCTGAAATCAACCTTGCTTTCCGCGCGGTTTTTGCTCCCGTTCGTCGGGCTCACGGCTTTGTTCGCGGCTTGCGGCGACTCGTCCGAAACGCCGAACGAGCCGGGTGACGCGTCCTCGTCCTCCTCCGGATCCGGTGGATCGGGCGGCAGCGGTGGTACCGGCGGCGAGGGCGGGGTGAAGCCGCCGACGCCGCCCGGCCCTGACGCGGAGTGGGGGACCGGGAGTGAGGTCGGCTCGCTCGAAGGCGGCGTGTGGACCCCGGGTCACGACGAGAATGGCCTCGTCAATGCCGACTCGTGGGCGCTCGTGCCGAGCGGGCAGTGGATCGAGGTGAACGGTACGAGGCTCGATGCCCTCGACGCCGAGGTGAAAGAAAAGGTCCCGGGCTGGAATGACTACGGCTCGGGGGACTGGAACGCCGTCACGATCGCGTGGAACGCCCCCGCGTTCGACCCGGAGGGCAGCCGCGCGTGGTGGGTCGCCTCCGGCGGGCACGCCGATTCGAGCAACAATGGCATCTACCGGTTCGACGCGTTCCGGATGGCCTATTCCATCGAGCACCTCCCCTCGGACACCACGCTGTGGAGCGACGCCTACAAGTCGGCGAGCACATTCTCGAGCTGCCCGGAGTCGTCCGCGGCGTACGACGCGGCCGTCGCCGCGGGCACCTTGCAGGAGGAGAACGACTGGTTCTACGACGAGGTCTTCTGGGATCGACAGCCGACGGCGCGCCACACGTATTCGGGCGTGGTGTACGTGCCGAAGACGAACGAGCTCGTGATGGCGGTGCGGCGCCTCTGGCGTTATTCGCGCGACGAGGGCAAGTGGGTCTACAAGCGGCTTCCCGCCCTCGAGTGGCAGAACAAGCTGGGCGAGGAGAGCCTCGCCGTCTACGACGAGTACAAGGACCAGCTCCTCGTCGCGTCGTGCGGCTCGAACGGGCCGTGGAGCAATACCTTCGACATGAACACGTCGAATTGGACCGGCGAGGGCACCTCCTGGAATGGCTGGGACTGGAACGGCGCCGCCGATGCGCGCTTCGGCGACCAGGTCGCCATCTTCAAGGTGCCGGAAGATCCCGCGACCGGCCAGTACGCGGCCAAGGGCCTGTACCAGCTATTCGATGTGAAGGAACGCAAGGTCGTGAAGAGCGGCACCGTGCAGTATGCGGACGGCCTCTCGGCGGTCGACTTCCCGGTGGGCGACAGCGCCGGCATGGTGTACATCCCGCCGCTCGACCGTTACTGGGTGGCGGCCAGGACCAAGGAAGGCAAGCTCGGCTGGTTCGAGCTCAATCCCACGACGGAGCCGTGGACGCTCCGCCCGCTGGTGCACGACGGCACGCTCCCCACGCTCGACGGCAGCACCCTCGTGCGCCGCCGCATTCTCTGGATGCCGAAGCTCGACGCGCTCGTGTTCCTCGGGTCCGGGACGAAGAACATCATGGTCTATCGATTCTGAAGGGCGATCCCGCGGAGGCACGACGCCCCGGCCCCGACCTGATCAGGCACCCGGGGCCGGGGGCGCGCCATCAGGGCGCACGTACGAGATCTGGCCGTTGACGATGTAAACGACGCCGGAAGCCCCGGCCTCGAGCCCGTGGTCCTTCGCGTAATGACCCGCGTTCACGACGTTGAACACCACGCCCGCGATGGTGTTGCTCACGCCCTGGAAGTACGCGCAGCACGAATCCTCGCCCATGCACGGAAATTCGTTCTGGTGGAATCCGATCCACGTGTCCGTGCCCGGTACGTACATCCGACTGTAGAGCTCCTGCTCCGCGTGGTCGTTGGTGGTGAAGCGATGCGCCGACTTCTTCTGATCTTTGGTGAAGGTGGCCGCGTTCCACCGGCTGCCGTTCCACACGTAGGCATTGGACCAGAGCTTTGGCTTGTTGACGGGCTTCGTGCTCTTGGTCTCGCTCGACTCCGCCTCCTTCAGCTTGCTGATGGCCTGGTCCAAGAACTTCTTGTGCCTCTGTTCATTGTAATTGGAGAAGCCGTCGAGGAGTCGATCGCGGTAGTCTTCCCAGGTCTCGTCGGGCGCCTTGGGGTTTGATTTGACGTGCGGTAGGAAGTGCTTGAACGTCCATTTCTCGACGTTGGTCTTCATCTCCGCCCGCTGCGCCACCGCCCCTCGAGACCGGGAAGCGAGGGCCGGGTGGGCCGGACGCCCCGTTGCCGGGGGATGCGCGGCCTTTGCCTGCACCGTCGCCGGGTGCGGCGGCCGCTCCACCGTCCGTCCGAAGGCGGGTTTGGGCTGCACCGCGGTCGCTGGGTGCCGCGCCTTGGGCTGCGCCACCGTCGCTGCATGCGGTGGCCGCCCAGCCACCCCCTGCCCGCCTCGAATGCCCCGCGTCGCGTCGCTCATCCTTGCGCCCCTGCCATGGTCGCGCGATCTTTCACGTAAGCGAGCCCTCGGGCCACTTTCCTGTCGCGAACGATGGCCGGGGCGGTAGAGTTCGGCGCGTGTACACCCTCTACATCGCCAACAAGAACTACTCGTCGTGGTCGCTCCGGCCGTGGATCCTCATGCAGGAGGCCGGCATTCCTTTCGAGGAGCGGATGCTCCCGTTTGGCGACGAGGCCGCGTGGGCGCCCTTCCGCGCGCTCACGCCGGCCGGGAAAGTGCCGACGCTCGTCGACGAGGGGCGCGTGGTATGGGATTCTCTCGGCATCGTCGAATACCTGGCCGAGAGGCACCCCGGCGTCTGGCCGCGTGATCCCGACGCCCGCGCCTTCGCGCGCTCGGCGGCCGCGGAGATGCATTCGGGCTTCACCGCGCTGCGCGCGCAGTGCAGCATGAACATTGGCATTCGCGTGCGCTTGCGCGAGACGCCGCCCGCGCTCGCGCGCGACGTCGGGCGCATCTCCGCATTGTGGACCGAGGGGCTTTCGCGGTTCGGCGGGCCGTATCTCGCCGGCGACGCGTTCACGGCCGTGGACGCCTTCTTCGCGCCCGTCGTCTTCCGCGTGCAGACGTACGGCCTGCCCCTCTCGGAGGCGGCGGCGGCCTACGCGGCGCGGATGCTCGAGCGCCCGTCGATGCGAAGGTGGTACGCCGAAGGGCTCGCCGAGACGTTCCGCGACGAAAGCCACGACGCCGAATGCCGCACCGTCGGGGAATGGACGGCGGACCTCCGGGCGACCTGAGTCGGCCGGGCTTCGAAAAAAAACGCGGGGGGCATGTCGGGTCGGGGCTTCGTCTTGCGGACGTAGGGGCAACGGCTCTCCGGCGCGCTCAGGGTGGGCGATCCGGAGGGCCTTCACGGACCCCGGAGACGACCCATGCAGCCCACGATCCTGAAGACCCTCGCCCTCCTCGCCCCGTTTGCCGCCCTCCTCGCCGCCTCCTCGCCCGCCTCCGCGGGGACGAGCTGTGTCGACCTTCGCTGCGCGAGCTCGGCGAGCTGGAGCGACAGCAGCTTCGGCGCCTCGTACTCGTTCTGGACGGGCGTCATGACGAAAAAGGACTTCCCGACCAACACGAGTTACGGCGCCGATTACCTCCGGATGGGCGCCGACATCTACGGCACGGCGAAGGCGTTCGGCGTCTCCCAGCCGATCGTCGATTCCTACGCCATGGCCTACAACAACAACGCCTTCGCCTCGGGCAAGGTCCAGGTCGCGACCGCCGGCATCGTCCTGTATTCGGACGCCATCTCGACCGAGCTCGATTTCGGCTGGTCTCGTTCCTTCTTCAAGGCCGACGACGGCATCAGCCTGCTCGGCGTCGGCATCGACCTCGACGCCGAGGTGGGCGGCGAGCTCGGCGTGACCATCTACCCTCAATTTCTCGACGGCGTCATCTCGCTCATCGCGGAGCCCTATGCAGCAGCTTACGCCGACGTGGACGCGCACGCGGGCGCCTCGTGCGCCAGCGTCGGCGTGAGCGGCTCGCTCACGGCCCTCGACCTCCACCTCCCGGCCTCGATCGGCGTCTCGGTGCCCAAGAACAACAGCATGAGCGTGATGATGAACCTCTCCTACGACCTCCACACGCTCGACGGAAAGCTCAAGGTCAACCTCGACTATTGCCTGGACAGCGCCAGCAAGACGCTCGTCGATTTCGACGGGTTCACGACCTCGGATACGCTGTTCGCGAAGTGGGGCAGCTTCTCCTGGTGATCCTCCCGCCCTGACAAACCGGACACGCCCGCTGGAGGAGCCCCACCATGAAACGCCGCTGGTCCCCGCTCGCCGCCCTTCCCCTGCTCGCCGCCACCCTGCTCGGAGGAGGCGCGCTCCTCCAGCGCGCGGATCCCACCGTATCGGCCACCGCCGCCACGGCCGCGCCTTCGCCGGCCGAGGCTTCGAGCGCGCCGAATGCACGCGCCGAGGCCGCCGAGCGACGCGTGTATGCCGTGACGCTCTCGCAGCATGTCACGATCGGCGGGGATACGTTCGTCGAGACGCGCCTCGAAGGCCGCATTTCCTTTCTGCCGATCCCGGGCACGGACCTCACCGAAGCGCGCCTCGTCGATGTGTCGCTCGACGTGTCCGGCGGAGAATCGCCGTCGATGGCCGATCTTCGCCGCCCGGTCCTGCTCGTCCGTGATGCGCAAGGCCGCCTCGAAGGCGTGCGGTTCGACGCGCGGACCGACAGGGCGAGCCGCCTGCTCCTGACGAGCCTCGTGACGGCGACGCAATCCACGCACGGTAAAGGCGCGGCCTGGTCCGCGGACGAAAAGGACGGCTCCGGCGTGTACCGCGCCGATTACGAGCGAAAAGGCGAGCGCACGATCGCGCGGCGCAAGCGCGGGTACGTGCGCATGCACGAGGGCCTCACGCCGCTCTCCGCCGAGGGGGATTTGCATCTCGTCGTGGATGGAGCGGGCGGCATTGAATCGGCGACGGCCCACGAGGTGTCGCGCACGTCGCGAACCACCGCGCTCGGGGACGTCGCGGGGGAGCTCGAGGTCGCGCTGCGCCTCGTCGACCGCGCGCAGGTTTCGATCGTCGAGCTCGCCGCGGCGCGTGCGCTCGCCGGCGCCTACGAAGCCCCGCAGATGGCCGCGCCGAGGCAGGACCGCCGCGCGAGCAAGCGGGACATGGACGAGCGGCGCGCCGCGGGACACGACCTCGCCGAGCTCCGCGCCGCCTTCGCGGCGACGGACGGGCAGCCCCGGGAAAAGGTCGGGCCGCGGCGTGCGACGCTCCTCCACACGGCCGGCGCCCTGTTTCGTATCCGGCCCGAGGAGGCGCTCGAAGCGGGCAAACAGCTCGCCGCGGGCGACGTGACGGACGCCGAGGCGAACTTCCTCGCCGGTGGGCTCGGCGCGGCGGGCACCGAGGAGGCGGCGCACGCGCTCGCGGAGACGCTGACGAGCCCGGAGGCGACGATCGAGGCGCGAAGGCAGTCCGCCGTGAGCCTCGCGATGATGCCCGTCGCCGACGCCGACACGGTCGCGGCGCTCTCGAAGGGCGCCGAGAGCGACGATCCGGCGCTGCGCAACCTGAGCACGATGGCGCTCGGCGCCGAGGGGCGCACGCTCGCCGCGAATGGCGACGTCGGCGAAGGGCTCGATCCGGTCGCCGGCCTGCTCGCTCGTTATGCGAGCGCGACGGACGACGTCGAGCGGGACATGCTGCTCGCGGCGCTCGGAAACAGCGGCGATGCGCGGGCCTTCGAGGTCCTCCGCGGCGCGCTCGTGTCCCCGACGCTCGCGCCGACGGCGGCCTACGCATTACGATTCATCGCCGCGCCCGACGTCGACGCGCTCCTGCATACCCTCGGGACGACGTCGCTCGACCGCGAAGTGCGGCGGGCGACGTACCGCGCGGCCTTGTTCCGGGACGCGAGCCTGTGGCTTCCATGGCTCGAAATCGCGCTCGCAAAGGAAAACGACACGCAGGTCCTCGAAGCGATCCGCGCTGCCATCGCCCACATGGCGCCGTGAGGGGCGCGCTTTCGTGGGGCCGAATGCCGAGGGGCGCTGCGCTGCTCGGCTCTTTACACGCGCGTAAAAATCCCGTGATGATGGCCTCTTGCCATGCACCACGAGGTCACGCGGATCATCGCCGAGATTGCTGCGGGGCGAGAGCAGGCGACCCAGGAGCTCTTGCCCCTCGTTTATCAGGAGCTGCGCCGCATCGCGGCGGCGCAAATGGCGCGCCTCCGGCCGGGCGATACACTTCAGCCGACGGCGCTCGTGCACGAGGCTTATCTGAAGCTCGTCGGGTCGCCGGGGCCCGGCTGGAGCGGGCGGGGGCATTTCTTCGCCGCGGCGGCGCAGGCGATGCGCGAGATCACCGTGGACCACGTGCGCAGGAAGGTCGCGGCGAAGCGCGGCGGCGGACAGCGGGCCGAGCCCCTCGACGTGGAAATCGCCGTCGACGCGGATTTGCTCGGCATCGAGGACGTGCTCTCGATCAACGCGGCGCTCTCTCGCCTCGAGGCCGAGCATCCCCGCAAAGCGCGGGTCGTGGTGATGCGGTTTTTCGGCGGATTGCAGGACCAGGAGATCGCGGAGGCGCTCGGCGTCACGACCCGCACGGTCGAGCGGGAATGGCGCTTCGCCCGGGCCTATCTGCACGACGTGCTCTCCCGCGGAGCGCAGCCGTGACGACGGCGCGGCCCGATCCGCTGCGCGTCGAGGAGCTCTTCGACGCCGCCGTCGATCGGGGGCCCGAGGAGGCGCGGCGCCTGCTCGACGCCGAATGCGCGGGCGACGTGGCGCTCCGCGCGGCCGTGGAGCGGCTGCTCGATCATGATCGGAAAGCCGATCCTGATTTCCTCGCGCCGCGCCCCTTGCTGCTCTCCGAGGCGCTCCGCGACGAGCGGGCGCGGGCGGAGCACGTCGCGCGGCCCCCCGCGGTTTTCCCCGATGCCCCCCCCATATCGGCGCGAATCGGCCGATACGTCGTGGTGCGCAAGCTCGGCGAGGGGACGATGGGCGTCGTTTGCATGGGCTACGATGAAACGCTCGATCGTCGCGTGGCCATCAAGCTCTTGCGCCCGAGCGTGGCCGGCGTGGGCTGGCTCCTGCGCGAAGGCCAGGCCCTCGGCCGCCTCGCGCACCCGAACGTGGTCGCCATTCACGAGGCCGGCGAGCACGAGGGCCGCGTGTACCTGGCCATGGAGTTCGTCGAGGGCCCCACGCTGCGCGCCCACCTCGCCGAGCGCCCGCGCCCTTTTCACGAGGTATTGGGCCTCTTCCTCGGGGCCGCGCGCGGCCTCGCCGCGGTGCACGACGCGGGCCTCGTGCACCGCGATTTCAAGCCCGAGAACGTGCTCCTCGGCAAGGACGGGCGCCCGCGGATCGTCGATTTCGGGATCGCCGCGCTCGTCGGGCGGGGCGCGCGGGCGAACGGCGAGGCGGAGCGCGAGGCCGAGCCCACGAGCGGGAAGGCCGGGCCGCTCGACGTGTCGCTCCTGCCCTCGGGTGCCATCGTCGGGACGCCGGCGTTCATGGCGCCGGAGCAGCTCCGCGGGGAGCGCGCGACCGCGGCGAGTGACCAATGGAGCTATTGCGCGGCGCTCTACCACGCGGCGTATGGCGTGCCCCCTTATTCGCTCGACGGTGATTTCGTCGCGCTCTCGCGCCGCGTCGTCGAGGGCGCGCCGGAGATCCCGGCGCAGCGCGGGAAGGCGCCTGCGTGGCTCGGGCCGATCCTCGTCACGGGACTGGCGAAGGATCCCGCGGCGCGGTTTGCCTCGATGCACGCGCTGCTCGCGGCGATCGAGGCGCATTTGCCCCGGGATCCAGTGCTCGACCGCCTCGTGATCCGGCGCGAGCTCGTGACCTTGCGCGTGGCGCTCCTCGGCGCCGTGATCGTGATCGGCGGCCTCGCCTCTCGCCGGCTCCTCCACGCCGAGGTGACCTTGAAGCTCGTCGTGGTGGTGAATGGCGCGATCTTGCTGATGGTCCTCGTGATCATCGCATGGCGGTGGCGGGGGCTCTCCCAGAACCGGATCGGGCGGCGGGCGGCCGCGATCGTCGTCGGGGTGGAGGGCGTGATGCTCGTGCACCGGCTCATCGCCATGCGACTCGGGACGCCGCTCGACCACGTCCTCGTGAACGATCTCGTCCTGCTCGCGGCGGTCCTCGGGACGCTCGCCTTGACGGAGCGGCGACGGATCGCGCTGCCCGCGGCGATCGCAATGGCGGGGGCGCTCGTCGGAATCTTCCTCCCGAGCGCCGCGAGCCTGATCTACCTCGGGGCGGGTTCGCTCGTCCTCATGCTCCTGATTGCGGACGTGATCCGCGAGCGGTGACCGCGGACCGACGGGCCTTCCGGATTGCTTCCTGCGCAAAAAACGGTTATGTCGGCGGCATCATGCTTCGAGGCCGCGGCATTTTCTTTCTCTCCTTCCTCCTCGGCTGCTCTGCATCGCCGCCGCCGCCGCCGAAGACGACCCCCACGCCTCCGATCGTCGTCGCGCCCGCGCCCGCGCCTGCGGAGACGGCGGCCCCCGCGACGGTGGCCCCGCGCGCCGACGCAATCGAACCGTTGCTCGAAGCATTGCAGCGCGACAAGAGTCCCGCTTGGACGGACCATGTCGCCGAGATCGCCGACCGATTCGGCGGACCGGGCCTCGTCCGCGCGCTCGATGTCGTCGATACGACGACGCCGGAGGGGATGTTTCTCCAGACCAGGTACCTCATGGATGCGCTCCGCCAGGTCGCGGACCCGCGCAGCGCCGACCCGCTCCTCGCCTGGGTCGAGGCGAACAAGCCGTCGATGCACTGGCAAGGCGTGGTCGGCGCTCGGCTCGCGGAGGTCGGTGACCTCCGGGCCCTGCGTCTGCTCGCGGAGCGAATGAAGCACAAGCCGAGCGACCTTTATGCAGAGGAGCGCTGGTGGGAGCAGGATACCAATGGTCATCACTTCCTCCGCGACGATCAGCGCGTCCGACTGGCGCGTCGCCTGATCGACCTCGCGGCGATGCACCCGGACAAGGTCGACGAGATCCGGGCGGCTGTCGAGGACGCCCTCGTCGCGTGGACCCGTGAAATGTCGGACCACCCGGAGGACAGTGCAATGGCGCTCCTCGCGGCGCTTCGATCCCCGAAGGGGCTCGGCCTCCTCCGCGGATGGGCCTTCCCGAAGACGCCGCTCCCGGCGAAGGGCGCGTCGCCGCCTTTCCCCTACACCATCCAGCTCGCACAATCCGGTCTTGGCTACATCGGGATGGCCCACGACGAGCCGTCGTTCCCGAAGCTTTTGGCCCAGCTCGAACGCAAGAAGGATCCCGCGCTCGACATCACCGAGGACGCGCTGACCACGGCCCCGATCGCGATGCTCGGCATGGCGCTGCGCGCGCTCGCATATGGCGCGTCCGAGGGGCTCGCTCATTTTGCGGATCCACGCGCGGTGCAACCCCTCATGAAGCTCATCGAGGACACGACCTGGCACGAAGAGGCGCGCCTCGAGGCTTGTGAGGCGCTCGCCTGGTGCGCGGACGACGCGACGAAGGCGAGCCTCTTCCCGAAGATCAAGGCACAGATCGCGAAGGGCGGGCCCAAGTCCGACTTCGTCGCTTCGTGTTATGGGGAGGTCTTCTCGGAGCGCGCTGCACCGGCGAACGTGATGGATATGGTCGATCTCTTCGACAGCGCGACGCTCGGCGACGTGCGTCGCTCCATGGCCCACGGGCTCGCCTTGATCGCGCTCGACCCATCGGCGCAGGCGAAGCTCGAAGCGAACCTCGGCGACAAGGCGCGTCGCGTCGACGCGGCGGTCGCGCTCCTGCTCGGGGGCTCCGGCTCGATGGCGCGGCTGCTCTCGGCCATCGACGGCTTCGACGAGCCGGAAAAAGAGCAAATCAAGATGGGGCTCACGAGTGTCCCGAGCCCCATCACGGACGAGGATCCAACCTTCGCGAGGCTCATTCGCTTCGGGACGCGCGCCGGCGACGCCGCGGACGTGGTGGTGCGCGGCGTGCGTCAGACGTGGGTGGGTGACGCCGTCGCAGCGGGGCTCGGGGACGTCGGGCACTGGGGGAGACCGCACGCCGTGTCGCGCACCGTGCTGCGATACCGACTCTTTCACGCGGCGCAAACCGATGCGACGAACCGTCGTGGGATCATCACGATGCTCGTGCTCATGAAAGAGCGCGGCGCGCTCCTCGCGCTCGCCGATACGAAAAGTGATGCGGCGGCGCCGGCGGTGAAGGCGCTCGCGGGGCTCGGAAAAACCTCGCCCTGAAGCGAGGGTTTTCCGGCCGACGAGGCGAGCGCGCAGGCTTTTTCAGGTGATCATGTACCCGCCGTCGATGGCCAGGCTGGTCCCCGTCACATACGACGACCAATCCGACAGGAGGAACACCACGGGCTTCGCGATCTCCTCCGACCGCGCGTAACGTTGCATCGGCACGCCCGACGTGAATGCCGCGAAGACCGACTGGCCCTGGTCCACGTGGTTCCAGATCTCCGTCTCCACCGGCCCGGGCAGCACCGCGTTCACGCGGATCCCCTCGGCGGCGTAATCCACCGCCGCTGCCTTGGTCATGCCGACGAGCCCGTGCTTGGCCGTCGAATACGCGCCGAACGTCCCGGCCCCGACGAGGCCCAGGATGGAGGCGCAGTTGACGATGGCACCGCCGCCGGTCTTGCGCATCGCCCGGATCTGGTGCTGCATGCAGAGCAGCACGGAATCCAGGTTGACGGCCATGAGCTTGCGGTATTCCTCCACCGGCAGGTCCGCGAGCCGCCCGATCGGCCCGGGAATCCCGGCGTTGTTGAACGCGCCGTCCAGACGCTCGAAGGCCTGCAGCGTGCGCGCCACGAGCGCCTCGATGTCCGCGGGCACGGAGACGTCCGTGCGCACGAAGAGCGCCTTTCCGCCCTCGCTCCGGATGCGCTCCGCGAGCGCTTCGCCCTTTTCCTCGCGGCGGCCGGCGAGGACCACCTTCGCGCCCTGGTGCGCGGCCGTGAGCGCCGTCGCCTCGCCGATGCCCGACGTCGCGCCCGTGACAATGATTACTTTATCCCTGAGAAGCATGCTCGTTCCACCTTTTCCGCCCCCCGAGCCGCATACTCCTCAGTTGGCGCGGAGGTCAATGCGATTGCGCACGGCCATGGGCCGAAAGCTCGCGGGGCCGCGCGGGCCGTCGGGGGGCGATGGAAGAGCGAGCGTCCCGGCTCCTTCCTCCCGCGGCCCAATCATGCTTCCCCGCGCCGCGCTTCCCATCGGCGCTACACTCGGGGCATGAAGCGCTTCGGCTCGTTTGCTTGCCTCGCCGCTCCTCTGTTCGTCGCCTGCGCGGGTCCGGTCGACTCCGTCCCCCTCTCCGGCGATCCTCCTCCCCCGACACCCGCCACGGAGGAATTTTTCTTCCCGGCCCCGATGACGCAGATCGCCGCGGCCGAGGTCGCTTCGTTCGTCGTGCTCGCCGACGGCACCGTCTGGGGCTTTTCGAATGTGCCTCAACCCTCGATCGTGCCCGAGAAGAACGCACCGTTTTATGGGGTGCAGGATCGGACTCCGAGGCGCATCGAGGGGCTCGACGACGTCGTCTCCGTCGCCTTCCGTTTCCGGCACGGCTGCGCGCTGCACCGCGATGGCACGGTGTCGTGCTGGGGGGACAACCGTAACGGTCAGCTCGGCATTGGCAGTCGGACTTCGACGCGGGTCCCGACGAAGATCGGCGGCCTCGAACATGTCGTCGAGGTCGACGTGGGGGAATGGCATAGCTGCGCGCGCCTGGAGGGCGGACGGGTCACGTGCTGGGGCGAGCGGACGGCCTATTTCCCGACGAATCCATTGAAGGACGGGTCCGTCCTCGATTTGACGCCGTTCGAGCTCGAGATCCTCCCGCCGATGGGCGGGCTCGCGTTGAGCCGCCTGCATACGTGCGGGACGACGACGGCGGGCGAGGTGCGGTGCTGGGGCAACCTCTGGCCGGAGGATTCTTCGGTCGGGATCTCGCTCGACGAGCAGCTCGCCTACCGCGATTTTCGCCTGACCGCGGCACCCGCGCGGCTCTTGCATGGAAGCTGCGTGCTGCAAGTCGGAGGCACGCTGGCGTGCGCCTGTCAGAACGAGGAGGTCTCGCTTTCGGACGAGAAGCTCCCGTGTTATGGGCAGGAGGAGGCGGTCTCGTCGTTCGGCGCGGACATCGTCGACGCCGACATGCAGATGGCGCAAGCGTGCGCGATCTTCGGTGACGGCGCCGTTCGCTGCAAAGGTGGATTTCGGTCGACCTTCGGCGACGTGACGCCTTGGATGTACGAAGCGTGGGAGCCGATCGAGGGGCTCGTTTCCCCCTCGGCCGTCGCCGTCGGCGTCGATGCGTGCGTGATCGACGGGGATTGCTTGAAATGCTTCGGTCCTTGGATCGGGCGGGAGCCGAGGAAGATCGGATGTTACGTGCCGCCGCCGGAAGAGCCTCATTGAGAGAGGCGAACATGCCGGAAGCGCCGCGGCCCCACATCGGCGCGTGATCGATGGAACTCACCTTGCTTCGCCGCGGGACATGGCACGTTGCCGCCCACGCCGGAGCATTTCATGAACGGAAATTCCTCCTCCCGATTCGCGCACTTCGCGCGTTCGCTCGTTTTCACCCTCCGCAGCGCCGCATCCACGATCTTCGTCTGTGCGCTCGTCGCGCCGTGCGTCCTGACCACGACGGCGGACGCCTTCGCCAATCCGGCCGCCTGGGGAGGAACCGAGGGAATGGCGGCGCTGCAGGGCAGGATCTACATCGTTCAGAATAGCCGGCTGCACCGCGTCCGTTCCATGGATGGAGGCTGGCGCGTGCTCGGGGATCCGGCGTGGGCGGGGACCGAGGCGATCACGGCGCTCGGGCACAGATTGTACATCGTGCAAAACAAGCGATTGCACCGCGTCGATCCCGCCGACGGAAAATGGCAGGTGCTCGGGGCTCCGGCGTGGGCGGGGACCGAGGCGATGACGGCGCTCGGGCACCGGCTGTACATCGTGCAAAACAGTCGATTGCACCGCGTCAATCCTACCAATGGAAAATGGCAGGTGCTCGGAGATCCTGCGTGGGCGGGGACCGAGGCAATGACGGCGCTCGGCGGGCGGCTGTACATCGTACAAAACAGTCGATTGCACCGCGTCGATCCCACCGATGGAACGTGGCAGGTGCTCGGGGACCCGGCGTGGGCGGGGACCGAGGCAATGACGGCGCTCGGCGGGCGGTTGTACATCGTGCAGAACAGTCGATTGCACCGCGTCGATCCCGCGGACGGAACGTGGAAGGTGCTCGGGGATCCGGCGTGGGCGGGGACCGAGGCGATGACGGCGCTCGGCGACCGGCTGTACATCGTGCAGAACAGTCGATTGCACCGCGTCGACCCCGCCGACGGAAAGTGGCACGTCCTGCCCTCTCTTCCGCAATGAATCTCACAGGATCGGTCATGGGAACGACCCAAAGGGAGGTCCCGGTTGCCGCGATGCGTCATGGGGACGTCCCAAAGGGAGGTCCCGGCGGTCGGGATGCGTCATGGGGAAGTCCCAAAGCCAGGTCCCGGCGGTCGGGATGCGTCATGGGGAAGCCCCAAAGCCAGGTCCCGGCGGTCGGAGTGCTCTTTGGGGAGGCCCCATGGCGAGGTCCCCGCAGTCGGGATGCGTCATGGGGAGGCCCCAAAGCCAGGTCCGGCCGCTCGGAGTGCTCTTTGGGGAGGCCCCAAAGCCAGGTCCGGCCGCTCGGAGTGCTCTTTGGGGAGGCCCCAAAGCCAGGTCCGGCCGCTCGGAGTGCTCTTTGGGGAGGCCCCAAAGCCAGGTCCCGGCGGTCGGGGTTGTCTTTGGGGAGGCCCCAAAGCCAGGTCCCGGCGGTCGGCCCCCGCCGGCAGGCCCACGCAGATGCACGATCCTACCCCCGTCGGGCAAATGAGGCAGACTGGAGGGCGTGGATCCTTGGCACGAGCTGACATCGACGATCCTCCGCCACGTGGGGCCCGCGCCCGTCGCGTCGTGGAGCAACGAGACGCTCGGGCTGACGTTCGTGGCGGTGCGGCAGACGCTCGAGCCGCGCCCCCACGTCTACGAGCCTGGGTTCGCGCTGGTGGTCCAGGGCGAAAAGGAGCTCGTGCTCGGCGACCAGGTGTTCACGTGCGGAAAGGGCGCGTCCCTCGTCGTCTCCGTCGACCTGCCGATGACCTTCCGGATCCCGTCGGCGACCCCCGAGAGGCCGTACGTCGCCCTCGCGATGGCGGCTCGCCCGGCGCAGGTGGCGACGCTCCTCCTCGAATCGGCGACGATCGAGCGCGCGCCCGTGGAGGCGATCGGCGTGGGCGTCAGCGAGGCGGCGGAAGACCTGCTCGACGCGGTGGTACGCCTCGTGCGCCTGCTCGACCGCCCGCGTGATCTTCCGGTGCTCGGCCCGCTCGTCGAACGCGAGATCCTCTGGCGGCTCCTTTGCAGCGAGCAGGGGCCGCGGCTCCGGCAGATCGGCCTCGCCGACAGCCGGCTCTCGCAGCTCGGCCGGGCCATACGATGGATGCGCGACAACTACGCCGCGTTGCTGCGCATCGAGGATCTCGCGCGCATGGCGGCGATGAGCGTCACCTCGTTCCACCGCCACTTCCGCGCGGTGACGCTCATGAGCCCGCTCCAGTACCAGAAGCGGATCCGCCTGCAGGAGGCGCGCGCGAGGCTCCTCGGCGGCCGCGAGGATGTGGCGGCCATCGCCCACGCCGTCGGCTACGAGAGCCCGTCGCAGTTCAGCCGCGAGTACAAGCGCGCGTACGGCGCGCCCCCCGGCGTCGACGCGAGGAGCCTGCGCGCGCGGCGCTGACCCACGTCAGGCGTCGAAGTACGTGCCCTTTTCGAGGTCCTCGAGCAGGCCACGCTCGGTCGGCGCCCATCCGAGCCGCTCGCGGGTGAGCGCGTTCGAGGCGGGACCATCCATGGCGAGGACGTGGCCGATGAAGCCGAGGATCGACGCGGCCTCCTCGGGCGACTTCGAGACGGCAGGCACGCCGAGACGCCGTCCGATCACCTCCGCGACGGCGCGGATGGGCACGCCTTCGTCGTCGACGGCATGGTACCTCGCACCCGCGATCCCCTTCTCGAGCGCGAGCCGGTAGAGGCGCGCAGCGTCGAGGCGATGCACGGCGGACCATCGGTTCTCGCCGGCGCCGACATACGTGACGAAGCCCTTCTCTCGCGCGCTCTGGATGAGGCTCGGGACCATGCCGCGGTCGCCGTCCCCGTGCACCGACGGCGAAAGACGGATCACCGAGGCACGCACACCCCGCGCCGCGAGCGCCAAGGCGATCTCCTGGGCCTTGCGCGGGAGCGACGAGCTTCCGACGTCGTCCTCGGTGAGAAGGCGCCCGGGCGCGAGGCCAATGGTGCCGCCCGTGATGACGATGGGACGATCGGAGCCGACGATCGCCGCGCCGAGCGCTTCGAGGGCGGCCTGCTCGGCCCTCGCGCTGGCCGCGAAGTTCGAGAAGTCGTGGTCGAAGGCGCAGTGAATGACGCCGTCGGCTTCGGACACGCCACGCTTCAAGCTGTCGAGGTCGGCGAGCGACCCGCGGAGCACGCCCGCGCCCGCGCGCTCGAGCGCCGCAGCGGAAGCCTCGGACCGCGCGAGCCCGAGGACGTTGTGGCCATGGGTGAGGAGCTCTCGCACGACGGCGGATCCGACGAATCCCGTCGCACCGGTGATGAAGATACGCATGGTGTTCTCCCTTCGGCTGGGAAGCCTAGGGATCGCGCCTGGTCGACATGTAGAACGGACCGCTCCGTTTCTTGCCCAATCCTGCCAAACGCACGAGGAGGCGCTTCGCTGGGGCTTTGCCCCAGGCCCCAGCAGGGGCTATCCGCCCCTGCACCCGGACCAGCGCCCGCGCTGGACTGAGGGTCGATGAACTGCGCTCCGCGCAGTTCATCGAACAGCCGGGTCAAGACCAGCAGGCGATCCTGCCAGCCAAGACAGCCGCGCTGACGGTTCAACGGGCGACGTGGTACCAACGGCCTGTGGGACGAACTGCGCATCGCGCAGTTCGTCCCCCAAAGGTCCAGGGCTGGCCCTGCAAAGAGGGGGCGGACAGCTTTAAAAATTTTCCCCGCATCGACTGCGCTTCGCGCAGTCGATGCCCAGAGGTCCAGGGCTGGCCCTGGTTCGGGTCGAGGGGCGAATAGCCCCCGCGGGGCCCGGGGCAGCGCCCCGGCGCGGCGCTCCCGGCTGAGACCCGTGCTCAGGTTTGGGGAGGGCGGGAGAGCTTCAGCATCTCGCGTCCCACGTCGGTGTCGGCGAAGTCGGGGAGGCCGTCGGCGTCGGTGCTTGCGCTGAGGGCTCGGTGGGCGTCGTCGCTTTCGCCGAGCTCTTGCAGCGTCAGCTTGGCGAGCACGTATGCGTCGCTCCCGAGCAGCAGGCGTCGCGGCTGCTTCTCCATGGACGCGAGCTCGAGCAGCACCTTCGCTGCTTTCTCGGGCACGCCGCGCGCCGCGCTGGGGTTGCCTCGGAGCCGCTTGTTGGTCGCGCCTACGCTGGCTTCGTAGTCGGGTTGCGTCGTGTGAATCTTCATCGAGCTGCCCGCCCAGTCGGTGCCGAAGCCGCCCGGCTCGACGATGGTGACTTGAATGCCGAGGTGCGCGACCTCGTTGCGCACGACCTCGCTGAAGCCTGCGACGGCGAACTTCGCCGCCTGGTAGGCGCCGAGGCCCGGCGTGCCGCCGCGACGGCCGCCGATGGAGCTGATTTGCAGGATGCGCCCGCTGCGTTGCTTGCGCATCACGGGTAGCACCGCGCGCGTGACATGCACGACGCCATAGAAGTTCGTGTCGATCTGCGCGCGGAAATCGTCGAGCGGGATGTCTTCGGCCGAATCGATGTTGGCGTAGCCCGCATTGTTGACGAGCACGTCGATGCGACCGAAGGCGTCGATCGCTCGACTCACGGCGAGCACGGCTTGATCGGGCTGCGTGACGTCGAGCGCCACTGCCTTCACGCGGTCGCCGTATTGTTTCACGAGGTCGTCCAGATCGGCGGGCTTGCGCGCCGTGGCGACGACGCGGTGGCCGGCGGCGAGCACGCCGAGGGCGAGGGCGCGGCCGAGGCCACGCGAGCTACCGGTGATGAACCAGACCTGCGCGTTGTTCTTCGTCATGCCCGTAGCATCGTGCTCCGAGCGCCCGTCCTCAAATCCGATCGCGCCACAGTTACATCGAATCACGCCAACGATGCGGGGTGGTCCCCTCCCAGGCGCGGAACGCCCGCGTGAAGGAGTTGACCTCGTCGAAGCCGAGCAGGAAGGCGATCTCGTTGACGTCGACGTCGTCCTTGCGCAGGAGGCGCAGCGCGGTGTGATGTCGAACCTCGTCGAGCACGTGCTGATAACTGACCCCGAGCTCGCCGAGTCGCCTTTGCAATGTGCGCGTGCTCAGGGAGAGCTCGCGCGCCACCTTCGCGACGCTCGGCCGCTCGCCCGACATGCGGCGCGCGAGGACCGCGCGGACCTCGTCGACGAACGAGCCCTGTTCGAGCGGCGCGAGCTTCTGGTCGAGGCTCGGGAGGAGAATCTGCAAAAGATCGGCGTTGTGCGTGACGAAGGGCGTCGAAAGGAGGCGCTCCTCGAGGACGAGCGCGTCGCGTTCTGCGCGGAATCGCAGCGGGCAGCCGAAGAAGCGCATCAGCATGGGCTCGTCGCTGCGCGCACGCGAGAGCTCGACGCGCTTTGGCGCGAGGGCGAGCCCGCTGCCTCGTTGCAAGAGCACGAGGAGCGAGGCGAGGGATGCATCGACCAGGCGCGGGGGCATGGGGCCGGGCGCGTGCAGGTAGGTCGTGTGAATCGCGACCTCTTTCCCCTTCGTGTCGAGGGCCATGTCCTTCGGCCCGCAGAGCCGTTTGTAGCGGGCGAGCTTGGCCAAGGCGGTGCCGAGGTCGGGCGAGTGCAGCGCCGCGAGTGACGAGATGTCGTATTCGTGCACCTGCGTCTCCGTCGCCAACCGAAGGCCGACGTCGGGGGCCGACGACGCGCCGAGCGCTTCCCAGAAGGTGAAAAACTGCTCGGTGCTCAGCTCGCCGCTTACCGGCACGCGCGCGGCGGCGGTCGCGTGGGCCGTGTTCGCTCCGACGCGCGCGAGCCGAGCGCGCACCGTGGGCGAGAGGTGGACGAGGTCACGGTTCATTGCGGAGGAAGATACCGAATCGAGTCGCTACGGCCCATCCGATCACGCCAATCTCACAAGCACGAGAGCCACCCGCGCCATCCCACGCATGCCGCCCGCCGCTCCGTCGCGCGGGACGCCTCCGCCGCGAGCGGGTGCATGAAGCGGGCATAACAATCGCGCCGCAGCCCGAGCATCCGCTCGTCCCACGGCGGGTGCGGCTCCAGCACGGCGAACGCCGCCACGCACGCATTCTCCTCGGGCAGCACCTCGGAGAGATCGACACGCAGGTTTCTCCGCGTCGATTCGAGCACGAGCACCGAGAAGGGCGTGTCGAGCGCCGTGAAGAGGCGCTTCGCGTCGGCGGGCGCGCTCTGGCCGAGCTCGCGCGCGAGGTCCATCGCCCGGCTCATGACCACCGTCGAGGGCCACGGATCCCGCCGGTAGGCGGCGAAGGCCCGTTCGAGCAGCTTCACGGCCTCGGCGCGCCGGCCCTTCGCGTGCTCGTAGCGGGCGCGGATCACGTCGGCCTCGATCGGGAAATCACGCGCGTGCCGTTCGAGCAGCGGGAGCACGCCGTCGTCGCCCTTCCACGCGAGCCCCTCGGCCACGAGCGTCGTCTCCACCGGGCCAACCGGGGCCTGCTCCTGGAAGGCCCATTTCGCGATCGCGCCTTCGAGGTTGCCGGCCGCGTAATTGACGAGCGCCTGCACCCGCACCTCGGCCTCGGGCGTGAGGTGCTCGGGCATCGCGGGATCCGATCCGTCGCCCGCGACCTGGGCCGCGCGATCCTCCGCGACCCGCACGAAATCGAGCGTGCCCGATTTCAGCGTCGGCCGATCCTCCTTGCGATGCCGGACGGGCTCGAAGAACGTGGACACCGAGCCGAAATTGCCGACGGCCCGCGCGAAGCCGAACTCCACGCGGTTCCGGTCGTCCGTGTTGAAGACGGCGCCGGGCACGTCGGCGAGGGCCCGCGCGAACGGAGGGCCGGCGACGTAATGCGCGAAGAGCCCCTCGACGCCCTCGGTGCGCCAGGCATTCAGGAGCGCACGCCGATAAGGCTCCGCGGCGAGCTTCGTCCGGAGCATGTCCACGTCGTGCGTGAGCGGCGCCTCGGAGGCGACGAGGACGAGATCACTCCAGCCGAGATACCACGTCTCGACGGCCGGGAAGACCGAGGCGAGCGTCGCATAGATCGTGCGGAGCGTTTCGACGTCGATCTCGTAGATCTGCACCCATTGCAGGAAGAGCCCGCCTTCTTTGAGCCGGCCGCGCACGGCGCGGTAATACTCCTGCGTGAACAGGCCCGCGACGCCCGCGCGGTAGGGATTCGAGGGCTCGGAGAAGACGACGTCGTAGCGGGACGGGACGGTCGGGAGGATTTCCCGCGCGTCGCCGAGCAGGACACGAACCTTCGGATTCGAAAGGACGTCCTCGTTCACCGGCGCGCAGCGGCGGCCGATCTCCAGCATGGAGGGCTCGAGCTCGGCGACGTCCACGCGCTCGATGCTGGGCACCTTGCCGAGCCACCCGGCGGAGCTGCCGGTGCCGAAGCCGATCACCATGGCGTGTTTCGGATCGGGGTGGAGCAAGGCGCCGAGGAGGCCGCCCATCACCTGCGTCGAGGCGTCGCCGCGCGCATTGCCGTCGATCTTGCCATTGACGACCATCGCGATGCCGTCGGTGCCGTCGATGGCCACGCTGCTCTCGCGTCCCTCGGTCTGCCAGAGGATCGCGCGCTTGACGTCCTCGATCCAGGAGCGCGTGAACGCGGGGGTGTCGAGCAAGACCCGATCGACGCGGCCCGCGCCGATCGGCGTGTGCCGGAGGACGGCCGAGGGGCCCGGCGAGAGAATGGCCACGAGCGCGAGCACGGCCGAGAGCGGCGCGGCGATCATGCGGCGCAGCGCAGGCACGCGAATCGCGAAGAACGCCGCGCCCGCGGCCATGGCGAGCAGGCCGAACACGACGGCGCGCATCGAGCCGAGGGCGCCGAGCGAGGGGACGAGGAAAAAGCCGCCGGCGAGCGAGCCGACCATGGCGCCGAGGGTATTGTGCGCGCCCACGGTGCCGAGGTGCGAGCCGACGCGGGTCCGGCCTTGGCCGAGCAGCGCGACGAGCAGCGGATATTGCGCGCCGGCGACGAGCGACGCCGGAAACGCCATGATCGCCGTGAGCGCGATCCATCCCGGCACGTAATGAAAGAGCCCCGCGCCCGCCTCGGGCCGGACCGCGAGCGCGAGCACGGCGAGCCGGTCGCCGAGCGCGAAAGGAACGGCCACGAAGAGCGCTTCGAGCGCCGCCGTGAGCGCGAGCCCCCGCGCCGACGGGGCGCGCTTGCGGAAAAGGAGGGGATAGAGGAGCCCGCCGAGCCCGATCCCGAGGAGGACGACGGCGAGGATGACGCCGAACGTGTACACCGTGCCGCCGAGCAGCGGGCCGAGGAGGCGATACCAGACGAGCTCGAGCCAGAAGAAGAGAAACCCCGAGAGCGCGGCGAAGGCTAGAACGAACCGCGGTGGCAGGCTGGTTTTCGTGTCCGTGGCGCCCGCGCTCTCGTCCGCCTTCGCGGCCGGCTCCTCGGTCATGGGCGCGAGCCGCTTGTCCACGAGGAGCGCGATGGCCGCGACGATCGCATTGAGCAGCGCGGCGACCCAGAGCGCGCGGCGGGTGCCGAGCGTCTCGAGGAGCAGCAGCGTGCAGAGCGTGGCGCCCGCGACCGCGCCGAGCGTGTTCGCCGCGTAAAGCCAGCCGACGGCGCGCCTCTGCGAATCCGTCTGGCTCTCGGCCGCGCGCGCGGCGGAGGGCAGGGTGCCGCCCATGAGGACCGTGGGCGCGCCGATGACGAGGGCGGCGAGCGCGAGGCGCAGCGCCGTGCCGAGCGTCATTCCGAGCTGAAATGTCCCGCCCGCGGCGCGATACACCACGCGCGCGAGGTCGATCGCGAACGGGCTCAGGGCCGCGAGCGCCGCAATGGCAAACTCGAGCCGCGCATAGAGGCGGAGCGGCCGCGGCGAGGCGTCGCTGCGCTTGCCGAAGAGCAAGCTGCCCGCGCCGGCGCCGCCGATGAAAATGGCGAGCACGGCGGCGCTCGCGGCCGTCGACGACCCGAACACGAGGCGGAGCTCGCGTTGCCAGGCGGTCTGGTACACGAGCGCGGAGAGGCCCGAGCCGAAGAGCAAGAGCGCGACCTTCAGCGGATGGGCCGAGGAGCTCGGCGTGGAGGGGCGTGGCTGGGTCATCGGGTGGGGCGCGCATCCTAGATCGGGAGGGCGCGGAGGTGGAAGCGGGAGCAGCGCGTGGACCGACCCGCGGGGCTCCCGGCGGCGAGGGGCGCGTCCGCCGGGAGAAGGGGAGATGCCTGGAGGCGGATGCGCGCCGGCGGGCACCGTGACGATGCAGCGCGCGCTATTCGCGCAGGCGCTTCACTTCTTTTTCACGACACAGCCATAGAGGGTGACGAACCCGGCGCCATCCACCTTGCCCTCGATCTCCGCGAGGTCGCCGATCTCCATCTCCGGCTTGGGGATGTTCACGCATTGCAGCTTCATCTTCCCATTGCCCGAGAAGGAGGCCGTCTTGCTGCTCGGGCTGTACGACTCGAGCTTGCAGCCGGAGAACTTTTTCGGCGTGTGCGTCAGGCGGCCCTGCTCGTCTTGCTCCTTCTCGAAGGCAGCGATGTCGCACGGGCTCGGCGAAGCCGACGCGCCGGTGGAGGAGGCCGCGGGCGCGCCCGTCGCCGAACCCCCCTTGTCGCAGCCAACCAGGAAACCAGATCCCACGAGCGCCAGGGCTGCGGGGAAGAAAGCAATCATCCGGCTCGTCAATTTCATGCTCGTCCCATCTCCGTTTGCGTTTTTCTGTCGTGTACGAGAGGCGATTGGCGCGGAAGAATGAGCGGAACCCCTTCCGTCGGTCAACCGAGACGCTCGAATGCGAACAGGCGCGCCCCATCGCCCCTGCGATGCGCCTCCTTCTGCTCGTCCTGCCGAGAAAGCCGAACGCGAACGTCGCCGAGGAGGTCTCCTCAGGGCTTTTCGGCGTCGTTCGAGCCCTGCGTCGGCTCCGCCGCCGGAAACCACAGCCGGAACGTCGAGCCCTGGCCCAGCGTGCTCTCCACGGTGATGGTGCCGCCATGCGCCTCCATCAGCCCCTTGGTGATGTACAGGCCGAGGCCGAGGCCCGTGTTCTTCTCGCGCGCCCGCGAGGCCTGGAAGAAGCGGTCGAACAATCTGCCCAGATCCTCCGCCGCGATACCGTGGCCGCGATCCTCGATCGTGACCGCCGCGCCGCCCGCCTCCGGACGGAGCGTCACCCGGATCGGCGCGCCGGCGTCGGAGTATTTGACGGCGTTGTCGAGCAGGTTCGTGAGGATCTGCGCCAGCCGAGCCGGGTCGACGAAGACCTCGGGCAGAGAGCCCTCGACATGGAGGGTCACCGGGTGCGTCCCGAAGGTCGGCTCGATTTCGGCGAGCAGCGAGCGCGTCGCTTCCTCCAGCGACATCGGCGCGCGATCGAGCGAGAGCCGCCCGAGCTCGATGCGAGAGACGTCGAGCAGGTCCTGCGTCATGCGCGAGATCCGGCTGCTCATCCGGCGCAATCGCTGGAGGTGCTGGACCGACACCAGGACCGAATCGCCGTCGGCTTTCGCGAGCAGCGTGTCGAGGAGCAGCGTCATGGCCGCGACGGGATTGCGGAGATCATGCGCGATGACGGCCGCGAACTCGTTTCGCAAGCGGACCATTTCGCGGTGGGCCTCCTGCGCGCTCTCGAATTGCTGGGCGTAGGCGATGGCCAGCGCCGACTGCGCGGCGAAGAGTCGGACCATACGCTCGTCCTCCTCCGTGAACTCGGCGCCGCCGTCCTTGTCGCAAAGGTAGAAATTGCCGAAGACCTTCTGCCCGAGGATCAGCGGGACGCCGAGGAAGGACGTCATCGCGGGGTGATGCGCAGGGAAGCCGGACGACCGCGGATCGGCGTGGATGTCCGCCACCCGGCAGGGCCGCGGGTCGTGGATGAGCGCGCCGAGGAGCCCTCGGCCCTGGGGGAGGTTGCCGATGTCGCGGGCGACCTGCTCGGAGACGCCCACGTAGACGAAGTCGGAGAGGCCGGTGCCCGTGGCGTCGAGCACGCCGAGGGCGCCGTAGCGGGCGCGGGTCAGCTCGCAGGCTTGCTCCACCAGGCGGCGCAAGAGCTCGCGCAGGGGCATGGCGGACTCGATGGCCATGGCCACGTCGCGGAGCAAGCGCAGCCTTCGGGCCTCGCGGCGCTCGGCCTCGCGCTGCCGGGCTTGCCGCAGCCCGAGGGCACAGGCGCCCGCCACGCCCCGGAGCAAGCGGCGCTCGAGCGGATCGAGCTTTCCTGGTTGCCGCCGCGCGACCCCGAGCACCCCGACGAGCTCGCCCCCCGCGTTCAAGGGGAAGGCCACGACCGCGTGGAGCCCCAGCTCGTTCAGGCGCAGGGGGCCGTAGAAGACGCCCTCCGGCAGCTTGTCGATGCACGGGACCTCCTGGATGTCGCCGGTCTCGGCTGCCAGCGCCACCACGGTGTTCGCCAGATTCGCGCTGTACATGTGCGCGAAGGAATCGGGAACGCCGACCGAGGCGACCAATCGCAGACGTTCCCCGCGGGAGGTGGCGACGAGGAACACGGCGTCGGCGCGAATGGCGGCGGCGACCTCGTCGAGCAGCCCGTGGGCCAGCGTCGAGGGCTCGTCCGTGCTGAGGAGCGCGGCGCCGATACTGGCCACGAGGTCGGCGAGGCGGATCGCGAAGGGCGCGTCGGCGACGTTCTCGAATGCGAGCAGTGCCTCGCCGGCCGACGCGCGGCAGCGCACGTAAAGCAGGAGGCGGCGGGCCGTCTTCCGGTCGTACCAGACCTCCTCGTCGCCGAAGGACTCGCCACGAAGGGCGCGCCGCCACGGGAGCTCTTCCTCGGCGAGGACAGCCAGGCTTCCGAGCCGGGAGATCTCGAATCGCTCCGACAAACGCTCCGGGGTCGGCGACTCGATTCCCAGGAGCTCGCCCAAGGAAGCGCTCGCCACGACCTCGCCCGTGGCGGCCAGCTTCATCACGGGCCAGGGGAGCACCGCGTCGACGACCATGTAGACCGTATTGGTACGCCCGAAGGAGCCGTCACCCCGGCTGTGAGGGGCGGGCGCGTCGCGATCGGCAACTGGAGGCCGAGCGGCGGCTCCGGCGGGGCGCGCGCTCGGCAGAGGACGAGCATTCGAAGCCAGGGGGCGTTTTTAATCCACGCAGGCCGGGACCTCGGCGCCTCGAATGGCGCCCCGCGGCTCCGGCTCTTTCTCACGATCGATCTTTCGCGCCCGCGCGCGCTCCTGCCATATCGACGCTCCCACGAGAACCGCAATCGAGGCCCAAGCGAGGACCTGGATCTCGCCGAGCGCGTGGCTCGCAATGAGCCCGGCGCAGCCGACGAGCGAGAGCGCGAGCGGGCCCACGCGGCGCGAGCGGGCATGACGATGGACGCTCACGACGAGCGTGATGACGACCGCGGCGACGAGCAATACGAGGTGCTGCGTCTCGGTGATCACGAATCCGACGCCGACCGCAGAGAGCGCCTGCGCCCACGCGCCGAGGCAGGTCGGGCATACCGCGCAGGCGAGCACGGGCAGGGCCGCGCCGAGGAGGGACGAGCGGCCGGGCACCGGCGTCCGCGTTTTGCGGTGGTGACCTCCGCAGCAACCTTCATGAGAATCCTCGGTATGCTCGGGGAGGCTCGTTCGTATGTCCACGATCCGATCATGACCCCGGAGCCCGTCGATGCAATGCCGTCGTCACGGACGAAAGGGCACGCGGAGGACGGAAAATCCAGGGGAAAAAGGGAGCCCATGACGATGGCGGTTGCTTTCCCGTCGTCGCCCGCGGATGGTTCTCTCGCCATGAGCGCCGCTTCCTCCGACGAATACGTGTTTCGCGTCGTCGCCTCCCCCGACGACATCGACGAGCTCGGGCACGTGTCCAACGTGGTCTACGTGCGCTGGGTGCAGGACGCCGCCAAGGCCCACGCCGAGGCCCTCGGCTGGGACCGGTCGGCCCTTGCGCGCGCCGGCGCCGTTTTCGTCGTCCGGCGCCACGAGATCGATTACCTCGCGTCGGTCTTCGTGGGCGATCGCATCGAGGTCCGGACCCACGTCGCCAGGTTCGGCGCCGCCACGTGCGAGCGAAAGACCCGCCTCGTGCGTATCTCCGAAGGCGTCGAGGTCGCCCGCGCCGTCACGTCATGGGCATTCGTCGCGACCGCCACCCAGCGGCCTACCCGCATCCCCCAGGAGATCCGCGACGCCTTTCCCACCACCCTGCCGCGCGGCGGCGCCTGATCCCTTCGAATCACCGTCGCCCACGTCGAGCAGCACGGCGACGAGCATGTCGCTCATCACGTTCACGGCCGAGCGACACCGCGCAATGAACCAGTCGACCGTCATCACGAGCGGAATGGCCGTGGCGATCAAGGCGTCCGGCAGCCCCGCGGCGCCGAGCACGAGCGGCAGCACGACGAGGCCCGCCTCCGGGATCCCCGCGATTCCCGCCGCCGCCATGACCGACGCGAGCCCGATCGTGACCTCGCCGCCGAGCCCGAGCGGCGCGCCGACCGCCTGCGTCAAGAAGACGGCCGTCATGGCCTCGTAGAGGAGAATGCCGTCGTTGTTGAGGTTCGTCCCGATGCACGCCGCGAGCCGCGCCGACGCGGGCGAGACGCCCATGCGATCGAGCGCCTTCAGCGTGAGGGGCACCGTGGCGAGGCTCGAGTTCGTCGAGAGGCCCGTCAAGATGGCGTCCGCGCCAATGCCGAGATACACGCGCGGCGGCTTTCTCCCGACGAGCCAGGCGACGAGCGGGTAATACACGAGCGAATGCAGCGCCATCGCCGCGACGATCGTGACGAGGAAGATCCAGAGCGACGCGAAGATCCGCATCCCGGCCTTGCCCACGACGTCCGCGACGACGCCGAGCACCGCGATCGGGACGACGCCGACCACGATGTCGAGCGCCTCGACGAGGATCGCATACATGCCGCCGATGGCCTGCTCGATCACCGCAATGCCACGCTCGGTCCCCTCGGCCGTCCGCGCCCGCGCGCGCCGCAGCGCGAGGCCCGCGAGCAGGCCGAGCAGGACGACCGTGATGATGCTGTTTTCCGAGAACGGGTCGACGAGGCTTTTCGGGACGTAGCTCGAGACGTTGTCGAGCAGGCCGAGGCTGCCCTTCTTCGAGGCCGCGAGGAGCTCCTGCGCCGAATCCGAGGTCGCGGCGCCCGGCCGGTGGAGCTCCGCGAGCGTGCCCGAGAGGTGCCGCCCGGGCGAAAAGGCGTTCATGATCGAGAGGCCAATGCCGAGCGCCACCGTCGCATTGATCGCGCAAATGAGAAGGAGCCGCGCCCCCTTGCGGAGGGAAATGTCGGTTTTGACGAACGCGTCGAGGATCGCGAAAAACACGAGCGGGACGGCGAGCGCCTTGAGGAGCTTGACGACGAGCAATCCCAGGCGGCCGAGCTCGGCGTTGCCGATGCTGCCGAGGAGGTACTTTCGCTCCCCGAACGCGAGCCCGAGCACGATGCCGAGGACGACGCCGGAGAGCACGCGCACGTAGAGCGGGATTCGTCGGTTGGGTTGCTCTCCCCCGCAGCTTTTTTGCTCCCCCATGGCCACGGCAGTCTTCCCGCGGGTCCCCGGCGCCGTCAATTGTCATGGTGAGCCCTCGACGCGGCGGCTAGCATGGCAGCTGGCTTGCGCGTGTTTGCATGGCGAGCGGCGCGGAGAGGATCGGGGCGATGAACGGGCCATCGCGGGGACCGGGGGAGGCGGAGCAAGGGCAACCTGCGACGAGCGCGCCCGTCCCGCGCGGCGTAGGCGCGGATCTCGGCGCGGCGAGCACGTTGTCGATGAGCCAGGCCCCGTCGGGGCTCACGACGCACGTGCCGTCGTCGGGGCGCTGGAGCTCCGCGAGGCTGCCGCTCGTCGATCGCGCGAGTTATCTCGTGGAGTGCGAGGTCGCGCAGGGCGGAATCGGGCGGGTCCTCTCGGCGCGTGATCAGAGGCTCGATCGGCGGGTGGCGCTGAAGGAGCTGCTCGACACCGGCGTCGCCGCCGAGGACCGGTTCGTCCGCGAGGCGCTCTTGACGGCGCGGCTGCAGCATCCGTCGATCGTGCCGGTCTACGAGGCCGGGCGCTGGCCCACGGGCGAACCATTTTATTCGATGAAGCTCGTCTCCGGGCGCCCGCTGTCCGAGATCATCGACGGCGCCCGCACGATCGACGAGCGTCTGCCGCTGCTCACGCACGTGCTCGCCGTCGCCGACGCGGTGGCGTACGCGCATGAAAAACGCATCATCCACCGCGATTTGAAGCCCGCGAACGTGCTCGTCGGCGCGCACGGCGAGACGCTCGTGATCGATTGGGGGCTCGGCAAGGACCTATCCGAGCCGGTGGTGGACGTCGGGCAAGGTCCGGCCTCCGAGGACGAGGAGGGGGTGGCCTCCGTCGACGGCGACGGGATCACGCTCGTGGGCGCGGTGATGGGGACCCCCGCGTACATGCCGCCCGAGCAAGCGGCGGCCGAACCCGTGGACGAGCGCGCGGACGTGTACGCGCTCGGAGCGATTCTCTATCACGTGCTCGCGGGGCGCCCGCCGTACGCGGGCGTGAGCGGCATCAAGATCCTGCAGCGGGTGCTCGAAGGCCCGCCGACGCCGCTCGGCAAGATGCAGCGCGGGATCCAGCTGGATCTTCTGGCGATCGTGGACAAGGCGATGGGCCGGGATCCGGCCGCGCGGTACCCGACGGCGAAGGCGCTGGCCGAGGATCTGCGGCGGTTTCTCGCGGGGCAGCTCGTGGGCGTGCACTCCTACACGACCCGCGAGAAGGCGTGGCGATTCGCGCGCAAGCATCGCGCGGCGCTTTCGGTGGGTGCGGCGGCGCTCTTGGTGCTGGTCACGGCCGCGGGGCTGTTTCTCACGAACGTGATGAAGGAGCGCGATCGCGTCACGCGGGAGCACGCGATGACGGAGGAGGCGCGCAAGAAGGCGGTGGACGCCGAGCATCGGGCCGTCGCGCACGCCGACGAGCTGACGCTGGTGCAGGCGCGCGCGGCCGTGCTCCGGGACCCGAACGAGGCGCTCGCGTGGCTGAAGACGCTGTCGCCGACGTTCGAGCAGTGGAGCTCGGCGCGCCTCGTGGCCGCCGACGCCTGGGTGCACGGGCCGGCGCAGGTGCTGCGGGACCAAAAAGGGGCCGTCAATCGCGTCGATATCTCGAAGGACGGGAGGCGGCTCGTCGTGGCGAGCGACGATCACTCGGCGCGCATTTACGATCTCACGACGGGCGCGTCGATCGAGCTCTGCGGGCACGAGGACGAGGTCTGGTTCGCGACGTTTTTCCCCGACGAACAGCGCGTGCTGACGACGGGAAAGGACCGGACGATCCGCGTCTGGGACGCCGCCACGGGCGCCGAGATTTCCACGCTGCGCGGGCACACGCGCCCGATCGTGTTCGCCCACCCGTCGCGCGACGGCAAGGAGGTCGTGAGCCAGGCCGACGACTGGACCGTGCGGGCCTGGGACGTCGCGACGGGCAAGCACCGCGTGCTCGCGTCGGACCCGGAGATGACCCTGAAAGGGGCCTTTTCGTCGGACGATCGCCATTTCGTGACCGCAGGGAGGAGCGGCGTCTTGACGCTGTTCGATCGGATGACCGGGGAGTCGTTCGTGCTGCCCGAGATGCGCGTCCACGACGCGACGGCCCAGCTTTTGCCGCGGTTCCCGATGGGTTTTTCGCCGGACTCGCGCCTGCTCGCGGCCGGCGGTCCGGACGGGGCCGTGTGGCTCTGGGACATGCAAAAGAAGGACAAGCCGCGGAAGCTCGAAGGCCAAGACGCGGCCATCCTGCGGCTCACCTTCGCGCACGACAGCTCGCGCGTCGCGACCGCCACGACGGATGGAACGGTCCGGGTCTGGGAGCTCGCGACAGGCGCAGTCACGACGCTGCCCACGTACGACGGCGTGGTGTTCGCACTGGCCTTCTCGCCCGACGGGCGCATGATCGCGTACGGCGGCAACGATCACGCGGTGCGGCTCGTCAACTTCACGACCGGGGAGCGGCGCCGGTTCGTGGGCATGCGCGACAACGTGTCGGACGTGCAGTTCTCGGACGACGGGACGCGGCTGGTGGTCGCGAGCGTCGACGGCACCGCGCGCGTCTTCCCGCTCGATACGACGCCGGGCCGCGTGCTCGGCCGGCACGAGGGGGCGGCGTTCGAGGTCGACATCTCGCCCGCCGGGGAGATCGTGCTCTCCGCCGGGGCCGACGGCGTCGCAGAGCTCTGGCCCACGCGAGGCGGCGCCGAGCCCGTCACGCTCGCGGGGCACGTGGGGCGGGTGGAGCACGCAGAGATCTCCCCCGCCGGGGATGTCGTCGCCACCGCGGGCGAGGACGGCACGGTCCGCCTCTGGGACACGCAAGGCCACGAATTCCGGGCGTCCCGCGCGGAGGGCGCGGGGGCGCCGGTGATCGGGTTCTCGCCGAACGGGGCGTCGATCGCGATCGGCCACGCGACGGGCGTCGTCGAGCTCTGGGACGTGGACTCCGGCGAGGCGCGCGTGATCGGCCGCCACGACAAGGCGATCCTCTCGCTCGTGTTCTCCGCGGATGGAGCGAGGCTCGCGACGGGCAGCGCCGACAGGACCGCGCGCATCTGGAAGCTCGCCACGGGCGAGAGCCGCGTGCTCGGCGGCCAGGAGGAGGCCGTCGAGTCGGTCGCGTTCTCACCCGACGGCAAGGTCGTCGCCACGGGCTGCCTCGATCACAAGCTGCGGATCTGGGACGAGGGCGCCGAAGGGCCCCGGACCTACGACGCGAGCGGGTATCGCGTCGTGGGTTTGTCGTTCACGCCGGATGGCGAGACGCTGCTCAGCCTGGGCGAGGACGCGACGGTGCGGGTCTGGGACGTCGGGACGGGCGTGATTCGCAGCGTGCTGCGCGGCCACAACGGGCCCATTCACACGCTCGCGCTCGCGGCGAACGGCGCCGCGCTCGTGACGGGGAGCGACGACAAGACGGTGCGGCTCTGGGACCTCGCGATCGGCGAGGGGCGCGTGCTCGGCACGCACGAGAGCGCCGTGCGGGACGTGGACATCGCCCCCGACGGGAGCTGGGCCGTGTCCGTGGGCCGCGACGGCACGGTCCGGGTTTGGCCGGACGACCTTCCCCACGAGCCCGAGGCGTTACGCGCCTGGATCGCCCGATCGGTGCCCGACACGGTCGAGCATTTCACGGACGCGATGCTCGCCCATTGATCCCCGTCACTCGGGGGTTCGCCCGAGCGTCGCGAGGGAGCGGTGGTTCTTCTCGGCTGCGCGCGGCCCGTGCGGGGACGGGAGCCTCAGGGTTTGGAGCGCGTCCTTCAGCGTCGCGCGGGTCTCGACGCGGCCGAGGCCGATGCCGAGCGAGACGATCGTGCGCGCGACCTCGGGCCGGATCCCGACGATGAGCGCGCGCGCGCCGAGCAGCTCGACCGCGCGCGTCATGCGGAGCAGGTGCTCGGCCGTGACGGCGTCGACGCTCGCGACGCCCGTCAGATCCAGGATGGCACAATGGACCGTGCGCTGCGCGATCGTGGCGAGAAGGACCTCCATGGCCCGCGCCGCGCGGGATTCGTCGAGGGCGCCGAGCACGGGCATGGCGACGACCCCGTCCCACACGTCGAGCAGCGGGGTCGAGAGCGTGCGGATGTCCTCGCGCTGTTGGTGGATGATCTCGAGCTGCTCGCGCAGGGTCTCCTCGGCGTGCTTGCGCGCCGTGACGTCGAAGAAGAAGCCCGAGAGGAGCCTTTGCCCGCCCTCGCGCTCGGAGACGCTGACGACCATGTGCAGCCACACGGCGCGGCCGTCCTTGGTGCGCAGGCGGTACTCGACGCCGCCGGGGGTCTCGTCGGCGGAGGCGCGGGTGAAGGCCGCGAGGGCGAGATCCCGGTCCTCGGGGTGCGCGTGATCCCGCAGGAAGTTCGGCTTGTACCAGGCGCTCGTGGGCCAGCCGAGCCGCTCCTCGGCCTGCGGGCCGACGTAGGTGAAGCGCTCGGTCTCGGCGTCGGCCTCCCAGGGGATCACGCCGGCGATCTCGACGAGGCGGCGCATGCGCTCCTCGCTGCGGCGGAGGGTCTGCTCGGTGCGCCGCCGCTCGTTGTTCTCGCGGGCGAGGTCAGCGTAGAGCTTGGCGTGATCGAGGGAGATCGCGGCCTGTGCGGCGAGGAACTCGAGCAGCGAGAGGCGCCGCGGGGTGAACGCGCCCGGGACGAGGTTGTTCTCCATGTAGAAGATGCCGATGAGCTCGGTTTGCCGCAGGATCGGCATGCACAGGACCGAGCGCGGGCGGGCGCGGGCGACGTAGGGGTCGGCCGAGAACATCGGCTCGGCCGTGGCGTCTTCGAGCAGGATCGGCTCGCACGTGCGCCGGACGTAGCCGACGACGGACGCAGGCAGGAGCGTGGCGAGATCGCGGCTGCGGCCGCCGGGGACCTCGATGTCGAGGCCCTGCGAGGTGACGAGGGCGCGGCCCGCGTGGGAGAGCTCGCTCCCGTCGGTCACGAGCAGGACGTGGCAGCGCTGGGCTCCGCCGTGCTCGATCACGATCCGCATGAGCGTGACGATGAGGCGCTGCAGGACGATCTCCTCGGAGACGGCGTGCGCGGTCTGGACCGCGGCGAGGACGTCGATGTCGAGGCCCGCGCCGCCGCGCGGGGGCTTCGAGGCGCCCGTGACCGGGTCCTCGATGAGCTTGGCGTAGCGGCGATCGAGCTTCTCGACCCTGCCGCCCGCGCCCCAGCGGGCGTAGGCCGCGCGCGCGAGGCGCAGGTAGGCCGCGGCGATGGTGGGGAAGCCGCGATCGACGTAGAAGCGGATGGCGGCGTCGGCGGCGAGGGCCTCGCCATGGGTGAAACCGTTGTCGCGGGCGGCGGCGATGGCCTGGTCGTAGAGGCGCATCGCGTCGACGTCGCGGCCGGCGAGGCGGCTGCGCTCGGCGAGGACGAGCGCGTGTTTGTGCTGGAAGTTCTCGGGGCAACGATCGGCCCAGCGCTCGAGGTCGGCGGCGAGCTCGTCGAGCGTGGAGAGGCGGGCGGCGAGCGTGGTGGTGCCGCGGCGGCCGGCCTCGGCGAGGGCCGCGAAGTACCGTTTTTCCGAGAGGAGGACCTGCGAGGCGAACGCCGGGGCGTGGGCCCGGAGCGAGGCGCTCGCGAGGAGCGCGTCGTCGTTCTCGCCGGCGAGGACGAGGGCGGCGAGGTCGAGCACGCGGCGCACGAGCGCGCCGAAGCGCATCGTGGACGGGGGAGGCTGCGCGTCGAGGTTCGGCGCGGGCGCGAGATCGTCGCGACGCCCGGGCGGCGGCGCGGCGCGACCCTTCTGCTGTCCCACGAATCGCTCGATCGCGCCTATGAGCTCGCCAATTCCTTCGGGATCGTTTGAATCGCGTCGCGCCTCCTCGTGGGTTCGCACCTCGCGGGCGACGTCGTCGAGCGGGTCGCCTTTCAGGAGCATGAAGAGCGCGACGAGGGCGCCGCTCCGACGCGCGCACGGGGTGTTGCCGGAGGCGAGGGCCGCGGCGTGGGCGCGCCTCGAATAGGCGATGCTCGCGCGCAGGTGGTGCGTCCAGATGGAGATGTTCGTGGCGAAGCACGCGCCGACGATGCCCTGGAGCAGCGCCGAGCCCATCTGCTCGCAGAGGTCCATCGCCACCTTGCCGAAGCGGTAGCCGGCCCGGTGATCCCCGTGGCGCCCCACGAGCGCCGCGCCGAACGCGACGTGCCCCACGACGGACGCGGACGCGTTGCCGTGGAGGAGCGCGAGCCGGACGAGGTGGCATGTCACGACGTCGGCGACGTCGGGCCCGAGCGCCTGCGCGGACGGGTGGACCGCGAAGAGCGCCGCCGTGGCCGCGAGCGCCTCGGGGTTCGTCATGGGCTCGAGGTCGGCGATCTCCTCGATCGCGCGGTCCCCGAGCGCGTCCCAGGTCGCCGCGAACGCCGCCGCGACGTCGTCGGGGCCCGGCCGCTCGGGCAAGCGTACGCCGAGGGGCGCGAGGCAGGACGCCGCGCGCGCGTAGGCCTGCTCGTGCTCGCCGAGGCTCGCGTGCAGGTCGATGAGGATCCGCGCCGCGGTTTGTCTCTCGATCTCGCTTCGAGCGCGCCGCTCGAGCTCCGCGACGCGCGCCTCGGTCCCGTGCCGATCGCCGCGCTTGGCCGAGCATTCGGCCTGCGAGAGGCGGATTTTCCAGGCGAGATCGGGCGGGATCTCCGCGGAATCGTCGTGGCCTTCGAGCAGGTCCGCTGCCGCGCCGAGGTAGTCGGCCGCGACGCTCGACGCGCCCGCGTTCCGCGCGCGCCGGGCGGCGGCGAACGTGATCGCGCAGAGCCGCGCCCTCTCCGCGGGGGCGAGCGGCGCGCGGGAGGCCACGGATCGCGCGAGCAGGATGTGCCCGGCCGCGTCGTAGAGCGACGCGTTCGGCTCGCCCTCGCCCATCCCGCGGGTGAGGAAGGCGCCGAGGCGCAGGTGCATGGCCGCGAGGAGCGCGGGATCGTCCTTCGTGGCCTCGCGCCGGACGTCGCGCGCGGTGAGCGCGTCGGCGAACACGTACGCGGCGCCGTCGCGGCCGAGCAAGCCGGCCTCCTCGACGGGCGCGAGGCGCGCGGCGGCCTCGTCCGGGGTCGCGCCGAGCGCGGCCGCGACGGCGTCGAGATCGGCCGTCCGGCCGAGGCAAGCGGCGGCGGCGAGCGCGTGGCGCGAGGGCTCCTGGAGGCGCGCGACGGCGGCGTGCCTCGCCGTCATCACCGCGTCGCTCTGCGGGCCGAGGTGCACGCCGTCCACGCGGGGGCCATTCGTCTGGAGCCACGGCCCGAGCGTCTCCTTCCAGGCGGGGTGCGCGCCGTCCGAGAACGTCGCGGCGATCAGCAGGTACCGGCACTCCGTGCTCTCCAGCAGGCGCATGACGAGGCGCAGCGTGGCGCTGTCGGCCGCGTCGATGTGGGAGAGCGCGAGCACGAGCGGCCGCTCGGGCACGGCGAGCGCCGCGAGCAGGCGGAGCAGGGTCGTCGTCGTGCGCTCGTCGGCGAACGCGGGGGGCAGGGGTTCGACGGGACGATCGGCCGTCACGAGCGAGGCGAGCGCCGGGCAGAGATCGCAGAGCAGGCGGCCGTTGCCGAGCATGGCCTCGTCGACGCGCTGGCGGAGGAGCGGACCGAGGGAGCCGGGCTCCGCGCCGAGCGTCGAGGCGACGCGGCCGAACGCGGAGACGAGCGGGCCATAGGGTTCGCCCGCGTGGATCAGGTTGCCCTCGCCCGAGAGCACGAGCGTGCATCGTCCGATCGCGCTCTCGCAGAACGAGCGCAGGAGCTCTGCGCGGGCGGCGCTGCTGCCGCCGCCTACCAGGAGCAGCTCGGGCGCGCCGCCGGCCGCGACGCGGAGCATCGCGCTCTCCAGCCGGAGGAGCGCATCGTCATTCGGGTGTGCCGCGGCGGGCGGCGTCGCATTGCGGTGGGACGCTATCGATTCCACGAGAGGTTTCCTGGGACGCACCACGCGCCGTTCGACCCAATCGCGGGCGAAGCATCAGGCTGCGGGTAAGCGAGGGGCCTCGTAAGGTATCGAGCCCCTCACGTTCGCGTCAACGTCGCGTCATCGACCTGGCGTGCGTAATCGTCTTCGCTCCCCGTTCGATAGCGCGCAAATTCGCGTGGGGACGGCCTATGCAGAGGTGGGACAGAATCGGGAGGGAAAGCGGGTCAGCGAATGGCGCTCGCCGTGAGCTCGGCGGCCTTGGCGCGCTCTTCGGCGGCCTTGCGCTGGGCCGCGTCGCCGAGCAGGCCAGCGGCCTCACGGAATCGCGCCGCGACGTCACGGAAATAGGAAGCGTCCGCGCCGATGGGCGCCGTGATCTGCCTGATCAGCGCGGCGTCGAAGGCCGCGGCGCCCGCGAAGGGGCCTTTCGCCTTCGTGAGCGCGTCGAGGGCCGTGATCTGCCCCATGCCGAGCATCGACACGGGCGCCGAGCGGACCATCGCGGCCGCGTCTTCCGGCCCGTTTCGCAGCGCGGTGACGAGCGCGGCGAAAAACGCGTCCTCGTCCGTCCGGGCCCCCTCCGGCAGACCGGCATACAGCGACGCGGCTTGATCGAAATCGACGGCGCGCAGGTAGACGCGACCGAGCTCGACACGCGCGCGCGCATACATGCGGCGCGCGTCGTCGGAGAGCTTCTCGTTCTTCAACGCGGCGCGCTGCGGCAGAGGCATGCCTCGCTCGATCAGGGCGCGCAGCACGACGGGGTTCGTCGCGGCGTCCTTCGGCAGGAGCTGGCCCGCGTAGAACGTCGGCAGCTTCGCCGCGAGCCGGGATTGGACGTCGGCGGGCGTGGCCTTCGGCAGCGGCGGCACCACGAGCCCGTCGAGCGCGTCGATGCGCCTTCCGCCGTAGAGGCGCGCGAGCAACGCGCGGGCGCGGTCGATGCGCGCGTCGCGCAGGACGCCCACGAACGCGAGGTCGCGCAGGCCCACGAGCACGGCGTCGCGGCCGCGGTCCTTGCGCGGGTCGAGCGTCTGATCGAGCTCGGCGTAGTAGATGTCCCGGGCCTCGGGCTCCTTCGCGAGCTCGGGCGGAAGTGGCACCGCGCGGACGGCCTCGACGAGCCGCAGATCGGCCATCCCGGCCTCGATGGCCGCGACGCCGCGCGCGTAGTAGCGCAGGCCCGCGCCCTCGTTCGAGAGGGCCTGGATGGCCGTCGCCTGCTCGGCGACCCAGTCCTTCATGGGCCCGTTGATGAACGCGAGGAGCTTCTTCTTGTCGTAGGGCGCCGCGATCTTCGGGGGCGCGTCGCCGGCGCGCGAGAGCCGGGCCGCTGTCGCGAGGCCTCGCATCGTGGTGTAGACGGCGCCGTCGATGCCCTTCGGGGGCGCGGCGATCACGGGCTCCAGGATCACGTCGGCGCACGCCGTGGGCGCGAGCTCGGCGCGGAGCGCGCGCGTGATGCCCAGAGGCAAGCCCGCGCACGACTCCAGGCCCACGAGGGCCGCGTCGCGTTTGTCCGCGTTCCCTTCGGCGAGGGCCTTGTCGAGCGCTTCGAGCGCCTGCGCGCGCTCGGCGCACACGGGCGCGGCCGCGGGCTTTCGCTTCACGAACGCGTCGCAGGTCTTGGGCGCCGCGGCCAGGCCTTTCGGGGCCGCGGGCAGGGGCGTGATCACGAGATCGAACTTCGGCTCGGTGAGGTCCTCCTCGCGATAGGCCGCTTTTTCGACGCCGACTGGCTTGCCTTGATCGGGCGGGGGCTTCGCGTCGGGCTTGGCGGTCGTATCCGGCGGGGGCGTCTTCGAGGTGTCCGGAGGGGGAGTTTCGTTGCCCGCGTTCGCGGGCGTCTGGGGGCCGGGGGTGGGGGACGCGCTGCATCCGGCCATGGCGACGAGAAGAATCAGAGGAAAGAGCCTTCGCATGGGTATCTCGCTCTCGTTGTGCCTGGCTTAGGCTGGTCTTCGGAGCGCGACAACAGCTTGCTGCGCGGAGTTCCCGGAAGGCCGGGAGGGGCGGATCCCGAGGGCCGCCGGCCCGAGAATTTGCTACAAGGGCCGCGATGCTTCGCCGCTCACCGAGGAGGGCCGCCTTCGGGCTCGTGTCCCTCGCCATGCTCGCCGTGCCGACGGGCCTCTCGCTGGCCCAGGTAGCCGCCACCCCGCCGCCCGCGTCCGCGCCCGTCGCGACACAGGGCATGCGCGTGGCTTTGCCTTTCGAGAAGTATGTCCTCTCGAACGGCCTCGAGGTGATCCTGCACGAGGATCACCGCACGCCCGTGGTCGCGGTCAACGTCTGGTACCACGTGGGATCCAAGGACGAGGGGCCCGGGAAAAACGGCTTCGCGCACCTCTTCGAGCACGTGATGTTCCAGGGGTCGCGCAACGTCGGCGAGGATCAGTTCTTCCGATACCTCGAGCGCGCCGGCGCGAGCGACAGGAACGGCACGACGAACACGGATCGGACGAACTATTACGAGACCGTACCGTCCGGGGAGCTCGGCCTCGCGCTCTGGCTGGAGAGCGACCGCATGGGCTTCCTCCTCGATCACGCCAACGAGGAGACGTTCAAGAGCCAGCGCGAGGTCGTCAAGAACGAGCGCCGGCAGAACTACGAGAACGCGCCGTATGGCCTCGTGCGGCAGTTCGTGCGCTCGGCGCTCTATCCGTCCACGCACCCCTACCACAGGCTCACGATCGGCACGCCCGAGGACCTCGACGCCGCGACGTTCGAGGACGTACGCGCGTTCTTCAAGCGGTACTACGTGCCGAACAACGCGACGCTCGTCATCGCGGGGGATTTCCAGCCGGCGAAGGCGAAGGAGCTCGTCGCGAAGTATTTCGGGGGCCTCACGCGCGGGGCCGACGCGAAGCCCATTCGCGGGCCGGTGCCCTCGCCGCTCACGAAGGAAAAGCGCCTCGACGTCGAGGCGGGCGTCACGCTGCCGCGGATCGTGCTCTCCTGGACCACGCCGGCGCATTTCGCTCCCGGCGACGCCGAGCTCGATGTGGTCTCCGACGTGCTCGCGAGCGGCAAATCGAGCCGCCTGTACAAGCGGCTCGTCTACGACATGCAGATCGCCCAGAGCGTCACGGCCGCGCAGGAGTCCGCGGAGCTCGGCAGCGTCTTCGAGATCACGATCACGCTCCAGAAAGACAAGAACCTCGACGAGGTCTTCAAGGTCGTCGACGAGGAGCTCGACAAGCTGCGCGCTGCGCCGCCGTCCGCCGCGGAGGTGGATCGGGCCAAGACGCGCGCGCTCTCGGGGCTCGTCTTCGGCGCCGAGCGCGTCACGGGGCGGGCCGATCTCCTGAACAACTACAATCGGCGCGCCGGAGATCCCGGGTTTTTCGAGAAAGACCTCGCCCGGTACGAGAAGGTCTCCGCCGGCGACGTGACGCGGGCGCTCGCGACGTACCTGCCGAAGGACAAACGCGTCGTCACGTTCGTGCGGCCCGTCGCGGACGCGCCGCGCGCCGGTCGCCTCGTGGGAGGGATGCCGTGAAGAAGCTCGCTCGCCGTTCGCACATCGGGGCCTTGCTCGGCCTCTCGCTCCTCTCGTTCGCGGCATGCCAGACGCCCGCGCCCGTGGTGCCCCCGCCGCCCGATCCCCCGCCGGAGCCGGGGGCCACGCAGGAGGCGCCGAAGGAAGCGGCCGCGCCTCCGCCCGAGGATCCCTCGTTCCGGAAGACCCCGCCGCAAGCGGGGGCCGACATGCCGTTCCTTGCGCCGAAGATCGACGAGGCGCGCCTTTCGAACGGGGTGCGTGTCCTGTACGTCCTGCGGCGCGAGATGCCGGTCGTCGCGGTGAACATCGTCGTGAACCGCGGCGCGGAAGAGGAGCGTTCGCCGGGGCTGACGAGCACCATGGCGGCCATGATGCTCTCGGGCACGAAGCTGCGATCGGCCATCAAGCTCTCCGAGGAGCTCGGCGCGCTCGGCGCGCGGTACGGCGCGTGGGCGGATCACGACGGCGTGGCCCTCTCGGCGCAAGCGCTCCGCGAGAAGACGCCCGAGCTCTTCGAGATCCTCGCGGACGTGGTGCTGCATCCGGCCTTCGATCCGGCGGAGCTCGAGCGCGAGCGCGCGCGGCGGCTCACGTCGATCCTGCAGCAGGCCGATCAGCCCGGCGCGCTCCTCCAGAATGCCATCACCGAGCGGCTCTACCCCGCGGGGCACCCTTACCGCGAGCCGCTCATCGGCACCGAGGCGTCCGTCAAGGCGATGAAACCCGCGGATCTCGCGCGCCAGCACGCGGCGCTCTTCCGGCCGGAGCACACCACGGTCACGATCGCGGGCGACATCGACAAGGCCGCCGCCATCGCGCTCGTCGAGAAGAGCTTTGGCACGTGGACGGGCAAGGGGACGCAGGCCAAAGCACCGGCGGATCCGCCGGCCGTCGGCAAGGGCGAGAAGCGGGTTTTCCTCGTGGATCGTCCGGGCGCCACGCAATCGTACGTCGCCGTGACCCTCGCGGGCGTGCCCCGGAAAAACCCGGACTTCGACGCCCTGATGGTCATGAACACGCTGCTCGGCGGGCAATTCACGAGCCGGCTCAACCTGAACCTGCGCGAAAAGCACGCCTACACGTACGGCGCGCGGAGCGGGTTCGACATGCGCCACGGCCCCGGGCCCTTCACCGCGGGCGGGGCGATCATGACGCCCGCGACCGCGAAGGCCGTGAAGGAGATTTTCGCCGAGATCGAGCGGTTGCGAAAGGAAGCGGTGCCCGCCGAGGATCTCGCCGACGCGAAGGCGAACCTCGTCCGGCAGCTCCCGGCGCGCTTCGAGACGGCGGGGGAGACGGCCGGGACGCTCGCGTCGCTCTCGATTCAAGGGCTCCCGCTCGACGAGCTCGCCACGCGCCCCTCGCGAATCTCGAAGATCACGGCCGAGGACGTGAAGCGGGTGGCCGAGAAGTACCTCCGGCCGGATCTGATGCGCGTGATCGTGGTCGGAGATGCGGCCGTCGTGGAGAAGGAGCTCGCGGCGCTGGATCTCGGCGGCGTCGAGGTGCGCAAGGCGCCGGCGAAGAAGGACGCGAAGCCGGAGCCGAAGAAGGAAGCCACGAAGGGCGCGCCGGTCGGGCCGACCGGGCGGCCGAAGGTCAACCTCGGAAAGCGGTAATCGAGCTTTTCCGTTGCTGTTCGACGCCCTTCCGAAAACGGAGCAAGGCGCGCAGGTGAGCCCTCGAAAAGGCCTCTTCGCGCCCTCGCTCCGGCCCTCGGGGCTGCCCGTGAACCCCGTGAAGCGGGCCCTGACCGTCGGCGTGGCCTCGGCGGGGCTCACGGCGTATGTCGTGTGGGGCTCCGTGGTGCAGCGGAGCTTCGAATGGGTGGATCTCTACCTCATTCCGCTCGTGTTCGTCGGGGCCACGCTCCTCACCGCGGCGATCGGCCTCGTGGGCCCCTTTTTACGGGCCCTGCGTGTGGCCGTCGCGCTCGACGAGGGCGGCCTGCGTTGTGAGGTCGAGGAATACGTCGCGTATTACCCGTGGGTGCTGCTCGGCCCCGCGACCATCGAGCCCGATTGGCGCGGCATTCCCACGTTGATCCTCACGAACGAGAGCGGGCGCCCGTTCGCGCACGTCCCGCTGCTCGGGAAGGGCGCTGAAGCGAACGGGACCGCGCTCGCGCGATCGCACGAGCGACGCCGCAAGGAGCCGATCGCGCCGGCGCCTTCCGTGGCGCGGGCGCTCGCGCGGCAGGGTCGGCCGCTCTCGGCGTGGCTCGAAGCGCTCGCGGCGCTCGCGGCCGCGTGGGACAAACGGGCGGGTTACCGGGAGCAGGCGCCCATCGACCTCAGCGAGCTGACGTCGCTCGTGGTCGACCTCGGACAAACCGCGGAGCACCGCGCGGCGGCGGCGTACGTCCTGCTTTCGCAGCGCTCGCCCGACCTCGACTTCTTGAAAGAAGCAGTCACGGAGGCGGCGCCCCCGCTCGTGCAGCTCCTCGTCCACCTGTCGCCGGCGGGCAAGGCAATCGTCTCGCGGGAATCGATCGATGAGGTGCGGCCCTTCCTGGAGACCGACGAGACGGCGGCGATCGACGGCGCCGGCTAGCAGGCTGTCGATAAACTTGCTGCGCACCCTGGATCGTCGGTCGTCGTCCTCGGAATACGCCTGTATTCCTGCGTCCTCCTCCCTAGCTCCAGGGCGCTCGCGGCGTTTCTCGACAGCCTGCTTGGACGATCGAGCGAACGACGCGCTTCTCGCGTCCCGTGGGTTCTGGCATCATCCGGCCCCCGTGAATTCCTTCGTTCGATCTCTCGTGATCGCAGGCCTCGTCGCCTCCCTCTCCGCTTGCGCGGATGCGCCCGCGCAGAGCCGTCCTCCCGTCACGGCCGCGCAGCCGGCGGCAGCCCCGATCTTCACGGCTCCGCCGGGCCCCTGCGCGCTCCGGCCCTCGTGTGACACGCCATTTCCCAAGCAATCGAAGCGGGATTTTCGGCACCACGGCTCCTCGTTCCTTTCGAGCACGCAGCACGCGCGGCACCGGGGTCGCGATCTCTTCCTGCTGCCGGGCACGCCGCAATGGGTGCTCGGCAAGTTCGCGTATGGGCTTTCGGACAAGGATCTGAAGGACGAGGACATCGACGTATATTTGCTCCGCGGCTGCGGGGCGTCGTGGGAGAAGGTCGGGACGTACCGCACGAGCGAGGACGAGGGCGCGCACCCCGTGGTGCACGGCGTGGCGGACAGGGGCGGGCAGATCTTCGTGAATCTCGCGCAGGTCCTGCCCGGCGGTCCGCTCGGCGTGGGGCGGCACCGGATCAAAATGGTCGTCGCGGGCGACGGGACGAGCGCGGACGTGTTCCTCGAAGTGCTGCCCGAGGGCGCGCGGATCGCGGTGACGGACATCGACGGCACGTTGACCGAGAAGGAAGAGGCGCTCGTGGGGGACGTGCTCACGGGCGGCCATTCCGCGACGCACCCGGGCGCGGCGGAGGTGATGCGGGCGCTCTCGGGCCGTGGGTTTTTCCTGTTTTACCTGACGGCGCGGCCGCACTGGCTCGAGCCGCGGACGCGCGAATGGCTCGCGCTGCGCGGATTCCCGCCGGGAATCGTGCACACCTCGGTGACGTCGACGGGGCGCATGGGCGAGGCGGCCGCGTCGTTCAAAATGGGCGAGCTCGGCCTGCTCAAGACGGCGACGGGCCTCGCGCCCGAGCTCGCGTTCGGGAACATGCCGAGCGACGTGGCCGCGTATGCGAGCTCGGGGATCCCGAAAACGTTTTATTACAAGCTCGACGACGACGCGCGGGGCGGGGTGAAGCACGACGATTATCGCACGCTCTTGCCCTCGCTCGGCGAGCTCTCGGCGGTGTGCCCGTGAAGGGCCCGCGCAAGGCGTACGAGGACGCGAAGGTGCACCTTCACGTGCTCGGCGAGGAGCACGAGATCGAATGCAAGGTGCGGGTCGGGCGCACGCAGGTGCACGAGCTCTTGCCGCTCGCGCGGTCGCTCTCGGCGTCGATCCTGGCGATCTCGACGGCGCACGCGCGGGCGCAGGGCAAGGAGATCTCGTGCCAGAAGGGCTGCACGCATTGCTGCCGCCAGCTCGTGCCGACCTCGCCGCTCGAGGCGCGGCGGCTCGCGGAGGTCGTGGCCGCGATGCCGGAGCCGCGTCGGACGGAGGTGCGCGAGCGGTTTGTTCGGGCCATCGAGCGGCTCGAACGGGCGGGGCTCGTGGATCCGAAGGCGCCGAAGGGGCGGGCCGCGCTGGTCTCGAAGGAGGCGACGTCGGCGCTGGCGTGGGACGACGTGAGCCGGCGGTATTACGAGCTCCGGATCGATTGCCCGTTCCTCGACGGCGAGCTGTGCAGCATTTACGAGGAGCGACCGATCGCGTGCCGTGAATACAATGCGGTGACGGATCCTGCGCTCTGCGAGGCGCTCGATCCGGGGATCGAGATCGCGCCGCGGCCGTCGCCGATGGGCGACGTGCTCACGAAGGTGACGGGGGAGCTCACGGGCAAACGGCAAGCGGGCGTCCCGCTGCCGCTCGCGCTCGAATGGGCGCGCGCGCATGGGAAGACGCTCGAACGCGAGCGGGACGGCGAGGCGATGTTCTGGGCGCTGCTCCGCGTGATGGAAGAGGACGGCGCCTGAGGGCGCTCATTTCTCGACGATGCGATAGATGAGTTTCTGCGTGGCCCCGCGCCGCTCGAGGGTCACCTCGATCTTCTTCGCGGCTCGGAGCTTCGTGTACGCTTCGAGCGCGGACTCGGGGTTCGTGAGCTTGTATCCCCCGATGTCCGTCAGGAGGTCGCCGTTCTTGAACCCGAGCGTCGCGAGGACGCTCCGGGCGCGAATGGCAAAGAGCTTCACGCCCACGGGCGTCCCGTCTTTCAACGACGGAACGAGGCGGGCCGATCGGAGCAGCATCGCCTGATCGCCGACCAGGAGATCGGCCGATGCTTGCGTGAGCTCGTACTCGGTCTCCGATATCTTCCGCACGCCGGCCGCGAACTTCTCCGCGACCGCGCTCTCCGGCGTCTGGACTCCCTCGGACGACGCCGAATTCCCGTCTGCGCCCCCCGTGCAGGTATCGGGCAAGGGTTTGTCCGGGATACGACGCACGACGATGCCGCCGGCTTCACTCTCGACGAGCGAGAGTCCAGCGGGCTCGAGGGCCTCGCGGAGGAGGCGGATCGCATTCGGGACGGGCATGGGGCCGCCGGTGAGCAGGGTGATCCGCGCGCAATGGGCGACGGCCTGGGCGTCGGCGTCGATCACGATGGCCTTGCCCGCGGCGGACGCGAGCTTCTGGGCGACCGAGTCGACCGGCTCGTTGCGGAGCTCGAGGGAGACGGAGCCGGCGGGGATTTCCGCGGCAGCGGCGTCACCCTCGACCGACTGGGGAGGTGTGGGGCCGGATTTGTGGCAGGCGGCAAGGAGGAGCGCCGCGGTCAGGGCGAGGGGGAAGGAGGCTCGCAAGCGAGGGGGTGTGGGGGCGGTGGGCACGGGAGGGCAATTTGCATGGGGGCTCGGCGGGGGGCAATGGGGCGCTGCCGGATGCATCATTGCGGGCGGCGTTTCTCTTCGAGCGTCGCCTTCAGCACGAGGAGCATGGCGCGATCCTTCGGGCGCGTGAGCTTCTCCTTGATCTGGATCAGGCGTTCGAGCGAGAGGACGCGGATCGGCGCGCCGGCGACTTCCAGCCACAAAGTATCCGGCAGCAGGTCCTCGTAGGACGTGTCCTCCTCGATCGTGCCGAGGACGTCGAGCACGCCGTGGCGCGTCGAGAGGAGCTTGTGCCCAGCGGAGAGGAGGTGGGACTCGTTGGGCACGAGCCTTCGAGGATCCGTACGAAACACCGCGTCGAGATCCCGCAGCGCAGCGAGCAGGCGCGCCACGTTGTCCTCGGCGCGCGAATAAACGATGTCGATGTCGAACGTGTGCACGGGCGCCCCCTGCAGCACCGCGGCCATGCCTCCAACGACGACGAAATCCACCCGATGGTGGAGGAGCGTCCGGAGGATGTCAGCCAGCGCCATCGGGCAGCGGGCGGACGCTCTCGACGAGGTCGATCGAGCCCTGCGCGACCGCGAGGCGCTCGGTGGGCGACAGGCTGAGCATCCAGCGAATGAGCGAGCGATCGATCCCGTCGGCGTCGTAGGGATCCTGATCCGCTCCTACGATCTGTTGCGGCGTCTCGAACACGGGAGCCAGGGTATCACGGGCGCGGGGTATGGGGGAGGGCCCTCACCGGAGCCCCGCCCCCTTCCGCGTCACCCGCGGCAGCGCCGTCTTCGTCGACGGCTCGAGGGCGAGGTCGTCCGCCTCCCCGGCCGCGAGCCGCAGCGCGCCGGCGTACGCGATCATCGCCGCGTTGTCCGTGCAGCTCGCGAACGACGGCACGAACAGCGCGATCTTCTGCCGCGCGCACGCCTCCGCCATGCGCGCGCGGAGCCCCCGGTTCGCCGCGACGCCCCCCGCGAGCACGATCCGCGGCACGCCCTCCACCTTCGCCGCGCGCACCGCCTTGTCCACGAGCGTGCTCACGACCGACGCCTGGAACGCCGCGCAGAGGTCCGCGAGCGCTTGCCCCTCGGGCGCCTTGCCCAGCGTCGTCACGTGGCGCATCACCGCCGCCTTCAGCCCCGAGAAGCTGAACTCCAGGCTCTCCCGGTGCGCCATCGAGCGCGGCACCGCGTCCTTCGCCCGGGAAGCATCGCCCTGCGCCGCCAGCCGATCCACCACGGGGCCGCCCGGATACCCGAGCCCGAGGAGCTTCGCCGTCTTGTCGAACGCCTCGCCCGCGGCGTCGTCGCGCGTCGCCCCGAGCTCGCGGATCGCCGAGAGCCGCGGCGCGTCCACGCGATAAAGCGCCGTGTGGCCGCCCGAGGCGAGCAGCGCGATGAACGGGTACGAGGGCACGGGCGCCTCCGCCTCGGCCTCGCCCCGCCGCAGGAACACCGCGAGCAGGTGCCCGACGAGGTGATCCACGCCGACGATCGGCTTGCCCGTCGTGAAGGACAATCCCTTCGCCGCCGAAAGGCCCACGAGCAGCGCCCCGAGCAAGCCCGGCCGCGACGTGACCGCGATCCCGTCGACGTCACCCGGCTTCATCCCGGCCCGCGCGAGCGCCTCGCGGATCACCGGCACGATCGCGCGCGCGTGGTCCCGCGAGGCGATCTCCGGCACCACGCCGCCGTAGGGTGCGTGCGCCTCGACCTGGCTGCGTACGACGTCGGAGAGCACCACGCCGTCCTCCGTCACCACGGCGGCCGCCGTCTCGTCGCACGACGTCTCGATCCCTAGAACCCGCATTCGCCCTCCCGGCGCACCAGCGAAAACATCCCGAAGATCGGCCTCCGTCCCTCGTCCGCGTCCGGGTCCTCGGAGCCCGCGCGCACGAGCCGCACCTCCACGCCCCCGTCCGAGCGCAAGGACAGGAACGCGAGCATCGCCTCGGCCAAAGGCTCGCTCGGCGAGACCGCGAAGAGCGTGTTGCGCACTCGCCCGTCGCCCATCTCGAACTGCGACAGCGGATCGTGCGCGAGCGGCCGGATCGGGCGGAGCTCGGCGCCGTCGAAGAGCCGCCGCTCGGGCCTCGTCTGCGTTGCGGCCTCGAACGTCCAGAGCCTCCCCGGCGATTCATCGCCGTCGAGCCGGGTCGCGTCGAGCGTCAGGCGCATCTGCACCCGAGGGCTCATCCCCTCGCGGAAAGGGCTGCCGAGCGTGATGGCGCCGCAGTACGCCTCGTGCGGGTGCGTGGAGAAACGCGCGACGTCGTTGCACCCGGCGAGCGTGGCCCCGGCGACGAGAAGCTGCGCAAACAGGATCCCTCGTCGCGCCTGTTTTCCAGTCTTCCACGGCCGGCCCGCGCGCATCGGCGCGGATTGTGCCCTCGCCCCCCCTCTCCCGCCACCCCTCTCCGCGCGCCCTTGATAGACTGCCCACCCCTCGATGGAAACCGAAGCCCAAGGCCCCCGGATCGATCCGCGCGAGTTTTTCGAAAAGGCCCCGGCCTTGTTCTGCGTCCTCGACTCGGACAACCGGATCTATCAGCCGAACGGTGCCTGGGAGCGCGTCACCGGGTTCTCGCTCGAGGCCCTCGAGGGCATGCGGCTCGAGGACCGTTTGCACCCCGAGGACCGGGATCCGACCCGGCGCACCTCGCGCATCTCCGTCGAGGCCCAGGGCGCGATCGTGCAGGAGACGCGCTTCCGTTGCGCAGACGACACGTACAAGTGGCTCGAATGGACCATGCGCGTCGTCTTCGAGCGGGGGCTCGTGTTCTGCTGCGCGCGCTCCATCGAGCAGCCGCGCCGCGCCACCGTCACGGCCGCGCGGCGCCTGGAGGCGTACCTGCGCAAGGCGCCCGTCGCGGTGATCGAGACCGAGGTCGGCCGCGGCGTGGTCGAGTGGAGCTCGGGCGCCGAGCAAATCTTCGGCTATACGCGGACCGAGGCGCTCGGCAGGAGGCTCGTCGACCTCATCGTGGCCGAGCCGCAGCGCGAGTCCGTCCAGGAAGCCGCATTCGCGGTCCGCGACGGCCGGAGCCCCTCGGGGCGCTCCGGCGCGATGGAGAACCTCACGAAGGACGGCCGGGCGGTCGTGTGTGAATGGCACAACGCGCCGCTCGCGGACGAGGAGGGGCGCGTGCGCGGGGTCCTGAGCATCGCCCTCGACCGGACCGAGGTCGAGCACGAGCGCGCGCGGGCCGAGGAGAGCCTCGCGCGGTTCGAGCTGCTCATGCGAGGCTCGAAGAATGGCCTCTGGGATTACGTGCCCGACGATCCGAAGAACCCGGCCGATCCCGCGCAGCCGATCTACGTGTCCGACGGGCTCACGAGGCTGCTCGGCATCACGGCGGAGGAGGCGCCGAAGGTGCTCGGCGCGTGGGAGACGTTCGTGCACCCGGAGGACCGCTCGCGCGTGAAAAAGACGTTCGCGGAGCACATCACGTCGCGTAAGGACGAGACGTACTTCGAGGGGCGGCTCGTCCGCGGGGACGGCTCGTACCTGTGGGTCGCCAGCACGTTCCAGTCGCTCTGGAACGAGAGTGGCGAGCTCGTGCGGCTCGCCACGGCGATCGTGGACATCACCGAGCGCAAGAGCACCGAGGCGGATCTGCGGGACAAGCTCGCGGTCATCGAGCGGCAGGCCGCGTCGATCCGGGAGCTCTCGACGCCGATCCTGGAGGTGCAGGAGGGCGTTTTGTGTTTGCCCGTGATCGGCGTCGTCGACAGCGGTCGCGCCGCCGAGATGATGGATGCCGCGCTCGGGAGCGTGGTCGATCTGCAGGCGCGGTTCCTGATCATCGACCTGACGGGCGTGCCGGTGCTCGACACAGGGACGGCCGATCGCCTGCTCGCGATCGCCCGCGCCGCGAGCCTCGTCGGCGCAAAGACCGTGATCACCGGGCTCCGGCCCGCGGTCGCGCAGACCGTCGTGACGCTCGGGGTCGCGATGGGCGAGGTGAAGACGCTGCGAAACTTGAAAGATGGTCTCCGGTACTGCCTACGCGAGGCGAATCGGTGACTATCCCTCGACGGGCGCCTGCTCCACGCGGCGCTCGTCCCCGCGGCGCTGCAGCGCGAGCAGGAGGCCGAGCAGGCTGAATCCGGCGCAGAAGAGGCCGTACATCACGACCTGGTTGCGATCGATGAGCCAGCCGGCCGCCGCGGGGCCCGCGATCTGCGCGAGGCTACCGAGCGACTGGCTCACGCCGAGCACCGTGCCTTGCTCTTCCTTGGTGACGCTCCTCGTGATGAGCGTCGTCACGCTCGGACGCACCACAGCGGCGCCAAACGAGCCGAGCACGACGAGCACCAGCAGAAACCCGAGGTTCGTCGCCAGGCCGAGCAAGCAGTAGCCGAGGACCATGGTCCCAAGGCCGATCGCGGTGAGCCGCTCCTCGCCGAGCCTTTTCACGAGCCGCTTCAAAAGCCCGCCCTGCACGATCGCGCCGATGAGCCCCGAGAGGCCGAAGATGAGGCCCGCCTGGTGCAGCTCGTAGTTGAACTGGCGCTTGAGGTAGACGCCGAGCGCGCCCGTGAGCGCGGCGAACGAGAGGCTGAAGAAGAAGAACTCGGCGAGGTGCTTGCGAGGGCCAGGGCGCGCGAGGTACTCGGCCATCCCGGAGAGGCGTCGGCCCGTCTGGGCCGTAGGCTTGCGCGCCGGGAGGAAAAACGCCGTGAGCAGGATGGCGAGCAGGCTGAGGCCGGCGGCCGCGAGCGTGGGCGGCTTGTACTTGAAGAGCGGATCGGGGTGATCACGGAACAGGTACGTGAGCAGCGCCGTGATGCCAGGGCCGAGCAAGAAGCCAGTGCCAAAGGCGATCCCGAAGAAGCCGAAGGCCTGCGTGCGCTCCTCGTTCGGCTTCGTGACGTCGGAGATGTACGCCTGGGCAATGCTGAGGTTGCCCGCCGTGAGGCCCGCGATGATGCGGCCAACGAAGAGCATCTCCAGGCTGTGGGCAGCCGCGAGCGTGAGCCAGCCGATGAGCGTGCCGACCTGGCTGAGCAGGAGCACGGGCTTTCGGCCAATGCGATCCGAGAGCCGGCCGAGCATCGGACCGGAGACGAACATCGCCGCCGCATAAACCGAGGTCAAAAGCGTCGCCTGGAAATCCGACGCGCCGTAATCCTTCGCGTAATACGGCAGCAGCGGCAGGATCAGCGTCAGGCCGAGGACGTCGACGAAGACGGTGAGGAATATCGGCAAAAGCGGAGATCGCATCGACGGCTCGCCTCGTTCGTACGGCGCGCCACGAGGCGTTGGGTGGCGCTGGGCGCGCATCCTGACACAGGCGGTGCGAATATGCCCTTCCGTTGCGTGAACTTTGGGGCGTTGCCCCAAACCCCAGAGGGGGCTGTCCGCCCCCTTCACCCCGGACCAGCGCAAGCGCTGGACTCGTGGTCGATGAACTGCGCGATGCGCAGTTCATCGAACGGACCAGGTCAAGATCGCGAGCGACGCCGCCAACCAAGACGGCAGCGCTGACGGTTCAACCGGCAACGCGCTACCACCGGCCTGTGGGAAGAACTGCGCATCGCGCAGTTCTTCCCCAAAAGGTCCAGGGCTGGCCCTGGTTCGGGTCCAGGGGCGAAGAGCCCCTGGTCGGGTCCGGGGTGAAACCCCGGCGCTACGTCAGAAGCTCAGGTAGGTCTGATCCTTCAGGCCGCGCTCGTAGTCGGCGAGCAGGCGCATGCCCTCGGTGGGCTTCAAGAGATCCTGCTTGATTGCGCCGTCGACCTGGGCCTTCACCTTTGCGATGAGGCTCTGCGTGTCGTACTGCGTCATCGCGAGGACTTCGCGGATTTGGTTCCCCGCGATGGTCTCCTCGATGTAGTAGCCGCACTCCTCGTCGTCATCGAGGAAGACGTGCACCTCGTTCACCCGGCCGAACAGGTTGTGGATGTCGCCCATGATGTCCTGGTAGGCGCCGGTGAGGAAGATGCCGAGGTAGTACGGCTCGTCGCCGCGCAGCGCGTGGAGCGGCAGCGTCTCCTTCACGTCGGAGAGGTCGATGAACTTCGAGACCTTGCCCTCCGAGTCGCACGTGATGTCGACGAGCGTGCTCTCTGCGCCGGGCCGCTCGTGCAGCCTGTGGATCGGCACGACCGGGAAGAGCGCGCCGAGCGCCCAGTGATCGAGCAGCGACTGGAACACCGAGAAGTTGCAGATGTACTGGTCGGCGAGCTTGTTTCGGAGCTCGACGACGTCCTCCGGGATCTCTGCGGGATCGAGCGCTGCGATGAGCTTCTGCATGCGCTCGGCGGTCTCCCAGAAGAGGGCCTCCACTCGCGCCTTCACGTCGAGGTTCAGGAGGCCGAGCTCGAACATCTTCTGCGACTCCTCCTTCGCCTGGAGGATGTCGTGCCACGACTCGGCGAGGTTCTGCACCGAGAGCGTGTCGCGCGTGTCGAGCAGGTTCCGGATGAGCTTGTGCTCCTCGGTCTGGATGTCGATCGGCGCTTCTGGGGTCTTCTCGATCGAGCCGAACGCCTGCACCACGAGCACGGAGTGGTGCGCGACGATCGCGCGCCCTGATTCGCTCACGATGTTCGGGTGCGGCACCTTCTCGTCGTCGCAGATGTCCGCGATGTTGAAGACGATGTCGCGCGCGTACTCCTCGACGGAGTAGTTCATCGACGAATGGAACGTCGAGCGCGAGCCGTCGTAGTCGATCGCGAGGCCGCCGCCGACGTCCATGTACTCGATGCGGTGCCCCATCTTGCGCAGCTTCGCGTAGTGCCGCGCCGCTTCGCGCACTGCGCGCTTGATGACGAGGATGTCCGGGACCTGCGAGCCGATGTGGAAGTGCAGGAGCTTGAACGCCGAGCTCATGCCTGCCTCTGCGAGGATCCCGCAGGCTGCGAGGATCTCCGCCGTCGACAGGCCGAACTTCGCGTGCTCGCCGCCGCTCTCGGCCCACTTGCCGGCGCCTTGCGTCATGAGCCGAACGCGGAGGCCGAGCATGGGCTCCACGTTCATTTCCTTTGCAACACGAACGATCGTCCGCACCTCGGAGAGCTTCTCCGCGACGAGGATGACCTTCTTGCCGAGCTTGCGGCCGATCATCGCGGTGCGGATGAAGTTCTCGTCCTTGTAGCCGTTGCAGACGATGAGCGACTCGTTGTCGGTGTGGACGCTGAGCCCGGCGAAGAGCTCGGGCTTCGAGCCGACCTCGAGGCCGTAGTGGTAGGTCCGGCCTGCTTCGAGGATCTCCTCCACGACCTCCTTGAGCTGGTTCACCTTGATCGGGAACACGCCGCGGTAGGTGCCGCGGAACTTGAGGTCCGAGATGGCGCGGTTGAACGCCTCGTTCAGCGTGCGCACGCGGTGGTGCAAGAGATCCTGGAAGCGGATCAGGAGCGGCGTGCGCAGGCCCTGATCACGCGCCTCTTCGACGACGTCGATGAGGGCGATCTTGCGACCACGATCTTGCAGAGGCGCCGCCGTGATGTTCCCCGAGGGGGTCACGTCGAAGTAGCCGCGGCCCCAGCGGTCGATCATGTAAAGGGCCTTCGCGTCGTCGGTGCTCCACGCGTCGGTGTCGGTGTCGTGATGGCTGCTGGTCAACGTCTTCGTCTCCCTTGGGATCCGAGGGCCATGGCCCTTGCGCGACGTGCTGTTCGAGGCAGAGCTTCCTCGCAGCGCGCGAGAAAGCCTGGGGCGGCTTTGAGCGAGAAATGCTGTGCGATGGACGTCGGTCTTCCGGTACGTCCGTGCTGCGGCTCAATACGCCAGGAAGGCCGAACCTTCAAGGGTGGGGTGCAGGGCCGAGGGGACGGGACAGACGGACGGGAGAGGAGGGGGCGAGAGGAGTTGGGAGGGGCAGGCTCAGACCTTGGCGGCCGGGGTCGCCTTGGCGCGCTTGGAAGCGGCCTTGTAGTGGTCGTAGAGGCGCGGGACGGGGTAGGCCTCGAGGCGCTTCTTGTACCCCGCGTCCTTCGACCGGTTCTCGGCCGTGAGGATGGCGTCGATGAGCTTGGCCCGGGTGCCGAACTTCTCCTTGACCTCGGAGAACGTCGCGTGGAGGCGCAGGAGCTTGGCGTTCGAGACGTGATCGAGGCCCTTGTCGCCGCCGCGGTCCGCGCTCGTACGGCCGACCCACAGGTCCTCCGTCATGAAGCCCTTGAGCGCCTCGACGAGCTTCGCCTTCTCGCCGAACTTCTCCTTGACGATCGAGAGCGGTGCCTTGCGTGCCATGTCTTTCCTCCGTTGTTGCGCGAGATCACTCGCACGGTGATGGGTAGGGGGCGCCATGTAGCAGACACGGCGGGGGGAACGCAAGGGAGGGCCGGGAGGGCGACCAGGGCGCACGGTTTTGCCTGGGCTCGCGCGCCTCTCGAAAGGCCGAGCCCGGGAGGCGCGTCTGGCAGGAAAAACCTTCCGAGGCGCGCGCGACGCTTGCGGGCGATGCGCGGCCTCGCCACGTAACCCCCGAGGGCGCGGGGCCCTCCACGGGATGAAAGGGGAAGAGGCGGGACATGGAGGAGAAGATCATCCAGTGTCTGAACGAGCTCATCGAGCTCGATCTCGCGTGCATCGCGGCCTACGAGATCGCGCGTGCGGTCTCGAGGGACGAGGAGATCCAGGGGAAGTTCTCCGAGTTCCAGGAGGACCACCTCCGGCACGTGCGCGAGCTCAGCGAGCACGTGCGCCGCGCAGGCGTCACGCCGCCGACCGAGCTCGATACGAAGGGCTTGGTCATCCGGGGCTTCACGATGCTCGCCTCGCAGGAGGATCGGACGGCCGTGCTCGCGATGCGCGGCAACGAGGAGCTGTCGAACAACGCGTACGCGTCGGCGCTGCAAGCGGGGCTGCCAGAGGAGATCCGCTCGCTCGTCGCGTCGAACTTCGAGGACGAGCGGCGGCACATGAGCTGGATCCGCGGCGCCGTCTTGCTCCGCGGCTGGGACGTCGAGCAGCCCGAGATCCGCGAGCTGTCGGCCGAAGCCCGAGGGGCCCGCCGGGCAGCTTGACGAGGCCCGCGCGAAGGCGCGTGGCAGGACTTCGATGATACGCTCCCGCCCATGCCCGCGTGTTTCACGGCGAGGCCCGCGACGGCCGCCGATTACGAGGCGTACGCCCGCCTGTTTCCCGAGCTCGCGACGGACGATCCCACGCTGCCGCGCGAAGTCTGGGGCGCGGAGCTCATGCCCCAGACCCTGATCCTGGAGCAGGGGAGCGAAATCGTGGGGTACGCGTACGTGGTGGCGCTGAAAGAGACGGGATACGTGCGCCACGTGGTCGTCGCGCCGGAGGCCCGCGGCCGAGGCGCAGGGCGCGCGCTGATGCGGGCGAGCGCCGAGCGATTGCGCGCAGCCGGCTGCTCGCGCTGGTGTCTCAACGTGAAGGTCGACAACACCGTGGCGATCGCGATGTATTCGTCGGTCGGCCTGGAGAAGACGTACGAGTCGACGCCGATGCGGCTCGGATGGGACGTGGTCGAGCGCCTGCCAAGCGGGGAAGAGGGCATCACGGCGCGGAGGATCGAGCCCCGGGAGGACGCGGCGCTGGAGGCAGCGTTTGGCCTGCCGATCGGTTCGATCGCGACGAGCCGCGCGAGAGCAGGGTGGGTGCTGCTGCGGCTCGTGGACGCGGCGCGGCCGGAGGAGGCGCGCGTGGGGTTCGCCTGCTTCAACCCGTCGTTCCCAGGGTCGTTCCCGTTCCGCGTGGCAAGGCCGACGCTCGTGAAGCCACTGCTCGAAGCCGTCCGGCCTCACGCGCGGCCCGAGGACGATTTCACGCAGGTCGTCGTGGAGAACGACCCCGCGACGAAGCGCATGCTCATCGATGCAGGCGCTTCGGTGCGGATGGAGATCATGAACATGGAAGGGCCGATCCCGGAGCGGGTTTGATCGAGGAGGCGCCTCGCTGGGGCTTTGCCCCAGGCCCCACCAGGAGCTGTCCGCTCCTGGACCTGGACCAGCGCAAGCGCTGGACTCGGGGTCGATGAACTGCGCGATGCGCAGTTCATCGAATGGGCCGGGTCAAGACCACGAGCCCTGCCAACCAAGACAGCAACGCTGACGGTTCGGCTGGCACCGCGGTTCCAACAGGAGCGCCGCTGCCAACCAAGACAGCAACGCTGACGGTTCAGCTGGCGCCGCGGTATCAACGGCCTGTTGGAAGAACTGCGCGCAGCGCAGTTCTTCCACGAAAGGTCCAGGGCTGGCCCTGCAAAGAGGGGGCGGACAGCTTTAAAAAACTCTCCCCGCATCGACTGCGCTTTGCGCAGTCGATGCCCAGAGGTCCAGGGCTGGCCCTGGTCCGGGTCGAGGGGCGGATAGCCCCCGCGGGGCCCGGGGCAGCGCCCCGGCGAGGCGCCCTCAGCTCAGTTCGTGGCTTTTCCGGCGAGCAGATCTGCGGCCGTCTTGCGGATGCGGGGCTCGGGGTCGCTCGTGGAGAGCTTGCGCAGGATGGGCTCGGCGGCGGCGCGATCGAGCGAGGCCATGGAGAGGGCTGCGGCCTCGCGCACGAGGGCGTACGGGTCGTCTTGTGCGATCGTGGTGAGCGTCTCGAAGGCGACCCGGCCATTGGCGCCTGCGCCGAGGCGGCCGAGCGCTTCGGCGGCGCGTACGCGGAGCGGCCAGCTTGGTGCTTCGCGGCCGAGGCGCGCGACGGCGGCGATGGTGGCCGGGTGCTTGACCTTGCCGAGTGCGGCGAGCGCTGCCCGTCGCACGCTCTCTTCGGGATCGGAGAGTGCGTCGATCACGGCGTCCTGCGCCTCTTTTTCGTGCCTCCGCGCGAGGAGCTCGACTGCGCGTGTGCGGACCTCGAGCGCTGGGTGGCGGACGAGTGCGACGAATGCGGGCACGACGGCTGCGGCGATGCGCTCGATTGCGGCTGAGCTCGCGCGCGCTGACTCGGGATCGAGTTTGTCGTCGGGGCCGAGCAAGGGCGCGAGCGAGAGATCCACGTCGCTTGCGAGGAGCGCGTCTGCGACGACGCGGGCGCGATCGGGCGAGGTCGAGGCTGCGGCCACGGCTGCTCGTTCGAGCGAGGGCGCGAGGGCGACGAGCGCGCGGGCGCGGGCTGATGCGAGGCGCGCTGCGTCGGGGCCGAGGCCCGCGAGGATCTCCTTCATGGAGAGCGGACCATCCGGCACTGGCAGGGCCTCGCCCGTGCGGGAGAAGTTTTTCGTGGCGAGCGCGGTTGCGGCGGCGACGGCGGTGCGGCGCATCGACTCGTCGGTCGCGAAGAGGCTCGATGCGAGGGCGTTCTCGGCGGAGGCGCTCTGCGCGGCGTCGCCCTTCGGCGCGAGGCGCGCGAGGGCCACGAGGGCCGCTTGCCGGAGGACGGGCTCGTTCGCGTCCGCGAGCGCGACCAGCATGTGCAGGTTCTCGCTCTGGGCGATGCCGAGCTCCGCGAGTGCGTGCACGGCTGCTGCGCGCGCGGTGGCGCCGGCTTCGGGCGCGCGGGCGAGGGACACGAGCGCGGGGGCGTACTTCTTGTCGTGCGTGAGGCCGAGGCCGAGGGCCGCGACGCCGCGCACCTCCGGCGAGGTCGAGCCCAGCAGTTTGACCAGCAAGGGTTCGGCCTTCTTGTCGCCCATGCGCGCGACGCCCCAGGCCGCGGCGACGGCGATGGAGTCGCTCGGCAAGAGCGCTGCGCCCGTGTCCTTCGGCGCGAGCATCTGCTCGTAGCGCGGCAGGATCGACGGATCGCGCAGGGCGCCGCAGGCGATCATGGCCCGCACGCGCAGGCTCTTGTCGGCCTGGCCCGTCGCGTAGTTGTAGAGGGCCGGGCCTGCGCTCTTGTTCTCGACGTACGCGAGCACCTCGATCGCGATCTTCTGCTGCGACTCCTTGTCGTCGGCGAGCGCGTCGAGCAGCGGCTTGATCGCGCGGGCCCCGATCTTCCCGAGCTCCGCGCGGGCCGCCTTCGCCGCGGGCGACGCGCCGCCCTCGTGCCGCACCTTTTGCACGAGCGGCAGGGTCATCGCGCCGTAGAGCTCGACGAGCAGGCGCCGGTAGATGCCCTTCTGCGGGTTGCCGACGGCGACCGGTAAGAGCTCGCGTTCGAGTGACTCGAGCGAGTTCTTGCCGAGGTTGATCTGCATGCTCATGCGCGCCGCGCGCGAGACGAGCTCCTCGTCGGGGGACGAGCGCACGACGCGGCGGAAGAGGCGATCGGCCTCGTCGACCTGGCCGCTCGACAGGAGCAGCTCGGCGAGGTCGAAGTAGACTGGGAAGAGCCGGTCGTTCCTCTGGATCGCCTGGCGGTACTCGGCGATCGCGTGGACGTAGTCCTGCCTCCGCCGGTACATGTCGCCGAGCTTCTGATGGCCGTTCGCGTCCTCGGGCGAGAGCTCGACGGCGCGCGCTGCGTACTTGATCGAGTCGTCGTCGCGGTAGAGCTCGGCCGCGTACTGGGCCATGCGCTGGTAGAACTCGCGCGCGCGCTTCGGGTTCACCTCGACGAGTTTTTCGAGCACGCCGATCGCGCCGAGCAGGTTCTGCTCCAGCACGAGGATTCGTTCGAGCGCGAGCAGGCTCTCTTCGTCGCCGGGCGCGAGCTCGGTGACCTTGCGCAGCGTGGCCTCGGCGTCGGGGAGGCGATGCAGGCGGCGTTGCACCTCGGCGAGCAGCCTCCCGGCTTCGAGATCCGGCGGGGTTTGGTTGAAGCGCGCGGTGAGCGGCGCGACGCGGCTCGGCAGCTCGTGCGCGAGCGACCACAGGCTCACGATGTGCGTGCGCGCCTCGCGGGCGAGCAGCTTGTCGTTCTGGGCGCCGGCGAGCAGCTCCTCCCAGATGACGCGCGCCTCGGCGTACCGCGTCCCGGCGCCGCCGAGCGACGCGGCCGTGCGCTCGATCGCGACCGCGAGGTTTTTCTTGTACCGGACGTTGGTCGGCTCGAGCTGGACGGCCTCACGCAGAGCGTTCAGCGCTTCGAGTGGCATGTCGTGGTCGAGGTAGACCTCGCCGAGGAGGGAGTTTGCCCGCGCGCGGTTCGGCACGACCTGCTTGATGCGCGCCCACGTCTCCAGCGCCTTTTTCTTGTCGCCGGCCTGGTAGTACCGATCGCCGAGGTCGACGATGTACGTGTGGTCGGCGCCGCCCGAGGCCGCGAGCTTTTGCAGGACCTTGAGGGCTTTGTCCTTCTCCTCGACGCGCTCGTAGAAGTCGGCGACGGCGGCGAGGATCTCGGGCTCGCTGCCGACGCGCGCTTCGAGCTCGGTGAGCAGCTTCAGCGCCTTCGGGCGATCGCCGCGCTGGATGAGCGTCTCGCAGAGCTCGAAGACGAAGTCGGGGTTGCCGGGCGCGGCCTTGATGAGCGCCTCGTACTCCTTGATCGCCGCGTCGAGCTCGCCCGCGGTCTGCAAGAGGTGCACGAGCTTCAGGCGCACGTCGATCGCGCGGCTGTCGATGCCGAGCACCTTGCGGTACGTGGCGATCGCCTTGTCGACGTCGCCCGTCTCTTCGTAGAGACCGCCCAGCGTGGCGAGGCGCTGCGCGTCCTGTGCCTTCTCGGCTTCGAGGATCGGGATGAGCTCGGCGAGCTTGCCCTCGGCGCGGAAGGCGTCGGTCATGATGACCAGGATCTCGGCGCGCACGCCGGCCGCGCCGCCCGCGACCGTGAGCGCGCGCTTGAGCACGCTCAGCGCCTCCTCGGTCTTCTTCTGCCGCGCGAGGACCTGGCCGAGATCCCGGAGCGCAGGCGCGAGCGCGCGGTTGTCGCCGGCGGCGGCCTTCACGAGCTCGCGGAATTCCACCTCGGCGCGATCGTAAATCCCGCGCGCCAAGAGCTCCCGGCCGAGCTCGGCCTTCACGAAGAGCGAGCCTTGCGCGGCCTTCACGAGCGCGTCGTGGTGCTTCTTCGCAGCCTCGAAATCCTTCAGATCGAGGCAGAGCCCGAGGAGCGTGCGCGTCGTCTGCTCCATGTCCGGGCCGGGCTTGAGCAGGGCGAGGGCCTTTTCGTAGCTCGTGCGGGCGGCGGACTTGTCGCCGCGCTCGGCCTGGAGCTGCGCGAGGGCGAGGATGGCTTGCGGATCGTTCGGCTTCTCGGCGATCGCGGCCTCGTACGTCTTGACCGCGTCGTCGGGGCGGCCGTCGAGCTTGTAGATGCCGGCGAGCGCGACCTTCGCGGCCCAGGCGTCGGCGCCCGGCGTGGCGGCGCGTTTTTCGAACTCCTCGACGAGCTTCTTGATGTTGCCGTCGCGCTCCCGATAGAGCTGCGAGAGGCGCTGGAGCGGGAACGGCGCGCTCGGCTGCGAGATGACGATCGCCGTGTACCGCGCGATGAGCGCGTCGCTGCCCGGGCCTTTGCCCGTCGGCTCGGCGTCGCCTTGGGGCTGTTTCGGCTGCTTCGGCTGCGCGGGCCTACCGCCCCCGCCGCCGGGCTGCGGGTTCGGCTTCGGGGGCTTTTTGCGGTTGCGCCCGGACGGGTCGAAGTCCGCGGCCTCGGCGCCGGGCGGCGCGAGGACGGTCGCGGCGAAGGGCAGGCCGAGGAGCAGGCAGCCGGCGAGGACGTGGGAGCGCACGAGCGGGAGGGTATCACGTGGAGCCGCGGCGAGCCTGCTCGCGGAGGGGCGCGGAAGCGCCGGGCCGTCCGTTTTGGCGCTGTTCGTTCGGGCTCGTCCCAGGGCCGGACGCCCGAGGCTTGATGATCTCACGGAGCAGATCGGGCCTCGAGGCGTCGCGCACCAAGTGCGGATATTTTTCCCCCTCGGTGTAGTTCACGAAATACGTCCTGTAAAACCCCGCATTTTCCACCAGCAGCTCGAGGGGCTTCCGTGTCTTCTTGGCTGTCCGCAGGGCGCTTCGGAGTTCGTCGGCCGACCACTGCCGTCCGTTCACCGCGATCAGCTTCATGCCGGGCGCAAGGCCGGCCCGCGCCGCTGGCATACCGTGGACGGCGTCCAGGATCTGCCCGTCCTCGTTGCGCGTACGGACCCTCAATCCGATCGAGTAGCTGAAGTCTGCGACCCGTCGATACTCCCTATCGATGACCTCCGCGATTTCGTTGGGTTTGTCGGTGTAGGTCAACTTCCACCCACTTGCTTCGATGCCTCCGAGGGGAGCGCGCGGCGACGTGGAGCTCAATCGAGCGTCGAAGAAACCCTTCCAGTCGTAGGGAGCCACGGCTTGGAGGGCGGAGACCAGCTCGTCGAGCGTGTAGGGCTCGAGGCCTGGGACGCCGTTGCTTCCGCCGTAAAAGCGGCGGAGGAAGTCGTCGAGCGACCGCCGGTTCTGGGTCTGGCGGCGGATGATTCCGTCGGCTTCCAGCCAGATCAGCAGGCCTTCATTGTAGAAATCGGTGCCCCGCCGCCAGGATATCCATGCCCCCGGCGCGTTGTAGAGAACCTGCGCCGAGACCGCCGTGTCTGCGAGGGGTCGCCACGTGCGTCCTGGCCGGGCGCGATCCAGCGTTGCAGCGGCGCTCGCAAGATCCTCCCGAAACTCCTCGGGCGTGTAGAGGCCGCTGCGGGCCGAGAGCACGTTTCCAAGGTGTTCTGTGAGTCCTTCGTAGACCCACAGCAGGTTTCCCTTCATCGGCTGCTCGAAATCGGGCGTCGCCAGGCCGGCGGGGCGCCGGTATTTTCCGTTCCAGGCATGCACGAACTCGTGCGCGAGCACGTTGCCCGTCAACTGCCGCAAGCCGTCGGTGCGGAGGGAACGCTCCGGCGTCCGGTTGTCACTGGATTCATGGTGCTCGAGCCCGAGGAAACCGCCCACGTGATCGCTGAGCGATAGCAGGAAACGGTAACTGCGATAGGGATGCGTGCCGAAGAGGGCATTCGCCTCGGCGACCAGCCTTCCACAGTTTTCGACCATGGACGCCGGCATTTCCAGCGCCGACTCCGAATCGCCGGCCATGTCGATCTGGTGAGACGGTAGGCCGGAAACGCGGAGCGGAATCGTTCGAAAATGAGCCCCGCCGAGGACCGGGGAGTCCACCAGTGTCGTCAGAGAGACGGGCGCAAACTCGATGGTCTCCCCGCTCTGCTTTGCCACCGGGAGCGCGGTGCCGAACTTCCACCCGGCAGGGAGGCGCAACGTGGCGGCATAGGTCAGCTCGCCCGGCGCGCGACCCTTGGGAGAGAGCAAGACCTGGTTCCAGTTCAATACAGCGAGCTGCGCGCTGGCCGTCGAACCCTGGTCTGCTTGGCTGGGGGAGACGTAGTCGAGCTCGACCTCGAGGGCATTCGCTCCGGCAGGCGCCTCCAGATGGAAGGCATACATGTCCACGTCGTCGCGTCTCCAGGCGAGCGTCTTGCCAGCGGCGGTGAACTTCAGGCCCACGAGGTTCTCGATCGGGCCGGTCGGGCCGTGCTCGCCGGGAATCCACTTGGGATACACCAGCGTCAGAGGCCCCGGCGTCGCGGGGATCACCAGCCGGGCATGAAAGATTCGGCGGGGCGCTTCGCTCAAGTCCACGCTCAGGCGAATGGTCTCTGCCGCCGCGCTCCTCACGCCGATCGAAATCAACGCGACCGCGACCCAGCTCATCCCGATTCTGGTCAGGGAATGATTTCGCATGGATGCCCCCCGGGAGGCTTCTCCCATGTCGCCCCACGAAAATGGTAGGGGGCTCGTCCGTGGTCGTCAAATGGGGCTCGAGACGTCAGGGGCACGTTCGCGCTCCTACGCCGGGGCACCCGGAGCAGATCCAGAAAAAGGGGCGCCTATCCGGTGAACGCGAAAGGTCTCGTTTTCCGCGGCGCGTCCGCCCGGATCCTTTTTAGTGCGCTGTAGAGACGGAGGCTTCTGCCTCCTCGGATTTCATTCGTATCCGGAGAGGCGCCAGTGCCCCTGCTCGAAGCGGAAGCGCATCGTCCGACGCTCGCCCGAGCCGAGATCCATGCCGACGCGCACGAAGCCGCGATCCTCGTAATCACGCACGTCCTTCTCGACGACGCGCGAGCAAGGATCCCCCGTGATGCCCTTTTGCCGCTTCAGGTCGACGTAGAGGTACGCGAACGTGAGCCCGCGCAGGTGCTCCATCACGTCGCCTTTTTTCACGGCGGACACGAGCTCGCCAAAGGCCTCCTCGTTGACCTTGGGCTTGCCCGGCGTCACCTCGCCCGTCTCGTCGTTGCGCTCGGGAGGCCCACTCTCGATGTACCGGAGCTCCCAGGTGGGCACGCCGCGCTCGGCGACGAGGCGATCCGAGACGAGCGAGACCGTGGAGACCGGGGGCTCGCCGCCGATGCTGAGCTCGTCCGTGAGCTCCTTGCACGAGGTCTGGATCTGCTTGATCGTCGCCTTCACGTCGGTCTTCGCCGGCACCTTGAAGGCGCGCTCGAGCACGCCCTTCACCGTCTCGGCGGGGACGGCGCTGTAGAGGTTGTCGTTCGAGCGCATCGTCAGGGTGTTGATGCCGATGACGTCGAGCGAGTCCTTGCGGAAGAGGGGGCCGCCGCTGTTGCCCGGATCGATCGCGGCCGTGTGCTGCAGGAACGAGGACTTGTGGCCACGCACGGTGACCGAGAAATCGGCGTTCGAGATGGTGCCGCTCGTGAGGCGGTACGATTGCTGTTCGCCGACGCGCGGATACCCCGAGGCCTGCACCGCCTCGTCGTTCTTCACGCTGCCGTCCGCGAGCGCGGCCACCGCAATGGAGCTCGTCGCCAGGCTCTCGGGCACCTTCACCACGGCGACGTCGTATTTGTCGTCGGTATAAAGGACCTCGCAATCGTTCAGCGAGGTGTGCTCGTCGAGGATGATCGTGACCTTCGGCGCGCTGTCGACGACGTGCCGGTTCGTGATCAGCACGAGGCCCTTGCCGTCCGGCGTTTTGAGGAAAAACCCGCTGCCGGTCGAGGTCCAGCCCACGCCGACGGTGCCCATGGCGTCCGGGAGGCGCGACTTTTTCACGGTGTCGACGAACGTGCTCTTCACGTCCTCGGGCAGCTCGGCCTTGACGCGCACGGTGGCCTTGCGCTGCATCTCCGGGACGTTGGCCTTGGCCGCGGGCGCCGAGGGTTCCTTCGTCTCCGGCAGAGGCGTCCCGCCTCCGCAGCCCATCAGGAAAAGAACCAGACCGAACGCGAGCCTCTGAGCCATCGGCACATTCCTCATGGTGGATGGAAATCGCGAAGCTCGATCAGACACGACTCCGAGGACGTTGGCAAGCCGTGCCACGACTCAGCGGCGGAACGTGGAGAGCGCCGCGAGGAGCGCAAAGCCGAGCGTGACGAGCGTGATCACGAGCGCGACGCGAAGCGCCGGATGGCTGTCGCGCGCGGACGCAACGATGCGTTGTTGATCTTCGGACGGAATGGCCGCGCCCGCCTCGTCGCTCGTTTCGAGCGAGACGGCCGCCGCGAGGTTTGTGTCGAGGTCGCGCTGCGACGCGCGCGTCCGCACGAGGATCAAGAGGACCTCCGCGAGGGCCGCGACGGCGACGAGGAAGACGGCCGCGCGCCGCGCCGAGGAGGCCCGCGCGTGTTCGCGCGCTTCGGCCGCGGCCGATCCGTCGAGCAAGAGCTCGAGGCGCGGCGCGGCGGTGGAGGCAGAGCGATCCGCGAGGGGCCAGGCGATCGTGGCGTCGCCGCGCTCGCCGGGATCGCCGGAGACGACGATCTGCGCGGGATCCGCAGGCAGCGCGATGTCGAGGCGGCCGCGGAAAAACCCGGCGTCGTCGCGCGTCATGGGGACGACTGCGCCGAGGATCCGGCCCGCGTCGGTGAGGACGGAGGCGTAGACGCGATCACGCGGGGCGGGCGAGACGAACGTGAGGCCGGAGCGAAGGTCGGGATCGAGCCAGATGGCGCCCGGATGCACGGGCAAGAGGCCCTCCCAGCGACCTTCGTTGCCATCGGGATCCCGCGCGGCGATCACGAGCTCGACGTGGTGCGCGAGCGGCGTGATCGTGAAGGACGCACGCCCTTCTTCGTCCGTCTGGTTTGTCTCGGGCGTGATCGTCGCCCCCGGCCCCGAGAGCGAGAGAGCGATGCGAGCAAACCCCGGCCGATACGGCGAGGCGTGCTCCGGCAAGCCCACGGAGACGTCGAGCGCCTCGGGGAAAGGCGAGACGAGGTGGCCGCGGCGCGCGCGCACGAAGAAGCGGTAATGGCCGCTCGAAATGCCGGCGATGTCGCCCGCGGGGGCGCCTTTCGGAGGGGGCGCCCGGAGCGGCACCGTCCCCTCGGCGAGGACCGTTTTTCCCTGGACGACCCGCACGTCGAGCGGGCCTGTGAGCGGCGCATTCGTCTCGACGGAGGCTTCGCCCACGCCGTCCGGGCCGAGCGAGACCGCCTTGGGCGCGAAACGCGTCCCGGCGTCCGTGCCCTCGACGGTCACGCCTTCGAGCGCGGCGACATCGTCCACGCCGAACAGCCGTCGCGCGCCTTCGAGGCGGAGGGCGAGCGTCCGGCCGCCGGCCACGGGCACGCCACGCACCCGCACGAACGGCGCGGCGTTCGGGGATCCCGGGCCAAAAAGCACGAGCGCGGTGACGGTCACCGAGGCCGCGGGGACGACGTAGGTGGCCAGGCGACCGAGCATACGAGGCGAGTTTACCCCAGAGCAGCGACCGTTCGCTGCTCTGCGAGATCGCGCAGCGAGCTCGCCTCGGGGGGTGAATCGGCCGGGCTCCGCCTGGCCGAGAGGGGGACGCGAGGCGTCCCCCTCGGGAGAGCCCGTTTGCGTTCGGGCAACGCATCCGATAGAGCAAGCGCGAGGGACGATGGGAGAGGCAAAGACGAAGAAGGGCGGAAAGAAGGCGTCTTCGGGGGACGAGGTCGTGCTGAAGCTCCGCTCGGATCCGCGCACGGAGAAGCGGTTCGAGCCGAAGAGCTCGCCCTCGGCGATCCTTTCGGTGCTCGCCTTTTCGGTGGCGGCGGTGCTCGTCGGCGCCGGGACGTACGGGCAATGGCTGCGCGACGAGGCGCTCGGGCCGCACAAGGCCGCGCCGTACTTGCTCGCGGCCGGCGCGGCGGTGCTGCTCTTGACGGCGCTGTTCGGGCCGCGGCCGGCGCTTCCGATCCGCGTGGGCGACGCGGGCGTCGCGGTCGAGAAGGGGGCGAACGAGATCGAGCGGATCGCGTGGAACGCGGTGCGCCGCATCGTGCTCGGCGATCGGACGCTGACGGTGGAGGGGGAGGGGACGTCGATCGTGATCTCCCTCGCGGCGTTGCCCGAGGCAGCCGGCAAGGTGCTGCGCGAGGCGCGTGAGCGGATCCCGGCGAAGATGGAGGACATCGCGGCGGGGGCGCTCGAGAACGCGAGTGAGGGCGCGGCCGAGACGCTGCCGCTCGAACCGGCGCAGGTCGCGGGCCTCAAGTGCAAGGCGAGCGGCAAGCTCATCGCGTTCGAGCGCGACGCACGGCTCTGCGGCCGGTGCGGCGAGGTCTACCACAAGGACGCCGTGCCGAAGCGCTGCGCGACGTGTGACGCGCGGCTCAAGTAGACCGCACACGGACGAGCGGCCTCGGGTAACCTCGGGGCCATGTCGACCTCGCACCTCGAATCTCCGCGCAAGATCCTCGATCTCGGCGCAGGCGCCGCGGCCTGCGCATGGCTCGGGGGCCCGGGCCTCGTCGCGTTCTTGACGTCGAGGCCGGCCCGCGTCGCGGTCACGCCCGTGGCGGCGACGAGCGGAGACGCGCTCGATCTTCCTCGCATCACGGCGCAGGAGGTGGCGCTGCTCTCGAAAGACGTGGCGCTCGTGCGCGACAAGGAAGGAACGGTGTGGTCGGTCCCGCTCGCCGATCCGTACCGGGTGCGCGAGGTCGTGCGTGACATGCGGACGCTCCTCGCGCGTCCTTCCGGCGAGGGCACGCTCGCGATCAGCGACGAGGGCAAGGTGCTCTCGCTGGCGCTCGGTCGCGGGGAAGTGGGCGCGCGTCCGGTCGAGATTCCGGGGCGCGTGCGCGCGGGCGACGCGGGCGACGGCGTGACGTATCTCCTCGCGGAGGGCGAGCGCGGCGGGCAGCTGCGCGTGTATCCGGGCACGGCGCCGGAGCGCGGGCCGAGCGCGCGCGTGGCGCTGCCAGTGGAGGCGGCGGAGTTCGATCAGGTGCGCGGAGGCCGCGTGTATTGCGTGGTGTACAAGCGCGGCGGCGCGGGGCTCTGCGTGGTGACGCGGGACGGGGCGAGCGCGGAGGCGTCGCTCGTCACGCTGGAGGCGTCGATCGCGGACGTGGCGGTGACGGACACGAGCGTGATCGTGGCGTTCGCGAACGGGAAGCTCGCGCTGTACGACGCAGCGGCCCTGGCTGCGCCGAGCGACGGGCCGAAGGCGCCGGTGAGCACGACGGCGACAGGCGGGAAAGGCCGGCCGCGGGTGCTCCTGGTGACGGCGACGAAGGGGGCGACGTCGCTGTGGATCGGGACGGCCGAGGGGGAGGTGATGCGCGCGGCGGTCGTCGAGGTGGCCGCGGCGCCGGAGCCGCCGAAGGCGGAGCCCGCGGCGCCGGTCGTGCAGGGGGCTTCGAACGAGGAGGTCGAGGCGCTCCGCAAGGAGATCGAGTCGCTGCGGGGGGCGCTTGGGGCGAAGGCTGGTGAGGTCGCCAGGGTGCAAACCGAGCTTGACGCGAGGGGTGGTGAGGTCGCCAGGGTGAAAGGGGAGCTCGACGCGAAGGCTGGTGAGGTCGCCAGGGTGCAAACCGAGCTCGACGCGAGGGCTGGTGAACTCGCCAGGGTGCAAACCGAGCTCGACGCGAGGGCTGGTGAGCTCGCCAGGGTGAGAGGGGAGCTCGACGCGAAGGCTGGTGAGCTTGCCAGGGTGCACACCGAGCTCGACGCGAAGGCTGGTGAGGTCGCCAGGGTGCAAACCGCGCTCGAAATCGTCGAGCGTGACCTCGCAAGGACGCGGGAAGAGCTGCGCGAAGAGCGCGCCAGGTTCGAGCAGAGCCTCGGCAAGCGGATCGACGGCGTGCTGCCCGAGCGCGTGCGCAGCGGCGTCGAGTTCGTGGTCTCGCTCGTCGAGAACCGACGCCGATAGCGTCTGGGAGCGCGTCGCTGGGGCTTTGCCCCAGGCCCCACCGGGGCTGTCCGCCCCTGGACCCGGACCAGCGCAAGCGCTGGACTCGTGGTCGATGAACTGCGCTCCGCGCAGTTCATCGAACAGCCGGGGTCAAGACCACGAGCGATCCTGCCAGCAAGACAGCCGCGCTGATGGTTCAACGGGCGACGTGGTACCAGCGACGGCCTGTGGGAAGAACTGCGCATCGCGCAGTTCTTCCCCAAAAGGTCCAGGGCTGGCCCTGGTTCGGGTCGAGGGGCGAACAGCCCCCGCGGGGTCCGGGGCAGCGCCCCGGCGCGGCGTTACAACCCGAACCGCCCCGCGTTGTCCCGCAAGAACCCGAGGTACACGTCGGAACACTGGTGCGACGGGATCTCGCCGCTGTCGATCGCTGCTTCGAGTGCCTTCTTCAGGTCGCCGATCTTGCGCGATGGGGGCAGGCCGAAGGAGCGCATGATCTCGTCGCCGATGCCGCTCGGTAGCGGGGGCACGACGGCGTCGAGCTTCTGGATTTGCTCCACGCGATCGGCGAGGTCGCTGATCTGGCGTAGGCCCTTCTTCTTCTTTTCGGGCCGCTTCGTGGTGATGTCCGCGCGTGACAGGTCGAGCAGGTCCTGGAGTTGATCGCCCATCTCCTTCGCGAAGCGGCGCACGGCGCTGTCGGTCCACGAGGCTTCGTACTGGCTCGCTCGCAGGTGGTGCAGGATCAGGAAACGCACGGAGCTCTTCAGCGCGGGCTCGGGCGTGAAGATGGGCAAACGCCGGTCCAGCCGGTCGAACATGCGCGCGCCGACCTCGGCGTGGCCGAAGAAGTGGACCTCGCCCGAAGGCGAGATCGTGCGCGTTTTGACCTTGCCGATGTCGTGCAAGAGCGCGGCCCACCGGACCTCGAGCCGCGGGACGGCTTGACGAACCACTTGCTTCGTGTGTTTCCAGACGTCCTTGTGACGCCACTCGCCGTCGCCGAAGCCGACCATTGCTTTGACCTCGGGCAGCATTGCGGCGAGCGCGCCGCATTCGAGGAGCGCGTCGAGGCCGTCTTCGGCGTCGCGCGACATGATGATGCGGTCGATGGTGCGGCGGACGTCGGGGAGGTAGAGCGACGAGGCGGCGCGGAAGTCTTCGGTGTCTGCGACGGGATGTGTGGGCGCGGCGCCTGGCTCGGCGGGCGGCGGGGGCGTGCCTCGCTCGGCGCGCTCGACGGCCCAGGCGAGCGCCGTCATGGCGCGCTGCGGATCGGGGGGGTTCGCCTTCGTCTCTTCCTGCACGCGCAAATCTCGGTGAAAATGGGGGAGGGACGGCGTAGCGCGGCGCGCCTTGCCTGTCGAGTGCGAGCGCGCGCGTCAGCGGCCTGGGCGGAGCACGGTCGTCACGCGGAAGGACCCGCCGAGCTGTGCCTTCGCGTTCGGCTCGCTCGGACGCGCGACGCCCACGAGCATGCCCGGATGCAAGCCGATCGGTAGCTCTGCGACGTCACGTACGAGCATGCGTAGCAGCGCGATCACCATCGGGTGATGGCCGACGAGCAGTGCGTCTGCGTCTGCCGTGGCGAGCTCGCGCAGGAGCGTGAGCGGCGGGGACTCGTCCGGTTCGAGCTCCGAGAAGGTCTCGATCGGGATCGCGGCGGCGCCGAGCGTGCCGGCCATGAGCTCTGCGGTGTGATGGGCGCGCAGGTACGTGCTCGCCACGATGCGGGCGAGCGTCGGCTTGTGCTGGGATTGCAGCGTTTTGCCGATTTCCTCGACGCCGAGGATGCCTTCGGGGGTGAGGGGACGATCGCGGTCCCGCCCGGAGGGCGAGCTGTCGGCCGCGAGCCCGTGGCGCATCACGTAGAGGTTCATGGTGGCGAGAGGGAGCCTGCCACGACGGAGGCCCCCTCGGGGATGGATCAGTTGGTCTTCGCGGGGGCGCGGCGTCCTTCGGCGGGGGTGGCGTCCCCCTTCTTGCCGGCCGGGGCGGACGTGGCGTCGGCCGGCTTGCCGGAGCGCTGGATGCCGTGCTTGGCGAGCACGAGGGCCTCGATGCGCTCGAGCACGTCCGGGTGCTGCTCCAGGTAGGTGCGGGCGTTCTCGCGGCCCTGGCCGATGCGCTCGCCTTGGAAGGAGAACCAGGCGCCGCTCTTCTCGACGATGTTTGCCTCCGTCGCGAGGTCGATGACGTCGCCGGCGTGGCTGATGCCCTGGCCGTAGAGGATGTCGAACTCCACCTCGCGGAAGGGCGGCGCCATCTTGTTCTTCACGATCTTCACGCGGGTGCGGTTGCCGACCACGGCGGGCTCCTTGCCGCTCGCTGCCGCCTCCTTGATCTTGCCGATTGCGCGGATGTCCATGCGCACCGAGGAGTAGAACTTGAGGGCGTTGCCGCCGCTCGTGGTCTCGGGGTTGCCGAACATCACGCCGATCTTCAGGCGGATCTGGTTGATGAAGATGAGCAGGCAGTTCGACCGGGCCACGGTGCCGGTGAGCTTGCGGAGCGCCTGGCTCATGAGGCGGGCCTGGAGGCCGACGTGGCTGTCGCCCATGTCGCCTTCGATTTCGGCTTTGGGCACGAGGGCGGCGACGGAGTCGATGACGATGATGTCGACGGAATTCGAGCGGACGAGCATGTCCGCGATCTCGAGGGCCTGCTCGCCGTAGTCGGGCTGCGAGATGAGCAGCTCGTCCGTCTTCACGCCGAGCTTCTTCGCGTAGTTCACGTCGAGCGCGTGCTCGGCGTCGATGAAGGCGGCGACGCCGCCGGTGCGCTGGATCTGGGCGATCGCGTGCAGGGTCAGCGTGGTCTTGCCGGAGGACTCCGGGCCGTAGATTTCGATGATGCGGCCGCGGGGGTAGCCGCCGATCCCGAGGGCGATGTCGAGCGAGAGCGAGCCGCTGGAGACGGCGGCGACGTCGTCGTGCAGGCTCTGCCCCTCCTTGAGGCGCATGATCGCGCCCTTGCCGTATTCCTTCTCGACGCTCGCGATGGCGAGCTCCAGCGCGGCGAGCTTCTGCTTGGGGTTCTTCTCGTCACTCATGGCGACCTCGGGGGGCAGGGGGCAGTGAGGGTAATGGGTCGCGGGTTTTGCGCCACGAACCGTTCGTCTTGGCTGCGTATACTGTCCGGCTGTTCAGGAGGCAAGGCTGAACGGCGGGAGAGCGGACGGACTATGTCCGACCCCAAATTTCCGTCAGAAGAGGCCGATGGAGAAGAGGAAGGCGCCGAAGTCTTCCCACGGGCGTCGGTTCAGGTTGATGCCGTAGTCGAGCGCGAGGGGGCCGACCGGGGTCGTGATCCGGAGGCCCGCGCCGAGGGCGTAACGAAGGACGAACTCGGAGCTCACGGTGGAGGGGTCGATCCAGACGTTGCCCGCGTCGAGAAAGATGCCCGTGTGGAAGGTCTCGGTGACGGGCAGGCGCAGCTCGAGGCGCGGGTTGAGCGAGAAGTTGCCGCCTCGCACGGTGACGTCTTGCCGGACCTGGTCGGGCGAGGTGCGGCCGGAGGCGTAGATGGCCTTCGTGCGATCCTGCGGGACGAGCGCGTCGACCTGGAACGCGCGGAGGGTGTCGACGCCGCCGAGGAAGAAGGAGCGATCGGGGTACGTCTTGCTCTTCGCGTCGAGCTGGAGGTTGTAGCCGGTGGCGAAGCTCATCGCGATGCTCGGGCCCTTGTTCGCGAGCTCGACGTAGCCGGAGACGCGGCCGGTGAGGCGGAGGAAATGGCTCGTGTCCTTCGCCGGGTTGTTCGAGCCGCCGGCGGGGAACGCGTTGACGTGCTCGGTGCCGAGCGCGACGAGCGCGCCCTTCGTGGCGGCGAACGGGTTGTTGCGGCCGTCCCACGTGAAGCTCAAGCGCTGCGAGAAGGCGATCGTGCTGCCGAAGGGGACGCGGTAGATCGCGTCGATGCTCGTGGACGCGGCGGCCTCGGGGTTGAAGACGTCGACCTCGTTCACCTCCGCGGACGCGCCGAGGCGCATCGTGATCGTGCGGGTCGGTCGGTAGGCGAGCGTGGGCACGAGCGCCTGGCGGCTGATGCCGAAGCCTCGCTGGTTGTCGCGCACGTCGATGCCGTCGACCGACAGGCTCACGAGGGGGCCGAGTCCGATCTCGGGGAAGGTGACCGACGCGGAGTTCCGGCGCTCGAGCTGCTGGCCGACGCTGAGCTTCTTGTAGTCGGCCTGCACGCCCGGATCGAGGACGATGAAGTCGAAGAGGTACGAGAGCTGCACGCGCAAGGTGAGCGCGATGGCGAGGCCCGCGATGTTCTTGTGGCCGTACTCGACGGCGAAGCGCAGGCCCTCGCCCGTGGAGAAGCCGACGCGCGGATCGAGGTACTGCGGGATCTGCTCGGTCACCGTGACGAGCACGCGCTTCTGCTTCTGCGGGACCTCCGGATCTTCGAGGCCCACCGAGACGCTGGAGAACGCGCCGAGCGAGCCGATGCGCTCCTCGCTGCGGCGCGCGTCGCGCTCGACGAAGGGTTTGCCCTCCTGGAGCGTGACGCGGCGCAGGATGAGCGCCTCGCTCGTGCGAAGCGCGCCGCGCACGACGAAGCCGCCGATGATGACCTGATCGCGCTCGGTGATCGCGAACCGCGCGCGCGCCCGCGTGCGATCGGGCGAGGGCTCGATCGACGCCTTCACCTCGACGAACGCATAGCCGCGATCGCGGTAGGCCTCGACGAGCCGGAGGCGCGCCGCTTCGAGCTCGATCGTGGAGAGGGGCTTGCCGAGCTCGAGGCGGCTCGTCTCGAAGAGCGCCTGCTCCGAGAGCGTGCGGCTGCCCTCGAAGGCGACGTCGTGCAGCACGGTTTGCGGACCGAGGTGCATCGGGATGCGCAGCGCGATCTCGCGTGAGCACTCGATGTGCTTCAGCGGATCGGGGCGGCACGTGAGCGTCTGCGGGGGATCGGGCTCGGGCAGCGGGAGGCCGAGGGCGTCTTTTGCGCAGACGGCCTCGCTCGGCTCGCGCGGCTCGGGGATGCAGCGGCCCGCGGGCGAGCGGGCGGTGCACGTCGCGCGCTCGATCTGCACGGGGCCGACGACGGCGTTCAGGTAGCCCTTGCTGTACGCGAGATCCTTCAGGTGCTTGATCGCGCGCTCGTAGGTCTCGGGCGCGTACGTCTCGGCCGGGTTCAGATCGAGCGGCCTCGCCACGGCGCGCGGCCCGCGCCCGCCGAAGAGCGCCGAGACCGCGTTCGGATCCTTCAGCGAAAAACCTTTGTCGCCGGGCAGATCCTCCACGAGGAAGCTGTCGATCTCGCCGCGCACCTGCTCGGCGTTCCACGTCTTCGGCAGGCACGGGAAGATGCGCTGCACGACGCGCACCTGATCGCCCTCGTCGATCCGCAGCACGAGGTGGTGCACGGGATCGTTCGGGCCGCCGCGCTCCTCGGCTTCGACGCGCGCGTCGTAGAAGCCGCGCTGCACGTAGAAGCGGGTGAGCCTGTCGATGAGCTCCTGCGTCTTCTGCTCGAGACCTTTCTTCGGCGCGATCGCTGCGGAGAGCTCGACCTCGTCGACGGAGCGGTTGCCTTCGAAGACGGGGACGACGCGCGGCCCCGGCGTGATGTACACGAAGAGCTCGCTGCTCGACGCGGTGAGCCGCACCGCGTGCCGGACGTCGGCGCGGTAGAAGCCGCTTTCGCGCAGCACCTCGGCGAGCTCGCGATCGGCCTCTTCGAGCAGCGGCTCGTCGATGCGCGCGCCGACGCCGAAACGGTAGCGCTCTTCGAGGCCGCGGAGCTCGCGCTCCATGCCGCGCGTGATCACGAACGAGCGGCGCGTCACGGTGCGCGGCGCGCCCGCGTCGATGTCGATGCGCAGGACGACGCGGCCCGGATCGTCCGTGTCCGAGACGTCGGACGTGACGTTCGCTTGCGGGTAGCCGTGATCCGCGTAGTACCGGCGGATCCGCTGCACGATCTCCGTCAGCATCGGGGCCGTGATCTCGCCGCCTTCGCGCACGCGCGCCGCGTCGAGCGTCGCCGCGCGATCCAGCGTCGCGCCCGCGAGGCGGATCGAGGCGACGATGCGCCGCGGCAGCACGTGTGCGCGCAGCACTACGCCGTCTCCTTCGGCGATCGCTTCGACGGTCACGCGCGCGAACTGCCCTGTCTCCGTGAGCTCGCGCATCACGGTTCGCGCGGCCGAGGGCTGGAACGGCTCGCCGGCGCGGACTTTCGTGACGCGCAGCGACGTGCTCCATCGCGAGCCTACGGTCACGACGTCGACGCGCTTGATCGGTTTGCCCGTGAGCGCGCTCGTGTCCGGCGGTGGGCTGAGCTGCGGCGCGGCGAGCGCGGCTTGCGGCTCCTCGCCGGCGAGTGCTGCGCTTTCGCCGGGGCTCGTCCCCTGGTTTTTCGCGGCTTGCGCCCCTGCCTCGGCTGCGCCGAGCAGGCAGACGAGCGCGCTGGCCGCGGTGAGGCAGCGGGCTCGTTGGGACCGGGAAAAACGCGGGATGGGCACGGGCCGAGGTGGATGGGGGCACAGAGGGGCTCGCGGCCCTTTGGAGACGCCCGTCCCGATGCTACCGTCCGCCCGAGTTGCTCGCCAAAAGGTACGGCATGGCTGATCCGACGATCCTGATAGGGGCGGTCGCATACGACCCGAAGGTCGTGACCATCTGGGAGGGGATGCGTGAGCACTTCCAGGAGCACGGCGTGTCCCTCGATTTCGCGCTTTTCTCCAGCTACGAGCGGCTGATCGAGGCCCTGCTCCACGGGCACGTCGACATCGCCTGGAACTCTGGCATCTCCCATGTGCGTGTGAAGCGGCGTACCGAAGGCAAGGCCATCGGCATCGCCATGCGTGATCGCGATCGCGACGTCTGCTCGAAGATCCTCATCCGCCGGGAGGTCGTCGTTCGTAAGCTCACGGACCTCCATGGCAAGGTCCTGGCCGTGGGGACACGCGACTCGGCGCAGTCGCGGATTTTGCCGCTCTACTACTTGAAGCAAGCGGGCGTGGATCTGAACCAGGTGAAGATCCTCGCGTTCGACTCTGACGTCGGCAAGCACGGCGATACGGGGGCGAGTGAGCTTGCGGTGCTCGCGGCGGTGCACGAGGGGCGGGCGCATGCGGGCGCGGTTGGGAGCCTCGTTTTTCAGGCCGAGCAGGCGGCGGGGCATGTCGATCCGCGCATCGTCGACGTCCTCTGGACGACGCCGACGTTCGACCTGCGCATGTTCGACGCGATGCCCACGCTCGCGGCGGACAAGGTCGAGGCGTTCAAGCGCATCCTCTCGGAGATGGCGTACGCGAACCCGAAGCACCGGAGGCTGCTCGACATGGAGGGGCTGCGCCGCTGGGTGCCTGGTCGCGAGCAGAGCTACGCGCCGGTCCGCGCAGCGCTCGACGACCTGCCTGGCTTCGGCTGAAATCCTTTGCATCGACCGCATCGCGGTCGATGCACCAAAGGTCCAGGGCAGGCCCTGGTCCGGGTCCAGGGGTGGACAACCCCTGGTCGGGGTCCGGGGTGAAACCCCGGCGAAACGACCTCTATTCGAACTCCAACCGCCAACGCAAGTCGGCGCCGAGGTTGCCGAGTGGCGAGCTCGAGACGTCGTTCGTGTTGTCGTAGGCGCCTTGCACGATGACGCGTTTGCCGAGGCGCCACTCGATGCTCGATCGGACCTCGCGGTTCTCGGTGATGCCTGTTGTCACGGTGGCGCGCACGTCTTCCGTGATGCGCTTGCCGAGTGTGACGGTTGGCTCGGTGCGGCCTGTGCGCGACGAGTAGGACGTGCCGAAGCGGAACTCGTCGATGAGGGGCACGATCGTCTTTACGGCTTTGTCTGCGCCGGTGAGTGCGGCGAGTGCTTCGAGGCCTACGGTTTCGCCGAGGGATGAGGCGAGGCCGCGATCCATCTCGGCTCGCGTGAGGCCGAGCGTCAGCAGGAGGACGATGTCCTCCTGGCCGAGGGGTGGATCGCTCGTGAGGTCGAGCTTCACGTTTTCCTGATCGCCGTGGGCGTAGAGGTTGATGCGCCACTGCTGGCCGAGCGTCGCTGTGGCTGCTGCGCTCGTGCTCGTGTCGGCGGGGGCCGAGCCTGCGGCGCTGGCTGCTGCGTAGCGCCGGTACTCGGTCTGCGCGCGCAGATCGATGCGCGGGGCGAGGCGCAGGGGATCGTCGAAGCGGACGGAGCCTTCGCGCACCGTGAACTCGCTGTTGCGCAGCCGGAGCTTCGAGTCTGGCAGGATGCGCAGGTTGCCGCGTGCTCCGTAGCGCTGGTTCGTCCCGGAGAGTGCGAGCCCGGGCGGCGTCACTTCGAGCAGCATGTCGACGAGGCCGTTCGAGAAGCGCATGGGCCGCGGCGAGACCACGTTCACGTCGAAGCGGAGTGCGTCGTTCTTCGGGTCGTATGTTTCGACGGCGGTGCGCTTTGGGCCGCCGGCGAGCTGGTTCAGGTCGAGGCTCAGCGCGATGGGCCGCGAGTACGTGAACGATGTCAGCGACACCGTCCCTTTCACCTCGGGCAGGTTCTTCTCTGCGCGCTCCTCGTCGGATGTGCTTGGCCGGAAGGACGCGGAGAGGTCGGCGTCTGCGGTCAGGTTGATGCCGTCGCCGAGCGGCATCTTCACGCCGCGTGCGAGGATCGACGCCTCGGCTGTGCCGAGCTCGAAGCCGCGGATCGGCATGCGCCCCGTCAGGCTCACTTCGCCGCCGCCGACCTTTGCTGCGCCGCGCAGGATGCGCACCTCGCTGTTCGTGACGGCGACGTCCACCTCGATGTCGTCGATCGATACGGGCAAACCTCGCAGCGCGAGCTCGCCGCCGCGCAGCCGCGCCGAACCGCCGTACCGCAGTGCGTTCGTCGTGCCTTGCACGCGCAGGTTCGCTTCGAGCGAGCCCTTCGCGCGCGAGACCTGCGGCATGTCCGCGGACAGACGCCCGAGATCGAGCGGGCCGACGCGCAGGCCCACGTCGAACTCGGGCGCGGTCACGAGGCGCTGCACGCGGCCGCCGAGCGCGATGGGCGCCGACAAACCCGAGCCGCTCTGCACGACGAGCTCGAGGTCGGGCAGCGTGAGCGTGTTGTTCTGCACGACGATCGGCCCGGGCGTTCCGCGCAGCGACACGCGACGCCCGCCGCGATCGAGATCGAGCCCCGTCAGCGCGACGACCACGTCGCTCTTCGCGAGATCGTCGAGGGGCAGACGACGGATCTCGAGGGCTGCGTCGAGGCTTCCGTGCGGCGGCGTGGCGCTGAATGCGACGCCCGGGATCAGGTTCGCGAGCGTGCCGAGATCGAGACCACGCGTCGTGAGCTTGCCCGTCACGACCTTGTGCTTCTGCCGCGTGATGCGCACGTCCTCGAGCGAGAGTTGCCCGCCTGCGAGCAGACCGTCGACGCGGAACGTGCCTGCGGACGTGTCCCTGTCGAACTCCGCTCGATCGAAGGGCCCCGAGCGCGGGTTGCCGCAGCGCGTCCAGCCGATCGGTTTGGCCTGCGTCCCCTCGGCTCCCATGAGCACGCGGAGCTGCGACGACGGCAGCGACGAGGGCCCGATCCGGATCGGCGAGATCTGCACGTCGGCTTGCGCTTCGAGCTGGCTCACCGTGCCCGAGATGTTCGCGATCGCCGAGATCGAGCCGTCGAGCGGTTTGCCCATGCGGCCGAGCGCGTCGAGGTGATCGATCGGGATCCCCGTGGCGATCGCCTGCCCCGAGACACGACCGCCCGGACGAACCGACACGGTCGCGAGCAAGGAGCCCGTGCCCTTGCGCAGGCTCGCCGCGTGCACGTCGAGGTTCATCCCCGCCGCGCCTGCCTCGCGATCTTCCCAGTCGAGATCCACGTCGACGTCGCCGTCGGAGTACTTCTCGCCGAAGAGCGCCACCTCCTCGAGGTGCATCTTCGTCTTCACGCGCAGGCGGCCCGCGCCGCAGCGATCCTCGGGCCCGCCGACCACGAAGTGCACCCGCGCCGTCCCGCTCGCGTTGCCGTCGATCTCGGCGAAGCGCGGATCGTCGTCGAGGTGCACGATCCTGTAGAAGTCGTGGAGCCAGAGGTGCGGCGCGCTCTGCGTGTCGACCTCCGCGTCCACCACGACGTTCGGGCCCGCGTCGAAGTCGACGTGCACCTCGGGCGCGCGGATCTTGCTGTCGCCCTTGCGCAGGTGCACGTCGGCGAGGCGCAGATCGAAGGGCTCGAAGAACACGCGCGCGCTCTCCACGTCGCCGAACGAGAACGCCGCGAACTCGAAGCCCTTGATCGCCACGTCGGCCTCGACCTTCGGCCGCGTGAACGGCCCGCGCGCCGAGGCGCTGATGTCCGCGAGCCCCGCGATCGGGATGTTCTTGAGCGGCGAGATCTCCGACAGATCGACGTGCGATCCCTTCGCGATCTCGATGTCGAGGAAGGCCCGGAAGAACAGCTTGACCGTGGTGTGGAGCTCCGACTTCGGCGTCTCGATCGCGAGGTCGTCGAGCACGATGCCCGTCGGCCGCACGCGGAACGCGCCGCGCAGCTTGCCCTCGGCCACGCCCATCATGTGCCCGCGCGCGGGATCCGTCGTGGGTTTGTCGAAGACCTCGAAGTTCCGCGTCGTGAACTCCATCGGACCGTCGAGCGAGAGCGGCGAGAGCGTCCCGGCGAACCGCTCGAAGTGGCCTCGCTCGAGGTGCCAGGCGACGTACGCCTGCGGGTGCACGCCGAGATCCCGCAAGAGGCCGGGGAACTGGACGTCACGGATCTCGATCGGACCTGCGGTGAGCGGCGCGCCCGTCGCGAACGGCTCGATCTTCACGTCGGCGATCGACACCTTGCCGTCGGCCCACCCGACCTCGATCTTCGACACGCGCACCACGTCCTCGGCGATCGACAGCTCGCCCTCGAACGTCGTCGCGAAGACCTTGCCCGACAGACCCGGCCGATCCGCCTCGATGCGCCCCGCCACGCGCGGAAGCGTGGACTTGCCGTCGTGCTCGACCTCCACGTCGAGGCCGACGGCGCCCGTGAGCCACGGCGTGTCCACGAAGCGATGCGCGATCGGCACCGGCAGCCGCGTCCGCACGCGGCCACGGAACGCGGGCATCGCGAGCGGCGCGCCGCCCGACGGCAGCTCCACGCGCAGCGCGCCGAGCTCGAGCTCCACCGAGCGCCAGTCCTCGCGCGGCAGCTCGCACCCCGGGCTCGTCCCCGCGTCCGGATCGAGATCGGCCGCGCCGAGCAGCGTCAAACGCCGGACGAGCAGACCCTCCGCGTCGAGCCGCACCCGCGTGTCGAGCCGGCAGATCACGTCCTCGTCGACCATGTCCTCGTCGGGCCGACCCGGCATGGGGTGCGTCCGGACGATCGTCGATTTCCCTGCGCGGAGCGCGATCTCGAAGGCCCCGTCGTCCTCCGCGGACACGTCGACGTCGACCTCACTCGTCACGACGTGCACGCCCTCGACGAGCGCGTCGATGCGCGCGTCCGTCACGGCGAGCGAGGAGAACGGGGCCCGCGCCTTCTCGGTCGAGGGCGCGGAGGCGGGCAGCTTGAACGACAGGTTCTTCAGCGCGCCGCCCTCGACGACGGCGCGGATCCGCGGCCCGAGCACCTCGACCTCGCCCACGTCGAGCTGCCCGTCGAGCAGGGAAAATACACGCGGACGAACGCTGATCCGCTCCACCGCGAGCACGGGCGCGCCGCCGTCGGTCGCGTCGACGATCACGTCTTCGAGATCGATCGCCATCGGCCACGCCTGCACGGCGACCCGGTAGCGCGCGACGATCCCGAGCTCCCGTTCCACGAGCGTCGCCGTCTCCCGCGCGGCCCACGCGCGCACGGGGCCCGTTCGCACGAGGGCGCCGAGGACGAGCGGGATGGCCCCCACGAGGGCAAACAGCGCGCAGAGCGCGATGGCGAAGGCGCGGCCGACGTCACGACGCCCGCGTTTCCGCGTGCGTTTGTTCGTCGGCGAGCTGCCCGAAGCCATGACGCCGAGCTTACCTCAGCCCTGTCCCCCGTGCCGGGATCACCGTCCGCGATGCACCTTCAGCGCTTTACGCGGCCCGAGAATCCTGGAAACATCCTGGTCTTGCGTGCGAGTTCCGGGTGCGCGTGCGCCTGGAGCCGTGTTGTTCGGAGGCCCGATGCGATCGACGATCCCCGCCACGCTGGTGGCGCTTGGCTGCTTGGCAATTCATGCGTTCGGCTGCGCAGGTGGCACGGACGAAAACACGAGTGCGGGGCAAGGCGGCTCCGCGGGGACGAATGCTGGAGGCGCCGGCGGCACCGGCGGCCAGGGCGGCGCCGGTGGCCAAGGGGGCGGCGGCGGCGCGGCGTGCACGCCGAGCGACGAGCTGTGCGACGGCATGGACAACGACTGCGACCAGGAGGTCGACGAGGACTGCCCCTGCGTCGAAGGGCAAACGCAGTCCTGTTACTCGGGCGCCGACGGCACGCAGGGCATCGGGCCTTGCACCCCGGGTCAGCAGACGTGTGATGTGAGCGGCACCTGGAGCAAGTGCGTGGGCGAGGTCGTGCCGAAGTCGGCGGAGACCTGCAACGGCATCGACGACGACTGCAACGGGAGCGTCGACGACATGGCGACGACGAGCTGCGGCTTCGGCGCCTGCCAGGTCACGGTCGTCACCTGCGAGAACGGCCAGCTCAACCAGTGCATCCCGCTCCAGCCCACGCTGGAGAAGTGCGACGGCCTCGACAACGACTGCGACCAGCTCGTCGACGACTCGTTCCCCGAGAAGGGCAAGAGCTGCACGTCGGACCTGCTCGGCGCCTGCGCCAAGGGCAAGTACGCCTGCACGACCGGCGAGCTCACCTGCATCCCCGACGTCACGCCCGTCCCCGAGTCGTGCAACGGCGTCGACGACGACTGCGACGGCACCACGGACGAGGACATCCCCGGCACCGGCGGTCAGTGCGGCACGGGCCTGCTGGGCGCCTGCGCCAATGGCGCGATCGCGTGCAACGGCAGCTCCATCGACTGCTTCCCGATCACCCCGCAGTCGCCCGAGAAGTGCAACGGCGTCGACGACGACTGCGACGGCGAGGTCGACGAGAACAACCCGGAGGGCGGCGTCTCCTGCCAGACGGGTCAATCGGGCGGCTGCTCGACCGGCACGCTGAAGTGCACGAGCGGCGGGCTCGTCTGCGAGCCGAACTCGTCGGTGACGCCCGAGATTTGCAACGGCATCGACGAGAACTGCAACGGCCAGATCGACGAGGGCAACCCGGGCGGCGGCGCCGCGTGCGGCTGCGGCGGCACGACGGCCTGCGCGAGCGGCCAGCTCATCTGCACGGGCGGCCCGACGACCTACCTCTACGAAGACTTCGCCGACGCCCCCGGGTGGACCCTCGGGTCCGAGTGGGAGATCAAGGCGGCCGTCGGCGGCAGCTGCGCGAACTTGAGCGGCACGCACAACGATCCCACGAACGACACCACGTCTTCGAGCGACAACAAGATCGCGGGCGTCGTCATCGGCGGCTGCTCGACGACCTCGCAGAGCGCGACGACGCACGGTTATTACTACCTGACGAGCCCGGCCTTCGACGCCTCGGCGGCGCCCGGCGTCTACCTCCAGTTCCAGCGCTGGCTGAACAGCGACACGACGCCGTTCATGAACAACGTCATCGAGGTGTTCAACGGCACGGCCTGGATCCAGGTCTGGCAGAGCGGACCGAGCGGGGCGACGGCCTCCTCCTGGACGAAGGTCTCCTACGACATCTCCCAGTACAAGAACGCCAACATGCGGATTCGCTGGGGCTTCAACATCGCCTCGACGCTGGTTTACCCGTACGCCTCGTGGAACATCGACGACGTCATCGTCTCGACCACGATCTGCCCTTAGCAGAGGGCCGATAAACTTGCTGCACGCCTCGAATCGTCGGTCGGGCTCCTCGGAATACATGTGTATTCCTGCGTCGCCCTCCCTAGCTTCGAGGCGTTCGCGGCGTTTCTCGGGCCTCTGCTGAGCTTGCTCGTCGACTATTTGACGTTGTAGGTTGCCACGATGGGCGCGTGGTCTGTCGCGTCGTCCACGTCGTTGCCGTGGCGAATGGTGACGGACGTCGTATCGAGCATTCCTGCGAGCAGGGGATTCGACATCTGGTGGTCCACCAGCTCCAGCGCTCCCTGATAATCGTACGTCCAGCGGTCGTTCGCCGGCACGAAGTCGGGCGCATTCGTGTACATCGCGTCCCCCTCGCCCAGGACCGCGAGGTACGGCGGCGATCCCGGCGTGTCATTGAAGTCGCCGAGCACCAGCACCGCCCGCGATGGGTCCTCCTTCACGAGCGCGTTCGCGATCGCGCGCGTGCGTTGCGCCTCCGCGAGGCGCTTGTTCGGATTGTCGTCCTCCTTCGCCTTGAAATGCGCGCCGAGGAGCACGAGCTTCCGCCCGTTGTAGGTGAGGTGGTACTCGGGGCAGTCGCGCGAGAATCGATAGGTCGGCCCCACCGTCCCATTCAGCGGGAACTGCTCGTCCTTGTGCGAGACCACCTCGTCGAGCGGCAGTTTCGATAAAATCCCGATGTCGATGCCCCGCGGGTCGTTCCCGTCCACAATACCGATGTCCGTGTATTTGCCCCCGAGCTCGCTCTGCACGAGGTCCGACAGCGAGGCCTCGTTCTCGACCTCCTGGAGCACCACCACGTCCGCGTCGATCACCGAAAGCACCGCGCCGATCGCCTTCCGATGTGCGACGTATTGTGCGGTTGTCCTCACCACCTCGTCCACCGCCGCGCTGTCGTTCTTGTCGTTCAAATAATTGTGTACGTTCCAGTTGACCACGCGCAGCGGCATCGGATCCCGCGGCGCGCCTCCGCCGCTCCCGCCTGCGCCGCCGTCCCCGCCGCTCCCGCCGCCCCCGCCGGCGTCGCCGCTCGAGCCCTCCCGGACGCGGCCCTCTTGCCCGCATCCGCCGCTCGAAAGCACGAGCAGCGCCGCGACGAGCGCGCTGCTCGCCGTGAGCCTGCCCGCGCGGGCGAGGCCTGTCCATCGACCAAAACGAAAGCCTTGGGACCGTGAAGAAGCATGCAACATGCGCTCAGTGTCCCGTCGCCATTCCGGCGCGGCAAGCCCCGCGTCGTTCTCCGCTGCACGACGCGCCGCGTGGTCAGTTTCGCGACCATCCATGACCACATTGCGGCGGCGTATCTCGGCCGTGGCCCGGGGGCCGTTCCAGCGTCTCGCAAGCCATTTCTCCCGTCCCGGGGGAACCCCTTTCTTTACAGGATCGCCCGGCCCGTGCGACGATTGCTTTCCCCCCGAGCATTCGCCCGGGGCGCTTGCAGGAGTCGGGCATGCGAAACTTCACGCGCGTTGCGCTGGTCGCCGGCGTATTTTCTCTCATCGTGGGCGCAGCTGCCGCGGGTTGCGGCGGGGAAGGATCCAACACGAGCACGGGCACCCCCGGGGCGGGAGGCGCCGCCGGCAATGGGGGCTCGGGCGGCGTCGCGGGCGCGGGCGGCATCGGGGGCCAGGGCGGCTCCGGCGGCGTCGCGGGGCAGGGCGGCCAGGGCGGCGCGGGGGGCCAGGGCG
>NZ_JARZHH010000024.1 GCF_029946515.1 Polyangium sp. 6x1
GGCGCGGCAGCGGGCGCAGGCGCGGCAGCGGGCGCAGGCGCGGCAGCGGGCACAGCAACGGGCGCGGCGACCTTTCCCGGACGCGGCGGCGAAGGCCGCGGGGCCGCGAGCGGGCTCCCCGCGCTCGCTCCCGCCGGTTTGGCGAGGCGCGGCGCGAGGGGCGCGGGCGGCTTGATCGGCGGCTTGCTCGCCGGCGTGGCGGGCTTGCCGGTCGAAGGCGGAGGCGGCGGCGCGGGCGCGTTCGGGAGCGGATCGACCCGGCGTCCGATCTCGCGCGAAGGCGGCGGCGCTGCGGCCTTCGGCATGTCGAGCGTCGTGTCCTCGGTGAGCGGCTCCGCGATGGGCTTCGGCGACGGCGCCATGGGCGGCGGCGGGAGCGGCGGCGCCGCGATCGCATCCTCGGGAGCGCGGAACGGCAACGCAGGCGTGGCGCTCGGCAGGCCGAGCTCGCTCCGGTCCGTGGGCATCGGCAACGTGCGCGAGCGCTGCCGCTTCGAGGACTCGGGCGGCGAGGGATCCACGAACGTGATCGCCGGCGCCTCCGCCTGCTCCGGCAGCACCATCGTGTCGCCGCTCTTCGGGGCGATGAGCACCGCGTCGTGCCGCATCTCCAGCAAGCTCAGGCCCGCCTCGACGTCCTCCTCCAGCGACTCGCCGAGGCGCAGGAACCGATCGATCCGCTCTGCGCGGATGCGCTTGCCCTCCGGATGCGCGGCGACGACGATCTTGCCCAGGTCGGCCTCCGCGCCGCTCTTCAGATCGGCCACGCCGCGGAACGTGAGGACCATCGACTTCTCTGCGGCGTCGATGCAGAGCGTGTCGCAACGGAGCACGATCTCGGTCACGCGCCCGCCCTTCGGATCGACGCGGAAGGCGTGGGGACGGCGCTGCGGCAGGCGCGTCTCGATCCGGCCGGACGTGGGCAGGACGCGGTCCATGCCGATGGAGGCGGCGCTGCGGAGCAGGTCGATCCGCTGGTCGCGCGGCGCGCTCTGGAAGAACGAGAAGTCGAAGCCCTCGGGCGGCGGGCCCGCAGTCCGCGCCTCTCCGGCGAGCACCGCCTGCGCCCAGGCATACGCCTCGTCGCCGAGGAGCAGCCGGCGCGAGGGGGCCTGCGGGAGCATCGGGCCACCGGCGGGCAGGACGGCGCCTTCGACGGTGACGCGCGCCTCGGGATCGGTCGCGCCGAGGACGAGGACGTCCACGCGGGGCTTGAGTGGCGAGAGATCCTCGGCGCCGCCCTCGGCGAGCGTCGTCACGGGCACCTGCGTCTCGGCGACGGTCGCCTCGCCGCCGGGCACGAGGGTGAACGTCGCCTTGACGATCACCGTGAGCGAATAGGCGCCAGGCGCAGCCTGCCAGATCAAGGCCCCGGCGCGAAAGGGGCAGAGCGAAAGGACCTCCACGCGGCGCGCAGTGTACGAAGAGCGAGCGGAGTCTGCGAGAGCTTCTTCGTGGATCCCCGTCAACGATCCTTCCGCCGAGCCCGTCGCCGGAGGCCCGGGGGCCGCCGCCGGGGCGCGCGGCGGAGCGCTTGCCAGATGCGTTCGGGCAGCTCCCGCGCCGCCTCGTCGAGGTCGATCTCGGGGGCGCCGGCGAGCCAGCGCCGGGCCGTCTCCGCGACCGGGCCGATGACGAGCATCTCGATCAAGGGCTCGGGCAGGGCCACGATGCGGCCGGCCTTCACGTGGGGCCGGAGCCACGCGGAGATGGCGGCGATGCGGCCCTGCTTGGAGGCGGCGATCGTGGCTGCATGGGCGGGCAGGAAGCTCGCATACGCCGAGGCATGCACGAAGCGCGCGGACGCCGGCTGCGCGGCGGTGTGTCGCAAGTAGGCCTGCACCAGGGCTGCGACACCGGCCCGGGCGCCGCGTACGCCTTCGAGCGAGGCCACGAGGTCATCGAGCAGCGCGCCCATGCAGCGGGCATACAGCGCGGCGGCGAGGCCGTCCGCATTGCCGAAATGATGATACAGGCTGCCGAGGCTCACCCCGCTCGCAGCCACGACGGCGTGCACGGTGAATGCCTCGTGCCCGCCTTTCGCGAAGACGTCGAGCGCCGCGTCCAGCAAGCGCTTCGTCGTATCCTCGCCGCGCTTCTGCTTCGGCGCCATCAGCCCGCCTCGAGGACTTCGGAGAGTTTTTCCGCCTGCGACCAGAGCTTTGCAGCGAGCGCCTCGTCTCGCGCGATGGGGAGAAGCTCCGTCTCCACGTCGAGGTGGTAATACCTGCCCGTCACGCCGTCGAGCGCCGGATCGAGCGCGAGCCTCACGACGGGCCGCGCGCCCTCCTCGGGGGATTTCCACAGCCGCTTCACCACGCGCAGCAATCGTCCGAGCATCCCTTTCCGATCCCCGAGCCCCGTGCGAATGACGCCGGGGTGCAGCGCGAGGATCGTCGGCCCGCGCTCCTTCCACCGCGCCGCGAACCGCGGCACGAGGAGCAAATTGCAGAGCTTCGTCGTGGGATAGGTCCCGAGCGGCTGGAAGTCTTCCCCCGTGGGCGTCTTTTCGAGGTCGGGGCGGCCCTTCACGTAAAGGCCCGCGCTCACCTGCACGACGCGGCTCCGGCTCTCGACGAGCCGCGCTTCGAGCAGATGATTGAGCATGAAGGGCGCGAGGTGATTCACCACGAACGCCATCTCGAGCCCGTCCTCGTTCAGGATCCGCTCGCTCGGCCAGAGCCCCGCATTGTGGATCAACACGTCGATCCGCGGGCAGGCCGCGAGGATCGCGTCCGCCGTTTCTCGAATGCCGCGTTTCGTGGAGAGATCCCCCGTCACGAGCGTGACCTCCCCGGGACCCGCGCCGCGCAGCTCTTCGAGCGCTCGCTCCCCGCGCGCGCGGTCCCTCGCATGCAGCACCACGCGGCACCCGCGCGTGATGAGCTCCCGCGCCACGGCCCGCCCGATGCCCCGGTTTCCCCCCGTGACGACGACGGTCTTCATGCGCCAAGCGTACCCCGGGACTGGAACAACGTTCTAGAACATTGTTCCAGTTCCGGGACGCCTGGGCGGAGCATTGGTCTCATCGAGGAGCCGCCGCGCCGGGGCGCTGCCCCGGGCCCCGCGAGGGCTATCCGCCCCTCGACCCGGACCAGGGCCAGCCCTGGACCTTTTTGGGAAGAACTGCGCGATGCGCAGTTCTTCCCACAGGCCGGTGGTACCGCCTTGCCAGCGAAACCGTCAGCGCTGCTGTCTTGGTTGGCAGGGTCGCCCGCTGGTCTTGACCCGGCTGTTCGATGAACTGCGCATCGCGCAGTTCATCGACCCCGAGTCCAGCGCTTGCGCTGGTCCAGGTCCAGGAGCGGACAGCTCCTGGTGGGGCCTGGGGCAAAGCCCCAGCGAAGCGCCAGGGTGAGCCCGTTCAAAGCAAGAGCCCGAGCACCCCCGCGAGGATCAAGGCTCCCGCCCAGACGCGATCGAGGTCGAACCACGCGCGCCGGAGCATCGCGAGCCCGACCTTGTAGTAGACGACGAGCGCCACGATCGCCGAGACCGCCAGCATCGCCAGCGTGTGCAGCGCGATCGCGGCCAGGTATCCGCCGGGGCTCGACAGCGAGATCCCCGCGGCGTCGTGGCAAGACGGCCCGTGGCAAGGCGCGGGGTTGTCCTCGCCGAGCACGAAGACCGGCAGGAGCATGAGCCCCGCGCCGTGCGCCGTGGCCATCAGGAACGACCACACCACGAGGTCACGCGCATTGACGCGCATGCCCACCCAGCGCGGGTGCCGCGGGCGCACGAGCTTGAAGATGCCGAACGTCACGAGCACGCCGCCGGTGATCCACGGCAGGATGCCCGTCGGAATGCTCGCCTTGCCCGCCGCGAGCAGCCCCACCGCGAGCCCGACGCTCGCGGCGTGACCGATCGCGATGGGCAAGAGCGCGCGCAGCACCGCTTTGCCGCTCTTCTCTTGCAGACCGAGCGCCACCGCGAAGAGCCAGCCCATGCCGGGGCTCAAGCCGTGGTAGGCGCCGAGGGCCGCGAGCGTGATCCAGGGCCAGATGCTCGTCACGGGTAACAGAATGAATCCGAGGAAGCGTCGCCGCCTTCGAGCCGGACCTGGTGGGCGCGGCGCGGCCCGAAGTCCACGAAGAAGTCAGGATCCAGCGAGATCCCGCCGCCTTCCTTGACGTCGACCTTGACCATCCAGCCCTTGAGCCCGTCCGGATAGAACTGCTCGTCCCAGGTCGTGTAGAGGCCGCTCGTGAAATAGATGCGCTTGCCGTCGCGGCTCACCTCGACCATCTGCGGCGCGCCCGTGAGCGGACCGCCCGAACGCGGGTGCGGCGTGCGCCGCGCGATGCCGCCGATGTGCACCGAACCCACGTGCTTCGGCTCGTGCGGGTTCGACACGTCGTATTGCCTGAGCTCGCCCGTGCCCCAGCAGGACACATAAAGATACTTGTCGTCGAGCGAGAGGTTGATGTCCGTCACGAGCGGCGGCACCGCGCCGAAGCCCTTGAGCAGCGGCGGCAAGAGGTCCGCCGAGGCGGGCTCGGCCGGGATCGTGATCACCTTCTTGATCGCCCAGCGCTCCCCGTCGCGGTACCAGAGCCAGACCGAGGCCGAGAGGTCCGCGACGCTGATGACGACGCCCATGAAGCCCCAGGCCTTCGTGGGATCGTGCGCGGGGCGCAGCTCCAGGGCCATCTGGTTTTCGTCGCCAATGTCGAGCGCCTGGACGTGCTTGCGGCGCCGGAGATCCCAGACGTGCAGCCGGTGGCCGTACTTCTTGCCGAGGAGCAGCTCGGGCACCACGCCGTCCTCGATCATCTTCGGCGTGCCCCACTCGCTCGAAATCAACGTGTCGTGGCCGAGGTGCCACCAGAAATCGTAGTGCAGGTGCTGCGGGCCGCGGTCGATCTCCCAGCGGCCGAGCACGTCGAAGCTCTCGCAGTCGAGGAGGAAGATGCCGCCGGGGCCCTCGCCCTCGGGGTTGCCGAGCGCCGAGACGTAAATCCCGTCGGGCCCGCAGTGCAGCGTGTGCGGGCGCGAGTAGCCGGTGCGCGAGGCGATCTCCTCGGCCTCGATCGTGCGCACGAGCTTCGGCTTGCGCGGATCGAGCTTCGTGTCGAAGACGTAGATGCGCGACGAACGCAGGGCCGGCAGCATCAGGTAGCGGCGCTCGACGTGGGGGTGCGGCGCGTACGGGCAGAGCGCGGCGCTGCACGCGTTCCAGCCGGAATGGTGCAGCTCGTCGCCGAAGTTCGGCACCTCGGCGAGCGCGATGATCTGGCCGTACGTCGGCGACCGGGGATCGAGGTCGACCGTGGCGAGGCCGTCACGGAGCGGGTTCGGTCGTCCGAGCACGGCGTTCGCGTCCGGGGCGGCGACGTAAGCGAGGCGCTCGCGCGGCGCGTCCATGGCCATACGCGGCGACGGATAAAACGTGGGATCGGGTCGGAAGGGCATGGCTTCTCCGGGGAGACGGCCGGAGGATAAGGCCATGTCGCGCTTGCTTGAAAGACAAATGATGCGCGAAATTCTGCTTACGATAGCGCTGTTTGCCGCGACGGGCTGCGGTCCGAGCGTCCACGTCGATTCATCACCGCTCCGCCGCGCGAATCACCATGGCGCCGTCCGCCGCGCGCGCCGCCACCAGGGTCATCCCCTCCCCCGCCACCGGCGCGTGAAGCTCATTGCCTTCCATGCCCGTCACCACCGTCGCGCCCGCGCCGAGATCGGCCGGCTGTCGATAGAGCGCGGCGGGCATGCCGCTGCGCCATTGCACCCATTCGATCCACGCCCCCCGCGCCGTCGGCCGCACGTAAGGGCTCGCCGTCTCGATGTCCACGACCGCCACGTCCGCCTCCCCAGCGTCGCTCACGCCCCCCACGAGGAGCGTGTACGCGCTGAACTTCGGCTCCGGGTGCAGCGGCCCCCATTCGAGGTAGACCACGCGCCCCTCCGCGCCGAGGAGCGGAAAGGCCTGTTTTCCCGGCCGCGCGCGGCGCGTCGTTCGCCCCGTCGCGCGCTCCATCACCACCACGTCCGCCGCGTCGGTCGCGTCCTCGTCGAACCGACCATCCACGTCCTCCGCGAAATCGGCGAACGCCACGTGCGCGGCCGATACATCGGGGAACCGCTGCTGTCCGGGCCCACTCGCCACGACCACGGCGGAGGGTTGTCCCGGCTCGTAAAGGAAGACATCCGTATCCCCCGCTTCGTCCGCCGAGAGCCACCCCGTGAACGCCACCGCGTCGCCCGCCGCGCGTGGCTCGGCCGCGTGATCAAAAGCGCCCGTCACCGTCCTCGTCGCGCCCTCCGCGCGCACCCGCACCACGCGCCGCCCCGCCTCCACGGCTTCCCACGCCACGACGCCTCCGAATGCGGTGGGCCTGCGCGGCGCCTCCGCCGCCGCCGCGACGGTCTCCTCCTTGCCGCCGCGCGCGAGGTCCCGCGCCCGCAGCGATCCGTCCGGATGCACGTACACGAGCAGGCAACCGGTCACCGCGTGCGGCGCATATCCCAGCGAATACCCGCTCTGCCCCGCGCCGTCCGTCGCCGCGACCTCGAGCCCCTCGGCCGCGGTCGCGGCGCAGCCGAGAGGCTCGGTTCCATCGGACGAACTCGAAGCTTCCCCCGCACAACCCGCGAGGAGAACCGCACCCAAGAGGCCGAGCCCTGTCCGCATTGCATCCCTGGCCATCACGCCCACCATCTACTTGACCTTTTTCCGTGAAGGGGCCGGCTCGCGCATCCCGAGCCGCACCATTCGTTTCTTGAGCCCCTGCCTCGACAAACCCAGCCGCAAAGCCGCCTGGCTGATGTTCCCTCCCGTCTCGGCGAGGGCACGCCGGATCGGCGCGCGCTCGTCCGCCGCGGGGCTCGGCGCGCCCCTCCCCCGCATCGCCCGCGGCAGGTGCGCGCGCTCGATCCGCGACGCGCCGAGCGCGCCGAGCCGCTCCATCACGTTGCGCAGCTCGCGCACGTTGCCGGGCCATGGATGCGCCGATAACGCGGCGAGCGCGTCCTCGGCGAACGTCGCGCCCGGGAAGAACGCGCGGCAAAGGAGCGGCACGTCCTCGGCGCGCTCGCGCAAGGGCGGGACGCGGATCGTGATCGCGTTCAAACGATAAAAGAGATCCTGCCGGAAGCTGCCGCCAGAGGCCGCCTCTTCGAGGTCGCGGTTCGTCGCGGCCACGATCCGCACGTCGAATGCGCGCTCCTCGTCGCTGCCGATCGGCCGGAACCGCCGCGCTTCGAGCGCCCGGAGCAGCGAGGCCTGCCGGAGGAGCGAAAGCTCGCCTATCTCGTCGAGCAAGAGCGTCCCCCCATTCGCCTGCGCGAGCAGCCCCGTGCGCGCCCGCTCCGCGCCCGTGAAGGCGCCCCGCGCGTGCCCGAAGAGCTCCGCCTCGAAGAGCGTGTCCGGGATCCCGCCGCAGTTCATCGCGACGAACGGGCCCCGCGCCCGCGGGCCGAGGTCGTGGAGCGCCCGCGCGAAGAGCTCCTTTCCCACGCCGGTCTCGCCCACGACGAGGACCGGCAGATCACTCGGCAACGCCGCCTCGAGCCGGCCGAGCGCGCGCGTGAGCGCGGGGGAATCGCCCACGATCCCCGGGAAGCTGCGGCGCGGCCCGGAGACCGGAATCAGCGTCGTCGCGCCGGACGGATCCACCGATGGTTTTCCGGCCAAACCTGGATCCTTCCGCGCCGCCGGGCGCGGGGCCTGCGCCTCCGCCTCCGGCTCCGCAGCCTCCGACAGGCGGAAGACGAGCGCCGCGAGGATGCCCCATCGACGCGCCTCCGCGGCCGTGACGCGATCGAACGCGCCGGGCCGGAATCGATGCTCGACGACGACCACGGGGCTGCCGTGGGGTCCCTCGGGCCCCACGACGACGAGGCGCGCGCCCCGTCCTCCCGCCGTGGGTATGTCGCGCTGATACAATGGCTCCGCGCTGCCGAAAGCCTCCCGCAAAAGGCCCGCGTCGAGCCGTTGCCCCGCCTCCGCGAGGGCGAGCCCGTCGAGATCCGCGCCGTACACCGGGCCGATCCGCGCCGCCCCCGAGGCAAGCGCCACGAACGCCCGCTCGGCGCCCGCGCGCGAGACGATGCGCCGCGCGAGATCGAAGCCGAGCTCATCGGGATGCGTGCGCGTCGCGGCCGCCAGAAAATCCCAGAGCGCCTCGTCCCCCGCGTCGTCCGCCGCCATGCCCCGAGCATATCCATCGCCCTCGGGCCCGCCAAAAGGAACCGGGCGCCGCGCCGCGAGCGCATGCCAAAGGGCCTCCCGCGCTTCGGACGCGCCCTCCACGAGCTCGGCCGTCCGCGCGCGCCGGAGCGCGCCGATCGCGATCCGCGCCGCGCGCCGCGGCTCCGCAGGCAATGTCGCGAGCCGCGCCTCCACCTCCGCAACGCAGGCCCGCACATCGACGAGCGCGTCGCGCGCCCGCGCCTCGGCCGAGAGCTCACCGAGCGCCACGAGCGCGCCCGCGCCGTCGCCCGCGCGGGCCCGGATCCGCGCGCGCAGAATCGAGAGATCGGCCCGCACCACGGCGGGGAGCGATTCCCCGAGCGCCCACGCCTCCGCGACGAACGGCGCCGCCGCGGGGAACTGGCCCCGACGAACCTCGAGCTCGGCCCGCGCGAAGAGGCACCAGCCGAGCCCTGCTTCCTGCCCGAGGGATCGCGAGAGCAACGTCGCCTCGCCGAGCGCGGCTTCCGCCTCCGCGTGCCGCCCCGCGCGCCCGAGCGCCATGCCGAGGTTCATCAGGCACGAGCGCATGCCGGCCCTATCCCCGAGGCGCCGCTTCTCCCCGAGCGCACGCGAAAACGTGGCGATCGCCTGTTCGGCGCGATTGCGATACAGCGCGACGACACCCGCGTTGTGGTGGATCCGCGCGAGCTCTTCGGGATCGTCGGAGCCCCGCTCGCCGAGAATCTCCTGCGCGCGGGCGAGGTGCTCGGCCGCGTCGGTGTAATGGGCGGAAAACAGGGCCACGAGGCCCAGCGTGCCGTGGGCGAACGCCTCGTCTTGCCGCTCGTTCGTGCGCCGCGCCGCCGCGAGCGCCTCCTCGGCGAGCGTGCGCGCTTCGGACGCCTCCCCGGCGCGGGCCTTTTGCTCGGCGCGCCGCCGCAAGGAGAGCGAGCGCAAGCGCGCGTCCTCGGACGCCGCCTCGTCGAGCCAGCGCAAGACCTCGGGGTGGGCCCCCGGCAAACCCGCGTCGCGCACCAGCCGCTCCAGCCGGCAAAGCGAGGCCGGCGTGCGCCACGCGGGGTTCTGCAGGAGCGATAGCAGCGCTTCGATTTCGAGGGAAAGGAGCCCACTCTCCCGCGCTGCTCGCGCAGCCCGCGCGTACATCTCCTCGCGCCGCGCCGGCAGGGCCGCCGCGGGCGCCGCCTTCGCCACGGAGAGCAGCGCCGCGGCGCCGGCGTCCGGTTCGCCCAGCCAAACCTCGGCCGTGAGGTCCACGAGCGCCGGCGTGGCGAGGGCCGCCGCGAGGTCGGGCCCGAGCTCGGGCGAGGCGAGCACGTACCGCACGTCTCCCGACGCCTGCCGACCGATCAAGGACGCCGAGAGCAGCTCGACGAGGAGCGACGCCCCCTCGCCTCCCAGGCGTCGCGTGATCGCATGGCAGACGCTCTCGGGCATGGCCCCGCCCGACAGCGCGATCGCCGCGAGAATGCCCCTCGCCCCTTCCGACAACCCCGACGCCCGCCCGAGCGCCGTGTCCCGTTCGAGCGGCACCCGCCCGAGCGACGCGAGGAGCCATCCGGGCAAACCCTCCGAAGCCGCCCGCGCTCGTTCCATCGCCGCCGCATCGGACAAACCGAGCGAATGACAAAGCGTGACGAACGCCTCCCCCGCGAGCGGCTCGATGCGCAGCACGTCCGCGCCCCGAGGCGCGGCGCGCGCCGTCACCACCACGTCGAGCCCCGGCGCGCCCGCTCCCCGGCAACGATACACGTCGAGGGCCGCCGCGAGCTCGGGCGGACCCGATTCGAGCCCGTCGATCAAGAGCAGCGCCGCCCCGCCGTCCGCCGCGGCCGCGAGCGGCGGCGTCGGGTCCATTCCACGGAAAAACCCGATGAGGCGCGGCACGAGCGAGCCGGCCTCCGCGGGCAAACCGACGAGCCGCGCCGTACGCCCCGCGCAAAGCGTACGCGTCAAGAGCTCACGCGCGAGGTGGCTCTTGCCCGCCCCGCTCGGCCCCACGACGTACCGCACCGGCGACGTGGACGGCGCGGAGAGCGCGGCGATCTCGGCCTCGCGGCCAACGGGCGTCGGCGGCGCCCCGAGCCGCTCACCCGCGCGCATCGCCGAGGCCCCGAGGGACGACAAGACACGGCGCGCGTCCTCCGGCCGATCGAGCGGGTGCTGCTCCACGAGCGCCTCGACGATCTCGACGAGCGCCGGCCGGAGCCACGAGCACGACACCGAGAGCCTCTTTTTCGTGGTTCCGAGCGGCGGGGGCGCTCCCGTCGCCGCCGCCCAGGCGAGCGCGCCGAGGCCATACAGATCCGAACGAATCGTCGGCGCGCCGCCCGCCAGCACCTCGGGCGCCGCATACCCGGGCGACGCCGCGATCGTTTGTCCCGGCGCGCGGGCCCGGAACGAAACCGCCGCGCCGAGATCGAGCAGGACGGGCCGCGCCCCGCGCGCCTCGGGCCGCATCCGCACGTGCGCCGGCTTGAGATCCCCATGCAAAAAACCCGCGTCGTGCAAGGCCGCGAGCGAGGCCGCGACGCCCGCGCAGAGGTCCGCGAGCCGCCGATTGCGATCCGCGTCGCCCTCTGCGCCTCGCACCCAGCTCGCCGCGTCGAGCCCCGGAACGAAATCCTCCACCAGAAAGGGCGCGCCCGTCCGTTCGTCGTGGCCGAGGTCGTGCGCTCGCACGATCCCCGGCAGCCGCAGCCGCGAGAGGAGCGCAAACTCGCCCAGCAAGGCCGAGGGCTCGAACGCGCCGGGCCGGAACACCTTCGCCGTGAGCGCGCGGCCCGGCTCCTCCCGATCGATCACGCGCAGCACGATCCCCTGCGCGCCACGCCCGAGCACCTCGCCGGCCGCATAACGGGCATGCACGAACCGCGCATCTCGGTCACGGCGTCCCATGGCGTCCGAGTCTATCCGCTCATTCGCCCACCGTGGCGCGCGTCTCGGCCGAGGTCACGGACGCGAGGAACGGCTCGCCCCAGGAGGGCTCGGCGAGCAGGCCGAGGGCGCGGCGCAGGCGCGGCTCGGCGAAGCGGCCGAGGCCGAGGAAATGGGCCTTCGCCGCGGCCTCGGTCGCCGGATCCGAGAGGCCCTTCGCCGCGGCGACGTCGCCCTCTTCGAGGTCGGGCGTGATCACCTCGACGCGGATCATCATGACGCGAATCACGCTGTCCGGCGCGGGGTCGACGGAGAGGGGCAAGGTCGCGTCGGTCCACGCCTGGGGCGCGAGGTAAAACACCCGCAGGCCCGGGGTGCGAAACCATTGCCGTTTCCAGGTGGCCACCATGGCGAGGGATTCGTCGTGGTAGAGCCCCGCGCCGTCGAGCGCGCCCGTCACGGCGTCGCCGAGGGCCTCGGCGAAGGCGTCGAGCGGCTCGGCCGCGGCGAGCGCGGGGGCTTCGAGGTCCACGGTTTGGCCGGGCAAGACGCCCGCGGGGACGACGGAGAACGCGCCGCCCGCGGGCCCGACGTTCACGACGAAGAGCGCTCCGAGCGCGTCGGGCAAGGTGTTCTCGACGCGGACCGTGCTCGCGGCCGCGGTCACGCGCGCAGGCGGCGTGAGGTTGCCGAGGCCGCGATAAAAGAGGAAACGCTCGGCCTCGGGTGCCCCGCTCGCCGTCGGCGCGGCCGTCACGCGCACCGCGTTCGCGTCGACGGCGCGCGCGTGGCTCCACGTGAATGCGTCGAGCGAGGCCTCGGGCATCGCCACGTCCTCGCCCCGCGGCAGGATCTCCACGTCGCCCCAGTCGAGCAGCCCCTGCCCGACGGCGCCGTGTTTCTCCTGGCAGGTGGGACCCTTCCAGGGAAACGCCGGATCGAGCACCGGATCGGCGTCCACGAGGAGACCCGGCACCGCGTTCGCCTGCGCCACCCACGGATAGAAGCTCGCCACCGCGGGGTACCATTGCGTGAGCACGCCGCTCGGGAACGCCACCTGCACGCGCGCCTTCATCGGTTTGTCCGAGTAAAAGTACGTGACCGGCGTCTCCATTTTCAGGTGAACCGAGGTCGAGCCCGGCAGGGTGCCGGCGCGGACGCGGTCGTAGACGAAGCTCGGGAGGTCCTCCTCCTCGTGGTGCAATCCGCGCTGCAGCGAGCCGTCCGAGCCCACGACCACAGTATCGGTGCCCCACTCGTGCACGACGAACCCCTTGCCCGCATACGCCGCGGGATCGGCCGAAGGATCGGGCGGGCCTTGCAGGCTCCCCTCCCCGGGCAGAGCGCCTCCGCCGGAGACGACCTCCCCCGCGCAGGCGGAGACGAGGGCGAAGAGGGGGAGCAAAGCAATGCGGGAAACGAACGACGAAGCGGTCATGGCAAGCCTCCGCCCCCTGCCCGAGCAGGGGACGTGCCACCCGGAAAACCTTGCATTTTCGCGCCATCACCCGCCGGGAGATGGCAACCGGTTGCCAGCGCCGGTGGAAACCACGCCAGCGGGTTACCGTCGGTCGGGACGAGCGAGCGCCCTCCGGCTCGGCCTGATCTCCTCGTTCCTTCCCTACGCATTGCCCGGAGCCGTTGGGTCAGTTACTCTGGCCCCCGATACAGGTTTCCACGGACCAGGGGTCATGCGTGTACAGCCGGTCCCCCCGAATGCAGGGGACGTTTTGCAAAAAGGTGAGGAGGAGCTCGCACGCCGACCGTCCAGGCAGCCTGATCACGCGGCCGAGAACCGCGCCCTCGTCGAGCTCGCCGAGGCGCTGAGCGAACGCCCCGAGGCCATTCTGCCGAAGCTCGTCGAGCTCGCCCTCTCGCTCTGTCACGCGGATACGGCCGGGGTCAGCGTCATCGAGACCCAGGGCGACGAAGAGGTCTTCCGCTGGCGCGCCATCGCGGGCGCGGACGCGGACCTCCTGGGCGGGACGATGCACCGGTACGAGAGCCCCTGCGGCGTCGTCGTCGCCCGCAACGCCACGCTGCTCTTCCTCGACCCCGCCCGCCATTTCACGCGCGAAGGCGTGCCCGACATCGGAGTCGTCGAGGCGTTGACCGTCCCGTTTCACGACGGCGACAAACCCATCGGGACGGTCTGGGTCCTCAGCCGGAGCGAGCATCGCAAGTTCGACCGGGAAGACGCCCGGATCCTCACGAGCCTGTCGCGCTTCGCCAGCAGCGCCGTGAAGGCCCTCGCCCTCTCCGAGGCGCGAAGGCAGGCAAACGAGGTGCTCCGCGCGAGCGAAGCGCGGCATCGCTTCCTCGCGGACCTCGCCGCCGCCACGCAGCCGCTCACGGACCCCGACGAGATCATGGCCACCACGGCCCGTCTCCTCGCCGAGCACCTCGACGCCGACCGCTGCGTCTATGCCGAGGTCGAAAACGAGCATACGTTCGTGGTCACGGGCGATTACGCGCGGGACGTCCCGAGCCTGGTCGGTCGGTGGCCGGTCGCCGGCTTCGGGCTGGAATTCGACCGGGCCATGCGGGCGAACCAGCCGTACGTGATGGACGACGTGGATCAGGATCCCCGTGCCGGGAGCGACCTATCGGCCTATCGGGCGGCGAAGATCCAGGCCGGCATCTGCGTCCCGCTGCACAAGGCCGACAAGTTCATCGCATTGATGGCCGTCGACCAGACGACGCCGCGGCACTGGACCCCCGAGGAAGTGGACCTCGTGCGGCTCGTCGTGGGCCTGTGCTGGGAGGCTCTCGAGCGGGCCCGGACGGTGCGGAGCCTGCGCGAGCGGGACGATCGGCTCTCTTTCGCGGTCGAGCTCTCCGGGATTGGCTTCTGGCATTGCAGCTTGCCGTTCGACGAGCTCACCTGGGACGACCGGGTGAAGGAACATTTCTGGCTCCCCCCCGACGCGCACGTGACGATTCAGATGTTCTACGAGCGCATGCACCCGGACGACAGGGAACCGACGCGGCAGGCGATCGAGGCGTCGATCCAGAAGGGAACGCTGTACGATATCGATTACCGGACCGTGAATCCGGACACCGGGTCGATCAAATGGATCCGCGCGCTCGGCGGGACGGCCTATGGGCCGGACGGGGCGCCCAGGCGCTTCGACGGGGTGACGGTCGACGCCACGGTCCGCAAGCTCCACGAGGGGCAGCTCGCGCGGCTGCTCGAACGCGAGCGCGAGCAGGCCCGGCTCCTCGAACAGGTGGCCGACGCGGCCCTCACGATTCACGCGTCCGGGTCGCTCGACAGCGTGCTGCGTGTCATCACCGAGGAGGCCCGGCGGATCATCGGGGCGCACCAGTCGGTCACCAGCATGACGACGGGCAACGACTGGTCCCAGGCGATCAGCACCGCGTCCCTGTCGTCGAAGTACGAAGGATTCCGCACCTACGAAGCGACGCCAGTCGGCAAGGGCATTTACACGCTCGTCTGCCAGACGAACCGCTCGATGCGGCTCACGCAGGCCGAGCTCGTGTCGCACCCGGCGTGGCGGAACTTCGGCGACCAGGTGGCCCGGCACCCGCCGATGCGCGGCTGGCTGGCGGCGCCGTTCATCGGGCGGAGCGGGAAAAACCTCGGCCTCATCCAGCTCTCCGACAAATTCGAGGGCGAGTTCACGGAGCAGGACGAGGCGATTCTGGTGCAGCTCGCGCACATCGCGTCCGTGGCGATCGAGAACGCGCGGCTCTACGACGAGCTGCGGGATCAGGACCGTCGCAAAGACGAGTTTCTGGCGACGCTGGCGCACGAGCTCCGGAACCCGCTCGCCCCGATTCGCACAGGTCTATCGCTGCTGGAAATGACCCGCGACGAGGCGCAGGCGCGGCGCGTCCGGGCGATGATGGAGCGGCAGGTCGGGCACATGGTGCGCATGGTGGACGACCTGCTCGACGTCTCGCGCATCACGCGGGGAAAGGTGGAGCTGCGCAAGGAGCGGGTGGAGCTCGGGGCGGTGCTGGAGAGCGCGCTGGAGACAAGCCGCCCGCTGATCGAGGCGGCCGGGCATATGTTCTCGGTCTCGCTGCCGACCGACCCCGTATGGCTCTCGGCGGACCCGACGCGCCTGGCGCAGGTCCTGGCGAACCTGCTCAACAACGCGGCGAAGTACACGCCTGCCGGGGGCCGCATCCGGCTCGTCGCGGAGAGGGAGGACGGGGACGTCGTCGTGCGGGTGGAGGACACGGGCGTGGGCATCCCGCCGGAGATGCGGACGAAGGTGTTCGACATGTTCACGCAAGTGGGCCGCTCGATCGAGCGAGCGCAGGGGGGCCTCGGAATCGGTTTGACGCTGGTGCGGCGGCTCGTGGAGCTCCATGGGGGGACGGTGGAAGCCACGAGTGAAGGAGCGTCCCGGGGTTCGGTCTTCACCGTCCGCCTGCCCCTCGGAGACCCGGAAGAAGCAGAAGCAAGCGGTTCGAGCGGAGATCTGCCGGGCAAAGGAGCGGCAGGTGGCCTGAAGGTGCTGGTGGTCGACGACAACGTCGACGGCGCCGAGAGCCTTGCGGAGCTTTTGCAATTGTCGGGGCACACGACCGAAGTGGCGCACACGGGCCCCTCGGCGCTGGTCGCCGCGCGCGCATTCGAGCCGGACGTGGTCTTCCTGGACATCGGTTTGCCGGGAATGACGGGATACGAGGTGGCGCAGCGGCTCCGGGCCGAGGACGGCGCGGGCCGGCTGGTGCTGGTGGCGCTGACGGGCTGGGGGACGGAGGAAGACCGGCGGCAAGCGCGCGAAGCGGGATTCGATTACCACCTGACGAAGCCGGTGGACCTCCGGGAAGTGCAGCGAATCGTGGACGCGGCGGCGGCGAAGATGAAGCGGGTGGCTTGAGCGGCCCTGGCGGGCGTCCTCCGCCGTGCTTCGTCACGGCTCGTCGCGTATCTCGAGCTCGCGCCTGCGCTTGTCGATCCAGGCGCGCGCCTCCGCCTCCGAGCTGAAGAAGACGAGCGGAGGGGAATGGGGCTGGAGCAGCGACGTGGCCTTGTCGACGAGCGCCACGACCACGCGTTGCCGGAAGCTACCATTGAAGAGCACCATGCCCTTGTTTTCGCGTCGCACGGGTGTCGTCGCGGCGCGCGTTCGCGCGCCGGGCAAGACGGCGCCGAGCCGACCGATGTCGATGAGCCAGAACACGTGCGCGAGCCCGCGCGTATCACAAAGCCGCCCAAATTCATCGAAAAAAGCAGCGACGTCGTCCTCGGTGAGGTCTCCCCCGAGACGGATGAAGACGATGCCCACGCTTTCACACCGATACGCGTGCTCCCCGACGTGGTGCCAGCCGTCTCCACCGGAGTCATTCGTCGAGGGGTCCGGGCGCATGAAGGTAGGGAAATAGCACGCTCTTCCCTCGCCAGGAAAGAGCGCGTTTCCACGATCCCGACGGTCCCCTCTTGACCCGCCCGCCCCCCTGCCCGAAGGAGTCGGCAGGGGTCATCCACATCGGGAAAGGGGGATTCATGAAAAAGGCCATCGCCACGCTGGCGCTCCTGTCTCTGTCGGTCGTGGGGTCCGCAATGGTGCCGGCGCGGGTCGCGGAGGCGAGGACGCACTCGTTCGAGCGCACGTGCTGGGACTGGACATGGAAGCGGAACGGCGATCTGTGCTCGCAGTGCCGGACGCGAAATGGTCGCGCGCACCATAGCTGTCTGCCGAACGCGCGCGCATGCCGCGGCGACATCTCGAATCAAAATGGCTGGCTCGTTTGCGGTGGCTGAATCGTCCGTGACCGGATGACAGTCGCCGAGGTACGTACTATCGTTTTTCGGCATGCGTACCGTCCGATTCTACTTCGACGTCATCAGCCCCTACGTCTGGCTCGCGTGGACGCAGGTCCCCGAGGTCGAGAGGCGCACGGGCGCGCGCTTCGAGCTCACGCCCGTGCTGTTCGCAGGGCTCCTCCAGGCGAACGAGAACAAGGGGCCCGCGGAGATCGCGTCGAAGCGGGTCCACATGCTGCAAGACGTGGCGCGCTGGGCGATGACGTTGCAGCGGCCCTACGCCGGTCCGCCGGCGCACCCCTTCAATCCGCTGAAGGCGCAGCGCATGTGCGCGGCGCTCGCCGATCCCGACGAGCGGCGTCGCCTCGCCGGCGCGTTGATCGTCGCGACGTGGGAAAACGGTCGCGATTTGATGAACGACGCCGAGCTCCGCGCCATCGCCGATGACGCGGGCCTCGACGGCTCGGCGCTGCTCGCCGCGACCGAGGATCCAGCCGTGAAGGCGCGCCTGCGCAAGAACACGGAGGACGCCATCGCCGAGGGCGTCTTCGGCGTCCCGACGTTCCTCGTCGACGACCAGATCTTCTGGGGCAATGACCGGCTCGGTTTTCTGGAGACGTACCTCGCCGGGGGGCTTCGCATCGACAAAGCCGAACTCGCGGAGCGGCTCGCGCGGCCGCGCGCCGCGGACCGCAAGAACGTGTAGCGCTACGCGTCCCGCCGTTTTTCCGCGGTGCGAACCAGGGAGCGACGCAATCCTTCCTGCAGGGTCGCGAACGTGGGGACATGCTCGAAGCCGAGGTCGCCTTGCACCAGCGTGCGCGCCGTCTCCGTGGAGATGCCGACCACCATGCATTCTGCGCCGAGCAATGCGGCGGCGCGCACCGCGTCGCGCAGATGGCGCGCGGCGTCCGCGTCGAGGACCGGCACGCCGGTGACGTCGAGGATGACCTTCTCCGCGCTCGCCTCCACGATCGACTGGAGCAGGACCTCGAGGATACGCGCGCCGCGCGCCGCGTCGATGTTGCCAATCAGCGGCAGGGCGAGGATGCCCTTCCAGATCTTGAGCACGGGCGTGGACAGCGCGGCGATCGCCCGCTTTTGCTCCTCGCTCACGCGGAGCTGCTCTTCGAGCTCCGCGGTCCGCACGGCCACGGCGGCCTCGAGCTGCTCCTTCTGCTGTCGCAGCTCCTCCTCCGAATGCTTGAGCTCGCCGACGTCGAAATGGAGCTGCACGACCTCGTTGACCTCGCCATTCGCGCCCTTGACCGGATGGAGCGCCGAGGCGACCCAGCGAGCGCTCCCCTCGTCCACGGTGTCATTCTGGCGTGGATCGTACCGGATGGTAGGCAACCGCGCGGCCTTTCCCTCCAGAAATGCCTGCTCGATGAGATGCATGAACCCCTGGGCGACGACCTGGGGGTCCTTCAGGATCCTGTATCCGGCCGTTTGCTCGATATTTGTTTGCCATAGCCGCTCCCAGCCAGGATTTACCTCCTTGGTGCGGCTCTCCGGATCGTAGACCTGGACGCTGACGATGCCTCCGTCGAACAGGGCTTGGAAGCGCCGCGCCGGGACTTCCAGCTCGGCGACGCGCTGTCGCAGCGACGCGTTCTCGCGCTTGAGGTCTTCAATCACCTTTTCAACGTCAATGGCTTGGCGGTGGTTCATTGTCGGGGATGGAAAGCGCCGCGCGAATTTTATGTGCAGCACCCGGTACAGTGCAAGCGGAAAGAGCCTCGGCCATAGATCATTGGCACCCCAACTTCCAGCCGATGCCGAGAAAGTCCGGCGCCGCAGAACCGTCCGGCTCGAATGCACGGGTGCCGTCCACAGCTCGGCGAAATCGTCGAAGGCGTTCCCCATGCTGGACAGCGCAATCTTTTTGGCGCGACGCGTCCCGCGCATCGAGGATCTCTGCGACGCGTCTTCCTTCACGTTTCACGGCGAAGAGCGCGGGACGTACTACGCCGCGGCGAGGTACCTCGCTTCATTACTTGCAGGAAAAAGGGCTGCTCGTCCGTTATTACCTCGCCGAGCCGGAGTGAAGGCGGCGGCGCCGTCGCATGGTTGGCGTCCGCACGGCCCGCCTGCGCCGGCCGCCCGAAATTTTTTTCCGGACCGACCGATGATTTCTCGGCGCGGCCCCGGTCTACTGGGCGGAGGAACCCCCCCATGACGACCGGTACGCGCAAGGTGCACGATTTCTGCTGGATCAACCTGATGACCCCGGAGGCCGAGCGCGCACGCGCGTTCTTCGGGGCGCTCTTCGGCTGGACGTACGGCGAGATGCCGGGCGTCCCCGGCGGTCAACTCATCCTGGTCGGAGGGCGCACGGCCGGCGCGCTCATGGACCTCGGGGCGGTGAACCTGCCGAAAGGCACGCCGGCGGTCATCGGCGTCATGATGAAGGTCGAGGACGCCGACGCCGCCGTCGCGAAGGTCGCCTCGCTCGGCGGGCGCGCCGAGCCGGTGTTCGACGTGCTCGAAAACGGCCGGATGGCCATGTGCACCGATCCGAACGGCGCCATCTTCGCCGTGTGGCAGCCGAAGAAGCAGGCCGGCATGGACGTCGACAGCCACGCGCACGGCGCGCCGAGCTGGTTCGAGACGATCACGGGCGACCTCGGCCGCGCGACGGCGTTTTACGCGGCGCTCTTCGGCTGGACGCCCGAGGAGCAGTGTCCGGTGCCCGGCATGACGTACACGCTCTTCAAACTCGACGGCGTGCCCGTCGGCGGCGCGATGCCGGCCCTGCCGCACATGGGGGATGTCCCGCCGCACTGGGGCACGTCCTTCGCCGTCACGAATGCCGACGAGACGGCGCGTCGCGGCGTGGAGCTCGGCGCGTCGCTCTGCATCCCCGTGGCGGAGATCGCCGGGGTCGGGCGCTTTGCGATGCTCAAGTCACCACAAGGCGTCCCGTTTCATCTCATCGAGTGGGCGCGCTAGAAAGCCCGAGGCGCCTCGCTGGGGCTTTGCCCCAGGCCCCACCAGGGGCTATCCGCCCCTGGACCCGGACCAGCGCAAGCGCTGGACTCGTGGTCGATGAACTGCGCGATGCGCAGTTCATCGAACGGGCCGGGTCAAGATCACGAGCGACCTTGCCAGCCGAGACGGCAGCGCTGACGGGAAAACGGGCAACGCGATACCAACGGCCTGTTGGAAGAACTGCGCATCGCGCAGTTCTTCCACAAAAGGTCCAGGGCTGGCCCTGGTTCGGGTCGAGGGGCGAAGAGCCCCCGCGGGGCCCGGGGCAGCGCCCCGGCGCGGCGGCTCCTCGATGAGACCCATGCTCACGCGCTGTGGATCTACTGGAAAGCTTTCACGTGGCGCATCAGCCACGCGTCGAAGGTCCGTGCCTTGCGCCCGAGGAGCTCTTCGACCGTGGTCGTGATGGCCCCGCCGTGGCCGGCCCGGACCATTGCGTGCGCTTCGAGGATCGCGCGGATGAACACCTCGGGGAGACCTGCCCTCACCATTCCCTCGCGGGCCGCGTCCTCGGTCACGTCGACGAACTTGATGGGCCTCCCGATGGCCGCGCTGATTTTCGCCACCTGCTCTGCCGCGCTCAGCGCCTCCGGCCCGGTGAGCACGTACGACTTCCCTTCGTGCCCCGGGGAGATCAAGACCTTCACGGCAACCGCGGCGATGTCGTACGGGTCGATCGGCGCCACCTTGTTTTCGCCCGTCGGCTGAAAGACCGCGCCCTGGCTCTTGATCGAGCCGGCCCACGAGAGGGTGTTCGACGCGAAGGCTCCGGGCTGGATCATCGTCCAGGCGAGCCCTGACGCCTTGATCTTCGCCTCGGCCTCGATGTGCCAGCGGCCGATCTGCGTCTCGTACGCTTCCGCGGCCGTCGACGACGAGAGAAACACGATGTGCTTGGCGCCCGCTTTCTTCGCCGCGTCCACCGCGTTGCCCACGAGCGTCGGCAGATCGGCTCCCGTGCTGAGCACGAACGCCTTGTCGACGCCCGCGAACGCGGCGTCGAGCGTCTCGGGTTTGGCGAGATCGCCCTTCACGACCTCGACCTTGCCGCCGATCTCTCCCAGCTTGGCCGGGTCGCGTACGAGCGCGCGGACCCGCTGGCCCGCCTCGACGAGCTGCGCGAGCACCGCGCCGCCTACCTTCCCTGTCGCTCCGGTCACGAGAATCATCTACCGCTCCCCTTCCTGGATCGTGTCGCGCACGTACCGCATGGGCGAAAGGACATGGATGGCTTTTGGGTTAGCACTGCATTTTCCATCCCACCGGCACCCGCTCCAAGGAACTGGAATCTTTCCATCCGCCTGCCAGGCGACCCGGCCGAGCGCCATCGGGAAGAGCTCCGTCCATCAATTCTCGAGGGATCGAGCGGAACCGCCACGGATGCACCGTTCACCGAGAAGGGCCGGCGTGCCCGGCTCATTCTCCGCTGCGCGTGCGGCGAAGGGAAAGCGTCGCGACGACCGGGCGATGATCGCTGCCGCCATCGCTCGGGCCGACGCGGGCATCGATCGTTCGGAATGCCTTCGAGTGAAAGATGTAATCGATCCGCACGAGCCACGTCGGCACGGGTACGCCGAGCACAACGGGGCGAGAGCCGCCGCTCTCGGCCGTCGGTTCGCCCGGGAACGTGTGCCCGAAGCCCCACCCTGCCTCGCGCCAGGCGTCGCGCATCGTGCGGGTGATGATCGCGTACGCCGCATTCTGATCCGTCGCGTTCAGGTCGCCGGCGAAGATCAATGGCTCGACATGCGCACGCTCGAAATCGGAGAGCGCCCGTGCCTGCTCGTCGCGTGCGCGCGCGTTCGCGGGCCCGGCGACGGTGTGGAAGTTGACGAAGATCACACGCTCTGTCCCGACCTCGACCTCCACGGCCATCGGTGAACCTATCCACGCGATACGATCGAGGGGGCTCGCGTCGATTTTACGGAGCGGATGGCGGCTGAGAATGCCGCTGCCCGTCACGCCCGGCCTCGGATCGAGCAGGCGGTAGGGATAGGTTTCGGAGAGCGCTCGTTCGAGCGCACCTGCATGCTCGGGGGATACCTCCTGCAGCGCCACGATGTCGGCATCCACCTCGCGGATCACGCGTATCGTCGCGGCCGTGTTCGGATTGAAGCCGAGCGTGTTGTAGCTCATGACGCGAAGCGGGATCTCGGTCGCCTGGGGCGTTTCTCCGCGCGGCACGAACAGACCACCCCAGTGCCACGCGAAGAAAAGCGCCGACAGGCCGACGACGACGTACCCCTCACGCCGGCGACGAAAGGCAACCGCCAGGAGAACGAGCGGCGCCGGTAAAAAAGCATAAAGAAGCAGCGCGTTTGCCGCGAAGGACCACCATGTCCGATCTCCGAGCACGTAACGCGTGATCAGCAGCGCGACGAGGAGCAGGCCGTAGGACGCGACGAGGCCATCGACGAGCTGGTCGCGCCGAGACCGACGTTCGTTCGAACGAGGAGCATTCCGGGGAGGAGCATCGGCGGGGGTCATGCCGAGGGCTTCTTACGGGTTCGCAACGGTGAATGCCAACGTGTTGGAGTACGCGACGCCCACGTTCGGGTCGGGGTGCACGACGCGCGCATAGTAAGTCGTGCCAGGTTGCAGCCCCCCGCGCGTACTCGTGTGATACCCGTCGACGCGCTCGTTGTGCACGTCGATGGGTGAGAACGACGGGCTCGTGGCGATGTTGAAGTACACGGCCGTGCCGGCCGGGAGCGTGGGGTCGAGCTCCCAGGCCACGGTCACGCTGCCGCTCGACTGCGAGCGCGCGTAGACCCGAGGGTAGCCCGAAACGTAGGATTTCGCGGAGCTCGGCACCGCGCTGTCGACGGTATACACAGGCGAGTACACCCGGCGGGCGTTGCCATCGACGCCGGCGCAACCGTCGGTCACCACCTGGAGGAAAGAGGGCGCCGCTTGCGCGGCAACGAGCTGCGACGTCTTGCCGGTGACCGCGGTATTCACGAGGTTGATGGGTCCGAGCAAGCCGTCGTCGTTGATCCCGCTTCCCGTCGATCCGACCAGGTACGACGCGGTCCCCGGCGCACCGGCCGACAGGCGCAAAGCGACACCGTCGCTGAGCTTCGCCATCCCGAGCACGACACGGGGCGTCACCACGCAGCTCGACGCGGCGCCCGCGTTCACGTCCCCGAGCACGGTGCGCAGCGCATTCCGCGCATTCGCGTCGTTGGAAATGCTCTCCCAGTTCCCCACGCTGACGAGCCGATTGTTATGATAATTCGCCGTGGCGCGGAAGGCATTGCGCCAGCTCGTCTCGCTCGCCCCGGCGCCGAACGGAAGCCATTCCGGCGTCGCCCAGGGGAGCGCCACGTGCACCGGCGTCGCCACCTCGGGGTCGAGGAGCGCCGCCGGGTTGCTTGCCTGGCTGCCGTAGAGGCTCCACCCAGGGATCATGCTCCCGAAGCGCGCCACGCCGAGCGAGTGAGGCCCTTGCGCGCCGCCCCAGGTTCCGCCCGCGTGGGAGAAGATCTTGTGCGTGGGCATGTCGTTCACGACGCGCACTTGATGATTGAGGAAGGAGAGGTAATCGGTGACGATCGCGTCGAGCGCCTGGCGCGTCATCGTCCCATTCGGTCCGAGCGGCAGACCCATCTCGCTCGCCGCGCGGAAGCCGAGCTGCCACATGTGGCCCGAGAGGCCGCCCGACGCGAAATCGGGCGGGCACTGCCAGCGGTTGTAGCTATTCGTCTGGCCGTTCGGGCACGTCACCGGACCGCCCGGGCAGCCGGCGGCGAGCGGCAGCCCCGGATCACACGTGCTCGGCTGGTTGATGTAGGCGTTGCCGTTCGGATAGATGTAATGGTTGACCCCGACGCTGATCTCCGTTCCCAGGACGATCCCGGCGAACAGATGCTGCGCGTCGGGCGGCAGTGACCGCGCGTAATTGCGGAGGACGGGCAGGAGCAGGGCGAGCACGGCCGCGTTGGCCTGCCGGAAGGCCGCGCTGTGGAGGTTCGGCGGCGGCGTGCCCACGCGAATCTGCGAGCCCCAGTTGCGCCACGCGATGCGCGCCGGCTCGACGTGCGCCGCGTCCGGTCCGCCGAGCTCGAAGTTGGTCTCGTCGAGCCAGAGGTCCTGGCGCGCGCTCGCCCAGTCGACGGTGTCGAAAGCCACGAGGAGCGGCATCGACTCTGCGCGGGCCGCGGCGACGACGTCCTCGAGATACGTCTTCAGTTTGGCCGGCTCGGCCCCGAGCGTGTCGATGATGACCTCGGTCGCGAGCTGACGCCCGCCGCCCGCGTTGAAGCCCACGCGGCTGCGGACCTCGCGGAATCCGGCGCGCAAGACCTCGACGCGCTGACCCCGGTCGGGCACGGCATCGACGATGGAGCTGTTCATGATCACGCACGTCTGCGAATTGCCGTAGAAGGGCGCAGCCGTGGGGTATTGAATGCCCGCGTCGGTGACGCATGCCGTCCGCGCCCCCTGGTTGACGAGCGCGGTATTCGTCTTGCGCACGGCGAGGTATTGGGGCGCTTCGAGCACGGTATCGATGCCGAGCCCGGTCGCGGTGACGGCAGCTTGCGACTCGCCTACGATCTCGTCCTCGTCAGGCGTCTCTGCGACGTCCGCGCTGCACGCAGCCAGAACAAACGGTAGCGCCGTAGCAAACGGCCTCGCACAGACATACCACCTCGGCAAAGTCTTCTTTTCCACGGTTCAACGGCTCCTGGTTACGAGGGGCAGGCACCGCTCGCCGCGGATGTGAACCTCGCGCCGGAAAAAATTCCGAAGCACGCCTCGGACGAGGGCGCTCAGGTCCGCGCGCTGGCTCGGCACGGAGCCGAAACGGGCCGTGCAGGGGGAGGTTTACATTTTCTTGATGGATCCCCCCCGACCCTTGACGACTTCCTGACACGGAAGCTCCTAGAAGGACACACAAGGAAGCCGTGCACTCCCGGCGTCCCAGCTCGACAGGTACGCAGAGGCACTCGGCGACCCTGCTCGTACGCCATCACAACGAGCGGAGCCGCCAGCGATCTGCTCGGTCCCGCGCGCCGACGCAGCGCGGGGGAGGTTTGATCATGGATGCCATCTTCCTCGTCCTCATCGGAGGTTTTTTCCTCCTGTCGTGGGGTTTCGTGCGCCTCTGCGAGAAAGTCTGAACGCCATGCAGATGCTCATGATCGTCGGCGGCGTGCTTGCCGCGCTCCTCCTCGCCTATCTCGTATTCGCGCTCCTCCATCCGGAGAAACTGTGATGCTCGAGAGCAACCTTCTCCGCGGTGTCGTGTATCTCCTGGTCCTCGTCGGCCTGGCCCTTCCGCTCGGCTCCTACATGGCCCGGGTGTACAACGGTGAGGCGAAACTCGCGGGGCGCTTGCTCGGCCCGATCGAGCGGCTCTTCTACCGCGCCGCCGGGGTCCGCGCCGACGAGGAGATGACCTGGAAGCAGTATGCCGGGGCGGTCCTCGTCTTCAACTTGCTCGGCGCGCTCGTCCTGTATGTGCTCCAGCGGCTTCAGGCGAGCTTGCCGCTGAATCCGGCCGGGTTCGGCGCCGTTTCCCCGGAAATATCGTTCAATACGGCGACGAGCTTCGCAACGAACACGAATTGGCAGGCCTACGGCGGCGAAACGACGATGAGCCACCTCACGCAAATGCTTGGGCTCACCGTGCAGAACTTCGTCTCGGCGGCGACGGGCATGGCCGTCCTCGTCGCGCTCGTCCGGGGTTTTGCAAGACGAACGACGGAGGGCCTCGGAAATTTCTGGGTCGACCTCACGAGGAGCACCCTGTACGTCCTCCTGCCGCTCTCCATCGTGGTCGCCCTGGTGCTCGTCTCGCAGGGGGTCGTGCAGACATTCGCTGCAAAGGAGACCGCGAATCTCCTGGTTCCGACGACCGCGAGCGACGGCGCACGTGTGACGCAACAAATCCTTGCGGTGGGCCCTGCGGCGTCGCAGATCGCCATCAAGCAGCTCGGCACGAACGGCGGCGGGTTCTTCAACGTCAATTCGGCGCACCCCTTCGAGAACCCGAACGCCATCGCGAATTTCGTCGAGATGCTGTCGATCCTCCTCATCCCCGCGGCGCTCTGCTTCACGTTCGGCGCCATGGTGAAGGACAAACGGCAAGGCGCGGCCGTATTCGCCGCCATGCTCGCCATCTTCGTCCCGCTCCTCGTCGTCGCCGTCGTGGCCGAGCAAAAAGGAAACCCCATGCTCACCGGCCTCGGCGTCGACCAGGTCGCGAGCAGCCTCATGCCGGGCGGGAACATGGAGGGCAAGGAAGCTCGTTTCGGCGTCGTCGACAGCGCATTGTGGGCGACCGTGACGACCGCCGCCTCGAACGGATCCGTGAACGCCATGCACGACAGCTTCACGCCGCTCGGCGGCCTCGTGCCGATGTGGCTCATGCAGCTCGGAGAGATCGTGTTCGGGGGCGTGGGTTCGGGGCTCTACGGGATGCTGATGTACGCGATCATCGCCGTCTTCATCGCGGGCCTCATGGTCGGCCGCACGCCGGAGTACCTCGGCAAAAAGATCGAGTCTTTCGAGATGAAAATGGCTTCGCTCGTCATTTTGCTCCCGGCAGCCGCCGTCCTCATCGGGACGGCCATTGCGTGCATCGTACCCGCGGGCACGGCGACCCTCGGAAACCCCGGCGCCCACGGCTTCAGTGAGATCCTCTACGCGTTCTCCTCGGGTGCGAACAACAACGGGTCGGCGTTCGGCGGCATCACCGTGAGCGGCGTGTTTTATGCGACGGCCATCGGCCTTTGCATGCTCATCGGCCGCTACTGGGTCATCGTCCCGGTCCTCGCCATTGCGGGCTCGCTCGCCCGCAAGAAGTTCGTGCCGCCGAGCGCGGGGACGCTGCCGACGCACACGCCCCTTTTCGTGGCGCTCCTCGTCGGCACGGTGCTCCTCGTCGGAGCGCTCACGTTCATCCCGGCGCTCGCGCTCGGCCCCGTGGTCGAGCACATCTCTCTCCACGCGAAGTAATGGAGCAAGGCCATGACGACCAAAACACAGGCTCGTCCGCTCTTCGAGGGCGCCATCGTCCGCCGCGCTGCCGTCGACGCTTTCAAGAAGCTCGATCCGCGCCGCATGGTGAAAAACCCCGTCATGTTCGTCGTGGAAATCGGCAGCGCGTTCACCACGATGCTGTTCGTCCACGCGGCCGTCACGGGCAAGGGCGAGGCCCCCGCCGGCTTCATCCTCGCGGTGTCGCTATGGCTCTGGTTCACGGTGCTGTTCGCCAATTTCGCCGAGGCGATGGCCGAGGGCCGCGGAAAGGCGCAAGCGGATACGCTCCGTCAAGCGCGCAAAGGCGTGACGGCGAAGCGCCTCGAGCTGCCGCGTCGCGACGCCCCTCATGAATCGGTCCTGTCGCCGCGCCTGCGCAAAGACGATTACGTGCTCGTCGAGGCAGGCGAGCTCATCCCGAGCGACGGCGAGATCATCGAGGGCGTCGCGTCGGTCGACGAGAGCGCCATCACGGGCGAGAGCGCGCCCGTCATCCGTGAGAGCGGCGGTGATCGCAGCGCGGTCACCGGAGGGACGCGCGTGCTCTCCGATTGGCTCGTCATTCGAATCACGGAGAACGCCGGTGAGACGTTCCTCGACCGAATGATCGCCATGGTCGAGGGCGCCAAACGGCAGAAGACGCCGAACGAGATTGCGCTCGACATCCTCCTCGCTGCGCTCACCATCGTCTTCCTGCTGGCGACGGTCACGCTCCTCCCCTATTCGATGTATGCCGTGAAGAGCGCCGGTGCCGGCGCTCCCGTGCCCCTCACGGTGCTCGTCGCGCTGCTCGTTTGCCTCATCCCGACGACGATTGGTGGACTGCTCTCGGCCATCGGAATCGCGGGCATGGACCGGATGATCCAGGCGAACGTCCTTGCGACCTCGGGGCGCGCGGTCGAAGCCGCGGGCGACGTCGACGTCCTCTTGCTCGACAAGACCGGGACGATCACGCTGGGCAATCGGCAGGCGACCGCGTTCCTGCCGGCCCCTTCGGTCACGGAGGCCGAGCTCGCGGACGCGGCGCAGCTCTCGTCGCTCGCCGACGAGACGCCGGAAGGCCGCAGCATCGTCGTGCTCGCAAAGGAGAAGTTCGGGCTCCGAGGGCGGGACGTGCACGCGCTCGGCGCGACGTTCGTACCATTCACTGCGCAAACCCGGATGAGCGGCATCGATCTCGACGGCCGGCGTGTGCGAAAAGGCGCCACCGACGCGGTCGCGCGGTTCGTCGAGGAGCAAGGCGGCACGCTGGCCGCCGAGGTCCGCGGCGCCGTCGAGGACATCGCCAAGCAAGGAGCCACGCCGCTCGTCGTCGCGGAGGGCCATCGTGTGCTCGGCGTCGTGCAGCTCAAGGACATCGTCAAGGGCGGCATCCGCGAACGATTCTCGGAGATGCGCCGGATCGGCATTCGAACGGTGATGATCACCGGCGACAACCCGGTCACGGCGGCCGCGATCGCCGCGGAGGCGGGCGTCGACGATTTCCTCGCCGAGGCCACGCCCGAGCAAAAGCTCGCCATGATCCGCACGTATCAGCGAGACGGTCACCTCGTCGCGATGACCGGGGACGGCACGAACGACGCGCCCGCCCTGGCACAGGCCGACGTCGCGGTGGCCATGCACACGGGCACGCAGGCGGCGAAGGAGGCGGGGAACATGGTCGATCTCGACTCCAATCCCACGAAGCTCCTCTCCATCGTCGAGATCGGCAAGCAAATGCTGATGACCCGCGGCGCGCTCACGACGTTCAGCATCGCGAACGACGTCGCCAAGTATTTCGCGATCATCCCGGCCGCGTTCGCCGCGACCTACCCGGCGCTCGGCGCGCTGAACCTGATGCGCCTCCACTCGCCGACCACGGCCGTCCTCTCGGCCGTCATCTTCAATGCGCTCATCATCATCGCGCTCATCCCGATCGCCCTCCGGGGCATTCGTTATCGCCCGGCTCCCGCGCCCGTGCTTCTGCGGCGCAACCTGCTCGTGTACGGGCTCGGAGGCGTGCTCATGCCGTTCCCTTGCATCAAGCTCATCGACCTCGTGCTCACGGCGATCGGCGTCGGCTGAAATGGAATGGGAAAGGATTCGCCCATGAAATCGCTCCTCCGCCCCGCTCTCGTGCTCCTCGCGTCGTTCACGATCCTGACGGGCGTGGTGTATCCCGTCCTCGTCACCGCCGTGGCGCAGGCGGCGTTCCCCGCGCGCGCCCATGGCAGCCTCGTTCGGGATGGCGAACGTGTCGTCGGCTCCGAGCTCATCGGGCAGCCCTTCGACGATCCGCGGTTTTTTTGGGGGCGTCCCTCGGCGACGGCGCCGTATCCATACAATGCGGCCGCGTCGAGCGGGTCGAATCTCGGACCGACGAACCCCGCCCTGCGCGACGCCGTGTCCGCCCGAATTGCCGCGCTTCGGGCCGCAGACCCTGGAAATGGCGCGGCGATCCCGGTCGACCTCGTCACCACCTCCGGCAGCGGCCTCGACCCGCACATCTCGCCGGCCGCCGCATATTTCCAGGTCGCCCGCGTGGCGCGCGCGCGCACGCTCGACGAGGCTCGCGTACGCGCGCTCGTTGATTCGCATGTCGAGGGGCGCATGCTCGGTGTGCTCGGCGAGCGGCGCGTGAACGTGCTCCGGCTGAACCTGGCGCTCGAAGAGCTCGCTCGAAATGGGATCTGACGGGGCGACGCCATGAGGGAAGCGAGCGCCCAAAAAGCGGTTTGACCTTGCCCCAAGGTCAAGGTGCACGCTTTCGTCATGAACGACACCACGACGGTTCCCATCCCGCACGGCCTCCCCATGGAGCGCGACGCAGGCCCCTTCGACCCGCCCCGCCAAATCACCCGGCTGCGCGAGGCTCGCCCTGTCAGTCCCATGGTCTTCCCCGACGGTCACGAGGGCTGGCTCGTCACCGGCTACGACGCGGTCCGAAAGCTCATGGCCGACACCCGGTTCAGCTCCCGCCAGGACATCGGCATTCTCCACGTGCCGTACGAGGTCCCCGGCATGCCCGCCATGACCGAACCGTCCCCGCAGGTTCCGGGCTTGTTCATCGCCATGGACCCACCGGACCACACCCGGCTGCGGAGCAGGCTCACCGGCACCTTCACCGTCAAACGCATGAAAATGCTCGAAGAGCAGATCGTCGACATCGCCGAGCGGCAACTGGACGAGCTCGGGCGCCTTGCCCCGCCGGTCGACCTGGTCAAGCAGTTCGCACTGCCGGTGCCCTCGCTGGTGATCTGCGAAATGCTCGGTGTCCCCTACGCGGACCGGGGAAACTTCCAGGTCAACTCCGCCAAGTTCTTGGAGAAGGACATTTCGCTCGACGAGAAGATGGCCGCGTACGGCGCATTGACCACATACCTTTCCGAATTGGTCACGCGCAAACGCGCCGCCCCGAGCGAAGACATCCTGTCCGACCTGGCCCGCCATGACGACCTCACCGTCGCGGAGCTGACCGGCATTGCCTTCCTGCTGCTGCTCGCGGGCCACGAGACCACTGCCAACATGCTGGCTCTGGGCACCTTCGCACTCCTGGAGCACCCCGAGCAGCTCGCCGAGCTGCGCGCCAATCCAGATCTGCTCCCCGATGCCGTCGAGGAGCTCATGCGTTACCTGTCCGTTGTCGACATCCTTTATCGCTACGCCACGGAGGACATCGAGCTCGGCGGTGAAACCATCCGCAAGGGATCGACCGTCGTCGTCTCCCTGCTGGCCGCCAACCGCGACCCCCAGCGCTTCGACAACCCCGACACCCTGGATTTCCAACGCAATGCCCGCGGTCACCTGTCCTTCGGCCACGGCTTCCACCATTGCCTCGGCAACCAGCTGGCCCGCCTCGAAATGCGTGCGGGTTTCGAGGCGCTGCTACGTCGCTTCCCGACCCTCGAGCTCGCCGTCCCCGCCGGCGAAGTGAAACTCAAGACCAACATGCAGATCTACGGCGTCCACGCATTGCCGGTCACCTGGACGGCGAAGCCCGAGCGCCGTCATTGATTCGGAATGGGCACGCCCGCGGAGTGGAGTTTCTTCTCGATCAGCTTCGTCAGCCTCGCCCAGGCCGGTGACCGGTTTTTCCCGTAGCGGCTGATCATCCCGTACCGGGCGGCGGCGTCCTCGCTGCGGCCTTGGAAGCTGGTCAGAATCGCCAACAGCCCGGGATTTTCCAGGAAGTGATCGACCGTGGCGTTCGCGAGCTCCTCGATGCGCGGGTCGTCCGGCGCCCAGGCCGCGGCCTCCCAGGCGCGCTTGGACAATTCGACGAACTTGGTGTCGCCGAGCGCGCGCTCGACCTCGGTGAGGTAATCGTCGAAGCCTTCCGGGACCAGCGCCCTGGCCAGCACCAGGCCGTCCCGGATCTGCGCAATGTTCTCGGCGCTCAGCCCGAAATCAGGCAGCCGGTCCAGGAACGCACGTGCCCGGTCGGGCAGCAAAACCCCGTCGCCGTCGGCGAGCCGGTGCAGCCTGTCGCGTCGGGCGATCAGGTCCTCGATCCGTTCGGTGAGGCGCCGCTGGACGTCGGCAATGGCGGCGGCGAACTGCTCGGCGTCGGCGCCCAGCATCGGCCCAATCTCGGCCAGCGGCACGCCGGCAGCGGCAAGCGTCCGGACCTGGACCAGCCGGAGCAGCTCGGCCGATCCATATCGTCGGTAGCCAGAGCTGTCACGCCGGGGTTCCTCGACGAGTCCGTGCTTGTGGTAGTGCCGCACGGTCTTCACCGTGACCCCGGCAAACGCCGCCGCCTGGCTGATCGTGACGCCGTGTTTCATCTGCTTGTATCGCGCTCCCCCGAAGGTTCGGGCTCCGAGCGACCCGAGAAGAATGAACCCTGACCCAAGGTCAAGGTCAAGCCCGCGCACGTAGCAACAGCCAGCCCGATCCTCTCAGCGCGCCTCCTGCGCCGGCTCCCGCGTCCACATCGACGCGAATCGCGAATCGCCGGCCGGCGCGCCGTCGGCCTCTTCCTCGGCCAGATCCCACGGCGGGAACGGATCCTCGAATTGCCGGAAGCCCTCGGGTCCGAGCGCCATTTCCTCGTCCGAGAGCAGGCAAGCCTCGAGCCGCGCCCGCATCCCCTCGCGCTCCGCGGTCCCGATGATCACGATCTCCTGCCGCCTGTCGCCGAGCTCCGGATCCCAGTCGGACTCGATCCTCTGTCGCGCGTCTTCGTCCTCGGGCCAATCCTCCTTCGATTGCGCGGCCCACCATTTCCCCACGACGCCGAACCGGCACGCGCCGCCCGCCTGGGACCATTCCGCGACCCATTCGGGGCGCGTCGCCAGCCAGAAGAAGCCCTTCGACCGGATCACGCCCGGCCACTCCTCGTGCATGAGCGCATAAAGGCGCGCCGGATGAAAGGGGCGATGGTCACGCAAGACAAAACTCCCGAGCCCGTACGCCTCGGTCTCCGGCACGTGCTCGCCGCGCATCTCGGCCATCCAGCCCGGCGCCGCCTTCGCCTTCTCCATATCGAAGAGCCCCGTGCCCATGATCGTTTCGATCGGCACCTTGCCAAAGCTGGCGGGCACGATCCGCGCCCGCGGATTGAGCCTGTGCAGCGTGGCCTCGAGCAACCCGAGCTCCTTTTGCGAGACGAGGTCCACCTTGTTCAGGACGATGACGTCGCAAAACTCCACCTGATCGACGAGCAGATCGACGACGCTCCGATCATCCTCCTCCGAGGCCGCGACGCCCCGCTCCGCGAGGTCCTCGGCCGCGGCGAAGTCCTTCGAGAAATTGTATGCGTCGACGACCGTCACCATCGTGTCGAGACGCGCCACGTCCGAGAGCCGCGCGCCCGTGTCGTCGCCGAAGCCGAACGTCTCGGCCACCGGGAGAGGCTCGCTGATCCCCGTCGACTCGATGAGCAAGTAATCGAAACGCCCCTCGCGCGCGAGCTTTTGCACTTCGAGCAGGAGGTCCTCGCGGAGCGTGCAGCAGATGCAGCCGTTCGTCATCTCGACGAGCCGTTCCTCGGTGCGGCTCAGCGCGGCGCCGCCGCCGCGGACGAGCTCGGCGTCGATGTTCACCTCGCTCATGTCGTTCACGATCACCGCGACGCGCTTGCCCTCGCGGTTTCCGAGCACGTGATTGAGCAGCGTCGTCTTTCCGGCGCCGAGGAAACCGGAGAGCACGGTGACGGGCAGCCTGCGCTCCCTCATTTCGCGCCGCCCTTCGAGATCTTCCCCTCGGTGAAGACGACGTGCTTGCGGGCGATCGGATCGTACTTCTTGATCTGGAGCTTCTCGGCCATCGTCCGCTTGTTTTTCGTCGTGTAGTAGCAGTACCCGGTGCCCGCCGACGAGACGAGCTTGATCGTGTCGCGCATGGCCTCCGTACTACATCACTGAAGATGTAGTTGCAACATTGTTACAGAAGCACCTATCACTGGAGCGTCACGTGGGCCTCTTGGGGCATGACGAGCGCGAGGACCTCCTCGCCGCTCCTCACGGCGAGCACCACGTACGTCGCCGGGCAGAGGGACACGATCTGCTCGAGCCACGCGTCAGCCTCGAAGGCCGAGAGATCTTCGTGCGACGAGGTGATCCAGCAGAGCAGACCGAGGAGGGAGGAGGAGGAGGCGAAGATCCGAAGCTCGGCGCGTCCACCCCGGAAGATCCCGCGCACCGCCGAGCCGCGGACGAACGACACCGAGAGCCGAAGGAGGCCCGCGGCGGGGTCGTACCCGAGGGTGAGGGTCGAGTCCACGGCGCGGCGCCGCATGGCGAGCCCTCCCGACGGTGCGCCGCCGATCGGCGAGAAGCCGGCCTCGTGGAGGTGGCGCGTCACGCGCTGGCAGATGTCGTCGCGTTCAGGGTCCGTGTTGCAGTCCATGTCGAACTATAGTTGCAACTTTGATGCGTATGCAATATAGAAGCGTTCGTCATGATCAAGCTGCCCGAGCCCGGCCTCTACCGGACCACGAAACCCTACCCAGGCCAGGAGGAGGCGATCCCTGCCGGCGTCCTCGTGTACGTCGGCGTCGAGGACGGCGTCGCCTTCGTGGTTCGCCCCGGCCAGAACCGTCGGAACCGCTGGTTCTGGGGCAAACCCACCTACGTGCTACGCTCCGCGAGCTGGGCCGAGTCGCTGAAACGCCTGCCTTCGGAGGGCTTCTACACGCTCCCCCACGACCTCACGCTCGACGGCGGCGGGCGCTGGTTGAAAAACGCGATCGTGCAGCTCGGATACAACGGAGAGGGACGCGGCATTCTGTTCGTCGCCGAGGACCACGAAGGGGAGCCGCGCAATGCGCTCGTCTTCTCGGACCGCGGGGTGCTCGCGAGCGACGAGCTGCTCGCCAAACTCGCCTGGGCGCCGATCCTGCCGGTGCGCGCGGGAGCGGCCTCGTGATTTACGACATGACCCACGAAACCCAAGGTTTCAGGGCACATAACCAGCGTACGACAAGCCGAGCCCAACGAGGAGCTGGACAATCCCCGCTCCCGTCATGAGCCCAGGCCTCTTGTCGAGCATCGTCGTCCCCATCTGCACGATGCGCTCCGGGGAGAGGATGCGGAGCGCCCCGCCGACCACGAAAAGCCACCCGAGGATGGTCAGCCCGATCGGCCAGCCCGATCTCCAGGCGTTGACGATGCCGAGCCCAATGAGCAGCGTCATGAATCCCGACAGGTAAATGAGCGCACGGCTGCCCAGGAATTCCTTGGCCATGGCGCGGTAGCTCTTGCCACCGAACAACACACTGGCACCGGTCACCAGGAGCAGCGGCCCGATCAGCCTGGCAATGTAAATCGACGTATCCATGTGGCTTCCCCCTCCTCGCGTCTCACCCGGTCCACAGGAATCGTGTGCCCCGAACGGTCGAGCGCAAGCCCCGAGAGCGCGCATGGGGCCATTCACCTTCTCTTTCTATCCAAGGTGCGTGCGACCAGAACCGGTACAGCTTTCGCAAGGCGCTCGAACACCCGGCGTGTGTGGGAATCGGGTTCCGCCTACGCTCTCTTGGTGTTCGAGGCGTTCGGGTAGAGGGGGGCAACCATGGCAACCGCGCAGCAGGCAGCCAATCAGCAAAGCCTGTTCACCGATGATTTGTTCTACTTCATCCTGAGGCTCCGAAAGTCCCGTATCCGGTCCGTCGCGGAGCGCGTGCGGCGCATGTATCCGGACGAGTCACCCGAGCAGCTGGCGCGTCGTCTCCTTGCATCGACCTCGGCGATTTCGTTCGCCGCGGGTGGCCTCGTTCACGCGCCCGCCGCCATCCCTGGGTTCGGCATCGTGTACGAAGGCCTGGGATTCGTCGCCGGCGCATCGATCCTCACCAGGATGCACCTTTACCTCGTCCTCGAGATAGCGCTGCTCTTCGGGAAGGACATCGACCAATCCGAGCGCGTGAAGGAGCTCGTTGCCGTGGTGGCGGCTTGCGCCGCCGGCGCCGCCGCTCCCGTGGCTATCGCGGTGACCTTGAACCCGGTATTCGCCGTGCCTGCGGGGGCGCTCGCTGCAGCGGCCGTCACCCAGGCGATCGGGGAATCGGCGATTCGACGTTACAAGCGCGGGGCAGCGCCCGAGGCGGCCGCCGCCTCCCCGCCGGCGAGGGGATGAGCCTCCTCAGTTCAGATCGAAATACACGTCGAACGTGCGTGGGTCGCGCTGGGTTCGCACATAAAGCTCCTCGAACATCACGTGCCCGGCAAGGCTCACGTAGGCGCGTGGAGCGGGCGGCGCCGCTACGACCTCGGCAGGAAGCAGGGGGGCGTCACATTGAAGCCATCCCTCGAAGTTGCTTTTCCATCCGATGGATTTCTTGAGGAGGATGCAAGTGCGCCCATCGGCGAGCCGCGCCACGTGCACCCGGGCATCCGCGCTCGCCCCGGCAAGATCGCCCGGGAGGGAAATCTCCTGCGTGGATTTGGGCGCGACGCTCTGCGTATGCACCCATTCGAGGACCCGCGCGTCCTGTGCGCTCCCCCCGCATCCCACACCAAAGAGGCTCATCAGCACCCCCAGGGAGTGCCCCCATGGGCGTTGCTTTCGCTGGTGCGTGAACACGTGAGGCCTCCTCCTGCTCTCGTTGCGCCAAGCGTACCACTTCTTGACGGGTACGTGCGATCCGCACGGTCGACCGGCGCACGGGATGCGTGCTAGGCGTCGGGGAGATGCGCTCGACCCCAGGAGACCTGCGCTGATGGCGCACCCGTATCGCCGCGACAGCACGCCCCCCGAGGCACCGACGCGACGCCCGGCGGAGGACCGGCTCGGCAACCTTCGCGCGGTCCACCGCGCCACCCGGCGAAGCGTCGTTGTGCCTATCGTGTTCGCCACGGGCCTGCTCGTTTTGGCCAGCTCCTTGGGCGCCAGGGCGTACGGCCTGCGCGGGCTCCTCCTCCCGCTGCCTTTCAGCCTCGCTTGCTTCGCCTTGCTGGCCATCCCTGCCCTACGCCGCCGGAAGCTCCGCATCGAGGTCCACGACGGCGGCCTCGTCGTTCATCAGGGGCGTGCTCGCGCCGTCGTCGTCTTCGAGGACGTCGACGAGCTCTGGCTCGAGCTCGACCGGCGCTCGTCGTGGGCCGGGGACGTGGCGCTCATCTGCGCGGTGCGGCTCGTCGAGCACGGCGGCGCCGAGCACACGGTTCCGCTCGGCGTCGAGCTTGGGCACGAGATCACACGGCACATCATCCGTCACTGCTCCCTGCCGCTCGTGGCCGACGCAGAGCAGGCGCTGCGCGCGGGAGAGACGCTCACCTTTGGAAAGGTGCGTATCGACGCCGAGGCCATCCTCGTGGGAGAGAGCCGCGCTGCGTGGAAAGACCTGAGCCTCGTCCGGATGCAGCCCGGCAGGATTGCGTTCTTCCGAGGACAGACCGTGATTCCATGGCGCACGGTTGCCCTCGACGAGGTCCCGCATCCCACCGTGTTCATGAACCTCGTGCGCGCCTGCGCGCCCCGAATCGAGGTCGACGATCGCCTCGGCTCGCAGATGGGATGACTCCATTACCCAATTTTGCTTTCCCCGCCCACCGCGGCTCTGTACCATGAGCGCCATGCGGGCGTTTTCCTTGGCTTGCTTCGCGGCGCTCACCGTCTCCGCCCTCGCGGCCTGCAAGGCCGTGGTCACCTCCGGCTCCGGCTCCCCGGAGGGCGACGCCGGATCGTCCGGCGGTTCCGGCCCGGCGCCGTGCGCCGCCGAAGGGTGCGATCCGCCCGTTCCGACGGTGTGCACGCCCGGCGAGAGCATCGCTTGTTACGACGGGCCCGCGGGCACGCTCGGTGTCGGCCGCTGTCGCAGCGGGCTCGCCACCTGCGCCGCCGACGGCTCGGGATACGGCATCTGCGTGGGGCAGGTGCAGCCGCGCGCGGAGATCTGCGGCACCACGAGCGACGACGATTGCGACGGCGTCACGCTCCCGTGCACCGAGGTGCCCGCGTGGTTCCTCGCGTTCGAGGGGAGCACGCAGACGTCCCAGCCGCTTCACGTCACCTTCGATCGCGATGGCGACCTCCTCGTCGCCGCCTTCTTCCTCGATCCGGCGATCCACGATTTTTTGCTGATCAAAGTCGACCCCTGGGGCACCGAGCTCGGGCGGCTCTCCCTCGGCAGTTTCGACCTGCGGTTCGCCGCCGCGCCCGACGGTGGGCTCGTGGTCGTGAGCAGCGACAACAACGGCTTTTCTGGCGAGGTCCGCATCCGTCGCTACGACGCCGCCTTTCAGCCCGTGTTCGATCGGACCTTCTCGGGCGGGCCGGCGTGGCCTTCGGCGATCGACGTCGACGCGGAGGGCAACATCGTCGTCGCCGGCGCGTTCATCAACTCCGTCGAATTCGGCGAAATCTCGATCGGCCCCGCGTACGGAGATACCCCGGACACGTTCGTCGCCTCGTTCGATCCCGCCGGCAACGTGCGCTGGGCCAAGCGCGTCATCGAGGGCGCGCTCGGCGAGCCGCAGGGGATTCATGCCATATCGATGGATGCGCTCGGGAATGCGGTGCTCGTGGGCGCCGGCTCGCCGCACGCCGTCGTCGATTTTGGGGCCGGCCCCGTGAGCGTCGCCGCGGGAGGGTACGCCGACGTCCTTTTGGCCAAGCTCGATCCCGCCGGAGCCCCGCTCTGGGTCAAACGCTTCAACGGCGCCCCGACGACGGACAACCTCTGGGGACGGCTCGACGCGCAGGGCAATGTCTTCCTCGTCGGAAACACGGGGTCTGTCCTCGATTTCGGCGGCGGCCCCGTCGGCATCCAGTGCGGGTTCGCGGCGGTCTTCGACCCGGCGGGGAACTACGTCCGCAGCTTCGACGTGGAGTCGAGCGGCGGATTGATCAACGATTTCGCCATCGATGCAGCAGGGAACATCGTCCTCGCGGCCGCCATGCACGGTGGCATGGGGCAGTACGACTTCCAAGCTCACCTGTCGCGCTGGAGCCCCGACGGCGAGCTGCTCGCGTCTCAAAATTTCGGCGACGCGGATGTGCAGGAGGCCGGCAGCGTCGTGCTGGACGCCGCCGGCAACCCCTATTTCGTGGGCTACTCCTGCGGGACCATCGATGTCGGGACAGGGCCCCAGCCCAACACGAGCACGGGTTCGTCCTGCAACGTCTTCCTGGCGCGGACCCTGATGCCCTGATCCCGAACGGGATCGCCAGCATCCCGTTCCTTCTCACACCCGCGCCCGCGCCTCCGCCTCCGCTCGCCCGCTTCCTGCCCGCCTCCACCACTTCCTACCGCTCCCGCGCCTGCTTCCGGTACACTCCGCCTCCATGGTGGCCCCCTCCCCGCAACCTGCCGTCGAAGCCGCGATTTGGCTCGCCTTCGCTCCTGGCGGCGGTCACTTCACGGCCGTCGCGGTCGGCCCCCACCACCTCCTCACGGTCGCCCGCGTCTGCGAGAACGCCCCTCACGTAAAACTCCTCCGCGCCGGCGAGCAGGTCCGCACCGCGGAGGTCGTGCAGGTCCTCTCGTCCGAGGAGGGCGACATCGCCGTCCTTCGTTGCGCCGAGGAGCTGCCGCACGTCCTGCGGCTCATGCCGGCCGACGAGCTCAAGGACTTCGACCTCGACACACCCGTCACCCTCGTCGGCTTCCGCGACAGCGTCGAGAATGCCCTCGCCAAACGCGCCGTCGTCCTGCACTGGAGCAGCGTCTCCCTCATCGCCGGCGAGCCCGACGAGCCTCCGCCTCGCAAGTCCCAGCCCGACACCCTCCCGCCGCTGCCGCGCCTCCTCCAGGTCGTCCACGAGAACGAAGCCGGCGCGCCCATCCTCGACAGCCGCCAGCGGCTCGTCGGCATCGCGGGCCGGCATGAGGGCGAGGGCGGCATCGAGGGCATCGTCACCACGATCGACCGCTTCTACGAGCGCAACCGCAAGTGGAAGATCCCGCTCGGCCCGCCGGCTGCCTCGCGCGTCGCCAAGGCGCCCACCATGGCGCAGTCGTTCGTCCTCATGCACCTCGTCGCCGCGCAGCACGTGGAGCACGAGGGAGGGAATCCCGCCGCGCTCGTCGAACACTACCGCCACGCCCTCCGCCTCGACGCCTCCTCCGGCGCTGCGCACCTCGGCCTCGCTTGCGCCAAGAGCCTCGCCGGCGAGCTCGACGAGGACGTCTTCCGCAGCATCGGCCGCGCGTGTGAGCTCCTCCCGGCCCCCGAGTGGTCGGCCGAGTGCGCCGACGCGCGCCTCGCGAACCTCCTCCGCTCCTCCAAGCACCTCCACGGCGTCGTCACCGCGCTGCGCGCCGACCTCAAGAAAGGCCGGCCCCTCGCCGAATGGGCCGCGCTCGGCCGCGCCGTCGCCGACCTCGTCCACTCCCCCGACGCCGAGGAGACGGGCCGCCCGCGCCCGCCCGAGAAGGCCGCTGGCCGCCTCCTCCTCTGGGCTGGACAGCCTCGCAGCGTCATCGCCATCCATTCGCGCGAGCAGCCGGACATCCTCCGCGCGGCCGCCTTCCTCCTCGTCGACCACGCCGAACAGGCCCTCTTCTGGCTCGACGATCCCCAGGAGGACGAGGAGGTCGAGTCGAGCCGCATGGAGACCACCCAGCAGCTCGTCCTCGCGCTCCGGTGGATCGCCCGCTGCCGCGAGGGCACGTACGACGGCCTCCTCTCGCGCGAGGTCGCCGAGAAACACGGCGCCATCCTCGGCAAGCTCATGCCCGGCGGCGACGTCTTTTCGTGGCACGCGCATGCCCTCGCCAAGGCGCATTACGGCGAGATCGAGAGCGGCATGGAGGACCTCGACCGCGCCATGCGCCTCCTCTCGCCCATGGCCTTGCCGGGCCGCTGGTCGCGCGAGTTCCCCGGCCTCCTCCCCACGCCCGCGCAGCTCGCCGCCGCGTTCGGCCGCGTCGTGCTCGATCAAGGCAAGAGCGAGCTCGCGCGCAAGGTGCTCGAGAAGCTGCCGATGCCGGCCTCGGACGACGCGCACGGCTCCGAGCTCACGAGCGTCGAGAAGAAGCTCCGCTCGCTCGCGGGCATCGGCGCCGACGTCGAGGTCTCGCCCGACCGCGCCCTCCTCAAGGCGAGCCGCGAGGACCCACGCGCCGTCCGCCTCGCCCGCGTCCTCGCCTTCTTCGCCGAGGTCGACGTGCCGCGCGAGCGCCTCGGCGATCTCGGCGAAGCGCTGCCCGTCCTGCTGAAGCTCGGCTTCTTGCGCGACGAGGCCGACGTCGTTTCGTACGTGCCCACGTTCCGGTCGCGCGTGCGCGAGATCCTCACGCCCGATCAGCGCACGGCGGCCCTGCACGAGGCGCTCGACCTCCTGCTCATGGCCTACCTCGACGCGAGCGCGCGCGAGCGCACCGAGCTCTGGCCGCACATCCAGGAGACCACGAAGACCGCCATGGAGCACGAGGTCGAGCACGTGCCCGCGGCGGAGCTGCTCGCCCGGGTCGGCAACCAGCGCGCGCGTGAGCTCTCGTATGCCGAGGCGCGCGATCTGCTCGAAAAAGCGCACGACCTCGGCAGCCGCGGCGCGGCGCCGGCCGATCTCTGCGCCGAGATCGACATGGATCTCGGCTGGGTCGAGGTCCTCTCCGGCTCGACGCAGCGCTCCCAGGAGCGCCTCGAGCGGGCATTGAACTTTTACAACGAAATGGCCATGACCTCGACGGGCGCGACGCCGCACCGCCGAATGGCGCGCATTCATTACAGCCTCGCGCGACTCGCCGTGACCAAGAGTGATCGCGACGCCGCATACATGAACGCGTGCCGCGCGCTGGAGGAGGCCGATCGGGGCTTCGAGCCGGGCACGCGCAAGGCCGTGCAGATCTACACGAGCCTCGCGCACCTCTTCCTCGACCTCGGGGATCACCTGCGCGCGCGCAAAGCCACGGCGCGCATCGCCCCGCGCGAGCGCGAGACCCGGACCGATCTCGTCTTCGATTCCTGATTCGTTCACGCCCGGAAGGCTTGTGGCGGGGCGGCGGGTGCGCGTACCATCCGTCCCGCAATGAATTTCGAGGCGCTCGTCGAGAACATCAGCTGGGCGAGCGCCTCTGGCGAGACGATGATGGATCGGCACGGTCGTGACGTCGCCGTCGTCGTCGCGAAAGTCGCCTACAAAGTGAGCCGCGAGGGCATGGCGAGGCTCGCGCTCGCGCCGGTGCGACGCGTGGACGAGGGGGACGGCGGCGGGGGCGTGCGTTTTCCCGCGGATCTCGTGGCCGACGAGAAGCCCGGCACCGACGTCGGCCTCGTGGGCATGGCGTATCCGCCGCCGCGCGCGGCCGGGATCAAGGGGCGCGTTTATGCGTGGCTCCAGGTCGGCAGCCTGCGCAAGGTCATCGTCGTGCACGGGCCCCGCGCGTACGTGAAGAACTGGCGCGGCGCCGTCGCGCCCTCGGATCCCGCGCCGTTCGTCGAGCCCGTGCCGCTCCGCTACGACAAGTGTTACGGCGGCATGGACCACATCTCGGGCGCGATGGAGCCCGCGAACCCGATCGGGATGGGTTTTTCCAGCCAGCCCACGCGCTTGCTCGGCGAGCCCGCGCCGCCGCTCGAGCCGGCCTCCATCGAGGAGGGCGGCGCCCCGTCGCACCCCTCGTACGGCGCCTTCTCGCCGATCCCCGCGCACTGGGAGCCGCGGCGCTCGCGCATCGGCACGCACGACGCGGCGTGGGCGAAGGGCCGCGCGCCCGTGCGGCCGCGCGATTTCGATCCGATGCACCACGCCTGGTCGGCCCCGGGCCTGCACAGCGGAACGCCGCTCCTCGGCGACGAGCAGGTCGAGGTGGGCGGCGTCTTGCCGGACGGCGCCTGGCGCTTCCGTTTGCCCCGGTACGCCGTGCAGTTCGGCAGCCAGATCGACGGAAAAAAGGTGGCGTACGAGACGCACCTCGACGGGTTTCTCATCGATACCGAGACCCGCGCCGTGGAGCTCACGTGGCGGGCGTCGATCGTGCTGCCGCGAAAATGGGAGCGGCTCGAACGAATCTATGTCCTCGGGGTGGGCACGCTCCCGGAGGACGTGATCCGCGACCCGAGCCGGAGCGTAGGGGCGGGACGGGCCGCGGATCCGGCGCGCGCGAGGAGTGTGTAGGCCATGAGCAAGAAAGCGATGCGGATCGAAGTCTTCTTGAGCATCGGCGACGCCTCGTGGACGGCCTTGCGGGTGCGCATCGAGGAGGGCATGAGCGAGCTCGGCGGGGCCTGGGTCGAGGTCGCCGTGGGCTCGGATCTCGACGTCGAGGGGCTGCTCGAAGAGCCGGCGACGGTCGTGATCCTCTGGGACGGCCAGGAGAAGCGGCGGTTCACGATGCAGCTCGCGCGGGGACGCTTCCTCGACGAGAAGGACGGCCACCTGCACTACGAGCTCGAGCTCCGGCCCTCGCTCTGGTTCCTCGGCCTCGACCAGAACACGCGCAAGTGGCGCGACCAGCCCGCCGAGCCGATCGTCGCGAAGGTCCTCGGCGAGGGCGCGGTGAAGCACGCGTTTCGCACCACGCGGCAATCGGCGTCGCAGCCTTACTGCGTGCAGTATCGCGAGACGAACCTCGCTTTCGTGTCGCGCATGCTGGAGTTCGAGGGTTTTTATTACAGCTTCGATCCCGACGGCACGATGATCATCGGCGACACGTCCTCGGCCTCGCCGGAGGTCCTTGGCGGCGCGGAGTTCGAGCTCATCGACGCGGCGGGCGCGCTCTCGCACGGCGACTTCGGCGTCACCTCGTTCGAGCGCGGCGCGGTCGTGGGCTCGGGCAAGGCCACGGTCAACGACCACAACTGGAAGACGCCGGCCTTGCCGCTCCTCGCCTCAGCGACGGGCGCGAAGGACACGCACCTCGAAATTTACGATTACCCCGTCGGTTATCGGGATCCGGGCACGGGCGAGATTCTGGCGAAGCTCCGGGTCGAGGCGCTCTGCGCGGAAAAGCGCTTCGTGGAGGGCACGAGCACGGTCTTCTCGTTCGCGCCGGCGCGCATCTTCTCGTTCACGCACGAGGAGGGCGCGAGCTTCAGCGGCCGCTACCTGCTCGTGCACGTGGAGCACGAGTATCGCGAGGAGGGCGGCGTCGCGCACTACGAGAACCGCTTCCGCGCGATCCCCGTGGACGTCCCGTTCCGGCCGGCGGTGAAGACGGAGCGGCCCGAGATCCAGGGCAACCACACCGTGATGGTGCGTGGCCCCGTGGGCGAGGAGATCCACACGGACGCGTACGGCCGCGCAAAGGTGCAGTTCCACTGGGATCGCGAGGCCAAGGGCACGGACGAGGACTCGCGCTGGATCCGCATGCTGCAGGAGATCTCGACCTCGATCGCGCTCGCCCGTGTCGGCTGGGAGATCAGCGTCGGCTACATCGACGGCGACCCGACGCGCCCCATGGGCCTCGCGCGGCAGATCAACGGGCAGATGGTCCCGATGTACAACCAGCCCTCGTTCCGCAACCGGATGACGATCCGCTCGGAGACGTACCCGGGCAAGCAGGGCTTCAACGAGCTCCGCATGGAGGACTCGTCGGGCTCCATGCACATGGACTGGCACGCCCAGAAGGACTGGAAGAACGTCATCCGCCACGATCGCAACGAGACGATCGGGAACAACCACACGGTCTACATCGAGACCGAGTCGAGCCGTACCGTCGAGAAAAACCAAACCGTCGATATTGGCGCCGACCAGACGCGCACCATCGGCGGCGACGTCGTGGGCAAGGTGGAGCTCGACCGGACGCACGCGATCGGCGGCAACGAGACCATCGACGTCACCTCGGGCGGCGATCTCTCGGTGACCGGCAACAACGTGGAGAACGTGGGCGGCTCGCGCATCACGCGCGCGGGCAACGACGAGAACGGCGCCATCGATCGGGCCGTCCAGCTCTCGTTCACGCGCATCGTGGGCGGCGCGCACATCGCCATGGCGGGCGCCTCGATCGCCCACGAGGGCGGCGAGCTGCTCGTCGAGGCGGCGAGCGGATCGAAGCTCACGATCGCCACGGAGCAGAGCATCAAGCAGGCCGTCACGGGGCGGCTCGGCACCTTCGTGAGCGGGTTCGTCCTGCGCAAGTCGCTGAACGACATGAGCGTCTCGGCGAAAAAGACCACGGTGGACGTGGGCGCCTCCGCGACCTTCCGCTCCGCCGAGCGCATGGAGCTCCGGAGCCGCCACATCGAGCTCGTCTCGTCGGCATCGATCACGCTCCGGGCCGGCGCGCTCTCCATCGAGATGACCCCGAGCAGCGTGACGATCCACGGGCCGGTCAAGCAGGAGAGCGGCACGAAGATCACGGTGCGCGGCAACCCCGAGAAGCTCACGCCGTAAGGAGATCGGGCCATGGAACTAGCATTCGCCGAGCTCGTCGTTCCGGGGATCGAGGTGCGCCGCGTGCTCACGATGCGCGGGGAAGAAGCGCTTTCGACGCTGTTCCGCTACGACGTCGAGGCCGAGATCGAGCTGCCGCTGCCCGACGTCGACGTGGTGATCGGCGCCGAGGCGGTCCTCACGATGCGGGATCAGGCGCACAAGGAGCGCGTCGTCACGGGCGTCGTGGCCGAGGCGAGCGCGCGGGCGTTCGACAACGAGCGCGGGCGCATCTCGCTCGTCCTCCGGCCCACGATGTGGCGGCAATCGCTCGGACGTGATTGTTATGCGCTCCAGGACGTCGACGCGAAGAAGATCGTCGACGACGTCCTCGCCGATTACACGGGCAAGTATCGCTGGGCCCTCACGCGCACCTACCCCGAGTATCCGTACCGCGCGCAGTACCGCGAGGACGACTGGACCTACGTGAGCCGCGTCCTCGAAGAAGAGGGCATTCACTACTGGTTCGATCACGAGGCCGGATCCATCGCCGTGTTCGCGGACGACTCGACGGTCGCGCCCGACATGCCCGGCGGCGCGCTCCTGCCCTGGGTGCGCGAGAGCGCGCTCCAGCCGAAGCAGGACGCGGTGACGGAGCTCGGCTCGACGAGCGCAGCTTCCACGGGGCGCTTCGCGGCGAAGTCCTATGATCTCAAACGACCGCTCGTGCCGATCCAGGCGAAGGCGGGCGCGGGCAAGCACGAGGTGTACGACGCGCCGGGCGGCGGCCCCGGCATGGAGGCCATTCTCGAGGCGCGCGTGAAGGATCAGCGGGACGCGAACGTCGCAGCGCGCGCGGGCGTGGCGGGGCTCTCGACGAGCGTCCGTCCCTTCCCGGGCGTCGTGCTGGAGATCGATGGGCATCCGCTCGGCAAGATGAACGCGCGGTACCTCATCACGCGCGTGGAGGTTCGGGGCGACGAACACCACCCGTGCTCCACGCGGTTCGAGGCGATCCACGTGGAGGTCCCGTTCCGGCCGCTCCGTCGCACCCCGGAGGCGAAGCAGGCGGGGCTCCAGCTCGGCCAGATCATCGGGCCCGAGGGGCAGGAGGTGCATCCGGACGAGCTCGCGCGGGTGCGGACGATCCTGCACTGGGACAGGCTCGGCCCACGCAACGAAAAGGGCGGCACGTGGATGCGCGTCGCCCAGCGCGCCGCGCCTGGATCGATGCTGTTTCCGCGCATGGGCTGGAACGTCGCGACCTTCAACGAGGAGGGCGGCGTCGACGCGCCGAGCGTCATCTGGCGCATCCACGACGGTGAGCGCCTGCCCGAGTACAAGCTGCCGATGAACATGACGCGCGTCGTGTGGAAGACGGCCACGGTGCCGGCGAACGGCACGGCGAACGAGATCCACTTCGAGGACCGATCGGGGCAGGAGGACATGTTCATGAACGCCTCGCGCGACATGAACATCCGCATCCTCGACGGAAAGTTCGAGACCACGCAGAACGACTCGACGCGCACCGTGGGCGTGAACCACGACCTCACGATCAACGACTCGCTCGACGAGCGCGTGGTGCTCGATCAGCGCATCACGATCGGCGGCAACGAGACGCTGACGGCCCAGGGCATCCGGGTGAACACGGTGACGGGCAACCACACCGAGACCGTCGGCGGCTCGCGCAACATCAAGGTCGGCGGCTCGCACCGCACGACCGTGAACGGCGACCGCACGCTCACCGTGGGCGGCTCGCTCATCGAGATCACGCCGAACAACATCCTCGCGCGGGCCAAGGACATGCTCGAGGTCGTGGGCGGCAGCGTGATCAAGGTCGCGGGCGAGGACATCTCGGAGGCCGCGCGCAAGGACTCGGTGCAGATCATCGGGGGATCGAAGATCGAGGTGGCGAAGAAGGATCGCGCGCTCGACGTCGACACCGAGTGGAAGGAAACCGTGGGCGGCTCGATCGTCTGCGTCTCGAACGAGAAGTACCTCGACAACGCCGACACCACGTCGACGTGGACCGTCGCGGCCTCGGTCCTCGGCAGCGCGCCGGTCGTGCACGTCGAGGCGGTCGAGTCGATCCGCCTCCTGTGCGGCGACAGCGTGCTCACGTTGACGACCGAGTCGATCACCTTGACCGGCGCGGCCCTCGATCTCTCGGGCGCGCACCTCGACGCCGACAGCAGGCGCATCGAGCACAACTGAAGGAGGACGCCGTGGCAACCGAGGATCCGGTCCTTTATTTCATCGAGCTCGGCGGGACGACCTATCGGGTGACGACGGTCTCGGGCGAAGAGGCGCTCTCGCAGACGTATCGCTTCGAGATCACGCTGCACGTCGACCCTACCGATTCGCTCGATCCCGACGCGCTCGTCTTCTCCGAGGCCGCGCTCGTCCTCGCACGCGAGGCGGACATCCGGCGCATCCAGGGCGTCGTGACCCGGATCAAGCGCGCCGCGACGCGCAAGGGCAATGCGGGCACGGGCAAGGTCACGCTCCTCCTCGAGCCGCGCCTCGCGACGGCCCGCCACCGCGTGGACATCCGCATCTTCCGCGACAAATCCGCGCCCGAGATCGTGGCCGAGGTCATCGGCGCGCACGGCGTCGCGGTCGAACAGCGCCTCGTCGGCTCGTACGTCAAGCGCCCGTACTGCGTGCAGATGCGCGAGTCGGACCTCGATTTCGCGGCGCGCCTGCTCGAAGACGAGGGAATCTTCTACGTCGTCGACGACGCGGGCCGCATGGTGCTCGGCGATTTCACGAGCGCCTACGTGGACGGCCCGGGCGCGCTCACGTTCCACCACGGCACGGGGCTCCACGATCAGCGCGACGCCATTTACGAGGTCGGCTGGGCGGGGCGCGCGACGGCGGGCAAGGTCTCGCTGCGCGATTTCAATCCCGAGCGCCCGCGCCTCGACATGGACGTCTCCGCGAAGGGCCCGACGCCGTGGGGCCCCGAATGGTACGACTATCCGGGCGAATACGAGCTGCCCGCGCAGGGCCAGGCCAAGGCGAACCTGCGCGCCCAGGCGCTCACCTGCATCAAGAAACGTTTGGCCGGGCGAACCACGGCGGCGGCCACGGTGACGGGCGGCCTCTTCACGCTCGTCGACGCGCCGTCGGGCGTGGAGGACGGCGAATACGTCGTGACGAAGATCGAGCACGCCTGGGATCGCACCGCGAGCGCGTTCTCGCTCGGCTTCGAGGCGCTCCCGGGCAGCACGGTGTACCGCCCGCCGGTCGAGACGTACGTCCCGACCTTGCCGAACCCGCTCACGGGCTTCGTCACGGGCCCCGCGGGCGCGGACATCCACACGGATCCGTGGGGCCGCGTGAAGGTGCATTTCCCCTGGGATCGATTGCAGCCGAAGGACGACACCTGCTCGCACTGGATCCCGGTTTTGCAGGACAATACCGGCCGCTCCTCGGCAATGCCGCGCATCGGCTGGGAGGTGCTCTGCCAGTTCCTCGAAGGCGATCCGGATCGGCCGGTGGTCCTCGGGCGCGTCTTCAACGCGGGCGATCCGTTCCTCGAAGAGCTGCCGCGCCGCAAGATGCGCACGTCGCTCCAGTCGCTGAGCTCGCCCCGCGAGCCGGACGGCCGCACGGGCTACAACATGATTCGCTTCGACGACATGGCCGGCGCGGAGGAGATTCACATCCACGCGCAGAAGGATCAGAACATCACCGTCGCGAACGATCAGGACGAGAAGGTCGGCGCCGCCGAGGCGCGGCTCGTGAAGGGGAACGAGGCGATCCGGGTCGGATCGAACGAGACCATCACGGTCACGAACGACAGCGTCGCGAAGGTCGACGGCAACCAGAACGTGTCGATCGGCGGCAACCGGACCGCGACCGTGACCGGCAAGTACACCGACACGGTGGAGAAGGATCACGCGATGACGATCGGCGGCACGCACATGCGTGACGCACACGAGGACGAGAACCTCGCGGTCGAGAAGAACCTCACGGAGATCATCTCGGGCCTCGTCTTCGAGCACACGGGCAAGACGAACTCGGTCACGGGCGGCAAGACCTCGGTGCTCGTCGCGGGCGGCTCGATCATCGAGATCGCCAAGATGGGCAAGAGCGAGGGCACGGAGGTCGCGCGCGACGAGGCGGTGAGCGGGCTCGTGTTCAGCAAGGCCGACGAGAAGCACGGAGCGCGCATCGAGGAGCTGCGCGAGACGAAGGTGACGGGCGGCTACATGGTCACGTCGTTGAAGGAGCTCTTGCTCGCGGGGCTCGAAAAGCTCCGCGTCGAATCGACGGACACGACGCTCCTCGGGGACGAGATCACGCTCAAGGTCGGCGACACCGAGATCCACCTGAAGAACGGTCGGATCGACCTCAAGGCGCCGAAAGAGATCAAGGTCGACACGCAGCAGGCGAACAACCTCGGATCGACGACGTCGTCGCAGAACTGAGCGGGGACCATGGCCCACCCGAATTACGTTTATCGGATCCTCCACCGGCCGGGCTCCCGCGCCCGCGCGCTGCTCAACGGAATCCCGCTCTACGATCGGGTCGTCACGCAGAACGTCGCGCCGTCGCAGCCCGTCACGCATTGGCTCGTGAACGGCGAGAACACGATCACGGTCGAGCTCTCCCCGGCCCCGCGCTCGCCGAACACGCCGTCCATGGGCGCGCATTTCGCGCTCCTCATTCTCAACGCCGAGGACCTCGAAAAAAAGGTCGAGAACCCGGTCTTCACGTGGGAATACCCGACGAGCCTGCAAGGGCTCGGTTTGCCGCTGGAGCTGCCGCTCGTGGGCGGCGGCGTCCTCCACATCCCGCACGACGTGCCGGAGCCGGCGTATCGCAGGGCTTTGCCCGAGGCGTTCCCCGAGGAGGGCACGCCCGAGCAACGCGCGACCGTGCTCGAGCTCTACGACGCGTTCGCCTCGCGCGACGCGGCGCGGTTCGAATCGGCGATGCAGCTCAAGGTGAGCGAATTCGAAAGGTTCTACGGCCCGCAGCCGCTCTCGCGGGTGCAGGCGCTCCAGCGATTGAACTCGCCCTGGGTGATGGAGCCCTTCGACGCGCACGATCTGCGCTTCGATCGGTACGCCGACGGTCGCGTGGCGTACGCGCGCCGCGCCTCGGGCAAACCCGCCGTCCGCGCGGTGAACCGCGACGAGCCTTATCTCGGCTGGGGCTCGAATTTCTTCATGACCCGGCTCGACGGCCGCTGGCGCATTTTCTGGTGACGACTTCGGGGTGAGGAGGACTTGCGATGGGCGCGACCGTAACGAACGAGGACCTCGGGGTTACCACGAAGACGAGCGATCACACGGCCGCGACCGTGGGGCCGACGGACGTCTGCTTCAATCCGCCGAAGACCGTCGCCGTCCCGCACCCGAATTACGTCACGACGGACAAGGCCGTCGAGCACACGAGCGGAAAGACGCTCTTTCAAAATGGCAACGTCGTGCGCGTCGGCGAGGCGATCACGCCGAGCGACCCGGCGCACGGCGATTCCGGCGGCGGCGTGGCGAGCGGGACGTACCGCGAGGAGGCGCGCGCGACACGCGGCTCGCCGAACGTGCGCGCCGAGGGCAAAGCGCCGGCCCGCACAGACGATCCCACGACGCAAAACCACGCGAACACGACGGGGAAGATCTTCCAGAACGTGCCGCCGGGGCTGCTCGAGGACAACCCCGAGGAGTTCTTCAAGCGCTGCTCCTACGACACCTCGAAGATCAAGTGCGAGCATCAAGAGTTCGTGGAGATGCCGCAGATCGACGTGAAGCGCGGCGACACGATCACGATCGAGGCGAAACGCAAGAACGCCAAGGTGCCGGACGCGCCGCCCGACTGCGCCCAGCCGCCGCACATGAAATGGCGCGTCACGCGCTCCGGCGGACAAACCGCCCTGGGCGCGGCGATCCCTCCGAAAGAGGAGGAGTTCACGGGCGACACGCTCACCGTGGCGGATTGGCTGCCCGAGCTCGCGACGCTCCCCGACACCGAGGTGACCGTCGACGAGTCGGACGCCGCGAAGCGGAGGGCGATCGCCGATAAAAACCGATACGCTCAGCAAAACGCCGCGGCGCGCGGCTCGTCCCGCGTCGAGAACCAGGACGGCCGGGCGGCGTATCGGCAGGTCGCGGCGGACCGCGAGCGCCGGGCGGCCGCGCTCGACGCCGCGCAGAAGCTCGCCGATTTCGCGCAGTTCCTCATCGCGTGGCGCGCGGCGCAGAACCCGATCCGCCTCACGATCACGGGCAGCGCGTGCAGCGGCACCGTGAGCTACGAGGTGCACGCGTATCCCGAGCACGAATACGAGTACGAGATCCCGCTCGAAGGCCTCGTCCAGGCCGGGCGCTGGATCAGCCGCGCGATGACCGTCGTCCGCAGCGTCGGTCAGCTCGCCAATATCCAGGTCGAGAACTCGCTCACGTGCCCCAAGGACGACGTCAAGATCACCCTCAAGTTCGAGTGGAAAGAGGGTGAGGACGAAGACGTCTATCGCATGGTCCGCGAGGCGTCGGTCAACGTCACGGGGACCTTGCTCGAATGGAAGTTCGAGGTCTCGGTCCCGCTCACGAACTTCCTCGCGATCATCCCGGTCCTCGGGGGCCTCGCCGCGCGCGCCATCGGCTGGATCATCCAGCGAACCGGCTCCGAGGCGACCATCGGCATCGCCGTCGAGGTGACGCTCACGGCCGAGGCCACGCTGATGTTCAAGTGGACGAAGGCGCGGGGCTGGGAATGGGGGGAGGCGTCCATTCGGCTCCCCATCGATTTCAAGTTCTACCTGTTCGTCCGCATCCGGATCCGCGACTGGATGCACATGGAGGGGCGAGCCATCGTGCAGGCGGATCCCGCGCTCAAGCTCGAAGGCAGCCCGGCCGGCCTCGTGCTCAAGTCCGACAAGTTCGAGATCAAGGTAGGCTTCACCGGCATGATCCACATCGACGTCTGGTTCTATTCGTTCGAGCAAGAGGGCGAGTGGTTCCCCGAGAGCTGGACATGCAAGGTCGAAGAGGTCGACCTCTGGACCATCATCGGGAACTGATGCAGCGCCCCCGGCCGTTTCGCCGCATCCTCGTCGCCGAGTCCCCCGTGCGGAGGCCCGGCGAGCGTCGCGCCAAACCTTTGCCTTGCCGCGTCGGCGTCCTGCCCTGGGTCGTCGATCGAAATTGGCTCACGATCCTCGTCGGGGCCACGTTCCGCTTCGATCCGAGCGCGGCGCTTCGGCCCGTCCCGCTCGAACCCGCGCCGCCGCGTCCCTTCTTCGCAGGCCCGCCCGCGCCGACCGAGGCGCCGCGCGTCGACGACTTCGTCCCGATGCGCCTGCTCGTCGATCTCACGCTGACGGGCCACGTCGAGGTGCTGCCGATGCCTTCGGGGACGTTCACGAAGGTCGCCCCGAGGAACGCCGCCATCGGCCTCGGCGAAAGGCGCGTGGGCTTCACGGTTCGCGCGGACGAACCCGGCCGGATCCCCCTCTGCCCGCCCTTCACGCAGCGCATGCAAGGGGGCACGATCGACCTCGGGCCCCAGCCTTGCCACGATGGATCGACGCACCATTTCCACCACCCGGAGAAGTTCGATCTGAGCGTGTATCAAGCCGCGATCCCCGAGCTTCGTTACGAGGTCGACGACGTGACGTCGATCCGGCTCGCGGGGATCTTTCCGGATCCCGAGGCCGCGCTCGATCTGGAGCTCCCGCGGCTCGTCCCGCGCGCGCTCGTGAATTACTCGCAGGCCCGGGTGCAGCGCGGCGACGTGCGGCTGTTCGTCGACGGGATCACGATCGATCTCGACGGGAGCACGGTGGATGTGACGTGGCGCGGGCTCGTGGAGACGACCGCGAACCCGCACGTCGACGTGGATCGGATCGCAATCGGCTGGGCGCCGCCCGCGCGCTGGCACGAGGATCCGTGGGGCGCCTGGGACGATAACCTCCGCGAGCTGCCGCGCGGCCGGTTCCGGTTCGCCGTGGAGCGCGACGACGTCGTGCGGGGCGAGGAGCCGCCGAAGCTCAGCGAGGAAGAGCTCTTGATGGCGCGTTACGAGACCTGGGGGCACCCGAACGCCGCGGAGCCGGAGATGCTCCCGCACGAGGCCGCCACGATCGCGGCCGAGCTCGCCGAGCAACGCTGGCCCCGCGAGGAGGTCCTCCGGCGGCACGGGATCGACGATGACGCGTGGGGGATCGAGGAGCGGGCCTGGGCGCAGCGGCTCGCGAGCGTGCGCGAGGAGCCCGATGGAGGGCCGAGCGCCGAGTACGCCCTCGCATACCAGCGCGCCTCGGACGCGCTCGCGACGCCACGCGAGGCGGAGATCACGGCCGCGGAGTACGTGGCGATCGCCGCGAAGATGAAGCGCGGCGATCCCACGAAGGTCCTCGCCGAGGCGAGGATCGGAATCGCGGGGTTTGGCCGGATCGACCGGCGCTTCCGGGCGAAGGCAAAGGCGGACAAGGCGTTCGCCGCGGAGCTCGCGCGGCTCCGCGCCGACGAAGAGGCGCGGCACGGCGGGCCGCGTGATCCCTCGAAGGTGGAGGAGAAGAGCTTGGAGGGCGGCACGTGAACCGCACGGGCGCCATCGTGGGCGTGGGCATGGCGACGCCGCTCGGGCTCGACGCGAGGCAATCGTCCCTCGTGCTCCGCGCGCGCAAGCTCTCGCCGGGAAAAACGCCGTTCCGGGACCGGCGCGGGTTTTCCCTCGGGGACGTGCGCGCCAAGCGCATCGACGACGCGTGCGTCGGGCGCGCGCGCATGCTCGAGCTCGCGGCGCCGGCGCTCGCCGAGTGCGTGCGCGGGCTCGTGGGCTCGAAGGGCCCCTTCCCGCTGTTCCTGTCGCTGCCGCCGCGCCGCGCCGAGGCCGAAGAGCCGCTCGGGCCCGATTTCTTCGAGGCGCTCGGCAAACGCGCGGGCGTGCCGCTCGCGCCCGAGGCCTGCGAGCCTTTCGTGCTGGGACACGCAGGCTTCTCCGCGGCGCTCGCGCGGGCCCTCGCGTTCGTCGCGCAGGCCCCGAAGGACACGCGCGGCGGCCGGCCCTGCGCGATCGTGGGCGGCATCGACAGCCACCACGATCCCGTGGTGCTCGCGGCGCTCGACAAGGAGCGGCGGGTCCACGGCGAGGGCGTGTGGGACGGGTTCCTCCCCTCCGAGGCCGCGGCGTTCGTCGTGGTCGCGCCGGCGGGCTCTACGCCGGCACTCGCGCGCGTCCTCGCCGTGAGCACGGGCATGGAGCGCGAGGACGACGGCGGCCCGAACCCGCCGATCGGCGAGGCAGCGACCGAGGTCGTCCGCGCCGTCGCGGGCGCCGTCCGCGCGCCCGTCCCCTGGGTTTTGCCCGACGTGAACGGCGAGCGTCATCGCGTGAAGGAGTGGAGCTTCGTGCGCATCCGCAACCGCGAGCAGTTCGACGACGACAAGACGATCGAGACGCGCCTCTGCGACGAGCTCGGCGACGTGGGCGCGGCGAGCGGCGCGGTGCACGCGGCATACGCCTGCATGGCCTTCCGCCTCGGCTTCGCGCCCGCGCCCGAGGTGCTCGTCGCGCTCGCCTCGGAGGGCCCCGCGCGCGGCGCCTTCGCCCTGGGGGCGCCATGATGCTGCAAAGCTCGCCCGGGACGACGTCGACGCGGCCGCTGCTCGAAGGCGTCAGGTCCGCGCTCGAAGACAGCCTGCTCGCCGTCGCCGATCGCTCGGACGCGGCCGAGCTCGCCGAGGCGCTCCGCGAAGGGATCGCGCTCCTCAGCCGCCTCGTCGAAGGCGAGCCGCGCGACGCCGACGCGCTCGAAGCCCTCCTGCGCACGTCGACCGCGCTGAAGGCAGCACGCGAGCGGATCCCGCTCGACGAGGCGGTGGGAAGCCGCATCGAGAGCGCGGCGCGCTGGCTCGTGGATGCGAGCGAGCGGCTGCGCGGGCGGCTGCCGGCGCGTCCCTTGGGGGCGGGCGCCGAGGCCACGCAGACCGAGGAGTTCGTCGCGAGCGTCGGTGTCCCGCGGGCGCACCCGGTTTTCGTGCCGCCGCCGCGCGTGCTCTCGCGCGAGGAGGCGGCGGCCGCGGAAGGGGCGCGCGGAAAGGCCCTGCTCGAAGCGTCGCGAACCGCCGCAGGCGACCTCGCGCAGATCCGCGCGATCGCGCGGGAGTGCTTCGAGGACATCGCGAGCCTCGGCAGCCTGCGGAGGCTCTACGATCACGAGCCGTGGGTCGACGCCGGGCCCTTCGAGCAGCGCTTGCTCGACAACCTCGACGCGCTCGTCGCGCTCGAACGACCGCTCGATCCGGCCGCGCCCTCGCTCGGGCTCGTGGAGTCGCTCTTCGCGTACGCGATCGAGTGGGTCGTGCCCGATTTCGGCCGGACCTTCACGCTCGCCTTCACGCTCTCGTGCCTCGACACGGAGACGGCGATGCGCTGGGTCGTGCTGGCGCTGCGCCGCTCGCACCCGCGGACGTACCCGGCGTTCGTCGACGCATTCACGCTCGGCTCGAACGAGGCGATCGATCGCACGCTCGTCGAGCTCTGCCGCGAGGACGATCCCGCGCTGGTGGAGGTCGCGCTCGAAGCGATGGCGCGGCGCGGCCGCGTGGACATGGCGAGCGCGGTGCTCCTGCTCATGCGGCCCTCGTCCTCGCCGACCCTGCTCGACAAGGCGATCGACCTCGCAGCGCGTTTGCCCGCGCAGGCGGCCACGCCGCTCCTCGCGCGTCTGCTCGACAGCGCCGAGCCCGACACCGCAGCAAGCGCGGCCGCAGCCCTCACCACGCTCGGCGACGCCCGCGGCCCGAAGCACCTGCGCGCGCTGCTACAGCGGCCCCGCACGGAGGAGCCCGCAGCCCTGCGCGCGCGCCGCATCGCGCTCGAATCGCTCTGTCTGCTCGGCAGCCCCTTCGATCGGAACCTGCTCGGCACCGAGGCGAGCCTCGATCGCGAGGGTTTGCCCTGGCTCGGCTGGCACGGGCACCCGGATCACGTGCCCGTGCTGATCGAAGGCATCCGCCGCGCAGCCGCAAACGGGGCATTCGACGAGGCCGATCGGATCGGGCACGCCCTCGAGCGGATCGGCGGCGGTTCGGCGCCGCGCCCAGGCGCGCTCGCAGGCGGCGACTTCGAGGAACGCCTCGCAGCGTGGCTGCGCGCATTCGAGGAACGAAGGCCGCTCGACAACCCCCGCATGCGCTTCGGCCAGCCGTGGACGCCGTCCGCGATCGTCACCGAGCTCTCGGCGCGCGGCACACGCCAGGGCGAACGGCCGATCCTCGCGCGCGAGCTCGCACTCGTGACCCGCAGGGCCGTACACCTCGACGTCGCGGGCTGGGTCGTCGTGCAGGAGCGCGCGCTCGCGGCCGCGCGCGACGCTCTGCCCCGACCAACTTGATGCAACGAGCTAGTTGAGGCGCAACATGCGCCCGACGATCTTGTGCACGCCCTCGGCGCGCGACAGGATCCGCTCGGCGTACGTCTCGACCTCGCCGATCGCGCGCAGCACGACGGCCGCGGTCTGCGCCGACAGCGAGAGCTCCTCGCCAGCTTCGAGCGAGATCCGCTTCGCCTTGATGGAGTAGCTCTCGGCCGCATCCACGCCGGGCGTGGGCTGCGTCCGCAGCGCGCCGATCACGACGAGCACGCCATCCTCGCCTTCCTCGACGAGCACGCGCTCGCGCCGCGCACGCGCGCCTTCGACCACCGTCGGATGCACCGACGGATCGAGCTTCGCGGGCGCCGTCGAGTTGCCGATCCCGAGCACGACGCCGTCCGCGTCGATCTCGTGGACCTCGGCCGTGAACAACGCGGGTCGCGGGGCCGGCCCCGGCACGGGCTGGAGCCGCGGCCCTCGTTTCGCCGCCGCTGCTTCGATCCCGCGCACGTTCGTGGCACGCTTCATGGCTCCTCCAGAGACCTCGGATTCTATACGAATCGGCGGCGCATTCGGATCGCTTCCTCGCGCCTGCCGACGTCAGGCGATCCCGCCGAGGGGCGGCGGCGCGACGCCCGGCGCCTTCGCGGCCTCGAACGCGGCGCAGAGCGCGAGCGCGAGATCACATCGGCCTTCCCGCGCCTCCCCCGCGAGCGCCTCCGCTTGCTGCCGCTCGTGCACGCGCCACGCGACCTCGTCGATCCCGTACCGCGAAAGCACCTCGTGGAGGGCCACCTGCGCCCCCCACAGGTCGACCTTGATGCGCGCGTACCGCTCGACCGAGAGCTCGCTGCGCGCGGCGCCGACGCTTCCCGCCGAAGGCACGACGCCTCCCGCCGAAGGCACGACGCTTCCCACCGAAGGCACGACGCTTCCCGCCGAAGGCATGACGCTTCCCGCCGAAGGCATGACGCTTCCCGCCGAAGGCATGACGCTTCCCGCCGAAGGCATGACGCCTCCCCCCAAATGCATGCCACCGCCCCCCAAATGCATGCCGCCGCCCGCCAAATGCGTGCTCCCGCCCGCCAAATGCATGCTCCCGCCCGCCAAATGCATGCTCCCGCCCGTCAAATGCGTGCTCCGGCCTTCCGAAGGCACGACGCCTCCGCCGGAAGGCACGAGCAGCGGGGAGGCCGCAGGGGTTGGGTTGCCGAACGGCAGCGCAGCATCGGGCGGAAGCTTCGGCTTGCGCTCGGTCGCCGGCTCGGGCTCCTCCGCCGCGGCGGCCGGCGCCGCGGCACGGAAAGGCAACGCCGACAGCGCGCCCTGCGAATCGGGGACGATCGTCCCGGTCCCATCGTCATCCGGCGCGATCGGCGCGTGCTGGAACGGAAGCGGCGCCGCCGCGACGGCGCTCGCCAGCGGGACGAGCGTGTGCTTCCCGTCGCCACTCGGACCGATCCCGCTGCCCGCGACGAACGGCAGCGGCGCGGGCGCCGTGGTGATCGGCGCGGGGACCCGCGTCTCGGTCCCGTCGTCGTCCGGATCGATCGGCGGCGGCGCCTTGGCCGGCGCGGGCGCGGGCTTCAGGCTGCTCGCCGGGATCTGGCGCAGCGGGGAGCGCTGAAACGGCAGGGTCTGGATCTCCTCGGGTTTGCCCACGTTCCCGGGGAGCGTCGCCTCGTCGTCGTCCCGCGCGAACGAAAGCGGCGGACGCTCCCGGCGCGGCTCGGACGGCGGAACGGCAGGTGCGCTCGATCGCGCGAACGGAAGCGTGGCCGCGGGCTTCGGAGGCCCATCGCCCAGCATCACCATCGTGCGCGCGGCGGGCGGCCGTTCGGGCATCGCCAGGGTCTTCGCGACGCTCGGAGCTGCGCTCGGCGGAGCACTCGGCGGCGCGCTCGGCGGAGCACTCACCGGAGCACTCGGCGGCGCGCTCGGCGCGACCCCCGGACCCACGCGCGGCGCGACGCTCGGCGCCCCTGTCCCCCGCGTCGGCGCGACGACCACGACCCCATCTTCCTTCGCGTGCCGCAGCGGCACCGCCGCGCGCCACGTCACGCTGCAGACCCCTCGATCCGTATCGATGAGCAGCGTATCCGCGCGCAGCCACACTTCCTGCGGGCTGCCCCCGCTCCGGGTCACCATCGCCCGCGGCCGCACGTCCTCGACGACCGCGATCACCCGCGGCTGCTCGGGATGCAGGTGTTCGAGGAGGATCTGCGCCTGCGCGGGCAGCTCGGTGATCTGCTGATCCTGCGGCGCCGCGTTCCAGTACGACGCATCCACGCCCGTGGGCAGCGCCTGCTCGTGCCACCCCTCGTGCGACCACGCGTTCCGGTGCGCGCGCAGATGCTCGACGCGCGTCGGCCACCGCGCCGCGATCGGCCCGAAGCCGACGGGCGGGATCTCCTGCGTCGGGCTCCGCAACACGAACCCCACCGGCTCGAAATTCGGCGGATGTCCCGGCGCGCTCGCGTCGACGCTCACCGGGATCCCCACGGGGTTCCACGACCTCGGCCCGCCCGCCGCCCGCATCCAGCGCAACGGCATCCGCGTGAACGGCACGGCGTCCGAGAGCCTGCCTTCCGGCAGCCAGTACCGGTCGCCGTACACCGCGATCGCCTTGTTCACGGGCCCCACCGCGAGGCGCGCGACGAGCGACGGCACGGCCTTTCCATGGGGCGCCCACGCGTGCCCCACGACGATCACGTCCACGTGCCGCTTGAACGGCGCGAGATCGTTCGGCAAGCGGACGCTGCGTGGCGACCCGTCCTGCCAGTACATGTCCACCAACTGCGGCGCGTCGGGCGCACCGAGGAGCTCGCACGGCCCGTTCCGCAGCGCGTACGTCGCCCTGCAAACGACCGTCATCACGAACGCATCGGGCCGAGGCTGCCAGACGAGCTTCGCCACGGCGAGCGGGGGGTTCGCAGAGACGTGCACGGTGCGAGCTTACCATCACGCCGCTCGCTCGATGAGCGCTCGGATCACGCGCTCGGGCGCGGCTCTCGGGCCGAACCCTCGTCGTTGACAATCGGGCCCATCCGCGCCATTTCCGAGCGCCATGGCCAAGGTCCCCCTCGATCACGCGACCGTCGACGCGTGCCGCGCTGCGGCGGCCGCGATCGCCGACGACGTCCAGCGCTTCATCGACCGCCACACGACCGTGGGCATCGAGCGCACCGTCGCGCGCTCCTACGGCGTCACGGGCGCGGATCCCGAGGGCACGCCGCTCGCCAACGCGCTCGTCGACCGCATCCACAAGGCGGGACACGCGGGCCGCGGCGTCGCGTACTTCCTCGGACGCGCGCTCCTCGAAGGCGCGAGCTCCGCGCAGGAGGCGGCCGAGCAGCTCGCGTACGGCGGCGCCTCGCTCGACGTGGAGGGCGGCCCCACGACGAACGAATGCCGCGGCGCCCTCGAGCTCGAGACCCAGCGGGCGATCGGACGCATCGACGAGGCGCGCCGCGCGCGCGAGCGGTTCAAGAGCCGCTTCCCCGAGGCCGAGCTCCCGCTCAAATACGTCATCGTCGCGACCGGCAACATCTACGACGACGCGGTCCAGGCCAAGGCCGCGCGCTTCGCCGGGGCGGACATCGTCGCGGTCATCCGCGCGACGGCGCAATCGCTCCTCGATTACGTGCCCGAGGGCCCGACGACCGAGGGCTATGGCGGGACGTACGCCACGCAGGAGAACTTCCGCATCATCCGCAAAGCCGCGGACGAGGCGAGCGAGGAGACCGGAAAATACCTCGCCCAGACGAACTACTCCTCGGGCCTTTGCATGAGCGAGATCGCGTGGATGGCGGCGGTCGAGCGGCTCGACATGCTCCTCAACGACGCGATGTACGGCATCCTCTTCCGCGACATCAACATGGAGCGGACGTTCGTCGATCAATACTTCTCGCGCCGCATCGTCGCCCGCAGCGGAATCGTCATCAACACGGGCGAGGACAACTACCTGACGACGGCCGACGCGGTGGAGAAAGCGCACACCGTGCTCGCCTCGCAGTTCATCAACGAGGCGTTCGCGCGGCGCGCGGGGCTCTCGGACGAGCAGATGGGCCTCGGGCACGCGTTCGAGATCGACCCCTGGCTCGAGGACAGCTTCCTCTTCGAGGTCGCGCAGGCGCAGCTCATCCGGCAGATCTTCGACAAGCACCCCATCAAATGGATGCCGCCCACGAAATTCAAGACGGGCGACGTCTTCCACAGCCACGTGCACGACGCGATGTTCAACCTCGCGGGCGTCATGACGCACCAATCGATCGAGCTGCTCGGCATGTTCAGCGAGGCGATCCACACGCCCTTGCTCATGGACCGGTACCTCGCGCTGAAGAGCGCGAAATACGTCTTCGGCACGGCGAGGCACCTCGGCGACGAGATCCAGTGGAAGCCCGGCGGCATCGTGGAGCGGCGCGCGAAAGAGGTGCTGCACAAGGCGCACGAGCTGCTCGATCAGGTGAAGGGCGACGGCATCTGGGACGCGATCGGCGGGGGCGCATTCGGCGACGTGAAGCGCAAGCGCACGGGCGGCAAGGGCCACGCCGGCGTGGCGGCGCGTGATCCCGAGTATTTGAACCCGATCCTCGACGAGCTCGAAGGAGGCCGCTGACCATGGCGAAATGGCTACGCGCGTACGGGGACCGTGAAGGCGACGGGATGGTGCAGATGACCTTCACGCTCGCGATCCTGCCCGGGGACCGCGCGAAGGAGGCGGCGAAGCGCTTCGCCGAGGCCCACGGCCTCAAGGACCCGCTCGTCACCACGATGGAGCAATGCTCCCAGCAGCACACGTATTTCGTGGCCTACGGGCACTCGGCGCACCAGATCGACATCGACACCATCGACGTCGCCGAGCTCGCCGCGAAGCCGCTCGACCGCGAGCAGATCGAGGCCATGGGCAAGAACCTCGGCCGCAAGATCGTCGTGGTCGGCGCCTGCACGGGCTCGGACGCGCATACCGTCGGGATCGACGCGATCCTCAATTACAAGGGATTCGCCGGGGAAAAGGGCCTCGAGAGCTACAAGTGCTTCGACGCGCACAACCTCGGCGCGCAGGTCGAAAACGTCGAGCTCGCCGAGCGCGCCAAGGCGCTCGGGGCCGACGCGATCCTCGTCTCGCAGGTCATCACGCAGCGCAACTGCCACAAGGAGAACGCGGCCGCGCTCGTCGATCTCCTGAAGAAACAAGGCGTGCGCGACAAGTTCCTCCTCCTCCTCGGCGGCCCGCGCATCGACAACAAGCTCGCGCTCGAGCTCGGTTACGAGGGCGGCTTTGGCCCCGGCACGAAGCCCTCCACGGTCGCCGCGTTCGTGGCCGAGGAGATCCTCCGCCGCGCCCGCGGCACCCAGGTCGATCCGCGGCGATAGACGCTGCGCCTCCCTCGTTCGACAATCACGCGCCCCATCTTCCATCGACCGTGTCGCGCGGCCGTGACATCGGTACGCCGCCGTGACGCCCGCTGTCACGCGGCCGTGACAGCGCTCCCCTGCCGGTGCGTGCGCGCTTCGGAAATCCGCGTTTTCGCGGGGCCGCGCGCTCCGGCACGCTCATTGCGATGCTCTCGTTCATACCGGCCACGAAGCAAATGGCCACGACCAGGAGCACGATTCCCATGAGCAAGACGACCCTCGCCAAGGCCCGCACCCTCGCGCTGACCTTCCCCCTGCTTCTTGCAGCCACCACGATGGCGTGTGTCGGCGCGGACGCCCCCGAGGATGCGGAGCTCGCTCCGACGCCGGCCGATACCGCGTCCGCTCGCCTCGACGGCGACGGCGAATCCCTCGCGCCGACGGCGGCCGCCTCCGCCATGACCCGCGACAACAGCGCCCCGTGCGGCGATCGGACCCTCGCCGTGGTGCATGCCCGCTCCGGCGCCACGTACGTGTTCTGCGGCATGGGCAATGGGAAAACGGGCGTCCTGGAGGAGCTCCCCGCCGACGGGAGCGCGGAGAGCGTGCTCGACACGTACACGACGCCCGTCGAGCTCCTGCGCGCCGTCGCGCCCGAAAACACGCTGCTCCCCGACAGCCTCGTCATCGACGTCGAGCGGGGCGCCCACACGAGGGCGGAGCTCGAGCACCAGCCGATGAAGCCGGTCACGCTCGGACTCCCGAAGGCGCCGAACCCCGCGACGCTGGTCGAGAGCTATTACTGCGCGAACCCGGCCGAGTTCGGTTATGCGTACGGCTGGAACGCCTCCTTCGTCCCGTTCGTCGAGGAGTTCGTCGAGGACTATTCCGATTGCTCGCTGCACCTCTGGTACACGGGCGCCTCCGGCCCCTGGGCGACCCACCAGCGCACGGCGAGCACCTACCAGGTCCAGGACGACTACGGTCCGCCGTACGCCACCGCGTGCGCGGGCAAGGAGCACGTCCTCTCGTGCAATGGCAGCACGCTGTTCGAGGCATTCCGGAAGGAGACGCCGTCGTCCGACTGGACGACCTCGCTCAGCTACTGGGTTTCGGACGGCGGCATCGCGACGTGGAAGATGTACGCGTCCGATTGCCAGGGGACGAGCGACCGTGACGACATGCGCTACACGGGCAGCAGCGAGCCCGGCGCCAGCCACTACTACTCCACGATCTTCATCAAGTGGCTCGGCGGCGGCTTCTGCGACTTCAAGTGAGCCGCAGCGGGCTCATCGCAGGGCCGCCGCGTGGTGCTCCACGTGGTCCCGCATGAACGTCGCGATGAAATAGTAGCTGTGGTCGTACCCCGCCTGCATCCGCAGCGTCAGCGGATGCCCCGCGGCCTCGCACGCCGCGCGGAAGAGCTCCGGCTGCAATTCCCGCGCGAGGAATGGATCCGCGTCCCCCTGGTCGATCAGGATCGGCAGCCGCTCCTTCGCCTCGCGCACGAGCGCCGTCGCGTCCCACGCCTTCCACGCCTCCCGGTCCGCGCCGAGATACGCAGAGAGCGCCTTTTCACCCCAGGGCACCTGGCTCGGCGCCACGATCGGCGAGAACGCCGACACCGATCGATATCGCCCCGGGTGCTTCAGGGCGAGCACGAGCGCGCCATGCCCGCCCATCGAATGCCCGAAGATCCCCCGACGGTCCGGGAGCGCCGGCAGGTGCGCCTCCACGAGCGCCGGGAGCTCCTCCGCCACGTATTCGTGCATTCGATAATGCCGCGCCCAGGGCGCCTCGGTCGCGTCCACGTAAAACCCGGCGCCTTGCCCGAGATCGTAGGCCGGATCGTCCGCCACCCCCTCGCCGCGCGGGCTCGTGTCCGGCGCGACCACGATGATCCCGTGCCGCGCCGCGTGCTCCTGCACGCCCGCCTTCGTCACGAAGTTCTGCTCCGTGCACGTGAGCCCGGAGAGCCAGTAGAGCACGGGGCAGCGCCCGGACTCGGCCTGCGGGGGCAGGTAGACGCCCACGTTCATGCTACAGCCGAGCGCGCGCGATTCGTGCCGCAGCACCTTCTGGTGGCCGCCGAAGGAGCGGTTCGTCGAGACCTGGGTGAAGGGGTTCGTCATGGGGGCCGCGAGACTAGCCGAACAAGCGCCCGCGGCGCAATTCAGAGCTCCGCGCTCGTCATCCACTTCGGGTTCCTCTCGGTCCCGTCGAATTGCTTCGTGTTCTTGAACGGCTCGTACTGACCGCTCCGGCCCGCCGGCGCCGTCCGCGCGAGCAGCGCCTCCTTCTCCTCGCGCCGCATCGGCTCGAACGTATAGGCCGCATGGAGCGCCTGCTCCAGCACGCCCACCGTGTCGCAGCCCGTGATCACGACCGACGTCGGCAGCGACATCGCGTAGCGCAGGCATTCCGGCGCGCTCACCGCGCCGCTCTCCAGCAAGATCCCCGACGCCAGCGGCTTCATCCCGAGCACGCCGATGTCGTGCGCCGCGAGCACCGGCAAGACCTCCTTCTCGAAGCTCTTGTAATGCGGATCCATCGGGTTCAGCGGCATCTGCACCGTGTCGAACGTGAACCCGTTGTCGAACCCCGCCTTCAGCATGGCCAGGTGGTACGCCGGATCCTTGTGCCCGGTAAAACCGATATATCTGATCTTTCCAGCCTGCCGCGCCGAGAGCAGCGCCTCCATCGTCCCGTCGGGCCCGAAGACCCGCGCCGGATCACTCCCGCGGATCACCTCGTGGATCTGCACGAGATCGATCACGTCCGTCCGCAGGCGCTTCAGCGATTGATCGAGCTGCTCGGCCGCCGATTGCCGCGTGCGGCCGTCGAGCTTCGTCATCAAGAACGCCTTTTGCCGGTATCCATCCTGGAGCGCCAGGCCCATGCGGCGCTCGCTCTCGCCGTCGTTGTAATCCCAGCAGTTGTCCAGGAAATTGACCCCGTGGTCCAGCGCCGCGCGGATGATGCGGAGGCTCTCCTGGGGGTCGTCCTGCATCCCGATGTGGTATCCGCCGAGCCCCACCACGCTGACGCGCTCGCCCGTCCGGCCGAGGATGCGAATCGGCATGACCGCGCCGGCCGGGAGCTCGATGTCCCCCTCGCGCGGCGCGCCGGGCTCGGGGCCTTGCGGCGGCGCGTCGGACGAACCCGACGGCGCGCCGCCATTGTCTCGGGTGGATGCACATGCGGCGAGCGCAAGGCCCGCGCCGACCGAACCGATGAACGTGCGCCGCGTGAATCGTGCCACCATGCGAACCCCCGAGGAGGCCCGTCATGCAGGCGACGTGCCGCGGCCCGCGCCCGGGCGAACCCAGGCCCGCGGAGAATCGATCATTCTGTCCGCTCGATCGACACGAGCCACGCCTCCGCGTATCCCTTGCCGCCGAGCAGGTGCTCGAACCGCGCCGGCCGGAGCTCGCGCACCTTCCATCCGGACGCGAACGCCGCCCGGAGATCCGCCTCCGAGAGCCGCCGCGGCCCTCCCTCGCCCGGCTCCCGATCGCTCCACACGAGCGCATGATACATGCTGCCCGGACGAACCACGCGCGCGAGGCTCGCCACGTATTGCGCCCGCATTCCGCTCCCGAACACGTGGAGCAGCCCCGAATCCAGCACCGTATCGAACGTCCGCCCGAGCAACTCGAGCTCCAGCGCATTGCCCTGCACGAATTGCACGGGCACGTTTTTCTGCTGGGCGCGCGCCCGGGCCTTCACGAGCGCGTTCTCCACCAGGTCGAGCCCCGTCACCGCGTGCCCCCGCGCCGCCAGGAAAATCGCGTTGTCGCCGGGCCCGCAGCCCACGTCGAGCACGTCGCCGCGGAAGCCCCCCGCCTCCGCCAGCGCCACGAGCTCCGCTTGCGGCCGGCCGATGTCCCAGGGCGCGTGGACGCCCTCCGCGTACGCATGATGGAATGCGGACGGCTCCGGTGGGGCCGACCTGTCTTGCGTGTCTTCGCCTTCGCTTGCCATCCCCTCTCCTCGGGTCTCGGGTTGGTCCCTCTCCATGCGGCGCCGCCTCCTCCACGGCAAGGTTTTGCGTGCGCCGTTTCGTGCGCTGCACCTTCCGCGAGGCGCGCCTCCCGGAAGGCTCGACGTGGGCGAGCACGAGCGGTAGGAAAGAAGGCTCCCGAGGCCCTCGCCCCCGAGCCATGCGTCTCCCTCAAGCGCACCTTTGCTACTTCGCCTTCGCCCTCGCGGGCGCGGCCGGGGCCTTCCCGCGCGCCGCGGCGGCCGCGCCGCCGGAGGACCCCGCCACGCAGAAACAGGCCTGCGCCGACGCCTCGGAGCAAGGCCAGGAGCTGCGCGACCAGGGCAAGCTCCTCGCTGCGCGCGAGCGCTTCCTCGCTTGCGCCGCCGAGGCGTGTCCCGCCATCGTCCGCAAGGACTGCACCGACTGGCTCGCCGACCTCGACGAGCGCACCCCTTCGATCGTCCTCGATGCGCGCGGCGGCGCCGGCCAGGACCTCGTCGACGTCCGCGTCCTCGAAGGCGAGCGCGTCCTCGCCTCGTCCCTCGACGGCAAGGCGATCCCCCTCGATCCGGGCGAGCACAACCTCCGCTACGAGTGGCCCGGCGCCCCGGCGATCGAGGAGCGCATCGTCCTCCGCGAAGGCGAACAACGCCGGCGCCTCTCCGTCCGGTTCGCCGCCGCCGCGCCCCCTCCGCCGAAAAAACCTGCGCCCGCCGTGCCTCCGCCGCGCCCCCTTCCCCTCGCGCCCCTCGTCCTCGGCGGCGTGGCCCTCGCGGGTGGCGCCGCGTTCGCGGGCCTCGCCGTGAGCGCGAAGAACGATTACGACCACCTCGACGCCACCTGCGCGCCGCGCTGTACCGCGGACCTCGTCGATCCCGTCCGCACCAAGCTCATTGTCGCGAACGTCTCGCTCGGCGTCTCCGTCGTCTCCCTGGGCGTCGCCACGGTCCTGTGGTTCACCCGCCCCAAGAATCCGCGCGAAAAGCCCCCGGCGACCGCCTTTGCCGTCGCGCCCCTGCCCGGCGGCGCCGCGGCCTTCTTCGGCGGCGCCCTCCCGTTCGAGGGATCGCCCCGCTCCAGGGTGATGGCTCCGATCACCCCTCCATGAACGCGCCGATCACCCTCTCTCGCCGCGCCCTTCCGTTCCGGCCTCTTTCCTGATCCTCTGCCCAGGCACGCCGGTTGCGATACGGCCGGGGCATGAAGCACTGGAACCGTCGACGCTTCCTCTCGGGCATGGGTGCGGCCCTCGTCGCGGCCCCCGTCCTCGGCCTCCTCGAGCGCGAGATTCGCGCCGAGAACGCGACCCCGGCCCGCCGCCTCGTCGTGTTCTTCTCGCCAAACGGCACCATTCACAAGCACTGGCGCCCGAGCGGCAGCGGGTCGAGCTTCTCCTTCCCCGCGGGCAGCATCCTCGAGCCGCTCGCCGCGCACAAGAACCGCATCATCGTATGCGATGGCATCGATTTCCACGGCGTCGACAACCATGAGGCCGGCATGGGCGCCATGCTCACCGGCGGCGGCACCGTCGGCACGGAGACCGCGGGCAAGAGCCTCGATCAATTCGTCGCCTCCCGCATCGGCCAGAACGATCGATTCCCCTCCCTGGAGCTCGGCGTGCAGACGAGCGCCTGGGGCGGCGGCATCCAGACCCGCATCTCCTATGCGGGCCCCGGCCAGTTTGTCCCGCCCGACGACAGCCCCAAGAGCGTCTTCACCCGCATGTTCGGCGACGCCGTCGGCGGCCCGGCCGAGCTCGACGCGGCCCTCGCCCGCAAAAAGAGCATCCTCGACCTGCTCCGCGGCGAGCTCGGCACCTTGCGCGGCCGTGTCGGCTCGCAGGAGCGCGAGAAGCTCGACGAGCACCTCGAATCCCTCAAGAAACTCGAATCCGGCCTCGAAGGCCCGCTCTGCGCCCCGCCCGCGGCCCCGCCCGCAGTCGGCACGTACGACAACGACGCGTTCCCGACGATCGGCAAATCCCAGATGGATCTGCTCGTCCTCGCGCTCGCCTGCGACATGACGCGCGTCGCCTCCGTGCAATGGAACCACACCGTCGGCCCCGTCGTCATGAGCTGGCTCGGCGTCGCCGAGGGCCACCACGGCCTCTCCCACAGCGACGACGGCAATGCCAAGGGCGTCGCCGAGTTCGTCGCCACCGAGCGCTGGTATGCCGAGCAGTTCGCCTACCTCCTCGAGCGCCTCGCCACCACGGCCGATCCGCAGGGCGGCATGCTCCTCGACTCCACCGTCGTCCTCTGGTGCAAGGAGCTCGGCGACAGCCGCCTCCACGATTGCAAGTCCGTGCCGATGATCCTCGCAGGCGGCGGCGGCCTCAACACGGGCCGGTATCTGAGCTTCGGCGGCGCGCCGCACAACCGCCTCCTCGTCTCCGTCTGCCACGCCCTCGGCCTTGACAACCAGACCTTCGGCGACCCGCAAAAAGGCTCGGGTCCCCTGCCGGAGCTCTTCGCGTGAAAACCCCTGGAACCAACGTGGGAGCCATGGCCATGCTGCGTACTGTCCTTCGCTCGACTTCGATCCGGATCACGGGCGCCCTCGCCCTCACGGCCGCCTTCGCCGGCTGCCTCGGCGGGGAAGACGAAAACGAGGGGATCAAGGGCGTCGTCGGTTGTCCGGACGACCTCGCGTTCTTCGAGAACAACGTCTACACGCCCCTGCTCGAAAAGAAGTGCTTCGTCTGCCACAGCGCCACGGGCATGGCCGGCAAGAGCCGCCTCGTCCTCACGCCGCGGAGCGAGCCCGACGCCCTCGAAAAGAACCTCGAAGTGGCCCGCGCGCTCGCCGTCGATCAGGCCGGGGGCCTCTCCGCCCTCCTCTCGCGCCCCTCGGGCCAGCACCCGAGTGGCCACCCCGGCGGCACCATCGTCGAGCCGGGCACCCCCGATTACGCGACCCTCTCGCTCTTCGTCACGCGCACGACCCGCGGCGAGGGCTGCGCCGCGCCCTCCGCCGCGTGCACCACCGTGCAGCCCGGCCCGCGTGTCCTCCGCCGCCTCACGCGCCACGAGTACGACGCCACGATCCACGAGCTCTTCGGCATCGACTCGCAATGGGGCGCCTCGTTCGTGCCCGACATCGTCATCGGCGGCTTCGACAACAACGAGGACGCGCTCCGCGTGAGCCCGCTCTTCGCCGACCAGGTCCGCCGCGCCGCCGAGGAGATCGCGACGCTCGCCCTGACGAACCCTTCGAGCATCCTGCCCTGCGACCCCGTCGCCGCGGGCCCCGAGGCCTGCGCGAAGACGTTCGTCGAGACGTTCGGCAAGCGCGCCTTCCGCCGCCCGCTCAGCGCCGACGACGCCCAGCGGTACGTCGCCCTCTACCAGACCATCGCTTCCAAGGAAGGCTTCAACGAGGGGATCGAGGCCGTGATCACGGCCATGCTCCAGTCGCCGCATTTCCTCTATCGCACCGAGCTCGGCGACGAATCCCTCGCCAGCGAGGGCGGCCGCGTCCGTTTGACCCCGCACGAAATCGCGACCGAGCTCTCCTACATGCTCTGGGGCACCATGCCCGACGCCGAGCTCTTCGCCGCGGCTGACGCGAATGCGCTCGGCACGCCGGAGCAGATCGAGGCCCAGGCCAAGCGCCTGCTCGAGGATCCCAGGAGCGACGAGATCCTGGAGCGGTTCGCCATTGCCTGGCTCGAGCTCGACCGTCTCGACGCTGCGCCCAAGGACTCCGCCACCTATCCCGAATGGAACGCCGACGTCCGCGCCGCCATGATCGAGGAGACGCGCCTCTTCATCCGGCACGTGATCCGCAATGGCGAAGGCACGATCGCGGAGCTGCTCGACGCGCCGTACACCTTCGTGAGCCCGAAGCTCGCGGCCTATTACGGTTTGCCCGCGCCCGCGGGCGCCGCCGATGAAAACGATTTCGGCATGGTCGAGCTCGGCGGCTCCGGACGCGCTGGCATCCTCACGCACGGCAGCGTCCTCGCCACGCACGGAAAGCCGGCCGGCTCCTCCCCCGTGCATCGCGGCAAGCTCGTCCGCGAGCGCCTGTTTTGCCAGCCCTTGCCGCCGCCGCCGCCCGGCGTCGTCGCCGAGCCGCCGCCCATCGACCCGACGAAGAGCACCCGCGAGCGATACGCGGCGCACACCACCGTCGCGCTCTGCAAGAGCTGCCACGACCTCGTCGACCCCATCGGCTTCGCCTTCGAGCATTTCGACGGCATCGGCCGGTATCGCGCCGACGAGAATGGCCTGCCGATCGACGCCTCCGGCGAGATCCTCTCGGCCCCGGCCACCACGGGCAAGTTCGTGGGCGTCCCCGAGCTCGCGTCCGTCCTCGCCGACAGCCCCGACGCGCAGGGTTGTTATGCGCGCTCGTGGCTCCGGTATGCGTACGGCCAGCTCGACGAGGGCCGCCTCGCTTGCCTTTCGAGCCAGGTCGCGGGCGAGTTCCAGAAGGGAAACCTCCGTGTCCTCGACCTGCTCGTCGCGCTCACCCGCACCTCGCATTTCACCGAGCGTGTCGCCGATCCCCCGGAGCCCGGCGGCAATCCCCCGGGCACGGGCGGCGCCGGCGGCGCCGGCGGCGATCCGACGGGCGTCGGCGGCGCGGGCGGCGGAATGGGCGGCGGCGACCCCGGCCCCACGCTCCCGTACGCCGTCTCGACCACGGTCGACAGCGATTGGGGCACCGGGTATCAGCTCACGATCCAGGTCACGAACATCGGGAAAGAATCGCTCACCTGGTCGATCCCGATGCAGGTGGACGGCACGATCGACAATATCTGGAATGCGAGCTACACGGTCACGGACGGCACCACGCATTTCGTGGGCGCCGCTCACAACGCCAGTCTCGCGCCTGGCCAGGCCACGAGCTTCGGCTTCGTCGCGACGCGCTGAACGCCGAGAAGCCGACTTTCGATCCGGGCGGGCGGGCCCCACGGTTCGCGGAGACCATGGTCGCCGCGCCGCCCGCCCTCGCCGCCCCCGCCGTAGGCCCCCCCGCGACCTGGTACGGCCCCGCCGTCGCGCGCTTCGAGGCCGAATTCCCCGGCAACCCCTACGACCCTGAAGAAAACGACGTCCGCGTCGTCTTCGTCGGAGCGAACGGCGAGCGGCTCGAGCGCATCGCCTATCACGACGGCACCGCCTACGAGGCCGTCCTCGTCGCCCGCGCGCCCGGACCGTATCGACCCCTCCTCTATCGGAATGGCGTCCTCCAGCCCACGCGTCCCCGGAGCGACACCGTTCGTCTCGACGTACGCATGCCGCGCGGCTTCCTCCGGGTCGACCCGCGCAGGCCGAACCGCTTCGCGTGGGACGACGGCACGCCGTATTATCCGCTCGGCTTCAACCTGGGCTGGCAGATGCCGGACATGCCGCCCATGGCCGAGCAGATCGCCCGGATGGGGGCTGCCGGGATCGAGTGGACGCGCATCTGGGCGAGCTCCTGGGACGGGAAAAACCCTTTTTGGCCCGTGGACGACGCGTCTGTGCCGCGTGATCGGCTCTGGCAGCCCGCGCTCGCGAAATGGGATGCGCTCTTCGACGCCTGCGAGGCGGCCGGCATCTCGATGCAGATGGTCCTCTTCAACCACGGATCCTTCAGCACGCTCGTCAACCCGAACTGGCCCGATCATCCCTGGAACGTGGCCCGCGGCGGGTTTCTCGACGACGCGGCCGACGTCTTTTCGGACCGCGAGGCGCGGCGTCGCATGAAAATGTGGCTCCGCCACGCCGTCGCCCGCTACGCGCATTCCCCGTCCCTTTTCGCGTGGGAGCTCTGGAACGAGGTCGAGTGGACCGACGCCTCGTTCGCCGGCCGATTCTCCGACATCACGGCCTGGCACGAGGAGATGGCGCGATACATCCGCGCCCTCGATCCTTATGGCCACCCGGTGACCACGAGCGCGCTCCTCGCGCCGGCGTCGACGTGGCGCGCGATGGACTTCCTCCAGCCTCACCTCTACACGGACGCCGTCACGCTCTTCGCCCGCCTCGGCTGGCTTCAGGCCCGCGCGCCGGCCTTCTTCGGCGAAATCGGCCCCTCGCGCCCCGCGAGCGTGAACCTGCGGGCCTTCGTCCGCGACGCCCTCTACGCCGGCATGCTCCGCAATCAAGCCGGCGCGCCCATGTTCTGGTACTGGGACCTCGTCGAAAAGCACGATCTTTATGGCGAGTTTCGCGTTGCGGCGAAGGTGCTCGCCCAGAGCCGCCTCGCGTATCATTCGCGCGCCGAGGCGCGGCCCGTCGTCGTGCTCCCGCCTTCGCCCGCCCTCGCGCTCGGCGAGCCGAATTGGCTGACGATCCGGATCACGGCCACGTCCCCCCGCACGGTCCGCATCCTCGGCGCGCGGCTCGACCAGGGCGACTACGATGGCACCACCATCGACCTCGAAACCGGGCAATCGTTCGAGAGCGTGGTGCATGCCGGACAAACCGGCCTGGAGCTCGCCCTCCCCGCGGCCGACGTGGTCCTGGTGCTGAACAGGCGCCGCAGAGCATGGTAAACGTCTCCATCGGAGGAGACACGTGACCGAGATTCCGCTCTACCAGATCGACGCCTTCACGCGCCGCGCCTTCGCCGGCAACCCCGCCGCCGTATGTCCCCTGCCCGCGTGGCTCCCGGACGCGACGCTCCAGGCGATCGCCGCGGAGAACAACCTCTCGGAGACCGCATTTTTCGTGGCGCGTGGCGATCGCCACGAGCTGCGCTGGTTCACGCCCTCGGTCGAGGTCGACCTCTGCGGCCACGCCACGCTCGCCGCGGGATACGTCGTGCTCGAGCTCCTCTCGCCGAGCCTCCCTTTCGTCTCGTTCCACACGCGGAGCGGCGAGCTCGTCGTGCGGCGCGAAGGCGACCTGCTCTCGATCGACCTGCCCGCGCGCCCACCCGCGCGGGCCGACGTGTCCGACGCGCTCGCCGACGCGCTCGGCAAGCGACCGAGCGCGGCCTTTGCGGCGCGCGACCTCGTGGCCGTGTACGACAGCGCCGAGGACGTGCGCGCGCTCCGGCCCGACATGGCGAAGGTCGCGGCGCTCCACACGTTCGCGGTCGGCGTCACCGCGCGGGGGACGGGGATCGACGCGGACGTCGATTTCGTTTCGCGCTTCTTCGCGCCGGCGAAGGGCGTCCCCGAGGATCCCGTGACCGGATCCCTGCATTGCACGCTCGTGCCCCTCTGGGCCTCCGAGCTCGGCCGCGCGCGGCTCCGGGCGCGGCAGGTGAGCGCGCGTGGGGGCGAGCTCGACTGCACGCTCTCCGGAGATCGCGTCCTGCTCGCGGGCAGCGCCGTGCTCGTGATCGAAGGCCGGATGCGCTTCTGAACCGGCTTCCCTGACGCCGCGCGGCAAGGTATCGTGCCGGCGGCCCATGATTCCCGTCCTGCGGTGCACCGACCTCGAGCTCACCGATCTCGCCGACGACAAACCCGAGCTCGTCGACCCCGAGACCGGCGAGCCCGCGGGCCTCTCCCTCGTGCAGTGGCTCGGCTCCGGCGGGATGTCCGCCGTCTTCCTCGCCGAGCGTGACGGGGACACGGAAGCGCCCGGGCTCTCGGAGCTCGCGCCCGCGCGGGTCGCGGTGAAGCTCGTCAAGCCCGGGACCGAGCAGGGCCTCGCGCAGATGGGCATGACGAGCCGGGATCTCGCGCAGCGCGAGATCGAGGCGCTCGATCGGGTGAAGAACCTCGTCCCGCCCAGCGAATTCGTGATCGGGTATTACGGCCACGGCAGCGCCCTCGTCGCGCTCGAAGAGGAGCCGCCCCTCGTCCTGCCCTGGATCGCGCTCGAATACGTCGAGGCCTCGAGCGAGGGCGCGACGCTCACGGACCGCGTCGACAAAGCGCGGGAGACGGGCATCGATCCGGTCCGCGCTCACCGGCTCGCGCGGGGCATGCTCGAGGGCGTCCGCGTCCTGCACGGCCTCGGCATCCTCCACCGCGACCTCAAGCCCGACAATGTATTCGTCGCCGGCCCGCTGGACGATGAAACCCCGAAGATCGCCGATTGCGGCATCGCGCGGGTCGACGGGCTCGCGCTCGCCACGGTGCAGGGGATCACGCTCGGATATGGCGGCCCCGAGCAGGCGCTCTCGTCGGTCGCGCCCTCGCGGCGCAACCCGCTCGTCGGGCCCTGGACGGACGTCCACGCGCTCGCCGCCACCATCTGGTTCATGTTGACGGGCGAGGAATGGTGCCGCTCGATGCCCTCGTGGTACGTGGGCGAGCGGCGCAGCCTGCGCACGGCGAAAAAGCTGCATCGCGGCTTCCTCGCGGCCGAGGAGCTGCTCGGCGCCGTCGACCTCGCGCTCCGGCAAGGCGCCTCGCCGGTGCTGCCCGAGGGGACGTGGGACCTCGACGGCGCAAAGTTTTACGAGACACACGCCCGGAAATTGCTCGGCGGCTCGATGTTCGAGGGCTCTCCGCCGCGGTTCCCCTCCGTCGAGGCCTTCGCCGAGGCGCTCCTGCCGCCCCTGGAAGCGGCCGCGGCGCGCTGGATCGAAATCGCGGCGCGCGAGCACCAGCCGATGACCTCGTTCCGCAAGACGCGCATCTTGCCGTCCGAGGAGGAGGTCTTCGCCGCGATGGATGCCCTCGCGCCGCCGCGCACCACCACCGAAAAACCCCTCCTCCTTTCGCCGGGCGGCGTGGTGTTCCTCCCGGGCCCCTGGGGATTCGCGCGCTCGGGCAGCGAGCTGCATGGTTTGTCCAAGCGGGAGCCGCGCACGTTCTCGGTCGACGTCCCGCGGCCTTATCGCGCGCAGATCGCCGCCTCGCGGTGGCTCGTGCGTGGTCCGGGCGGCGGCATTGCGCTCGTGGGCCCCGCGCACGTCCTCTTGCAGCGGGGCGACGCATTCGTGCAGGGCATGCTGCCGCGGCGCGCGGACGAGGGGCCCGTCGGCGAAATCGTCGCGGCGCTCGGCGACGGCCGCGCCTTCGGCGTCGTGACGGCCGACGCGGGCGAGGGCGGACCGGAGCTTTGGCTCTCGAACGACGGCGTCCGCTGGGCCGATCCGCTCCTCTTGCCGCTCGGCGGCGAGGTCTCCGCGATTGCCTCGGGCCCGCTCGGGTTCTTCGTCGCGGGCAGCTTGCGCGGCAAAAAGGCGCGCGCCTTGTGGATTGGATACGACCAGGAGGTCCGCTCCTCCGCGGCGAGCTTGAACGACAAACCCGCGTTGCTCCTCTGCGTGGCGGGCGCCGAGGGCGAGGCGTGGGCCGCGGGCGTGGGCATTGTGATGCGCTTCGATCGCGGCGGATCCGCGGTCGAGGCCTCCGATGCGGAGGGCATTCCCGTCGCCATGGGCCTCGATGACGAGGGCGTGCCTTGGCTCGTCACCGAGCGGGAGGTCTTCCGGCGTCACGGCGGCGGCGTCGCGCCCGTGTGGAAGCGTTATCATACGCAGCCGAAGGGCGCGCCGCGGCTCGTGGCGATTGGTTTTCCGCCGGGCGGGGTGCGGGTCGTCGACGCGGTCGGAGGCGGGGCCGTGCTCCGGACGTGAGCGCGCTCGAGCGAGCGGCGTGAGGATCTCGATGCGCCACCGCGCCGGCTCCGGCTCGGCGCCGCTGCGCTGGACCCTGCCAAATCCCTGACGCCGGCGGCGAACCGCACGCTCTCCCATCCGGAATCACGAACAAGGACGAACCGGTCCTTTGACGGGGGTGGGCACACCCCACGAAAAGTGCACGACCCCGTCCTGTCCACCCCTACAAATTCAGGCATTTCCTGAAGCCGCTGGTGGGTGTATTCTGGCGGGGAGGTCGATATCCGTACCGGGGGTCATGAGTACGTACATTCCGGAACAACCTGCGGCGAGCACCGTCGAGATCGAGCGCCGTAATGCCGCGCTGATTGCCGAAAACCACGCCCTCCGCGCCCAGGTGGAGGAGGCACGCCGGCTCCTCGAGGACCACGCGCTCCTCGAACGCGAGCGGCACCTCAATGAGGAGCGATTCCGGCAAACGTTCGACTGTGCGCCGGTCGGGCTCACCATCGTCAGCCTCGAGGGCCGCTTCGTCAGCGCGAACCGCGCGCTCGCCGAGATGCTCGGATACACGCCCGAGGAGCTCATCCGGCTGCGCTTCCAGGACATCACGCACGCCGACGACCTCGAGATCGACCTCGACCTCGTCGGCAAGGTGCTCCGCGGCGAGATTCCACGCTACAAGCTCAAGAAGCGGTACATCCACCGGGACGGCTCGATCGTCCATGCTCTCCTCCACGTGGCCCTCGTGCGCGACGAGAGCGGAGCGCCTGCGCATTTCATCTCGCAGATCCTCGACATGACCGAGCAGAAGCGGGCCTTCGAGGCGCTGCAGCAGAGCCAGGAGCGCCTGCGCCAGGTCTCCACGCCCCTCGTCCCGATCCGCGACGACATCGTGGCCATGCCGCTCGTCGGCGCCATCGATCCCGACCGCGCCGATCGGGTGCTCGAGGTGCTCCTCACAGGCATCAGCGGCGGGCGCGTGCGCGTGGCGATCCTCGACGTCACCGGCGTGGTCGACCTCGATACGCAGGTCGCGGGCGCGCTCGTCCGGACCGCGCACGCCGTGCGCCTGCTCGGCGCGCAAATGGTGCTGAGCGGCATTCGCGCCGAGGTCGCGCGCACCCTCGTGGAAATCGGCGCCGACTTCTCGGGCATCGTCACCTGCGCGAACCTGCAGGCCTCGATCACGTATGCGCTGAAGATGTCGCGCGGACGCGCCTCCCAGGACGCCATCGCATAAAGCCCGCGCATTCGCCACGACGGCGAAGGCGGCGCCGAGAGAACTTCCGCGCGCGAGACCGAGCTCGCGACGCGGCGCGCTTCGAGCGTGGGCGCGCCCTACCGCGCGGCGTCGAGGAGCGGCCCGCGAAAGAGAATCATGCTCGCCAGGGGCCGGTACCCCATCGACGCATTGAGGTGCCGGATGGGAGCGTTCTCGACGATGTTCTCCGTCACGAGGCGGCGAAAGCCGGCCTGCTTCGCGCCGGCCACCTGCGCCCGTTTGAGCGCGCTCGCGATGCCACGCCCGCGCCATCCCCGCCGCACCCCCGTGAGGCTGTGAAACGCGACGCCGCCGCGGCCACGCTGGAGCACCGCATACCCGACGACCTCGGCGCCCTGCATCGCGATGAACGTGAGATCGTGGGTATGGATGGGCCGGTCCATGTCCGCGGCGATCCATTCTTCGAAGGACCCCACCTCGTCCTCCGCCTCCCCGGGGATGTCGGGAATGGCCTCCCGCGCGACCTGGTACATGCCGGGCAAGAGATCGGGCCGCTCGGCGCGTGTCACGACCGTGATGCCGTCCGGCGGCTTCACCTCGGGCATGGGCACGGAATCGAGGTCCAGCGCGAGCTCGATCTGGCGCCCCACCTCCTCGTAGCCGCGCCGTTCGAGATACACGCGGGCGTCCCTCTCGCTCTCGTGCACCTCGATTTCGAGCGCGTGGAGCCCGAGCCGCCGCGCGTGCTGCGAAAGCGCGCCGTGCAGGGTCGACCCCACGCCCTGGCGGCGATTCTCGGGCCGTACCCACAGGCCCGCCACGCCGTTGCCGCCGGAAGGTCGGACAAAGGCGGCACCCACGGCGTTCCCGTCCCTGCGAAACACCCAATCGAGGCGGTCCGGGTGAAGGCCGCGCAGATGGCGAGCATCCTCGAACGAGGGGATCCCCCAGACATCCGCCGTATTCACGACGTCGACCCAATCCCGGAGGTCCTCGTCCTCGGAGACGATCTCGAGGGTCTGCATGGGGAGGTTCGTGCCCCGGCGCGGGCGGCCCGTCAAGGCAGCCCGCGCCGGGGCAGACGACCGGGGGGGAAGGAATCGATCAATTCCCGACGGGCAGGAGGAGCAGCACGCCGTCGTCGTTGCCGGGGCCCATGCCCACGGACTTCGTCCCGACGATCGCGGCGTGCTTCTGGTCGGGCGAGAGCGCCGCGCCCCAGAACATGTCGGCGACCCCGCCGAGATCGTATTGCTTCCACCCGTTCGGCGCGAACGTCGTGTCGACCGCCCCATTCTCGGTCAGCACGGCGACCATCGCGTCGACGTTGTCGGCCGTCGGCCTCCCGCCGCCCACGAGCAGCGAGCGTTTGTCGGGGAGCGCGATCATCGTGCGGGCATTGTCGTTTTGACCGGCCATGTCGACCCGGACGTAGCCATTCTGGCCGTACGTCGCATCGAGCTTGCCGTCGCCCGTGATGCGGAGCGACAGCCAGTCGAGGTTGTCGCTGCCGCCATTCGAGCCGTAACCCACGGTGACGAAACTCGACCCTTGCGGCACGAGGTCGTACACCTCGGCCACCGAGGCGAGCACGATCTGGTTGAACACGCCGCCCACGCCGAACGTCGCGTCGAGCTTGCCCGTGCTGTCGAGCTTGTAGACGACGGGGCTCACGATGTTGTCCGCGTCGCGGTTGTACCCGGAGAGAATGGCGCTTCCATCGGCGAGGATCCGGCCCCCACGCGCGCTCGCGTTCTGCTGGGCGATGTCGAGCAAGGCGACGCCGTTCGTCCCGAAGGCATTGTCGCTCGTCCCGTCGGCGCTCAGGCGCACCGCGGCGAAATCGGTGTCCGTGCGGCCGGGCGCCTTCTGCGCGCCCACCACGAGCAGCTTGTCGTCCGCGTAGACGTTCAAGCCCCAATGCGCATCGGCGACGTACGTATTGCCCACGAGCTCGCCCTCGCTCAGGTCGAGCAGGGCCACGCCGTTCGTCCCGAAGCTCGTATCGAGCGTCCCGTCGGCGTTGAACCGCGTCACGGCGATGTCGCGATCCCGCGCGTCTGCCGCGCCCGCGTGCTCGATCGTGCCGGCGACGACGATCTTCCCCGTCGATTGCACCACGATCCCGCGCGTCACCTCGCCGTTCGTCCCCACCGCGACGTTGTGCTTGGCGATGCCCTTGTCGCCAAACGTCGCATCGAGCTCGCCGCTCGGCAGCCATTTCACGACGATCGTCGAAAAATCAGCGTCCGCGGCCGTGCCCTCTGCCGAATTGCCGGTCGCGTAGATGTTGCCCTGCGCGTCGAACGTCACGCCGTACAGCCGATCGTGCCCCATCTCCGAAATGGGCACGGTCACGGGCTTCGCCTCCGCGGACCCGCCTCCGCCGCCGGCGCCGCCCATTCCGCCGGCGCCGCCCATTCCGCCGGCGCCGCCATTTCCGCCCGCGCCGCCGTCTCCGCCCGTCCCGCCGGCGCCGCCCATCCCCGTGCCGCCGGTGCCGCCGCCTGCCCCGCCCATACCGCCGGTGCCGCCCGTCCCGCCGGAGGCGCCCGTGCCCGAGCCGCTCGGATTGTTCGGGGCATCGTCCCCGCAGCCGACGACGAGCGCGCCGAGCAGCAGGCTGGCCGAAAGGGAAACGAGGTACGTCTTGCGCGCCAATGCGCGGCGAATGGCTCCCGTATTCGCGTTCATTGCTAGGTTCTCCTTACGTTATTTTTCGGGCGAGTCGGATGGCACCCAGCGACTCGCGTCGTCACTTGAAAAAGAAAATGAAAAACATTTTCAACAGCAACGATGGGTAGATCACGGACCGCATCGTGTCAACCCGAAACCGCACCCCGATCGCCGCACTTTCCGCGGGAAGCGAGCAGATTCACAGCCGCCTGCGCATCCTTGGTGCCCCAACGAACACCACCTCCGAACATTTTGTACTCCAACCAACACGCAGCATATCCGGATGATTTGTACACCAACCAACACACTCATCCAGCGCACCGTACGTACGTCCACAAAACATCTTTCGTGTCGGTCGTACTTGAAAGTAGTTTTCAACTTCGACAAGCGTGCTACCATCCGCCCCCCTGCCCGTGACCTGGCTTCGGAAGGGAAGAGGATGTCCATGCAGAACCATTCGCAGGTGAGCGCTCCGCCTCCCAGGAGGTGGCTGCAAAGCAGGAGCGTCGCGCGCGCGCTCCTCGGTGGCATTTTCGCCGTCGGCCTCGTCGCGGGCTGCGAGCGAATCGCGTTTTACTCGACCGGCCGCCCCCCGCCGGATTCGAATGCAGGCTCCACGACCGCCTCGTCCTCGACCGGCGGCAGCAGCGGCGATCCGACGGGCGGGACCGGTACCGTGACGCGCGCGACGCTGCTCGACGCCATTGCCACGTGCAACCTGGAGCTGCTCGACGCATTCCAGAAAGCCGCGCAGGAGCTCGCCGCGACCGAAGCGAAGACCGACCCCGAAGGCCGCGCCGAGGCGCAGGCCGCGTGGTCGAAGGCCATCGACCTCTGGCAAAGAGCCGAGCCGTTCCAGTTCGGCCCCGGTGGCCCCACGAACACGCCCGGCGGAAAGGGCCTTCGCGACACCATTTATTCCTGGCCCCTCGTGAGCCGCTGCCTCGTCGAGCAAAACATCGTTTCGAAAGCGTACGAGGCCCCGAATTTCGGCACGACCGCGCTCATCAACATGCGGGGCCTCGCCGCGGCCGAATACCTCCTCTTCTACACGGGCACGGACAACGCCTGCAGCCCCGCGTCGGGCATCAACGCCTCCGGCTCGTGGGCCGCGCTCGGCGCGGACGAGCTCGCCTCACGAAAGGCCGCGTATGCGTCGGCCGTCTCCTCGGGCGTCGCCGCGATGGCCGGACAGCTCCTCGGCGCGTGGCGCCCGGGCGAAGGTGATTTCGCCGCGCAATTCAGAAACCCCGGCAAGAACGGCTCGGTGTACACGACGGAGCAGATGGCCCTCAATGCGGTGAGCGACGCGATGTTCCACATCGAGACGCACGTGAAGGACCAGAAGCTCGCGCGCCCGCTCGGCATCATGGATTGCAGCGACACGACGTGCCCGGATGCCGTGGAGTCGCGCTTCGCCCGCCGATCGAGGCCGCACGTGCGGAACAACCTGATCGGCTTCCGCATGCTGATGAGCGGCTGCAAGGACGGCGAGGGCGTGGGCTTCGACGACGTGCTCGTCGCGCTCGGCGCGACCGCGCTCGCCGAGAAAATGAACGCGGACGTGAATGCGGCCATCGCCGCGTCCGACGCCGTCCCTACCGACGATCTCGCCCAGGCGATCGCGGAAAACCCCGAGACCGTGAAGCAGCTCCACGACGCCGTCAAGCGAATCACCGACAGCCTCAAGACCGAATTCGTCACGGTCCTCGATCTCGAGCTCCCGCAGCTCCTGGAAGGCGACAATGACTGAACGCGCCGACGCGGTCCCCCCGGGCCGCCTCGCGCGGCTCGCGTCCTTCCTCCTCCGGCCGGAGGACGCGGCGGCGCTCGCCGCGTTCCGCTTTTGCTTCGGCCTCCTCGGCTGCGTGAGCGCGATCCGCTTCCTCGCGTATGGCTGGGTGGACGAATTCTTCGTCAAACCCCGGTTTTTCCTGTCGTATTGGGGTTTCGACTGGCTCGCGCCGCTCTCGGCCCGGGGAATGCACGCGCTCTTCGTGGCGCTCGCCGTGGTGAGCGCGTGCGTCGCGGTCGGCTTCCTTTATCGCGCCGCGATCGTCCTCTTCCTCGTCGGCTTCACCTACGTCCAGCTGCTCGACGTCACGAACTACCTCAACCATTACTACCTCGTCAGCCTGCTCGCGCTCCTCCTCGCCTTCATGCCCCTCCACCGCGCGTATTCGGTGGACGCGTGGCTCTTCCCGAAGCAACGGAGCGCGACCTTGCCCGCGTGGTGCACGTACCTGCTCCGCTTTCAGGTCGGCGCCGTTTATTTCTTTGCGGGCCTCGCGAAGGTGAACAGCGATTGGCTCCTCCACGCGCAGCCGCTCAACATCTGGCTCTCGTCGCGCACCTATCTGCCGATCATCGGCCCGCTGCTCGGCGAACGCTGGGTCGCCTTCCTCATGAGCTGGGCGGGGTGCCTCTTCGACCTCACGGTCGTGGCCTTTTTGCTGATGCCGAGGACCCGCGTCGCCGCGTATGCCGTCGTCCTCTTCTTTCACGGAGTTACAAAGCTCCTCTTTCCGATCGGCATGTTCCCGGCGATCATGGTCGTCGCGGCGCTCGTGTTCTTCTCGCCGAGCTGGCCACGAAACCTCGCCCGTTTCTTCCGGCGCCGCGCCCCCGCGCCCGCCCCTCCCCTGCCCGCCCCTGCCGCCGCGCCCCTCCCCCGCTTCTTCGGCGCGCGAATCGCCCTTGCTGCGTGTTATTGCGCCTTCCACCTCCTCTGGCCCCTGCGGACGCACCTCTACGGAGGAAACGTTCTCTGGCACGAGCAAGGGATCCGTTTTTCCTGGCGCGTCATGCTCCGTGAAAAGAACGGCAGCGTCACGTACCTCGTGACGGACCCGAGGACGGGACGCACGCAGGAGGTCCCCCCGCGCAAGTACCTGAATGGCCGCCAGGAGCGTGATTTCTCCACGCAGCCGGACCTCATCCTGCGGCTCGCGCACCAGATCGCTCGCGATTTCGAGGCCCGCGAGGGCGTACGCCCCGTCGTGCGCGCGCACGCGCCCGTCTCGCTCAATGGCCGTCCGGCCGAGCTGCTCCTCGATCCGACGGTCGATCTCGCATCCCTTTCCGACGGGCTCGCCAAGGCCCCCTGGATCCGGCCCGTCCCCCAAGCACCTCCCATTCACCTCGAGTCCCTGGCATGGCATCGCCCCTGATTCGACGCGCGACGCTCCCCGCGCTCCTCTTGCTCTCGCTCTCGCCCGCGGCCCTCGCCCAGACCGGAGGCGAGCCGCCCGAAGCTACGCCTCCGCCCGAGCCCGCGCCGCAAACCGATGCAACGGCGGAGACGAACGCGAAAAGCGCCGAGCCTCCTCCTCCGATTGAAATCTCGGTCGTCGGCACGCGCCTCCAGCAGACGAGCGGCTCGGCGCACGTGGTCACGACGAAGCAGCTCCAGCGCTTCAAGTACGACGATCCCCACAAGATCTTGCTCGGCGTCCCCGGCGTCTACGTCCGCGAGGAGGACGGCTTCGGCTTGCGCCCGAACATCGGCATTCGTGGCGCCGTCTCCGATCGAAGCAAGAAGATCACGCTGATGGAGGACGGCGTCCTGCTCGGCCCGGCGCCCTACTCCGCGCCCGCCGCCTATTATTTCCCGCTCATCGGCCGCATGGATTCGGTGCGCGTGGTGAAGGGCCCCTCGGCGATCAGTTATGGCCCGCATACCGTCGGCGGCGCCATCGACATGACCACGGCGGCCATTCCCTCCGAGCGCCGCGGCATGCTCGACGTCTCGTTCGGGCAATACATGCTCCGCAAGGTGCACCTGCGGCAAGGGCTCGCCGACGACAAATACGGCGTCCTCCTCGAGGCCGTGCACCTCGCGAACGACGGGTTCAAAGAGCTCGACGGCGGCGGCGACACCGGGTTTGCCCGGACCGACGTCATGATGAAGGGTCGATACACCTTCGATCCCGTCGGCTCCGTGGTGAACGAGCTCGAGCTCAAGGTGGGCTACCAGAACGAAGGCTCGAACGAGACGTACCTCGGCCTCAGCGACGCGGATTTCCGCGAGACGCCCTATCGTCGTTACGGAGCGAGCCGCCTCGATCGCATGGACTGGAACCGCACGCAATTCCAGCTCACGCACCGCGCGCGTCTCCGCCCGAACCTGGAGGTCACGACGATCCTCTATCGCCACGACATGCACCGGATCTGGCGCAAGGTGAACGCCTTCCGCGGCATCTCGGTCGCCGACGTCCTCGCGAACCCGACCGACCCGCGCAACGCCCTTTATTATGGCGTGCTCACGGGGGCCGTCGCCCCGAGCACGGACGACGAGACGCTCATGATCGGGCCGAATGACCGGACCTTCGTCTCGCAAGGCCTCCAGTCCACCGTGTCATGGCGCCCGAAGACGGGCCCGATCTCCCACCGGATCGAATATGGCGTCCGGCTCCATTACGACTCAATCCGACGCAGCCATACGCAGGACGGCTTCCTGATCGAAGGCGGCGTGCCAGTCCCCGAGGGGCGCCCCACGCAGACGACCGCCGAAAACGACGCCTACACGCACGCACTCTCGATGTACGCGACCGACGCCGCGACGTGGGGACCACTCACGCTCACGGCCGGCGCCCGCCTCGAATCGATCCGCAGCGTGCTCTCCGATCACCTCACGGGCGAGGAAAACCTGACCATCCAGCAGGTCGTCCTGCCAGGCGCGGGCGTCTTCCTCGCATTGCCACGCGATTTCGGCCTCCTCTTCGGCGTGCACCAGGGCTTCTCCCCCATCCCGCCGGGGCAAAACAACCTCGTGCGGCCCGAGAAGACCTGGAATTACGAGGCGGGCGTGCGCTGGTCACCGAAGCGCGTGCGCGCCGAGATCATCGGCTTCTACAGCGACTACAAGAACCTCACGAACCTGTGCTCGTTCTCCACGGGCTGCGTCGAGGAGAACCTCGACCGGCAAACCGACGGCGGACAGGCGCGCGTGCTCGGCTTCGAGGCGTATGCCGAGAGCGAGATCAAGCTGCGGGAAAACCTCGCGCTCCCCGGGCGATTGAGCTGGACGTTCACGGACGCGCAATTCACGAACAGCTTCCAGTCGTCCGATCCCATCTTCGGCGACGTCGAGGCGGGCGACGTGCTGCCGTACGTCCCGCGGCACCAATTCGCGGCCTCGATCGGCGTCGAGACGCCGCGCTGGGGCGCAAACGTGGGCTGCACGTACACGAGCCGCATGCGTGAGCTCGCCTCGCAGGGCGAGCCCGCGCCGGGGACGGCGACGGACGATTATTTCCTCCTCGACGCCTCCGTGAACGTCCGTCCGTTGAAATGGCTGACGATTTACGCGCTCGGACGAAACTTGACGGGCACCGCCTACATCGCCTCCCGCCGTCCTTATGGTGCCCGCCCCGGCGCGCCGCGGTGGCTTCAGGCCGGCGCGCGCGTCGACTTCTGAACGTCCCCGCCGACATCTTGGCCCGCGCCTCGGCTCCCTGCTAGGAGCCGAACGCCCCTTCATGTCGAGCCAACCTTCGCCCCTTTCGCCCGCGCGCCGCGGCACCTATTTCGTCGGCGACAACCTCGACGTTCTGCGGGAGCGCGTCCCCTCCGCCTCGGTCGATCTGGTCTACCTGGATCCACCGTTTCAAAGCGGAAGGACGTACCACCTCTACACGGGCGTCACGGCGGACGAGCCCGGCGCGGTCGCGTTCGACGACACGTGGGCCTGGGGCGACGCTGCCGCGCGCTCGCTCGCAGCCCTCGCCGCCCGGGACGAGCCCGTCGGGCGCGCGCTCGCAGGGCTCCACGGCTTCCTCGGGCCTTGCGACACGATGGCCTACCTCGCCATGATGGCGCCCCGCCTCGTCGAGATCCGCCGCGTCCTCCGCGCCACGGGCAGCGTCTTCTTGCATTGTGATCCCACCGCGAGCCATTACCTCAAGGTCCTGATGGACGCGGCCTTCGGCCCCGATTGCTTCCGCAACGAGATCGTCTGGCGCTACCGCCGCTGGCCCGCCCGCGCGCGCCGCTTCCAGCGCATGCACGACGTGCTCTTCTTCTACACGCGCGAGGCCTCGAACGAGCACACGTTCCACACGCTCTACGGGTACGAGGAGCTCGCAGAGTCCACGAAAAAGACGTTTGGCACGAAAAAGCAGCGCGCCGATTTCTCCGCGGGGCACCGGAAGCCCGGCGTCTCGGACGAGGAGACGGTGGGGCCCCCGCTCTCGGACGTCTGGGAGATCGGCGTGATCGCGGCGAAAGGCAAAGAGCGGCTCGGCTATCCGACGCAAAAGCCCGAGGCGCTGCTCGAGCGCGTCATCCTCTCCGCGAGCAACGAGGGCGACGTCGTGCTCGATCCCTTCTGCGGCTCGGGAACGACGCTCAGCGTGGCCACGCGCCTCGGGCGCCGCTTCGTCGGGATCGACCGGAGCCCCGAATCGAGGCGCGTCGTCGAGGAGCGCCTCGGGCGCGCGTTTGGCGAGGCGATGGATTGGGAGATCGTCGATTGCACGGAGAGCCGACCGAAGCCGCTCGCGCGCACGGACGCGGCGCGCACGGAGACGCGGGAGGATCGGAGCCGGGTGGCCTGAGAGGCGGGCAACGCGCCCCCCGCATTTCACCGCAGGATCCCCTCCACCTTCGATAACGAAAACATCCCCTGGGCCACCGGCTGCCCGCGCACCTCGACCTCCGCCTCGAAATGCTGCACGTCCGCGCCCTCGCGGATGAGCCGGACCTCGTAGGTCAGCACGTCGCCCGGAAAGACGTTGCGCAGGAAGCGGAGCTGGCTCGCGCCGATCGCGCCCGTGCGCGCGGGCCCCGCCATCGTGATCGCGGCCAGAATGTCCTCGCCGAGGCCCGGCGTGAAGCCGGGTTCGAGGCGGTATCCGACGTCCGCGTTGCGCAGCGCCGACACGAGCTCGGTCGCGCTTCTGCCGATTGCTTCGAGCTCGCGCTGCACGGCCACGAAGATTTGCAGGAGGTTCGCCGCTTGCACGATGCCTTCGAGCGCGAGCGATCGCGGCAGCACGGGCGGCGTCGGCAGCTCCGCCGAGAAAAACGGCTCGTTCACGCTCACCGCGCGCGCCGCGTGCAGCGTCGGGCGGGGCGCGCGCGAATACCCCTCGATCCGATCCACGAGCAAGAGCGGCGGCCGCTGCGGCAGGAGGAGCATCACGACCGCCGCGCCGAGGGAGAGTGCGTCCGTTTTCGTCTGGCTCATGCGATAAGGCGACTATCGCACAGCTCGTCACCCGGAAAAAGCCCAGCCCGCGCCCCGAACGGGCCGGCCCTCGCCAACCCCGGGGAAAACCCGTATTCTCGCGTTCCCCTATGCCCTCCCGCTCGGTCGTCCTCGCGCTCGCCGTCGCCTCCGCCGCTTGCACGACGCCTCCCCCGAACGCGAAGGCACGCTGCCCCGAGCCCACGACCGCGCGCAGAGAGACCTCGGACGCCAAGCTCATCCCCGCGCCACCGGCGGCCTCGGAGGCCCACGAAGGGCCGGGCCTCGACGTCCTGATCCGCCCCGTCCTCGCGGCGGCGTCGCTCGACGTCGCGCTCACGTTCCGCGGCGGCGGCGCGTTCCCCGGCCGCGCGTTCACGATCCGCACGCCCGATCCGAAGGCCTTTCGAATGAAGGAGGCGCGTGACGCGCGAGGGACGATCGACGCGCGACAGGATCCGCACCCCGATCACGTATCGGTCGAGCTCGCGCGCGCCCCCGAGGGCGAGCTTCGCCTCACGTACACTGTCGAGTCGCGCGTCACGCCGGGCAAACTCCCTTTCTTGCTCTCGGATCCCGATCGGCTCGAGGTCACGGGCGACGCGCTCCTCCTGCCGGATGCCGCGCGCGCGTTGCGCCTCGCCGCGAAGCTCGAAATCGATTTGAGCCCCTACGGAACGCTGGAGAGCGGCGCCTCCGTGAGCGGCGCGGCGACGAGCTTCGGCATCGGCGCGTCGCGCGAGGTCGACGTCACCACGGACGAGCTGCGCTCCGCGGTGATGCTCGCGGGCCGCATGGGCACGGCCGTCTTCGACACGCTCGAAGGGCACGACGAGGCCGCGTGGTTCGGCTACACGGCCTTCGATCCGCGCCCCGTCTCCGCGGACACGGCCGCGTTCCGCACCGCCGCGGGCGAGCTCTTCGGCGAGCGCAGCCCCATCCCGCAGACGTTCCTCATCGTGCCCGAGCCCGGCCCCACCGGCCGCTTCCTCGCGGCGCGGCGCACGCGCAGCGTGCTCCTGCACGTCGCCGTGGGCGAACCCTGGTCCGGTCCGCTGCGCATCGCGACCTCGGTGGAGATGCTACGCGCGTGGGTCGGCGAGCGGCTCTGGATCGGGCCCGAGGACCCTTCGCGACAAGCCGAGGGCGCGTGGTTCGCCGAGGGCGTCGTGCGTCACCTCGCGCGCGACATGCTCTTTCGTTTTGGCCTCGTGACGCCGCTCGAAGTGGCCGACGAGGTGAACGGGCTCGAGTCGGTGATCGCGACGTCGCCGCGCGGCAAAGAGGGCAACGCGGCGCTCGCGAAGAGCTTCCGCGAGCCCGGCGTCGTGCCGCTCCTCGTCGCGCGCGGGGCGCTCTACGCGCTGCACGTGGACGCGGCGATCCGCGCGAAGAGCGGCGGCCAGAAGAGCCTCCAGGAGGTCCTGCGCGCGCTCTACGCGAAGGCCAAGGAGCGGCGCGGGCCGCTGCCCGTCGCGGCGTGGATCGACGCGATGAAGGCCGAGATCGGCCCGGCCGAGGCCGAGGTCTTCGCCGAGGCGATCGAGCGCGGGGGACGGCTCGATCTGCCCGAGAGCGCGCTGGGGCCGTGTTTTCGCCGGGAGACGCGGCGTTACGAGCGGTACGACCTCGGCTTCGACGAGGTCGCGACGCGCGCGAAGATCCCGTCGGTGCTCCTAGGGGTTCGTCCGGACGGACCCGCGGCGAAGGCAGGGCTGCGCGAGGGAGACGAGCTCGTCGAGGCCGTCACCGCGGCCGGTCGGAGCGACGTTCCCGTCACGATCGTCGTGCAGCGGGGCGACGATCGGATCACGGCGAAATACCGGCCTGCGGGGCCCTCCGCGAGCGGCCGCGGCTGGTCGCGGCGCAAGGACGTGCCCGACGAGAAGTGCACGAAATGAGGCAACCGGACAGCCTCTGGTGACCGGGCTCTGGTGATGCGCTATCCGTCCGTGCGACACTGCCGCCAAGCCCAACCGCGTCCATGGCCCGCCTGATCCAGCACATCGTCGAACCCCCGCGCGCCTGCTCGTACATCCCGCCGGAGCGCGCGTCGCTCGAACACCACATCCTTCTCGACGTCGATCCCGAAGAGCTCGACACCCTGCTCGAGCGTGGCGTCCGCCGCTTCGGCCCCGATTACTTCCGCCCCGTGTGCCCTTCCTGCGTGGCGTGTGTCTCGACGCGTATCCTCGTGAGCGAGTTCAAGCCGAGCCGCAGCCAGCGCCGCGCGCGCAACCGCGGCGCGGAGTTTCGCGTCGTCGTCGGGCCGCCGCGCGTCGACGCGGAGCGGCTCGCCCTGTATCACACCTGGCACGGCGACCGGGAGCAGGCGCGCGAATGGACGCCAGGCAAGCTGACCTCGCGCGATTATTTCTATCAATTCGCGTTCCCCCACCCGTCCGCGCGGGAGGTCGCCTATTACGACGACGAGGCCGGCGGGCGCCTCGTGGCGATCGGGATCTGCGACGAGACGCCGCGCGCCTGGAGCGCCGTGTATTGTTTTTACGATCCCACCTATGCGTGGCGCTCGCCCGGCGTGGGCAACGTGCTCACGCTCGTGGAGATCGCCCGCGCCCAGGGCAAACCCTACGTCTATCTGGGGTATCGCGTCTCGGATTGCCCGTCCTTGCGCTACAAGTCGGCGTTCCATCCGCAGGAGATCCTGCCGCGTTTGCCCGCGGATGGAGAGCCGCCGCGCTGGACGCGGGCGGCCGAGGAGTGAATCCCGCGAATCAGGGATAGGGGCTTGCGGCGGGATCGGGCCGCGGCGGGAACGTCTTGCGGGTGAGCGGATCGGCGACCGTGAGCGTGACGAGCAGCACGATGAACAGGAACGTCAGAATGACGATGAGCCTGTTCGCGAAGCGCTGCTCGACGAGGTGCATGAAGATGAACAGCACGACGAACGTCTTCACGACCGAGATCCCGAGCGCGATGAAGAGCTCCGCTTCGCCGAGGCCCAAGAGCGAGCTGCCGAACGAGAGGAACGTCAGCACGAGCAGGGCAATCCACGAAACGACGAGCTTGGGAGTGGTGACGTGCGCGCTGATCATGTCGCCTCAATCCGTGAGGTAGAAGAGGGGCCAGAGGAAGATCCAGACGACGTCGACGAGATGCCAGTAGAGACCGACGTTCTCGACGGCGACGTTGCGGTGGACGCCGTATCTGCCCTTCCAGCAGAGCAGGCCCACCACGGCGAGCATGATCATGCCGGCAATCACGTGCAGGCCGTGCAGGGCCGTCATGAACCAGTAGAGCGTGAACCCGAGGACCACGCCGGCCGGCGGCCGCTCCGCGAACGCATACATCCCCGCGGGGAGCGCATTCTCGTGGATGTGGTGGCTGTATTCGATGCCCTTCACCACGAGGAAGACGGCGCCGAACAAGGTCGACAGCGCGAAGAGCCCTGCCGTGAGGCGCGCCCGCCCCTCGCGGACGAAATGAACCCCGAGCGCCACCGTGAAGCTCGACGTGATGAGCACGACCGTGTTCGTCGTGCCGAGCGCCACGCTGTTGTGGTGGAGCGCCTGGACGAACTCGGACGGGTACATCCCGCGGTAATACGCGTAGGCGGCGAAGAGGGCCCCGAAGAGCAGCGTCTCGCTGCCCAGGAACATCCACATCGCGAGCCGCGCGGCGTGGTCCTGCTTCTCGAGGGACTCGAATTGCTCAACGAGCCTTTGCGCGCTCACGGGCCACCTCCTCGGAGAGCGTGTATTCATAGGCCGAACGCTCGATCTCGGGCGTCTCCTCGAAGTTGTGCTTCGACGGCGGGGACGCGGTGATCCACTCGAAGCTGCGTGATCCCCACGGGTTCGGCCCGGCGCGCTTGCCCCATTTCAGCGCGATGACGAGGTTGCCGAGCGCGAGGATGAGCCCCGCCCCGAGCAGCCAGGCGCCGCCCGTCGAGAGCACGTTGAGCCACTGGTATCGCGCAGGATACGTGAAATACCGCCGCGGCATGCCCCCGTTCCCGAGGAGGAACTGCGGCAGGAACGTGAACACGAACCCGATGAACACGGCGACCGAGGTCAAGAGGCCGACGCGCTCGTCGTAGAGCCTGCCGAACATCTTGGGGAACCAGTAATGCGCGGCGGCGAGGAACGCCGTCAGCGTCCCGCCGACCATGATGAAGTGGAAGTGGGCGACGACGAAATACGTATCGTGCCAGTGCACGTCGAGCGATTGCGTCGCCACGGCCACGCCCGTCATCCCGCCGAACACGAACAGGAAGAGGAACCAAAGGAAATACAGCATCGGCGTGGCGAAGCTGATCGATCCGCCGCGCAGCGTCGCGACCCAGGTGAAGACCTTGATCGCCGAGAAGATCGCGACGAACATCGAGAGCGCGCCGAAGACGCCCGCGTCGAACTCGCTGAGCCCGGCCACGAACATGTGGTGGCCCCAGGTGAAAAACCCGATGAACGCGATGCCGAGCGACGAGTACGCAATGGCCCGGTAGCTCGCCGGCTGGTTGTGCGAGAACGAGCAGACGACCTCGCTGATCACCCCGAACGACGGGAGGATCATGATGTACACGGCCGGGTGCGAGTAGAACCAGAAGAGGTGCTGGAAGAGCACCGGATCGCCGCCGTACCGAGGGTTGAACAGGCTGAGACCGAACGCGTGATCGAGCGCGAGCAGGACGAGCGACATCCCGAGCACGGGCGTCGCGAACAGGATGATGATGCTCGTCGCGTACGAGGCCCACACGAAGAGCGGCATGCGGTGCCAGCTCAGGCCCTTCGCGCGCATCGTGTGCGTCGTGACGATGAAATTGACCGACGTCATGATCGACGAGATGCCGTTCACGAAAATGCCGATCCCCATCCAGGTGACGGCCGTCGGCGACGTCGTGCTGTAGGGCACGTAAAACGTCCAGCCCGTGTCCGCGCCGCCCGCGACCATGGCCCCGAGCAGGATGATCGCGCTGAGGACATAGACGTAGAAGCTCGCGAGGTTGATGCGCGGGAACGCGAGATCCTTGGCCCCGAGCATGATCGGCAGGACGAAGTTGCCGAAGACCGTCGGAATGGCCGGGATCATGAACAACCAGACCATGGTGATTCCATGGAGCGTGAACATCTGGTTGTAGGTATTCGCGTCGATGAACGTCTGCTCGGGCGTGAGCAGCTCCGTGCGGAGCACGAGGGCGAAGATGCCGCCGAGCCCGAGGAAGAGGATCACGCCCACGTAGAACATGATGGCGATGCGCTTGTGGTCCTTCGTGAGGAGCCACGAACGCAGGCCGCTGTCCGCGCGCAAATAGTCCGGATGGTCCGCGCCGACGCCGAGCGGATCCGGCCTGGTTTCGGCGTCGATGGTCGCTTGGCTCATTGCCCCCCCTCCCGCGTCTCCGGAACCGTGACCGTGCCCCAGGGCGCCGACGCGCCTGGCTTCGGGCGCACGTCACGCAGGCTCTTCATGAGCTCGATGATGGCGCTCGTCTCGGCCGGACGAATCTGGCCGAGGTAGCTCGGCATGATGCGCTGATACCCCACGTGAATGCGCACGAGCGGATCCATCATCGATTCGGTGATGTACGCCTCGTCGACCTTCACGCTGCCGCCGTTCTCGAGCGGGACCGTGGTGCCGTAGAGCCCCGCCCACGTGGGGCCGAGGTGCGGCGTGCCGTCGAGGGTATGGCAGCGCAAACAGCCGTGCTCGGCCGCGGCGCGTTCGCCCTGACGAACCATGTTCACGAGCTCCGCCGGCGCGTACTCCGTGACGGGCGAGGGGCGCAGGTCGACCGGCCCCGCGATGGCCGGCGCCGGCGATTTCCCTTGCAGCCAGCGCTCGTATTCGTCGGGCGCGAGCGCGATGACCTCGCCGCGCATGGTCGAGTGGCTGACGCCGCAATACTCGGTGCACAGGATGTCATGCCGGCCCGGCTCCTTGGCCTCGAACCAGAGCGTCGTCAGGCGCCCCGGGACCACGTCCTCCTTCAGCCGGAAATCCGGGACGAAGAAGCTGTGAATGACGTCGCGCGACGTGAGGATCAATTTCACGGGGCGCCCCGCGGGGACGTAGAGCGTCGCGATGGAGTTCGCGCCCTCCGGGTACGCGAATTTCCACATCCATTGCTTGCCCGTGACGTAGATCTCGAGCGCGTTCTCCGGCGGGACGCGGATGTCCATGAATTGACGGAATCCGATCACCCACCAGACGAGGAACATGCCGAAGAGGCCGATCACGACCACGACCTCGAGCCAGATGGCCGGCGTCGTCCCGGGCATGCGCCGCGAAGGGTCCTTCTGGACGGCCGTGCGGCGGTAGCGGAACAGGAAATACCCGCCGATGAGGGTCACGAGCAGGGCGCCCCCCATCGTCATGATGATGACGAAATAATGGAGCTTGTCGATCTCCTCGGCAATGGTGGAGGCCTGCCGCGGCAGAAACAGGATCGTACGGAGCAGCTCGTTCATCGGAGTTCACCCCCTCGTCCCCGGCGCCGATCCCGGCGCCACAACATGCCCAGGGTCGTTCCGATCGTGCAGAGAATCAGGAGCGATCCGATCCGGAGAAAGCCCATGATGTACGGCCCATATCGCCGGGTCGCCGGATCGTAGCGATAACAGGTGACGAGCACGCGATCGACGATCGTGCCGACCTTGCCCGCCGCAGCCTCGACGAGCGCGAGCCGGAGATCCCACGCCGCAGGCTCGAGCCCGTAGAGGTATCGCGAGATGCGCCCGCCCGGCGCGAGCACCGTGACGACCGCCGGGTGCGCATATTGACCGGTCGCGGCGTCGTAGCCATAACGGAAGCCGACGGCGTCCGCCACGGCGCGCGTCGCCTCGGCCGTCCCCACGAGGAACCGCAAATTCGCAGGCTTCGCGCCGAGTTTGTCGGCGAGCGCGTCCCTGCGCTTCGCGGCGTCGGTCGGTGTGTCCTCCGGATCGATGCTGACGGTGACGAGCCGGTAATCCTCGCCGGGCTTGTATCCCGCCTCCGCGAGGCCCTTCGAGACGCCCGTGAGCAGGAGCGGGCAGAGCATCGGGCAGCGGTAATAGGCGAGCACGAGCACCACGGGGACGTCACCCGCGAGGAGCTCGTCCGTCTTCACCTCCTCGCCGCCCTCGCCGCGCAGGACGATATCGCGCGGGACGAACCCGCCGAGGCGCTCGTCGACGTCCGCCTGCTGCGCCGCCATCGGGAGCGCGCGCGTCTCCTCCGCGGCGGCGACCGGCGCGCCCGCGAGCATCATGGAGAGGGCCATGGCCCAGCCGAATCGTCTCACCAAGAGCTCCCCCTACCGCCGCCCCCGGAGGGCGCGGCGCTCCTTCGATGCCGCTACTTCCCCGCGCCGCTCACGACGAGGTCCATGGCCACGTCCACCGGGACCCGCACCCTCCGTCGGTCCTCGCCCACCCATTCGAATTGCTGGAGCGATTGACGTTTCGTGTCGTTGAGGATCTGCCCTTTTCCGAAGTTCGAGAAAAGCTCCTCGGGGACGTTCGAGCGCTCCTCGATCGGGCCGAGCTTCTCCTCGGGATAGATTCCCGAGGGCCGGAGCACCGCCTCGCGGGAGCGTTGAATGACGTAGGACACCTCCGAGAGCACGAAGGCAAACGCAATGGATCCGAGGATGGCGTACATGATCAGGCGCGGCGGGAGGACGTCTTCCTCCTGCTTCACGAATCCGTGGCGATGCGGATGTTCGGGGTGGCTCATGTCAAACACTCCCGTACCGGAATGCGGCCTCGAGCGAGGGATCGTTTTTCGGGACGATCGGGCGGCCACGCAGGCGGAACGTGCCGAACGCGAGCGCGGCCCCGCCGACGCAGACGAGCGCGGCCACGTCGACCCAGTGCACGATGGGCCCCTCGGCGCGCACGGACGGCATGACGAGCCATTCCATGTCGACCCAGTGCATGACGAGGATCCAGAGCGCGATCGGCGCGAGCGTCGCCGGCTGCTGCTTGACCCGATAGGGCAAGAGCGCGAAGAACGGGACGACGAAGCGGCCGGCCGCGACGAGGATGCTCAAGGAGGCGAACTCCTTCATGCGGGGCGCGTAAAACGACGCCTCGTGGGGCTTGTTCGTGATCCAGATCAAGAAGAACTGGAAGAACGCGATGTACGCCCAGAAGATCGTGAACGCGAGCAGGAGCCGGCCGAGCGCGTAATAATGGGAGCTGCCGATTCGCGTGAGCATGCCCGAGCGCTGCACGCCATAGGTGGCGAGCACGAGCAGCGCGAGCGCGCCGAGGAAGCCGCCGGCGAACCAGTAGACCCCGAACATCGTCGAATACCAGGCGGGGGTCAGCGACATGAGCCAGTCGACGCCCGCGAACGTGAACGCGAGCGCGACCGGAGGCAGGCCGAGCGCCGAGAGCACGCGGAACCGCGGTTTGTCCGTGACCGCCGGGTCCCAATCGCCGCGGAGCGACCAGCGCCGGAGGAAATACGAGATCCCGAGCCAGACGCCGAAGTACAGGAATGCCCGCACGAAGAACGACGGCGTGTTCAGGTACGGGAGCTTGTGCTCGACGAGCCGCTGGACCTCGTGCTCGTGAATCGTCGACGGAGACGTCCAGGGATAGATCGTGGAGACGCCGATGGCGATGGGGATGAACCCGATCACCGCGAGCGGCAGGACGCCCGTGACGCCTTCGACGACGCGGCGGAGGGCGACGGGCCATTTCGCGTCCATCGCGTGGACGATCATCAGGAAGATGAGCCCGCCGATGAGCAGGGAGACGAGCCACGCATACGCCGAGAGGTATGCATAGAATGCGTCCCGCCCGTGGGCGACGCCTCCGACGACGAGCGCGATCCCGCCGACGAGGAACGCGAGGACGCCTCCCAGGATGAGCCGACCGCCTCCGGTGAATACGCTGGGTTCGGGGTTCATCGCAGCTCCTTTTGCATCCGCACGCGGACGGGCTCGGGCAAGGTGTCGACGGCGACGCCGTTCGTGCGCAGCTGGAGCGCGCGCACGTAGGCGACGACGGACCAGCGCTCCTCGACGCCGAGCGTGCTTCCATAGGTCGGCATGAGCCCGTAGCCCTGGGCAATGGCCTGGTAGATGCGCCCGACGGGGTAATCGAGGACGGGCGCCGCCACGAGGCTCGGGGGCTTGCGCAGCTCCATGTTGTTCGCGACGACGCTCACGCCGTCGCCGGCCGCGCCATGGCAGGGCGCGCAGAAGACCTGGAAGCGCCCCTGGCCCTCGTCCAGCATGGGCCGCGAGAGCGGGATCGGAATGGCCTCGACAAACTTGCCGTCCGCCGTTCCATTCATGACATCGGGCGGGCCGAGGAGCCGGTCACGCGGGACGGTGCCCGGGGGAGGCTCGCGCATGACGCGGCGATCCTCGAAGAACGGGGTCTCCTCGTAATACTCGAAATGCGCCTGGTTCACCATGCGCTCGAAATCCATCTCGGGGCCCGAGTTCTTGCAGCTCGCGAGGAGCGGGCCCGCAGCGAGCACGAGGAGAGGCAGAAGGGCGGCGATGGGCTTCACGACTCCTCTCCCTCCGCTCGTTCGAGCCTTTCGTCGAGCTCGGCGTCGGTCGCCGGGTGCACCCCGAACGGCTCGACGCGGCTCGCGCCGAGCTCTTTGAGCGTGCGCGCGATCGCCTCGCGGTCGAAGGCGGGGTCACGGTCGGATATGGCCAGGAAAAACTTGTCGATGCTGGCGCGGTCGAAGCCGGGCACCTCGAAGATCGGCTGCCACAAGGCCGGCAGGCCCGACCAGATGGCGAGGATGATACAGGCCGAGAGCGACGCGAAGAGCACGCCCATCTCGAACGTGGCCGGGACGAACGCAGGCGGCGCATGCGCGGGCCTCCCGCCGGAGTCGAGAGGGTAATTGACGGCGTTCGTCCACCATTGCACGAGGTAGGCGATGGCGGCCGCCGCGATGGCGAACGGGAACACGACGAACCCGATGCGCGAGCGCCCGCGGCCGATGGCCCGTTCGAGGTCGAGGAGGGGATAGGGCGTGTACCCTTCGAGCCTGCGGTACCCCGATTTGCGAAGCTCGTGGGCCGCCCGGATGACCTCCTCGGGCGTGTCGAAGGCGCCCACGATCCCGCTCTGTTGCGACCTCCGCATTTCAGTGTCCCTCCTCGTGCGAGAGCTCGTGCTTGAGCTCCTTCACCTCGGCGAGCGGAACGAACGGGACGAACCGCAAGAAGAGCAGGAAGAGCAGCAGGAAGAAGCCCATCGTGCCGAGGTAGATCATCCAGTCGACGTACGTCGGGACGAACACGTCCCAGGCCGAGGGCAGGTAATCGCGCTGCAGGCCCATGACGATGATCACGAAGCGCTCCGCCCACATGCCGACGTTGACGAGGAGCGAGACGGTCCAGAGAATGGCGAGGTTCGTCCGCGCCTTCTTGAACCAGAAGACCTGGGGGATGACCGCATTGCAGATCATCATCATCCAGAAGATCCAGGCCCAGGGCCCGAAGGGGCGCGCCTCGAAGAACTGGTAGATCTCGTATTCGTCGCCGCTGTACCACGCCATGAAGAATTCGAGGATGTACGAATACGTGACGACCCAGCACGTCACGAGGACCATCTTGGCGAGGCTGTCGAGGTGCCTCTTCGTGATGACGTTCTCCAGCCGGAACAGGCTGCGCACCGGGATCACCAGGGTGAGCACCATGGCGAACCCCGAGAAAATGGCGCCGGCGACGAAGAACGGCGGGAAGATGGTGGAGTGCCAGCCGGGCACGAGCGTGATCGCGAAGTCCGAGCTCACGATCGAGTGCACGGAGAGCACGAGCGGCGTGGAGAGGCCCGCGAGCAGGCCGTACACGACGCGGTAATGGCGGTACGAGCTCGACGCGCCGGTGAACCCGAGCGCGAAGATGCCGTAGATGATGCGCTTCGCCCGCGTGGGCGCGCGATCGCGCATGGCCGCGAGGTCCGGGATGAGGCCCGTGTACCAGAAGATGAGCGAGACCGTGAAATAGGTCGAGATGGCCGCCGCGTCCCAGGGGAGCGCGCTCTTGAATTGCGGCCAGACGCCCATCGTGGCGGGGTACGGGAAGATCCAGTAGGCGAACCACGGCCGCCCGAGGTGGAGGACCGGGAACATCGCCGCCTGAAGGACGGCGAAGAGCGTCATCGCCTCGGCGAAGCGGTTGATGCTCGTGCGCCATTTCTGCTCGAAGAGCAGGAGCACGGCCGAGATGAACGTGCCGGCGTGGCCGATACCGACCCACCAGACGAAATTGATGATGCCGAATCCCCAGGCGACCGGGATGTTGTTCCCCCACATCCCGATGCCGTACATCACGGTGAGCGTGATCCCTGCGAACAGGGACAACGTGCCGAGGATGGCGACGACGAAGCCGATCATCCCGAGCCTTCTCCACGGCCGCCACGCGGTCGAGAGGAGCTGGTCGGAGAGCTCGGCGTCCGTGGGGCGCCCGATGAAGACCGGCTCCGTGGCCATATCAATCCATCTCCGGGTTCGGGTTCTTGATCATGGCGAGGTATCGAACGCGTGGATTCGTGCCGAGCTCGTGCAAGACGCCGAAGCTGCGCGGCTCGTCGCGCCAGCGGACCATCTCCGTCTCCTTGTGCGCGAGCGAGCCGAACCGAATGGCGCGCGTCGGGCACGCAGCTTCGCAAGCCGTCGTGACCTCGCCCGGCCGGATGTCGCGCCGCTCGATGCTGGCGTCGATCTCGGCGCGCCGGATGCGCTGCACGCAGAACGTACACTTCTCCATCACGCCGCGCTCGCGGACGGTGACGTCGGGGTTTTTCTGGAGCGTACGAATCTCGCCGTTGTAGCCCGGCTTCTCCTCGATCCAGTCGAACCAGTTGAACCGCCGCACCTTGTAGGGGCAGTTGTTCGAGCAGAATCGGGTGCCGATGCAGCGGTTGTAGACCATCTCGTTGAGCCCGTCGGGGCTGTGGACGGTCGCGTTCACCGGGCAGACATATTCGCAGGGCGCCTTTTCGCAGTGCTGGCACAGCATGGGCTGGTGCACGACCTCCGGCGCGTCGACCTCGCCCGTGTGGTAGGTGTCGATGCGGAGCCAGTGCATTTCACGGCTGCGGAGGACGCCCGCCCTGCCCACGACAGGAATGTTGTTCTCGGCCTGGCAGGCGACGACGCACGCGCTGCAGCCCGTGCAGATCGACGTGTCGATGCTCATCGCCCACTGCTCGCCCTTGAAGTCGTCCGGGGGCAGGATCGAGAGCACGGGGCCCTTCTGCCCACGGGTGAACCCAGGTTTGTCGCGGTATGCCTCGAGCGTCGCGGACAGGGCGATCGGCCGGTCGTGGAGCTCCCAGTGTTTCTGGGTCTGCGCGAGCGCGTGCTTTTCGCCCGTGGGCCGGAGGGACGCGCCGTCGACGAACGAGCGGCCCTGGCGATGGAGGGGCTGGACGTTCGTCCCGACCCCCTCGGCGACGGGCAATGCTGCGCCGCGGCCATACCCGAGGCGCAAGGAAATCGCCCGGTCGGCGTGACCGGCCATGACGAAGACCGGCAAGACGATGGTCGTGGCCGGCGGCGGCATCGTCGTGACCGCGGGGACCGTCGGATCGAATCCGGGCAGCGTGATTTCGACGAGATCGTCATTCGCGACGCCGAGCTCGCTCGCCGTGCGGACGCTCATGAGCGCCGCGTTGTCCCAGGTGATCTTCGTCGTGGGATCGGGCAGCTCCTGGAGCCACGGGTTGTTCGCGAACCGTCCGTCGTGGACCTTCGCGTCGCGATAAAACCCGAGCTCGTACCGATCGGGCGCGGGCGCGGGCACGGAGGCGAGCGTCGTGAGGGCTGCGACGATTCCGGGCGGCGTGAGATCGGCCCGGACCACCGGGGATTCGGAGCCGGGCAAGAAGCCGCGGCGCAAGGTCGCCTCCCACTGCGCCTCGAAATCGGCGTCGCCGAGCATCTTCCGCCATTGCTCACGCACGAGGGCGTGCGCGCTCGGGTACGTGTCGCCGAGCATGGCCGCGAGGATTTCCGGCTCGGCGCGCCCCCCGAAGAGCGGGCGGATGAGCGGCTGCACGACGGAGGCCGTTCCGTCCCCCGCGCGGCCGTCGCCCCACGCTTCGAGGTAATGTGCCTGCGGGACGAACCAGGTCGTCCGCGCGCCGGTCTCGTCGGTGTAGAGGCCGAGGTAGAAGCTCTGCCGGACGCTCCCGAGCGCGCCTGCGAAATCGAGGTCGCCCGGCGAGGTGTACACGGGGTTTCCGCCCAGGATGACGAGCGTATCGACGGCGCCGGCGCGCATCTCCGCGATGAGCGCGGCGAGGCCCTGCCCGGCCGCGCCAGGATTCCAGAGAATGGGATCGGTATTCGAGACCGTGGAGCCAAACACGCCGAGGGCGGAGTTCAGGAGCGCGCCGAGGGCGTGGACGTGCGCGGGTTGCCGGTCGCCGACGACGACGAGGGCGCCGTTCCCTGCGCGGACGAGGTCCCTCGCCATTGCGCCCGTGAGGGCGCGCTCTTCACGGCCGAGGAAGGGGCGGAGCGCCGTGGCGACCTCGGGCGAGACGGCCGAGGGCGGCTTGCCGCCGAGCAGGATCTCGGCCGCGAGCGCCGCGGCGAACGTGCCGATTTCGCTCGATCGCCGGCGCAACTTGTGATCGGCCACGGTGCCCGTCGAGCTCGGCATGCTCTCGACGACGTAAAGCCGGTTCATCGTGGGACTGGGCCATCCCGGGCGGCGGCGATCGGCGAAATGGCGCGAATGCCGCAATGACATGCCCTGTCCGTCGAGGAAATCGGCGTCGAGCGAGACGATGACCGAGGCGTTCCGGAGGTCGAGCTGCGGCACGAGCGGCCTTCCGAAGGCGAGCATGGCCCCCTGCGCGGCGGCGCCCGTGTCGATCGACGAATGCACGGTGACGCGCGCCGCCGGATACGCTTCGAGGAGCCGGCCGAGCAGGCTCGCGAGGAGCGGCGAGGCCGTGGGCTCGATCAAAATGCGGAGACCGGCGCCCCGATCCGTGCGCGGACGGGAGAGCTCCGTCGCGAGCGCATCCCACGGCTCGAGCGCACCGCGCCGCGTAATGGCCCGCGCGCGGGCCGGATCGTAGAGCCCGAGGAGGGACGCCTGCTCGAGGACGCCCGCCGCGCCGAGGCTGGCCGGATGCTCGGGGTTGCCCTCGATCTTGATGGGCCGCCCTTCGCGGCTCGCGACGAGCAGGCCCGTCGCGAGTCCGTCGAGGGTCATGCTCGTCGCGTAATACCGGGACAGACCCGGCGTGACCTCGGGCGGACGAACGGTGTACGGCAGGATCTTCTCGACGGGATCCTTGACGCAGCCCGTGACGCCCGCGAGCGCCATGCTGGCGCCGAGGAGCTTCAGGAAGCTCCTGCGCGCAGGTTCGTCCGGACGCTCGTCTGCGCCCTCGGGAAACTCCCTTTGCCTGTCCTCCGGAGGCGTCCCCTCGGAGACGAGCTCGGCGAGGCTGCGCCAGGAATCGCGGCCTGTCTTGCCTGCGAGGATCTTCTCCCAGAGCGCGCGTACGTCGTTGCCCAAGGTGCTCTCCTATCGATGGCAGGCGGTGCAGGTGGTGATGCTTCGAACGCCGTATTCGCGAACCAGGTACGGCCCGAGCGAGCTTTGATCCGCCGCCACCCACGTCATGTCGGTGATGTGAGCGAGCGGCCGGACGAACTTCTCGGGCTGCCTGTGGCAATTCAGGCACCAGTTCATGCTCAGGTCGGCGAACTGATAGACACGGCCCATCTCGTCGACGCGTCCGTGGCAAGTGACGCACCCGACGCCCTTGTTCACGTGGATCGCGTGATTGAAGTAGACGAAATCAGGGACGTCGTGGACGCGATTCCACGGGATGGGCAAACCCGAGAAATAGCTCCGCCGGACGGGCTCGAGCATGGGGCTCTGGTTCCAGACCTGGTTGTGGCAGCCCATGCAGAGGTCGGTCGACGGGATGCCGGCCGTGGCGGATTCGGTCGCCTCCTTGTGACAGTAGAGGCAATCGATGCCGTCGTCCTGTACGTGGTGCCGGTGATCGAACTCGACCGGTTGCTCGACCGGATCGAGCTGTTTCCGCCAGATCGGCGTGCGCACCCAGATCATGGGCACGGCGACGAGCGCGCCCACGCCTCCCACGATGCCGATGAGCGCGATCCGGAAGGCCGTATTGGTCCAGGGACGAAAGAGTGCCGCCATCCTCGTGCCTTCTCGGACGTCCGCACGGCGCGCGCGCCGCGGGCGCATCCAGCAGCATTCGATGGGAATCGAGGGTGTGGCGTTGCTGCTTTCCGGGGCGAACGACCGGTCGATAGGGAGAGCGAGCAGGCAAGCAGGCGAGCGGAGGGAGCGTCGGAGCGGCGGGACGAGCAGACGGGCGCGGGGAATGCCCCTCGCCGGGCTCGCTCAGCCGACGAGGGAGGGCCAGTCGGTATGCACGGCGCCGACCTCCGGTTTGTCGACGCGCTCGTAGGTATGGGCGCCGAAATAATCGCGCTGGGCCTGGGTCAGGTTCTGCGGGAGGCTCGACGAGCGATAGCTGTCGTAATAGGCGAGGCTCGACGAGAACGCGAGGCAAGGGATCCCGGCGTTCTGCGCGAACGCGAGGGCCTTGCGGAAGCCGGGCTGCGATTTCGCCATCGCCTCGCGGAACCGATCGTCGAGGAGCAGGTTCGGCAGGTCGGGGCGCTTCGCATAGGCCTCGCGAATGCCGTCGAGGAACTGGGCGCGGATGATGCAACCGCCCTTCCAGATGCGCGCGGTCTCGCCGAGCGGCAGGTTCCAGTGGAACGTGTTCGAGGCGGCCCGGAGGAGGGCCATTCCCTGGGCGTAGGAGCAGATCTTCGCGGCGTAGAGGGCGTCGTGCACGGCCGAAACGATCTCGTCCTCGCTGCCCTGGAGCGCCCCGGGGCGCGGGCCTTCGAGGACCTTCGCGGCCTCGATTCGCTCGTTTTTCAGGCCCGAGAGGAGGCGCGCCATGATGGCGGCGTCGATCGTCGGAATGGCGACGCCGAGGTCGAGCGCGACCTTGGAGGTCCAGAGGCCCGTGCCCTTCTGGCCCGCCTTGTCGAGGATGAGGTCGACGAGCGGCGCGCCGGTCTCGGCGTCCTTGGCGCGGAAGATCTTCGCCGTGATCTCGATGAGGAACGAGGAGAGGACGCCCTCGTTCCAGCGCGCGAAGACCTCGGCGAGGCGATCGGCGGAGAAGCCGAGGCCGCGGTGGAGGATGTCGTACGCCTCGGCGATGAGCTGCATGTCGCCGTATTCGATGCCGTTGTGGACCATCTTGACGAAATGGCCCGACCCGCCGGGGCCGATGTACGTGACGCAGGGGCCGTCGTCGACCTTCGCCGCAATGGCCTCCCAGATCGGCCGGATCGCCTCGTAGGCCGCGCGCTCGCCGCCAGGCATGAGCGAGGGGCCCCAGAGCGCGCCCTCTTCGCCGCCGGAGACGCCGGAGCCGAGGAAATGGATGCCCGACGCGCCGAGCTCGCGCTGGCGGCGTTCGGTGTCCTCGTACCAGGAATTGCCGCCGTCGACGATGATGTCGCCGGGCTCGAGGTACGGACGGATCTGCTCGACGGTCCAATCGACGGGCGAACCCGCTTTCACGAGGAGGATGATCTTGCGCGGACGTTCGAGGTGGCGCGCGAGCTCGGCCGGCGTGTGCGCCCCGAAGAAACGGAGCCCTTTCGCGCGCGTCGCGAGCAGATGGTCCACCTTGTGGGGTTCGCGGTTGTAGACGGCGATGGGAAAACCATGCCGCTCGATGTTGAGGGCGAGGTTCTCTCCCATCACCCCGAGGCCGACGAGGCCGATCTTCGCTTGCGCCGCTTCCATGTCCTCCTCCGATTCCCGGTCCCTCCCGGGCGGCCTACTCTAGCAGGTCGCCCGGGAGGTGTCTCCGCGGGAGGACGGCGCGGCGCCGATTCGAGAGGAGGCTACATGCCGTCGCAGATCGGAGCCGGCGGGGCGACGCAGGTGTTCGTCATGGTGTCGCACTCGCCACTCACGCACTCGTCGAACGACGTGCACGCCGCGCCGTCGGCCTTCTTGGCCGTGCATACGCTGGTCATGCCTTCGCAATACGAGTCCTTGCAATCGAACCCGATGCACGCATCGCCGAGGGCCTTCAGCTCCGCGCACATGTTCGACGGGAAGTCGCAGTACCCGGTGGTGCAATCGCCATCGAAGTCGCAAGCGGCTCCGGCTCCGCCGCGCGGCTGGCACTTGCCGAAAGCCATACCGTCGTTACCGATGCACACGGAGTCGGCGCCCGCGCACTCGTCGTCGTCGGCGCAATCCCCGCCGCCTTCGACCTTGCCCACGAAGATCTTCCCGCATTCGGCGTCCTTCTCGAAGGGATCGCCGGCGATCGCCGTGCAGTCATTGGCGACCTTGACCGTACAGCTCGCCAGGAGCTCGCCGTCGTACTCCAGCCGGCCCGCCTCGACGGCCGCCTTCAGGTCCGGGAGCACCATGTTGTCATAAAAGCCCTTGAAGGCCTGCGCGCACTCGGCCTCGTTCGTGGGCTTGGGGTCCAGGCTGCCGAACGCCTCGGCCTGCTCGGCCATGGTGCAGCAGGAGTAAACCAGCCCGCAGTACAATTCGGCCGTCTTGGTGCCGAGGTCGTCGAGGGGGATCACGCCGCCGCCGCCGTTGCCGCCGCCGCCGCCGCCGCCGTTGCCGCCGCCGCCGGTCGTGTTGTTCGAATCGTCGCTGCAGCCGATGAGGGAACCCGCGCCGACGAGGGCCAGCGCGATCAAGGAAGTCACAAAATGTTTCATGATTCGTCTCCTGCCCGAGGCCGAGGCCGGAGGGCCGGTCCGCGGGCGACCCGGGGCTAGCACGCATGAGGCGCGATGGAAAGCCCGAGCAAGAACGAGGGCGTGCTAGGCTTCGATCGTGAACTTTCTCCTGCACAGGCACCTCGCGGAGGCGCACACGGGCTCGCGCGCGGCCGGCGCAGGCGCGATGCTGCCGGACCTCTGGCGAATGGCGGACAGGCGCGTGCGACCGCGCGGCCCCGAAGGCGCTGGAGGGCCGCTCGGAGGGCGGCTCGCGGAGGTGCTCGTGGGGATCCAGCACCACGTGGCGAGCGACCATTGGTTTCACGGCCACCGGGTATTCCTCGAAGGAGAAAAGCTCGTCGCGGCGCGCATTCGAGAGGCGGGCCTCGCGGCGAAGCGAATGGGCCTGCTCGCGCACGTCACCTGGGAGATGTGCCTGGACGGCGCGCTCCTGCGGCGCGCGGGCTTCGAGGCGACGCGCGCGGCCCTCACCGAGGGGTTTTCGGCGATCGAGGGTGATTTCGATCCCGCAGCGACGATGCACCATTTCGGCGCGCTCGGGCGGACGGCGGAGGAGCGCGCCGCGTTCGACGCGCGGATGAAGCGGCTCCGCGCGGAGATCGAGCGGGGGCCGTGGATCGAGGGGTACCAATACGGCGAGGGGATCGCGCTGCGCGTCTCCGGGGTGCGGGCGCGGCTCGGGCTCGCGCCGCTCGACGCGTCCGATCACGCGCGGCTCGGGCATGCGCTCGACGACGTGGCGCGCGAGGCCGACGCGATCCTGGAGGAGATCCTGCGCGCGCCCTCGCCGCTCCCCGATTGACGTTCTGCGCGATCAGCGGGGCTTGCGCTTCGGGCCCGACCTGCGGAAGGGGAAACGAAAGCGCGGCTTTCGATCGATTCGCTCGCCCTCGCGCAGCCACGCGAATGGATCGGCGAAGCCGGCCATCCAGGGCAAACGCTTGTAGGCGAGGAAGACGAGCTCGCCGTCGCGAATCCCGGCGTCGAGGCGATCTTGCCAGGCGCCGAGGAGCCGCGGGTCGAGGTCGGGGTTCGTGGAGAAAAACGTCCCCTCCTCGATTCGCTCGGGGAAGCGGAAGCAGACGCCGCCGGCGACGCAGACAGGGTGGAAGAGGGCCTTTGCGACCCGTGAAATGGCCGGGGCGCGCTCGTCCTCGGGGAGCGCGAGGACGTCGAGGCTCTCGCGCGAGACGGCGACGAGCGCGAACGAGCGGCCCTCGACGATCGAGAGGCGGAGGTCGTCGACGTCGTATTCGTGGCGGAGGAGATCGGGCGCGGCCTTCGTGGCGTGGTGGACCTTTCGCCGGACGGGGCGGGCGGCGTCGTAGGGGCCCTTTCCCTGGGCAAACAGGGTGCGGGCCCAGTGCCTCGATTCGGCGAGGGCCTGACCAGGCAAGCCCTCGCGCCCTTCGAGATCGTCGAAGCCCTCGGATTGCGCGGTTTCGATGTCGTCGAGCCATTTCATGGGAGTCCCCTCGCAAAACGACGTAGAAACGAGCGGATGGGATGACGCTGGGGCCGATCCTCCGGCGGCGCCTCGCCCCGATAACGCCGCACGACCTTCTCGACGCGGAACCCCTCGTCCGGGAGGAACTCGACCCAGACGAGGCCCCAGAAGACCTTGAGGATGTCGTGCCGGGAGGAGAGGACGCCGACGCCGCCGCAATAATAGCGCGTCATGCCGCCGTGCGAGAATTCGAGGCACGCCTCGTACCGGTTGAGGCCGGGGCTCACCTTGCCGTCGGGCAGGCGGGTGTGCGAGGGCGGATAGGTCTTTCCTTCCACGACGGGGCCGTCCACGAGCGCGGCGGCAAAGCGCTTTTCGCCGACCTGCATCGTCTTCGACAAACCCGCGCGGGGGTCCTTCTCCCAGTCGGCGACGAGGGGCTTTTCGCCGCCGCCCTGGTCCGGATCGGCCCAGACGACGAGCATGCGCGCCTCGCCCGGCGCGCCGATCTGCGCGAGCATGCCGCGCACGAGGCGCACGATGGCCTGGCACTCGCCGGAGGCGGCGACGTAATCGACCATCGGCCACGCGCCGCCGACGTCGTTGAAATAACGCGGGTGGTCGTACTCCGCGGGCACGTCGGGGCTCGGGAGGAGCGCATAATACGGGAATCGACGCAAGAAGCACTCGACGATGGCGTGCGGATCCAGGCTGTTCGCGCGCTTCGCCCATTCCACGGCCTTCGCCACGCGCCGCGGCGTCGCCCCGTCCTCCTTGTAGGGCGCGATGGGCGTGGATCGCGGCGGCCCCAGCGTGACCAGCATGGGAAGGGAGGTGACGGCGGGCGCGATGGACACGGATTCGGACGCCGACCAGCGCACGTCGAACGAGAGATCGTCGATCTTGCGCGCGAGCGGATTCTCGGAGACGAGGGTGATCGAGGAGGTCCCGGGAGAGATCGGAATGGTTTGTCGGAACTGGATCCCTCCCGGGCCTTCGCCCGTCAGGGTGACGGGGCCGGGCGCCGCGGCGGCGTCGAGGGTGAGCTCGAGGCGGACCTTTTCGCCGAGGGTATGGCTCACGGGGACGCGGGACGCGGGCGTCCACTCGGGCTCGGGGCAGGCGCGATCGGAGAAGCGCCAGCCGCTCGGTTCGTCGCAGCCGCGGAGCGTGCCGTGATCGGAATCGACGCGGATCGATTCGATTCGAATGGTGCTCTCCGGCGTCGGCGCGGACGTATCCTCTCCGCGCGGCGGCGCGCCGCTCGGCTCCCCCACGATGGCCTCCCGGGGCGCGAGGCCGGACCGGGAGAGTAATGCGCCCCCGGGCCGCTACGCCGCCCTCACGGGAAACCTCCGGTCGAGCCCCCCCGATCGTCAACTGCCGGGGAGGCGGGCCGAGCTGCGAAGGAATGCGGGAGAAATCGAAATCAGCGGACGTCCGCGTGGCGTTTCCGCTCTGCTTCGAGGTAGGCGCGGCCTTGCTCCGCGGTATCGAAGAACGCGATCGGCACGCCATGCCGCAAGATCGCGTTCGTCGCGCGGTTCAGCATCGTCCCGAGGATGCGTATGGAGAAAGAGGCGCCGATGACGGCGATGCCGCGGACCGCCTTGGCGCCCTTGGCCTCGCGGACGGCCCAGACCCGCGCGTCGCGGGTGACCGAGAGGGAGTGCGCGCTGTCGAAGAGGCAATAGACGCTCCGCTCGTCGCGGCCTATCTCGTCGATGCGCTCGTAGAGCGCCTTCATGTCGTCGCGCGTGACCTCGCCGCTCCAGCGAACGATGAGGATCGCCCCTTCACGCTTGGACCAGTGCGCCCCCATCCTCACGAAGTCGGGATCGATGTTCGCCACGGTGGAACGAAGATACACGCCGGCGCGTGGTGATGGAAGGAGGGGCGAACCACTGACGAACAATGTCCTACCGCCGACAATTCGCGCGTGACGAGTTCGTCCAATGGGTGCAAGATGGACGCGTTCGATGGGTTCGGCGCGACGCGGGGAAGTCGCCGGCGCGCCCGATCTCGCGATCGCGTCTCACGCATCGAGGACGGACGTCCTCGTGAACCTGAAGAGATCCCGGCACAGGAGGGCCGGTCGGGGATCCTTTTTCGGATCGCCCGAGAACCACATCATCATGCCGCGACGAACCGTTCCCGAGCCGTTTGCACTCAAGGTGGGCACCCGTATCCGCGAGCTGCGCAAGGAGCGCGGATTGTCGCTCGGAAAGCTCGCCGACGCCTGTTATCTGTCGAAGGGCCACCTCTCGAGCGTCGAGCACGGGCTCGCCGCGATCACGATCCAGACGATCGAGCGGCTCGCGTACGGCTTCGGCGTGCCCCCGCTCTACCTGCTCACGTTCGCCGCGGACGACGAGCGCGCGAAGACGGCGGAGCTGCTCCGCGGGATGTCGAACGCCGACGTGCGCAGGATCCGCCGCCGGATCCAGGAGGAGACCGGCGTCCGCGTCAAGCGCAGCTAGGACGATATTCGTCCTACCGCGCCCCGCGCGCCGCGTCACGACGCGCAGGGCGCGGTGGGACGAGTTATGTCCTATCGCGGACCATTTTTCGGTTCTCCGTGCGTCCGAGGACGTGCATAGTAGCTGGCCCGTGTGATCCGGCCGATTCGCGCGGGTGGACCATTTCGACGAACTTTGCGACTTGCCGGCGTGTTTCGCCGGTCGGGCCGCCTTTCGTGGCCCGAGAAAGACGAGGACCATGCCCCGACGATCCGTTCCCGATCCGTTTGCGATGCAGGTGGGCGCCCGTATCCGTGAGCTGCGCCTCGAGCGAAACATGTCCCTGGCCGCCCTCGCCGACGCGAGCGCGCTGTCGAAAGGCCACCTCTCGAGCGTGGAGCACGGGCTCGCCGCCATCACGATCCAGACGATCGAGCGCCTGGCGACCGGCTTCGACGTCCCGCCGCTCTACATCCTGACGTTCCCGGCCGAGGACGAGCGCGCCCACGTGGCGGAGCTCCTGCGGCAGCTCTCGAACGCCGACGTCAAAAAGATCCGCCGGCAGCTCCAGGTGGATCTCGGCATCAAGAAGGCGCGTTGAGGGGGTTTGGGGGCATAGCTCGGCTCTGCCGAGCGGAGCCCCCAAACGAACATCGAGCGCTTCTCGCACGTGACGATCCCGTGTACGCTGAGCGGCGTGCACGGGACGCGCTTTTCGCTTCACGCTTTGCTTTGGACCGCTTCCTTTGGGCTTCTCGCCTGCGGCTCCGGGGATCCGGCGAATCCGGACCCGGGGCCCGAAAAGCCCCCGCCGCCCACCGAATGCAACGGCCGCAAAGAGCTCTGCGACAGGCCCTTCGACACGGTGGCGTTCCCCGCGACGCACAATGCCATGTCGTCGTTCGAGCTCGGCTGGGCCGCGCCGAACCAGAACTTCGGCATGAAACGCCAGCTCGAAGACGGCATCCGCGCGATGCTGATCGATACGCATCGCTGGAACGACGATCTCTATCTGTGCCACTCGATCTGCGAGCTCGGGCATACGCTCCTCGTGGACGCGCTCGTCGAGATGCGTGTCTTCCTCGACGCACACCCACACGAGGTGGTGACGCTCATCATCGAGGACGGCATCACGCCCGACGAGACGGCCGGCGTGTTCGAGAAAGCCGGGCTCCTCGGGCGCACATATGCGCACGAGGCCGGCGCCCCCTGGCCGACGCTGCGTGAGCTGCTCCTCGATGGAAAGCAGCTCGTCGTGGGCGCCGAGGGCGAGGGGCCGCCGCCCGCGTGGTATCATCACTTCTGGGACATCGCCTGGGACACGCCGTATTCGTTCGACAGCGTGGATGACTTCAACTGCGCGCCGAACCGGGGGACACAAGGGAATGATCTGTTCCTCTTGAACCACTGGATCGGACCGATCCCGACGCCCGAACGGGGCGAGACGGCGAACGCGTACGAGGTGCTGTCGGCGCGGGCGAAGAAATGCCAGACGGAGGGCGGGCAGATCCCGAACTTCGTGGCCGTCGATTTTTACGACCTCGGCGCGCTGTTCCAGGTGGTGGACGAGCTGAACGGGTTTTAATGCCGGTACGCCGCGGCGTGGCGGTCGCAGAGCCGAGACCCTACCCCCGCTCCGACGCCAGCGTGTCCTGCTTGTGCAACATCAACGCGACGCCGAGCAGCATCGCGGCCCCGGCGGCAGCGCCGAGGAACGGGGAGACCGGCGAAACGCGGTTGTACATGAAGCCCCACGTGACGGGCCAGATCGTCCGCGCCCAGCTCCCCGTCGATTGCGCATACCCGAGCACCGTGCCGCGCTGGTCCTCCCGCGCGAACTTCGACGCCAGCGACGAAATGGAGGGGTTATTGATGGCCACGCCCACGCCGATGAGGACGTTCGCGAGGACCATCATCCACGAATGCATCGAGAACGCCGCGAAGAGCATGCCCGCGAGCATGAGCGCGGCCGCGCACTCGACCAGCGTGAGCTCGCTGTAGCGCGCCGAGAGGCGCTTGATCAAGAAGCCCTGGATGATGACCCCGGACACGCCGAAGATCGCGAACATGTAGCCGACCTGCTTCCCCGTCCACCCAAAACGATCGTACGAGAGGAGCGGGAAGCCGACGTTCAGGACCGTCATGGCCATGAACGTCAAGAAATACATTTGCAAGACCGCCGCGACGCGTTTGTCGGAGACGATCTCCGTGAACGTCGCCTCCTTCCGGGGCTCGTCCCGCGTGGGGCCTCGATAGGCGTCGTGCCCGCCGCGCACGGGCTCGCGCACGGGCCGCGTCTCCGGCATGAGCGCCGCGGCGAGAATGAGGTCGGCGAAGGCCATCACGGCCGCCGCGATCGGCGGCGCCCAGGGCGCGATCTCACCCGTCATGCTGCCGATCACCGGCCCCATGATCATCCCGAGCCCGATGCCCGCCCCGAGCCGCCCCATGGCCGCCGGCCGCTCGCTCTTTTCGGTCACGTCCGCAATCGCCGCCTGACACGCGGCCAGGTTGCCCGCCGTCGCCCCCGCGAGCAGGCGCGAGGCGAAGAGACACCAGAGCACCTGGAAGTGCACCGCCGCCGCGAAGAGGACCATGCTCGCCGCATTGCCGAGCAAGCTCAGCACGATGACGAGCCGCCGACCATACCGGTCGGACAATCGCCCGAGGTACGGCGTGGCCAGCGCTTGCGCCAGCGAATAACTGCTGATCAGCATTCCCGTGACGGTGCCCGACCACTGCTCGGACACCATCGGCTTCACGTAAAACGGGAGGAGCGGAATCGTGATCCCGAACCCGACGAGGTCGAGGAACACGGTGACGACGACGACGAACAGGACACGGTCGCGCACCTTGCCGCGCGCAGCCGCTTCAGCGGTGGACATGGATGTCTCGAGCATCGGGAGGGACGTGGGCGAGCGTCCTACCCATGCCAGAAAGACAGGCTCCTGTCACGCGAAAATGTCTAATGCCAGCGGACGAGGCGCGCCGCGAAGCGATCCGGCAAGGACTCGTGCGCCGGGATGACGCGGACGCCGAAACCGTGCTCCCCGCTCTCGTCCGTCGGGATTTCGCCCTCGAACCGGTGGCGGCCGCCGCCGAGCTCCGCGACGTGGCGCATCGAAGCAGCCTCCGCGCCGCGGAGCGAGCCGATCGGGCCCGGGCGACCATAATAAAGCTCGACGACGACGTCGCCCGGCGCGAGCGGGCCGAGGTCGATCTCCGCCGCGACGCGCAAAGGCTCGCCGCTCGGGAGGCGCGAGGGGCCGAGCTGCGCCACGGAATCGACATGTACGGAGCCCCAGGCCGCGCGCACGCGGGCCTTCCATTCGCAGACGGCCCGCGCCGCGAGGAGGCCGTCGTCCGTCATGCGGCGATGGCGCGCGAGGGCCGGCTCGTAATACCTCTCGGCATACTCTCGCACCATGCGGGTCGTGTTGAAGGCGGGGCCGATCGTGGCGATGCTGCGCTTCATCCGGGCCATCCAGGCGCGCGGGAGGCCCGCGGCGTCTCGCTCGTAATAAAGCGGGACGATGTCCTCTTCGAGCAATCGATAGAGGGCCTGGGCTTCGAGGTGGTCGCCGTAGCCGGTGTCCGCGTACTCCTCGCCGCGGCCAATGGAAAAACCATTGTCGCCCGCGTATCCCTCGGGCCACCAGCCGTCGAGGATGCTCGCATTGAGCACGCCGTTGAGGCCCGCCTTCATGCCGCTCGTGCCGCTCGCTTCGAGGGGACGACGCGGAGTGTTGAGCCAGACGTCGACGCCCGCGACGAGGGCGCGCGCGACGCCCATGTCGTAATCCTCGACGAAGACGATGCGGCCGCGGAAAGGCTCGGCCATGCCCGCGCGCACGATGTCGCGAATGAGCTCCTTGCCGCCCCAATCCTGCGGATGCGCCTTGCCCGAAAAGACGAGCTGCACGGGGCGATGCGGCTCGGAGAGGATGCGCGCGAGGCGCGCCGCGTCGCGCAGGAGCAGCGTGCCGCGCTTGTACGTGGCGAAGCGGCGGGCAAACCCGATCGTGAGCGCCTTCGGATCGAGGAGCCGCTCGATCCGCGCCGGATCCTCGGCGCGCCCCTTCTGCGCCGCGAGGGCCGAGAGGCGCGCGCGAATCTGCTTCACGAGGCGCTCCTTGCGGCGGCCATGCGCGGCCCAGAGGACCTCGTCGGGGATTTCGTGGATCTTCGCCCAGACCGAAGGTTCGGCGACCCGTTCGAGGAAATCGGAGCCGAGGTAACTCGCATACAGCGAGGCGAGCTCGCCGTCGAGCCACGTGGGGACGTGGACGCCGTTCGTGACCGAGCCAATGGGGACCTCGGAGGTCGGGAGCCCCGGCCAGAGGACGCTCCACATCGCGCGCGCCTCGCGGCCGTGGAGCACGCTGACGCCATTGTAACGGTCTGCCATTCGAATGGCGAGCACCGGCATGGAGAACTCGCAGCCGGCTCGGTCGGGCTCGACGCGGCCGAGCCGCATCACCTCCTCGGCCCCGAGCCCGAGGCCTTCGCCGAGGATCTGGAGATAGGGCAGCGCGAGGTCGTGCGCGAATGCATCATTTCCAGCCGGCACGGGGGTGTGCGTGGTGAAGACGTGGCCCGCCGCGGCCGCCTCGGCCGCCGCCGCGAAGGGCACGCCGGTGCGCGCCATGAGCTGACGGACACGTTCGAACGCGAGGAACGCGGAATGGCCCTCGTTCATGTGGCAGACGCGCGGGTCCTTCCCGAGCGCCGAGAGGAGCCGGACGCCGCCCACGCCGAGCAGAACCTCCTGGCAAAGGCGGTGCGCGCGGTCGCCGCCGTACAGGGTATTCGTGAGCGCCCGATCCTCGGGCGGGTTCTCGGGCATGTCGGCGTCGAGCAAATAAAGCGGGACGCGGCCGACCTGCGCGAGCCAGGCCTGCAATCGGACCTCGCGCCGGCCCGCCCCCGTGCGTGCAGGCAGCTCGACGGTCGTGATGACGCGCCGGCCCTGGTCGTCGAGCACGGGCGAGACGGGCAAATCGTGCCAGTCGTTCGGCGGATATCGCTCGTTCTGCCAGCCCTCGATGTCGAGGCTCTGGCGGAAATACCCCTGCGAGAATGCGATCCCGACGCCGACGAGCGGCAATCCGAGGTCACTCGCGCTCTTCAGGTGGTCGCCGGCGAGGACGCCGAGGCCCCCCGAATACACGGGCAAACATTCGTGGACGCCGAATTCCATTGAAAAGTAGGCGACGGAGCCGCGCGCCGCAGCATCCTTGCCGTATTTCCGCTCGAACCAGGTGGGGCGGTCGAGGTCATCCCGCAGGGAACGCTCGACCGAGGAGAGGGCCCGGAGATACCCGTCATCCCGCGCGAGCTCGTCGAGGCGGCGCTGCGAGGCGAGCTTGAGCAGGAGGATCGGATTGTGCGCGACGCGCTCGTAGAGCTCGGCGTCCACGCGCCCGTAGAGCGCCCGCGCGGCCGGTGTCCACGTCCACCACAGATTTTGCGCAATCGTGACGAGCGGCGCGAGCTCCGCCGGGATCGTCGGAAAGATCTGGTACCGGTGGACCGTGAACATGGGCGCAACCTAACCGGAGACGCTCCGGATGGCGAGCCCGACTCAATCGCAGTGGCCGGCTCCGTCCGCGTTGAGAAGGCCGGATCGCAGGAACACTTCGACGCGGCCGCGCTCGCCCATCCCGAGGAGGCGCGCCCCGCGCGGCGAGACGATCACCGGGATTCGCCGGTCGAACGGGCCCTGCTCCCATTCTTTTTGCCAGCTCTCCAGGGTCCGCTTGTCGCTCTCCCCCACGATGAGCTCGGGCAATCCGGCGACGCGGCGAAGCTCGTCGAGCACGGCCGAATCGGAGATGTCCCGGGCGTGCACCCACAGGGCCCGATAAAGAAGCGTCTTCAAGCCTTCCGCGCGGGCCGGATCGTGCCGGCGAGCCGCCGCGACGAGCAGCGTCGCCCGCTCGGTATTGGGCCGCGCCGGCGGGGTGCTGATGCTGACGACGGGCTCGCGTTGCCGCACGGAATGGACCTCGCGCTGGAGCTCCTCGCGCTCGGGGGTCGTGTTTCTCGCGGGGACGGGCAGGTGCGGCATGTGGCAGACACCGCGCCATTCGACCTTGCGCTCCGCGCCGAGCTCGAGGAGCCGCTCGTTCTGCGCGTGGCAAAACGGACAATTGAGGTCGCCGTAAAAAAGATAAAGCCCACCCGAGGCAGCGCCCTGGACCGGCTCACTCATGAATGATCACCGTGGTCCCCTCCCCGAAATCCTCGCCCGCGTTCACCGCATGCCACCCCTCCGGGACGGGCGGGTCGGTCCAGAGGAAGACGCGATGCGCGTCCACGGGGGAGAGATTGACGCAGCCGTGGCTGCGCGGCGTGCCGAAGACGTCATGCCAGTACGCGGTATGCAATGCGTACCCGCTCTCGAAATACTGGATGTACGGGACGTCGCGGAGCTGGAACGTGCCCTCGCCGCGGCGCCGCGTGACGCCATATTCGCCGTCGCCCCTCGTCGGGATCTTCTCCGCGCCCCCAGCCGCGGGGGCGGGTTTGGCCTTCGCCGCGCCGGGCTTCGGGGCGGCCGGCTTCGCCGCGGGTTTGCCGCCCTTCGCGGCCGCCTTGGGATCGGGCTTGCCGCCGGGCTTCGCGCCCTTGTCGCCCGCCTTCGGCGACGCGGGTTTGCCGCCGCCGTCGGGCGAATGCGAGGCGGCGACGGTCGAGACCTTCGCGCCGCCCACGCTCGATCCCTCGTTCGAGTCCATCGTGGCCGTGATGTGCTTGTTGCGAATCTTGAAGACGCCGCGCACGGTAGCCGTGGTCTTCTTGGGATCGTCGAGCCCGGCTTTCCCCGTGGAGACGAGCGTCGCGTAAATGGGGCGCTTGCCCTCCCACATCACGAAGGTCTGGTTCGTGATGGAGATCTCGATCCATTTCTTGCCCTTCTCGGCGTCCTCCGGGAACGAGGCGGGCGGGACGGCGAGGCCGACGTCGAGCTGGCTGAGCCAGCGTTTGTCCTTCGTGCGGTAATATTTGACGCCCTCGACGGTCTTCATCGTGCCGGCGAGCGCGTGGACGCTGCGCCACGCGAGATCGTCGCCCTCGGCGGTGGCCTTGCCCTTCGTGATCCGGTACGCCTTGGCGCCCTGCGTGCGGACGAACGCGAGCGGGAGCGAGAATTCGTCGGTGAGCTCGAGCCCGTGCCACGGCGAGCCGAGGTCGGGCTTGATCTTCGTATTCGGCGCGAGGCGCAGATCCGTGGTGATCGCGAAGCGGCGATTGAGGTTGTCCTCGCCCGTGGGAAAGGAGCCGATGAGCGAGAGGCCCGTGTGCCGGCGCGCGCGGTCGGCGAAGACCGCGAAATCCGGGACCTTGAAATCGCTGATGTTCGGGACGAGGCGTTTGCCGCCTTCGAGCCAGAAAGGAATGGGATCCGTGTCGGTCTCGCCGCCGAGGAGCTGGCCGAGCGCGATCTCCTGCGAGTTCTTGCCGAGGCCCATCTCGCCGATGTGCTTGCCCGGAATGGGAACGCCGCGATCGTCGATCGGCACGTCGGGCGCGCCGAGGACGACCTGGTTCACCGTGGCCTCGTTCTGCTTGTACCAGTCGAGGTGCTCCTGGAGCTTGAACTCGGAGTCGTACTGCTGCTTGGCCGTGGGGACCTTGACGTACATCGGGAGGACGGCCCGCACGAACGCATATCGATACGGCAGCGCAGCCTTGAGGTCCGGGCGCTTGGCGGCGGCCTTGAGAAGGGGGTTTTCGAGGTCGGTCGTGGCGTCGTCCCCGGCGCACACGAAGCCCTTCGGATAGATCTCGTACCAGCCGCCCGGACAACCGGCCTTGCCGACGGGCTCTTCCGAGCGGGCGACCTTGGCGCCGACGCGCAGGTAACCGAGCTTCTTCGCGGTGTCGCGTGGCTCGGCGTAGACGGTGGTGACGAACGCCGTGATGCCGAGGAGCGGTTTGTCCGGCGGCGGCGGGGGCTCGGGGACGGAGTTCTGGCCCTGCGCGGCGGGCGGCGGCGCGGCCGCGTCGTCAGGGACGCCGCCGTCGGTCTGCCCGGTCGCAGCGGGGCGCTTGCAGCCGAGGGCGGCGAGGGCAGCGACGCCGGCGAGGGCCCAGGCGGCGAGCCGCGCGCGGCCCGAGCCCACGGAGAGCAGGGGTGCGGAGAGGCGGGCGCGCGGGAGCATGGGGGATGGATGCCAAAAGATGCGGCCGGATGCAAAGGGAAGGTGCGGGGAGGACGGAGAACGATCGGCGCGAGGAGGGAGGCGACGAACTTCCGTGCGCCGCCGCGCCGTGCGAGGCTCGGCACCATGATCCAGGTGAGCGTGCCGTGCCCGTGTGGAGTCGACATCGCGTTTCGGGACGCGGCGTGCCCCGCCTGCAAGACGCCGGTGTCGCGGGCGCTGCGCGACGACCTCGAAGCGCGGCTGGAGTACGCGCACATGGAGTACGCCGAGGCGAGACAGCGCGTGCGGCGGTCGGCGACGGCGCTGTTCGTCCTCGGAGCGATCTTCGTCGTGATCGCGCTGATCCTCATTTACGCGCTCGGGAGCGAGCTCGTGGCGTCGCTCGATTCGCTGGTGGTCGCGCTCCCGTTCCTGTCGAACGGCGTCATCGGCCTGCTGTTCATCGCCTGCGCAGCCTGGTCGCGGCGATCGCCGAACGCGGCGTTCGCGGTGGCGCTCGGGATCTGGCTCGTCACGCAGATCGTCATGTACGTGGCCCTGCCGGCCCTGTTTTTCATGGCGTTTTTGTCCGCCAGCGGGATCGCAGGGCTCTTCGCGAAGGGGGTTGTGTTGGTCTTCCTCTCGCGCTCGATCGCCGCGGCGCGCCGCGTGGACACGATTCGAAGGGAGGTGTCGCGCGGAGCGGCCGCTTGAGCGTCTGCTAGACGAGCAACCCCGACAGCGGCCCATTGCAATAGGCCGGATTGCCGAACGTCGCGACGGGCACGCCCATGGCGTGGGAGATCGCGATCAGCAGATCGTTGTGGTAGGCGCCGGAATACTTGAGGTATCGCCCGGTATTCAGCGCGCCGCCCGCGCCGCCCATGACGAGGAGCGGGACGTCGCGGCGCGCGTGGGTGTTGCCCTGCGCGATGTCGCTGCACCAGAGGATCACGGTGTTGTCGAGGACCGTGCCGTCGCCCTCGGGGACGCTGTCGAGCTTCTGGCAGAGGTACGCGAGCTGCTGCGCGTGCCAGTTGCCGATGTCGATGAGCGCCTGCTGGCGCTTCACGTCCGCGTCGCTCGAATGCGAGAGCGTGTGGTGCGGCTCGTCGAGGCCGAGCCACGTGAAGACCTTGCCCGTCTGGACCGTGGTCCACTGGATGCTCGCGACGCGCGTGAGGTCGCAGATGAGCGACATCGCGAGCAGGTCGAGCTGGGTCTTGGCGATCTCGGGGTAGTTGTCGTTCTCGAGCGGCTCGACCGGCGCGCCGAGGACGGGCGGGTTGCAGGAGCCGCCAATGACGCCCGGCGCGTCGAGGCGCTTTTCGATCTCGCGGACCGCCTCCAGGTGCGCGTCGACCTTCATGCGATCGCTCATGCCGAGGCGCGTGGAGAGGTGCTTGTAGTCGCCGCTCACGGCGTCGAGCACGGTCTTCCTCTGGGCACGCAGGCGCGCGAGGGCCTCCGGGTCGGTGCCGAGATCCGAAAAGATACGCGTGTAGGCCTGGTACGGGTCGTCCTCGGGCGGGACGGGTTGTCCGGGGCCGCGGTAGGAGATGCGGGCCGAGACGTTGGCGTACTGGACCTGCACGCCGAACTCGAGCGAGGGGAAGCGCGTGGTCTGGCCGATCTGGTCCGCGAGGAACTGATCGAGCGAGATGCCGCCGCCCCAGCCGACCATCTTGCCGGGGTTACACGCGTACGGGAAGAGCGAGCCTTCCTGGAGCTCGGTGCCCGTGAGCGCCTGGCCGATGCCCTGCTGGTGCGGATCGCCGGGGCCGTGGTAGGCGGACTCGTAGTCGACGCCTTCGAGGAAGATCGCCTTCTTCTTGAAGGGCTCGAGCGGGGCGAGGATGGGGCCGAACGAGAAGTCGGTCTCGGTGCCCGTGGGGACCCAGGCGGGTTTGACCGTGCCGAGGCCCGTGAAGAAGACGACGAACCGCTTGGGGAAGGCGGTGGCGCGGGCCGAGTCGGCCATGGCCCCGAGGAACGGCAGGCCAACGGCCACGCCGCCGAGGCCGCGGAGGAGCGTGCGACGGCTCAGGGTCCTCTGTTTCATGGTGCCTGCGTCACGACGGCCCGGCGGTACCGGAACGCGTCGGTCTGGGTGAGGGCGACGAGCAGCTCCTTGACGTTGAAGCCGCTCGCCGCGAAGGCCTGCTGGATCTCGCTCATCGAACAACGATCGTCCTCGCCCTCGACGCGGCCGTAGGCGAAGCGGAACCACTGCGTGGCGACGCACTGGCGCGCCTCCTCGCTCTGCGCGAGGCGCTGGCCGAGCTCGACGACGCCCTCGAAGGGGCCGTCGATGCCACGGGTGTCGACGAGCTCGCCGGAGTCGTCGACGGGCAAACCCTGGTCGGTGTCGCGGTAGAGGCCGATGCCGTCGTAGTGCTCGAAGCCGAAGCCGACGGGATCCATCTTCACGTGGCAGCCCGCGCAGGCCGGGTTCTCCGAGTGCTCGGCGAAGCGCTCGCGCGTCGTGGCGTCGGGCCGGACATCGGGCGCGTTGAAGGCGGCGTTGTTCGGCGGCGGAGGGAGGATCTGGCAGAGCAGGCGCTCGCGGACGAACTTGCCGCGGTGCACGGGCGAAGTCTGGTTCGGCTTGCCCGTCGCGGCGAGGACGCTCGCGTGCGTGAGGATGCCCGAGCTCTTCGTCGGATCGAGCTCGACGCGCTCGAAGCTCTGCGTGGCCGGGCCGCCGGAGACGCCGTAGAACGAGGCGAGCTCGGCGTTCAGCATCGAGTAGTTCGCCGTGAAGACGCTGCCGATGTCGCCCTCTCCCTCGAAGATGACGTCTTCGAGGAAGGCGAGGGTCTCGGCCCGCCAGAGCGGGCGGACGCCCTCGTAGTACTTGGGGTACGTCGAGCTGTCTTTCTTGATGTTGTCGAGGTGGGAGAGGCCGAGCCACTGGGCGTTGAAGTTGCCCACGGCCTCGCGCGCCCGCGGATCGTCGAGCATGCGGCGCGCTTCCTCGGCGATCGCTTCCTTCGTGCTGAAGCGCCCCTCGTCCGCGGCGGCGAAGAGAGCGTCGTCGGGCATGGTGCCCCAGAGCATGTACGAGAGGCGCGAGGCGATCTCGTGGTGCGAGAGGGGCACGACGTCGGCCTCGACGGGGTCGGGCATGCCGAACTCGACGCGGTAGAGGAAGTGCGGGGACTGGAGCATCACCTGGAGGACGAGCTCGATGCCCTTGGGAAAACCCTCGTCGCCGAGGCCCCACGTGAAGACGTCCTGGAGGCGCGAGACCTCGTCGTCGGTGAGGGGGCGGCGATACGCGCGGCGGCCGAAGGTCTGAATGAACGTGGTGGCGCACGCCTGCTCTCCGGACGTCGCCGGATCACAAGGGAGCAGGGCGCCGAGATCTTTCACCGCGCGGGCGGCGATCTGCTCGGCCGCGACCATGTACTGCTCGGCGAGGATCTGGGTGACGCCGAGGGCCGTCGCCTGGTTGTCGAAGCCCATGGCCTCCTCTTCGGGCACGAAGCCCGAAGCAGGCCGGGTGTCGTCGCCGAGCAGGTCACGGACGGTGTTGTTGTACTCGAACCGGGTCATGCGCCGGATGGGCGATTTGCCGGGGATCGTACCGATGCACTGGAGGGCAGGAGCCTCTCCGGTGTCTTCGCCTGGCGGATCGCCGATGTGACCCGAGCAAGCCGCGAGGGACGCCGCCGCGGAGAGGGCGAGGGCGCCACCGAGAAGCCAGGGCAAGCGCACAGCGTGGGTCATGAGGAAGGATCCGCGGGGGCTTGACCGCGGTCTCCCGAGCCTAGAAGAAGGTCGGCCAGGCGTCGACCTTTTCCTGATGCCGTACGCGTGCTTCGGCTCGACGACCAGGGAGAGATCGCTACCCTGCGGGCCGTGCCCAGAAGGGGAAACCGCTGCGCTGCCGGGATGCTCGTGATCGCGATCGCGGCCACCACCGCTTGTGCCGCCGCGGCCGCTCCGGCGCCCGCGCCCGCCTCCGCCTCGCCGGTCGGGGGCCGTCTGCACCTCGGCGTCGAGGTCGCGGCGCGCTGGTTCGCGTACTCGGATCCGCTCAAGATCGCCACGAACCTCCGTCCCTACGACGTCGTCGGGGTGCCGATGCTCTCCCTCGGCGGCGAATTCCAGCCGCTCCGGTGGACGGGCGTGCCCGTGCTCGCGGACGTCGGGATCACCGGGGAATACACGTTCGCGCCGCGCCTCACGTCCGCCGTGACCGAGGGGCGCGACATCGAGACGAGCTGGGATCGCGGAAACGTGGGGCTCCGTGTGCCGATCCGGCTTGGGCGCGGGGAGCGCGCGCCGGTGGTCGCACCGGTCGTGGGGTATGGCTGGCTCGATTTCTCGTTCCAGGAGACGGGGCCGCTCGCGGCGGAGATCCCGACGGTGAGTTACAGGCTCGTCCGCGTGGGCCTCGACGGGCGAATCCCGCTCGCGCGGCCGCTCACGCTAATGGCGGCGTTTTCGTACCTGGAGCCCGTCGAGGGCGGCGCGCTCTACGCGCGGTTCCGTGACGCGACGATCGGCGGTATCGACGCGGATCTCGGCGTCGCATTCGCCCTGACGAAAGGGGCGGAGATGTCGCTCTCGTTCGGGTATACGCGGTTTTTCTCGACGTTCGTGCCTGTGCCGGGCGACGCCTACGTGGCCGGCGGGGCGCTCGATCAATTTGGCAGCGTGAAGCTTGGGATCGATTATGCCCCGTGACCAACGTGCCCTCCGGCGCGCGCTCGCCTCCGCGTTCTTGCCGCTCGTGCTCACGCTGCTCGCCGCGGGTTGTCCTGGCCGGCTGGAGGACCCCGACCGGTTCCTCGACGGCGGCGGCTTCACGTGCCCGGACATCGTGAACGAGCTCTTTCCGAAGAGCTGCGGCGGGACGATTTGCCACGAGGGCGCCGAGCCGGCGGCAGGTCTCGATCTGATCGCGCCGGGCGTGGTGGGACGGCTCGTCGACAAGATGGGGCGCGATTGCCCGGGGATCCTGGTGGACCCGATGGTCCCGGAGTCGAGCTTGCTTTACGAGAAATTGCAGCCGCTGCCGAGCTGCGGGTCGCCGATGCCGATCGGAAAGCCGACGCTGACGCCGGACGAGCTCGCGTGCGTGCGAGATTGGATCTCGGCGCAGATGCCGACGGGGGGCGCGGCGGGCGAGGGTGGAGGGACCTGACGGGGGCTCCCGAGGGTCGGCGGAGCGCCGAAGGACGGTCGAAACGGGTCGGGTGAGCTTTGGCGATGCGCCAAAGCTTGGTCCGGACGGCCCGGGTGCTCCTTGGCGGTGCGCCGACGACAGGTCCGCGTGGTCCGGGTGCTCCTTGGCGGTGCGCCGACGACAGGTCCGAGCGGTCCGGGGGCTCCTTGGCGGTGCGCCGACGACAGGTCCGAGCGGTCCGAGGGCTCCTTGGCGGTGCGCCGACGACAGGTCCGAGCGGTCCGGGGGCTCCTTGGCGGTGCGCCGAACGCGGGGACCCCAGATCCGGGTGCTCCTTTGGCGATGCGCCAAGCGCGGGGACCACCGTCCGGGGGGTCTTGGGCGATGCGCCAACGACGAAGGAGACGAAAGGAGAGGCGTGGCTTGCGGTTCTCGTGCCTCCTGTGAAACGTTTCGCTTCGTGCACCCATCGCTCACCGAACTCCAGCAGGCTTACGCGCGGGGCGACCTCGTCATCTTCGCGGGGGCAGGCATTTCAGCGGGAGCCGGCCTGCCATCCTGGGCCGAGCTCGTGAAGCGGCTCGTCGCTCATGCGCGGGCTCGTGGAGTGGCCGAACATCTGCTGCTTGAAGTCGACGAGCTCGTGGCGTCGCTCCAGTTCATCGATGCTCTGTCGGCATTGAAGGATGCCATGGGCGGCCCCGAGTTTTGCAGCTTCATCGAGCGACAGCTCGACGACAGCGCCTTGCCGGTTCCTCCCGCGGCGAAGGCCATCGCTGCCTTGTCTGCGAACCTGCGCGCCGTGCTCACGACGAACGTCGACCGCATCCTCGAACGCGCCCTGGCCGGGCAGTGGCCGACGTTCTCCAAGGCAACGCTGGACGTCGCCCAGCGGCGCGGGTTTCTCCTGAAGCTCCACGGCACCCTCCATGAGCGGAACACCTGGGTCTTTACGCGCGCCGACTACGACCGCGCGATGTACGCGGACCCGCAGATGCAAACCGCCTTCTCCGCGCTCTTCCACGGGCGGACGCTGCTCTTCGTGGGGTATGGGCTCACGGATGACGATTTCGATCAATTGCTAGCGCGCGTGCGCGCGCTGTCGGGGGATCAGCCGCCGCGTCACTTTGCGATCGTCCCGGCCTCCAGCGTCCGGGCATATAAACGCAAGCGCCTCGAGAGCGCCGGGGTGAGCCTGATCATCTACGAAAACGGGGATGGCTCGCACAGAGAATTGACCGAGCTGCTCGTGGCCATCCTCCCACCCTCGGAGCGAGGGAGCGTGGACGTGGCAGACCCCCGGCGCGTGGTACGGAACAGGATTCCTGGCGCGTCGGAGCTCGCCCAGCGGATTGCCGATGAGAGATCTGAGAACTGGGAAATCAAGCTCTTCAGCCAACTGCTCTCCGACGAGCTGGCGGCTTCATCGGCAGAGCGGCGAGACCTGCACTTCGGTGTCTCTTTCGGCCCTCCCGACAATTTGGACCCCAAGGCCGCGATCTCCTGGATGAGCACACAATTTGCAGCCAGCATTCGCAACATAGACATCCTCAAGAGCCTGGTGAACACAGGTCTGGCGGATGCAATGGGGCCGCCAGGGCAGCCAGGCGACGCATACAAACTGGTCTACGTGGCAAACAGAATCGGCCAGGTCTACCGCGAAATGATCTCATGGACGCTGCGATGGCGGCGGGTACAGACAGACGAAGCCTTCCGTCCAACCCTCCAGCTCGCGCAGCTCGCAGGTCACAGGCTCATCGACCGGATCGAGGAATGGAACCAGCGGATCGCGACAACGGTGCGGGAGCACTTCGAAGGGCATAACAACCTACCACCAGGAACCACGATCAATCTGGGGCTCGTGGTTGATCTGCCCGAGGGGTGGGAGGAGCAAATGCAGGCCCAGATGGAGCACCTTCGACGGCGCTTTCGCTGGTGAACTGGTCGCTTCCTGGAGACCGCTGAGCTCACAGGTTTGCCCGCGGAGCGTCCCCCGCGCTAGGGTGGCTCGATGCCGACGCTCGAGCACAACGGTCTCGTCGACATGTTCCGCGAGAACCCGGCCCTCGCGCCGCACCTCGTCGAGCTGCTCTTCCGCATGGACCTCCCGCCCTACGCCACGGTCACGGCGGTCGAGACCGCGCTCGATCAGCTCGTGCCGGTGGAGTTCCGCGCGGATCTCGTGCTCGAGCTGCGCAATGAGCATGGCGCGCTGGTGTTCGCGATCGTCCTCGAAGTCCAGCGCGACAAGGACGCGCGCAAGAAGTACGCGTGGCCGGTGTACGCCGTGGTCGTGCGGGCGCAGAAGGAATGCCCGACCCTCGTGCTCGTCGTCGCGCCAGACGCCGACGTGGCGGCCTGGGCCGCGGAGACGATCGATCTCGGCCTCGGCCGCGGGCGTATCGATCCGCTCGTGCTCGGCCCGGCCAGCGTGCCCGAAGTGACGGATCCAGCCCTGGCGGAGCAGGAGACGGAGCTTTCCATCCTGTCGGCGGCAGCACACGGCAACGGCCCGAACGGGCTCGACGTGGCGCTGACGGCGCTCGGCGCGCTCGGACGGTTCGACCGGGAACACGCTGCAGTGTACTTTCAGATCGTTTACAATGCGTTACGCGAGCCCATGCGGAGGGCCCTGGAGGCGCTGATCATGCAACGGCAGAGCGAAGGAAAAGCCACGTTCCCCCCGTTCGCACAGCAGATCTTCGACCGCGGCATGCACGAGGGTGAGCTCAAGGGCAAGCTCGAGGGCAAGCTCGAGGGCAAGCTCGAGGGCAAGCTCGAGGGCAAGCTCGAAGGCAAGCTCGAAGGCAAACGCGACGCCCTGCTCCGGCTCCTCGCGCGCGCAGGGATCTCGCTCGCGGAGGACGAGCGCGCCCGCATCGAGGCCTGCATGGACTCCGATACCCTCGATCGGTGGGTCGAGAACGTGCTTGGAGCGAAGACCACGAGCGACGTATTCTCGTGACGCAGCAAACTGGGTTATCGCCCGCCCGCGCGCAGTAGGCCCAAAGCGTCTCCACAGCCGGCCCCGATCGGAGGTATATCGTCAGGGACGTATGCCTGGAACGTCCCTCGCGGAGCGCCTGCGTGGCCTCGAGCGGCTCTGTCTGCCGGTCTGGGTCTTCGATGCGGAGCGGGGCCGCATGGCCTGGGGGAACGCCGCCGCGCTCGCGATCTGGCGCTCGCCGAGCCTCGAAGAGTTCCTCTCGCGGGACTACTCGGACGCCTCCGCGGCGACCCGCACGCGCAACGAGAGCATCCTCCAAAAGCTCCGCGAGGACCGCGACGCGTACGTCGAGCACACCTTCACGTTCTATCCACGCGGAGAACCCCTGCACCTGCGGTGCTTCATGTCCGCCGTCGAGCTCGACGACGGGCGCCTCGCCCAGCTCATCGAAGGCCACGTGCGGACCGACGAGCAGGACCCGAGGCTCCTGCGCTGCGACGAGGCGCTGCGGCACGTCTCCGCGATGGTCGCGCTCCTCTCCGTGGAAGGCGACGTGCTCGTGAGGAACCCGGCCGCCGAGCGCGCCTTCGGCGGCTCGAGCGCGCCTTCGGCCTGGTTCGAGGACGAAGGCGCGGTGGCGCGGCTCCTCCAGGTCGCCGCGACGCAGGAGGTCCTGCACGAGGAGCTCGTCGCGCTCACGAGCGACGGTCCACGCTGGCACGCCGTGGAGGCGCGAAGGACGAGTGATCCGGCGACCGGGAAACACGCGATCGTCGTGCACCAGGTGGACGTGACGGAGCGGCGGGAGCGCGAGGCGCTGATCGAGGCGCAGCAGCGCGAGATCCTGGAGCTGTCGGCGCCGCTGCTCGACGTCGCAAAAGGGGTGGTCGCGGTGCCGATCGTGGCGGCGTTGACCGAGGCGCGGAGCGCAGAGCTCGAGCGGCGGCTCCTGCCCGGCCTGGTGGAGCGCGGCGCGAAGGTGGTCGTCTTCGATCTGACGGGCGCGACAGCGACGGACGGCGCCGGGCTCTCGCAGCTCGTGCGCCTGCTCAGCGCCGTGCGTCTGCTCGGCGCGCGGCCGATGGTGACGGGCGTGCGGCCGGCCCTCGCGAGAGAGCTCGTGCAAAGCGGCGCGGAGCTCGCGGGCGCGACCGTAATGCGGTCGCTCCGGGACGCGCTCTCATTCGCATGACGCAGCCGACTGGCTCATTGCCCGCCTCGCGCGGAGCAGGGCCCAAGCGTCTCCCCTGCCCGGCCCGATCGGAGGTATTCTCGCGAGAGACGTATGCCTGAAACGTCCCTCGCGGAGCGCCTGCGTGGCGTGGAGCGGCTGCACTTTCCGGTCTGGGTCTTCGATGCGGATCGGGGTCGCCTCGTGTGGGCGAACGACGCCGCACTCGGGCTCTGGCGCTCGCCGAGCCGCGAGGAGCTCTTCGCGCGGAACTTCGCGTCGGGCGAGTCCACCGCGACGCGCACCCGCATCGACGGCTATCTCCGCAAGTTCCGTGAGGACAAGGGCGCACACATCGAGGAGCACTGGACGTTTTATCCGCGCGGAGAGCCCGTGCAGGTGCGCTGCGTCCTCTCGGGGATCGAGGACGACGAGGGGCGGATGTTGCTCCTCAACGAGGCCCACCAGCAGACCAAAGAGGTGGACCTGCGAGGGCTGCGTGGCCTCGAGGCGCTGCGGCACGTCTCGGCAATGGTCGCGCTCGTGACCCCCGAGGGCGCGGTGCTCGTGATGAACCCGGCCGCCGAGCGCGCGTTCGGCGCCGCGAGCGTGCCCTCGGCGTGGTTCGAGGACGCGGGCGCGGCGGGGCGCCTCCTCCGGTCGGCAGAAACGAACGAGGTGGTGCACGAGGAGCTCGTCGCGCTCACGAACGAGGGGCCGCGGTGGCACGCCGTGGAGGCGCGGCGCGCGACGGATCCGGCGAGCGGCAAGCACGTGGTGGTCGTTCACCAGGTCGATGTGACCGAGCGGCGGGAGCACGAGGCGCTGATCGAGGCGCAGCAGCGCGAAATCCTGGAGCTGTCGGCGCCGCTGCTCGACGTCGCCGAAGGGGTGGTCGCGGTGCCGATCGTGGCGGCGTTGACCGAGGCGCGGAGCGCGGAGCTCGAGCGGCGGCTCTTGCCAGGTCTGGTGGAGCGCGGCGCGAAGGTGGTCGTGTTCGATCTGACGGGCGCGACGGCGACGGAGGGGGCGGGGCTGTCGCAGCTCGTGCGCCTGCTCAGCGCCGTGCGGCTGCTCGGCGCGCGGCCGATGGTGACGGGCGTGCGGCCGGCGCTCGCGAGGGAGCTCGTGCAGAGCGGCGCGGACCTCGCGGGCGCGGCGATGACGCGGTCGCTCCGGGACGCGCTCTCGGTGTCGCGCGGGGCAGACAAGCCGCTCCGGCGCTGAACTGGGACGGACGCTCTGCCGTCCACGGCGCGCTTTGGCCGCGAGGGTCTGTCTCGGTCGATTGCGGGCGCATGTTTCCGACGATACGATTTTGAAGAATCGGGAGATCATGCCATACTGAATCTCGATTTGGCGTCGACGGGTGGGGCCGGACGGGGCGAAATCGACCAAGGCACCGCGTCGACGCAGGGGGGCGAGCGCGCCATGAGTTTGCCGGTCGCAATGGGGGACGTGATCGCGGACAAATACCGCGTCGATCGCCTCCTCGGCTCCGGCGGGATGGGCGTGGTCGTCGCGGCGACGCACCTCGAGCTCCGCACCCGCCGCGCCATCAAGGTGATGCTGCCCCACGTGGTCGCCTCGCCTCTCTGCATCGAGCGCTTCCTGCGCGAGGCGAGGGCTCTCTCCGAGCTCCGGAGCGCGCACGTCGCGCGCGTCTACGACGTCGGACGCCTGCCGAACGACGCGCCCTTCATGGTGATGGAGTACCTCGAAGGGCAAACGCTGCTTTCGCGGCTCGCCCAGCGCGGTCCGCTCCCCGTGGAGGAGGCGGCGATCTACGCGCTCCATGCGTGCGAGGCGCTCGCCGAGGCCCACGCGCTCGGCATCGTGCACCGCGATCTCAAGCCCGACAACCTCTTCCTGACCCAGGCCCACGACGGCTCGCCCTGCGTGAAGGTGCTCGATTTCGGTGTGTCGAAGCTCCTCCGCGACGAGGGCCCGACACGCACGAGCACCGGCGCGATCGTCGGCTCGCCTCTGTACATGTCGCCCGAGCAGATCAACGCCGCCCGTGACATCGACGGGCGCAGCGACATCTGGGCGATGGGGGTCATCCTCTTCCAGCTCGTCACGGGGGAGTGTCCTTTCGCGGGCAGCAACGTGCTGCAGATCCTCGCCCAGCTCGCGAACAAGAAGCCGCCCGCGCCGTCCACGCTGCGCAAAGACCTGCCAGACGCGCTCGACGCGGTGGTCCTGCGTTGCCTGGAGAAGGACCGCGCGATGCGTTACCCGGACGTGGTCGCGCTGGCGCGTGATCTCGCGCCGCTCGCGCGTCCCGAGCCGGAGCCGCCCGCAGCGCTCGTCGCGCGTATCGAGCGCGTGCACGCCATGGCGACGAAACTGGCAGCGATTTCGACCGCCGCCAACGCAATCGAGGCGCTCGCGCGCGCGGCGCCGGCCGAGCCGCCCCCGGAGCCCGATCCGGCCCTCGACCTCGCCCGCACGCCTCTGCCCTGGACGAGCGCGGGCATGGGGACGACGTTTCCGGCCGGGGGCACGACGCTCGCGTCGTCGGGAAACGTATCCACAGAGACGCACGCCGCAAAGCCCCGGCGCGCGACGGTGCGGCATTTCGCGGCGGCCGGGATCGTCCTCGCGCTGAGCGCGTCGCTCGGGGGGCTCCTTTATACGATCCAGCCCAAAGCGCATGCGTCCGGGTCACCGGTCCCCGCCGCCTCGTCTTTCCTCCTCCCTCCCCTCACCGCGACCCTTGCGACCATGAATGCGTCTTCAGCGGAGAAACCTCAGGAACAAGCGATCCCGATTGCAACAACGGCCGCGTCCGTCGGCGTCGCTCCGATTTCGTCGGGGTCGGCGCAGCCGGCGACCACAGGGCGGACGGTTTTACCACAGAATCGCTCGACACTGCGACCTCCTCCGCGCTATTGACCCGTCTCACCTGCGCGAGGACGGCCTGCGCGATGGCGCCCGGGGGCTTGTCTAGAATGGTCCGACTGGCTCGCGTGATTCTCGAAGGACAGCGCCCCCGCGGCGGGGGACGCAGATGCATGGTCCGCGTCGCTCGCCTCCTCGTGGGAGCAGCGCTCGCCGTGGCGCCCGCGCGCCCCGCGTCCGCCGAAGGGCCGCCCGATGTCCGCGCGGCCGCGGAGAAGCTCTACCAGGACGCGTACGCGCTCGCGCTGGAGGGCTACCACGCGCGCGCTTGCGAGATGTACGAGGAGAGCGATCGGCTGGATCCGGCGAACGGGACGAAGCTCGAGCTCGCCCGGTGTTACGAGAAGACGGACCGACCCGCGAGCGCGTGGGCGCTCTACGTCGCGGTGGCCGAGGCCGACAAGGTGTCCGGGAAAAACAGGGCGCGCGAGGCCGAGGCGCGCGCCCGCGCGGAGGCCCTCGAAGCCGAGCTGCCGAAGCTCGTGCTGATGGTGCCGTCGTCCGTCGCAGACCGGACGGGCCTCACGATCACGCGCGACGGGGTGCCAATCGGCGAGGCGCTCTGGGGCACGCCGATGCCGGTGGACCTCGGGAGGCACACGATCCGCGCGTTCAGGCCCGATCAGCAGGCCTGGGAGGGCATCGTGAACGTGTCGAAAAACGGCGAGACGATCCTCGTGGCGATCCCCGCGCCCGCCGCGTGGGCGCCGCGCGGGCGCGACGTGCCACGCGGGCAGGACGGGAGGCGAGGCATGGGCCCTCCGCCCGCCGTGGCGCTCGCGCTCGGGGGCGTGGCCCTCGCGGGGTTTTCGGTCGGCGGCGCGTGCGGCGGTCTCGCCTTCACGAAATGGCAGGAGGCCTTGGACATGGCGCCCAGGCAATGCAGCGCGCCCGCGGGGTTGTCGGGGTGCACGCAGGCCGTGGCCGACAAGGGGGCCGAGGCGTCGCGGTTCGCGGCGGCTTCGACGGCGGGGTTCGTCGTGGGAGGAGCGGCGCTCGCCGCGGGCGCGATCGTCTGGCTCGTGAGCGCGCCGGGCAAGCGGCCCGCGGCGTCCGGGCGGCTCCAGATCCTGCCGTCCGCGGGGCCGGGGATCGTGGGGGGCATCGTGCGAGGGGAGTTCTGATGAGACGCTGGGCACGGCCACGCTGTCTTCGTGTCGTCGAGGCGCTCGGGGCGCTCGCCGCCGCGATCACGGGCCTCTCTGCCTGCGGGCTCGTGGTGGGCATCGAGGACATCGGCGTCACCGCGGGCGCGGGAAGTGGCAGCGGCGGCGACGGCGGCGACGCGGACGGCGGTCCCGGGGGAGCGCCTCCGCAGGGGCTCGGCTGCGACGACGCGATCCCGCTCGTCTTCGTCGACTTCGGCACCGTGGAGATCGACGCCGACACGACCGAGGCGCCCGGCCGGATCGAGAGCGGGCCGTTCACGGGGTGCACCTCGTCGAGCGGCCCCGAGCACGTCTACGTCTTCGACGCGGAGCAGAACGGGTATCTCACGGCGAGCTTGCCGGCCACGGCGACGAGCTTCGACAGCGTGCTCTACGCGCGCCGGACGAGCTGCTCCAACCCCGATGGGGTCGTGCTTTGCCACGACCAGGTCGCGGACACGCACGGCGGCGAGCTGCTTTCCTTCCCGGTCACGGCGGGCGAGCGGATCTACCTCTTCGTCGACGGCCGCGCGCCGGAGGACCGAGGCCCTTACCACCTGACCGTGAGCTTCTTCCCGGGCGCGAGCTGCGCGGGGCTCTTGCCCATCGTGCTCGGCACGGCGATCGGCAGCTCCGCCAGGTTGCTCGGCGCGAACAAGGCCGGCATGGACAACGACGCGAAATGCGGGGCGTGCGCCACGAACGCTTGCGCGGGGCAAGGGCGACAGACGATCTATTCGATCAAGGCGCCGCTCGCGAAGGAGATCGAGGTGAAGCTCGACGCCATGTTCGACGCCGTGCTCTACGCGCGCACCGATTGCGAGAACGAGATGACGCAGCTCGCGCAGGAGGGGTGTGTCGACGCGCCGGAGAAGGGCAATGAGGTCATTCGCCTCCCCGGCGGCGTGACGCCCACGATCCTGTTCGTCGATACCAACGCGAATAGCGCCGCGGGCCCGTTCTCGGTGCTGGTCACCCTGAAATGAAGGAACAGCGCGACCGGCGAGCCCATCCGGCGCGCATGCTTCCGGTGGGCCCTTCCGGACCCAAGGTGATCGCCCGGGAGGAGCCATGACGCAGGCCGCGAGGAAGGATCCCAAGGACCTCGGGCAGAAGCCCCCGTTCCCGGCGCAGGAGCAGGAGCCCCCGGGCGCCGCGTCGGGCATGCAGCCTCGGGCGGACCACGGGGAGACGTCGTACCGAGGGCTCGGCCGGCTGAAGGACCGCATCGCGCTGATCACCGGCGCTGACAGCGGCATCGGGCGCGCCGTCGCGCTCGCCTACGCGCGCGAGGGCGCGGACGTGGGCGTCGCGTACCTGAACGAGCACGACGACGCGAACGAGACGAAGCGCCTCGTGGAGGAGGCCGGCCGGAAAGCCTCCCTCTTCCCCGGCGATCTCGCGTCCGACGCGGCGTGCAAGAAGCTCGTGGAGGACGCGGTGAAGGCGTTCGGCCGGATCGACATCCTCGTGAACAACGCGGCCGAGCAGGGCAAGGCCGTCGAGAGATTCGAGGAGATCGACGCCGCGCGCGTCGAGCACACCTTCCAGGTGAACATCCTCGCGATGTTCCACCTCGTCCGGCACGCGCTGCCGCACATGAAGCCGGGGAGCGTCATCATCAACACCGCCTCGATCCAGGCCTACCAGCCGAGCGCGGAGATCCTCGATTACGCGGCCACGAAGGGCGCGATCGTCACGTTCAGCAAGGGCCTCGCGCAGTCGCTGATCGAGCGAGGGATCCGGGTGAACACCGTCGCGCCGGGGCCGGTGTGGACGCCGCTCGTCGTGCAGTCCTTCCCGGCGAACAAGAACGCGAGCTTCGGGAAGAACAGCCCCATGGAGCGGCCCGCGCAGCCGGCAGAGCTCGCGCCGGCCTTCGTGTTCCTGGCGTCGAACGAGTCGAGCTACGTGAACGGCGAGGTGCTCGGGGTCACGGGCGGCAAGCCCCTCGGCTGAACGAAGCGGGCCGCCCTTTGGCCCAGCGGCCCCCCTTCCGCTACCCTGCCGGGCGATGCCCTGGCACACCCGCTCGCTCTGGATCGCGGCCCTCGCCGTGGCGTATGCCGCGGTCGCGGGGCTCTGGGCGACGGGCGGGGACGCGAGCGCGTGGATCGCCCTGCTCTTGCCGCTCGCGTGCGTGGTCGGCTGGAGGCTGACCGCGGAGGACAGGCGCGGCGACGACACCCTCGATCCGGGCGCGCGCGCGGCCGCGCGGCTCACGATCGCCGGCGCCTCGCTCTTCGCCGCGTCGCGGTGCGGGGCGATCACGCCGGGCTTCGTGGCAGGCGAGAACCTCGGCGTCGCGCTCGCGGCCCTCGGCTCGCTTTGGGCCATCGCGCGGATCAAGCCGCTCGGCGGCCTCGCGGAGCCGAGCCCGTCGGCGCGCAGGCTCGACGCCGCCGCGTTCGCCGCGCTCTTCTGGGTGGTCGCGGCAGCGCTGCCCGGCGCGGCCTCGATGTTTCCCGAGCGCACCGAGGGGCTCGATCCGCTGCTCATCGATTACGCGACCGTGGCCGCGTCGATCGGCTCGCTCGCCGTCCAGCTCTTCGCGGCGGCGCGGCTCGCGGCCAGCCGGCGCGCCGAGATCGGCGTGGCCGAGCGGGCGCAGGCGGCGCTCTGGCTCGGCTCGATCGCGCTCGCCGTGGGGATCCTCGCGGCGGCCGCGCGGGTCCTCCCGCCCGAGCGGGTCTTGCCGATCGCGGTGGTGCTCGCGTCGCTCGGCGCGGCGTTCGCGGCGGCGAGCCGCGAGCCCGAGACGGTGCTCGCGGCCCTCCGGCTCACGCTCGCGACGACGGGGCTCGTCGCGCCGATCGCGCTCGGCGCGGTCTATGCGGCGCACGTGCGGCCGGCCGTCGCGGGCCCGATCGCGTTCGGGGCGGCGGGGGCGGCCGCGATCGCGGCGCTCGTCGCGCAGCGGATCGCGCGTCGTGCGGGGCCCGGGAGCGGGCGGCTCTTGCCAGCGCTGCAAGCCGCGACGCGCGCGGCGATGACGCCCGATCCGGAGGAGGCGCTCCGCTCTGCGCTCTTCGAGCTGCGCGGCGCGCTCGGGCAGGACGGCGAACCGCCTGCGCTCTATCGGTTCTTCCCGGCCGAGCAGGTGAGCGTGGATCGCGCGGGTTTCTTGCACACGAAGAAGGCCGAGATGCCGCCGCGGCTCGTCGCGCTCGCGGACGCGGAGCACGAGCGGATCCTGCGGATCGAGGTGATGCACGCGGTGTCGGTGCGAAAGCCCGAGGTGCGGCCGCTCATCGCGTGGATGGAGGACAACCACCTCTCGGCCGTGAGCGTGGTGCGCGACGAGGACGGCCCGATCGGGGCGCTCACGGTGCCCGCGGGGGCGCGGGTCGCGCCGAAGGCGCTCGCGGACGTGCGGGCGCTGCGGCAGCTCTCGGATCGACTGGCCGCGGTGCTCGGCGTCTCGTCGATGCTGTCGCGCTCCCGCGAGCGTGAGCTCGTGGCGCGGGACGACCTCGAGAAGAACGCGGCCGAGCGCGCGCGCCTCGCCACGGAGCTCGGTCGCATCGAGGGTCAGTTCGAGGCCGTGGCGAAGAGCTTCGAGCAGCGGGCGCGGGTCGCGCTCTACAGCCCGGCGGCGCAGGCGGCGGTGCAGCGGCTGGAGCAGCTCGCGGCGATGGACGTGCCGGTCACGCTCTTGACGTCGCCCGGGATCGACGCGGTGGCGTGGGCGGCGCTCGTGCACCTCGCGTCGGCGCGGAAGAAGGGCGTGATGGTGATCGTGGACGGGACGACCCCGGCCGAGCACGACCCGGCGAAGTGGCAGGATCGGGTGTCGTCGCCGCTCGCGCGGGCGGCGGGCGGGACGCTCGTGCTGCTCGACGCGCACGTGCTGCCGGAGCTCGTGCAGATGCGGATCGCGTCGGGGCTGCCTTCGGACGTGGGGCTCGTGGTGGCGCTGCCGGGCACGGTGGACTCGCTGGCGGCGAGCGGGAAGCTCTCGGAGGCGCTGGCGGATCGGCTCGGCGATCGGTCGGTGGCGCTGCCGGCGCTCTCGTCGCGCGGCGAGGATCTGTCGCTGCTCGTGCTGGAGGCGCTGACGCGCATCGGCAAGCGGCTGCGGCAGGCGCCGCTCGGGATCGATCCGCGCGCGCTCGCGGCGCTCGTGGATCACGATTTCCCGGGGAACGACGCGGAGCTCGAAGGGATCCTGTTCCGGGCCGCGCTCGCGGCGCCGCCGGACGCGCGCGCGGTGACGGTGCGGGAGCTCGAAGTCGCAGGGTTCGCGCCGCCGCCGGGGAGCGAGCGGCGGGCGCGCGGGACGGGGCCGCTGCCGCAGCCGCGGAGGAAGCGGTCGTCGAAGACGTAGCGGGGAGCGGTGAGCCCCCTGGCTCGTTTTCCCTTGTCGCCGAGCCGTTCAACCTGCGATTCGAACCTGCATGCTAGCAATGACGAGACGCCGCTCGGCAATGCTGGCCGTGCTGGTGTTGGGCTTCGGTGGGGCAGGGATGACGGGCGCGTGCGGGTCGAGCGAGCCGCGCGAGGCAGAGTCGCTGCGTGCGGAGGTTGATCCACCGGATCCGCTCGCCGAAGCTCCGTTGCCCATCATGACGAAGCCCCCTCTGGGCGACCGACCTCCGAGGTTTCCTCCCGGAGAACCCATCGAATGTTTCGATGTCATGGCTCCTATGCCGTGCAAGGCTTACAGCATCCCGCTCCTCGGAAATCCTAAGGATAACGCGGCCCTGCGGAACAAGTACAAGGCTGCGTTCGGGGGCGCTTGTTACATGTCCGCGGGACCCATTCCCACGTTCGGCTGCTTTTACAAGCCCTCGCAGATGACGCCGAAGGGGAAAGCGTGCACGGATGCCCAGAAGATCCCCGAGGTCTTCGGAGCGGCGCCGTATGACAAGGGCTACGAGTGCCAGAAAGTCGAGGGCACGAAGGATTGGTGGCTCCAGGTCGGTCCGGATCCCGCGATCAAGATCGACATCACCTACCTGGACGCGCCCCTGGAGACGTCGCTCATCGATGTCAACGGCGTCCCGACGGCGATCAATGGCCCGTATCGCAATTTGCCCGAGCCGCCCAGGGTCGAAGTAGGGCGAGATTTCCACTGCGCCAGCGGTCAAGTGGGTGCCGACGGCACGTCCCTCACCCAGTGGGAGTGGATCCGCCAGGTCAACCGCAAGGCGCACGGCGGCGTGATTCACTCCGATCTCGTGGGGTTCGAGTACCCGTGTAACGGACCCGGCAATCCCATGTGCCCAGAACCGCTCGTGCTCAAAGATGGGCCTAAAGACGACCCAGACGCGGCGCAGGTGCACCACGAGGTGCGCGCGAAGGACCTGCGCGGCTGCAAGTGGGGCACGAACTCGAACAAAAACGCGGTGGTCATCTCGCGGAAGCTCAACATTTATCTATCGAACAAGTACCCGTCGAAGGAGGAGGTGGATCGGGTCAACCAGGTTCCGCCGTACACCCCGTGACGCGGCAAGCGACCCAGGCGGCGCGCATATTGACGCCAAAACCGGCGTGGCGTAGGCGAGGCCGATGATCGAACGGACCACCACGCACTTCGGCGACCTCGTCTTCGACCGAGACGCCATTGTGCGCGCTGCGCTGCGTGCCTACGTCGAAGGCTACTTCGCGCAACTCCCGAATTGCCTCTCATTCCCGGCCGCCGACGGCGCGCTGTGGACGGGCGACCTCCAGCGGGGTGGCATCGCCAACTACGACGGATCCGGAAACAACGAAGTCGTGGCGTGGACCGAGGTGGGCGTCGTCGGTCTCGCGTACGAGCTGGGGTTTGGCCCGATCGAGCAGCTCGACCTCCCGGCTTCTGCGGTGACGGGTGGCCCGGACGACGTGCGCGCGGCTGTACCGGACCTTCCCGAAGAGCTGGAGCCTGCCCTCGTGCTCGCCACCGGCATGCTCGACGTGGGGCCGGAGCATGGGGAGAAGTTGGCGGGCGTCGGCTTCTGGCTCTTCGGCGACCGCGTGGGAGGTACGCTCTTCCTCGTCGACGATCCGACGTTGGCCTGCGGCGCCGACCGGCTGGCCGCGTGGGGCTTGCTCAAAGGGGGAAGGCTGCTGCCGCTGGATTGTGGCGGTTATCCCCGCCCCGGGGAGATCGTGGTCGACTACGCACGCCCGCAAGACGCTCCCCTCCACGCGATCGTGGACGCGGTGACCGACCGGAGGCTGCGTGGCCCCACCGAGCTGACCGCCGAGGAGCTCGCGACGCTCGTTCTCGAACCGCCTACCCCGAAGAAACTGCTCGCCATCCAGCGCAGGCTTCAGGAGGTCGGCATCACCTGGCCCGGCTCGCCCAAGCTCCCCGATCCGCCGCCCGAACGTCCCAAACCCGTTTGGCCCTCTCCCACGATGATTCAGCGAGCCCAGACTTCCAATCCGTACTACTTCTACTTCTTCGACCGAGACCCCCTCGTCCGTGTTGCGCTGCGCGCCTACGTGGAAGCTGTCCTCTCGCAGCTCGACCCGCTCGAGCGCCACCCGTTCACCGCCTGTGTCGTGCCGCGTTGGAAAGGCGACCTGAAGCGGGGTGCCTTCTTCAACGGGAATGGCTGCGGCTCCTATGACGTCGTCGCGTGGACCGAGGCGGGCGTCGTCGGCCTCGCGTACGAGCTCGGCTTTGGTCCGCTCGAGCAGTTTGGCCTCTCGGTCGACGCGGTCAAAGGCGGCCCCGACGACGTGCGCGCTGCCCTGCCAGAGCTGCCCGCCGAGCTTTTTCCCGCGTTCGAGCTCGCTGTCGGCCTGCTCGAGGTAGGAGCGCATGGGGAGAAGCGAGCGAGCCTCGGCTTCTGGCTGCTCGGCGCCGAGCGCGTTGAGGGCACGTTCTTCGACGTCGATGCAACGGCTCCCGGCGCCCGCAGGCTGGCCGCGTGGGGCCGGACCGGGAACGGGACAAGGCTTTTGCCGGTGTATGATCCAAACAATGCTCCGCGCATGAATCAGGCCATCTTCGATAAAGCCGAACCCATCCACGATCTCGTCGACGCAGTGACCGACCGGGCACTGAAAGGCCCCACGGAGCTTTTGCCCGACGAGCTCGCGACGCTGCTTCCCACTCCGCCCGACCCGGAGCGATTGCTTGACGCTCAATGCAAGCTTCAGAAGGTCGGCATCACCTGGCCCGGCTCGCCCGAGATTCCTAGCGCGGGATAGAGCTGCGCCGTCGAGCACGACCGCCCCAAGCGTCGAGAACTCCCCGAGGGCTGCGCCGGATCCCTGAGGCGGAAGCGGGAGCGGACACGGAAGCGGGAGCGACTTCGGTCATCGCCGCAAAACCGCCCCGGTCCCCGGTTGACGCTCGGTTCCTTGCCGCACGCTGCCGCCGCGCGACCGGCGCCGCCTCGCCCCCGGGCGCAACCTCCCGCCGGCCCAAAGGCGCCGCCCTGCCCCCTTCCCCCCTCCGCCCCCGCCCCCACGGCGGCGCATCGCTCCCAGGCGCAACCCCCCGCCGGCCCCCAGGCGCCACCCTGCACCCTGCGCATCCGCGCCGCCTGCCGACCGGCGCCACCTTGCGCCCGGTGCACCGCTGCCGTCAGCCTACAGGCGCGCCTCCGCTCCCTTCGCCGTCGTCCTCCTCGCGCCCGCCGCGCCGCTTGCGCGACACATCCAGGAAGAAGGACGCCACGTACCCACGCTGCCGCGGGAACCGACCGTCGAGCGCGGCCTTCGTCTGCGCGAGTTTGTCGGCCGCCTCGACCACGAGCTTCACCGCTTCGCTCTCCAGCTTCGACAGCGCGGCGTCCCCTTCGTCACGCTTCTTCAAGAGCCCCTCTTGCAACTCCACGCGGGCGATCAGGTCGCTCTGTACCTTGGCCTTGTCCTCGTACTCGGGTAGGTCCGCGATACGGGTGATCGCCTCGCGCACGAGGGCAGGCTCGTTTCGGTGGGGCGCGTCGATCAGGTCGTCGACGCGACTGCCGAAGGCGTGCTCGGCGCCGAGGCCGCTCTTCCCTTTGAGCCCGAGCTTCGTCCGCGTGTTGCCTGCGCGAACGCCCCGATCGAGGACCTGATCGCCGAGGACGACGGCCGATTGATTCTGGTCCCCCGGGCCGAGCTCGAAATCCTCGATCTCACGTTGCTTCGCAGGGAGCGCCTGCCGGAGGGGCCAGAGCTTCGCCGCCTCCGCCGCGAAGAACTCACGATCCTCGGCCGTCCGATCGAGGTCCACCTTCGATGCGACCGTCAGCATGTTGTACGTGCGGGCGATGGCCCGCGACATCAGGCGAATGGGAGAGGTCGGTCCTGCGAGCATGATGCCTCCGGTGCGTGGAAGAGCGCACGGTATGGGACGCGAACGACCGGAGGCAAGCGTGATCCATCGCCAAGAAAGTTGCGGGGCGCCTTGGCTCGATCGGGCAGCATCCATCCTTGAGACGATGGGACCGACCGTGTAGCCTCGGTTCGTCGGAGCGGGAGGCTCCCTGTCGAAAGGCAAACACGATCGAATGGGCCTTCCCTGGATGGAACCCGCATTGGAGATTGCATGGCCTGGTTCGCGGATCTGAGCCCGTACGTCAATTCGGAGGAGGACGCAGAAAACGACACGGGCGGGCCGTCGCCGCCCGCTTTCCACATCGGCTGGCTCGATCCCGGGCACCCGTTCCCCGAAGGGCCCGTGCCCACCGCATTCCTCGTCCGGCTCACCGTCCTCGTGACGCGCGCTCGGACGGCGCTCTCGCGCCGCAATCATACCTGCGCGTTCGGTCACAAGAAACCGATCATCGGGAACGGCGCGATCCGCGTGGTCGGGGAAGATGGGACGAGGTTCGTCGCGCCGGTGATGATTCATCATTACGTCGCGGATCACGGTTACCGGCCGCCGGACGCGTTCATCGCCGCGGTGCTGCGGAATGCAGGCCTCTCCTGGGAACGGGCGTACGAGGAGGACCTCTGCGCGAGCTGCGGCCTCGCCTTGCAAATCAAGAAGAAACACAAGGTTTATCGCGAGGACGAGACGGGCATCGAGTCCTTCGTCCAGGGCTCGTGCGGCGGCTGCGGCGCTTCTTATCAACGCCGCGCGCCGCTGCCGGGCGGCGAACGCGTGGCGACCCAGCGCGCGCTGGAGCAGCTAAAGGCCCCCGACGCCGACGCGCGCATCGAGGCCGCGACCGATCTCTCCTATCTCCGGGGCCAGGATTCCATTCCGAACCTCGTCGCGCTCCTGCACGACGCGCACGCCGGGGTGCGACGCGCAGCCACGATGGCGCTCGCCAGGCTGAAAGCGGACGAGGCCATCCCGCCGCTCGTCGAGAACCTCGAGCGCCCGCATGAAATCCCGCGCGAGGCGACGACGAGGCCACTCGCCAGCCTGCATGCAGCCGCCGTCGTCCGCGCCCTCGCAAGTCCGCTCCACAATCCCGACACCCCCGTCCGCAGCGCCGCCGTCGAAGTGCTGGAGCGAATCGGGGGCGAGGCGACCGAGGCCATGCTGATGCAATGCCTCGACGACCCGGACCCCTCGATCCGGCGGCAGGCGCTCCGGGCGCTGTCGAGCCGCATCGACCGCTGGGAGCGCCGGATCCTCAGCGAGGAATTCGACGGCACGGATCCCTTCCTCGATCCGCGCGCGCCGCTCGACGAGGCGTGGCTACGAAAGGCGGCGTCTCGAATGCATGTCCCCGTCGAGGAGGTGCGCGGCCGCGTCGAGGGGATCGCGACGCGGTTCGGGATTCCGCTCGGGTGGCGGGATCGAGATTGAGGTATTTCGCGCGCCCTCGCGCCGAAAGCTCACGGCCTGGTCGACGGAGCCGGGGGCTCCGGGGGCTTTTTGCTCCACAAGCGCTGGATCCCGGGCATTCTGGAGACGCTCGGCATTTTGCGTAACGACAGGAGCGCGTCCGTCCGTGAGGCCTCGTCCAGGCGGCGGCGGTGCGCGCCGAGGAGATCGCTCCGGGTGATGATCCCGACGACGCGCGTCGGATCCTCCGGCTTCACCACGACGAGCCGCCCCACGCCCTCGACGAGCATCCGGTCGGCGGCTCCGCGCACCGTGCTTTGCTCGGAGATCACCACCGGCGCGCGCTTGATGGCGGCCGTCACGAGCTGATCCCCCGCGCGCGCGGCATCAAAGAGGTCCGTCCGGGTGACGACGCCGATGAGCGTGCCCGCGGCATCGAGCACCGGAAACCCCGTATGGCGCGTCCCCGGCCCGCCCGCGCCGAGCCACGCCCGCACGGAGTCGATGGTCTGGTCGAACCGGAGCGTGACGAGCTCGCGCGTCGCGCAGTCCGCCACGAGGACCTGATCGAGGAAATCCGGCCGGTATTCGCTCGGCACGCGCGCGCCGCGGCGGGCGATCTTCTCGGTCATGATGGAGTTCTTCATCAAGAGCGACGAGACGAGGAACGCCGCGGTGCAACCGCCGAGCAGCGGCAAGAGGCCGATCGGCTGGCGTGTCGCCTCGAACGCGAATACCACCGAGGCGAGCAGCGCCCGCGACGCGCCCGCGAACATCGCGGCCATCCCGACGAGCGCTGCGATCCGCACGTCGATCCCGAGGCTCGGGGCCACGGCGACCGCGAGCCCGCCGAGCACCGAGCCGAGGCCACCTCCGAGCGTGAAAAGCGGCGCAAGCGTGCCGCCCGAGGTGCCGCTCGCGAGCGCCACGATCCAGGAGAAGAGCTTGAACGCGCAGAACACGAGCGCGGCGCGGCCGACGAGCGTCCCGGCGAGGATGTCGTCGATGTTGTCGTAGCCGACGCCGAGCGTGCGCGGCGCGACGTACCCGGCCGCCCCGACGGCGAGCCCGCCGAGCGCCGGCCACCACATCCAGTGCACGGGCAGCCGCTCGAAGCCGTCTTCGAGGCGATAGAGGGCGCGGGTCACGAGCACCGCGGCGACGCCGACGATCGCGCCGAGGACGATGTACGACGCGAGCGCCGCGCCCGAGGGCTGGGCGAGATCGGGCATCGTGAACACGGGGGCCCCGCCGACCAGCGCCAAACGCGCGGCGGAGGCCGTGGCGCTCGCGAGCGCGACGGGGATCACCGAGCGCGGGCGGTATTCGAAGAGGAGCAGCTCGATCGCGAGCAGCACGGCCGAGACGGGCGTGCCGAACGTCGCGGCCATACCGGCGACGGCGCCGGCGGCGAGCAGCGTTTTGCGCTCGTCGGCCGTGACGGTGAGCACCTGGCCGACGAGCGAGCCGAGGGCGCCGCCCGTGGCGATGATCGGCCCTTCGGCGCCGAACGGGCCGCCGGTGCCGATGGAGATCGCCGCCGAAAGCGGCTTCAGCACCGTCATGCGCGGCGGGATGCGGCTCTGGGCGAAGAGCACGCGCTCCATCGCCTCGGGGATGCCGTGCCCGCGGATCGCCGGGGAGCCGAAGCGCGCCATCAAGCCCACGAGGAGCGCGCCGGCGCTGGGAATGAGCAGCACGCGCGCGCCGAGCCCGTGGCCGGCGGGGGAGACGAACGCCGTGGAGAGGCGCCCGTAGAACGCGAGGTTCGTGACCAGGCCAATGAGCCCGGTGAGGAGCTGCGCCGTCGCGGTCGCGACCAGCGCGAGGCACACTGAAACGGCGCTCAGGACGACCACCCTGCGGTCGACGAGCGCGGCGGCGACCTCGGCGTCGGGAACGGACGCCTGCCGCAATCCATGGGATCCCATGCTTTTGCCCGACCGTAGCGCCGGCCGGGCCCACCGGCAAGGTGAGGTCGGCGGGAAAACCAGGCGCATCGACGGAAGGCCTCTTCGCGCGGCCCCGAGGTTCAACCCGCGCCGCCGGCCAGCCGCTCGTAGATCGCGTGATACAGCCCATTGCCGAGCGCGCGGCGCACCGCTGTCTTCGCCCCGCCCCGCGCGCGCGCCCAGAGGAGCCACCCCGGCGAGGCGCTCGCGAGCGCCTCGAATTCGCCCGCCGACGTGCCCGGACGAACCGCGATCCGGCAGAGCACCACGCCCTCGGGCAAACGCCCCGCCCTGTGCGCGCCGATGCGCGAGGAATGGAACACGCGATAGCCCTCGAGGATCCCCGCCTCCACGTCGCGCTGCCGGAATCGGCCGCCGGGGAACGAGAGCTGCTCCACGGCGTGGCCCACGTGCTCCTCGATCGTCGCCTTGGAATCACGGAGCTCCGCGCGCGCCTCCTCCTCCGGCAGATCGTCGAGGAATCGATGCGTGCGCCCGTGGGAGCCGATCGACATGCCTCGCTCGGCCATCTCGCGGACCTCGGACCAACCACAAAACCCAGCCCGCTGGCCGATGAAATCGGACGTCACGAAAAACGCCGCGCGGAGCCCCCGACGCAAGAGGCGCGGCAATGCGTGCCGGTACGAGCTCGCGTGCCCGTCGTCGAACGTCAGCACGATGCGATCGTCCTTGTCGAGGCCCCGCGGCAAAACGGCGGGGTCGGCCACCGGCAGGCCCTTTCGCGAAAGGATGTCGAGCTGCTGCTCGAATGCGGCGACGGAGATGGCGTACGGCCGATCCGACGGGTCGATCGCGACGAGCTCCCGGTCGCCTTCGTAGAGCGCGTGATACATCAGGACGACGAGTCGGCTCATGTCTTCTCCCATCGCGCGTCGATGCGGCCATCGAGGTAGTTGCCGAGCGCCAGCACCGAGGCCCGGTTCAGCTCGACGAACACCTCCGCGAAGCTGACGAGCCGGCTCCGGCGCAGCATCGGGATCGCCGCGCCCGCGAAGGAGAGCGCATAAAACGCGCCCTGCAGCGTCGCGGCCGCCCGGTACAACGTGCCGCTCGAGAGCACGGACGACGTGTACATCACGCCGAGCGCATAAGGCACGAGGAGCCGGAACCATTTGTGCGAGACGAACTGGACCCAGAGCGGGTTCTGCCACGGCAAGAACAGCCACCGGTGCCGCGCGAACGACTGGAAATTGCCCGTGAGCGTACGGATCTTTCGTTTTCGCTCCCCGGCCATGTTCTGTTCGAGCTCGTCGTACATCACGGCCCGCGGCTCGAAGACGACGCGCCGGCCGCGGCGCGCGAGGTGCATCGGCTGCTCGAAATCGTCGAGCAGCGTGCCCGGTTCGAGCGGCGTGTAGTCCTCGCGCCGCATCACATACAGCGCGCCCGTGACGCCCACGGTCGAGGCGAAGCGGCTCTCCGCTTTGCGGATCCATTTCTCGTAGCGCCAGTAAAGCCCGATGTGCGCCGCGGTCAGCGTCCTCGGATCGACGTGCAAAAGCTCCCCGCTCACGGCACCGACGCCGGGCTGCATCAAGCGGGCCACGAGGTGGCGCACGGCGGGCCGCTCGATCCGCTGGCGAACGTCCGCGAACACCACGACAGGCGTCTCCACGTGGGCCATCGCCACATTGAGCGCGTACGCCTTGCCCCGCCGCTCCGGATACCGGACGAACGTCACGTCCGGCTCGCGCGCGAGGAGGGCGTCCGTCCCGTCCGTCGAACCATCCGATACGAAAAGAAAACGCAGGCGATCGCGCGGATAATCGAGCGCGCGGAGGTTCTCGAGCTTCGCAGCCAGCCGCGCCGCCTCGTCATGGACCGCGATCACCACGGTCACGGCGGGCCATTCGGCCACGACGGCCGGATCGACGGGCTCGTCGCGCCGGAGGCGGGACAAGATCCATATCCCGACCGGATACCCGACGTAGGTATACGCCACGAACACAAACGACAGCCAGAACAAGAGCTCCATAGCCCCCCGCTCCACGCGCATCTCTAGCGTCGAGCGCGCAACGCGGCACGTCTGTTTGAGGTCGAAATATCGGGAGCCCGACGGCGGCTCCCTCGACGGCCCTCAGCGAAGCTCGACGAGCTCCCCATCCGAAGGAGCGACCTCGACGATCCGCGCGCCCTCCGCGCCGCGGATCTCCACCTTCGTGACCGGCTCGCAGGCCCCCGCCGTACACCGGCCGAGCGCGCATGTCCCCTGCTTGCACGGGCCCGCGCCCCTCGACGGAATCGTGATCCACAAGGGCGAGACGCCGAGCTTCTTGCCCGCGACGAAGACATCCATGCCCGGCGGATCCGTCCGCAGCTCGACGGCCGTTTTTCCGACCGTGACATTCGGCCTCGCTCCCTTCGCCTTTTCGAGCACCTTCGGGGCCGGCGGAGGCGCGGGGATCGGCGGCGGCTCGGGGAGCACGGGCTTTGCTACGACCTCGACGTGGGGCGGCGGCACGACGGGCGGAGGCGGCGCCGGTTGTCCGAGCAGGTTTGCTCCCACGAGCGCCGCCGGCACCGAGACGCCCCCGAGCACGGCGCCGCCCACGCGCCACGGAGAGAGAGGATAACGAGGCGCATGCACCCGCCGGTCCGTCCCGAAGACCCAGAACGTCCGCGTCTCCTTGCCCCAGCGATACCGCGCCTCGTACACCGGCACCGCGCGCACGACGAGGCGCTGGCCGTGGAGCTTTTCGCCCTCGGGAAACGCGTGCAAAGCGATCAGCGCATTCGCCGCCGCCTCGACGTCCGCATTCACGCGCGTAAAAGCCCCGCGATAAGGCCCCGCCCCGCCTTCCCCGCCGCGCCCCGGCTCGATGCGCGCCTCTTCCTCGCTGTGGATCACGTCCCCGCCCGCGAGCCCCACGAGCTGGTCCGGCAGGTCCGTCTTCTCGATTTGCCGTGAATTCGTGCGTGTCGACCAGTGCACGTGGACGCGCCGGAAATGGCGGAGCCGGCCGAGCCCCGCGCACGTGCTGCACGTGACCCTGCCGCTGCCGCCGCACGTCGAGCACGTCACGCGCCCGCTGCCCCAGCACCCCGAGCAGGTCGACGTGTACGTCTCGGTGCGCGTCGACGTATTGCCTTGCGCGTCCGTCTCCGTGGTGGTGCGCGTCTCCGTGGTGCGGCCGTCGCCGCCGCAGGACCCGCACGTCACGCGCCCGCCGCCGCTGCACGTGCTGCACGTGACGCTGCCGCCGCCCTTGCAACGAAAGCAGGTGCGCACCTGTTCGGTGTGCGGCACGCGCACGACGACGCGGTGGTCCTGCGTGAAGAGCGGCGGCATTTTCAGGAGGATCTCCCAGGGCCCCGGCGCTCGCCCGTTCTCCGGGCCGTCGACGGGCCCGCTCGCGTACGGCTCGTGCGTCTCCTCCGGGACGCGCGTCTCCGTGTACGATTGAAAGACCACGTCGAATGCGCCGGTCCGCTCGAACGAGGTCACGTCGAGCCGCGCCGCGAGCCCGCGCCGCCCCCACGTCGTGGTGCGCGCGTGTTGCTCCAGGAAGAGGCGCGCGTCTTCGAGGGTCAGCGCGCCGGGGGCCGCGGGCGAGGTCGTGTCGGGAGCGTCGTTCATCAGGCTCGAGGGCGGAGTTTACCCGAGCCGCCTTGGCAACGCACCGACGTCGCTGTAACGTCGACGCGCGCGCAGACGATGGCTTTCTGGATCCGGCAAGACCAATTCGAGGTTCTGGAGCGCGACGTGGGCATCGCGGAGCTCCAGCGGGACGTGATCCGCCGGCTCGGCGAGCGCTCGCCCGGCTGCTTCGCCATCGTGCCGGAGCGCGCCATCGCCGCGGTGGCGCGGCTCGGCGCCACGCGGGCGGCCCGTCACGGCCTCACCCGCCTCGGGCCGGTGCGGCTTTTCGTCGAGATGATGATCCTTTTTGGTTGCGCCTTCGACGACGACCCGCTCTTCCCCTGGGCCGGGGCCGCGCTCGCGGAGGCGCACCCGACGCAGACCACGAAGGCCGACCGCCTGCACGACGCGATGATGGAGTACCTCCGCGCCACAGCCGGAATCGACCAGCAGCGCACGCTCGCGGCGATGCGGAGGTTCGAGCCGATCGCCACGCGCGCGCTCTCCATGGACGTCGCGCCCGAGGCGATCCACGCGGTGCTCTTGCAGGAGACGCGCGCGCTTTTCCCCGAGCGGCTCGCCTACCTCGGGCCCGAGGGCGAGGCGAAGGCGGCGCACGCGTGGGCCGCGCTCGCGGAGGCCCGCGGGATCACCGGCGGCGGGGCCGTCGTCCACGCGCTGCTCGCGTGCCTGCTCGGGCATGGTTTCGTCGAGGATCCGCTCTTCGCCTGGGCGGACACGAGGCTCCGTGGCGGCGACGTGCAGGCGATCGTGAGCGAGGCTGGTCTTTATTGCGAGCGGGTCCTCCGCTTCATGCACGAGGAGTGATTGCGATGGGATTCCCGGGCGGAGGCACGCCGGAAAAGGTCTCGTCGAATGGCGACGCGAATTCGAAGCAGGTCTCGTCGCCGGACGAGGGCAGCGCGGTCAAGCCTTGCCCCTGCGATCCGAACAAGACGATGAGCCCGCAGATGAAGGCCGACATCGACGCGGTCAACAAGAAGCTCGACACGGCGATCGAGAACAACCAGAAGAACTACGACGCGAAGGTCGCCACGTACGCCAAGAAGGGCTGGCCGCACGACGACAACATCGCGAACATCAAGCGGCGCGGCGACGAGCTCAAGCAACGCAAGAAGGATCTGAACGACAAGATCAACGAGTGCGCCTGCCATGGCGACGGGCTCATGAACCTGGCGAACGTCGTGTACAACGAGGCGGGCTCGCACAGCATGAACGCGAAGACGGCCGTGGCCTACGCGTACATGAACCGCACGAAGGGCAATCCCCGCGCGCCGAACTCGGCCTCCGAGATCTCGCATTACAAATCGATCGGGACGCGGGCGGAGGGCGTGACCGACAGCAACGCGGGGCTCTTCGCGAAGAACATGACGGACTCGATCGAGGCCGCCTGCCGCAGGCTGCGCGACAAGGATCCGGCGAAGAACGACCCGACGAACGGCTCGACGCACTGGGTGAGCCCCGACGCGCTGCCGAAATCGTCCAGCGGCTGCGGAGGCGGCTTCTTCGCGAACGAGGGGCGCTGCTTCCCCACCTGGACGGACAAACGCTGGGAGCCCGGCGTCATCGAGACGGAGGCCGAGGGCGTGCGCCGCGGCGAGTTCATCTTCTACCGCGGCGTTCGGTACTGACGGTCAAACGAACAGGCGATCGAGCCACGCCGCGAATTTGTCCTCGTCCGCCGGCTGGCTGCGATAACCGACGTATCCGTCGGGTCGCACCATGTAAATGCTCTCCGAGCGCGCCCCGAAGCGCCGATGCAATTCGCCGTCCGGATCGAGCAGGACGGGCACGTCCGCGGGGAGCGCCGTCGGGACGTCCGCCCCAGGGACGATCACATAGGCCCGCACGCGCTCGCCGAGCCGCGCACGCGCCGCGCTCACGATACGCCCGAGCCGCTCGTAGCCCTCGTTCGTCGCGGCCGCGCCGTCGAAGCAGAGAAGCGTGTGCTGCGTGCCGCGGAGGAGGTTGTGCAGCGTGTCGCTGCCGACCGGCATGTCCGGCACGCGCGCGCCGGGCGCGGGGCCGTCGCCGAAATGGATCCAGTCCGACAAACCCGGGCGCTCGTCCGAGCCGGTGAGGCGAATGTTCCACAAGGACGATTGGTCCTGCGCCACGGCCGGGCTCTTCGGGTACGCGACTTCGATCTGCGAGACCGTTCGCCCCGCGCGCTCTTTCACGAAGCCGAGGCTCGTGACGTAGCTCATGAGGTGATTGCGGATGCCGATCGTGAGCGGGCTCTTCATCGCGAGCGCCGTCTGGAGCCCGCGCGTGCCGACGTCCGTGAAGCGCAAGGTCTCCGCCGCCACGGGCCGCCGCTCGGCCTCGTACGAGTCGAGCAGCGCGTCCTTGCCGACGCCACGCGCGACGAGCGCGAGCTTCCAGGCGAGGTTGTACGCGTCCTGGATCCCCATGTTCATCCCCTGCCCGCCCGCCGGGCTGTGAATGTGCGCCGCGTCGCCCGCGACGAACACGCGGCCGACGCGGTAATGCGGGACGATGCGGCAATGAATGCGGAAATCGATCATCCACGCTGGATCGCTCAGGGACGACCCCTCGGGGCCGCGCTCTTTCAAGAGCGCCTGGAACGACTCCAGCGCGACGGGGCGATCGTCGTCGGGGTCGACGAACGTGAGCAGGCGATACCGCTTCGCGCCCGGCAGCGGGAAGAACCCGAGCATGCCGTTCGGGCCGAGGAAAATCGCGATCTCGTCGTCGTGCACCGCGACCGGCAGCTCGACGTGGACGTCGGCTTGCATGAGGCGCACGTCGTACGTCGAGCCCTCGAACGGCAGGTCGAGCGTCTTGCGGACCGTGCTGTGCGAGCCGTCGCAGCCGAGCAGATACGGCACGCGCACTTCTTCGACCCAGCCGTCCTCGGAGGCGAGCGCGGCCGTGACGCCGCCCTCGTCCTGCGAAAAACTCTGGAGCTTGACCTTGCGCTCGACCGTGAGCCCGTGCGTGCGCTCGAGGTGCTCGGCGAGGACGAGCTCGGTCTCGCGCTGCGAGAGGCTCAGCAGAAAGGGGTAAGGCGAGTCGATTCCGCCGAACTCGACCCGCGCGATGCGCTCGAGCGCGGGCGTCATGATGCGCGCCCCCGCGACCTGCCGCCCGCGCGCGAGGACCGGATCGATCACGCCCATGTCGTGGAAACATTCGAGCGTGCGGGCGTGGATGACCTGCGCTTTCGACCAGATCGAAGGGCCTTCGCCCTGGTCGATGATGCGGCACGAGAGCCCGTGCCGCGCGAGCTCCGAAGCCATCACGAGCCCGACCGGGCCCGCCCCCACCACGAGCGCATCCAAAGCCATCGCTGCTCCCTCCATTCGCCGCGTCGAGCGCGGCAGCCCTCCGGCATCATACTAGGAAATCTGCGTGTTCGAGGGGTAGGATTCGCACGATGCCGGAACGCAAGGACTTCGGGGATGCCCTCGTGAAGGCCGCGCTCGCGCCGATCCAGGCCGCGAACGCGCGCCTCGGCGAGGGGGCGATCAGCGAGGGGGTCGCTGCGCTCTCCAAGGCCGAGCTGCTCGCCGGCCTGCGGCAGGGCATCGACAAGGCCGCGGTGGTCTTCAAGTTCCGGAGCGTCGACGTCGAAGCGCTCTTGCCGTGGGACGAGCTCTTGCCCGCGCTCGATCGCCTGGAGGCCGCGCAGATCGCCGCGATGCGCGCCTTGCAGCAGCACACGTCCGGCACCGGCGGTCCGCTCTCCGGCCCCACGCAAGGATCGGCCCCGGACGGTCGCAAGCAGACCGGCACCGAGGTGCTCTTCAAGGTCGCGAAGCGGTTCGCGGCCGATCCGCGGATCTGCGGCCCGCTCGAAGGGCTCGCGACGCAGGTCTCCGGGTGGGAGATGCTCGTCTCGCAGTGCGGAGATCGGCTCGAATCGAGCCCGCTGCACGCGCGGTTTGCGCGCCGGAAGCTCCTGGTTCTCGTGGCGCTCCTGGTCGTCGTGCTGGGCGCGTTCTCGGTCGGGGCGCGCTCGGGCTACAAGAAAAAGACGATCGACGACGCGCGCGCGCGGGTCGACGCCGTGCTGCGCGCCGAGGACCCTTGCGCGGCCGAAGGGCTCGCGCCCGGCGACATCGCGCTCGCGACGCCGGAGCAAGTGACGGCCGAGAAGTCGCGCCTCGAAGCGTGCGCATCGGGGCGGGCGCGCGCGAAGTACGTCGCGGCCTGCGAGACGCTCGCGAAGAACTTCGAGGCGGGCAAGCTCTCGCCGGACGATCTCGCGATCGCCAAGGACGCGGCGCCGCGCCTCGAACGCGCGCAGAAGCGCGAGCTCGGCCTTCCCGATCTGGTCGCGACGCCGAAGGACATGCCTTGCCAGGACAGCCCGTCGAAGGACCGGTTCTTCGGGACGTACGCGACGGCGGCGGCGGAGTCGACGAAGGTGTGGGCCGAGGCGACGCGCGTCTCGGACGACCTCTGCGACGCGCTCCGCGGCAAGGACTTCGCGACGAAGCCGTACCGGAACGAACTCTCACGGCGCGCCGAGCCGGCGGCGGCGAAGGCGATCTTGAGCGGGAAACCCGAGGACATGGAGCTCGGCCAGAAGCTCTGCGACTTCGCGGCGTCGTTCGGGATCGAGCGCGGGAAGAAATGCACCGGGCTCGCGGCGGTCGTCGCGAAGAAGCGATGAGAGAGGGGCATCCGTGAGACCCGAACGATTCTACATGGCCCACCCGGGCGCGTTCTTGATCCCGGCCGAGCACCTCGACGACGAGGGCATCGCGGACCTCGCGTGGGAGGAGCGGGAGCTGCTCCAGAGCCGCGTGGGTTTGTCGAAGGAGCACATCGATCTCTTCAACCGGGGCTATCGGCTCTACCGCGAGCGCGCGGCCTCGCTCCATGCCCGCGCGCCCGGCTCGTGGCTGCCGCCGCGCAAGGCGCACCTCCTGCTCGTCACCGACCCTTCGCGCGTGCGCCCGTACTGCCAGCCCTTCCTCGGCACGACGTGGTTCCTCTATGCTTCGGACCTCGATCCGGCGCGCTCGCACGAGGAGTACGTCTGTTATCAGCTCTTCCACGTCGAGCGACTCGCCTTCCTGAAAGCGCTGCGCGCGGCGGTCTGCTTCAACCTGAGTTATTTCCTCGATCGCACCGAGGACGAGCTGCGCGATTTCTCCCGTGCCGCCTCACGCGCCACGCGGCCCGATGCCCCGGCGTTCGTGGCGCTCGCCCGCGCATTGCACTGGATCCAGTCGCTCTATCACCTGCCGCTGCGGGAGCCGCCGCCCGGACGCACCGAGGGGCTCGGCCACGTCGACGGCGCGGATCTTTTGATCCCCAAGGAAGTGCGACCCGATCTGCTCGCCCTCTTCGGCGCGTTCGACGCGGCCGCGCGCGAGATGGAGGCGTCGTTCTTCGCGGCGCAAGCCGAGCCGACGGAGGGCCCCGCGCCGGTCGACATCGTGTGTCGTTTCCTCGCGGAGGAGCGGCCGGACGTCTTGCTCGTCGATACGGCGGGAAAGATCGTGTATCGGCCGGAGGACGCCTCCAGACTGGACGACGCCCGCGCGGCGCTCGCGCCCCTCGTCTCCGCGCGCGTCGCCGAGAGCCTCGTAAAGGACCTCCGGATCGTCAGCGACAAGAGCCGCGCCGTGCTCGCCTCGCTGCGGAATCCGGACGTCCTGCCGCGGACGAGCACGGAGGTGGATCCCGACGGCGGCGTGTATGTGCGGGCGGACCTGGGCCGCATCGTCTACGAGCTACGCCATCCCGGCTTTGATCCGCTGCGCGAGGAGGCGCCGCCGTACCACCGAGAGCTGCTCGCCGCGCGGGTCGTCCACGAATGGGGTCACCTCGTGCACGAGGCGGGGCTCATCCGCGTGCCCGAGGAGAACGAGCACGCCTACAACGTTGGCCTCTCGTTCGTCCACTCGACATGGCAGGGGATCCTCGAGCAAATGCCCGCGCGGCTCGCCGAGGACGTGAAGGAGGAGCTCGATGCGCTCGGGGCCGATCCCGCCCGCCCCGGGGAGACGCTCGCCCGTGTCACGCTGACGCGAATGCCCGATTTCGCGTGCAACCTGTTTTTCCGGAGATACCTGCGGCCCGAAGAGGCCAGGACGTACCTCCATGCGAACGTGCGCCACCACCTGAACGAGGACCTCGGCCCGCTCACGCAGCTCGCGCGGTACGCCCTGGAGCTCTCGTACCTCGACCTCGCCGGGATCTCGGACCCGATCCCTCATTTCGTGGAGACGACCTACTTCGACGGGTATTTCATCAAGCCGAAGGTCTGCGACGAACGGCAGCTCCGGGAGCTTCACAGCTCGATCTGGCGGCTCTGCAGCGCTTACGCAGTCGACGCGTCCGCGTTCTTCCCCGCCCCGGCGCCCGCCGATCTTTGAGCCACTTGCCACTCGCAACTTCGCGAGCCTCCTTCGCGAAGTTGCGACGACACGGCGCTCGACTTCGAACCGTACTTTCTGTAGGGGTCGCGCATGCGCGCGGCGTCTCTATCATCCATTGGGCTCTTGTTCCTTTTCGGTGCGACGGCGTGCGGGGAGCAGAGCCGCGCACCCGAGCAAGGCCCGCGTGACCCGGCGGCGCGCCCGAGCCCCGCGGCGGCCGAGATGCCGATCGCGCTCCGTGCAGCGGCGATCGGCGCGCGGCAGGCGCAGGCGGGGGAGGCATATCGTTTCGCCCGGGCGACGCCGGGGCGACCGCTCCGCGCGGACAATCCGGCGCAAGGGTTCGTCGCGGAAATGGATGCGGCGTCCGTTCGGATCGAGCGCTCGACGGGCGGCGGTGAGGCATTTCAGGCATCCCTGACGTTCGCGGGTTTCGGCTGCGAAGGCGACCTCCGCGCGCCGGCCCCCGCCGAGCCCACGGCGACGGGCAACCGCACGGAATACCGGCGCGGCGACGTGACGGAGTGGTATGTGAACGGCCCGCTCGGGATCGAGCAGGGCTTCGACGTGGCCAAGGCGCCGGGCTGCAAGGGCGGGCTCTCGTTCGAAATGGCCGTGTCGGGCGGGCTCGCGGCGGCCGTCGTGAAAGGCGGCGAGGCGATCGATCTCGTCGATGACGAAGGCCTCGCGCGACTTCGGTACGGCGAGCTGTACGTCGCCGACGCGACGGGCAAACCCGTGCCGTCCTCGCTCGGCGTGCGCGGCGGGCGCATCACGATCCACGTCGACGACGCGGGCGCCGCGTACCCGCTCCACGTCGATCCGCTCGTCGCCATTCCGCGCTTCCGGCTCGTCGCCTCCGACGCGCAGGCGACGGACTATTTCGGCACCTCCGTGGCGCTCGACGGCGACACGGCCCTCGTCGGCGCCGAGGGGGACAGCTATGCAGGCGGCACGGACGCGGGATCAGCGTACGTCTTCGTCCGCAATGGCCTCACCTGGAGCCAGCAAGCCAAGCTCGTCGTGCCCGGCGCGGCACAGAACGACTTCGTCGGCTCGTCCGTCGCCCTCCAGGGGGACACCGCCCTCGTCGGGGCCCGGGGCGACGACAGCGCGGCCGGCGTGGACGCCGGCGCGGCGTACGTCTTCCGCCGCAATGGCGCGACGTGGTCGCTCGAAGCGCAGCTCTTTGCGCCCGACGCGGCGGCCGGCGACGCCTTCGGCACCTCGGTCGCGCTGAACGGGAGCACGGCCGTCATCGGCGCCGCGTTCGACGACACCGCCGCCGGCGCGGATTCGGGCTCGGCCCACGTCTTCGTCCGGAGCGGGAGCACCTGGAGCCCGCAAACCCAGCTCCTTCCGAGCAGCAGCGTCCCGGGGGCAGAGTTTGGCCGGGCCGTCGCGATCGAGGCGGACACGGCCCTCGTCGGCTCCCCGCACGGCACCGCCGCCGGCCGCGTATACGTCTACGTGCGGAGCGCGGGGGTGTGGACCCAGCAGGCCGCGATCAGCCCGGCGGACGGCGCGACGGACGATCAATTCGGCAACGCCGTCGCGCTGAGCGGCGAGACGGCCCTCATCGGTTGCGAATTCGACAACACGGGGTTCGGGCTCGACGTGGGATCGGCGTACGTGTTCGTGCGGAACATGAGCACGTGGACGCAGCAGGCCAAGCTCCTGGCGGGCAACGCCGTCGAGGACATGCGCTTCGGCAACGCCGTCGCGATCAGCGGCGACAGGGCCGTCGTCGGCGCGTGGTTCGCAGAGCCCCTGCTGAACGATGCCGAAGGCGCCGCGTACGTGTTCGTGCGCAGCGGCACTGTGTGGTCCCAGCTCGTGCAGATCGACGGGCCCGACGCGAGCCTCGGCCTGTTCGGCAGCAGCGTCGCGATGAGCGGCAATCACTTCCTCGTCGGTGCGCTCTCCGAGTCGTTCGACGCGAAGGGGGACGCGGGCGCGGCGTACGTGTTCGAGCTCTTCGAAGAGCTCCCGAACGGCGCGGCCTGCAATGTCGCGGAGGAGTGCACGAGCGGCTTCTGCATCGACGGCGTGTGCTGCAACAGCGCCTGCGGATCCGGCGTCACGACCGATTGCCAGGCGTGCAGCGTGGCCAAAGGCGCGGCCGTGAACGGCACCTGTGGCCCGGCGGTGAGCGGCACGGTCTGCCGCGGGACGAGCGGCGCGTGCGACGTCGCGGAGACGTGCAACGGGTCGGCGACGACCTGCCCGACCAACAAATACATGGCCGCCGGAACGATCTGCCGCGGCGCGGCGGGCGCCTGCGACGTGACCGAGATGTGCACCGGGAACGGCGCTGCCTGCCCCGCCGACGTGATCGCCCCGGCGGGGACGTCGTGCCGCCCGCCCGAGGGCGCCTGCGACGAGGCCGAATTCTGCACGGGGTCCAGCGTGGTTTGCCCCGACGACGTCTTCAAGGCGGCCGGCACGAGCTGCCGCGCCCAGGCGGGCGTCTGCGACGTGGCCGAGAGCTGCACGGGCGACGCGGCAGCTTGCCCGATGGACGCGCTCAAGCCGGCCGGCACGAGCTGCCGCGCCGCGGCGGGCGCTTGCGATGTGGCCGAATCTTGCACGGGGGGCAGCGCCCTCTGCCCTGCCAATACCTTCCTCCCGGCGAACACCACCTGCCGCGCGTCGGCGGGTGGTTGCGACGTGGCCGAAGTTTGTCCCGGAAATACAGCCGTTTGCCCGGGCGACACGTTCGTCGCCGCCGGGACGACTTGTCGCGCGTCGGTGGGCGCCTGCGACGTGGCCGAGGTTTGCCCCGGCAATACGGCCGCTTGCCCCGGCGACGTCCTCGTACCCGCCGGCACGACGTGCCGTCCGTCGGCGGGGGCCTGCGACATCGCCGAGGCGTGTACGGGCGCGAGCGGCGCGTGCCCGAGCGACGTCCTCCAGGGTCCCATGGTGGTGTGCCGACCCGCGGCCGGCCCTTGTGACGTCGCGGAATCGTGCACCGGCGCGGGCGTCGATTGCCCGTTCGACGGCGTGGCCAACGTCATGACGATCTGCCGCGACATGGCCGGACCGTGCGACATCCCGGAGAAATGCGACGGGGTCAGCAAGGGCTGCACGGCGGATTTGATCGCCGACACGACGGTCACGTGCAGGCCGGCAGCGGATGCATGCGATACGGCGGAGAAATGCACGGGCGTGGAGACGACGTGCCCGCTCGATTTGACGGCCCCCAACGGGACGGCGTGCGGCAACGGGGTTTGCCTCGACGGCGAATGCACGGGCGCGGGCGGTAGCGGTGGCATGGGCGGCAGCGGCGGCGCAGGCGGCAGCGGCGGCGCAGGCGGCAGCGGTGGCGCAGGCGGCAGCGGCGGCGCAGGCGGCAGCGGTGGCGCGGCTGGCGGCGGTGGCGATGGG
>NZ_JARZHH010000025.1 GCF_029946515.1 Polyangium sp. 6x1
GGCAGAGGCGCGGCGGCCGCGGTCGACGGCGGCGCGGCGGGGGCCGGCTGCGCGCTCGCGGGGAGCGTGACGGCGAGGCCCAGCGAGAGCGCGGCGAGCGGCGCGAGGCGGCGCGCGAGGCCGGGGATCGACGTGCGCTTGCGTGTGTCCATGGGCGGAGTCCCTTTCATCGTCGATCCACGGCTCAGAACTGCCACCGGAGCGCAGCGGCCCGCGGGCCGACCACGACCTCGGGGCGCGGATCGAATGCGGTCGGGGTGCGCGAGACGAACTTCTCGTCGGAGAGCAGCCCCGCCACGAAGAGCGCGACGCCCGTGGCCTGCCCGAGGCCGTCGAGCATGAGCATGAAGACACCAAAGCTCTCGGCGTCGGAGGTGCTGATCGCGACGAAGGGACCGATGACCGGGATGAAGAGCGGCGTGTAGTAGCCGGAGACCACGCCTTCGCTGCCGGCGAAGCTGCCCGCGAAGAGGACCGACATCCCGTAGAGCGGCGCGAACGTCGCGAGGCCCGCGGTCGCCATCTTGTAACGCGGCCTCGTCTCGATGCCGTAGCCGGGCGGGATCGGATCGCCTTCCTTGTACGGCAAGCGCGAGGGTCCGAAGATGGGCGGCGCATAGGAGCCGCGCGGCGGATACCCCGGCGGCGCCGCGCCCATCGGCAACGGAGGTTGTTGCGGGAGCGCGCCCGGCGGCGGAGGCTGCTGCTGCGGCATCGCGCTCGGCGGCGGAGGTTGTTGCTGCGATGGCATCACGCCCGGCGGCGGAGGCGGCTGCGCCCCCTGCGCCTGGGAGATGCTTGCAACACCAAGGATCGTCAGCGCTGCGCTGAAAGAAAGGAGCGTTCGTCGCGTCGTCACATCGTCCCCACGAGGCCCAGACCCGCTCCATGCGGGCCGAACCGGAGAGGCATCACGGTCACGGAGGCATCGGTGGATCGGACGAGCCGCTTTTCCTGGGCGACGACGCCGGCGATGAACATCGCGATGCCGCCCGATTGCGCGATCCCGTCGAGCGCGAGCCAGAAGGTCCCGGCCCCCTCGGAGTCGAGCGTGCCCATCGCGACGAAGGGCCCGACGCCCGGGATGTAGAGCGGCCAGAGCCCCGAGTCGCTCGAGACGCTGTCGCCGATCGAGGCGATCATGGCGGAGAAGAACCACGCGACGCCGAACGTCACGCCGCCGCCGATGGCGAGGCCCTTGCGAATGCGGCTGTCGACGCGGTAGCCCGGCGGGATCGGATCGCCCTCCTCGTACGGGAGCGTCGCGGGGAGCGAAGAGCCTGGCGGGCCGTATCCATAGCTGTTTGGCCCGTACCCCGGCGGCGGATATCCCGGCGGCGGATACCCCTGCGGATACCCGGGCGGCGGCGCGTACCCCGGCGGCGGATAGCCCTGCGGATACCCTTGCGGATAGCCCTGCGGATACCCGGGCGGCGGCGCGTACCCCGGCGGCGGCAGCGGCGCGACCTGCGGTGCCGTGGCCTCGTAGCCCGGCGGCGGCGGCGGAGGCGCCGACGTGTCGGGCTGCGCGGGCGCTTGCGCGGCGGCGCTCTGCGAGGAGACGCCTACCGCGACGAAGAGCGCCGCTGCGAGCGCACGAGGAGCTCCCTTCGTTCTGTTCGCCTTCGCCTCGAGCATGCAGGTTCCTCCGCCCTCGCGCGTGGTGCTGCGCGCACGCGCGTAAAAACGGAGAATACGTGAGGCACCCAGGAGGTCAACGCGGCTTTTTCGTTCCGGACCGGCCCGCCGCGGCCTCGACGCGGAGCTCTCGCGCACGTGCCGCCGCCCACGCGGAAGCGGGCGCGAACGCGGCCACGTGCCTCGCCTCGACGAGCGCGTCGGGCCCGGCGAGATCGAGATCGGGGACGAACCCACGCGTCTCGTCGAAGTCGCCGAGCGGATCCACGACAGCGCGCGTGCCGAGCGTGATCACGAGGCGCGAACGCGGGAGCAAGAACCACGCGACCTCGCCGACCGCCATGCTGCCGCGCGTGCGCTCGCCTGCGACGAGCAGCCCCGGGATCTGCCGCGCCAGCGCGACGAACATCTCGCACGCCGAAGCGCAGCCGCGATCGACGAGGACGACGCCGCGACCCGCGAGCGGCGCGGGCGCCGTGCCTTGCAAGCTCTCGCCGTTGCGGACGATCTCGACGCGTCCTTCTCCGCGCGCGGCGAGATCGTCGGCGAGCTGTTCGAGCCGCGTGATGTGTTCGAAGAACATCGCGCGCGCGGCCTCCGGCACGTCGCCCCGCGCGAGGCGCCTCTTCGCCGCGTTCACGCGCCCGAGCGCGGCGGTCACGGACTGGACCTCGCGCGTGCCGAGCGCATGGATCGGCCCGTGCGCGAGCGCGAGCAGGAAGCGCTCGGCGAAGGCGTAGTTCCCGCCGCCGTTGCCGCGCAGATCCACGACGAACGCTGGCGCCGCGCGGAGGCGTTCGGCGAGGCGCGGCAACGTGCCGAGCGCCGCGGCCGCGGCCGTCTCGAAGGTGCGCACCACGACGACGGGCACTTCGCCTTCGACGAGCTCCACGGGCGGCGCAGCGCTCGCCGGCGGCGCGGGTGGAGCGGGCAACGCTTCGAGGCGGAGCGGCCTGTCGCCGCCGTGGCCGAAGGCGAGGTGGCCGTCGTCGGCGCGGAGCAGATCCCGCAGGAGGGTCGCGAGCTCGAAGGGGGAGAAGGTCGCGCGGCTCTGGATCACGCGGCGCGCTTCGTCGATGCGCGCGCGCGGCGGCACGGGCGCGTGGCCCTCGGGCGCGGCGTACGCGTCGGCGAAGACGTCGAGCGCGAAGTCGAGATCCGCCTCGGCGAGCGCGGCCGTGACCTCGCGCGGCTCGACGTCGAAGTCGTTCGGGCTCGCGACGAGCGCGGCGAAGCTCGCGGTGAGGGCGGCGGAAGCGCGCTGGCTTCGATCGGGAGAGCCCCAGGATCCAGCGCACCCGGCGAGGGTGAGCCCGAGAGCGAGGAGGCCTCCGTACAGCAAGGCGCGCATCAGCCGCGAGGGTGCAACGACGAGTCACCTCGTTGCAACGGCCTCGCGACGATGCGGTGGGGATGAAGACGGGAAGGGAACGTATTTCTTGCGGAGACGATGCGCGGCTCGAGCGCCGCGCGTCTGACTACGCCTGCGCCTGCTCGGCGACGGCCTTGTAGGCCTCGGCCCACTTCTTCCACTGCTTCAGGCGCGTACCGGGCTTGCGGTTGTTCACCTTGGCGCGGGACTCCTTGCGGGCGATCTTCTCGAGCAGGTGCTGGTGCTGGCGGCTGGGACGATGCATGCGCGCGATGCTGGTCCAAGCGCGCTTGCTTCGCAAGCCCGTCGAGCAGGGGCGTGCGGCAGGTCCGCCGCGCCCCGAAAGGACCCGCGGTCAGCCGCCCCGGCTGCCCCCCTCGTCAGGCCCAAGACGACCGTAGGTGTGAATGGCGCCGATCAGGAGGAAGAGCGCGAGGAGCGTCAGGACCATGCCCAGGTCGATGAGGCCCGTATCGTTCGGGTCGCTCGGGCGGAGGCCCACGAGGCCGAGACCGACGAGCAGCGCGGTGCTGGCCACGAGCAGCGCGCGCCGCGGCCCGGCAGCGCGCTCGGACTCGCCCTGCACCAGCGTGGAGATCTTGTCGCCGAGGCTCACTTGAACTTCTTCGTCTTGGCGTACGTGATGAAGTCGCGCACGTCACGCGTCAGCGTGCGCTCGGCGGTGATCGTGGTGAGCTCGTGCGACTCGCCGGCGAGGTCGTCGTAGCGGTAGTTCGTCTGGTAGAGCAGCACGATGCGGACCTCGCCGTCCGCGCCGACGCGCTCCAGGCGGAGCTTCTCGTCGGCGCCGTTCGGCGGCTTGATCGCGTCGCCGAGCTTGTCCTGGTCCTCGTCGGAAATGTAGGCGATCCCGAACTCGTGGCCGTCGACGCTCACATCGACGCGCAAGGCTTTGCCGTTCCGCAGCTCGACATCGCGGGCAGGCGCGGGCTGCATGCCCTCCTGGGCGACGGCGCGACGGATGACCTCGAGCGCGCGGCGCTCGTCGAGGGTCCTCGTGGGGTTCGGCGCGCGGACCGGCTCGGGTCCGCATCCGAGGGCGACGGCGCCGAGGGCGGCGGTCGCGACAATCGGCAAGATGGTTCGCAAGACGGTGGCCATGAGCGCCATGAGAGTAGCCAACCAGGCCCCGCTCCGCTACTTCTCCCGCCATGGCTCGCCTCGCGGCGATCGACATCGGGTCCAACGCCATCCGGCTTCGCGTGGTCGACGTCGACCCGCCCCTGCTCACGGACGAAGGTCCGCGGTTCTACCCCTTTCGCGACGTGCTCGTCGATCGCGCGCCGGTGCGGCTCGGGCACGACGTTTTCACGAAAGGTCGCCTCGAGAACGGCGTCATCGGCGCGGCCTGCGAGGCGCTGAAGCGCTTCCGCGCGGCCATGGACGCGGCGAAGGTCGAGCGCTACCGGGCCGTCGCCACGAGCGCCGCGCGCGAGGCGCAAAACGGAGACCTCTTCGTCGAGCGCGCCGAGCGCGAGAGCCGCGTGCACGTGGAGATCATCGAGGGCGTGGAGGAAGCGCGCCTCGTGCAGCTCGCCGTCGTCGAGCGCATCGCCATGGGACAGCGCCGCTCGCTGCTCGTCGACATCGGCGGCGGCTCGACGGAGCTCACGCTGCTCGAAGGCCGCCTCCCGATCTACTCCCGCTCCTTGCCCGTCGGGACCGTCCGCCTGCTCGAAGCGTTCCTCGAAGGACGCGGCCCGATCGACATCAGCCACCGCGCGCTCCTCGAAGAGTACGTCGACCGCGTCTGCGCCGACGCCTTCCGCGAGATCGAGGACGCCTCCGACGGGCCCGTCGACGTCGTCATCGGCACGGGCGGCAACATCGAGACGCTCGCCGACCTCTGCCCGATGCCGATCGCCTTCCCCGAGGGACGCGCGATCGAGGTCCGCGCGATGCGCCGGCTGCTCGACGAGCTCTCGGCGAAGAGCGTGGACGAGCGCGTGGCCGCCTACGGCCTCCGGCCCGATCGCGCCGACACGATCGTCCCTGCGGCGACCGTGCTCTGCCGGGTCGCGGAGGCCTTCGGGCGCGAGTCGATCACGGCGCCGGGCGTGGGGCTCAAGGAAGGCGTGCTCGTGGACCTCGCGCGCCAGCACTTCGTGCCGCGTGATTTCGGGGGCGAGGCGGCCGCCGTCAGCGAGGCGTGCGTCCGGCTCGGTCGCCGTTACCACTTCGACGAGGCGCACGGCATGCTCGTGGCGCGCTTCTCGACCCGCCTCTTCGACGAGCTCGCCGCGCGCCACCGCATGAGCCCGCGCGACCGCATCCTACTCCACGCGGCGGCGCTGCTGCACGACGTCGGCGACTTCGTGCGGTACGAGGGCCACCACAAGCACAGCTACTACCTCATCGTGCACGCCGACCTGATGGGCCTGTCGCCTGCGGAGCGCGAGATCGTGGCCAACGTGGCGCGGTACCACAGGAAGAGCCCGCCGCAGCTCGACCACGAGAACTTCCGCACGCTCTCGCGCGAGGACCGGGCGAAGGTCAAGGCGATGGCGGCGATCCTGCGCGTCGCGGACGCGCTCGATCGGGAGCACCGGGCCAAGGTCGCCGGGGTCAGCGGGCGCATCGAGGGCGACACGCTGGTGCTCGAGCTCTCGGGCACGGAGGACCGCTCGCTCGAAGAGTGGACCGTCGCGGCGAAGTGCGGGATGTTGAAGGACGCGCTCGGGCTCGACGTACGCATCGTGGATGCGGCGACGGGCGCGTCGCGGACGCCGACGACGGTGCCGCCGCCCTCGCGAAAGACGCCGGTTCCGACGCCGCGGAGCTGAAGCCCGCGCGCCTTCGAAACGGGTGTTACGGGAAGAACCTCTTTCGAGGTTCGGGGGCAATGCTCGGGCAAGCCGAGCTCCGCCCCCCCAAACCCCCCGGCGCGGCCCGGGTTTGGCGCGCGCCGATTTAGCGCGCGCCGAGGTTGTCCGGGTATCCCCTCAGCGCTTGCGGCGGCCCTTTGCGGCGGGCGCCGGCGTGGCCGGGGCGGCGGGCGTGGCAGCGGCGGGCTTCGCGGGCGCGGCCTTCGCGGGCGCAGCCTTCGCCGCGGGTTTCGCGGGCGTGGCCTTCGCCGCGGTGTTTTTCGTCGGCGTGACCGTCTTCGGCGGCCGGCCGTTCGGCCCGAAGACGAGCTTGCGCAGCGCAGCGGCGGCCTTGTCCGTGTCGCCGCCTTCGCTCGACCGCACGTGCTCGACCACGGCGGCAAGCGGCTCTTCCTCGGGGAACATGAGGAGCACGAAGGGCGGGACGCCGAGCGCCTTCGCGGCGGAGACCACGGTCCCGACCGTGATCAGGACGAGCCCGCGCTCCACGCTCGACATGTGCCCCTTGGACAGACCACTCTCGTCGGCGAGGGCCGCGAGCGACATTCCGCGCTCCTGGCGCAGATCACGGATTCGGGCTCCCACCTTGGCAGCGACGGGCTCGGGAGTCGGACGACGGGGCATGGTTTTTCCACCTCGAACGTGCGCCCCGGCGTACCGGAGACGCGGAGAAGGCCAGGACGAGACGCGGCGGTTCGTCGTGGCCGCGTTCGTATGGGACGAACTCTACCATGTCGCCCTCGCCCGGCACAACGTCCCCGTAGGACGCGCATGTCCCGACAACCGCGCCCGCATTGGCGCCCTACCCTGGTCCCCTCCCCTGCCCGGATGGCTTGCCGAAGAAGAACTCCCGGAGCCGCTCGGCCGCGCGGCCCACGTCGCCGCCTTCCTCGCGGAGGACGTTATCGAGGTACGCGGAGAAGGATTCGTCCTCGTCCCGCATGCACAAGACGAACATCGGCACGCCGAGCACCCGGGCCACGGCCTGCAACGTGCCGACGCTCATGAGCGCCAGGCCATTCTCCAGGTTCGAAACGTGGCCCTTGGAAAGACCGCTCGCCCTCGCCAATTGAGAGAGCGACATATCCTTCTCGCGCCGGAGCTCTCGAATTCGAGCACCGATGAGGGCGGCGAACGGGTCCGGAACGGAACGTGTGGGCACGGGATTGCACCTCGGAAACCGTTTTTCCTGCCAAGCATGCGGTCGACCATCGGTCGACCGTTACCGTCTTCGAAGATTCGACCAGATGACCCAATGGGATCATCCAGGCCAAACCACTTACCACGTCGCGCACCTTTTCCCAATGTTCGAACGCATTTCGAACGCTCATAAATCGACACGCGGGTCATTCATTTCCGGAAACGAAATCCGGGTTCGACACAGCAAGCACGCCCGCGGCGCCCGAAGGTCCCGGCGGATGCGCCGAACCACGCTGGATTTCAGGGCAAACCCCGCAGAAGGCCCCCCGCGCCCACGGCGCGTCGCGGCGGTTGTCAGGCCAAGCGGCCCCCGCACAGGCCGGTCTCACACGACGCCACCCCCCGTCCTCGACAGGGAGGCCTCGGTACGGCCCCGCAATGATTGTCTTGACTTTTCGCTCTACTCGTGGAGCGAGCGTTTCGTCGCGCGCGCGGCGCGCTTCTTCCCGGGCCTTCCGCCCGTGCGCTCCTCGATCACCGCGCTCACGCGCCGCATATCGCCGCCGTACGCTTGCCGGATCTCCTCCAGCACGGCCGAGAGCGGATCCTCGTCGGGAAACGCCATGAGCACGAACGGCGGCACATCGAGCGCTCGCGCCACCGCGACGACCGTGCCCATCGTGACACGCACCCGCCCGCGCTCCGCGCTCGACATCTGGCTCGGCGTCAGGCCCCCCGCCTCACGCAAGCTCGCGAGCGACAGACCTCGCTCGAGCCGGAGATCACGCATCCGCGCTCCGAGCTTGCCCGCATACGGCTCCGGCAGCCCGCTCGTGATGCCCGCGCGCTCGCGGGCCGCCGCTCGCGTCTTCGATCCCTGCGCCTGCGTTTCGCTCGACCTGCGCTTCATCCTGACCCGCGACAAACCTAACACGTTCTGCGGGGCCGCGTGCACGTGCGATCGAAAAACCCAAGTCGAGTTTGTGCGAGGTTGGTCCGTCGCCCGGTTTTTCGGTCCCTAACCTCATTTTTTGACAGACGACCCGAAGGTGCCCGAAAGAGCCCGCCCCCCCTCGGGCCCGCCGGTCAGCCGAGGAAACGAACGAGCTCGGAGACGAACGTGTCGTGCGCCTCGATGTGCGGCGAATGTCCGACGTTCGGCAGGACCTCTTCCCGGTAGCTGCCGCCGTTCGCCTTGTAGGCGTCGAGCACGGCGCGCGTCTGCGACACCATGGGCTGCGCCGGGTAGACGTCGTCGCCGGGCCAGCCTGGGACCGCGCCGAGCTTGCCGAGGAAGCCGAAGTCGAAGAGCGACGTGTCGCTGACGATCTGATCGCCGTCTCCACGGATCCAGAGGACGTCGTGCCTGGGCGCGATCTTCGCGAAGCCCGAGAGGTTCACGTACTTCGGCGCGAGCGCGTTGTTCACGCCGCGCGCGCCGGGCGCGACGGTGGGCCAGTTCGAGGACGTCGTCATGTCGCCGGGGTAGTGCGCGTCGTCGACGACCATCTTCAGGATCTCCGCGACGAAGAGCTCCTCGCGCTCCTTCTCCACGCGGAACGGCGGCTTGAAGTAGAAGTCGTTCATCACCTTGCGCGGCGAGAACGCGCTCTCCTCCGAGGCGTCGCCCTCCTTCAGCCGACGCGCGAACTCGGGGTTCGCCGTGCCTCCACCCGAGCCTGCGAAGTCCGAAAAACACGGCTCGCCGTGCGCGCCGCGCGTGCCGCCGAACCCGTAGGGAGACATCGGCGCTTCGAGGACGATCTTGCCGACGAGCTCGGGGTGATCGATCGCGAGCTGCATCGCGACGCCGCCGCCGACCGACCAGCCGACGACGTGCACCTTGCCCTTGATGCCGAGCTCCGCGTGCTGGAGCAGCGCCGCGAGGTCGTCCGAGAAATCACGCAGGCCGCGCGTCGCGTCGATGGGCCCGGGCTCGGTGTCGCCGTAGCCGCGGAGGTCCGCCGCGATGGCGCGAAAGCCCGCCGGGAGCGCGGCCATCGTCTGCTCGAAGAACCGAGCAGAGGAGCAGTTGCCGTGGATGAAGAGGACGGGCACGCCGTCCGCGGGTCCGCTGACGAGCACGTGCGTGCGAAGGCGAGGCGTCTGGATCTTGAGCGACGTGATGGCGGTCATGAGCTCCTCGGGTTTTTCGGGCCAGAGGAGAGGATGCCTTCAACGCTCGCCGGTGAGAAGATCATAGAGGCGCGGCGCGAACGCCTCGGCCACGCAGTGCTCGACCTCGTCGGAGGTGCCGAACCGTAAGGCCTCCCGCGCGACAGCCTCGGCCTCGACGAGCGTCACGCGCCGGAGCGCCTCCTTGATCTCGGGGATCGCGGCCGCCTCCATCGAAAAGTCACGCATGCCGAGGCCCACGAGCAGGACCGCGGCGAGCGGATCACTCGCCATCGCCCCGCAGATCGAGACGGGGCAATCCCAGCCCTCGCCCGCGCGCACCACGCTGCGGATGAGCCGCAGGATCGCAGGATCGAAGGACGAGGCGAGGTAGGCGAGCGAGCGGCTCGTGCGGTCGACGGCGAGCGTGTACTGGACGAGGTCGTTCGTCCCGAGGCTCATGAAGCTCGCCTCCTGCGCGAAGAGATCCACGAGCACCGCGGCCGCCGGCACCTCGACCATGATCCCGAGCGGAATCTCGTCCGCGCACGGGAGTCCCCGCTCCTTCACCTGCTCGATCGCCTTCTCCAGGAGGACGCGCACCTGCCGCAGCTCGGAGAGGCTGGCGATCATGGGGATCATGATCTTCACCTCGCCGTACGCGCTCGCCCGGACCATCGCACGCAGGTGTTCGAGGAAGACCTCGGGCTGCGAGAGCGCGAGCCGCACGGCGCGAAGGCCGAGCATCGGGTTCATCTCGGGCGGGAGCTTGAGGCTCGAGATGAACTTGTCGCCGCCGATGTCGAACGTGCGCAGCGTGACGGGCATCGGGCGCATCGTCTCGACGACGGCGCGGAAGATCTCGAACTGCTGATCCTCGGTCGGCGGCAGCGAACGATCGATGTAGAGGAACTCGGTGCGGTAGAGGCCGATGCCCTCGGCGCCGTGATCACGCGCGAGGATCGCCTCGGCCGGGAGCTCGACGTTCGCGCGCAGCGTGACGCGCACGCCGTCCTGCGTCGTCGCTTCACGATCCCGCGAGACGGAGAGCTCCCGCGAGAGCGCGGTGTGCCGCTCGCCGCGGGCGCGCGCCTCGTCGAGCTCGCGCGCCTCCGGGCGCACGAGGACCGAGCCACGCAGGCCGTCGACGACGACTTGGTCACCGCCGGAGATCCGCGCGAGCGCGTCGGTCACCCCGACGACGGCGGGGATCTCCAGCGCGCGCGCCATGATCGCCGTGTGGCTCGTCCGCGTGCCGACCTCGGTCACGAAGCCGACGACGGGCTGGTTGATCATCGCCGCCGTGTCCGCGGGCGAGAGGTCGTGTGCGACGACGATGGAGGGCCCGTCGAGGCGCAGGTGCTGCTGCTCGGGCCCGGTCGTGCCGAAGGCGCGCAGGATGCGATCGCCGATGAAGAGCACGTCGTGGCTGCGCTCGCTCAGGTACGGATCGTCGAGCGCCGCGAGCCGCTTGGCGATCACGTCGGACGCCTCGGCGACGGCCCACTCGGCGGCGCGCTTCTCCTTCTGGATCTGGTGACGCACGGCCTCGGCGAGCACCGGGTCGCCCGTCATGAGCACGTACGCTTCGAGGATGGAGGCCTCGGCGCTGCGCTCGGTGAGGCGCTGCGTCATCTCGCGCAGGTCGCGCTGCGCGCGCGCGACGGCCTCCTCGAAACGCGCGACCTCGATGTCGACCTCCCCCGGACCGATCGTGCGACGCGGGCAAGGCGCGCGGCTCTTGCCGAAGACGACGACCTTGCCGATTGCGACGCCCGGCGAGCCCGCGATGCCGCGGAGAACGTCGGTCGGTTTCGAGGGAGGCTCCGCGCTCATTCGGGCTCTCCGAAGCGATCGGCGATGAGCTTGCCGATCGCCGCCACGGCCTCGGCCGAGGCCTCGCCGCGGGCCTTCACCTCGATCACGCTGCCGACGCCGCCGCAGAGCAGGAGCACGCCCATCACGCTCTTCGCGTTCGCCTCCTGCCCGTCGGGCCCGGCGACCGTGACCTCGCACGGGTACTTGCCGGCGAGCTGCACGAGCTTCGTGGCCGCCCGCGCGTGCAAGCCGCGCGCGTTGACGATCGTGAACCGCCCCGTCGCGCTCGCGTCGCTCACGTGTTCCCTCCGCCGTCGGTGGAGCGCGGCGCCCCCTCCGCCCCTTCGATGGCGACCCGATCGAGCGGCTGTGGATCGGACTCGAGCGGCGCGGTGTGCTCCGCCCTGCCGACGTCACGATGCGCGACCGAGATGGGTAGCTCCACCTTCCTGCGTAGATTGTCGGCCAAAACCTCCGCGAGCGCCACCGATCGATGACGCCCTCCGGTGCAGCCGACGCCGATGGTCAGGTAGCTCTTCCCTTCCCGCTCGTACCGGGGGAGCGAGAACTCGAGCAGCGATCCGATCTTTTCGAGGAGCTCGGACGCCTCGGGGCTCCGCAGGACGAAATCGCGCACCGCGGGGTGGCTCCCGGGCAGCCGCCGTAGCTCCGGGACGAAATGCGGGTTGTCGAGGAACCGCACGTCGAAGATCAGATCCGCATCGACCGGGACGCCGAACTTGAATCCGAACGAGACGAAGCGCGTGCTCATGCGCGGCGCCTCGGCCTTGCCCGGCCCGAGGTGCGCGATGATCTGGCGGCGCAGCTCGTGCACGCTGAGGCGCGTCGTGTCGAGATCGATCGTGGCGAGCGCGCGCAGCGGGGCGAGGCGCTCGCGCTCGAGGTGCACGCCGTCGAGCACGGCGAGGCCGCCGGAGCTGCCGGGCGCGCGTGAGGCCGCGGCCGAGAGCGGGTGCGGCCGTCGTGTCTCGTTGAAGCGACGGAGCAGCGCCTCGTCGGTCGCGTCGAGGAAGAGGATGGCCATGTCGCGCCCCTCGGCGATGCGCGAGAGCGTGGGCGCGGCGCCGTCGAGGAAGGCGAAGGCGCGCACGTCGATGCCGAGGCCGATGCGGCGGATGCCGCCGGACTCGCAGACCTCGATCGTGGCGGGCACGAGGGACGTCGGGAGGTTGTCGACGCAGAAGTAGCCGAGGTCTTCCAGGGCATGGAGCGCGGTGGACTTGCCGGCCCCCGAGAGCCCGGTGACCACGACGACGCGGCTCTTGTCGCTCATCGATCTCGCCTCCCTCCGCTCAGAAGCGCGCCTTCGAGGTTGCCGAAGAACTCACGCGCGGCGTGGTGCCCCGCGTTCTTGAGCAATTCGTTCCGCGCAGCGACCTCGATGATCGTCGACATGTCGCGCCCCGGCCGCACCGGGATCACGAGCTCGCGCACCTTCACGCCGAGGATCGTGTGGTACCGGTCCTCGAGGCCGAGCCGGTCGTACTCGACGTCCTTCGACCACTCGACGAGCTTGATGACCACGTCGATGCGCTTGCGCTCGCGGATCGCCGTCACGCCGAAGAGATCCTTCACGTTGAGGATGCCGAGCCCGCGCACCTCCAGGTGGTGGCGCAGGAGGTGCGCGGCCGCGCCGAAGACCATGCCCGGCGGGCGGTAGTCGCACTCGACGACGTCGTCGGCGATGAGGCGATGCCCCCGCATCACGAGGTCGAGCGCGCACTCGCTCTTGCCGATCGCGCTCGGCCCCGTGAGGAGCACGCCCACGCCGAAGACGTCGACGAGCACGCCGTGCATGCGCACGCGCGGCGCGAGCCTGTCGTCGAGCAGCGCGTGCACCGCCGTGATGGTCACGCTCGATCGCTCCGCCGAGCGCAGCAGCGGCGTCCCCGACGCCTCGGCCGCGGCCACGAGCTCCGGCACGCCTTCCGCGGGGGCCTCGGCCTCGCCGCGCGAGGCGCGCGTGACGATCACGCAGCAGAGATCCCGCGCGAAGAAATCGCGGAGTTTCTTCGCGCGGTCGTCCCCTTCGAGCGTGTGCAAAAACGAGAGCTCGGTCTGGCCGAAGATCTGGATGCGCGACGCGGTGATGCCGTGGAAGTGCCCCACGAGCGCGAGGCCCGACTTCTGGATGCGCGTCGACTCGATGATGCGATCGAGGCCCGCCTCGCCCGCGATGATCTCGAGCCCCACGCCGAGGCCGGGATCGGCGAGCAGCGCGCGCACGCTCATCGAGGGGCGCGGAGCCGGCACGCTACGAGGCGCCTCGTCGGTCACGGGCCCCTGCCCTCCTCGGCGGCGATGATCGCGAAGGCGTCGACGCCGCTCGGAGCGAGGAGCAAGCGCTTGCGGAACTCGTCGTCGCGAAGGAGCCGCGACACGCGCGCCAGCGTCTTCAGGTGTTCGCCCGCGGCGCGCTTCGGGCCGACGACGGCGAAGAGGATGCTCACGGGCGCGCGGTCGATCGCGTCGAAGTCGATCGGGTGCGGGCAGAGCAGGACCGCGCCCACGTGCCGATCGAGGCCTTCGAGCGCGCCGTGCGGGATGGCCACGCCGCTGCCCACGCCGGTCGACTGGAGTCGTTCGCGCTCGACGAGCACGCGCTCGATCTCCGCCGCCGACGCGACGGGGACGAGGCCGCGGGCGAGCAGCTCGGCGATGCGATGCAGCGCCTCGGGCTTGGAGCGGACGACGCCCTCGGCCTCGTTCGCCACCGAGACGTGGTCCGCGCTCAGGATCTCGAGAACACCCATGATCGTGCCGGGGGGGTTGGGAGAGCGGGGCGTGCGCCGCGCGACCGCTGGAGGGGCGCCAGCGCGGCGCTCGGCTGCGCCGTGGAATCGACCGTTGCCTGTCCCCCCCCGTGCCTCGGCGGAAGCACGGGCGAGCCCTACTACGGAAAGGCTCGCCTGGCGAGGGCGTAGAGCGTGAGGCTCGCTTTCAGTCGCGCGCGCGTCCTTCGGCGACCTCGGAGGCCTCGGCCGCGAACTCGGCCGCGCTCGTCCCTCCGCGCTTCCTCGCCATGCTCGCCGTCTTGTCCGCTTCGATCTGACGGTCCAGCTTGTCGATGACCTTGTCGATCGAGGCGTACATGTCCTGGCTGCGGACCGTGGCGTGGAATTGCTGGCTCCCCGAGGAGATCCTCACGTCCGCGATGTGGTCGAGGCCTTCGACGGACAACGTGACCTGCGCGGTCATGGCTTGACGGAGGAACCTTTGCAGCTTGGCGACCTTGTCGTGCGCGTGCTGCTTCACCGCGTCCGTACCCACCATGTGTCGGAACGTGATTGCGATGTTCATCGAGGGCTGCCTTCCTTTCCTTCCGGGGCGGCGCACCTGAGGTGCGCTCGTCACGGCGCCATCGGCCATCGTATCACCGCAGGCCGAGCCGACGCGCGTGGATTAGATGCGCCTCGGGCGTCGCAACGATGCCGGACCCTTGGACCGGTGGAAGCTCGCGTGACCGCTACGTTTGCCGGCCAACGCCTCGTTTCCATCGTGCTGCCGAGACACTGCATGTCCTCGATGAAACCCGCGGTGCTGCCCGGACAATCCCGCGTCGCACACTTTCGTCGTCAGTGCGCGGCGTAACGAGACTGCACGAGCGGATGAGCTCGAAACGCCTCGGGGGAAGCTTCGAGCGCGATCTCTCCATCGAGGAGGAGGACGGCGCGATCGCTGAGGCGCAAGGCCGCGTCGACGTGATGATCGGAGACGAGGACCGCGGCCCCCGCGTCGGCGAGCGCACGCAGCCGCTCGGCGACCCGCATCGCGCCGAGCGGATCGACGGCGGCGAACGGCTCGTCACAAACGAGGACACGAGGCGCGGCCGAGAGCGCTCGTGTGATCTCCAGCCGCCGCCGCTCGCCGCCGGAGAGCCGCGCGGCCTGCATGTCGAAGAGGCCCTCGAGGCCGAGCTCGCGGGCGATCGCGAGCGCGTCGGGCGCGCCGGCCGAACGCGCTCGGCGGGTCAGGCGATCGAAGACGGCGAGGTTGTCGCGCACCGAGAGATCGGGCAGCACGCTCGGCGTCTGCGGGACGTAGCCGAGGCCGCGGCGCGCGCGCTCGTACAGCGGGAGCCGCGTGACGTCTTCGCCTGCGAGGACGACTTTACCTTCCAGCGGGGAGAGCTCGCCGACGAGCACGCGGAACAGCGTCGTCTTGCCGGCGCCGCTCGGCCCGAACACGGCGACGACCTCACCGGGCCGCGCTTCGAGGGACGCGTGGTGGAGGAGCGTGCGACCCGAGAGGCGCACGGAGATGGAGGAAGCGTGGAGCGACATCGAGCGAGGCAGAACAAAGCTTAGCGGTGAGCTGGTAGGGTGCGCCCGTGGCTTTCCTCTACGCGCTCTGGAAGGAAGCGCTCCTCGCGCACACGTTCTGGCTCGTCACGGCGCTCGTGATCGCGCTCGTCGCGAGCCGCTTCTCCACGCCGAGTGAGCCGCGGCTCCGTCCGCTCGGCTTCTTCTTGTCGATGCACGTGCTCTCGCTCCTCGGGGCGGCGGCGCTCGCGGTGACGGGCTCGGCGTTCGTGGACGAGATCCGGATCCCGGCGGCGGTCTTCGGCGGCGTCGCGTTCGTGGGCGCGTCGGCCGTGCTGCTCTTCCACGTCGTCTTGCCGCGCCTCCGCCTGCACGCGCCGCGCATCGTCGAGGATGTGATGGTGGCGATCTTCTCGGTCGTCACGGCGGTGACGATCACGAGCCGCGCGGGCATCAACCTCTCGGGCCTCATCGCCACGAGCGCCGTGCTCACGGCGATCCTCGGCTTCTCCTTGCAGGACGTCATCGGCAACGTCGCCGGCGGCCTCGCGCTCCAGCTCGACAACTCCATCGAGGTCGGCGACCGCATCAAGGTCAACGACGTGAGCGGCCGCGTCACGGAGATCCGCTGGCGATACACGGCGATCGAGACGGGCAACTGGGAGACGGTGCTCGTGCCGAACAACGTGCTCATGAAGTCCCAGGTCACCGTGTTCGGCCGCCGCCACGGCAAACCTTCGTATTTGCGCCGCGTGATCCATTTCAATGTGGATTTCCGGTACCAGCCCTCGGACGTCATCGACGTCGTGCGGGACGCCGTGAAGAACGCCAAGATGCCGCATGTCGCGGAGGACCCCGCGCCGAGCTGCGTGCTGCTCGACCTCGGCGAGTCGTACGGTCGTTATGCATTGCGGTACTGGTTGACCGACCTCGACGCGGATACACCGACCGACTCCGACGTCCGCACGCGGATCTTCTTCGCGCTGGAGCGCGCGGGCATGCACCTCGCCATCCCCGCGGCCTCGGTCTTTTTGACCGAGGAGGCGAGCCGCGCGGCGCAGAAACACGCGAAGCGCCTCTCGCGACGCAAACAGCTCCTCGACATGGTCCCGCTCTTCCAGACGCTCTCCGCCGCGGAGCGAAACGAGCTCGCCGAGCAGCTCAGATATGCGCCCTTCACGCGCGGCGAGATCATCACCCATCAGGGCGACGCCGAGCAGCATTGCCTTTACCTCATCGAGGACGGCACGGCGGCCGTGCGCATCTCCGAGAACGGCCGGCTGCTCCCGGTGAAGAAGCTCGGCCCCGGAAGCTTTTTCGGCGAGATGTCGCTGCTCACGGGCACGCCGCGGCTCGCCACCGTGGTCGCCGAGACGGACGTCGAATGCTTCCGGCTCGAAAAAGAACCCTTCCAGCGCGTGATCGAAAAACGCCCCGAGCTCGCCGGGGAGCTCGCCGGCGTGCTCGCGCAGCGGGCCGAGGAGCTGCGCGCCGCGCGGGAGGGGAAGGACGAGCCAAACGAGGCTGCGCCGTCCGTCGTGAAGGCGGAGCGGGATCTCTTCGATCGGATCCGGAATTTCTTCGAGCTCGGAGCGCCGTAGCAAGAGAGGCGGAGGCGCAGGCGCGGACGGGGTAATGGGAGGGAGGGGATTCCGCTCGGGGACGGCGAAACTTCGGTCAGAGCGCGGTGCTGTAATTCGTGATGTAGTGGATCAGCTCGACATTGCCGACCGAGTTGGTCACCGCGGCGACGAGGTGCTCGGAGGTCGGGGTCGCGCCGACGGCGACGGCCGAGATCGCCCCGGCATCCCGCGTGCCCACGCGGCCGAGGATGCCGCTCGAATCCACGCTGAACGACAGCACGCTCAGGGCGCCGCTGGTCACCACGCCGACGGCCACGTCGCGATCACCGACCTCGACCGACGAGAGGGCGGAGATCGGGCCGGCGTTCCACTCCGACAGGCGCGAGAGTCCGCCGAGGCTCGTGAGCTGATAGACTTGCACCCACAGCTCGTCCGTCGTCACCTCGCGCGCCGACACGACCGCGAATTCACGACCTGCGTTGCCGACGACCGAAATGTCGACATCGGACGCTGTGAGGGTTCCGCCGGCCGCCTTCGACGCGACCGTGCTCCCGGCCAGGGAGACGGTCATGCCATTGGTGCTGATCGACCAGGAGCGAACGACCACGGCATTGTCCGAGGTGCGGCGCTCGGCGGTGACGACCCCCTTGAAGAAGCCTGAATCGCCGCTCAGCGCCTTGCCCGCCACCACGCGGGCGACGTCGACGTCGCTGATCGCCGTGCTGGAGATCGCCGAGCCACGCAGGTCGACGCTCAGGTTCGTGAACGCCTGCGTCGCGCCGAAGTTGGTCACCTGGAGATATCCGGTGCTCGTGTTCCTCTGGGCCACCGTCACGCCGTCGTGGTTCGGGGCGGTGGTCGCCTTGACGAGGGTGACGTCGGTGGAAGAGGTGTAGCCCAAGGTGCCCTCGACGACGCTGTTGTTCAACCCGAAGGCGTAGGGAACGAGCTGCAGCTTGCCATTGCCGTTGCGGATCGCGGCGACGAAGTCCTTCTCCGTCGGATTGATCGTCGCGGCGTCGACCGACGTGGCCGTGCTCTTCTCCACGGTCGTGCCCGTCGTGAAGGTATCGTCGGACTCGATCGTGTAGCCGACGGCCTCCAGGTTGTGATCGGCGTTGATGTAGACGGCGGCGCCCTGGACCGTGCCATAGAAGGGATCGGTCGTGACCATGACCGACGAGCTGATGCCGACGGCCACGTCGATCGAATCGCGGCGGATCCCCTGCGGGTCACTCCACAACAGGTTTCGCTGACCCGACCCGAAGTACCAGCCCGAGCCGTCCATCCGGAGCCACCCATCGTTGTCGGCATTCGACGTGTTGTCGATCGGCTGCCTCCAGGCCTCGTCGAACTCGAGCATCTCGCCCTGCCCAACACAGGGCTCCCCCAGGCTGGTCTCGCCATACGGTTTGACGTGCATATGCAGGTGCGGCCACGCCGACGCGCCGGTGGCGCCGATCCGCCCGACCAGCTCCCCCTTGCGAATCGTCGTGGGGGTGGCGAGGACGGTCGACGGGACAATCTTCGTCCAATCGGTCGCTACCTCGGAGCAGGAGTTCGCGACCGGGTTGCTGTAATTGTAAACGGTGGTGATCGGGCAGAGCGCCGAGCTGATGCTGTCCTGCTTCAGGTGGGCGAGCACGACGACCTTGTCGTCATCGGTCCGAATGGCGACGAAGTTACCAGCGGCCATACAGACCCCTCCGTTGCCGCCACCTGGGCAGTTGACCGAATCCCCCTCCAGGTCGTCATCCGGCATGCGTCGCCAGCAGGCGATCACCTCTCCATCCACCGGCGAGTAGATCGGCATGTTCCACGACACATGATCCGACGGAATCGTGGGTCGAGCCGCCTCCCCTGGCGTCTTGGATTCCGTCCATGCGCCGAGCGTCGAATCCCACCGCTTCGCCCAGATGTCGGACTCGCAATAAGGCCATGCCGCCGAACAGTTTCCGTGCTCGGCTTGCGCATACGTCATGTAGGTGTTTCCCGGGAGGCCGTCGCCGCGCCACGGCAACTTGACGCGGTAGGCCTCCGCCACCGAAGGCGACGCGAACGCGAGCCCGAGGCCGAGCAAGGAACAGAGCTGCTTGAGGTTGCGATTCATGATGAAACCCCGATCAATCGTCACGTCGGACGTGCAGCGTCCTCGATGACATGTCGAGCCATGCGCTCATGCACCAAGGACTGTGGATGGAGTGATTTCATGGCCTGATTGGCGCAGGCCACGGCGGAAGCCGACGCCGCCCTTCGTCGGCCGTCGCGCCCCCTCCTGCATCCGTCGTACCAGCGTGAAACCCGGGACGGATGTCTTGCGCCGCCGTACGTCCAGGAGGGCCCTGTCGCGTTCGCGTGACGATCGCGGCCCTTCGACGTCATGGCGTCGTGACAGCGTAATGATGGCGTGACAGTTCTCCCGAGAGGCAGCCTTCCGTTTTCCTTGCGGTGGGCGAGCGGCTCGACTACGGACGGCCGCCGATGCCGTCGAAAAACCACGTCTCCCATTCTCTCAGCGTCCTGTGCGTCGCTGCCCTCGCCGTCGCTTCGTGCTCCAAGAAGGACGACGCCACGAAGGCCGAGCCTACGAAGACCGAAGGCGCCGCGGCCCCGAACGGCTCGGCGGCGGCGGCGAATCCTCCCTCCGCGCGCGTGCCCAGCGCCATCGCGGCGAAATGCAATCTCCCCGAGCCCACCCCCGCGAAGCTCGGCGCTCCCGATTCTTCGTACGCCGCGATGTTCGATGCGGTCGCCAAGTGCGATGCGGATGCGTATGGGAGGTGTGACGCCGCCGATGACCTCGTGGAGAAGGCCAAGAAGAGCGTGCCGGAGGGGGGCGAGGCCCCCGGGGGCGTGGTCGCCGCCTGCGTCGCGGGCCTCGATCATGCCTCGGAACGCGCGCGCAAGACGGCCGCCGATTGCTTGATGGAGATCGGCCAGTTCAACATCAAGAAAGAAAAAGCTTTCGTGGTGGCGCGGCTCCTCGACAAGGTCGAGGCCGCGAAAGACAGCCTCGAGCGGCTCCCGTACGCTCAAGCCCTCGGCAAGCTCGACACGGCAGGCGCGGGGTATACGTGCCGCGTGATCCGCCTCATCGACAAGCTCCCCAAGGACGAGGCGGCGACCGCCGACCTGATGGGCAGCCTTCACGGCTTCCTCAGCCACGCGACCGACGTCCCCTTCGATTACGCGTACGAGCTCGTCATGGCCGACCAGCCGGGCGTCACGTCGGCCCGCGCGATGGAGTTCATCGCGACATTCTGGCCCGAGGCGCGAAAAGGCGAGGTGTGCGACCGCCTGGGGAACATTCTGAAGGCGGGCGTCGACGGGTGGGGGCAGGCGTCGACGGCCGTCTGGAAGGACGAGAGCTGCAAGCATCGCGACGCGGTGGTCACGAACGCCGTCGCGAAGCTCAAATGGCTCGAGCCGAAGGCGAACTTCAAGGAGATCGACAGGCCGCTCTTGAATGCCAACTTCATCGATGATCTGCCCACCTGGGAGGGCATCTCGGACGCTCAGAAGAAGAGCGTGTGCGACGCGGCGAAGTCCCTCGAAGCAAACGCCAAGAACGAAGACGCGCAATCGCTGGCCAAGAAGATCGTCAGGAACTGCAAGTAACCGGGCGGCGAGGGCCGCGCGCGTGGCCGTCGAATCACATCCCGCCGCAGGCCTCGTACTCCGCTTTGCACGCGCCCATCGCCGCCTGCTGCACGCACGGCGTGCAATCCCCCGTGATCCCCTCGCCGGCGCACTCCACCTTGCACGCGTCCGCGCACACGCCCGCCGCGCAGACGCAGGCAATGAGCGCGTCTGCGAGGTCGTCCTTGGTCGGATCACAGCCTTGCACGCACGGACAGCAGAGGCCGTCCCCCGCGCAGCACCCGTCGCTGCGCCCCGCGGGGCAGGTGCAATCGTCGCCATTCTCCGCCATGCAAGGTCCCCAGTTGCCGTCAGCCTGGCACGTCGTGACGCCCGGCGGCTGGATCGCATGACAAGTGCACGAGGTGGTCGAGCCCGGCACGCAAGCCGCCCCGCCTCCGCCGCCCGTGCCCGACGCGCTCGTCGAGCTCGCAGCCGATCCGCCGCTGCCCGGCGGGCTCGGGTCGACCGTGGAGCCACACGCGGCGGCGAACGCAACCGTGATCAGACCGAAAACGAGAAATGATCGCATGGGCGTCCCATACCACCGATCGCGCCGCGAACGGAACCGCGGAACGCGCCGCCCTCAAAGCTCGCGCGCGATTCGCAGAATTTCCTCATGCAACCATCGATGCGCGGGATCGTGATCATACGACGCGTGCCACAGCATCGAAATCCCGGAGCGGGGCAGCGTGATCGGGACGTCCGCCGTCGCGAGGCCCAGCGTCTCGGCCGCGGCGAGCGCCACGCTCCGGCGCAGCGTCGCCACGGCGCGGAGCCGGCGGAGCAGGTACGGGACGCCCACGGCGTGCGGCGTGCTCACGGCGATGCGCCGCTTCAATCGGCGCTTCGCGAGCGCCTGGTCGATGCCGTCCTCCAGCGCCCCGCGTGACGAGATTCGCACGTGCGGAATCGCGGCGTAACGCGCAGCCGTCATGGGCACGGAAGGGTCGTGCCCGCGGGGATCGAAGAGGCAGAGATACGAATCGCCGGTGCAGATCACGCGGCGCTTGTGGTGCGTGCGGCCCTCGCTGAGGACGCCGATCGCGAGGTCGAGATCGGCCGCGTCGAGCATGTCGGGGACCTCGGCCGGCGCGAAGGGGCGGACGTCGATCCGGACCTTCGAGCCGATCCCTTCGAGGTGCGCGAGCAGCGGCGGCAGGAGCGCGATCTCCATGTCGTCGTACACGGCAATGCGGAAATGACGCTCGTCCCGCGCCGGGTCGAAGGGCGCGCTCGCCTACAGCGTCGCCTGGATGCCGGCGAGCGCGTCGCAGGTTGCGTGGCGACGCAGCCTCCGGCGCCGAGCGCCCCGGGGGTCGCCGCACGGAAAAAAAACGCCATCGCCGCGGATGGACGCCTGCCGCCTGCGAAGCAGATGCACGTGAAGACGCCGGACGGGCTCTCGATCGCGGTGCAGGAATGGGGCAATCCCCAAGGTCCCGAGGTCCTCTTCATTCACGGCCTCTCGCAGAGCCACCTCTCGTGGGCTCCGCAGATCCATAGCAGCCTCGCGAAAGATTTCCGGATCGTGACGTACGACCTGCGCGGCCACGGCGTCTCGGACAAGCCCCTCGAGGCGAAGTATTATCAGGAGGATCGACGCTGGGGGGACGAGCTGCGGGCCGTGATCGAGGGGGCGGGATTGAAGCGCCCCGTCGTCGTCGGATGGTCGCTCGGGGGTGTGGTGATCCTCGATTATTTGCGTGCACATGGAGACGGGGCGCTCGGCGGCGTCGTGTTCGTGGACGCGGTGACGCGCCTCGATCGAGCGCTGCTCGGCGAGCCACTCCCGCTCACGTCCGAGGACCTGTCCACGAGGCTCGCGGCCATGCGGGAATTTTTGCGCGCGTGCTTCGTCGTGCAGCCGCCGCCTGCGGAGTTCGAGACGATGTTCGCGTACAACGCCATGGTGCCCGTCGAGGTCCAGGCCGCGGTCGGGAACATTCCGCTCGAAGGCGCGGACGAGACGCTGCGGGCGCTTTCGGTCCCGGCGCTCGTGATTCACGGCGCGGAGGACCGCCTCGCGAAGGTCGGAATGGCGACGCGCACGGCGTCGCTCGTCCGCGGCGCGCGGCTGTCGATGTACGAGGGCGTGGGGCACGCCCCTTTCTACGAGGCGCGTGATCGATTCAACACGGAGATCGCAGGCTTTTTGCGAGAGGTGAATGGGGCGCGGCCGGTGCCGGAGGGGATCGCGAAGAGATAGGGGGCAGCTCCCACACGCCTATGCGACGCGGCCGCCTTGGCGTATGTGCGATGTAACCACTCGTAACTGGCGGCCCTCCTCGCCTCACCCCATCCTGCGCATTCACCTCGAAACGCTCGTGGGAGCGCGGCTCGGGGATTGAAGGGAGACGGCATTGATCCGCAAAAAGCTCATTCGGGGTCTCGGTCTCGCTACGGTGATCCTCGCCGCAGCGGCATGCCAGGGTACAGACGCGGATGTGGGCGATGTGCGCGACACGCGCCGCGCGGACATCCCTGGGCACGTGGCGGCGCTGCCGGCCGCGGAGGTGGTGCAGATCGACGACGACGCGATCCCTCGATTCGTCACAGGGAACCTGGGCCAGCTCGCGACAGCGGCTCACATCGAAACGACCGATTTCGACGCGGCGCTCTCGGCCATCGCCCCGGTGTTCCTCGCGGACGCGAGCGAGCTCTCGCTCCGGCGTGCTCGGACCGATGAGCAGGGGGCCCAGCACTTCCGCTTCTCGCAGACCAAGAATGGCCTGCCCGTCCTCGGCGCGGAGCTCGTGCTCCACGTGCGTGACGGGGTGATCATCGCGGCCAATGGCAGCGCGCGCAGCGACCTGCCGGCGGACGAGGCGCCCACCATCGAGCTTTCGGACGCGCTCGGCGCGGCCCGGGACGGCACCGAGGCGGCGGACGTCTCCGTGGACGGCGAGGCGCCGCTCGCCTATTACGCGGCCGGAAAGCGGCTCGCGCTCGTTTACCAAGTCGAGGTCCACGGCCGGCTCGAGGACGGCACCCCGGTGCGGGACACCGTGCTCGTGGACGCGGCGGACGGCTCGATCGCGCTCCGGATGCCGCACATCCACACCGCCAAGAACCGGAAGGTGTATACGGCCAACAATCTACCCGACCTCCCGGGTTTCAACACCCTCCCGGGCACGCTGATGCGGAGCGAGGGTCAGGCGGCGAGCAGCGATACCACCGTCAACATCAACTACGATTGGCTCGGCAAGACGTACGACTGCTACAAGAATCTGTTCGGCCGCGACTCCTACAACAACGCCGGCGCTGCGCTCATCAGCTCCGTTCATTTCGACACCAACTACGTCAACGCGTACTGGAACGGAACGCAGATGGTGTACGGCGACGGGGACGGCGTGACCTCCTCGAACCTGGCGCATTCGATGGATGTGACGGCCCACGAGCTCACCCACGCCGTCACCGGCAGCGAGTCGAACCTCACCTACGAGGGCCAGTCCGGCGGCCTGAACGAGGCGATGAGCGACATCTTCGGCGCGGTCTGCGAATGGTATCGCGATGGCCAGGTCGTGAGCGCCAAGACGTGGATCGTGGGCGACGAGGTATGGACGCCGGCGATCGCGGGCGACGGCCTGCGCTACATGGCGAACCCGGCCCAGGACGGTGAATCTCTCGATTTCTACAATGCCGACGCCGGCTCCGCCGACGTCCACCTGAGCTCGGGTATCGCCAATCTGGCGTTTTACCTCCTCTCGCAGGGCGGCACGCACCCGCAGGGCAAGTCCTCCGTCAACGTGACCGGCATCGGCATCCTCAAGGCGGCCCGGGTCTTCTACAAGGCGAACGTCGACATCCTGACCTCGTACGCCACCTTCTACGACGCCAAGGTCGCGACCGTGCAGGCGGCGACGCAGCTCGGGTTCACCCAGGCGGAGATCGACGCGGTCACCAAGGCCTGGGACGCCGTCAACGTCTTCCCGCCGCCGCCGCCGCCGTCCACCCCGCTCCAGAACAACGTGCCGCTCAGCAACATCAGCGGCGGCGTGGGCCAAGCGAAGTATTACGCGCTCGACGTCCCGGCGGGCGCCACGAACCTGACCTTCCAGATCAGCGCCGGCGTCAGCAACTCCTACATCATGTCCGTCTATTTCGGCTCGTTGGCGCAGGGCACGGATTGCTTCCTGATGGCCAACGGAAGCGCGCAGAGCTGCACCATCTCGAACATCCAGGCTGGGACCTATTATGTAGAGCTCCAGAGCTTTCTCTTCTCGTACTCGGGCGTCACCCTGAAGGGCTCGTTCACCGCGCCGGCAGCCACGACCGCCGACCTCGTGATCAACGAGATCGACTATGACACCGTCGGCACCGATGGCAGCGAATACGTCGAGATCTACAACCCGGCCGGCGGCGCCGTCAGCCTCTCCGGGTGCTCGCTCGTCCTCGTCAATGGCGCGAACGGCGCTGTCTATAGCACGTTCGATCTGAGCCCGGCCGGCTCTCTCGCCGCCGGCCAATACCTCGTGGTCGGGTCGAGCACGGTGTCGGTGCCCGCCGGCGCGAAGAAGATCAATTTCTCGACGTCGTCGAATGTCATCCAGAACGACACGGAGGGCGTGGCGCTGGTGTGCGGCGCGAGCGTCGTCGACAAGCTCTCCTACGAGGGCAGCGTCACCGCGGCGATCCTTCCGGGCGTGGGCACCGTGAGCCTGGTGGAGGGCACGGCGTTCACCACCGCGGACAGCAACACCCTGACCCGCTCGCTTTGCCGCGTGCCGAACGGCGCCGATACGGACAACGCCTCGGTCGACTGGAACGTCTGCGCGAACCTCACCCCGGGCGCTGCCAACTAGAGCATCGAACAATTCGATGCTCTGGAAGATCGCGAAGCGATCTTCCCTCGGGGGGTGAATCGGCCGGGCTTCGCCTGGCCGAGAGGGGGACGCGAGGCGTCCCCCTCGGGACGAAAGAGCCTAGAACATCGAGCGGTTGTCAAACCGCTCGATGTTCTAGGACAGCATCTCCGAAGCTCGTCGTGGTTCGCCTGCGATGAGCTCTGAGCGCGCTCGGCTCTTCAGGATACGGCGTACACGCGTCTGCCAATGTCCTCCTCCCATCGTGGAAATAACGGAGGCGGAGTCGCGTCGCCGCCGGCATTCGCGCGTCGATCGTGGACACACGCCGGCGAGCGTCTCATGTCATCCGTAGGTGCGATCGACAGAGCGGGGGCCGGCGCGTACGCGCTTGGCCTCGAAGCTCATGGGGCCGAGCGTGAAGCACGGAGGACGCGATGCTGAAAACAACACCATTCGTCGTGCTCGGGTTTTTGGCCTTCCTCGGGGTCTCGAAAGATGCCTCGGCAGCGTGCTCTTGGGGATGGAACAGGACGCACTCTCGCTTCGAGTGCGAGGACGAGAGCACTTCGTGCCACGGGGAGGCGGAGGTGAGCCAGACGGCGACGATCAGCAATACAACGGGGGCGACCCGGAATTTCTCCCTCGCGTGCGGGACGGGCTCCAGTTCCCAATTCTCGCTCGAGCCGCGCGAGACCCGCGATTACACTTGTCGGTGGAGATATTCATGCGGCGGTGACACGAAGCTCTACATCTCGTTCGCTTCGTCGCCTGGCGTGGCTGTCCAAAGAAGGCGCTTGTACAACGGAATGACGTACAATTTCGGGATGATTGGGAACGACATCGCATTGTTCGAGATGGTGTTCAGCCGGTAGACGCAGCGGCCGACGCGGCCCGCGGGAGGTGTCGCCCCTACCCGCGCCAGCTGGCCCCGGCACGCGCCTTGCCACGCGCCGTGGCATGACCAAGCTTATCGATGCCGCTGCACGGTTCTCCCTGGCCCTGGCCGTGACGACCGGCCTCACCCTTGCCGTCCCCGTGGAAGCACGCGCCGCCGACGCCCAACCCGCGCCCGCCGACAAGGCGACCGAGGTCGCCGACATCGGCCTGCGCACCGTGGGTTATCTCGGATATGGCGGCGCGTACCTCTCCATGGGCGTGAGCGGCTACTACCGCCCCCACCGCAACGTCGGCGTGGGCGGCTACTTCGACGGTTCGTTCACGGGGGACGCGCTCGGGGGGGATGCTTGCTTTTACGACGATTACGGCTGCTCGCGCGGCATGTTCCGGGCCGGGGCGGCGGCGCGCTTCGACGTGCTTCCGAGCTACGTCGTCGATCCCTGGGTGGGCGTCGAGGCCGGAGCGGTCTGGCTGCGCAGCAACGGCATCGACGAGGCCCATTCGCTGCGCGTCGTGGGCGATCTCGAAGCCGACCTGGGCATCGACGTGCGCGTGCCGTACGTGTCGTTTGGTCCTTACGGCCTGGTGAGCGCGGCGCTCGGCGCCGATGGCGTCACGTTTGGCCGGGTGGGCGTCGGGTTCCGGGTGGCGGCGCGATTTTGAGACAGTACGACACCGCTGTCACTGGTCTTCGCTCAGCTCTCGGCGGGCGCGACGCTCGTCGGCTCGGCTTCGGGCTCGTCGGCCTCGGCGTCTCCGGCCTTCCGGCTCGCCTCGACGACCGGGAAGATCACGTCCTGTAGCTCGCGATCCCGCGGGAAGGCGGCGCGGACGACGCCGATCACCTTGTCCACCGCGTCGTGGTGGGCGTCGCGGAGCGCGAGCTCGACCTGGAAGGCTTCGTCGTGCGCGGCGAGCGCTGCGAGGTGCGCGTCGACGGCGGCTTCCAGGCTCCCGAGCGCGCAGAGGAGCTTCGGCAACCAGGCGGCGCGGTATACGTCGATCCCCGCGAGTTTTGCGTTTTGCAGCCGCTCGACGAGCTCCTTCAGGGGCCTCACCTGACGTTTTCCCATGGGGATGACGACGGGGCGCAGGCCTTTTGGAAAGAGGCACGCGCAGATTCGACCACGCCGGCCGCCGTCCTCGATTTCCGCGGCGCGGAGGGACGAGCGAATCACGCGCTCGGCGCCGAGCTCGGCGAACCGGAGCGCGGCGCGGGCCTCGACGACGGGGATGCGCAGGGCGCGGCGTTTGTCTTGCTGGGCGCCGAGGGCGTCGTTGACGGCCCGGATGTCATTCGCGGCGGCGGTGGTCTCCGGGAATTGCGAGAGGCCGGCGGCGAGCTCGACGCCATACTCGAAACGGACGGTCGACGAGACATTCTGGCGGTACTTGCGCATGGTGGTCCCCTGGGCCCGAGGCCCGGTATGTGCGTGTTCGGCAAACCCGCGCGGAGAGGCGCGCGAGCAGGTGCTCGTTGAACGAAAGGCGGAAGGTTTCATTCGTGGAGGAGCAGGAAGCCGACGTCGGCGTGGTCAGCGGGGGGTTGATCGGCGTCAGGGGCGCTGTTCACGATGAACAGCGGCGGCTCTTGCTCGTCAGGGTCTGCTGCTCACGATGGACAGCGGCGGTTCTTGGGGCGTCAGAGGACGCGGGTCACGATGGACAGCGGCGGTTCTTGTGCGTCAGGGGCCGCTGATCACGATGGACAGCGGCGGTTGATGGGCGCCAGGGGCCGCTCGTCACGATGGACAGCGGGGGCTCTTGCTCATCAGGGGGCGCTCGTCACGATGGACAGCGATGGTTTTTGCTCGTCAGCGGGCGCTGATCACGAGAAACAGACGGCGCGGGCCGCTCGCACGCCGGCCCATCGCGCGTCTACAAGAGCTCGGCGCATTCGATCCCGCTGATCGACAGCCCCCAGTCGTCGCCGATGTCATAACGGCGGAGCTCTGCGTCGATGATGCGGAGCGCCTCGTCGGCGTAGCGAAAGTCGTGGACGCGGCTCGACATGTTCCACTGGTCGAGCGGCACGTTGTGGTCGGCGCAGGCCCCGAGCCCCAGGGTATCGGCGTTCTCCCCGAGCGCCTTCTTCATCGCCCCGAGCACCGACGAGCCGATCGCCATGAAATGCACCTTCGGGCACGCGACGGGGTCGGCGTCGGGGGCGTCGCATGCATTCGGATCGCGCTTGCTGTAATCGATCTGGCGCTTCCCGTGGCCGTGCACGCGGATGTAATACTCCGGGGCGTCCGGATACGAGCCCCTACAGCTCTTCGGCGGCTCGAACGAGACCCCTTCGGCGCTCGAGACGAGCGTGATCTGCGAGGGCTGCCCCTTCACCAGTGCGCTCGGGCAGTCGTCCGCGGCCAAGGCCGGCAGGGTAGGCCCGCAGCCGACGAAAGCGGCGCAAGCCACGAGGACGAGGAGGTGAAGCCGCATTGTCACGAGCGCTTCGCGCCCGAAAGCTCGTTGTCTGAGCATGCCATGTATTCTCCGGCAGACGTTTCGATGGAAACCGTGCACGCGCCGTCCAAGCAGCCATCGTGCCAGCCCGAAGCGCCCCGCGCCGACGCTACCGCCGATGCATCGCTGTCGACGGGGAGTTCACTCGCCGCTTCCGTTGTGGACTCTCCGTCGACAGTGCTCGGGGCTGGCTCGCGACCGGGCGCCCTCGTACCGCCTCTTCCTGCGACCTTGGGGCGGCTGTTTTGCACGGCACGGCGCATGCCATAGGGCTCCGGTCATGGGGAACGATCGACGTCGTGAGATTCCGGCGATCGCCGTCGCGCTCCTCGTGCACGTCCTGCTTTTGAGGCTGTTGCACCGCGAACTGCCGCTTCCGCCTCCCGCTTCGCCTCCGCCGTCCGTCGAGGCGGATGCGACGATCGATATCGAGCCCGTGACGCCGCCCGCGCCCACGCCCGCGACGACGCCTGCCACCGCCACCGCCACCGCGCCCGCCCGCGTGACCGCCACCGCCCGCGTCGCCGAATCCGCTCCCGCTCCCGAATCCGCTCCCGCTCCCGAATCCGCTCCCGCTCCCGAACCCGCTCCCGCTCCCGAATCCGCTCCCGCTCCCCGTGCTGCCGGGGACGAATACGGCGGCCCTCCGCCCACGCATCCTGGCTCCGGCGTTCCTGGCCTCGGGACGCCCATCTGGTCCGTTCCTGGCGTCGTCTCTGCGCCCTCCGGCGGCAAACCTGCGGCAACGACGATGGACGCGGCCCCCGTCGATCGTGAGAGCGCGAGCCGCGTTCTCTCCGGCACATTGCACTCCCAGGACAAAGAAAGAGGGATCGAAATCCCTGCCGCCGGCCGCGTCGCGCAGACCGTCGCCTCGGCGGTGCGTGCCTCTGCGGTCAAGGACGCGCGCGCCACGTTCGAGGTGAAGCTCAGCGCGGACGGGCGTGTCGAAGGCGTCCGGCTCGTCAGCTCCACCGACAACGACGCGAATCACTGGGCGGGCGTCGTCGCATCCGTGCGCGCTTCGCTCGACGGCCAGGCGCTGCAAATGGGCTCCGACAAACAGGGCGTCACGGTCGTCGTGAAGGTCGAGTCGAGGATCCAGCTTCCATCGGGGGCCAAGGGGCCGGTCATCAAGCCCAAGTGCGCCAACGAGGCGATGTTGCGGATCGCCGCCAGGACGAAGGAGGCCCTGAAGACGGGCGAGGTGCACGGCCACCCTGACGAGAAGGGGAATTCCATTCCCGACAGCGACGTGCTCGACGATGAGGAGCTCCGGTACTTCTGCATCCCGGTCGGCATTCACGCAATAGGGGATCTGTCGGACATCGGCGCGCACGAGGTGAACGTCGTGAGCGTATCGTTCGAGGTCAAACGGGCCGGGGAGAAACCATTGCTGCCCGGCGCGCCGAAGCCCATCGACCGGCGCGTCCCTTGGCTGCCGGAAGACCCCAGGTTCCAAAGGCCGCCGCCGGTGAAAAAGAAGAAAAAGTAGCGCGGGGCATCATTTCGACGACGGCGCGCCGAGGCTCGGATGGATCGGCCATCGATGGACGAGCACCCTCCCGTCCGCCGTCGCGGAGGCGATGCCCTTGCCGTCCAATCTCGCGGCCACGCCGGTGACCTCGACCTCGCCGGAGCCCAGCATGACCTGCGTCTTGCCGGTGACGATGCCCCAGATGCGCAGGTTCTCCGCGCCGGTCACGATCGAACCAGCGATGCCTGCGCCCGGTAGAAACGCCACGGAGACGATGGGCTTCTTGTGCCCCCGCAGCGTCTTTTCTAGCGTCCATCGTCGGGTCGCCCAGAGGACCAGGGCTCCGTCGTGGCACCCCGCCGCGAGGTAACTGCCATCTGGGGCGAATGCCAGGCTCCGCACGGCGCTGCCATGACCGCGCAGCACTTGCATCGGACGAAATGAAGCGTCCCACACGCGCACCGTTCGGTCGGCGGGTGAGCCCGTGGCCCACAGGCCGAGCCTTCTGTCAAATGCAATGGCACGCACGCCCCCGCCTTGCGCGGACGCGACCTGCAGGCGCTCCCCCTTGGTCAGGCTCCACAAAACCACCTGGTCGTCATGGCCCGACGACGCCAGGGCCTTTGCGCTCGGATTGATGGCCAGGGCCCGCACAAAGGGCGTCGGGTGCAGGAGGGATATCTGCTGCGTCCCTGTGTCGGCGTCGAACACGCGGATCTGGCCGTCTGCGTACCCAACCGCGACGTAGCCGGCGCCCGTCGCGAGACAGTCTGCTCGCACATTCGCACGATTCCACCAGCGCATGCGCTTTCGAGCGAGGTCGAAGCAGACCACCTCCCCCGTCGCAAACGCCACGAAAAGCGATTCGCCGCGCTCGTCGAAGGAAAGGGCACGTCCCCAGGTCGGAATGCCGAGGATATCGAGCGACAAGACCCCTCGCTCCGGGTCGTCGGCGATCTCGAGGCGCAGCTCTTCGCCGCCGTCCGGACCTGCCGCCGGCGCCGCCTTTCCGACGCTCCGTGGGGCCGGCTCGAAGCGCGCGCCGATCGCATCCGGCAGGAGCTTCCCGGGCGCCCTCGAGCGCGGCACCTCCTCAGGCTCCGTGTCGGCGTGGGGCAGCGATACCTGCGGGCCCGCGGGGATGCTCGAGCGCCGCTCCCGTTCCGGCGCCGGTTTCATGGCGGAGGCGAGCGCATCTGCCATTTCCATCGCCGAGCCGAAGCGGCCCGCCACGTCGACCGAGAGTGCCCGCGCCATCCACGCGTCGACGGATCTCGGCAGCTCGGGCCGCAGCGAGCTCGGCGGCCGGAATTCACCTTTCGCGATGGCAATCGCCAGGACGACGAGCGTCGACCCTTCGAACGGGAGTTTTCCGGTGAGCATCTCATACGTGACGACGGCCATGGACCAGAGGTCCGTGCGGAGATCGACCCGCTTCGTGTCGTCGTATTGCTCCGGGCTCATGTAGGGCGGGGTCCCCATCGCGACGCCCGTCGCCGTCAGATCCGAGGTCGCGTCGAGCTGCTTCGCAATGCCGAAATCGAGGACCTTTACGAAGGGCTCGCCCTCGTCATCGATCACGAAGAGGTTGTCCGGCTTGATGTCGCGATGGATGACGCCGAGCTTGTGCGCCGCCCCAACGCCCCTCGCGGTCTGACCGAAGAGCCGCAGCACATCCTCGGGAGGCAGCGGACCGAGGCGCTGCAGGCGTCGTTTCAAGGTCTCGCCTTCGAGCAGCTCCATCACGATGTAGGGCTGCCCGTCCTCCGTCATTCCGTGATCGAAGACCGTGGCGACGTAAGGGCTGCGAATTCGAGCGGCGGCCTGGGCCTCCTGGCGAAATCGCTGCGTGGAAGGCGCATTGCTGATATGCACCGGCGCCATGAGCTTGACCGCGACCTGGGTGCCGAGCGCGAGGTTCTCCGCAGCCCATACCGAGCCCATTCCGCCCATGCCCAGGCAACGCAGAAGCTTGAGCGTCGGCGTCAGGTGCTGTCCGGCGTTCAGGAGCGGCATGGTTCGATCCGGCTCTCGCGCATCGCCCGCGATGCTACCGCGATTCTTCCCGGGCCGGGTGGCTTTGTGGCAGCATCGCGGCCGGCATGGACGACACGACGGAGCGGCCGGACGAGCGGCCCTGGGGCCTCCATGAAGAGGTCGGGCACGTGCGGCGGGCGCTCGCCGAGCGCGAGCAGGAGCTGTCGTGCCTCGTCGCGCTGGACGACCTGGTTCGTCTCGACACAGTGCCGGGCGGGGAGATCTGCCAGCGCATGGTGGACCTCGTGCCGCTGACGTTCCTCGAAGGTGAGCCGGTTGCGGCGCGGGTGAGCCTCGGGGACCAAGACTTCGCGACGCGGACGTTCCACGAGGGGCGCGGAGGCCACGTCACGCGGATCCTCAACGGGGATCAGGAGATCGGCGCGCTCACGGTGCATCGTGTCGAGGGGCCGGCCGTCGCGTCGCTGCTCTCGCCGCAGAAGAGGCGCTTTCTCGCGCTCGTCGCGAAGCGGTTCGGCGAGGTTGTGCAGCGTCGGCTCGCGGTGGAGCAACAGGCGGAGCTCGCAGGGAAGCTCGCGCTGATCGAGAGGCAGCAAGAGGTCATCCGTTTTCTGACCGTGCCCATCATCGAGGTCTGGAAGGGTGTGCTGCTCGTTTCCCTCAACGGCGTCGTGGATTCGATGCGCTTCGCGCAGGTCACGGAGAACACGCTCGATACGATTGTCAACAAGCAGCCATACTTCGTGCTCCTGGATTTGACGGGCGTCGACGTCATCGATACCAGCACGGGAAACTTCTTCATGAGATTGCTGCAGTGTATACGCCTGATGGGCGTCACCGGCATGCTTACCGGTGCCCAGCCGATGGTGGTGCATACCTTGATGGACATGGAGTTTCCGAGCGAGCACATGCGCGCCACCCTGCGCGACGCTTTGCAAGAATGCGTGCGGCAGATGCGCCGACAATGACCTGAAGAGCCCAAGCGTCCGTCCCCGCGCAGCCGACCTCGGGGAAAACCTCAGGCTGCGTGCACGGTTTCGCAGCATGGCCGAGGACAAGCGCTGAGCGGTCGCTGGTTCACCCGTCCTCCTTGCCTTACGCTTCCCCTCGGGGGCGGCGGCGCGCGGCGCGTCGAGAGACGACTGCATGAAGAAACGCGACCGACCAGACGAACGGTCGCCTGCTCGTGGCGCGGTGTCCACGCGCGCAATGGCATACGCCCGCGCCGAGTCCCCTCCCGAGCCCGAAACGCGAGCGGACGCGAGCACGTCCCCGTTGCCCGAACGCGCGGCGCGGCCTGCCAGGCGCGTCCCTTCTCGCGCGACCTCGGCGCCCCTGCCCGTGGGCGTCGGCGCCACCATCAAGCATTACGAGCTCATCCGCGAGCTCGGCCGGGGCGGCATGGGGACGGTCTTCCTGGCCCGCGATACGAAGCTCGGCCGCCTGGTCGCGATCAAGCTCCTCCACGAATACAGCGGCGACAAGGCCGAGCGCTTTCTGGCCGAGGCGCGGGCCACGGCTCGCTGCAAGCACGAGAACATCGTGGTCATTCACGAGGTGGACGAGATCCGCGGATATCCGTACATGGTGCTCGAATACATCGAAGGCCGGACGCTGCGCGACTGGATGACCGGGCCGAGCGCGCCCGGAGCGATGTCGCCGAGCCAGGCCATCGAGCTCGTGCTCCCCGTCGTGCGCGCGCTGGTCCGCGCGCACCGGTTCGGGATCGTGCATCGGGATCTCAAGCCGGAGAACATCCTGCTCGACGACGCGGGGCCGATCAAGGTGGTCGATTTCGGCATTGCAAAGCAGGTCGAGGTCCAGGTGGCCTCGACGATCACGGGCGCGCACGCGGAGCCCGCCGTCGCCGTCGCCGAGCGCCGGGACGAGGCGATCGTCGGGTCGCCCCCGTACATGTCCCCCGAGCAATTGCTGGGCAAGGGAATCGATCCCCGCGCCGATGTCTGGGCCGTGGGCATCATGCTCCACGAGCTGCTCACGGGGGCGCACCCGCTCGACCCGTTCTCGTTCGCGCGGCTCTCGGAGGTCCTGGACCTCGATGTCCCCATGCCCAGCATCCACGAGAAACGCGCCGACCTGGGCGCGCTGGGCGACGTCGTCGACCGCTGCCTGAAAAAGCGCAAGGACGAGCGCATGGGCTCGGCCAAGGAGCTGCTCGCGGAGCTCGAGGCGCTCTTGCCCGGCAAGCAGCCGCTCCCGCTGCGGGAAGACGAGAGCCCGTTCGCCGGCCTCGCCGCGTTCCAGGAGGCGGACGCCAGGCGATTCTTCGGTCGCGATCGTGATATCGCCGCCGTGACGAGATGGCTGCGCAACCAGCCGCTCCTGACCGTGGCCGGGCCCTCCGGGGCGGGCAAATCGTCGTTCGTGCGCGCGGGCGTGATTCCCGCATTGAAGCGCTCGGGGGACGGCTGGGAAGCGTTCCTCCTGCGCCCGGGTCGCGAGCCGCTGTTCGCGCTCGTCGATGTGCTCGTGCAGGTGATCGAGACGGCAGGCTCGGCCGAATACGATCACGACGGGCTCGTCGCCACCTTGCGCGCGCAACCGGGCCAGCTGGGCGCTCGGCTGCGCGCCCGCTGCCGTCGTCGCGGACCGAGGCACCGGATCGTGCTTTTCGTCGATCAATTCGAGGAGCTCTACACGCTCGGCGCCGCCCCCGAGGAGCGGGCCGCGTTCGTCGCCTGTCTGGAGGGAGCAGCCGACGACGCCTCGTCTCCGCTGCGCGTGCTCCTCGCCATTCGCTCCGACTTTCTCGATCGCATGGCCGGCGAGCGCCGTTTCATGGCCGACGTGGCCCGCGGGCTCTGGTTCTTGCCGCCCATGGCGCGCGACGGCCTGCGGGAAGCCTTGATACGGCCCCTCGAAGCCTCCGGTCATCGATTCCAGACCGAGGAGACGGTCGAGCAGGTGCTCCACACGCTGGAGAGCACGCGGAGCCCTTTGCCGCTCCTGCAATTCACGGCGACGAAGCTCTGGGAGTCGCGGGATCGCGAGCGCCGGCTGCTCACGCAGGAGGGGTATGAAAAGATCGGCGGCGTGGCCGGCGCGCTGTCCGCCCACGCGGATGCCGTGCTCGCGGCGATGTCGCTTTCCGAGCAGCGGCTCGCGCGCGCGGTCTTGCTACGCCTGGTGACGCCCGAACGCACGCGCGCGGTCGTGAGCCTGGACGAGCTCTGCGAGCTTGCCCAGGCTCGCGACGGCGAGGAGAGCGCCCACGATGCCATTGCGCGCGTGGTTCAGCATCTGGCCGACGCGCGGCTCTTGCTCATCGAGACGGGGGGCGAGCGCCAGGGGACGACCGTGGAGCTGGTCCATGAATCCTTGATCGATCGGTGGGCGAAGCTCGGGCAATGGCTCGCGGAGAGCGAGCGAGATGCGCAGTTCCTGGCCCGCCTGCGCGCCGCAGCGCAGCCGTGGGAGGCGAGCGGGCGAGCCGAGGGCCTGCTCTGGCGCGATCGCGCGGCGCAGGATGCACGCGCGTGGTACGAGCGCCGTCGCGCCGAGCAGGGCGCCGATTGGCGCGCCGGGCTCGGGCCACGCGAAGAGCGTTATCTTTTGGCTGTCGTCGCCCTGTCCAGGCGCGCGCGGCGATTGCGAAGGCGGCTTGCCCTGGGCGTGATGGCCACGCTCGGCGTGATTGCTGTGGTCGTGTCGTACCTGGCGGTTCGCGCCAGCCATGAAGCGGCTCGTGCGCAGGAGGAAGCCCGGAACGCGCGCAATGCCACCCGCATGGCCACGGCGCGCGAGCTGCAAGCCGATCCCACGACCGTGCTCGCCATCTTGCGCGAAATCGAGCCGCCCGTTCTGCCGCGAGAGTGGTCGTTCCTCGCGCGCTGGGCGCTGCACAGCGGGGTCGCTCCCGCGGTGATCAGCCAGCCGGGTGGGGTCAGCGACGCGCGCTATAGCCCCGACGGCAAGCACATCGTCACCGGATCGCATGACCACACCGCGCGGGTGTGGAATGCGGATGGGACGGGCGAGCCCCTGGCCCTTCGGGGGCACGAGGACGTCGTCGATTCCGCGGCCTATAGCCCCGACGGCAAGCGCATCGTCACCGCGTCCTGGGACAAGACCGTGCGGATATGGAATGCCGATGGCACGGGCGAGCCCCTGGTCCTTCGAGGTCACGAGGACAAGGTCAATTCGGCGGCATTTTGCCCCGACGGCAAGCGCATCGTCACCGCGTCGTATGACCGCACCGCGCGGGTGTGGAATGCCGATGGCACGGGCGAGCCCCTGGTCCTTCGAGGTCACCAGGATGCAATTTATTGGGCGGCGTGGAGCCCCGACGGCAAGCGCATCGTCACCGCGTCCTGGGACAAGACCGTGCGGGTGTGGAATGCCGATGGCACGGGCGAGCCCCTGGTTTTTCGGGGTCACGGGGATGGGGTCATGGGGGCGGCCTTCAGCCCCGATGGCAAGCGCATCGTCACCGCGTCCTGGGACAAGACCGCGCGGGTGTGGAATGCCGATGGCACGGGCGCGCCTCTGGTTCTTCGGGGTCACGACGAGGGGATTTCCTCTGCGGCGTGGAGCCCCGACGGCAAGCGCATCGCCACCTCGTCCCAGGACAGGACCGTGCGGGTGTGGAATGCCGACGGCGCGGGCGAGCCGCTGATCCTTCGAGGGCACGCAGATAGGGTCGATTCGACGGCGTGGAGCCCCGACGGCAAGCGCATCGTCACCGCGTCGTATGACAACACCGCGCGGGTGTGGAATGCCGACGGCACGGGCGACCCCCTGGTCCTCCGGGGTCACGGGGCTGGCGCCGTCTCCCCGGCGTGGAGCCCCGACGGCAAGCACATCGTCACCGCGTCGTATGACGACACCGCGCGGGTATGGAATGCCGATGGCACGGGCGAGCCCCTGGTCCTTCGTCATCGGCATTGGGTCCTGGGGGCGGCCTTCAGCCCCGACGGCAAGCGTATCCTCACCGCTTCGCACGACAAGACGGCGCGGGTGTGGAATGCCGATGGCACGGGCGAGCCCCTGGTCCTTCGGGGGCACGAAATGGAAGTCCTTTCGGCGGCCTTCAGCCCCGACGGCAAGCGCATCGTCACGGCGTCGTCCGACAAGACCGTGCGGGTGTGGAATGCCGATGGCACGGTCGAGCCCCTGGTCCTTCGGGGGCACGAGGATGCCGTCCGTTCGGCGTCGCTTTCCCCAGACGGCAAGCGCATCGTCACCGCCTCCCAGGACAGAACGGCGCGCGTTTGGAATGCCGACGGCACGGGCGAACCCCTGGTCCTTCGGGGGCACGAGAAAGGGCTCCGCTCGGCGGCCTTCAGCCCCGACGGCAATCGCATCGCCACGACGTCGTCCGACAAGACCGTGCGCGTGTGGAATGCCGATGGCACAGGCGAGCCCCTGATTCTTCGAGGTCATGAGCACTGGGTCAAATCGGTGGCATGGAGCCCCGACGGCAAGCGCATCGTCACCGCCTCCCAGGACAGAACGGCGCGCGTTTGGAATGCCGACGGCACGGGCGAGCCCCTGGTGCTTCGTGGCTCCGATTCCCCGGTCAACGGCGCGGCGTGGAGCCCCGATGGCAGGCGCATCGTCACCACGTCCGACGACGGGGCCGTGCGGGTGTGGACCGACCTCGAGCCGCTCAGCGGCCTCGATGACCCGAAGTTATGGTCCGCGACCACCTACTGCATGCCCATCGAGCGCCGGATCGAGCTGCTGCGCGTGACCGAAGCCATGGCCCGCGCCAACCGGGGAGCTTGCCTGCGCCGCGTCGAGGAGGCCCGCGCGATGGCCCAACCCATCGGGCGCCGGCCGGAGATTCGATAGGGGAACCCGGTTTGCATCTCCATAGGGCGCGTGCGACCCTCCGAAGGCCGCGAGGGTCCACGCCGAGCGGCGCTTCGGTGAAGAGATGCGCTACCTTGCCCCTTTTGCTTTCCTTGCCATGCTCGCCGCCGGTTGTGGAAATCCACCTCCCGGCGACAATCCAACCGAAAAAGACGCCGGGCCCGACGTCTCCACGCCCATGGGACCAGGGATTTCGGGCATCCTGAAGGACCACGCGGAAAAGCCCATCGGCGGCGGTAAGGTCCTCGCCTGCATGGCGACCATCTGCCTCTTCGGCGACGCCGAGCCGGACGGCACATTCCATTTCCCGATCGAGCCCACGGCCGAGGTCGCATTGAAGACCCTGCCGGACCCGACCGCCACACCACGGAAGTCCGCCGCGCTCTGTCCCGTACGAATCGTCGACGATTCCTTGATCGACGTGGGCTCCCTCCACGTCCCGAGCCTTCCGGAGGGCGTGCTGCTCGGGCCCGCCGCGGCGGATCCGCAGACGTTGATGGCCGGCGACGGCATCGTGCTGACCCTGCGCGTCGCCGATCTCACGCCATACCTCGGTGATACGCTCGTCGACGTCGCCGCGCGGCGCATTCCGCCGTCCCAATCCTGTCCGTGGGTCGTTCCTGCGGGGGAGGAGCTCGTCGCCGTGTATGCCCTGCACCCCTTCGCCGCCGTGAGCTCTTCCCCCATTGCCGTCCGTGCCCCGTCGGATTTGCCCGCTGGAACGAAGGTTCGATTTCGAACGATCAGCGAAATCGACGGCGCCTTCTCGGAGCCGGTCCCGGGCGAGGCCGATGGCACGAACGTTGCGACGGCGCCGCAGACGGGCCTGAACGAGCTGACTTGGCTCGTGATATCGAAAGAATGATCTGGCACAGAAAGGCACGATGATGACGCTTCCTTCGTGGGTACGAACGATCTCCCGCACGCGCGCCGCGCTCCTCGGCACCTCCTCGCTCCTGCTCTTCGCCGCCTGCTCCGACGCCCCGCCGTCGCAGCAGCAGCCGCCCCCGGCTCCGGGCCTCACGTGCGGCGAGGGCACGCAGGCGGTCGGCAACGAGTGCGTGCCGAGCGCGCTCGAACTGGGTCATTACCTGAGTCCGCTCGTCCAGCTTCAAAACCTCGCCGAGGTCGGTAGCCATACCGACGAGGTGCGCATTCGCGAGGACAACCTGCTCCTCAATTGCAGCTACACGTTCAATGTGATCGACGCCGAGCACGCGAATGACATGGAGGCCCTCACGGGCAAGGGCCTCAAGCACACGATCCCCGGCGATTCGCGCACGCCCGGCTGCAAGCACCTCGCGTGGGACGACAAGCTCGTCTTCACGACGCACCTCGGCAACATCCGAAACCCGGCGTTCCTCAGCGGCTGGGACATCACCGATCCCGAGGCGCCCGTGCAGCTCCAGGTCCTCCAGGAGCCGGGCGTCAGCTACGAGGGCGTCGACGTCGCGAATCACCACATCTTCGTCGGCCTGCACGAAAATGGCCTCGGCGTGTACGACTACGACGCGGCCAATGGCTTCACGCGCGTCGGGAGCCTCGGCGGCTTCACGAATGCGTGGGGCGTCGCTGCGCGAGGCAATCACGTGTTCGTCGCCGACGGCATCGGCGGGTTCGCCACGGTCGACGCCACGGATCCGGCGAAGCCCGTCGAGCTCGGCCGCGTCGCGGTCGGCGGGCAGGCGCGCGGCGTCGTCGTCGACGGGAATTTCGCCTATGTCGCCGCCGGCTCCGCGGGCGTCGCCGTGGTCGATATCGCAGACCTCACGAAGCCGAAGGTGGTCGGCCGGGCGGAGATGCCCGGCACGGCGCTCCGCGTCGCGTTCTCCGAGGGCCGCATTTTCGTGGCCGCGTGGAACGACGTGCGCGTCTACGACGTGGCCAAGCCGGAGGCTCCGCGCTTCGTCGCCGCCGTCCGCATTCCGAGGCCCTTCGATTACGAGGATGCCGATCGCGAGCTGCCGACGATGCGCACGTTCGGCGTCGCCGCGCGGGGGCAGGACGTGTTCATCGGCGCCTGGGAGAACCCGTATTCGTATCGCCTGGAGGCCGACCGCCTCGCCCCGAACATTCGCCTCCCCGAGACGGCGGCCCGCCTCGATTTCGGCAAGGTCGCGGCCGGCGCCTCGAAGACGATCCAGGTCCCGGTCACGAACCAGGGCACGGCGCCGCTCACGCTCGTGGACAACTGGATCAGCGGCAATGCCTTCAGCGTCGAGCCGAAGCAGGTCCGGATCGAGCCGGGCGAGACGTTCTCGCTCGAAGTGACGTACGTCGCGTCGGCCGCCGAGGAGGAGGTCGGGTATCTGCACATCGTCTCGGACGACCCCGCGGCCCCCCTTCGCAAGGCCTACCTCGTCGGCAATGCGCCGGGCGTCACCGTCGGCAGCCCCCTGCCCCCCACGACGGCCACGCTGCTCGACGGCACGGCGTGGTCGTCGGAGGCCTCGGCCGGCAAGGTGCTATTGCTGAGCTACTTCGCCACGTTCTGCCCCGTGTGCGCGAATCACCTGCCGGACGTGGAGGAGCGATTCTGGCAGTCGTACCGGGACAAGGGCCTCGAAATCGTCGCGCTGAACCCGCGGGAGACGACGGACCAGATCGGCGACGTGCAGGCGTATTGCGAGAACATCCGGGTCTCTTTCCCGCTCGGCGTCGAGGAGCCCGCGAGCACGTACGCGGCCGTCACGGCAAACTTCGTCGGGCCCAATCCCTTCCCGGTCGACGTGATCGTCGGCAAGGACGGAACCGTCCGGTACGCGAGCCACGAATACGATCCGGACGCGATGACCGCGGTGATCGAAGAGCTCCTCGCCGAGTGAGTTTCCCTCCGCTGCGGCCATGCCCGGTCAGGGCATGAACTTCGGCATCGTCCCCCCGACATCGCATTTCACGCAGCCCGAAGACGCGCTACGCTTGCCCGATGCTCGCCCGGTCGCGCATCCTCGCGGGAGCCGCCCTGCGCGGCGCGCTCCCGCTCCTTCTCGCGGCGTGCGACCGAGCCCCCCATGCCTCGCCTGCGCCCACGGCCGCGGCCACGGCGGCGTCGCCCCCGCCTGCGTCGAGCGAGCCGGCCCCTTCCGCCCCCGCACTCCCGCCGCTCGGCGGTGATTGGCTCGTGCGCCTCCCGCTCGAAGGTTTTCGCGAGGCCGTGATCGCGGCGCCGATCGGGACGACGTCGCCGCGGCCCATCCTGATCGGGGTGCACGGATCCCGTGATCGCCCGGAATGGGCCTGCGGCGAGTTTCTCGGCGTGACGAAGGGGTATCCGTTCATCCTTTGTCCCCACGGCATTCCTTTTCGCGAAGGGCCGGAGCCGCTGTTCGGGTTCGCGACGGCCGAGGAGCTCGAGCGCGAAATCGACGCGGGCCTGAAGGCGCTCCGCGCGCATTTCGGGCCGTACGTGGCCGAAGGGCCGATGATTTATGGAGGGTTTTCCCGCGGCGCCTTCCTCGGCGTGCCCATCCTCGCGGACGATCCGGCGCGTTTCCCTGTCGCCATCCTGGGCGAGGGCGGACAAACCTCCTGGACGGAGGACCGCGCCTCCCGGTTCGCGCGCGGCGGAGGCAAGCGGGTCCTCTTCGTTTGCTCCACGGCGGCCTGCGAATCCGCGACGCCGCCCGCCCTCGCCATTTTGAAACGAGCGGGCGTCGAGGCGAAGATGATCTCCGCCGGTCACATCGGGCATATCGTCGACGATCGCGTGGTCACCCTGATCCGCGGCTCGTGGCCCTGGGTCGTGCAGGATCGAACGGGGCCGCTCGGTCCCTGGTGAATCGCGCCCGGTGCCCCTACGAATTCGACGTCGGCAGCCGGACCGTGAATGCGCTGCCCTGACCCGCGCCCGCGCTCTCGGCCGTCACCGCCCCGCCGTGCATCTCGACGAGCTGCTTGACGAGCGTGAGCCCGATCCCGAGCCCCCCTTGCGCGCGATCGAGGGACACATCGCCCTGCGTGAACAGATCGAAGATACGCGGCAGGAGCGTCGGGTCGATCCCCATGCCCGTATCCGTGATTCGTACGACCACGTCCTCCCCGTTTTGCGCGACGGTGATGCCGACTTGCCCTCCCCGCGGCGTGAATTTGATCGCGTTGTTGAGCAGGTTCGCGAAGACCTGCGTCAGCCGCGTGAGGTCCGCGCGCACCCGCACCGGCGCCGGAGGCAAATGCACCGCGAGCGCCTGCTGCCGCGCCTCCACGAGCGGACGCACCATTTCCACGGCCTGCGTCACGGCCACGCCGAGGTCGATGATCTCGGGATGGAGCGTGATCTTCCCCTGGCTCACCCGCGACGCGTCGAGCAGGTCGTCGACGAGCCGGGACAACGTCGTCACCTGACGCTCGATGATCATGCAGGCGTCCTGCACCCGCGTGTCCGAGAGCGAGGCCGTCCTGTATCGCACGACGGTCGCCGCGTTGAGGATCGGCGCCAGCGGATTGCGCAGCTCGTGGGCGAGCATGGCGAGGAATTCATCCTTGCGCCGGTCCGCGTCCTGGAGCGCCAGCGTCCGCGCCCGCAGACCTTCCTCCAGCGCTCTGCGCTCGCTGATGTCCTCCACGAGCCCGTCCACCACCGTCCGGCCGTCCTCGCCCCCCACGCGCTCGCTCACCCGCGCCCATACCCGCGAGCCGTCCGGCCGACGCACCTCCATTTCACGCTTCGCCGTGACGCTCTCGCGCTCGGCGCCGCGGACCTCGTCCGATCCGGACGGCGAGAAGAGGCCTTCGATGCTCGCTCCCCGGGCCTCCTCCAGCGTGCTCCGGCCGATGATCCGCAAAAACGCCGGATTGCACGAGAGGAGCGCCCCCTCGGGGGTGGCGCGAAACACCCCGACGTCGAGCGCGTCCGTGAGCCGCTGGAGGTGGGTCTCGACCTGGGCGAGCCGCCGCTTGGCGGTGCTCCGCTCGATCGCGTGCCGGACGGCGAGCGGCAGCCGGGCCATCCGGTGGGCGCTCTTGACCACGTAATCGTCGGCCCCGGCCTTCATGGCCTCGACCGCCACCTCCTCGTTGCCGCTGCCCGTGAACAGGACGACCGGGCAATCGGGCCAGTGGCGCTTGACGATCTCGAGGATCTGAATGCCATTGATCCATTGCATCATGTAATCGGTCACGACCGCGTCGTACCCGCCCCGGGCGAGCGCCCGCTCGAGGCCGGCCTTGTCGAAGACTTCGTCCGCCTCGGCGTCCGGAAACTCGTGCGAGAGGAACCGGATGGCCACGAGGCGGTCGTCCGGGTTGTCATCCAGGACGAGGAAACGCATGGCGTTCAGGCGACCTCCGTGTCCGCCCGCCGATTGAGCATGAGCCAGTAGGCCCCGAGCGCCTTCACCGCGTCGAGCAGCCCCTCGAAGCTGACGGGTTTGACCAGGTACGAATTGCACCCGAGGTCGTACGCCTTGCGCACGTCGGTGCTCTCCATCGACGACGTCAGCACGACGACCGGGAGCCGCCGGAGCCCCGGCTGACTCCGCAGCCATTCGAGGACCTCCAGCCCGGAGCGCCGCGGCAGCTTCAAATCGAGCAAGACGAGCGCCGGCAGCGGGTTCGAGCGGCGGTCGTCGTAGGGGGGCTGCCCGGACAGGTAATCGACGGCCGCGTCGCCATTGTCCACGATGTGGAGCGGGCACGAGAGCTCGGCTTTCCTGAAGGCGCGGCGAATCATGAGCACGTCCGTCGAGTCGTCCTCGACCACGAGTACGCAGAGGTTGTCGAGGCTCATACGGACTCCTGCTTCGGCAGCTCGATCCAGAACCGGCTCCCCCCGCCCGGGCGGGCCTCCACCCCGCACGATCCGCGCATCCGCTCCGCGCCTTTTCGCACGATGGCAAGGCCGATGCCGGTGCCCGGGTACGCCTCCTGCGCGTGGAGACGCTCGAAGACCCGGAAGATCCGCTCCCGGTGCTCGGGCTCGACGCCGATGCCGTTGTCCGCGACCCAGAGCCGGACGCGCTCGCCGCGGTCCTCGGAGCACACGCGTACCAGCGGATTCTTGCCCGCTGCCACGAATTTGATCGCATTGCCGAGGAGGTTCGTCATCACCTGCCCGAGGGTCGGCCGATGCGCGACGACCCAGCCGAGCGGCCACGCCACCTTCACCTCGGCCCCTCGCTCGCGGATTTCCGGCCGCATCTGTCCGAGAACGTCGGTCAGCACGTCGTCCAAGTCGAGCGGTTGCAATCGAATCGCCTCTCGCGTCAGCCGGGCATAAGCGAGGAGGTCCTTGATGAGGTCGTCCATCCGGACCGCGGCCGCCACGATGCGCTCGGTGTATTCCCGGGCCTCGGGAGGCAGGTCCTCCGCATAATCCTCGGCCAGGGCGTCGGCGAGGGAATGCATGTTCCGCAGGGGAGCCCGGAGGTCGTGGGCGATCGTGTAGGAGAACGCCTCGAGCTCCGCGTTCGCCTCGGAGAGCGCCCGGGTGCGCTCGTCCACCCGCTGCTCGAGCTCGGCATTGAGCCGGCGCACCTCCTCCTCCGTCTGCTTCCGGGCCGTGATGTCGCGCGAGACCCCGACGAGGCCCACCAAGGCCCCGCTCTCGTCCCGGAGCGGGGCCTTGGTCGTCAAATAGGTCCGGATCGCGCCCGGCGGGCCGAATTCCTCCTCCTCCGTGAACTCCCGGCCGGTGCTGAAGACGAGCTCATCGAGCTCGGTCATCCGGCGACCCTGCTCGGGTAGCGGGGCGAAGTCGGCATCGCGGCGCCCGATCGCCTCTTTCTCGGTCCGGCCGAGCACCTTGAGCGTGGAGGGGTTCGCGAGCGTGAGCCGACCCTGGACGTCCTTTGCGTAGATGAGGTCGCTCGTGGAATCGGTGACCGCCCGCAGGAGCGCTTTTCGCTCCGAGAGGCCCGCTTCCGCCTCGGCCCGCTCCGTCACGTTCTGGAAGACGAGCATGGCCCGCGGCGGCTCGCCCTGCGCGCTGCGAAGGAGGGTCGCGGTCACCCGCACCTGGATTTCACGCCCATCCTTGCGGACGAACCGTGTGTCGCTCTCGAACATCGGGCGATCCCCGTGGACGGCCGCCTGGAACCGCTCCCAATCCGCCGCTCGGTGGTCCGGGTGCGTGAGCTCGGAGAACGTCATTCGCGCGAGCTCGTCCGCCGTGCACCCCGTGATTTCGCAGAGCATGTGATTCACGCGTAGAAATCGCCCGGTCGAGACCTCGACCTGCGCCTCGCCGACGCCGGCTCGCTCGAAGGCCTCCCGGAACTCCTCTTCGCTCGCCGCGAGCCGCCTTTTCGCCTCGTGCTCGGCCGTCCCGTCCTGGAACACGAGCACGACCCCGCGGACCCGGCCGGCGTCGTCCAGGATCGGCGCCCCGGAATCCGAGATGGTATATTCCCGTTCGTCGCGGGCAATGAGCAGCGTATGATTGCCGAGCCCGACCACGGATCCGTCCCGCAAGACGCGCGTGACCGGGTTTTCCATGGGCCCCCGATCGGCCTCGCGCACGATGTGGAACACCTCGGCGAGCGGGCGGCCGACGGCGTCCGCGACTCCCCACCCCGTGAGTTTTTCCGCGGACGGGTTCATGAATGCGACGCGCCCGACCTCGTCGGTCGCGACGACCCCGTCGCCGATGCTGCGGAGCGTGACCCGGAGCCATTCCTCGCTCGCCTGCGCCTTTTGCTCCGCGACCTCGGCGCGGGCGAGCGCGCGGTGAAGCAAATTCGTCAAATAACTCAGGCCGGCGCTGGTGCACAAGAAGAACACGAGCTGTGCCCGCGCCGTCGCCATCGAGAGCTCGAGCGACAACTGCGGGTGCAGAATGAAAAAGGTGGCCGAGAGGGCGCCCAGGAGGGTGGCGAGGATGGCCGCCCGCAGCCCGCCGTACCAGGCCGCGACCATGACGGCCAGGGTGAAGATCAGGAAGGGGGAATGCTCCCCGAGCACGGGGACGAGCGCGACGCGGATCAACGTCACCACGGCGACGGCCGCGATGGCCACGCCATACCGCGCAAGGAGCCGCTTGCCTATCCGCTCACGAGGTGGCTTGGAGCTCGTGCTCCCGTCCGGGGTCGACCAGACCGGCGAGCTCGATCGGGCATCGTACAACATTTCATGCCTGTACGTAGCCCGCGCGGCCGTGAAGGTAACTCCCCCAAAAGGGATGTGTGCTCCTCGAAGAGGTCGGGGACGAGGTGCAGGCGCTCAGCCGTTTCGTCGCGCGGTAGCGGCCATCCGCTCGGCGACGATCCCGCCGGGACCCGACTGTGGTGGCATGCGTCGAGCGACGCTCGGGACGGCGTACGCCGCGGGCCGGGCGAGGCCCGCGTGGTCAGACGAGCGCGCGGCGCAGCGCCGCGATTTGCCGCTCGAAAAACGATTTCGCGACGTTCGCGCGCCGGAGCACGTCGAATCCGTGGAAGGCGCCCGGGACGATCTCCAGATCGACGGGGACACCGGCGGCTTCGAGTCGCTTTGCATACGCGACGTCCTCGTCGTGGAAGAGGTCGAAGGTCCCCACGCCAATCCAGGTGGGCGGCAAGCCTGCGAGGGATTCGGCGCGCGCAGGGGCGGCGTACGCCGGCACGTCCGCCCCGCAAGGCTCGCGTCCGAGATACGACGTCCATCCAAAGCGATTGCTCTCCGCATTCCAGAGCCGATGATTCGTGCCGTCGATGGTCTTGCCCACCGTCCGGTCGTCGAGCATCGGATACACGAGGAGCTGGAATGCGACGGGGATCTCCTTCCGGTCGCGCGCGAGGAGCGTGAGCCCCGCCGCGAGCCCACCGCCGGCGCTCGCGCCCGCAATGACGATGCGGTCCGTACGCACGCGGAGAGCCTCGGCGTTCGCGTGGAGCCACGTGAGCGTCGCGTAGAGGTCGTCCATGGCGGCGGGAAAGGGATGCTCGGGCGCGAGACGATACGAAGGCGCGACGACGGTCATCCCGAGCTCGCGCGCGAAGCGCGTCGCCACCACGTCGTCCTGCGCGGGCGAGCCCAGGATGAAGCCGCCGCCGTGAATCCACAACATCGCCGGCGTGGGCCGCGTGGCGCCGTCGGGCACGAAGACGCGCGCCGTCCGTGCGCCCGGAATGTCACGGAGGGACGCACGCACGCCCGGGGTGCTGCGAGGCGCGCCCGCGTCGCGAGCGAGCCGGCGAATGACCTTCAAGAATCGAGGGCCGGCCGTGATGCGGGGCAAGAAGCGCGCGACGAGGGCCAGATCAGGATGGAAGTTACTCATGGCGTTTCCTTCGGTTTCATCGTGGCCGAGCGTCCGTCTCGGCCACGGTGATGGCCCGGGAAGGAGCCGGCGTTATGCGCTCTCTTCCAGCCGCAGCGCCGCGCCCGGACAAACGGTGATCGCTTCCTGCACCGCCTTGTATTGCTCCGGCGGCGGCGTCTCGTCGAGCAGCACGACGATCCCGTCATCGCGCTGATCGAAGACCTTCGGCGCGACCATCACGCATTGCCCAGCGCCACAGCATTTTTCATATTCCACGAGCACGCGCATTCCCATGACGAACCTTCTTCCTTTATTTGTCCCGAACGCTCATTTCGATTTCGTGAACGGGGCCAGCCAGAGCCCGACGAGCGCGTCGACGAGCCCCGCGCCCGCGTCCTCCCAGGTGGCGCGCGGCGTGGCTGTCCCCGCTTGCAGCGCCCGCTCCCGCTCGGCGCACATGTGCACGATGAGGTGCCGGCTCATGTCGGCCCGCTCCTCGAGCACCTCCGCCGGCAAGATCGGCAAGAGCCGCTCGAACGCCCTCGTCGTCTCCCGCATCGACGCCGAGGCGACCGTCTCTTCGTGCATCATCCGCCACAGAGCCGGATCCGTCGTCGCTTGCGCGAGAAACCGCGCATACCAGCTCGGGCTCCCGAGCGACGCGAGGTGCTCCGTGATCGGCAAGACGAGGCAGGCGAGCCAGTCACGAAGCGCATCCGATCCCTTGATCTTCTCCAGCATCTCCTCGCGCCGCCGCTCGATGGATGGGGCATGCCGACGCACGATCGCGAGCACGAGGTCGTTCTTCGTCCCGAAGTGGTACCCGACCGCGAAGTTGTTCGCCTGTCCGGCCGCCTCGCTCACTTGACGATTCGAGACCGCCGCGACGCCGTGCTCCGCGAAGAGCCTCTCCGCCGCGGCGAGAATGACCTCTCGCGTCTCGCTCCCGTGCGTCTGCCTCACCCTCGAGCCGGTCATGCTCACCAGCGTACCAGAACCTTCTCGATTCCGCCGACGAGCAATCCTTCACGCCGCGGCAGCTCCTCCGGCTTCACCGCGAGATCGAGCGTCGGTAGCCGCTTGACGAGCACCTGCAGCGTCGTCTGGAGCTCCGTCCGCGCGAGCGCCTGCCCGAGGCACGAGTGCGCGCCCGCGCCGAAGGTGATGTGCGCGTTCGGCGAACGATCGAGCTTCATCTCGCTCGCGCCTTCGAAGAACGATTCGTCGCGGTTCGCCGAGGACATGCTGCAGATCACGGTCGTCCCGCGCGGGAGAGACTGGCCCGCGACCTCGGTGTCCTCGGAGATGAACCGGGGCAAACCGAAGCCCATGTTCGCATCGAAGCGCAGCGATTCCTCCACGGCCGTGCGAATGAGCGAAGGATTCGCGAGGAGCCGCTCCCAGCGGCTTCGATCCGAGAGCAGCATCGACATCATCTTCCCGATCATGTTCGAGGTCGTCTCGTGCCCGGCCACCAGGATCCCCTGAGCCGTCATCATCAGCTCGCGCTCGGTGAGCACGTCATCCTTGTCGGTGGCCGTGATGAGCTCGCTGAGCAGATCATCCCCCGGCTGGGCCCGCTTCGCGGCGATGTGGCCCATGAGGAAATGGGCGAACTCCATCTGGGCCTTGTTGACCTCCTCCTGGGTGAACTGCGTCATGGTGAGCATCGCATTGGACCAGTACGCGAGTTTGTCGCGGTCATCCACGGCGATGCCGAGCAGATCGGCGATGACCCAGACGGGCAGCGGGAACGCGAAATCGCTCACGAGATCCGCGGGCGGGCCTTTTTTCACCATCTCGTCGACGAGCTGGTTCGCCATCGCCTCGATCTTCGTCTGCAGCGCCTGGATCCGCTTCACCGTGAACGCGCGGTTGATGAGCCGCCGCCACCTTTGATGCGACTCGCCGCCCGAGAGGGACGCCGCATCGGGGTTTTCGAAGACGCTGCCGCCCTCGTTGGTCGTGATGCGCGCCGCGCCTTCCTGCGCGAGGTTGCGGGAGAACCGCGGGTCCGAAAGCACCGCGCGGACATCGTTGTATCGCGTGAGCAAAACCGCCTTGTCCCCGCTCGGCAGCCGAACGTGGGCCACCGGGCACCCTTTGCGCAACTGATCCCACTCCGCAGGCGGCTCCAGAGCCGACGGGGCACGGAGAGGATAATCCAAGACCTGATCGTTGCTTTCACTGCTCATTGGAAGACGACCTCCACGCCCAGGTCTAAGGCACACGACTTACGAAGTCAAGCGACTTAAACTTGCTCTCGGAGGGTCGACAACAGTGCATCTGCTTACTGTTTTCACAGTAAAACAGTTGGCCTTGTCACTAACACGTCGCGATGGGAGCGCTCGTCGCCCGCTTGGCTGCCCTGCGCGCCCGGCTCGGCGTGGCGTCCTGTCTCAGAAGCAGGGGCAATTGGCGAGATTGGCCGTGCACGCGCATACGGCCTTGCAGTGCGGGGCCGCGATCGCGAGGCTCACGGGGCGGCCGTCGATCGTCGCCTCGATATTCGCCTCGAGCGTCGACGCATCCACCTGCGTGACGACCACCTCGCCGCTGTCCGCGATCAAGTCTTCTTTGCCGGCAGCCGAGAAGCGCCGCGTTCGCACGATGGCAACGCAGCTCCCGTCGTGCGGAACGGGGGGAAGATCGGGCCCCGCGCTGATCTTGCAGGTGCCGGGGAGCTCGCCGAGGAGCTCCACCTTCAAAAAGGAGACAGGCGTCCCATTCTCCTCGAGCACGTTCTCCACCTCGAGGAAATACGCGCACGAATCCGGCTCCGCGAAGCCAATGATCGAATATCCGTCGGGCTTCTCCACCTGGTCGATGTAAAGCCCGCCGAAGGCGGACGATGCGACGCAGAGCTCACCGTCCTCGGCCACCGGCAACGTCGCGCAGCCACCGCCGCCAGCCCCGCCCGCGCCGGCGCCGCCCGAGCCAGCCCCGCCCGTCACGCCCTTTTCCGGCTCATTCCCACAACCCGTCGCGATCGCAAATGCAACGATCACAAGCCCAAGACACGCTTTTAATGTCATGCGCGCGCCGCTTTGCACGTGCCGTGCCCAGGGCAAAGCGGTGGGTTCTCGCGACGTGAATCAAAGCCTGAGCACCGCCAGGACCACGACAACACGGACCGTGTCGTGACAGCGCTGTCAGGGGCGTCGCGGCCCTATTTCTTCTCCGCGCCCTCCGGCACCGGCATCGCCCCCTTCACGTCCGAGAGCGACACCTTGAGGCTCACGAGATCGATCGTCGCCTTCTCCGCGCTGATCCACCCCGCCCCTCGCTGGAGACGCACGCCGCCCCGCAACGAGAGCATCTGCTTGCCGAGGTCGATCTCCACCTCGGGCGCCTCCGCGCGGACGCCCTTCACCTCCGCGACGACCCCACCCGTGCCCTTCGCCCACGTCACGTTCGGCACCTCGTCGTACCGAACCTCCACCCGCGGCGCGCGCACCACGAGGCCGCCTCTCGTCAGGCGCACGTGACCTTCGAGCACGGCACGCTTCGCCGCGATGTCGATGTCGAGCTGATCGGCGGAGAGCTCCACCGCCTCCTTCGGCGGCGGCGCGGCTTTCGGAGGCTCGGCGAGCGATCGAGGCGCGATCGTCGTCGCGAGCAGCGCGAGAGCCAAGGAGAGGCGCGGGCCGAACGGCACGGCCTCACTCTATCAGGCTAGTAGCTCCTGACCACGCGCGGCGAGACGCCTCGCTCGAGCGCGCGCCGCACGACGTGCGCAGGGTGGCCCGAAGAGAGGGCGATCTCCGCGATGGTCGGGTTCCGTCCGAGCGAAGCGCGGAGAGATCGCGCAGCGCCGAGCACGCGCTTCATGACGGTGACCTCCGTCGCGTCGATCGCCTCGCCGACCACGAGTCCGAGTGCCTCGAGGCGATCGACGATGTGATCGACCTCCTCGTACGAGACGCCACGCGGGCCGATGATCTCTGCGATGTCGTTGAGGTCGACTCGACCCGATCGGTGATGACGCGCGTACAGCTCGTCGATGATGCTCTGGATCACGGGGCGCACGAGACGGTCTTGGCACGTCCGCGCGCCCACTGCATCCGAAGGCGCATGCCTCGGCCGTGCGCGGCCGTTGCGTCGGCCCGTCGGCTACCGTAAGCGTGGAGTCTGCTTGGCAGGCCGAACGGCCTCGCCGCAGTGTCCTTTCTCCTCCGCAGTCCACGAGGAACGCTCCGATGAACCAACGCCGCCGTCTCTTGTCCACGACCTCGCTCGCTTCGATGACGACAGGCCTGCTCCTCGCCGCCGCCACGCTCCAAGGCTGCGCCACGAGCGTCAACACAGGCGGCGGCGGCGGCGAAGGCGGAGACGACAACGGCTCGGGCGGCACCGGAAACGTCGACAGCGTCGGCGGCATGGGCGGCGTCGGCGGCATGGGCGGTGTCGGCGGCATGGGCGGCGTCGGCGGCATGGGCGGCGTCGGCGGCGCGTCGTCGTCGTCTTCCTCGTCGTCGTCTTCTTCCTCGTCGTCGTCTTCTTCCTCGTCGTCGTCGTCCTCGTCCTCGAGCGGCTCGGGAGGCGGGTTCGAGCCGCCCGTGGGCACGGCGGACTACCCGGCGGAGACGGAGCAGAACAACCTGTCCGCGACCGCGGATCCGCTCGCCGCAGGCACGAAGGGGTTCACGGCATCCATCTACCCGACGGGGGACGTCGACGTGTTCTCGGTCGACGTGACCGTGGCCGGCACGGGCCTCAAGGTGTCGACGGGCGACGGCATGGGCGGCTGCCCGGCCGGCGTGGCCACGCTCGTGCGCGTCTCCGGACCGGACGGCTTCCTCGACTCGGACACCGACAGCGGGCCCGGCTCCTGCTCGCAGCTCCTGCCCGCCGCCAACCCGGCCCTCGGCAACCTCACCGTGGGCACGTACTTCGTGCAGGTCGAGAGCGCGACGTTCTCGCAGCTGCCCTTCTACGTGACCGACATCCAGCTCGTCGAGCCGGGCTGCGGCGACGGGCTCGTGCAGGGCGCCGAGCAGTGCGACGACGGCAACGCGACGGCCGGCGACGGCTGCGCGCCCGACTGCAAGCTCGAAGGCAACTACCCGACCGAGGTGGAGCCGAACCAACCCCAGAGCCAGGCGAACTCGCTCACCGGCTCCGACGGCGTGGTCGCCGCGATCCAGCCCGCGACCGACAAGGACTACTTCACGTTCGACGTGCCCGTGGCCGGCACCCGCCTGCGGGTCGAGGTCACGAACGGCCAGGGCGGCTGCCCGAGCGGGTTCGACTCGAAGATCTACCTCTACAACGCGCAGGGGACGGAGCTCGCGCAGGACGACGACGACGGGATCGACGGCTGCTCGCTGCTCGATCCGACGTTCGACGCCGAGGTCGCGAACCTGCCCGCGGGCAAGTACACGGTGATGGTCGAGGAGTACCTGAACGACGAGGCGCAGGCCTCGTACGTGCTCGAGTACAAGCTCACGCCGCCCGGCTGCGGCGACACGTTCGTGCAGGTCGGCGAGCAGTGCGACGACGGGAACACGACCGCGGGCGACGGCTGCTCGGCGACGTGCCAGCTCGAAGGCAACTACCTGACCGAGATGGAGGCGAACCAGCCGAACAACAAGGCGAACTCGCTCGTCGGGTACGACGGCGTCGTCGCGTCGATCATGCCCGTGGGGGACCAGGACTACTTCAGCTTCCAGGTCACGGAGCCGGGATCGAGCGTGACGATCGAGGTGACGGACGGGCAAGGCGGCTGCCCGAGCGGCTTCGACTCGAAGATCTACCTCTACTCGCCCACGAACCAGCTCATCGTGTCGGACGACGAGGACGGCGTGGACTCGTGCTCCCTCATCAACCCCGTGCTCGACAGCGCCGCGACGAGCCTGCCCGTCGGCACGTACGTGGTCATGGTGGAGGAGTACCTGAACGACGAGTCGCAGGCTTCGTATGTGCTCAAAGTAAGGGCGGCGGCGCCGGGCTGCGGCGACGGGATCCTCTCGAACCCGCCCGAGCAGTGCGACGACGGGAACACGACCGCCGGCGACGGCTGCAGCGCGACGTGCATGGCCGAGGCGCCGTGGGAGGTCGAGCCGAACGGGACGACGGCCACGGCGACGCCGGCCTGGCCCATGACGACGAGCTGGTACGGGAAGATCGATCCGCTCGCCGACGTCGACTACTTCGCGTTCGACCTGCCGGCGGGCAAGAGCCCGGTGCTCGCGACGCACACGATCGGCAACGCGAACGCCTGCGACTTCGACACGGTGATCCAGCTCTTCGACGCGACCGGCACGCTGCTCGTGGAGGATGACGACGACGGCACCAACAGCTGCTCGTCGATGTCGAAGGCGAACGACGCGGCGCTCGGCAGCCTCGCGGCGGGCACGTATTACGTGCTCGTCCACGACTACAACGACAACGACAAGATCTCCGGATACCAGCTCAGCCTGACGCTCCAGTGAAGCGGTCGCCATGCTGCGCGCTTCGTCCTTCGTCGTGACGGCCGCGCTCCTCGCGGGCTGCAGCCCCGAGGAGGTAGTGAACCCCGCGGGCGCGAGAATCGAGGGCTACCGCGAGGTCGTCCCGTTCGCCGCGCCGCCCGCGGGGGTCGAGACGCAGAACGCGAACAACAACCTCGACGTCGTGCGGCACGAGGGGCGCGTCTACCTCGCGTTCCGCACGGCGCCGAGCCACTTCGCGAGCGCGGAGACCGTGCTCTACGTCGTGTCGAGCGAGGACCAGGAGACCTGGCGCTACGAGACGCACGTGGCGATGGGGACCGATCTGCGCGAGATGCGCTTTCTCTCGCTCGAAGGAAAGCTCGTCCTCTACTTCGCGGTGCTCGGCTCGAACCCGCTCGACTTCGAGCCGCAGGGCATGATGGCCATGACCTACGAGGGCGGCGCGTGGAGCGAACCCGCGAAGCTCTACGAGCCGGGCTTCATCCCGTGGCGCGCGAAGGAGATCGACGGCGCCGCGTACCTCGTCGGGTACGTCGGCGGCGAGAACATCTACGACTTCGACGGCGAGCCGATCCGGATCCACCTGCTCCGCACCGAGGACGGTCTGACGTTCGAGCCGCTCGTGCCCGGGCGACCGGTGGTGCAGGAGGGAGGCGGATCCGAAACGGACTTTGTCCTCCTCGCCCATGGCGATCTCGTCGCCGTGCAGCGCAACGAGGCCGGCGACGCGCTCGGCTTCGGCTCGAAGATCTGCCGCGCGAAGGCCGCCGATCTCGGGACCTGGGACTGCAAGCCCGACAAGAAGAAGTACGACTCGCCGCTGCTCTTCCGGAGCGGCGACGACGTCTGGCTCATCGGTCGGCGTAACCTCACGGAGACGGGCAACTTCGATCTCGATCGGGACGATCTCTCGCTCTCGGATCAAGCAGGCGTCTACGCGGTCGAGTACTCGTTCCAGCCGAAGCGCTGCTCGCTCTGGCGCGTCGATCCCGAGACGCTGACGGTGTCGTTCGAGCTCGACCTCCCCTCGCGCGGGGACACCTGCTTCGCCTCGATCGTGCCCGCAGGCGAAGGCGCGTACGACGTCTACAACTACACGAGCCCGCTCGAGGGCGACGAGGAGCCCCGCTGGATCGACGGACAAGGCGGGCCCACGCGCATCTATCGGGTCCGGCTCGACGTGCCACGCTAGGGATCGTTCACGTGTCGTTCCTCGCGCCGAAAGGGACCGAGCTCGTTCGCCTGCTGGGCGGCGGCAGCGTGTTCGAGGTGGCCCTCGTGCGCGAGGGCGACCGCGAGCTCGTGTGCAAGCGGCTCGTGCCGCGCGCGCTCGCCGCGCGGGAAGGACGCGTGGCGATGGTGCGTGAGGCGCGGCTCCTGTCGATGATCGAGCACCCCGCGTTGCCGTCGCTCGTGCGCGTGGGGAACGACGCGCGAGGGCCGTTCTTCCTGGAGACGTTCGCGGTCGGGATGTCGGTGTCGTCGCTCGTGCGCGGGTGGCAGGAGAGAGGCGCGCGGGTGCCGAGGACGCTCGTGAGGCACGTGGCGATCCAGGCACTCGAAGCGCTCGCCGAGATCCACGCGCTCGCCGACGAGGCAGGCCCGCTCGACGTGGTGCATGGAGATCTCGGCCCCGCGCACGTGCTGCTCGGTCCGCTCGGCGAAGCGCGGCTCGTGGACCTCGGCGCCGCGCGGTTCCGTGGGCTCGAAGCCGAGCTCGACACGGACGATCGCGGCACGTTGCCGTACGCGGCGCCGGAGATCGCGTCGGGCGAGGCGAAGCCGTCGCAAGCGACCGACGTGTACGCGATGGCCGCGACGCTGCTCTTCCTGGCGACGGGCGAGCGTCTCTGTGAGGCCGACACGGAGGCCGCGATGCTGGCCGAGGTGGCGACGCGCGGGCTGCGGCGCGAGCTCGTCCTTCGCGCGGAGGCGTTCGAGGCGAAGGAGCGCGAGGCGCTGTTCGACGCGCTCGACCCGGATCCGTCGCGGCGGCGCGTGTCGGCGCGGGATCTGGCGGGCGCGCTCGCTCCGGTGCCACGTGCGCCAGACCTGCGCTAGAGTCGCGCGATCACGATGAAGAACAAGGACGCGCCCTTCCCCGTTTCCCTCGACACCCTAGCCATTCACGCCGGTCAGGAGCCCGATCCGGTCAGCGGAGCGGTGATGATGCCGATCGTGCTCGCGAGCACGTTCGCGCAGGAGAGCCCGGGGGTGCACAAGGGCTTCGAGTACTCGCGCAGCGGCAACCCCACGCGCCGCGCGCTCGAAGCGTGCCTCGCCGCCCTCGAAGGCGGCATGCACGGCTACAGCTTCGGCAGCGGTCTCGCGGCGACGACGACGCTCCTGCACACGCTCGAGCCCGGCGCGCACATCCTCTGCGGCGACGACGTCTACGGCGGCACGTTCCGCCTGATGGACAAGGTCATGGGCCCGATGGGGATCTCGTCGAGCTTCGTCGACATGCGTGATCCCGCCGCGGTGCGCGCGGCGATCCGGCCCTCGACGCGCCTGCTCTGGATCGAGACGCCGACGAACCCGATGCTCAAGGTCTTCGACATCGCCGCGCTCGCGAAGGTCGCGCGCGAGGCGAAGATCACCTTCGTCGTCGACAACACGTTCGCCACGCCCATGCTCCAGCGCCCGCTCGATCTCGGTGCGGACATCGTCGTGCACTCGGTGACGAAGTACCTGAACGGGCACTCGGACGTCGTCGGCGGGGCCATCGTGACGTCGAACCCGAAGCTCGCGGAGCGCATCGGCTTCCTGCAGAACGCGATGGGCGGCGTGCCGAGCCCGTTCGACTGCTACCTCGTGCTGCGCGGCCTGAAGACGCTGCCCGTGCGCGTGCGTCATCAAAGCATGGCAGCGCTCGCGCTCGCCGAGCGGCTCGCGCGTCATCCGCGCGTCGAGCGTGTCCACTACCCGGGGCTCGCGTCGCACCCGGATCACGCCGTGGCGGCGCGGCAGATGCGCGGCGGCTTCGGGGGCATGATCTCGGTCGAGGTCGCGGGAGGGCTCACGGCGGCGCGGACCATGCTGGAGCGGCTGCACATCTTCTCGTGCGCGGAGAGCCTCGGCGGCGTGGAGTCGCTCGCCGAGCACCCGGCGATCATGACGCACGCGTCGGTCCCCGAGGAGACGCGCAAGGTGCTCGGCATCTCCGACGGCCTCGTGCGGCTCTCGGTGGGTCTCGAAGCGGTCGACGATCTCTGGAAGGATCTCGAACACGCGCTCGGTTGAGGGTCGACATCCGGGGCGTAGCCGGAGCTACGCCCCCGGGCCCGAAATGCGGTAGAACCTGGGGCGACGGCGCATCGGCGCGCCGCGGAAACCAGGGAGACCTTCGATGCTGCGCGTTGCCTGTCTTGCTTTCCCGCTCGTCGCGTTCGCCTTCCTCGGCGGTTGCAGCGACCCCGTGCCCCCCACGCCCCAAGGCGCGTTCAACGTCCAGTTCACGGACACCGGCGCCGACTGCTCGATCGCGTCGCACCGGTCCGAGGCGGGCGCGATCACCGACACGAAGAAGACGACCGTCCTCATCGACGGCGTGGAAGGCGCGAGCGTGAGCTGCTCGGTCTCGGGCGCCGGGCCGTTCAACGTGAGCGCGAAGATCTCGCTCGGCAGCGACGGGATCAACCTGTCGATCCCCGCGATCAACGTGGGCGCGACGGAGATGAGCCCCGCGGCCGGGTCGTTCGCCTTCTGGTCGGACCGGACGGCCGGCGACGCGTTCAGCTCGGCGAAGTGCAACTTCTACTTCAAGGAAGGCACGGGCGAGGGCGTCGCGGGAGGCAAACTCTGGGTCTCGTTCGAGTGCCCTGAGGTCGTCGAGTCGCAGAGCAAGTGTGGCATCTCCGAGAGCCACGTGATCCTCGAGAACTGCGATCAGTGATCCTCACCCCGCGCCCCTCTCCCCGCGTGGGAGAGGGGTGAAGACGGGGGCGTGACGCCGGAGCTCAGCGATCGCTGTCGTCGCCGATGGTCACGGCGATGCGGTGCGCAGGGACCTGAAGCGTGGGCTCGTCGCCGTACTCCACGTCGTCCTGCAGGAAGCGGATCGCCAGCACGGTGATGTTGTCCTCGCCGCCGAGCTCGTTCGCCTTCGCGATGAGGCGCCTGCACATCTCGGACGTGTCCTGCGAGGACGCGACGATGTCGCGGATCTGCTCGTCGGTGACCATGCCGGAGAGGCCGTCGGAGCAGAGGATGTAGACGTCGCCGAGGTGCGGCTCGTCGCTCATCAGGTCGACGGCGACGCTGTCCTGCATGCCGAGCGCGCGGGTGATCACGTTGCGCGGCAGCTCCGCCCGTTGCTCCTCGGTGAGCTCGGGCATCGCCATGAGGTAGTCGTTGATCAGCGAGTGATCCCGCGTGAGCTGCTGGATCGTGCCGCCGCGGACGCGGTAGGCGCGGCTGTCGCCGACGTGGCCCACGTAGAGGCGGTTGCGCCGGCGCGAGAAGACGGCGCTGACCACGGTGGTGCCCATGCCGGCGCACTCACGCGAACGGATGCTCCGCTCGAAGATCCGCCGGTTCGCGACCATGATGCCGCTGAGCAGGCGGTTCTCGTCTTCGGTCAGGTTCGCGTCGAAGTGGATCGGCCAGGTCGCGTCGTCGTTCGCCGTCGAGCGGAAGAACTCGGTGATGGAGTCGGTCGCGAGTCGGCTGGCCACGTCGCCGGCGCGATGGCCCCCCATGCCATCGGCGACGATGAACAGATCGAACTCCTGGAGGACAGCGTAGCTGTCCTCATTGTGATCGCGCTGGAGACCGACATCGGTCATCCCGGAAGCAAATGCGCGCATAAACCTCGGCAACCTGGGACCGGGTCAAAACCGACGATTTTTACGGTTTCACGCAGCGTTTCCGCTGTCAAGCCGTCTTCCACGCTCGAGGCGTGGAAGGCGTGCCGCGCGTGGTCTTCGCCGCGGAGCGGCGAGCGCCTTGGATCTCGGCTGCCTTGGGCCATGCGTTCCCCCTCCTCTTGCCTCCTCTGGAGACGCCTACACCTCCAGGATGTCCTTTTCCTTGTGAGCGATGACGGCGTCGACCTGCTTGATGCCCTCGGCGACCGTATCCTCGATCTTCTTCTTCGTCCGATCGGCGTCGTCGCCGCTGACCTCGCCGTCCTTGTCCAGCGTGTCGACGAGCTCGTTCGCGTCCCTGCGGTGCTTGCGGATCGCGACGCGCGCCTCCTCGCCGTACTTCTTGGTCAGCTTGACCATCTCCTTGCGCCGGTCCTCGGTGAGCGCCGGGATCGGGATGCGGATGAGGTCGGCGTCGACCTGGGGGTTCAGGTTCAGGTCGCTCTCGCGGATCGCCTTGTCCACGGCCTTCACCTGGTTCTTCTCCCAGGGCTTGATCGTGATGAGGCGAGGCTCGGGCACGCTCACCGTGGCCATCTGGTGGAGGGGCGTCGGGACGCCGTAGTAGTCGACGCGGACGCCATCGAGCATCCCGGCGTGGGCGCGGCCCGTGCGCACGCGCGTGAGATCGCGGCGAAGCGCCTCGATGGATTTCTCGATGCCTGTCCGCAAATCATTCAACACGTCTTCCAGCATGCCGGTCTCTCCTCGGTCTCGTGCGGCGGGGGCGAGCTTAGCTCTCTTTTGTGCAGGAGGGGGCAGTTGCGGAGGGGCCCCGCGCACGGAACCGAGGAACAGGGCGGCCCCGACGGCCCGCGCCGAGCAAGGCCAGGCAGGCCGGATCCCCTCGTTCGCGAGGCGGGCCGCCTCTGCCCGCTGACCGAGGCCGGCCCTCCGTAGTAGGTGTAGGGGAGGCGCCATGCGTGACCTCGACTGGAAGAGCTTCGACGTCCTGGTCGTGGACGACGAGCAGGACAACCTCGACGCCTTCCGCTTCGCCTTCCGCAAAACGTTCTCGCTCCACTACGCCCTCGGCGGGACGCAGGCGCTCGAGGAGCTCGCGCGGCTCGACGCGGCCCTCATCGTGACCGACCAGCGCATGCCGGGGATGAGCGGGCTCGAGCTCTTGCGCCGCGCCAAGCAGATGCGCCCCGACGCGCTCGGGATCTTGCTGACGGCGTACGCGGATCTCCCCGTGCTCGTCGACGCGCTGAACTCGGGCACGGTCTACCGCTACGTGCAGAAGCCCTGGGACGGCAGCGAGCTCGCCGCCATCCTGCGCCAGGGGATCGGCGTGTTCGCGACGATGCGCGAAAACAAGCGCTTGCGGGATCAGCTCGCGCACTACGCGGGCTACCTCGAACGCGAGCAACGCGACCCGATCGACTTCGGCGAGCTCATCTGCAACTCCGCCGCGATGAAGGAGGTCTCGGCGCGCATCGGCGAGGTCGCTCCGACCTCGACACACGTGCTCGTCGAGGGCCGGGTCGGCGCCGAGAAGGAGATCGTGGCGCGCGCGCTCCACGTGGGCTCGCCGCGCGAGGAGCGGCCGTTCGTGAAGGTCACGTGCGCGGCGTTCCGCGGCGAGGCGCTCGAGCGAGAGATCTTCGGCTATCTGCGCGGCGCGTTCGAGGGCGCGACCGCCGATCGCGCGGGGCGCGTCGAGCTCGCGCACGGCGGCACGCTCTACCTCGAAGATCCCGGCCCGCCGACCGCGGCGTTGCAAGCACGGCTCGCTCGCTTGCTCGCGACGGGCGAGGCCGAGCGCGTCGGCGACGCGGCGTCGCGCCGGCTCGACGTGCGCCTCGTCGTCTCCGTCACGCCCGACCTCGACGAGGCGTGGGGCCGCGACGTGCTGCCCGAGCTCGCCTCGCGCCTCACCGTCTTCCCGATCCGCCTGCCGCCGCTCAGCGAACGCCGCGAGGACATCCGCCCGCTCGCGGAGCACTTCCTCCGCAAGTACACGCGCCGCAACACGCGCGCCGCGCGCGCCCTCTCGAACGAGGCGTTCGCGAAGCTCGAAGCCTATGCCTTCCCGGGCAACGTGCGCGAGCTCGAGAACGTCGTCGAGCGCGCCGCCATCCTCGCGCGCGGCGACGTCATCCAGCCCGAACACCTCGCCTTCGTGCCGCCCGTCGCCGCCTGGGAAAAAGCGGCGAGCTCGCCTCCCTCGCAGCCCGTGGCGCCGGTCGAGCCGGAGTCGGGCGCGCGACGGCAGAACCTCGACTCGCAGCTCGAAGAGATCGAGCGCCGCGAGATGCTCGCCGCGCTCGAGCGCTGCGGCGGCAACAAGGCCGAGATGGCTCGCTTGCTGGGCGTGCAACGGACGACGCTCTACTACCGGCTGAAGCGCCTCGGCATCGACGTGTAGTTCGTGGTGAACGGATCGTCCGCGTCGCGGGCGAACGCACGAAACACCTCGATCCCGAAGCGAGCCGAAGAGTTGACGGATCCTCCTCGCCTGCGCGATGATCCCGTGGTTTCCCGGTTTTTCCGGAGCGCCGCCTTGGCGCCGCGAAGAGGACGACGAGAGGCGATGGCTTTCTGGAGCACGGCCGATGTGGAGCTCGTTTCGCGCGTCGTCACGGCGAAGACGAAGAACGATCGCCGCGTGCGCGGCAAGCTGACCTTGCACTTCGCCGAGGCGCAGACGCAGGGGAATGCCGACGACGCCGCCGATCGGTGTGCCACGCTCGCCGAGGAGCTCTTCGGCGAGGCCGACGATCACGAGCAGCTCATCGGCGCCGAGGCCGAGCTCGCCGCCGCGCTGCGGCTCCGCCTCCCGGCGCGGTTCCCCTCGATCCGCTCGCTCGACCTCGCGGCGCTGCACGTCGTCGGCGATCCGGGCACATCGGCCGCGCTGCGGCGCGCGTCGACCACCACCATGCGCGCCGTGACCGGGCCCGTCTCCACGCCGGCGCCGAACACGATGCGAGGACGCGCCACGCCCTCGTCGATGCCCCCGAGCGGCGACGTTCCCTCGGGCAGCTTCCGCGTCGCGCAGCTCGGGAGCGCGCCTTCGGGCACCTTCCGCGCGCCGATCGCGAGCTCGGGGCCGGCGAGCGGGCCGATCTCGACGCCTGGACCTCGCTCCTCGCCGCCGACGCGGCGGGGCACGCTCGGCCGGATGCGCGCGATCATGCCGGGGATGATGCTCGCGCCGGGCGCGCCGCCGGAGGCGATTGGCCAGGGGCTCGCGCCCTTCGTGCGGGACTGCGCCGGCCGCATCCTCGTCGGCTTCCTCCGCGGCTACGACCTGCTCGCGCTGCGCGGCCTCGCGCTCGAAGAAGGCTCGGCCGAGATGCTGGCCGCGCTCGTCCCGGTCTCCGACGCGCCGCTCGGCGGCTACGAGGCGAGCCGCACGGCCGAGCTCGCGCGCTGGCAAAATGCCTTCGGCGAGGCCGTCTTCCAGCGCGTGCGCCGCGAGAGCCAGGTCGCGGCCATCTACCTCGCGCACATGGCGCTCGGCCGCCTCGGCGTGCCGCCCAGCGTCGGCTTGCCCATCCTGCAGGAGGCTGCGCCTGCGGCCTTCGCCGGCGAGCGCGGCACGGTCCTCGAGATGGCGCGGTACGTCTCGACCCCCGCGGAGAGCTTCGTGCCCGCGCTCTGCCAGAACCTCGTGGAGATCGTCGGCCACGGCGACGCGCCGCAGCTCGCGGCCGCGCTCGCCCCGCTCGTCACGTCGGTCGAGGAAGACATGGCCATCGCCGCGACGTTCGCCAGGGACGCGTCGGGCGTCTAGCCGCCCTGCGGTTCGGACGCGGACGCGCGTTCGACGTCGACGTGCTCGCCGGGCTCGTCGGCAACGGCTGGGGTCTTCGTCGACATGCCCGCCGCGCTTGTCGGCAACGGCTGGGGTCCTTGTCGACATGCTCGCCGTGGTTGCTGGCAACGCCCGGGGTCCTTGTCGACATGCTCGCCGTGGTTGCCGGCAACGGCTGGGGTCCTTGTCGACATGCTCGACGTGGTTGCCGGCAACGGCTGGGGGCCTTGTCGACATGCTCGCCGCGCTTGCCGGCAACGGCTGGGGTCTCTGTCGACATGCTCGACGTGGTTGCCGGCAACGGCTGGGGGCTTTGTCGACATGCTCGACGTGGTTGCCGGCAACGGCTGGGGTCCTTGTCGACATGCTCGCCGTGGTTGCCGGCAACGGCTGGGGTCCTTGTCGACATGCTCGCCGTGGTTGCCGGCAATGGCTGGGGTCCTTGTCGACATACTCGCCGTGCTTGTCGGCAACGGTTGGGGGCCTGCAGCTCGAGCACGTCGCCGTCCTCGTGGCCGAGGAACCGGAGGAAGCGGGAGATGTTCGCGGGAAGCCCTTCGTCCGCCGCGTCGTTCAGGCGCTCGCGGAGGTCACGCGCTCGTGGCGTCGGGTGGGACGGATTGTCGGGAGGATGGTCGGTGCGCGTGGTGTCCACGTGCGGGCAAAGCCTGGGGGGATGGCGGGCGGGGACACGCGACGCGCACGGGCGGTGAACGTAGCCGTCCACACGCTAACGCACCCGAGCGCGGCAATATCAAGGAATGATTCCGATCGCAGTTCTGCCCGCAGGCGTGAGTCCATATCGGACGCTGGGTGCGACCGCCGCCGCAACTTCCTCCACAAGTCCGCGCCGCCCCAACTCGGCGAGCACGTCTAGGAGGTTGGGGCGCTCAGCAAGCGCTATCGTGGAGAGTCTACGCTCGATCTGGTACCAGCCGAGTGGCTCGCCGGCACGTGCCAGGACCGTGAGCACGGCTCGCTCGAATTCGGTCATTGCATCACGCTCGGGTGATAGAGAACACCGGGACCCTCGACGAGGCCGTAATCAGCAAGCGTCGCGGAGAGCCCTCGCGAGGTCCGGCCGCCGCCTGAGCCGGCGAGGTTGTCCGAGGACGCGGCTCGGGAGTATGAGGACTGGGGGCTCACCCCGGCGGACGTCTCTGCGCTCGCGGAGGACCGCGGCAGGGAGTGTCTCGAGCGGATTTGCCATGCGCGCCACCAGAACTTCATTCCGAAGGGCAAGAAGCCCGCCGCGACGCACGACGGGCAGTCGCTGTCGACGGGGAGCGGGAGCGGCGGAGGAGGTGGCGCGAAGACGACGGTCACGACGACGAAGCCGGTGTCGGGCAGTAGCCGCAGCGGCGAAACAGGATCATACACGAACGCACGCCAGCGGAAAAACGTACGATGGGAAAGGTAGTCGAGAGCGCTCCCAGGTATCCGGTCGTCGCATCGAGCGGAAAACCGGAGACCAGCATGTAGCAACAGACTGGAGGCCCGCGCCAAACGGGAGAGAAGCTTTCAAGGAAGAAGCACGTCGGCTGCAGAAACACGGCGGTCCGGCTCGCCCTGACAACTACAACGAGATCGAGTCTCCGGGGGAAAAGCTACTCGAACAGAAAAAATGATGGATTACCCCAACGATGCCGATGGCGCCGCCCTGCGTCGCATAGCGACACGGTGCGACATGTCGAAGCCGATGGATATCGAATTCGTTGTATCAGTCCCGGATCAAGCTGCGGGAGCAGAATTGGCGCATCTGGTGACGAAGCATGGCTATACCCCGTCGCTCGAGTTCGAAGAAGAAGCCAAGGAATGGATCTGCTACTGCACCAAGCGGATGGTTCCTACATACGAGGCGGTCGTCGCTGCGCAGCAGGAGCTCGATGAGCTGGGCGCACAGGTGGGAGGGTACTCCGATGGATGGGGGACATTCGGAGAGTGAGCGCGGAGGTGTCCGAACCATACAAATTCGCTTCCCTCTTTCACCCGAGGACCAGGCTGCGGGAGTAGACGCAGAGAATCTCTGGGACGTTCGAGGAAGGCCATGGCAGCCGCGGTGCTGGTGGAACCCGATAAACCGGTCGAGTAGCGGGAGCGAAGGCGGATGCGGAGGCGGAGGCGGGAGTCAAGCGAGCGCGAGCGTCTTCAGGTGCTCTCGGGCGAGATGCAGGCGGCCGTGGACGGTCTTCGTCTTGAGCCCGAGCGATCCGGCAATCTCCTGGATCGAGCGGCCCTCCAGGTACGGCATCACCACGGCCCGGATGCGTGGTCGGAGTTTCCCGAGAAATCGCTTGAGCCGAAACATCCCGTACGTCGCCTGCACGAGCAGCCCCGTCGAATCCGCTCCTTCCTGCTCGGCGAAGTCATCCGCGAGCCCTGAAAAGACCTCTCGCTCGTGACGCACCAGGGCTCGGTGATTGCGTGCGTGGTTGAGCCCGATCACCAGGAGCCACGGACGCGCCTGCTCCGGCGTCACAAGGCGCGAGAGGTTCCGCCACGCCGTGATGAAGACCTCCTGCAAGACGTCCTCCACGTCCCGGGAAGGAATGAACTGTCCGAGAAGGAGACGGCGAAGGAAGTCGCGGTGTTCGAGGTAAAGCCGCCCGAGGAGGGCGTGCGCCGCCGTAAAGTTTGCCGGCGGAGGATGGACGAGTATCGTGCTCACAGCTTGTGAACTCCAGTTCCGTTGGGGTTTGCAGGTGAGACGCCGGTCGGTGTTGAAGGCGCCGGCTGGCGTCGCTTGTTTTGTCTCACAGGTTGGGGGAGAAGGAAATCTATAAATGCGGAGATTGGTTCGTCTTGGAAGAACCAGGATCCGCCGGGATTGCGTGACGGGGCCGCGGGAATGAGAAGGAGATCGTGGCTGCCGCTGCCGCTGCCGCTGCCGTTGCCGCTGCCGTTGCCGCTGCCGTTGCCGCTGCCGTTGCCGTTGCCGTTGCCGTTGCTGGGGGAAGGCGTGCCGCCATGGGGGACGGCACGCCCCGGTCATTACTGGCGTGTGAGGCGGTGCAGGGTGGCTACGATACGGTCGAGCGTGTCGAGCAGGTTCGTGTCCACTTTTTCGATGTACCCGAGCGCTTCTGCGACTTCCAGGCATGCGCGGACCTCCGATGCCGACCCCATGGCGGTGTACCACCGTGCCCGTGCGTTCCTTCCCTGCGAATACGCGCCTTCGCCCAGGTTCAGCGCAATGCTCGTAGCCGCGCGCCGTAGCTGATCCCCGAGATTCGGATCCTTCGTCCCGACTCGTTCGATCACCGGCCGCAAAGTCCTGAGCATCTCGATCGCCACGCCATAAATCCTGAGTACCATTGTTTCCTCCGTATCCCCGACCGGGGACCCCGGACCCCGGCCCGCGCGCGGAGGAAGGCGAAAGGCTGCGAGGCGAAGCCTCGCACCGCGCGCAGCCGCCCGGAGCCGCGCGCAGCGAAGCGAGCACGGCGAGGACGGCGAGCACGGCTCGGCCTTTCGCCTTCCGAGCACGCGGGCACAATCGACCTCCCCGGACGAAAACAAAGAACAACCGTCCCGAAAGCCCCGGCAACGGCAACGGCAACGGCAACGGCAACGGCAACGGCAACGGCAACGGCAACGGCAACGGCAACGGCAACGGCAACGGCAGCGGCAACGGCAGCGGCAACGGCAGCGGCTCAGACTCCGGGCCGTTTCCGTTCCCTCCGCGCTCGCAAAAGGCTAAAGCGTCGATCGTGCTCCCCGCGTCCGCCCGGCGTCTCGCTGCGATCCTCGCCATGTCCACCGCCTCCACCATCTCCGCATTGTCGTGCTCTCCCGCCGGTGGAGCGCCGCCCGTCCAACCCGAAGGCACCTCCTCCCCAGACACCTCCTCCGCGCCCGGCCCCGCCGCTCCTCCCGCCCCGCCCGACGCTCCCGATCGCACCTTCGCCGCACTCGCCGAGCGCTTCCTCTCGGGTTACCTCGCGCGCGAGCCTGTCGCGGCCACCGAGGCGGGCGAGCACGCGCATGACGCGCGCTGGCCCGATCGCAGCGACGACGGCGAGGCTGAGGCACGCCGCTTCTACGTCGGCCTCCTCGAAGAGCTCGACCGCATCCCTGCCTCGACGCTCGATGCGCAGGGCCGCGTCGATCACGCGATGCTCGGCAACCAGCTCCGGTACGCGGTCTTCGCGATCGATGAGCTCCGCGAGGCATCCGAGAGCCCGCTCTACTACACGCGCCTCGTCGGCGACGGCCTCGATCCGCTCGTCACGCGGAGCTTCGGCACGCCCGCTTCCCGCGCGAAGAGCCTCGCCGGGAGGCTCCAAGGCATCCCCGCGATCGTCGCGGCCGCGAAGAAACGGCTCGGTCGTCCTCCGCGCCTGCACACCGAAACGGCCATCGTGCAGAACCGCGGCCTCGTCTCGCTTTGCCGCGGCGACGTCCTCGCTCCCTACGGAAAACTCCCCGACGCGGCGCTCGTCTCCGAGCTCGCCGCTGCGAGCGAGCGGGCGGCCAAGGCGCTCGAAGACTACCAGGCCTTCCTCGAAAAGGACCTCCTGCCCCGCAGCGACGGCGAGATCCGCCTCGGCCGCGCGCGCTTCGAGAAGAAGCTCCGGTTCTACCTCGACGACGACGTCCACGTCGACGCGATCGCCAAGGACGCCCGCGCGCTGCTCGAACGCACGCAGGCCGAGATGGTCGAGACCTCGAAGGAGCTCTGGCCGACGCTCTTCCCCAAGCGAAAGCTCCCCACGACGACGACGCTCGTCGACCGCAAGCAGCTCGTGCGCGAGGTCCTCGCGGCGCTCGGCGACGAGCATCCGACGAACGAGACGATCGTCTCCGAGGCGCGTGATCTCGTGCAGAAGGCGACGACGTTCGTCCGCGAGCACGACATCGTGCGCGTGCCCGACGAGGTCTGTCAGGTCATCGAGATGCCCGAGTACCGGCGCGGCGTGGCCATCGCGTATTGCGACGCCTCGGGCCCGCTCGAGCCTCGCGCCGAGACCTTCTACGCGATCGCGCCCACGCCGAACGACTGGGACGACAAGCGCAGGCTCTCGTTTTACCGCGAGTACAACCGCAGCATGCTCGCCGACCTCACGGTGCACGAGGCGATGCCCGGGCATTTCCTGCAGCTCATGCACAACAACCGCTTCCCTTCGAAGCTCCGGGCCGTGTTCTCGAGCGGCCCGTTCGTCGAGGGCTGGGCCGTCTACAGCGAGTGGGTCATGGCCAAGCACGGCTTCGGCGGCCCGAAGGTGCGCATCCAGCGCGAGAAGATGGTGCTCCGGCTCGCGGTGAACGCGCTGCTCGACCACGGCGTGCACGCCGGCTCCATGACCGAGGCCGAGGGGCTCGCGCTCATGACGAACGAGGCCTTCCAGGAGGAGGGCGAGGCCGTGGGCAAGTGGAAACGCGCGCTCCTCACGAGCGCCCAGCTCACGACCTACTATTACGGCTTCACCGAGATGATGAAGCTCCGCGCGGCGAACGAGGGCGCTCCGGGTTTCACGGAGCGAACCTTTCACGACAAAGTGCTGAGCTTCGGCTCGCCGCCGATGCGCCACCTGCGCGACCTCGTCCGGCCGTAAGGGAACCGCGCGATCGCATGCTCCGTCGCCTCCGCCGCGCCCTGCGTCGACGCATGTTCGAGCGCAAGCTCGCGTCCTTGCCTGCGCTGCTCGAACGCGCGCGGATCGCCGAGGCCGAGGCCGCGGCGTCGGAGGCGCTCGGGATCGGCGAGGAGGTCTTCGGCGCCGAGGCCGCCGAGCTCACGACGCCGCTCTACGTGATGGCCGCAGCGCGGCTCTCGGCGGGCCGCACGGAGGACGCGCTCGCCGCCTGCGCGCGGGCCATCCGCATCGCCGAGGCGCTCGCCGGCGCGCCCACCGAGCCTCGCCTGCCGAAGCTCTACGAGCTCGCGGCCGCGATCCACGAGCGCGCCGGCCGCCTCGACGAGACGACGCGCCTCTACCGCAGGCTCCTCGCGGGCTACGAGCGCATGCGCAGCCCCGACGAGGCCGCGATCGCCGATGTCGCGGGCCGGCTCGGCCTGCTCCTCGGCAAGCAGAAACAGGCCGCGGAGGCCGAGCTCCTCCTCGCCCGCGCGCTCACCACGACCGAGCGTGTCTTCGGCGCGCGCTCGCGTCCCGCGGCCGAGGCCCTCTACAACCTCGGCACGGTGCTCGCGGCGGCGGGCCGGCGCGACGACGCGGCGCGGTCGTTGCGGCGCGCGATCGGCATCCTCACGGAGGGCGACGCGCGCGCGGACAGGGGGATCCTCGCGCTCGCGCAGCACAACCTCGCGACCCTCGTCGAGGCCGAGGGCCGCGCCGACGAGGCCGAAGACCTCTACCGACGCGCGCTCGACGCCCACGCCGGAGCGACGCGCGTCGATCCCCCGGAGATGCGCCCGACCCTCGTCCGGCTCGGCAACCTCCTCGAAGCGAAGGGCCGCGTGGACGAGGCGATCCCGCTCTACGACCACGCGCTCTCCCTCGCGGAGGCCGATCTCGGGCCGGATCACGAGGTCACGCGCGGGATCCGCGCCTTTCGCGAGGCCGCCGCCCGGCGGAAATCTCCGCCCGCGTGTTGAGATCCAGGACACGACATCCGTCCGTTCACCTGAAAAGCCACCTTTCAGACACCCCTCTGTCACGGTGCTGTGACGGACGTGCACCTAGCGTGCGGGTGCTCGGTCCAGTAAGGAGACGGCGCCCCGCGTCTCCGACGCGCGACCCCTCGGGTCAAGGCGCGGATGGACAGCCCCGGGGCGCCGAAAGGCTCTCGTCTGCATGGAGGCTCTTTTCGATCCGTCGCTCAGCAGCGGGGTGCGCGCGCTCCTCGCCCTCTGCCTCTTGATCGCCCTCGGCTTCGAGTTCGTGAACGGCTTTCACGACACCGCCAACGCGGTCGCGACGGTCATCTACACGAACAGCCTGAAGCCCCACGTCGCCGTCGTCCTCTCCGGCATCTGCAACTTCGTCGGCGTCTTCGCGGGCGGCATCGCGGTCGCCATGGGCATCATGAAGCTCTTGCCCGTGGAGCTGCTCGTCTCGAGCGGCGTGGGCGCGGGGCTCGCGATGGTGCTCGCCCTCTTGCTCGCGGCGATCTCGTGGAACCTCGGCACCTGGTACCTCGGCCTGCCCGCGTCGAGCTCCCACACCCTCATCGGCGCGATCCTCGGCGTCGGCATCGCCAACTCGCTCCTGCCTGGCCACAAGTTCGGCGACGGCGTGAGCTGGAGCAAGGCCGCGGACATCGGCATCGCGCTGCTCGTCTCGCCGCTCTTCGGCTTCAGCCTCGCGGCGCTGCTCGTCGTGCTGATCAAGCGCTACACGACGAACAAGACGCTGCTCGAGCCGCCGCCGAAGGACGCGCCGCCGCCGCGCGGGACGCGCGCCCTGCTCGTCTCGACCTGCGCGGCCGTGAGCTTCGCCCACGGCTCGAACGACGGCCAGAAGGGCGTGGGCCTCGTGATGCTCATCCTGATCGGCCTGGTCCCGGCCGGCTTCGCGATCAACATGGACGCGAGCCCCGCGGAGCTCGAGCGCACGCTGAAGGCGGCCGACAACGTCGCCGCGCTGGTGCGCGACCACCACGATCAGCACTCCAAGGTCGAGGCCGAGAAGACGATCGTGCGCCTCGACGAGCTCCACAAGTTCCTCGAGGGCCGCAAGTCCGCGGCCGAGATCCCGCGCGAAGACCGCTTCAAGTTCCGGCAGGACCTCCTGCTCGCGGACAAGTCCATCGACACCATGCAGAAGGGCGGCCACCTCGGCCTCACGCCCGAGGAGTCGAAGAAGCTCGCGGAGGAGCGCAAGGCCCTGCGTGCGCTCACGGAGTACGCGCCGAACTGGGTCCTCGTGGCGATCGCGCTCGCGCTCGGCATCGGCACGATGGTCGGCTGGAAGCGCATCGTCGTGACGGTCGGCGAGAAGATCGGCAAGAGCCACCTCACGTACGCGCAGGGCGCCTCGGCGGAGATCGTCGCGGCGAGCACGATCGGCGTCTCGGCCTGGCTCGGCTTGCCGGTGAGCACGACGCACGTGCTCTCCTCGGGCATCGCCGGCACGATGGTGGCGCAGCGCTCGGGCCTGCAGGGCTCGACGGTCCGCAACATCGGCCTCGCGTGGGTGCTCACCCTGCCCGCGTCGATGACGCTCTCCGCGCTATTTTTCCTGCTCTTCCGCGCGATCTTCAGCTGACGGGCACACGCGGCCCCCGAGGCTTCTCGGCCAGGGCTGCCTTCGATATCCTGCGCCTCGCCCATGCGCACCTTCAGCACCGAGGGTCCTTGTGATCCCGCGCGCCACTACCATCTGCCCGCGGCGCCGCGGCTCGCGGAGGGCCTCGGCCTCGTCGACGAAGGCGCGTATTTCCTGGTGCGAGCGCCGCGGCGCACGGGCAAGACCACGAGCCTCCGCGCCCTCGCGGCCGAGCTCCTCGCGTCGGGTCGGTATGCCGCGCTCGTGGCCTCCGCCGAGGTCGGCGAGCCCCTCGGGGACGACCTCGCCCGCGCGGAGGAATCCCTGCTCGCCTCGATCCGCCTCTCCGCGGAGCACGATTTGCCGCCCGAGCTTCGGCCGCCGCCGTTCCCTGCCTCGGCGGAAGGGACGCGGATCTGGGCGGCGCTCTCGGCCTGGGCGCGGGTTTGTCCGCGCCCGCTCGTCCTCCTCTTCGACGGCGCGGACACGCTGCACGGCGCCGCGCTCCGGACGGTCCTGCGCCAGCTCGAGATCGGTTTTCCGCGACGCCCTGCGGCCTTCCCGTGGTCCGTCGTCCTCGCTGGCCAGCACGACCTGCGGCTCGAACCTTTTGCGGCCGCGGGCGACGCGCCGGTTCGTCCGGGCCTCACGGGCCCTTTCGAGGTTGCCCTGTCGCCCGAATCGCTTCGTCGCTTCTCCGAGGACGAGGTTCGCGCGCTTTACGCGCAGCACACCCACGAGACGGGCCAGACCTTCGACGAGGCCGCGATCCGGGCCGCGTGGGAGGCGACGGCCGGTCATCCCTTCCTCGTGCAGGCGCTCGGCCGCGAGCTCGTGACGATCGTCCCGCGCGCCGAATCCATTTCCGAGGCGCACGTCCACGCGGCCGTCCATCACCTCGTCGATCGCCGCGTGACCCCGATCGACGCCCTCGCTGCGCGCCTCGCCGAGCCACGCGTCCGCCGCGTCGTCGAGCCGCTCCTCGCGGGCACGGCGCTCGTGGCGCGGGCCCACGACGACGACATTCGCCACGCACGTGACCTCGGCCTGCTCGCCGAGGACGACCCTGCGCGTATCGAGGGCGGCATCCATCGCGCGCTCGTCCCCCGCCTGCTCGCATCGGGCATCGGGCGCGCCGTCGCGGACGACCCCGCGCGGTTTTACAAGACAGACGGCGCCCTCGACGTCGAGGTGCTCCTCCATGCTTTCGCGGTGTTTTACAGGACGCACGCTCGCCATCTCGTCGCGGACGCCGCGTACGAGGCGGTCGCGCCCGAGCTCGTCTTCCTGGGTTGGCTCTTCCGCATGGTCGAGCGCCGCGGCTGGGTCGACGTTCACTGGGGCGGCTCGCACGGCCGGATCGACGTGACGCTGCGCGTGCCGCTCCAGAGCGGGGGTGAGCAGCACGAGGCGTTCGTCCTCTCGTCACGGCGCAAAGGAGAGCCGGGCGCCAAGGCGCGCGCGGTGGGCTTCCTGGAGGACGTGCTCGACGCGGAGGATCTCGCGAGCGGCACGGTCGTGCTCTTCGATCGCCGGGTCAAACGAGCCGCGGGAGAGCGCGTGAAGCTCAAGCAGACGACGACGGCGAAGGGCCGGGCCGCGCGGATGCTCCGGGCCTAGAACTTTCGCCCCGCCAAACGAAATTCTACCGAGACGAATCCTGGCCGGGGCACATCCATTTGACGAAATCCCCGTCGCGTGGGACGGTGGCCGGGGTGCAGACGCGTTACGACCAGGCCTGCAAGCAGCTCCTCCGCGCGGCGCTCGCGCCCCTCGGGGCATTCACGCCCGAGGTCGAGGTGAGCCCCGATCCTCAGCGCGTCGATGGCTGGTTCGTCCCCGATCCGACGCGCTCCTCTTCCGTCGGCGCGAGCCTCCTTGGCCGGATGAGCCGCGCGGCGTGCACCTTCGAGGTCTTCTCGGATACCCCCGACGACACCGAGATCGTCTCGTGCGTTCGCAAGCAGCTCAATTTGAGGCATGTGCTCCTCGGACGCGCGTCGCCCCCGCCCTTGCCTCATCTATGGGTCCTCTCCTCCGGGCGTCCCACGAAGGGCCTGCGCGCGCTCGCGGCGCGCAGCAAGCGGGCCTGGCCGCGCGGCGTTTATGGCATCGCGCCCGGGCTCCATACGTCGGTCGTCGCCGTGAGCGAGCTCCCCGAGGACCGGTCGACCCTGCTTCTCCGGCTCATGGGACGCGGACGAACCCTTCGGCGGGCCATCGGGGAGCTCAAAACACTCGGGGCGGACGACTTCGAGCGATGCATCGCGCTGCCGATCCTGATACGCTACCGTATCGAAGCCGCGACGGCCCCTGTCACCCCCACGGACGAGGAGTTGCTGATGAACACGCAAGAAATCATGGACATGTGGGAGCGCCAGGCCAAGGAGCAGGGTCGCCAGGAAGGACGCCAGGAGGGACGCCAGGAAGGACGCCAGGAGGGACGCCAGGAAGGCGCCCAGGAAGGCCTCCTCCGCGGGCAACGTCGCACCATGCTCCAGCTCCTGCGCCTTCGCTTCGGCGAGTTGCCTCCGGCGGTCGTTGCTCGTATCGAGGCTGCGGATTCGGCCGCCCTCGATCAATGGACGGCGCGGGTCCTCGCGGCGAAGACGCCCGAGGAGGTCGTGGCGTAGCTCCGATCAGGACTCGGTCGGCGTCAGATCCGCCACACGGTGGATCGTCCAGCGCTCCGTGCCGTCCACGATCACCGCGGCGAGCTGCTTCTGGTATTCCGCGTGGTACGGCACCGCGGCCATATCTCGCCACGCCGCTTCGAGATCGTCCACGTTATCGATCGGCACTTCGAGCTCGACCAGCGACTCGGGCCCGCCGATGCTGCCGGAGAGGACACGCAGCGACCGCCAGCCGATGCGTTGTGCCACGTCGACGTACCACTTCCGCAGCACCCTCAGACACTCGTCCCTGCGGCCGAACCGGGCCGTGAACTGCCAACGTGCAACGTACATGATCCGGGCTCCCTTCTGGCGCGATCGTCCGCCCCCCCGCAGGCGCCCGCGTGCGCGCGGCGCGCGGAGAGGCCCGGGTCGCGGGGCCCCTCGGACCTCGCGCACCCCCGTGAGCCCGGCATCATAATCCCCGACGCGCACTCCGGGATCCAAAAACGTTCGAGCGAAACGTGACACGTCGCGTCACGGATCATCATCGAATCACGATCACGCCCGGCTCGCCGTCGCGGTAGAGCGCCTCGACCAGGCGCGAGCGGCGCGTGAGGACCGCGCGCTGGTTGATGTACCCCTTGTCGGTGATCTCGCCGGCGTCGATGCTCGGCGGCTCGACCAGGAACATCACGCGCGCGATTCGCGTGCTGCTCCCGGGGTGCGCCTCGTTGTACGCGCGGAGGCCCGCCGTGAGGCATGAAAGGACCTCCGGACGCAGCACGAGGGATTCGAGCGGCTCGCCTTCGTTTGCCGCCGGGCAGAGCGAACGGCACCCGACGAGGCTCGGAAAGACGAGCAGCCCGATCTCGTCCCGATCGTGCCCCGCCACCACCGCGTCCTGGATCACGGGCGCTGCCGCGGCGATGGCCGTGATCCGCACCTGACCCACGTGCACCCACGTCGCGCTCGTCAGCTTGAAATCCTCGGCCACGCGGCCATCGAAGACGACCCCTTTCGCGGGATCGGCCAGATCCGCGAGCTTGCCGGCGTCGCCGATCTTGTAAAACCCTTCCTCGTCGAAGGCCTCACGCGTGAGATCCTCGCGACCGAAATAGCCGGGCGTCACGTTCGGCCCGCGCACGCGCATCTCCAGCTTGCTGCCGTTCGGCACCATCTTGAGCTCGCATCCGGGCGCGGGCAGGCCGATCACGCCCGCGCGATCGATCTGGAAATGCACCGTGGTCACCATCGGCGCGGTCTCCGTCGAGCCCCACGCCGAGACCATCGTGACGCGCTCGCCGCGCGCCCTTCGGCTCACGTCTTCGAGCCGCTTCCACGTGCTCTGTGGCAGCGCGGCGGCGGCATAAAACAGCAGATCGAGCTCCCGAAAGAAATGGTCGCGCAGGCCGGCGTCGTTCTCGAGGTGCGGCAGGATCGCGTCGAACCCGCGCGGCACGTTGAAATAGAGCGTGGGCGCGACCTCGCGCAGGTTTCGCACGGTCTTCTCGACGAGCTCGAGCATCGGGCGGCCCTCGTCGATGAAGAGCGTGCCGCCGTGGAACAGCACCATGTTGAAGTTGTGGTTGCCCCCGAACGTGTGGCTCCACGGCAGCCAATCGACGACGACCGGCGGCCTTTTTCGCAGGAAAGGCCAGACCTCCACGATCGCTTGCTGGTTCGAGCAGAGCATGCGGTGCGTGTTGAGCACGCCCTTCGGCTCGCCCGTGGATCCCGAGGTGAACAGGATCTTCGCGACCGTGTCGGGACCGACCTTTTCCATCGCGCGGCCCGCCCGCTCGCCCGGCAGTTCGCGGCAAAGATCGTCGAAACGTGTCGCCGACGAGCTGCCCTCGGTCACCACGACCTCCGCGCCTCCGAGGTCGAGCGCCCCGAGCGCCCTGCCAAACCGGCCCTCGTCCCGCGCATAAACGAGGCCCGGCTTCACGAGGCCGAGGATGTACCTGAGCTTCTCGAAATCACGCGAGAGCAGCGCATACGCCGGCGACACCGGGCACACGGGGACCCCCACGAGCATCGCCCCGAGCGCGAGCAGCGCGTGGTCGATGCCATTCTCGCTCAGGATCACGATCGGGCGCGCGGCCGACAGATCCCGCCGCGCGAGCGCCTCGCCGATCGAAGCCACGACCGCCGCGGCATCGCCGTACGTCACCCGACGCACGCCCCCGGATGCCTCCCGTTCGGCGAGAAAAACCCGATCGGGCGCGCGATCCGCCCAGGCGTAGAGCAGCTCGCCGAGGTGCCGCGGATAGGCCGGCAGCGGCCTCGGCGAGCGCAGGATCATGCCTCCGCCCGGCAGGTTCGTCACGACGACCTCCGGCGGCGCGAATTCGAGGCGGACGGCCTTGTTCATGACGAACCTCGTCAGATCGCGATATCGTTGGCGAGCGCCGCGGCGAGCGCGCGATCCTCCTCGTCCCGCACGAGGTCCACCCCGCGCGTGAGGAATCGCAGCGCCGCCGCCCGCGGGCGGCCGTCGTTCTGGTGCACGAGCGCGTGCGACGCGTGCCCCACGAGCAGCGCGAGCTCGTACGCGCGGCCGAGCGTCAACGCGAACCGCCGCGCGCCCGCCTCGACGCCGAGCGCGTCTTTCTGGAACGTCGCGGCGAGCCACCGCGCCGCGTGCGTCGCCGCGGCCACCGCCGCCTCCCCTGCCCGCCGGAGCGCGTCGTCCGGCGCCGCCGACACGAGCGATCGAATGTCGGCGAGCAGATCCTCGAGCGGCGCCTCCTTTTGCAGAGCGCGCAGCGTGTCGAGCGAGAGCACGTTCGTCGTGCCCTCCCAGATCGGCAGGACCTGCGCGTCGCGATAGATACGCGGAATCCCCGTGTCCTCGACGTACCCGGCGCCGCCGAAGCATTCGAGCACCTCGCTCAGCACGGTGACCGCCTGCTTGCCCGTCGTGAGCTTCGCGAGCGGCGTCACGAGGCGCAGAAGGCGCGCCTCCGACTCCGTGATCACGCCCGCCTCCTCGCGCCCGAGCAGCTCGACGGCGCGGAACGCGAGGTGAAAGGCCCCCTCGGCCTCGGCCGCGAGGTCGGCGAGCGTGTCGACGTGCAATGGTTTGTCCGAGAGCGACGCGCCGAACTGCACGCGTCGACGCGCATAATCCCGGGCGAGCGCGAGGCCGCGCCGCATGCCCGCCGCCGCGCAGACGGCGTTCCACGTGCGCGTCACGTTCAGCATCGGCGTGATGTTGCGAATCCCGTCCGCGAGCCCCTTCACCGGCACGGCCAGCGCGCCCTCGAGCGAAAGCTCCGCCGTCGGCACCTTCCGGGTCCCGAGTTTGTCCTTCAGGCGATTGACCTGGATCCCGTTCATTCGCCCGTCCGGCCCGAAGACCTCCACGTAAAACAGCGCGAGCCCGCGGCCGCCGGGCGGGTTCCCCTCCGGCCGGCCCAGCGTCAGCGCCATTTGCGACGTCGTCGCCGACGTGAACCATTTCGTCCCGTAGAGCCGATAATTCCCCTCCGCGTCCTTCCGCGCCTCCGTCTCGGAGAGCCCGACGTCGCTGCCGCCGGTCCGCTCGGTCATCCATTGCCCGCTCGTCCACGCGAGCGCCGGATCGCGGTTCGTCAGGCGCGCGAACGCCCTCGCCGCGAAATCGTTCTCGTCCCGCACGTCGCGGTGCGAGAGCAGCGTCTTGGCGGCGCCGTCGGTCATCGCGAGCGGACAGGTGTACACGTCGGTCGAGGCATCGAAGAGATAGACCAGGGCAAACTGGTGCACGCGCGAGACCGCGCCGCTGCGTTTTTCATAGGCCGTCGCGACCACGCCCTTTTCGGCGGCGATCCGCGCCGCCCGCTTCCAGACCGGCGTCACTTCGATCTGATCGACACGATGGCCCCACGCGTCCCACTGCGTCAGCTTGGGCTCGTTCAGACGGTCTTCGAGCTGGAGCCGGTAGAGCTCGCCGCCGGCGAGCTCGCCCATCTCGCGGAGACCGGGCTCGGCCTCACGGAGGACGTCGGGCGGGCACACACGCTGGAGGTACGAGCGGAGGACCCGGTCGTCGTCGTACTGGTTGCCGATCGCAGGGGGGGCTTGGTAGAAGGCCATCGCGCGGGAGTATACGCAAAATCGGCTTCCCGCGTGACGCAGAATCGACTAGGGACGCCGCCATGCACCAAGGCCGGTTCTCGCTCGCTCTCGTTATCTCGATCGCCGCGCTCGCCGCGGGTTGCGGCGCTTCCACGCCCCCGCCCGCCTCTGCCGACGCCGCCAAGGCGGCCCCGAAATCCGAGACGCCCGCGCCCGAGGGCGAAGCGACGGCCGAAGCGCCGCCCTCCGAGGAGGGCGAAGGCGAGGCCGAGCCCCCGGAGCCGAGCTTTGCGGAGCTGCGCAAGGCCGCGATGGCCTGCGCTGCCGAGGAGGACGGCTCGCTCGACAACTGCGAAGCCTTCGACCAATGGATCGACGCGGAGCAAGCGTTCGAGAATGGCAAGGCGAACCCGGAGCTCCTGAAGATGCTCGGGAGCCAGGATGCCAAGGAGCGACGCGTCGCGGCCGAGAAGCTCATCCAGACGCTGAACGAAGAGACCACCGACGCCGCGAAGGCGGACGCCGTGCTCAACGCGGCCGAAAAGGAGCGCGACGAGAACCTCGCCAAGCTGTTCGGGCGGTTCGTCGGCGGCCTGCCCCTCGTCAAGGTGGGCAAGATCGATCGGGCGATCACGATCGCCAAGGCGCACCCGGTCTCCGATTACACGGAAGCGTTCCTGTTCGCGGTGGCCTCCGACAATCGTGACCCCAAGGTCGTGGCCTACGCGATCGAGGCCAGCAAACACACGTCCAGCTCGCTGCGCAGCCTCGCGCTGCATACCCTCGGCGAGCTCGCCCCGCACTTTCCCGCTGAAACCTGCAAGGTCCTCAACGGCCTCCGCGCCGACAAGGACAATTTCGTGAAGAACCGCGCGGCCGAGAGGCTCGCCGCGGTCGACGCGTGCGCGTCCTTCACGGACAAGCTCCTCGCCGACCTCGCCGCCGTCGACGTGAAGAAAGACGTCAACCAGGATCTCGGAATCGCGCTGCAAAAGATCTGCAAGCGGAGCGATCTCACGCCCGCCCAGCGCAGCGCGGGGAGCAAGGCCGCTCGTCGCATCACGGAGGCCCCCGCCGTCCACACGAACACGCGGTATTACACGATGGCGGCCGTCATCGGCTGCGATCCCAAGGACGGCATGGCCTACGTCGCCAAATACAAGAACGACAAGGACAAGACGATCGCCGGCCGCGCGGCCGAGCTGACGAACAAGGGCTACTGACGTCGGGGCGCCCAGGCGGCGCCCTCGTACGTGAGCACCGAGAGCGGGTACGAGGGGGCGCCGGCGGCGACCGCATTCAGGATCTCGCGCGCCTCCTCCCCGCGCAGGGGCAAACCCTGCAGTTCGTCGAGCTTCACCCAGCGGGCGCCGAGGGAGTGCTCGTCGGGCTCGCTCTTCGGGGTCGGGTCGCCGTCGGGTCGCGCCAGGAAAAACACGCGGCAGCGCGCCGTGCCGCTCGGGTGCGGCGAGTGCTCGACGCGCAGGACGCCCTGGATCGCCGCGCGCACGCCGGCCTCTTCGAGCGTCTCGCGCACCGCGGCGTCGACGATCCGCTCACCCGGCTCGACGCGCCCGCCGGGCAGGTACCACGTTTGCCCGTGCCCGCGCTCGTGCACGAGCAGGTACTCGTCACCACGCCGCACGACGACCATCGCGAAGAACCAGGTAGGGATGGGCCTGCGGGACACCCGTGCAGGATACCCGGCGCTCGCCGGGAGGGGAAGGCTTCGATGGGCAGGCCAAACAGCACCCCGATGGTTGGGACGACAACCTCACATGCTCGTGATCCGGGTATCCACGACCACGACGTCGAGGACGGCGCAGCCATTTCCGCAAATGTGCTGCAAAGACAAACATCGCGTGATGGCGCGGTAGATGTGCCGCGAAAAAAGCCATTACGCACCATTCGCGGGCGCCGCTGCAATCGGCAGCGGTCGCTCGCTCCGCCCCCTCGCGCCAGGCTCGACCCGCCGCCCCGTCCCCGGTGCGCTCTCCGGTCATCGGTCCGGGGGTTCTTGACTTTTCCGATGCAACAACCTAGACCAGGCCCCGTGAAGCTGTCCAACAAAGGCCGCTACGGGGTGCGCGCGTTGTTCGACATCGCCTTCCACAACGATGGCGGCCCCACGCAGATCCGCGAGATCGCCGGGCGCGAGATGATCCCCGCGCGGTTCCTGGAGCAGATCTTCCAGGACCTGAAGAAGGCCGGCATCCTCGGCGCGAAACGCGGGCCCCGCGGCGGCTACCACCTCGCGAGGCCCGCCTCCGAGATCACCATCGGCGACGTCTTCCGCGCGCTCGAAGGCCCGATCGTCGTGTGCTCCGCCGAGGACGAAGGCGCGCCCGGCGCCGAGCGCAGCGGCCCGGACGCGACCGCGGCCGCCTTCAAGGACCTCGGGGTCGCCATCGAAAAAGCCTTCGACGACATCTCGATCGCCGACATCGTGAAGCGCGGCGAGGCCCTCGGGCTCCGCCGCGGCAGCACCGACCGGGTCGACTACGTCATCTAGGAGCGTGATGCACGAGCCCGGACAAAAGCCTGCATTGCCCTCGCATCCGCGCGTCGTCGGCTCGGTGCTCGACCTCGTCGGCGACACGCCGCTCTTCGAGATCCGGCGGCTCGCTACAGACGCGCCGCGCGGCCGCGTCTTCGCGAAAGCCGAGCAGCAGAACCCGGGCGGATCGGTGAAGGATCGCATCTGCCTCGCGATGATCGAGGCCGCCGAGGGGAGTGGCGCGCTCGGGCCGGGCGGCGTCGTCGTCGAGCCGACGAGCGGCAACACGGGGATCGGGCTCGCGCTCGTCTGCGCGGCGAAGGGGTATCGCTGCGTGCTCACGATGCCCGCGAGCATGAGCCTCGAGCGCAGGCAGCTCCTCGAAGCGTACGGCGCCGAGGTGATCCTCACCGAGGCCGAAGCGCAGATGGAAGGCGCCATCGAGAAGGCGCGCGAGATCGTCCGGACGACGAAGGGCGCGTTCATGCCGGGGCAATTCGACAACCCCGAGAACCCGCGCATCCATGCCGAAGGCACGGCCCGCGAGATCCTGCACGCGATGGCGAACGAGCCGATCCACGCGTTCGTCGCGGGCGTCGGCACGGGCGGCACCGTGAGCGGCGTCGGCGAGGTGCTCCGCCGCAAAGCCCCGCGCCCGCGGATCGTCGCGGTCGAGCCCGAGGCCTGCGCCACGATCTCGCGCGGCGAGCGCGGACCCACGAAGATCCAGGGCCTCGCGCCGGGGTTCGTCCCGAAGAACTATCTGCCCGAGCACGTCGACGAGGTGCGCACCGTGAGTGATCGCGCGGCGTACGAGACGAAGGTCGCGCTCGCCCGCGAGGAGGGGCTTCTCGTGGGGATCAGCGCGGGCGCGGCCGTCCGGGTCGCGCTCGACGTCGCGCGCGAGCTCGGCCCCGGCGCCAACGTGGTCACGGTGCTCTGTGACACGGGAGAGCGCTATTTCAGCCTCGACGAGTACTTCAAGTAGCAGCGAGACCAGACGCACCACGGAGAGATCAACATGCCTGTCGTTCGTATCCCCACCCCCCTGCGCACGCTGACCGGAAGCAAAGACGAGGTCGAGGCGACGGGCGCGACCGTCGGTGAGCTCATCGAGGACCTCGAGAAGCGCCACCCGGGCATCCGCGATCGGCTTCTCGACGAGAAGGGCGTCCGCCGCTTCGTGAACATCTTCGTCGGCGACGAGGACATCCGCTTCCTCGACGGCCTGAAGACGGAGCTCAAGGCGACGGATCAGATCTCGATCGTGCCCGCCATCGCGGGCGGCAGCGATCGCTAGGATGCGCTCCACGCTCGTGCGGTCGCGCCGCCTCGGCTCGGTGACCGAGGCCGTCGGCAACACGCCGCTCGTCCGGCTGGATCGCGTGGCCCGGGAGGCGCCGAGCGTCGAGGTGTACGCGAAGCTCGAGTTCGCGAACCCCGGCGGCTCGGTGAAGGACCGGGCCGCGCTCCGGATGATGACGAAGGCGATCGAGGAGGGGAAGCTCGGCGCGGGCAAGATCCTCATCGACTCGACGAGCGGCAACACGGGCGTCGCGTACTCGATCTTCGGCGCCGCGCTCGGCGTGCCCGTGCGCCTCGTCATGCCCTCGAACGTGAGCAAGGCGCGCAAGGACATCGCGCGCGCCTTCGGCACCGAGATCATCTTCAGCGATCCGATGGAGGGCTCGGACGGAGCGATCCGGCACGTGCGCGAGATCGTCGCGAAGGACCCGGAGACCTACTTCTACCCGGATCAATACTCGAACCCGAACAACCCGCTCGCGCACTACCACGGCACGGCCGTGGAGATCCTCGACGCGCTCGGCGATCGCCTCACGCACTTCGTCGCAGGGATCGGCACGAGCGGGACCATCGTGGGCACGTCACGCAGGTTGAAGGAGCACACCCGCCCGATCCGCTGCGTCGCCGTCGAGCCCACGGAGCCCTTGCACGGGCTCGAAGGGCTCAAGCACCTGCCGAGCTCGCTCGTGCCGGCGATCCACGACTTCGGCGCCTACGACGAGACGCTCCGCGTGACCACGGAGGACGGCTGGGACATGGCCGACAGGCTCGCGCGCGAGGAGGCGCTGCACGTCGGGCATTCGAGCGGGGCGAACGTGTTCGCGGCCGTGGAGATCGCCAAGAAGCTGCACCAAACGCAAGGCGGCGGGTGCGTCGTCGCGATCGTGTGTGATCGCGGCGATCGGTACTTCGCGCCGATGAAATGGGAGAAGCGTTATCTATGGTGACGGATCACCCGTGGACGCGCGGCAACCTCACGATCACGCGCGCCGCGCTCGACATCGTGGAGAAGGACGCGCTCCGGGGCTACGCGGCCGACGAGGAGGCGTGCGGGTATTTGCGCGGCCCCGCGGAAAGCCCGCTCCTCTGCGACGAGGCCCTGCCCATGCAGAACGTCGCGAACAAGCTGCATGCGATCGATCCGGAGCGGTACTTCCGCACGGCGCGCACGTACTTCTCGTTCAACGAAAAGAAGTTCGACGACGCGGTCCGCGCCGCGGCGCGTGAGGGCCGCCCCGTGAAGATCCTCTACCATTCGCACCTCGATGCGGGCGCGTACTTCAGCCCCACGGACGCGGCCGTGATGAGCATGGGCGAGCCGCCCGCGCACGAAGGCGGCGACATCACGATGGGCCCGGGCCCGGCCTGGCCGATCGCGTTCCTCGTGACGAGCGTGCGCGGCGGCGTCGTCGAGGAACACCGGCTCTTCGTGTGGGACGCGGAGGCGCGATCGTTTGTGGATCAAGCGATCACGGTCCTCGATGCGTAGAGGCTCGTGAGCGGCTTCGTCGTCTGGTTCACGGGCCTCAGCGGCGCGGGCAAGAGCACGCTCGGCGCGCTGCTCGCGGCCGAGCTCCGCGCGCGCGGCGTGCACGTCGAGGTCCTCGACGGCGACGAGGTCCGCACGCACCTCTCGAAGGGGCTCGGTTTTTCCCGGGAGGATCGCGACACCAACGTGCGCCGCATCGGCTTCGTGGCGAAGCTCCTCGCGCGGAGCGGCGCGTGCGCGATCACCGGCGCGATCAGCCCGTTCCGCGCGATCCGCGACGAGCAACGCGCGGCCATCGGAAGGTTCGTCGAGGTGTACTGCTCGGCGTCGATCGACGCGCTCGCCGAGCGGGATCCGAAGGGCCTCTACCGCAAGGCGCTGGCGGGCGAGATCAAGGGTTTTACGGGGATCGACGATCCGTACGAGCCGCCGGCGTCGCCCGAGGTCACCGTCTCCACGGACCGCGAGAGCAAGGAAGAGAGCCTCGCGAAGATCGTCGGCAAGCTCGAGGAACTCGGGTTCGTCCCACGGCGGGCGTCGGTCCTCACGAAGACGACGGCAACCTCGCTCGTGCCTCCGCACGGGGGTGAGCTCGTGATCCGCAGGGCGCCGTTCGATGGGCGCGAGGGCGAAGAGCGCGCATGCTCGCTGCCGGTGATCGACCTCGACGCCGAGGGTGAGATCGATCTCGCGCTACTCGCCCAAGGGGCCCTCTCCCCGCTCAAGGGCTTCATGGGCTCGAAGGATTGGCTCCGGGTCGCCCGCGAGATGCGGCTCGAAAATGGCCTCCCTTGGCCCTCGCTCGTCACGCTCCCCGCGAGCGAGGAGGTGGCGCGTGCGGCGCAGGTCCGCGGGGAGGCTGCGCTCCGCACGAGGGATCGTGAGATCGTCGCAATCCTCGAGGTCAGCGACGTCTACCGCGCGGAAGACCTCGTGCGAGGGCGCGAGCTCACAGGGCCGCTCGGCGCGGACGACCCCGAGATCACGAGACAGCTTCGCCGTGGACCTTTCCTCATCGGTGGCGAGGTGCAGGTATTCGCGCGGCCGCTCTCCCTCGCGACGCCGTTCGAGCACGCGCCGCACGCGACGCGCGCGATCTTCGCAGAACGGGGCTACACGCGCGTCGCGGCGCTTCGGGCGCGATCGATCCCCCGCCGCGCCGAAGAGCACCTCGGGCGGCTCGCGCTCGACCTCACGGGGGCCCTCTGGATCCAGGCGCTCGGCGACGTCGAGGACCGCGACCCACGGTCGGACTTGAAACGAGGTTTGTACAACCACCTCCTCGGTTCCTTTCCGTCCGGGCGCGTGCTCCTCTCGGAGGGCTTCGAGGTGCGACGATCCGGCGCGCGCAGGGCGGTGCTCGACGCGATCATCAGCCAGAACCACGGGGCCTCTCACGCCGTGATCACGCTTTCCGCGGAGGACGGCGGCGCGAGCGGTGCAGAGCGGGCGTTCCGCGTCTATGCTCCCGGAGAGCTCGGGGTCACACCGCTTTGCATCGAGGAACCGTTTTACTCGACCACCGTGAACGCGATGGCGACCGAGAGGAGCGCGCCGGGGGACGCGTCCACCCGGATCACGGCGACGGATGCCGAGATCTTCGACATGATCCGGCGCGGCGAGACGCCCCCGCCGGAGATCCTGCGCCCCGAGGTCGCGCGCGAGCTCCACGCCTGGTACGAGCGCCTGAAGGGCTGATCGCAGCCCTCGCGGCGTTCGTCGCAGCGACGTTCGTATCGACGAACGCGAGCGCCGATCTCGCCGAGGACGCCGAACGCCTCGCGAGCACCTGGAAATCCCGCGGCGCCGAGACCACGCGCCTCTCACCGATCTTCCTCGAACACGGCCGAGACACGCGCGTCAAGGTCTCCAAGGAGCGCCCCGAGGACGAGGTCCCCGGATGCACGACGGTCGTCCTGCTCGGCGCGCCGAGCGCGGATTTCGCCGTCCTCACGGCCTCCGAGGCCGACATGCCAGCGCTGCCGCCAGGCCTGCTCCCGCAAGGCCATCCCGTGCTCGACACGGAGGATCGCGGCACGAAGAGCTCGCTCGGCGCCGTGTCGCTCGTTCGATGCGGCCCCCGCCGCGCCGATCTCGCTTCGCTCGTCGTCTCGATGCGCTCGCCCCGCGGCGCGATCGAGATCCTCGTCTCACGCTCGCCCGCGCCGCTCGGCGATCTGCGCGAAGCGCTCCCCGAGCGCGCGTTTGGCCTCGTCGCGCCGCGCGGCAACCCGGGGAGGCCCATCGAGCCGGGGCCACTCGCCGAGCGCGCGGTCCGCGCCGAGGAGCGAGCGCACGCCGAAGGCGCGGAGCGGGTCACGCGCACGCCCACGGTCGCCTCGCCCGAAGGCGCGGGCGAATACCAGCTCCGCCTCGGCGACGGCTGCCATCGCGTGCAGATCATGGCCGCCGTCCCGTCGACCTTCCCGCATCGCGCGACCGACGTCGACGCCGAGGCGCGCGACGACGCGGGACGCACGCTCGCGCGCGATCGCAGCGAGGCCGCGGACGCGCGGCTCGACTTCTGCCTCGGCGAGGCGACACGCGTCACCGTGCCCTACGCGGGCGCCGCGGGCATGGTGCCGGTGATCGCGACGGACGCCGTGTGGCCGATTCCACGCGCGATCCCGAACCACTGGGGCGCGCGCACGCGCGCCGGCTTCGCGTACGCGCTTCGCAGGCGAAACGCGCCCGAGCCGACGACGGCGCCCGTCTTCGAATCGCTCGGCGTCGCGGGCCCGACGATGGTGCCGATCACGCTCGAGCCGGGCCGCTGTTACCTCGCGGCCGTCGCCGTCGCGCGCGGCGAATCGCGCGGCCTCCGGCTCGCGGCGACCGTCGGCGACAGGTACATGCGCGACGAGGTGGTCGATCGTCCCGAGGGCGCCGCGCTCGCGTTCTGCGCCGAGAGCGAGGAACTGGCGCGGATCGACGTCGAGGCGCGCGGCTCGGGTGTCTGGTGGACGTTCGCGCTCTTCGCGCTCGGTGGAGGGGAACCTTGATGCGCCTGCCCGCGCCTCTCGCCTCGCTCGTCCTCGCCGCGCTCGCCGCGGGGTGCGGCGGCGCGCCCGTGACGCCCACGAAACCCGCGACGGCGACCCCTGCGCCTCCCCGCGTGCTCTCGGGCCGCGCCGATGGACGCGCGCTCCTCACCGCGGACGCCGCGCGCGTGCAGGCCGCGGGCGCGGGCGCGCTGGAGGTCGTCTCCTCGGAATATCTCTCCGAGGGCGACAGGCTCGGCGCGTTCGTCGAGGTCCCGCTCGACGCGTGCGCGCTCGTCATGGCGCGCGGCTCTCCCTCGGTCGTCGACGTGGATCTCTTCGCGTACGAGGACGACGGCGCGAGCTTCGCCGTGGACGAGTCGACCGACGCGCGCCCCGCGCTCCTCGTCTGCCCGCCGCACCCGAAGCGCCTCTGGCTCGCCGCGCGTGTCGTGTCGGGCTCGGGCCTCGTCGGCCTCGGCGTGCAGAGCGTGCCGACGTCGGCCGTGGCCGCGGTCGAGCAGGCCGCCGGCGCGCGCGGCCGATCGGGCGGCGAGACGGGCCGGCTCGAAGCGTGGCCGGGGCTCGAAGCGAAGCTCATCGCGCATCGCGCGTGGCTCGGCGGCCGCTGGGAGGACGTGCGCCGCGCCGCCGTGCCGGTCGCGCCTCGCGCCGCCACGCGCCTCACGGTCGCCGTCGAGGCGGGCCGTTGCCTCGACGTCTTCGTCTCCCCGAGCGACGAGATCGGCTCCCTCGAGGTCCTCGCCGAGGACCCCGCGGGCCGCATCCTCGCCCGCGGCAAGGAGCGCGGCAAAGACCGCGCGATCGTCCTCTGCTCGGCGACCACCAACGAGGTCACGGTCGCGATCCGGCCGCGCGCTTCCACGGGGCTCGTCGCCGTCGTCGCGAGCCGCTCCGCGCCGGGCGCGGGCGCGGCCCTCGACGTGTCTGCCCGCGCGGAGCACGTCACCGAGACACGCGAGCTCGACGCGGCCCGCGCGGCCCTCGCGAAGGACCTCGCCGGCAAGGGCCTCGGCGCCCCGAAGACCGTCTTCGTCGGCTCGGCCAAGCTCGGCAGCCGCGCCGCCACCTCGCTCGATTTGCCCGCTGGCTGCGCGCGCATCGACGTCGTCGCGGGCAAGCCCCTCGCCGACGCCTCGGCCTCGCTCTGGAACGATCGCGGCGCGCTCCTCGCCGAGGGCCGCGGCGGCGCGGGCGTCACGCTCTTCGCTTGTGGCCCGAGCGGCCCTGCGCGGCTCGACGTCGAGGCCCTCGCGCGCCCGGGCCCCTTCGCCGTCGAGCTCCGCAAGGACGACGCCGCGCCTGCCGCGCTCGTCGCGCATCCCCTGGCCGCCGCGCGCCTGCTCGCCGTCCTCGACGCCGGCGGCGCGCGGATCTCGGCCGCGGCGGCCTCCGCGGCCCAGGTCGTCTCCCTCGACGCCGGGGCGCGGACGTCCTTGCCCTTCGACGTCCCTGCGCGCGGCTGCGTCGAGGTCGCGGCGGCGCTCGATCGAGGCGGCAGCGGCCTCGATCTGCGCCTCGCCGACGCCTCCACCGGCGAGAACACCGTCACCCGCGGCCGGTTCGTCCTGACCGACCGCCTCTGCGCCGGCGACGCGGGGGCCAAGGGCAACGCGGAGCTCCGCCTCCTCGCGGGCAAGGCGGACGCCCTCGTGCTCGTGCGCCCGCTCGCGCCCTAGAAACCACCGAAACCACCCGACCTCTCCTCCAGGACCGCCCCGCGGCGTTATGCTGGGGCCGATGTCCTCCTCGCTCCGCCCCGGTCTCCTCGTGTTCTCCCTCCTCGGGCTCGCGGCCTGCGCGGAGATCGAGGCCGCGCCTCCGCCCCTGCATCCTCGCGGGAGCGCCTCCTCCGACGCGACCGTCGCGGCCGCGGATCCTGCGCCGCCCAAGCCCGCGGCCCCTGCGGAGGGCGCGCGGAACGAAGCGCTCGCGCCGCGCATCGGCGTCGAGGGCGTGGCGGACGGCCACCAGGCGCTCGCCGACGCGATCGTCTCCGCCTCCAAAACGCCGATGGCCGAATGCCGCGCGAACGGCGGCGGCGGCACTGTCCGCATCCGGGTCGCGGGCAACCACACCTCCGCTTCCTTCGCCGTCGACCCTGGCTCCACGGCCGACGACAAGATGCGCCATTGCGTGCTCGAAGCCCTCTCCACGCTCGACGTCCCCGACACGCTCTCGCAATCGAGCCCCTCCTCGCGCCCCTCCTCGGGCTTCTCCTCGATCATCACCGTTCAGTGGTAAAGACCGCGCGGCATGCATTCGAGCGACGACACCGGAACCCCCACGCTCCACGCCCCGCAGAAGGACGCCTCCTCGGGCCTGCTCACCGTGCGTGATTTCGAGCGGGCCGCGCGCGCCGCGCTCTCGGCCATGGCCTACGATTATTATCGCTCCGGCGCCGACGCCGAGCGCACGCTCCGGGAGAACCTGCGCGCCTATCGCCGCTGGGAGATTCATTCGCGCGTCCTCGTCGACGTCTCGCGCCTCACCCTCGAAACCGAGATCCTCGGCGCGCCCGTCTCGATGCCGATCCTCATCGCGCCGACGGCCTATCACAAGCTCGCGCACCCCGAAGGCGAGCTCGCCACCGCCCGCGCCGCCACCCGCGCCGGCACGCTTTATACCGTCTCCACCCTCGCCACGACCTCCCTCGAAGACATCGCGCGCGCCTCGAAAGGCCCGCTCTGGTTCCAGCTCTACGTGCACAAAGACCGCGAGCTCACCCGCTCGCTCGTGGAGCGCGCCGAGGCCGCCGGATATCGCGCCATCGTCCTCACCGTCGACACCCCCGTCCTCGGCCGCCGCCTCCGCGACGTGCGCAACGGGTTCGGCCTGCCGAACGGCCTCGTCATGGCGAACCTCGTGGACACGAAGGTCGCCGCCGGCGCCTCGGGATCGGCCCTCCACCGGTACATCGCGTCGCGGCACGACGCCTCGCTCTCCTGGCGCGACGTCGAGTGGCTGCGCGGCATCACCCGCCTACCTTTGATCCTCAAAGGAATCGTTCGTCCGGACGATACATTGCTCGCGATCGACGCCGGCGCCGCCGGGATCATCGTCTCGAACCACGGCGCGCGTCAGCTCGACAGCGCGCCGGCCACGCTCGACGTCCTGCCGCGCGTCGTCGAGGCCGCGGGGGGCCGGGTCCCCGTGCTCGTCGACGGCGGCGTGCGTTGGGGGACGGACGTGCTCAAGGCGCTCGCGCTCGGCGCGCGCGCGGTCATGCTCGGCCGGCCTGTCCTGTGGGGGCTCGCGACGGCCGGCGAGGCGGGCGTCTTGCGGGTCCTCGACATCCTGCGCGACGAGCTCGCGACGGCCATGGCGCTCGCTGGTTGCCCCTCGCTCGCGTCGATTGATCGCGCTCTCGTCGAACGACGGCCGCGGTAGCTGCCGCTTACCGCCTCCGCTCCCGCTTCCGCTTCCGCTTCCGCTGCCGCCGCTGCCACCCGCGCCGCCGCTGCCTGCGGTTCCGCCGGTGGTGCCGTCGCGGGCGCACCCATCACCAGGAGCACCTCACGGCGCGTCTTCCTCTTGCTGTTCGACATGTCGGGACCCTCCTCACTCCAGGGCCATCCACGCCCTGCGAGAGTCACTCTGCCGGACAGATCTTTGAGAAATACTTAATGGTGGGAGGCTGTTGACGACTCAGGCGCCGCCGTCGTTGCCCCGCCGCAATGCCGAGGGGGTCCGTCCGCTGTGACGCTTCAAGGCACGGCGCAACGAGCGCGCGTCGGAGAAGCCGACCTGCTCTGCGATCTCGTCCAGGCTCTTGCCCGAGCGGTCGAGCAGCGCGACGGCCATCTCGTAGCGGACCCCCTCGAGTAGCGCGGAGAACCGGACCCCCGCCTCGGCCAGGTGCCGTTGCAGCGTGCGGCTCGTCACCCCGAGCCGCCGCGCGGCCGAGCCCAGCGACGCCTCCGCGGCCCCGTCGAGCGCCTCGCGCAGGCTCTGCCGCACGGCCTCGACGATGTCGTCCTCCCTGGCCACCTGCTCGACCAGCGCATCGGCCTGGCGGCGCAGGTAGGCCGCCAGGCCGGGATCGGCGCTTTGGTGACGCAGATCGAGCACGGACGCCGGCAGCACGAGTTCCACGAACGGCGCTTCGAAGCGAAGGTCGGTCGTCCCGAAAAGCGCCACGTGCGGGGCAGGATCGGCGGGCGCTGCGTGCGGAAAACTCACGCGAGTGGCTTTGATGTCCACGCCGGTGAAGCGCCGCAGGATCACGACAATCGCGCCGATGCCCGCCTCCACGAGCTGGCGTGGCCATGCTGCGTCGCGCGGATCAAGGACGTAGCTTAGGTGAAGCAGGCCGTCGTCGCGCACGTGGCAGCGTCTGTTCGGCGCGCTGGAGTCGAGACGGCGACCATAATAGCCGCCGATCTCGATGGCGTCGCGGACGCTCGTGAGGGTCATGCCGAGGACGCCGGGGAGGGACATCCAGCTCGGGTCGGCCTCGCGGGCGAGGTGAATGCCGAGATTCTCGTCCCTGCTGCGCGCGCAGATCTCTTTCAGAAGCGCGAGCGCACCGGCCTGCGGGACGCGCGCCGTGAGGTCGTCGAGCGCAGCGCGGCGGATGCCATGGTGCGCACAACGGTCCGTGAGCTCCTCCTCGGACCAGCCAGCGCGCGAGGCGTGGAGCACGAACGGTGAAATCAAGCTGGCACTGAGAGTCTTCTGTCGCGAACTGTCCGCAAAGTGTCGCATCGGGTCCTTGGAATATGACATGCGGCGGCTCAGACTCGACGCCCGGAGGATAGCATGCGAACTTTCCGACTTGCAATTCCCTCGTTGCTCGCGCTTACCAGCATCGTAGGATGCGGCGGGGCCGAGGATCCGAACGAAACCGGACCGACGAACGCCACCGAGCCCACGTACTACAAGGACATTGCCCCGATCGTGAACCGTGAGTGCGCCGGCTGCCACCAGGCGGGCGGCATTGGAAATTTCTCTCTCACCGACGCTGCAATCGCGGCGCAAATGGCGCCCGCGATGGCGGCTGCGACCCATGCCCGCACGATGCCGCCGATGCCGGTCAACAACGACGGCTCCTGCCAAACGTTCGAGAACGCCCGGTGGCTCACCGACGAGCAGATCGCGCTCTTCCAGAGCTGGTCCAAGGCCGGCGCGCCGCTCGGCGATCCGGCCGACGCGCCCCCGCCGCCCGAGGCCAAAGGACCCACGCTCGCGGGGGACGTCCTCCAATTCGACCTGGGCGTCGATTACACGCCCAAACCCCCCGCGGACAAGCCGGACGACTACCATTGCTTCATCGTCGATCCTGGGATCGGCGCGGATGTGTTCATCACGGGCTACGACATCCAACCGGGCGACGGGCGGATCGTGCACCATGTGGCGCTCTTCGCTCTGCCGGACGCCCAGGCCGAGGCCGATGCGGCAGTCCTGGATGCTGCCGAGGAGGGGGCGGGGTACACGTGCTTCGGCGGCGCCGGGACCAACGCAGTCTCGCTCGTCGGCTCCTGGATCCCCGGCAGCGGTGCATCGGTTTTCCCCGAAGGCACGGGGATCCGCTATGCAGCGGGCCGCAAGATGGTCGTCCAGATGCACTACAACGTCCCGGCGACCGGAGGCCCGTTCACCGACCGCTCCACGATGAAGCTTCAGTTCAGCAAGGATCCCGCGCTGAAACCGGCGCTCTTCCTGTCGACCGGGGCCCCCCAGATCTCGCTGCCGCCCGGACAGGAGGTCGCCGAGGCCAAAGGCGAGCTTCCTCTGTCGTTGCTTGCGCAATACTTCAACCTGCCTGATTTCAACGGGATCCGTGTCTGGGGCGTGCTCCCGCACATGCACACGGCCGGCCGCACGCTGCGAAGCAAGGCGACGACGACGCAGGGCGCGGAGCAATGCATCACCGACGTCGACCGCTGGGACTTCCACTGGCAGAACCTGTGGTGGAACGAGACCCCGTTCGATGTGAGCGCCGACAGCACCATCAGCGTCACCTGCGGCTACGACACGCGCGGGCGCACGGAAACGACCGTAATGGGCGAAGGGACAAGCGACGAGATGTGCGTCAACGTCCTCTACGCGACGCTTTACTGAGCGCATGCGGCCGGGGAGGTCTCCCCTCCCCGGCTTCGTGGAACGCCGCTAAAGCGCAACGTTGGTCGAGCATTTTCGTGGATTTCTGAGCGAGGCAGTCATGGCGAACTGGAAACTTTCCGATATTCCGGATCTGTCCGGGAAGACGGCAGTCGTAACCGGCGGCAATGTGGGGCTCGGCTTCAAGTCCGCCCTGGAACTCGCGCGAAAGGGCGCGGAGATCGTGATCGGCTGTCGCCGCCTCGTCAGCGGTGAGGAGGCGATCGGGCGCATCCGGCAGGAACTGCCCGCAGCGAAGCTCTCCTGCGTGGCGCTGGACCTGACCAACCTCGCTTCGGTTGCGGCGTTCGGCGCGGCCTACAAGGAGCGCCATGTTCGGCTGGACATATTGATGAACAATGCCGGCGTCGTGAACCTGGAGACCCTCCAGCGCACCAGTGACGGGCACGAAATGCATATGGCCACCAACCATTACGGCCATTTCGCTCTGACCGCGCATCTGTTCGGCCTGTTGTGCCGCACCCGGGGCGCGCGAGTGGTGACGCTGACCAGCGGGTCCTATCGGATGGGCGAGATCCGTTTGGACGACATGGACTGGCGCAAGCGGCGTTATTCCCGCAGATCCTATGGCGACAGCAAGCTGGCAAACCTGCTTTTCATGCGGTCGCTCCAGCAGCGGTTCGATGCGGCCGAGGCAGATGCTATTTCGGTGGCGGCCCATCCAGGCCTGACGGGCACCGAACGCCAGCAGAGCATCGGCGTCGGCGGCATGCTGGCCAAATGGATCGCTTCTCCCGTGTCGGTCGGCGTGGCCCCGCAACTTCGGGCCGCGACAGACCCAGGCGTGAGGAAGTGCGAACTGTACGGGCCCCGTTACGTCATTCGCGGCGATGCCGTCGCGAATGAGATCAAGGGACACGGCACGGATGCCGCACTCGCGGAACGGTTGTGGTCGTTCACGGAGGAGTTGACCAACTGCCGTTTCGAGGCGGCGCGCTGAACCGATCCGTGCCGTCATGTGGCGGCGGCTTTGTCGTCCGCCCCCCTAAGTAGGAGAGCAGCGCGAACACGACGCCCGTCGCGCCGTCGCTCCCGCAACTGCGTCCGCGCTCGGATCCTCGGCGTGTGTGCCACTCGAACCCAACGGCGGATTCACCGCACTCCATCAGGTATTAGGGCATGATGCACCCGTAGAGGTTGTCGAATTCCATCTCGCAACCTGTCACGGTCGGTCGATTCATGGCATCGCATGAAAACGTGGGCATCGTGCCGATGCAGGCGAGCATCTGGTTGAAAAGGATCATGCAAGTCATTTGATTTTGCATGCAACCTTGGACGCACGTCATTTGATCCGGGGGACCTCCGGAGCACTGAGCGGCGACCACCGGTACACAAACGTCATCACACGACAGGCATGGCGCGGGGAATACCTCGACATTCGTCCACGCTCCATCCGTGCACCGTAAGAGGTTGCAAAACGCGCAGGGGTCCTCGCAACCCGGACTGCAAACTTCACCCTCGGTCGTGCATGCGCTTCCTTCAACGGGCAAATTCATCGGATCGCATGTAACGACCATGGCTCCGCCACTCCCGGTCGAGCTCGCCGTGCTCGAACTGCTGCTCCCGCCCGCTCCGCCCTGATCGATTGTCGTGGAGCCGCAAGCTGCGCCGTTGGCGGCCAATGCACACCCTATCGCTCCCATCATGAAATGAAACCACTTGGCACCCATGTCGAACGCTCCTTTGTCTTGCAAACGAATGGCGGACAATTCGGCTCGAATCCACCACGCATGAGGCTTTCATATCACTGTGTGCCCCCTTCGTACACCTCGGTCCACGGCGCCCCCTTCCTCAAAAGCGGTACACAAACAAATTCCGTTTGCCGAGTCCGCTCCCAGACCCGCGACCGGTTCCGCAGCACCGATCGAAGCGGTTTCACGTATAGCGAATCGTGTTCGCGACGAAGAGCTGAGAGGACCTGTTCGAAGACGTGCGGCGTGGGAGCCGAGGCCGGCGCGGAGGGTGACGAGCTCGGCACGTGTTGCTTCGCGCTCATCGAGGGGTTCGGCGCGCTCGCATGGCGCGGGCGGCTGTTCGCGCGTGGTCAAGGAAGCAAGGACGCTCGCCGCGGAGGCGCTGGAGGCGCGTGGCCCAGGAGGCGACGGCGCTCGATTCTTTTCGTCCGTGCCGAGCATCACCTGGGTCATCGCGGGATCGCCGTGGACATCGAGCCCTGCATGCGGCGCGGGTGCACGCCGCCGGACGTATCGCCCTGGTTTCCATGTCCGCCTGTAGCTATCGAGCCACACCGCGAAGCGTGGGTGGCGAGCAATGAGGAGCGTGCGAAGGGAGCTATACCACGTACGTGAGAGCATGGTTTTGGAGCGCCTGCGGTACGCACGTGCGATGACGAATTTCAGACACGCCGCCAAACGCAGCATCGGCATGTGGCTTGCTTGGCTGAGGTGCGAGATGAGGAGCTTCCCCATGAAATCGAGAATATCGAAAAAGTGCTTTGGTGTCAGCGTTGCGATCCTCATCTGCCTCTGCGCCGCGCCGGCCGCCGCGCAGGATTCCATGGGCGAGGACGCCGCAAAGGCAGGCGACGTGCCGCCGAGCGATCTCCAGTTGGGCGGCTATGCGGGCCTCTTCGCGCCCGACAAGGAGGGGACCGTGCTCGGGCTCCACGCGCGATATCGGCTCGGGTGGTTCGAATTCGGTGGGTTTGGCGAACTTGGCTCCGAGTTCATCAGCAAGTACGCTGGTCTCGGGGCAACGGCGGGGCTCGCGTGGCGCACCCCCTTCGGCCTGCGCCTCGCCGCGTCTGGCGCATTCGGGCTCCACGCATATCGGAAGGTGGGGGCAGGCTTGTTGACCTCCGATCCAGGGGCAGACGGGACCACGCCTTTCGCGGGTGCGCGCGTCTCCGCTGGTTACATCTTCGGCCGCGGTCGGAATCACTTCGAGCTTGGGATGACGGGGCTTTACGACGGAGATCTCACGCGCCCGACGGTCACGACTCATTACATGGATGAGAACTGGTTCAACGGCAATACGTACGAAGCGACCTCCACCCACACCATCGGCACCGACCGATTCGGCGCTCTCGTCACCGTCGGTTGGACTCGCGACTCGCTTTGAGAGCGCGCATTTCAGACCGCAGAGCTCGCGCGCCTGTAGGTTCTTCGCACATTACTTCTCGGAGCTTAGACCCAGGGCCAAGCCAACACCGGAAGGGGCTGGAACGACGACGACCTCGCGTCGTCATCCGACCACCGACCAGCGCGTCGAAAACCTCCACGATCTGTGTCGACGAAGCCCTCGGGCGTTGTCGGCAACCACGGCGAGCATGTCGACAATGGCCTCGGCCGTTGCCGTCAACCGCGGCGAGCATTGTCGACAAAGACCCCAGCCCTTGCCAACAACCACGGCGAGCATGTCGACAACCCCCCGGCCGTTGCCGACAACCGCGGCGAGCATGTCGACAAAGACCCCAGCCCTTGCCAACAACCACGGCGAGCATGTCCACAATGGCCTCGACCGTTGCCGGCAACCACGGCGAGCATGTCGACAATGGCCTCGGGCATGTCGACAATGGCCTCGGCCGTTGCCGACAACCGCGGCGAGCATGTCGACAAAGACCCCAGCCCTTGCCAACAACCACGGCGAGCATGCCAACAACCACCCCAGTCGTTGCCAACAACCACGGCGAGCATGCCGACAACCCCCCCGGCCGTTGCCAACAACCACGGCGAGCATGTCGACAACCACCCCAGCCCTTGCCAACAACCACGGCGAGCATGCCTTGGACCCGAGCCGAGCTCGCTCGCGATCTCGCAGAGCATCGAACGGCTGGATGCTCTTGCTCGACCTACTTGCACACCGAAATGCCCGCCACGGCCCCCGCCGACGAGCAGATCTCCGACAGCGCGCAGTCCTGATTCGCGTGACAAACCACCCGCGGCGCCACCGTCGTCCCGAGCCGCGGGTGCGTAAACGTCCCCGCGCACTCGCCTTTCGGCACGCATACGGCCGCGATCGTCCGGTCGCCCGGGATCAGGCAACACGCATCCGCGCCGCAGTCCTCGGGCCCGTCGCACTCGAAGATCACGCCCTCCCCGTTCGCCGTCCGCGGACACGACCTCCCATCCTGCGCGCACGACGCCGGCTCGAACGTCGCGCAACACGCCGCATCACAAAGGTTTGTCCCGCAACGAATCTGCTTCTTTGCGACCACCGGCCGGGGCCCCTTCGGCTCCCCTCCCCGCGCGGCCGTTTGCGCGGCGACCGGCGCATCACAAACGCACGGCAAAAACCGCGCGCCCTCCTCATCGCAAACCTGCGTCCCCTGCGCGCCCGCTGGGCAGGCACACGCGACCTGCTGACCCGGCACGCACTCCTTCGATCGACAGCCGCCTGACACGATGGCCCAAACGAGCAGCGCGCCACGCGTAAGGAAGCGACGGACGCGGGCAGAGCGAGTGCGAGGGGCGCGCATCACGCGCAAGCTTGCCATGGAGCCCTGCCGAAGGATCGTGATATGCTCACAGGTGGCTTCATTTTGCCCGATCACGGTCGGGCTCGCGGGAGGAGTGACGGGGCGTGTCCATCGCAGAGGGAGCGATCATCGGGGGCAAGCTTCGGCTCGTGCGACCCCTCGCCAAAGGCGGCATGGGCGCTGTGTGGGTCGCGCGCCATCAGCTTCTCGACACGGACGTCGCCGTGAAGTTCATGGAGGTCAGCATCGCGTCGAACGAGTCGCTCCGGCAGCGATTCGAGCGCGAGGCCAAGGCCGCGGCCCTCATCAAAAGCCCCCACGTCGTGCAGGTCCTCGACTACGGCGTCGAGGACGAGACGCCGTACATCGTGATGGAGCTGCTCGAAGGCGAGGACCTCGGCGCGCGCCTCGAGCGCGGCGGCCGCCTCGATCTCGCCGAGGCCTACCGCGTCCTCGAGCCGCTCGGCAAAGCGCTCCGCCGCGCGCACGACCTCGGCATCGTGCACCGCGACCTCAAGCCCGGAAACATCTTCCTCGCGCGGAGCGGCGACGACGAGATCGTCAAGGTCCTCGATTTCGGCATCGCCAAGGACGTCACGATCACCGGCCCCGCGACCTCCACGAGCTCCGGCATGATGCTCGGCTCGCCCTCGTACATGAGCCCCGAACAGATCCAGGAGGCCAAGCAGGTCGATCATCGCAGCGATCTCTGGTCGATCGGCGTCATTCTTTACGAGGCGATCACGGGCCGCCTCCCCTTCGACGAGGCCGAAAACATCGGCAAGCTGCTCGTCACGATCTGCACCGATACGGCCCCACCGCCCTCGTCGCTCGTCCCCTCGCTCGATCCGGCCGTCGATCGTTTCTTCGAACGCGCGCTCGCGCGGGACAAGGCCGTGCGATTCCAGAGCATGGCCGAGCTCGTCGAGGCCTTTGGCCTCCTCGCTGGCATCCGCGCGCCCTTGCGATCGCGGCCGAGTGGCGAGCTCGTCCCGTCGAGCGGCAGGGTCGTCGACGCGCGCACGAACAAGCTCGGCACCGACGTCACCGTCGCCGCTCCGATGACGTTCGACGATCGCGCCTCGACGCCCCGTGCGTCCGCGCCCGACCCGCGGAGCACGCTCTCGCCCGCGGAGAGCGGCGCGCGCTCCTCCTCGTCGCGCAGGTTCGTCCCCGTCCTGCTCGGCGCTACCCTCGCGCTGGGCGTCGGCGCCGGGATCCTCCTCACGCGCGACCGCTCGAACACGGGCGCGGATGCCTCCCCCGAGGCGCGCGCCGCCTCCGCGCCCCCTGTGAACACCTCGCTTTCGGGAGGGCCCGCAGTCGCTCCGGGCGAGGCGCTCCGCTCCGCGCGCCTCTCGATCACCCCGCCCGACGCGCAAGTCGAGGTCAATGGCCGCAGCGCCCCCGTCGATCGCGACGGCTACGTCACCATTCACGGCTCGCTCGGCAGCACCCACGTCTTGCGCATCCACAAGGACAGCCACGAGACCCGCGTCGAGGTCGCCATCACCGCGAATGGCGCTTTACCAGACAAACTCACGCTCGACGTCGACGACACCAAGCTCGCGCAGACGACCGCGAAGCCCAAGGCCGGGGCACCGCCCACGTCCGCGGCGGCCTCCACAGGCACGACGCCCGCGACCGCGCCGGTCACGACGGCGGCGCATCCGACCACGAAGTCCACGTCCACCGCCGCGACGCCCTCCAAAGATCCCCAGCCCGTGCGGACCTTCGAATGAAACGCTCTGCGGCCCTCCCCTCCCCGATTTGCAAGGCGCTCGCCGTCGCGCTCGCCTCCACCTTCGTCACGACCGCGCTCGCGCAAAATGCGCCGGGTGGACAAACCAATCCCAAGCCGCAGCCCTCGTGGCTGAAGAAGGGCGGCCCGCTCCCGCCGCCGCCGCCGCCCCCGCCTCCGCCGCCGGACCCCGCGGCCGAGGCCGAGGCCAAGGCCAAGGCCGACGCGCGCAAGCATTTCGAGCAGGGCCTCGCGCTCTTCGACGCCGGCTCCATGGAGGCCGCGCTGCCCGAGTTCCTCACCTCGCTCTCCATTTACCCGACCCGCGCCGCCAAGAAAAACGCCGCGCTTTGCCTCCGCCGCCTCAACCGCTTCGACGAGGCGTTCGACATGAACGAAGAGCTCCTCGCGTTCCCGGGCGTGACCGAGGAGGAAAAGCAGCTCGCGACCCACGAGATCGCCGAGCTCCGGCCCCTCGTCGGCGACCTCGTCGTCGAAGGCGTCCCCGACGGCGCGACCATTTCGATCGACGGCAAACCCCGCGGCACGACGCCCCTCAAAGGCCCGATTCACGTCCCCGTCGGCGAGCGCACGGTGCGCATCTTCAAGGCTGGCTTCGAGACGCTCGAAGCGCGGCTGCAGGTCGTTGGAGGCAAAACGGCCAAGCTCCCCGCCGTCCTCTCGCGGCTCGAGCTCGCCGGCTGGCTCCAGGTCGACGAGGCCTCCGGGTATTCGATGGACGTCCTCCTCGACGGCGCGGCCGTGGGCAAGACGCCCTGGCGTGGCCTCGTCGCGTCCGGCGACCACCTCGTCAGCCTGCGCGGCGACAAACGCCTCGGCACGCAGCCCGCGCGCATCGAGGTCCGCCCGAGCCTCATCACCCCGATCCTCCTCATCGCCGAGGAGCTGCCCTCGGTCCTGCGCGTCGAGACCAAGACGAAAGACGCGGACATCTCCGTCGACGGCGTGCGCGTCGGCCGCGGCGCCTGGGAAGGCCCCGTCCGCGCCGGCGCCCACCGCATCGAGGTCACCGCGAATGGGTTTGTTCGGGAAGAACGACGTGTCGACCTCGAATCCGGCAAACGCGAGGCCGTCGCGGTCGCCCTGGAGCCCGTCCCTCCGCCCTTGGGGTTCTGGGCGGACAAACGCTTTTTCGGCGAGCTCGGCGCCACGTTCGCGATTGCGCCCACGTTCGGCGGCAGCCTCGACGGGACCTGCACGGGGCCCTGCGCGGCGTCGCTCGGGCTGGGGGGCGGCGGCGCGCTCCGCTTCGGCCTCGAAATTCAGCGCAAATGGCTCATCGGCGTCGAGCTCGGCGGCCTCTTCGCGCGCCGCACCTTCACCGATCGCCCCGACGCGGACGTGCACGTCTTCGGCAACATCGCCGCCAACAAGGGCCTCACGGACGACGTCCTTTCCCTTCAGGGCGCGCACGTCGGCGCCTCCGTCGCGCGCACCGTGGGCGAGCGTTTCCCCATCACGTTCCGCCTCGGCGCGGGCGGATTCTTCGGCTCGGCGCAGGACGACCGCTCCGGCGATTACAAGACGACCGCGCGTGACGTCCCCGACCCGACCAGCACCACCGGCATTCGGCGCAAGGACAGCGTGCCGTATACCGTCGATCGGGTCACCGAGACCCAGGCCATGCTCGGCGCCTATGTCGCGCCCGAGATACGCGCTGGCATGCGGATCTCGGACAAGCTCGACGTCGCCGTCTCGGTCTCGGCGCTCGTGCTGTTCGTCCCCGAGCCTCCGAGCTGGGTGCCCGAGCAAGGGTATGTCCAGGCGAGCACGGACGGTCAGGGCAAATATGACTCCGACACGTTGACCGGCGCCGTGATTTTCACGGTCTCGCCCGGTCTCGTGGCGACATACCGATTCTGACTTTCCTACCTTACAAGGGAGGCCACCATGGGGACGAGATGGCGCAGGGCGTGGGCATTCGGTCTCGCGGCGGTTTTATGTGGAGCGTGCTCGGCGGAGGGTGACGCCCCGGGCGCGGGAGACACCCTCGCCGCGCAAGCGCTCGCGCCGCCTCCGGACGCGCGCGTCGCGGTGGAGACCGCCGAGGCGCTCCGCCTCCACCTCGCGCGCGGCGCGTATACGCTCGTGGAAACGATTTCGCCCGCGCCCCGCGCCGACGTGCGCTTGCCCTCGCGCGCGAGCGACGCCTTTCGCGTCGCGGACCCGGAAAGCGGGCTCTCCGTCGAGGTCACCCTCGCGGGCGCTCGTGAGGTCGCAGGGGAAGCGGGGGCGGGGCTCGTCGCGTATCCGGCGGGATATCGCGGCGTCGCGGACATCGTGCACCGCACGACCGACAGCGGCGCCGAGGATTACGTGTTTTTCCGGAACGCCCTCCCGGACGCCCCCGAGCTCCATTACATGATCACGCTCGGCGACGACGTCGCCGGCCTCCGCCTCGTCGGCAAGACGCTGGAGCTGCTCGACGCCGGCGGCGTCCCGCGCCTGCGCATGGCGCCGCCCTGGGCCATGGACGCAGACGGAAAAACCGTCTGGATGAACGTCACGGTGGAGGGCTGCAAGATCAGCGGGGACCCGCGATTGCCGATGGGCCGCCCGGTCGTCGATCCGGGCGCGCGGCAATGCGAGGTAAAACTCTCCTGGGAGGGCGCGAGCGTGCGCGCGCCGCTGCTCGTCGATCCCGCGTGGACCTTGACGGAAAACATGATCATCCGGCGCGCTCGTCATACCGCGAATCTCCTGCCCGACGGCCGTGTCCTCGTCGCGGGCGGGGACAAGGGCAACGATACCGCGCTGGAGTTCGCCGACATCTACGACCCGAACCTCAAGAAATGGTTCCAGGCCGACACGATGAGCCAATCCCGGTTCGGGCACACGGCCACGACGCTCAAGGATGGCCGCGTGCTCGTCGTGGGTGGAAAGGGATTCGTGGGAGGGGTCCTCAACGTGGTCGCCACGGCCGAGATCTTCGTCCCCGGGAACAACGCTGGCAGCTTGGGAATGTGGGTGCCGGCCAAACCCATGGCCTCTCCGCGCGCCCTGCACACCGCCACCCTCCTCGCCGATGGTCGTGTCCTCGTAGCGGCCGGGAAAACCTCCGTCCTCGTCAATACGGCCGAAATTTACGATCCCGAGATCGATGCGTGGGAGCCCGCGGGCGAGCTCAACCAGGCGCGTTACATGCACACGGCCACGTTGCTCGACGCGGGCCGCGTCCTCGTCGTGGGCGGCGAAAGCAATGGCGCTTCGGCCTCGGCCGAGATCTGGGAGCCGGGGACCAAGACCTGGAAGACGACGACCCCGATGCCCAGGCCGCGCACGGGGCACACGGCGACGAGGCTCGGCTCGGGGCGCGTGCTCGTCGCCGGCGGCAGCCCGATGCTCGCCCAGGCCGTCGATGTCTTCGATCCCGCGACGGAGGATTGGTCTCCGGGGCTCAATTTGACGCTCCCGCGCAAGGACCATGCGGTGAGCGTGATCGCGGGGAATCGCATCCTCGCCTCGGGCGGCGGATTCGAGGAGACGCCGTACACCGCCGAGATCTTCGACCCCTTCACGCAAAGCTGGACCGGGACGCCGCACCTCCTGAAGCCACGCTCGTTCCACACCTCCACGACGCTGCTCAATGGCCGCGTCCTCGTCGCGGGCGGGATGGGCGCGCAGGGCGTCCTCCAGGACGGGGAGATCTTCACGCCGCTCGGCGCCATGTGCGACCTGAAGACCCCGTGTGACGACTCCTTCTGCGTCGACGGCGTCTGCTGCAACGCGCCCTGCGAGGGGCAATGCGAGGCCTGCGACGGCCCTCGCCTCGGCATCTGCTCGCCGGTCGAGGGCAAACCCCACGGGTCGCGCCTGCCCTGCGACGGCACGAGCGAGGCCTGCGCCACGTGCGACGGCGTGAATCCGCAGCAATGCTCCTATCCCTCGGGAAATGGCTGCGACAAGAAATGCGACGTGTCGACGCTCACGGTGTTCTCCTGCGACGGCGCCGGCAATTGCGTGGAGTCGTTCAGCAACAACTGCGCGCCGTATGCCTGCAATGACGTCGAGCTCTCGTGCGAGACGGATTGCACGAGCAACGCCGCGTGCGCCATCGGCTCGACGTGCAACACGGAGCAAAAGACCTGCGTCAGCTTGCCCACGACGTGCCTCGATAACGAGACCCTCCAGCTCCCGGACAGCACCAAGCAGAGCTGCGCGCCGTATGCCTGCCGCAACGGCGCCTGCCTCGCGACGTGCGCGTCCGTGGACGATTGCTCCGGCAGCGAGGTCATCTGCGACGAGAAGACCTCGAACTGCATGAACTGGAAGTCGTTCGAGAACGCGCAATCCGCCTCCTCGTCCGGGAGCTGCGCCGTGGCGCCCCCCGGCGCGCCCGCTCCTTCCCGCGCGGCCTGGCTCTTCGCCCTCGCCGCCGCCTCCCTGCTCGCCGCGCGCCGCAATCGCCCGCGCCCGTGATTCAGCGCGCCGCGCCCCGCCCCGCCGCGCGATAGATCCCCGTCACCCCTTTCCCCGACGCATCCGCCGACACGAACACCATTTCGGCCCCCGCCGGCAGGACCCGCACGGCGGGCTCGCGCTCGCCGAGATACGCCCGCAGGTTCACGAGCCGCGCGTACATCGGCCCCACCGGGTACAGGGAAAACGTCTTCAGATCGGTCGTCGCCGCGAGCCCGATCGAGTCATTGGGATCCGGCGGCAGCGCGCCCTCCGGCCCCACCGCCGCGCGCCCCTCCACTCCGCGCGCCGTGAATGCGATCCGCACGATAGCTCCTTGGACGAACGCGTGTGGCGCCCCGACCTCCGTCACGCCGCGCCAGAACGCAGGATCCTCCACGTCCGCGGGCGCGATCACCGGGTTTGGCGAGGTACGCATGCAGCCCTGCTCGGTCACCTGGCAGAGGCCGATCCCCCGGCCGTGTCCCCCCTCGTAAAACATGTAGGTCGCGCCGTCGAAATCGAACACCGACGGCGATCCGACGGCGCCTTCCTCCCAGGGCTCGGCCGCGGCGAGCGCGGGATCCTGGTCCACGACGAAGCTCCGCCCCTCGTCCGTCGAAATGGCCCGCACGATCCTCGCCGGCGCGCCGACCTCCGCATGAAGCTCCACGCGGGTCCCGCGCCGCCGCACGCTCGGCGCCCCCACCCGCGTCTCGCCGACGAGGACGAACACCGGCGCTTCCGGATCCACCCGCCACCGCGCGGGCCCCTCGATATGCGCACGCAGCAAGGACGTCTCCGCCCCGCGCGTGAGCTCCACGAATACGATCGGCTCGTCCCCGAGCAGCGCGGGCTCGCCGAGCTCGGCCACCTCGGCGACCGCCACGCACGTGCTCCCGCCACCACACGAAGCGCCGCCGCCGCAGAGCGACGCCGTGCAGACATTGTCGAGCGCATCGCAGGCCTCCCCGTGATGGCAATCGCCGTCCGAACCACACGACCGCGCGCATCCCCCGGAGACGCAACGCTCGCCCGACGCGCAATCCCCGTCCGCCCCGCAGGCCCGCGTGCACCGCCTGCCCCGACAAACCTCCTGCCCCTCGCACGAGCCCGCGCCCTGGCAAGGCGCGACCACGCACCGGCCGCAGATGCACCGCTCGATCCCCTCGCAATCGCCTTCGGCCGCGCAAGCGCGCTCTGTTTGTCCGTTCGGCACACATAACGCCGTCGCGCCAGTCGCCAGCACAGGCGCCACGATCCGCGCCGTCCCCCGACAAACCTCCACCGGTAGAGCCTCCCCGAACGCGCCCACGCCGTCCGCGGGAAAGTCTGCCGTGTCCCCCTCCCCCGACACGAGCCCGCACGAGGCGAGGAGCAGCATCCACGCGGCCCCTCTTTTCATCGAAACGCCGCCTCCACCGAAATCGCGCCGTGGTACACGCGACCCGAGACCACGTACCGCGCGTTCGGCAGCGCCGGGCTCGCCTTCTCCTCCGCTCGCTCCGAGAGAAACGACACCTGCGCCCCCATATCCGCCCGCAGATCCACCCCCCAGACCCGCCCGAACGCGACGCCGCCACCGAGCCCCACCGCGTGCCGCGTCGCGTCCGCATAACTGGTGAATCCACGTTGCGGCGGCACCGGCGACGGCGAGAGCGCATACCCCGCGCGGGCCGCCCACCGCCCGCTCGTCCATTCAATGCCGAGCCGCGGAACCAGCACGTCCCGGAAGTTCGGCGCGACGAACCGCACCTCCGTCCGCCCGGGCGACGTCCCGAGCGCCACGTCGAGCGACACGTCCGCGACCGGCGGCGGGGCCTCCGCATACCCCTGCCATTCGATCGAGCCCAGCGCCGAGAGCCCGAAGCCGAGCTTCGCCCGCGCCCCGAACACGAACCGCGCCGGATCGTACCCGCTCACCCCGCGCACGCGCACCCGCGTCGTCCCATTGAGCGGATTTTCCGTGAGCGCGATCCGCACGTCGCTGTCCACCGCCACGGAGACGCCGAGCCCGCCGCGGAACGAGGCCCCGAGCGCGACGCGACCGAGATCCACCATGAGCCCCACGATCGGCGCCGCTCGATACGCGAGCGAGATATCGGACGCCGCGTCCGCATACGTCCCCTCCGCGTCCTGCCCCAGCTCGAAGCGCGTCCCCTCGCCGCCCATGTCGAGCGAGAGCGCCGCGCCGATCCCGAGGGCAAACGGCCCGCGACGCAAGCCGAGCGCGAGGTCGAACGTCGCCCGCTGCAAGGCCGCCTCGTACCGGACGAACTGAGGCTCGGTCCCCGGCCGAAAACCTATCTTTGCGATCTGCGCGTCCGGCACATGCGCCGCGAGCGCGAATCCCAGGACGAACGACGCGCGCAACCGAAATCCCACCTGCGCGCCGAGATCCAGGCCCGACACGTCGGCCACGTCGGCCCGTCGATCCTCGATCCGCAGATCCAGAAGCCCATACCCGTACCCGAGCCGCACCCGCGCCCCGGGCGCCGCCGCGAGCGCCGCATTTTGCACGGGCGCGCCCGCCGGATCCGCGTCCGCCACGTCCGCCCGCACGAGCGCCGCGCTCCGCGCCCCGTGCCCGAACGTCGACGGCGCCGTCGCCTCCGCGCGCCCGGCGCCGAGCAAGATTGCCAGGACAACCCCTCTCGAAAGCCGCCCTCCGCTCACAGGTCCACCCCCACGCCGAGCGACGTCGAGAACAAACTCCCCGCCCCCGACACGAATTGGCCATTGCCGCCGAGCCCGATCCGGAGCGCCTTTGCGAGCACGTCCGGGAGCACGAGCGTCGCCCCGAGCCCGACCGTGAGTTTGTCCCCGTCGACCAGGTTTGTCCTCCCCTGGGGCGCGCCCGTCATCATCGTCGGCTCGCCGCCTACGCCGACACGCACCACGAGCGCCCTGCGTTTTCCGAGGTCGAAGCGCACATTCGACGCGACTCGCAGCGAGACCACGTCCCGAAAAAGTCGGCCGATCGGGCGGGATCCCAGGTTCACCCCCGGAAGCGTCGAGCGGACCGAAAGAAAGGGCCCCTCCCACGCCGACCATTGATGCCACGCAGCGTCGATCTCGAAGCTCGCGCGCCCCACGTCGAAGCTCGACGCGAGCACCACCGTCAGCGGATCGAACATCGCCCGCTTCGTCTCGATGTTCGTCGCGAGCGGCACGCCGCCCACGTCCGCCGTTGTCTCGATGCGCAGCGGAATGCCGAACGGCTGCCGCAACACGAGCGCGAGCCGCGCGCCCTCGGCCGGATCGAAGCGGACGCCGAACACGCCGCCCATCACCGTATTCGCGTCGATGTCGATCCGCGGCTCCGGCGCCCCCGTCGCGCCCGCCTCGAGCCGCGCCGGACCCCGCACCCCGGCGAGCACGTTGACCGTCACGCCGATTCCGAGGTTTCGCGTGATCCGAACACCGAGCGAGGGCAGCACGACGAGCCGCTGCGTCCGGTTGTCGTAATACGGCAAAAAAGCCCGGTCGCCCTCCCGCGCGAGCAGCCGAAGCGCCCGCGTCGGCAAAAAATGCCCCGCGAAGCCCAGCCGGATGCGCCCCGCGAACGGCCCCTCCAGGGGAATGGTCCCGCTCGCGAAGACCGCGATTCCGAGCGGATCTTCGAATGGCAAGCGCTCGCCCTGCGCTTGCAGCGTCGACACCGAGAGGATCGGCGCGACGCCGATCGACGTCCCCTGCCCGAGCGCGAGCCCGCCCGGGTTGAAGAACGCGGCCGTCCCGTCCTCCGCGCGCGCGCTCCGCGCCGACGCCTCCGCGACGCCCTCAGGCCCGAGCCCTTGCACCTCGAACGCGCCCGCCCGCGCGCGCGAAGGCGCCCCCACCCACGCGAGCGCGACGCCGAACGAGAGCAGGAGACGCAGCCGAACGTCAGCCATCGCGGAATCGCACCCTACCCAGAAAACCCACGGGGAGGAACTTTCCCGCCCGAGCGCCATCGGTAGGACATATCTCGTCCGTAGGACAAATTCCGTCCGCTTGCCCGCTTTCCCGAACGGCGTGCGTCTGCCATGCTCTCCCTCGCGCCTGTCGCCGCGCCCGTTGCGTGTCCCCTCCACACGTCGCGGGCGCGGCGCGGCGCTAAACGACGCGAGCGCGCAGGCCGGGGGCGAGCGCCGCGCGCGCGTTCGGCAACGCGCACGACGTCACGCGTGCCACTTGAACGACACCAGGCTGATCGTGAACGTCGCCGCCGCCCAGAGCGCCATCATCCCGAGCCCTCCGGCGAGGCTCGAAACGTCGGTCACCCCGTAGAGCAGCACCGCGCGCGAGAGCCGCACCATCTCGGTCGACGGCAAGAGCGCCCCGACCGTGGCCAGAAATCGCGGCAGCGATTCCAGCGGGAAAAACATCTCCGAGAGGAAGACGATCGGCATGTTGATCGCGCTGATCACGTCGACGAGCAGCTCCGCGTTGTCGATCGCCGTCGCGAGCGCGAAGCCCGCGCCGAGGAACGTGACCACGCCGAGCATCGAGATCACGAGCAACCAGCCGAACGAGGCGAGCGTCAGCGGCAAATCGAAGAAGAGCCGCGCCGCCCCGACCAGCAAGACGACCTGCACGAGCACGATCGACGACCGCGCCGCCACGTTCGCCGCGATGAACGTGCCCTTCGGCAAAGGCGTCGTCGCGAGCTTCTTCAGGAAGAGGTTCTGCCGGAACAGGGCCATCGGATACCCCATCCCGAACAAGCCCGACGCGAGCACCGAGAACGCGAGGATGCCCGGGAAGAGGTAATGCACGTACCCCCACGCCGGCCCCTGCACGACGTCGAGGCGCGCTGTCGCGGGCAGCGCCGCCGCGAGCCCCCCGCCGAAGATCCGATCCCGCGTCCCCACCCGCAGGACCACGCCCTCACCGTCCGGCGCGGCCGAGAGCACCGCGCTCGCCATGCGCGCGCGCAGCTTGCCGAGCGCCTCGGCCTCGGTCCGCTCGCGCCCCACGCGCACCTCCTCGAACGCCCCGAGCTCCGCCACGCACCGCTCGATCGCCGCGCTCTCGCCCGCGGAGACCACGGCCACGTAACGCCGCTCGAACGGGTGCCCGTTCATGAACACGAGCCCGAGCACGGCGAGCAGCACGACCGGGAAGATCAACGTGAACCCGACCGAGCTCCGGTTCCGGAGCGTGTCGAGCAGCCGCATTCGTACGAGCACCAAGAATGCGCTCACGTCGCCTCCCCGCGCCCGATCGCCTGGCCCTCGCGGATCTCGATCGCGCAGAAATGGAAGAACGCGTCCTCGACGCCGAGCCCGCGCCGCTCGGCCTCGGGCACCGCCTGCACGAGCTCGTCCTTCGTCCCGCTCGCGCGCACGCGCCCGCCCACGAGGAACAGCAGCCGATCCGCGAGCGCGTCCGCCTCGCGCAGATCGTGCGTCGTCATGAAGAGCGTCCGCTCCTCGGCGAGCTCGCGCAGCATCTCGCCGACGATCCGTTTGTTCTCGGGATCGAGGTGCGCCGTGGGTTCGTCCAGGAACACGAGCGCCGGATCGTGCACCACCGCCGTCGCGATGAAGAGCCGCGCCGCCTCGCCGCCCGAGAGCCGCGTCACGGCCGTCTCCGCGCGATGTTCGAGCCGCGACCGCGCGAGGATCCGCTCGGGCCCTCCGCGCACGCCGTAGATCGACGAGAACAGCTCCGCGTACTCGCGCGCCGTCACCCGCTCGATCTGCGCCTCCTTCTGCATCACCACGCCCACGCGCCTCCGCGGATACGGCCGCGGCTCCGCCCCGAACAGCCGATACGCGCCGCGCGTCGGCCCCGCGAGCCCCTCCAGGATGTCGAGCAGCGTCGTCTTGCCCGCGCCGTTCGGGCCGAGCACCGCGACGAGCCCCGGCCCTTCGACGACGAAGCTCACGTCTTCGAGCGCGACGGTCTCGCCGAAGCGCTTTGTGAGCCCGACGGCTGCGACGATCTCCTCGGCCCGCGCCTCTGTCATGCCGCTCCGAAGCCTATCCGATTCGTCACGCTCTTCGAGTATCCTCGAACCATCATGCAGGTCGCAGAGCGACTTCTCCACGAAACCACGAGCCTCTGCAAGGTGTGCAAGGACGCCCTCCCGGCCCGCGTCGTGGCGACGGCGAACGGCGAGGCCTGGATGCAGAAGCGTTGCCCGAAGCACGGCGAGCAGGAAGCGCGCCTCTCGACGAGCGCGTCCTGGTACGAGCGTACGCGCGCCATCGTGCCGAAGGAGGCGCGCCCCGCGAAGATCCGGCGCGCCGTCGAGCATGGTTGCCCCTTCGATTGCGGCCCATGCGAGAGCCACACCCAGAAGGTCCGCTTGCCCGTCGTCACCATCACGAGCGCTTGCGACCTCGACTGCCCGATCTGCTACGTCCACAACAAGAACGACGACGCGTTCCACATGAGCCGGGAGGAGTTCGCCCGCGTCCTCGATCACCTCGTCGAGGATCACGGCGGCGACCTCGACATCGTCAACCTCACCGGCGGCGAGCCGCTCCTGCACCCGCACCTGCTCGAATTCGTGTCGATGGCCCACGCGCGCGGGATCCACCGCGTCAGCGTGTGTTCGAACGGCGTGCGCCTCGCGCGCGACGAGGATCTCGTCAAGCGCCTCGCCGATCAGGGCGCGCGCATTGCGCTCTCGTTCGACACGTTCGACAAACACGTCGATCGCGCCTTGCAAGGCGCGACGCTCGTCGACCTCAAGGCCCGCGTCCTCGAGCTCCTGGACAAACACCAGGTCGACACGACGCTCATCCCCGTGATGACGCGCGGCTACAACGACAAGGAGGTCGGCCGGATCATCCGCATGGGCCTCGAGCTCTCCTGCGTGCGCCACCTCGAAATCCACACGATCACGTACACGGGGCAAGGCGGCGTCTCTTTTGATCGCTCGGGCCGCATCTCCATGCTGGAGGTGCTCGAATCCATCGAGGAGACGACGGACGGGCTGCTCCGCGTCTCCGATTTCGTCTCCTCGCCGAGCGCGCACCCGCTCTGCTACCAGATCGCGTATCTCCTTCTCGACGACGAGGGCGGCCCGGCGCTGCCGTTCCTGCGTTTCCTCGATCGCGACACGATGTACGATTGCCTCGCCGATCACCTCTACCTGGAGCCGGGCACGCGCCTCGAACGCGCGCTGCAGGACGCGATCGACATGCTCTGGGCGCGCGGCGACGAGGGCGACGAGCGAGGATTGAAGCTGCTCGACCAGCTCGTCCGCAAGCTCTTCCCGAAAGACAAACGCCTCTCGCCGGCCGAGGCGCTGCGCATCTCGGAGCGCGCCGCGAAGGCCGTCTACGTGCACTCGCACATGGACGAGGAGACGTTCGACGTGGAGCGCACGTACCAGTGCTGCGATTCGAATTGTTATGCGGACGGCTCGACGATCCCCGTCTGCAATTACAACATCCTCTACCGCGACAAGGAGGCGCGCTTCATGGAGAAGCCGCGCGTCTGGGGCGAGCGCGCGGGGAGGCGCTCGCTGCCGCTCGTGCAAAGGGGGACGTGACATGACGCGCCTGCTCGAAGGAAAACGTTGCATCGTCACGGGCGGCACGCGGGGCCTCGGCCTCGCGATGTGCGTCGCGTTCGCGCGCCACGGGGCCCGCGTGGCGCTCACCTACCACAAGGACGACGCGAGCGCGGAGGACGCAAAACGCGCCGTCGCCGCGGCAGGGCACGAGCCGCTCGTCTTCAAAGGATCGGTCGCGGACGGCGCGCACGTCAAATCCACGGTCGCGGCCGTCGTCTCGGCGTTCGGCGGGGTCGACGTGCTCGTGAACAACGCGGCGATCACGCAGGTGCTCCCCATTTCGCTGCTCGAAGAGTCGGACTGGGACGAGCTCATGGACGTGAACGTGAAGGGCGTCTACCTCTACAGCCGCGCGGTCCTCCGCCACATGATCCGGGCGAAGCGGGGCAGCATCCTCAACATCGGCAATTTCGCCTCCGAGCGCATCATCGAATCGCCGATCCATTACGCCGCCTCGAAATCGGCGTTGCGCGGGCTCACGGAGGCGCTCGCGCGCGAGGTCGGCCGCTATGCGATCCGGGTGAACCTGCTCGCGCCGGGGCTCGCCGAGGTCGGCATGGCGCAGGGATTGCCGCAGCACCGGCAGAAAGAATACCTCGACAAATGCCCGCTCGGCCGCCTCGCGCGGCCCGAGGAGATCGCCGAGATGGCCGCGTTCCTCGTCTCCGATTCGAACGCTTTCATGACCGGCTCCAAAGTGGTGCTCGACGGAGGGCTCTAGTGGATTCCTACGACGACATCCTGCGGCGTGGCTTCGACGAATACCGCGAGTTCGTGAACCCGCTCATCGCGCAGCGCGCCGCGCTCGCCGGCGAGCCCATCAAGCTCGTCCGCGCCGAGGGCGGCGTCCTGTACGACGACGAGGGCCACGCCGTCGAGGATTTCCACGGCACGCAGGCCTTCGGCCATCGAAACCCGTACATCGCCGACGCGATCCGCCGGTACCTCGACTCCGACGCGCCCTCCTGGTACCCCGCCCGCGTCAATCCCTTCGCCGGCCGCCTCGCGAAGAGGCTCTGCGAGCGCGCCGGCCATTACGATAACGCCTTCTTCGCCTGCACCGGCAGCGACGCGGTCGAAGCCGCCTTGAAGCTCGCCCGCGCGCTCACGAAGCGCCCGCGCCTGCTCGGCCTCGAAGGCGCCTATCACGGCTGCACGTTCGGCAGCGTCTCGCTCATGACGAAGGGGTATCTCCGCGATCCCTTCGCCCCGTTCGTCGAGGGCGCCGAGCACGTGCCATTCGGCGACGTGGACGCGCTCGCAAAGGCCCTCGCGCCCGGCGACGTCGCCGCCATCGTCGTCGAGCCCATCCAGGGCGAAGGCGGCGTGCGCGAATTGCCGGCGCCGTTCGTCGAGGCGCTCTGCGAGCTCACGGAGAAACACGGCACGCTGCTCGTCGCCGACGAGGTCCAGACCGCGCTCGGCCGCACGGGCCGCGGGTTCCTCGCCACCGCGAGCTGGCCGCGGCGCCCGGACGTGGTTCTCCTCGCCAAACACCTCGGCGGCGGCATCACGCCGATCTCGGCCATGCTCACGAAACGGGAAACCTTCCTCCGCGCCTACGGCGACCATTTCGCGTCCGGCGAGAGCCACAACACGACGATGGGGTTCAATGCGCTCTCCTGCGTCGCCGCGCTCGCCGCGCTCGACCTCCTCACCGACGAGCGAATCGAGCGCGTCGGGCGGCTCGGCGCGAAGCTCAAGAAAGGTTTGTCGGACACGCTCGCTCGTTCGCCGCTCTTCCGCGAGGCGCGCGGCGCCGGCTTCATGCAGGGCGTCGCACTGAACAGCCCCGATCACCCCTGGCTCTCGTTCGCGCATTTCGGCTTCGAGGACCTCGGTCAGAAATCGACCATCTCCCCGCTCGTCTGCCACCGGCTCTACCGCCGCGGCTTCTTCTGCTTCACCTGCGGCCACGACTGGAGCCTCTTCCGGCTCCAGCCTCGCTTCGACATCCCCGAGGAAAAACTCGACGCGTTCGTCGTCGCGGTGGCCGAGGAGCTCGAATACATCGAGGGTCTCGGATGAACGAATCGAAACGCAGAGCGCTCGTGCTCGGTGGCACGGGCGCGGTCGGGAGCGCCGTCCTCACGGAGCTCGCGCGCGCCGGCATCCCTTCCGCATTCACCTACCACCACGAAGAGGCCCGCGCCCGCGCGCTCGAACACGAGCTCTCGGCGCGCCCGCTAAAGCTCGACCTCGCCGATCCCGCGGCGCTCGGCCGCCTCGTGGCCTCCCTCGAAGCCGAAGGCGCGCTCCCGGACGTCGTGATTCATTGCGCCGCCATCGTCCGCCCGGCGCGGGTCTTCGAGGCGACCGACGACGACTGGGAGGCCACGATGGCCGTCAACGCCCGATCGGTCTTCCAGGTTTGCCGCGAATTCGGCCGGCGGCTCGAAGGCCGCGGCGGCGATCTCCTCTTCGTCTCGGCGCTCGACCGCACGCAATCGCTGCCCGTGCCCGCGGTCTTCGCCGCGTCGCAGGGCACGACGTCCGCGCTCGTGATGGCGGCGGCGAAGGAGCTCGGCCCGCGCGGCGTGCGCGCGAACGTCGTGGCCCTCGGCCTGCTCGATGCCGGAATCGGAAAAGAGCTCGATTCGAAGCTCGCCGACGAATACAAGAGCTTCAGCGCGCTCCGGCGCCTCGGGACGCCCGAGGAAGCGGCCAAAACGATCACGTGGCTCGCGCTGCACAACACCTACGCGAACGGAAAGGTCTTCAGCGCGAACGGCGGGATCTGATTCGCCTTCAGGCCGAGACGCGGGCCGGCTCGTGGCGCAGCAAGGGCAAATGAACGCGAAAGGTCGTGCCCTCCCCGAGTCGGCTCTCGACGTCGACACGGCCGCCGTGGGCCTCGACGATTTTCCGCGCGACCGAGAGCCCGAGCCCGACGCCGTGCGCCACCTTCCGCGTCGAGGTCGCGCGATGAAAAGGCTCGAAGATCCGCTCGATCTCCGTCGGCTCGATCCCGACCCCCTGGTCCGAGACGGCCACGACCGCCTCCTCGCCGATGCGATGCGCCACGACCCGGATCTCGCCGCCCGTGGGGGAATACTTGATCGCATTGCCGATCAGGTTGTCGAGAACCTGCTCCACCCGCGCCGCGTCGACGTCGCAGACCAAGGTTCCCTCGGGGATCGCGAGCGAGATGCGGTGGTTCGGCGACGTCGAGGCATAAAGCTCGACCGATTCATTCAGGATCCGGCAGAGATCACTCGGCTTCTTCGCGAGCTCGAGCTGACCGGCCTGGATGCGCGCGGCTTGCAGGAGATCGTCCGTCATCCGCGCCAGGCGATCGATTTGCCGATCCACGATGGACAGCGTCCGGAGCACGCGCGGCTCCGTGGAAGGCGCGCCGCGCGCGAGGACGGTGGTGGACATCTTGATCGCCGTGAGCGGGTTGCGGATGTCGTGGGCGACGGCCGCGAGCACGGCGATTTGCTCCTCGCGTTTTCGCGCGATCGACGCGGCCATGTCGTTGAACACCGCCGCGAGCTCGCGGATCTCGATGGGCCCGACGTCGGGGGCGCGGGTATGGTCGTCGCCGCGCGCGAAGCGCTCGATGGCGCCCCGGAGCGCGGATAGCGGCACGTAGATCTGGCTGCGCGCGCCCTGCACGAGCGCGAGGACGAGCAGGAGCAGGCCACTGATGACGACGACGCTCACCGTGTCCAGCGCGTCGTCCCAGAACTGCGCGCTCTTCCGCGCGTCCGCCGCGTCCGCCAGGTTGATCGTGACGAGCTCGGCCGCCTTCGCCAGCGCGTCATCGAAATCGATCTGGGTCTGCTGCAAGGCCTGGTCGAGCGGCAGGCGGGCCCGCTCCATCCGGTCCCGCGCCGAAAAATACGTCTCCGTCCGGGTCGAGAGCTCGCCGAGGACCTGCTTTTCCATGTCGCTCCCGACGTGCGCCTCGGCCTCGACCAGCCGCTCCTGAACGGCTCGATGGACCGCCCTTCGCTGGTCGTCCGGCTCGAGCCCGTCGCGCTCGGCGGCGTGCTCGGCGAGGCGCCCGTAATGCAGGAGCTCGAGCTCCACGTCACGCGCGAGGCCGGCGCCCGTCATGGCATTGTCGAGCCGCGCCGTGTTCCGATGAAGGACCGCGGTCGATAAAAACAAGGACAGCGCCGAGAGGATGACCAGGAACGAGAGTGCGGCGATCGCCAGAGAGAGAAGCCGGCTCAGCCGCAGAGGGCGCCCCCATTGCCACCGTGTATTGCGCTCACGCTCCATGGCTCAAGCATGATTCGATATCAACAGAGCCGCCAACCGCCCCGATAGCTGGCATGGGTCGAGGACGTTTGCCCGCGTTCGGTCTTTCTTGCCCCTGGTCGATCGCTTCGGCGCTATTTCAGCATTTCCGCGGCACGAGAGCGACCGCCCCCTCAAGCCCCCCACGCCGACGCGAGCGCCATCGTCCGCGCGTGGACCTCGACCTTTTCGAGAAAACTCCGGCGCAGCTCGGGCTCGCCGATTCGCGTCGCGCTGCCCAGGATCTCGGCCTTCGCCTTTTCAATCGCCGCCCGCGCCTCCTCCTTCGCGCCGGCCGCCCACAGCACCTCCGCGTGGACCAATCGCACGAGCTTGTCGAGCGTCTCCCGCTTCCCGCTCTCGACGATTGCATTCGCGCGCCTCGACTCCAGGAGCGCCTCCTCCACGCGCCCGAGCGCCACGAGCGCGCGCGCCCGCGACGCCATCGCCCCCGCGCAGAGCGGCGGCACGTTCAAGAGCGTCGCCTCCGCTTTGCGCGAAAGCGCCTCGGCCTCCACGAAATCGCCCCTGCGATAAGCAATCCCGGACCGATGCACCTCCGCCGCGCCCGCGATGCGATACCCGCCGTGCGCCCGGCCCTGCTCCTCCGCGCGCGTCGCCGCGATCGAAGCCTCCTCGAGCCGCCCTCGTTCCGCGAGCACGCGCGCCAGGTTCAAATGGCACGCGGCCTCCACCGTCCCGAGCCGCATCCGTTGCGCCGCTGCGAGGCACGTCGACAAGACCTCCTCGGCCCGGTCGAAATCCCCGAGCTCCGCGCAGACGTGCCCCAAGTTGATTCGCTCGACGCACGCTTGCCGCACGTGCCCGGCGCTCTCGAACAGCGCCATCGAGCGCACGTAGCCGCGCCGCGCCCCCGCGAGATCCCCCTCGTGCAGCGCGCGAAATGCCCGGAGCTGCCCGATGCGCCCCACCGCATAAGGTTCGAGGTCCCGGACCCCGCTCGCGAGCGCCTGCGCCCGCTCCGAGACCCGCGCCGCCCGCTCGGTCCGGCCTGCCTGTAAGAGCAATGTAGCGCCGGGACAAACGCATGCGATCTGCGCGCTCCGCGCCTCGCGGGAGGCTTCGAGCGCGAGCGCCTCGTCGAGCCAGCGCTCCACCTCGTCCCAGGCCCCGCGCCGCCCCGCCGACGACACGATCTCCCCGATGGCGCGGAAATACGCGGACGAGCCGCGCGGCAAGAGAGAGACGGCCTTCCTCGCCCACGACGAACCCCGCTCGGCGTCGCCGCTCCATCGGCTCGCCTCGGCCTGCACGAGCCGGAGGCTCCCGAGCATCTCGCCCTCCGCGCACCTCGCCCCGCGCTCCGCCCGCTCGATCGCCGCGTCGAAATCATTGCCCACGAGCGCCTGCTCCGCCGCCCGCAGCCACCAGCGGATCGCGAGCTCCGGCTCGCCGCCTCGCTCGAAGTGCGTCGCCACGAGCGCCGCGTCCGTCTCGCCCGACGCGCCGAGCCACTCGGCCGCGAGCTTGTGCCCACGCCCGAGGTCCTCCGGCGAGAGCATCGCATACGCCGCCTCGCGCACGAGCGCGTGCCGGAACGCGAGGTCGTCGCGCGACGCCTGCGCCGGATCCGGGCAACGGATCAGCACCTCGCGCTCCACGAGCTCATCGAGCGCGTCCGAGACGAGCGCCGCGTCGCCCCCGCAGAGCGCGCGCACGCCCGCCGGGGAGAACCGCTCGCCGAAGATACTTGCAGCTCGAAGGACCCGCTTCGACGCCCGCCCGAGCGCGTCGAGGCGCGCCTGCACGAGCCCCAGCACCGAGTCGGGCAGCCCCTCCTTGCCCTCGGCCGCGGCCCGGATCATCTCCTCCAGGTAAAACGCGTTCCCGCCCGCGCGCTCGGCCACGAGCCGCACCACGGCCGGATCCGCGCCCGCGCCGAGCACCGCGCGCGCGAGCCGCTCGCAGGCCTCCGGCCGCAGCGCCTCGAGCCGTATCCCCGTGACGCGCTCCTCCTTCGCGAGCGACGGAAAAAGCGCGTGCACCTCGGGCCGCGCGAGCGCGAGCACGTAAAGCGGCATGACGCGCGCGGCCGCGACGACGGAGGTCACGAGCTTGACCGTCGGCAGATCCCCCCAGTGCAGATCTTCGAGCAGGATCACCACCGGCGCGCGCGCGCATTCGGCCGCGATCCAGTCCTCGAAGGCCATCCGCGTCGCGTCGCCCATGAGCGCCGGATCCGAGCGCGCGGCCCGCAGCGCGGCGCTCGCGACGCCCGGCGCGGCCGGCACTTGCCCGAGCTCGCCGAGGAAATCGACCAGCCGACGCACGTCGACCGGGCTCACGAGCGGCGCGATGCGCGCCTCGATCTTGCGGCGTTGCGCTTCGGGAGGCTCGCCCTCGACGATCCCCGCCGCCCTCCGCACGAGGTCGGCGATCATCGCGTAAGGCGACCCCGCGCGCAGCGACTCGCCCCGACCGAGCAGGATCGTCGGCGCCTCGGCGCGCCCCGCGAGCCGCGTCGAGAGCTCCCAGCGGAGCCGCGATTTCCCCACGCCCGCGGGCCCCGTCACGAGCCCGAGCCGCGCGGCCCGCTCGGCGACGCACGACGTGAACATCGCTTCGAGCATCGCGAGCTCCCCATCCCGGCCCACCGTCGGCGTCGCTCGACCGAGCAGGCGCGGATGCGCGGGCACGTCCGCGCCGATCTCGCCGCAGAGGAGAAACCCTTGGTCGATCTCCTCGACCGCGAGCTGCGCGCCCACGAGCCGCGCCGTCGGCGCGTCGAGCACGATCGCCTCCCCGGCGCCCGGCGGCCGGAGCCCCGAGCCGCGCTCGATCACGTCCGCCGAAAGCCCCGTCTCGCCCACGCGCGCGCGCGACGTCGCCACCACGATCCGCACGCCCGGCACCCGCGCCCGCACCGAGAGCGCGAGCCGCGCGCCCCGCAGCGCCTCGTCCCCGGCCGACGCGGCGCTGCCGAACACGACGATCACCTGATGGCCGAGCGTGCCATGACAAACACCCCCGAGCTCCGCCGCGGCGAGCTCCAAGGCGAGCCGCCCGGCCGTCCTGTCCGCGGCGGCCGAGAGATCGGCGAAGACCGCGGTGATCACGCGTTGCTCGCCGCGCCCCGAGAGCAGCTCGCTCGCGGGCCTCGCTGGCGTCGCCGCTTGCGGCACCGGCGCGATCCCCGAGGCGGGCCTCGACGGATCGGCCCGCACCTCGGCCCACGACGGCGGCGGTCCGCTCGCGCGCCGGGCGAGCTCGATCGCCACGCCTTCGAGCGCGCGGGCCATTTCCAGCGCCGATCCGAACCGCTCGGCGGGGCGCTTCGCCAGCGCGCGCGCCACGAGGGCCGAGAGCTCCGCGGGCACGTCGGGGCGCGCGACGTCGAGCGGCGGCGGGTCGTGCAGCACGATCTTCGCCAGCACGATGAGCGTCCGGTCCCCGGTGAACGGGCGTCTCCCGGAGGCGAGCTCGTACAGCACGATCCCCAGCGAAAAGAGGTCCGAGGCCGCGGTCACGTCCTCCTCGCCGCGGGCCTGCTCGGGCGACATGTAGACCGGCGTCCCGAGCCGACTCCCCCGCTCCGTCAGGGCCCGTTCGCCCGAGGCGCGCGCGATGCCGAGGTCGATCAGTTTGACCGGAAACGATCCGAGCTCGGCGAGCCGCGCGGCGTCGCCCACGACGAAGAAATTCGCGGGTTTGACGTCCCGGTGCACGATGCCCTGCTCGTGCAGCGCGTGGAGGCCGAGCGCCGCGCGCCGGGCGATCTCCACGGCGATTTCGACTGGCAGCGGCCCGCGCCGCTGCACGTGCGCGAGATCCGTGCCCGGAAGCCATTCGAGGGCAATGCACGGTTTGCCCTGCCTGTCCATCCCTTCGGCCACGAAACGGACGACGTGGGGGCTCGTGATGCACGCGAGATATCGCGCCTCGCGGTGGAAGCGCTCGCGGAGCTCGGCGCTCGCGTCCGCGTCGAAGAGCCGCTTGATCGCCACGAGGCCGCCGGTCGCGTGATCCCGGGCGCGGAGCACCTCGCCGAACGAGCCCTTGCCGACGCGCTCGAGGATCTCGAACCGTCCGCCGATCACGCGCTCGGGCGCCCCCATGAATATCGCGTCCCCCCTCCGTATGCCCGCCGCCAGCCTCTGCCTCGATTTCCCGACGAAAAATACCGGAGGATCGATCCGCGGTAAAGCGCGGCCTTGCTACGATGGCGCGCGAGATCTCTCGCCCATGAACAAGAAACCCCGTTTCCGCGCCGACCCCGCGCTCCTCGGCGCGCCGGCGCTCGGCCTCTGGTTCGCGTACCGCGGCGACGAGCTCCTCGTTCGCCTCGTGGACGGCGACGCGCCCGCGCCGCCGTTCCCCCACGACGTCCCGTGCCTCGAAACCCTCGGCGCGCTCGGCCTCGAACCCGTCCGCGTCCAGCCGCTCGGCTGGCTCGACGCCGTTCCTTGTCGATCGGCCGAGCTCCCGCGAGACGCGCCCGTCCCGCCCGGCTTCGCCTATGCATCGCTGCGCCGCCTGCATGGCCGCATCGATCCGGACCTCGAAGTCGCCGCGGGCACGGCGTATCAGGTGCAGTACTGGGACCGCACGCACCAGTTCTGCGGGATATGCGGCGCGCCGCTCGACCTCGAAACCGGGCGTCGCTCGAAGCGCTGCACCGGCTGCGCGCACCAGCATTTCCCGCACGTCACGCCTGCGATCATCGTCCTCGTCGAGGATGGCCCGCGTATCTTGATGACACGCCAGCCCCGTTTTCCCCCGGGCATGTACGGCCTCGTCGCGGGGTTCGTCGAGCCCGGCGAGACGCTCGAGGCCTGCGCCCAGCGCGAGACGCTCGAGGAGACCGGCATCGAGATCGACGATATCCGTTACTTCGGCAGCCAGCCCTGGCCTTTCCCTCACCAGATCATGATCGGCTTCTTCGCGCGCCGCGTGGGCGGCGAGCTCGTCGTCGATCGGAACGAGCTCGAAGAGGCCGCGTGGTTCGACCGGAGCGCCCTCCCCAAGCTCCCGGGGCCGATGAGCATTGCGCGCAAGCTCATCGACGAATGGCTCACGCGTCTCCCCTGACGCGAGCGCGCCCCGACGCGCATCGGCATGTTCGTCCGGTTCCCCTCACGCACTGCATTCGTGCGATTGCTTTCTGGTCGCTCTCCTGACCAGTGAAACATGCCACTGCGCTCTCGGTTTTCCGCGCGACGCGAGGGTTGATGGGCAAGCGGCGTGGTTGTAGAAATGGTCGTGTGGCGGCGCGCGGCCGATTGTCCGGCCCGCGCATTCCTTGGTTTCCGATTCGCGGAGGCACCATGCGATCCAGTCATCTCTTCGGACTCTTGCTTTCGACGCTGTCGCTCGTGGCCGTCGGCTCCATGGGAACGGGGTGCGGCGACGACCCCGGGGGGACGGCGGGCAGCGGCGGCAGCGGCGCGCAGGGCGGCAGCGGCGGCAGCGGCGCGCAGGGCGGCGGCGGGCCGGACACCGACGGAAACAACGGCTGCGACACCGCGGAGGTCCTCGACCTGCTCGGGGAGGATCTCCCGTCGAAGCTCGACCCGGTCACGTCCGACAGGGATTACTACAAGGTCGACCTCAAAAAGGGTCAGGCGATCTACCTCGGCGCGACGAGCAAGCCCGACGCGGATCCTTATGGCGAGACATACCCCGACACGGTCATCACGCTCTGGTCGGCCGACGGCAAGACGCAGATCGCGCAGAACGACGACATGTCGGGCAGCAACAACAGCGAGCTGCTCTACCTCGTGCCCGAGGACGGCACGTATTGCCTCGAGGTCTCCGAGTGCGGCGTCGTCTTCGGCCCCGATTTCTGCGCGCCGGCCGAGGGCATCACGAACCTCGATTACAGTGTGGGCTCGTTCGAGCTCAATCCGGCGGGCGATCTCATCACGGCCGAAAAGGAGCCGAACGAGACGCCCGCGAATGCCACGCCCGTCAACAAGGTCTCCTTCCCCGAGGGCGGCCCCGTCGAGGGCTACCAATCGATTGGCTGGGGCGCGTTCTCCGCGGTCACGGACAAGGACGTCTTCACCTTCAAGGTCGAAAACGACGTCGCGGTCGACGCGAACAGCCGCGCGCTCTGCATCTTCGACTTCTGGGCCCCCGCCGGCACCGACGGCAGCGGCTCCACCGCGACGAACGGCGTCCTCGTGCGCGTGGCCGCGGCGAGCGCGCCCGACGTCGCGCTCGCCCAGACCGACATGAGCGTCCTCGACGTCACGTTCGGTTATCCCGAGCTGCCGAGCCTCACGGTGCCCTGCGACAAGGGCAAGGATTACCTCGTCTTCCTCTCGCGGCCCGACGGGATCACCGCCGGCACGAACGACTTCTATTTCTTCTCGCACGTCCAGGCGGCCTCGAACACCGTCGAGAAGGAGCCGAACGACAACAATGCCCAGGGCCTCGAGCTCTCGCCGACGGACGACGGGACCGGCCACGTCACGGCCGTCACGGGCAACCTCGGGGCCGGCGACAGCGACGTCTTTTCGGTCCCCGTCCCCGCGGGCATGGGCCTCGCGAGCGCGTACTGCACCGCGGAGCGCAGCGGCTCGGGCATCCGCGGCCTGCAGGTCTCGCTGCTCGACAACAATGATCAGTTCCTCAAAAACGGCTCCGGCGCCGAAGGCCAGGACCACGCGCTCTGGATCGACGGCGCGCTGATCACGACCGGCGCGACGAACGTCAAGATGCAGGTCAAGGCGGATTCGCAGGATCCGGCCGTCACGGGGACCTATTACTACTGCTCGTTGATCCTGAACCCGCAGTGACGGACAGGTGATAAAAATCACCTCGACGTAGCCTGTATCCATCATCCCCAATGATGCCCACCCGCAGGGCATCACGTCGGCCCTCGACGAAACATTTCACGAATTCGAGGGCCATTTCGCTCCCACTGCGCCATTTCCTCCACGCCCCGTCCGGGGCATCGGTGTACCCTCGCCGACCGAGGAGGAAAACGATGCCTCGTTCCATAACTTCCCAAAGGCCGCGCCCGAGGAGGCGCGGCGGGTCCCTTCCCCCGCTCGTCCTCGCCGCGGTGCTCGCTCCGGCCGCGATCGGGTGCTCCGGCGACGATGCGCCCCCCGCGACGGACCCCGGGCGCGTCACCATGCACCGGCTCAACCGGGCCGAGTACGACAATACCGTCCGCGACCTGCTCGGGACCGCGCTTCGGCCCGCGGAGGATTTTCCCGCCGACGATCGCGGCTACGGCTTCGACAACATCGCCGACGTGTTATCGATCTCGCCGCTCCAGGCCGAACTTTATGCCCGCGCAGCCGAGGACCTCGCCCGCGAGGCGATGAACCTCCCGTCGCACTCCACGACGCTGCGCGTAGAAGCGGAGACGCTCACGGGCCAGGTCGGCGCTGCCGGGGGCGAGGACTGGAACCTGTGGAGCGGCGGCGAGCTGCCACTCACGCATGAATTCCCCTCGTCGGGAAAGTATCGCATCGCCGCGCGCGTCTGGGGGGATCAGGCGGGCCCGGATCCCGTGAACGTGAATTTGCTCGTCGGCGGCACCATCGCCGGCACCTTCGACGTCAGCGAGACGAGCGCGAATCCCGTGGTCGTCGAGGCCGAGGCCGACGCGAACGCGGGCACGCAGGTCGTGTCCGTCGAATTCACGAACGATTATTACGACGAGGCCGCGAGCGCCGACAGAAACCTCCACGTCGACTGGATGGAGATCGAGGGCCCGCTCGGGGTCGTCGGGGAAAACCCGATTCGGGAGCGAATCGTCGTCTGCGATCCGACGGGCGGCGCCGCGTGCGTCCGGGAGATCCTTCAAAAATTCGCCGAACGTGCGTTCCGCAGGCCCGTCACGGAGGCCGAGCTCGACAGGCTCGCGGGCGTGGTCGCGCTCGCCGAGCAGCAAGGACAAACCGTCGACATCGGCCTCGAAATCGCGCTCCGCGCCATCCTCACGTCGCCGCATTTCCTGTTCCGGCCGGAGCTCGATCCGAACCCGAACGCCGATGCGCCGGCGCACCCGCTCGACGATTTCGAGCTCGCGTCGCGGCTCTCGTATTTCCTCTGGAGCAGCATGCCGGACGAGGCGCTCTTCGCGGCCGCGCGCGAGGGCAAATTGCAGGATCCGGCCGAGATCGAGGCGCAGGTCGAGCGCATGCTCGCCGATCCGAAGGCCGATGCGCTCATCGACAACTTCGCCGGGCAATGGCTCTTCACCCGGGCCCTCGACGATCACCAGCCCGACTATTACGCGTTCCCGACCTGGGACGACGCGCTGCGCGAGTCGATGCGAGAGGAGACGCGCCTCTTCTTTCGCGAGTTCCTGAAGAACGATCTCCCGATCCCCGGGATGCTCACGGCCGATTTCACGTACATCGACGAGCGGCTCGCGACGCATTACGGCATGCCCTCGCCCGGGCCGGACGGCTTCGTCAAGGTCACGATCGAGGATCCAAACCGGAAGGGCCTGCTCGCGCAGGGCAGCATCCTCACGGTCACGTCTTACCCGACGCGCACGTCGCCGGTGAAGCGTGGCAAATGGGTGATGACGCAAATGCTCTGCACCGAGCCCGACGCGCCGCCGCCGGGCGTCGAGGGGCTCGTCACCGAGGAGGTGCCCACGGGCTCGATCCGGCAGCGGCTCGAAATCCACCGCGCGAACCCGATCTGCGCCGGCTGCCACGTGGAAATGGACAACCTCGGCTTCGGCTTCGAGAACTTCGACGGCATCGGCTCGTTCCGCACGGAGGACCTCGGCTTCCCCGTCGATGCGAGCGGCGAGCTGCCGGGCGGCAAGACGTTCACGGGCCTCACGCAGCTCAGCGGCATCCTCGCGGAGGACCCGCGCTTCATGCATTGCGTCTCCGAGAAGATGCTCACGTACGCGCTCGGCCGCGGCCACGAGCCGGCCGACGCGGACGACCTCGAACACCTGACGAAGGCGCTGAACGATCGCGGGCAGAGGTTCGTCGATCTGATCAAGCTCGTCGCGACGAGCGAGCCGTTCCGGATGCGGCGCGGAGAGACGCCGGGAGGTGCAAAGTGAAACGTTTCAAGCTGTCGCGACGCGCGTTCCTCGGCGGAGCGGGCGCGCTCCTCGCCCTGCCGGCCCTGGAGATGTTCTCCCCGAAAAACGCGAAAGCCGAGCCGAACGACCTCCGACGCATCCTCGCGTTTTACGTGCCAAACGGCATCCACATGCCCGCCTGGACGCCGACGACCGAGGGGGAGCAATACGAGCTGCCCACGATCCTCGAGCCGCTCGCCCCGATCCGGGACAAAGTCCTCGTCCTCTCGGGCCTGGCGAACACGCCCGCGCGGCCCGACGGTCCCGGCGATCACGCCGCGGGCACGGCCGGCTTCTTGACGTGCCGCCACGTCGTGAAGACCGAGGGCGCGAACATCAAGAATGGCATTTCGATGGACCAGGTCGCCGCGGCGCACCTCGGCCAGTTCACGCGGATCCCCTCGCTCCAGCTCGGCATCGACGGCGGATCGAGCGCGGGTGATTGCGACTCGGGGTATAGCTGCGCCTACGCGCGAAACATCTCCTGGGCCTCGGAGACGCAGCCGCTCCCGAAAGCCGTGAACCCGCAGGTCGTCTGGGACATCCTCTTCGGCGGCTTCGACCCCAAGGCCACGGCCGAGGAGCAGGCGCGGCAGAAGATCTACCGCACGAGCGTCCTCGATTACGTGCTCGAAGAGGCAAACTCGCTGAACGGCAAGCTCGGCACGACGGATCGGCGCAAGCTCGACGAGTACATGACGGGCGTCAACGAGCTCGAAAAGAAGATCCAGAAGACGGGCGAGGGCCCGCAATGCACGCCGATGAACCGCCCGCCGGGCGACCTGCCCTACCCCGAGCACGTGCTCATGATGCTCGACCTCATCGCGCTCGCGGTCCAATGCGACGCGACGCGGGTCGTGAGCTTCATGCTGGGCAACGCGGGCAGCGGCCGGAGTTATCCGTTCCTGCTCGTGAACGAGGGCCATCACGAGATCTCGCACCACCAGAACCTCGATACGAACTACGCGAAGCTCACGACGATCGACCGCTGGGAGGTGGAGCAATTCGCCTACCTGCTCGGCAAGCTCCAGGCGATCGACGAGGGCAATGGCCTGAGCGCGCTCGACACCTCGGCCGTGTTCTTCTCGAGCGAGATCGAGGACGGCAACGCGCACAGGCACACGAACCTGCCGGTCCTCGTCGGCGGCGGCCTCGGCGGGGCATTCAAGCCCGGCAGGCACGTGGTGTACCCGGACGAGACGCCGCTCGCGAACCTGTTCCTTTCGATGCTGCAGGGCGCGGGCGTCCCGGCGACGACGTTCGGCGACAACGGCACGGGCCCGCTGCCGAACCTCTGATGCACGCGGCGCGGGCGGCGATCCCTCGTCGCCCGCGCATTCCCTTCTCAGGGCACTTCCGCAAGAACGCGCATCGCATTGCCCCGGAGGATCTTCCCGATCGTCTCCGGCCGCATCCCCGCTTCGAGCAGCGCGTCCGTGAGCAGCGGCAATCGCGCGGCGTCGCAAAGATCACGGGTCGGCACGATGAACCCGTCCCAGTCCGACCCGAGCGCGGGCGTATCCTCGCCGCAGACGTCGATGATGTGCTTCATGTGCTTCACGACGGGCGCGAGCCCGTCGCCGCCGAGGAATTGCGGGCAAAAGATGACGCCCACGACGCCGCCCTTGCCCGCAATGGCGCGGAGCTGGTCGTCGTCCACGTTGCGCCAGTGCTCGAACGCGCCGATGACGCCGGTGTGGCTGACGATCGGAGGGCGCTTGGCCATCTCGCACGCTTCGAGGAACCCCGCGCGATTGATGTGCGCGAGGTCCACGACGACGCCGAGCGCCTCGCAAGCCGCGACGACCTCGCGGCCGAACGCCGTGAGCCCGGCGTCGTCCTTGCGCCCGCGGCCATACGCCGGATAACAGAGCTCGTTCCGGCTGAAATGGCAGAGGCCGAGATAACGCACCCCACGTCGCGCAAAATGCGCGAGTTTGTCGAGCGAACCCTCGAGCGCGTGCCCGCCCTCGATGCCGAGCAGCGCGCCCACCTGCCCGCGCGCCCGCGCCGCCTCGATCTCGGCCGCCGTGCGCACCTTGGCGAGGCGGTGCGGCGCGCGCGAGATCTGCCCTTCGAGCGCGTCGATCTGCTCGTCGACGACCCGCGCGAGCCCATGCCGCTGGCCGATCGGCAGCGAGACGAGCCCGAAGAACTGCGCCCCCATCCCGCCCTCTTTCATGCGCGGCACGTCGACGTGCCCGCCGAGCGCGGCGCGCGGCAGCGGCGGATCGTGCCGGGCGTGCAGGTCGTAGCCCACCCAGCGCGACCACATCAGGCTGTCGGCGTGCAAATCAATCGCGGGATAAAGGTCGTGGAGCGCGCGCGCTTCGGGGGAGCCGTGCATGGCGCGCCGAGGATAGCAGAAAACGCTACGACCGGGACCAACCCCCAAGCGCGAAGCCGGGGTGCGACTGCAAGAACTTCACGACGGCGACGGGCGGGGTCGACCAAGGCGCGAATCGCTCGGGCATCCATTCGCTCGGCACGATGGCGCTCCGCGTGTACCCGCTCCAGAGGCCGTCGCTGCACACATAACAATCGGCACGCGCAAACTGCGCGTCGATGCGGAGCCCACCGCGCTCGCCATGGACGGGGAGGATCTGCACGAGCTCGGGCACATCTTCTTGTTGCCGCGCCTCCTCCGGATCCCTGTCGCCCTCGTCGAGCAGGGACTCGGCGCTGCGCGCGAGCGCGTCCTTGTTCGGCAGGTGGTGCATGAGATCGATCTCCTTGCCCGCCTCCGCGTCCCACAGCTTGAAGCTCGCCGCGGTGTTCCCGTGCGCGCCGCACGCGAAAATGAACACGTCTTCGCGCACGAAGAGGTACGGCCCGACGCTGCCGAGCAGCTCGACGCGATGCGAGAGCTCGCCGGCGCCGTCGCCGTCCTCGCCAGGATCCACGACCACCTGCCGCGCCTGATCGTCGCGCGGCCCGAGCCAGGCATGCGTCACGGTCCCCGGCCCGAGGCTCTCCAAAGGCCCGCCCTCGCCGCAGCCGGTGAGCTTGATCTCGGCCTCGCGCTCGCGCCAGACGAGCTCGCCGCGGCTCGTCGCAATCACGATCCCCGGCTCTTCGCCGAGCACATGCCCGTCGTCCGCCACGCGATACGTCATCGGTCGCCCGTCGCCCTGCTTGCCCCAGACGAGCACGTCGCCGTCGCGCTCCGCCTCCGGAGGCGTAGCGCGCGGCCCCGCGGCGAGATCGACGGCAGGGGCCACGGCCGGGCGATTTCCGCCGCAAGCCGAGGCCAGGGCGATCGACGCCGCGAGGAGGGCGAACGGGCGCACCGACACGTGCATCACGCGCCTTCGACGACGACGCGGTTCATGCGGACGGGGTTGACGGGTCGATCGTTGCGATCGGTGGGGGTCTTCTCGATCTGGTGCACGACGTCCATGCCCTCGATGACGCGGCCGAAGACGGGGTGCTTCGATTCGCCGGGCGTGAACCAGTCGAGGTAATGGTTGTGCACGGTGTTGATGAAGAACTGGCACGAGCCGCTGTTGCGCTCGCCGGTGTTCGCCATGGAGAGCGTGCCGGGCTCGTTCGAGAGCTTCGCGTCGGCCGGATGCTCGTCCTTGATCGTCCCGTCGGGCCCGTCGCCCGTGCCCGCGCGCGGGCTCTTCGGGTCGCGGCTGTGCGGACAGCCGAACTGGAGCATGAACTTGTTGATGACGCGGTGGAAATGCAGGCCGTCGTAAAAGCCGCTCTTCGCGAGCTTGATGAAGTTATTGGCCGTGATCGGCATCTTGTCGACGAAGAGCTCGACCTTGATGTTGCCGAGAGAGGTCTCGAGGAGTGCAGTCGGGTTTGCCATGAGCGCGGAGCGTAGGCCCTCCGGGGCGAGGTCGGCAAGGGGCTCGGGAACAAACATCCTCTTGCGCGAAGGGCTTCTCGAGCGTACGCCCCGGACCGACGACATGCGAACCGAGCGGAAGAACCGGGGCGAGGTGATGCGTTTCTTCGCGACGGCCGCGAAGGGGACGGAAGGCGCGCTGCGCGACGAGCTGCGCGAGGGGCGCTTCCGCGAGGTGCGCGCGGATCGAGGCGGCGTGCACTTCGAGGGCCCGATCGAGGAGGGCATGCGCGCGTGCCTCACGCTGCGCATCGCGGTGCGCGTGCTCGCGCAGCTCGCCGAGTTCGAGGCTGCGTCGGGAGAGGCGCTCTACGAGGGCGTTTCGCGCGTGGATTTCAGCCCATACGTCGACCCCAAGCGCACGCTCGCGGTGCGCGCGGCGTGCAAGGACAGCCGCCTGACGCACACGCAGTTCATCGCGCAGAAGACGAAGGACGCGATCGTCGATCAGGAGCGCAAGCAGCTCGGCGCGCGATCGAGCGTGGATCTCGACGACCCGGATCTCTCGGTGTTCGTGCACGTGGTGCGGGATCGGGCGAGCCTGTACGTGGATCTCGCGGGCGAATCGCTGCACCGGCGCGGCTACCGCACGCGCATCGAGGAGGCGCCGCTCAAGGAGACGCTGGCCGCGGCGATCCTGCGTCTCTCCGGCTGGGATCGGCAAAGCCCGCTCGTGGATCCGATGTGCGGCTCGGGGACGATCCCGATCGAAGCGGCGCTCTGGGCGCGCGACGTGGCGCCGGGGCTCCTCAGGCCGCGGCACGGCTTCGAGCGGTGGCCGAGCCACGACGAGACGCGGAAGAAGCGAATCGCCGAGATGCGCGAGGCCGCGCGGGCGCAGGTGAAGAGCGAGGGGCCGTTCATCGCGGGGAGCGACGTGTCGCCGCAGGCGATCGAGACGGCGAAGCAAAACGCGAAAGCCGCGGGCGTGCGGATGCATTTCTCGCGCGCAGACGTGCGGGACGTGGAGCCGCTGGAGCCGCCGGGGTTCATCGTGACGAACCCGCCGTACGGAGAGCGTTTGACCGGGGGAGAAGAGCTCTACCGGGGGATGGCGGATGCATTTCGGCGGTTGTCGGGGCATACCGTCGTTCTGCTCGCGGGGACACCGGAGATCTCGCGGGCGATGCGGATCCGGCCGGACAAGGAGATCACCGTCTGGAATGGGCCGATCGAGTGCCGGTTGTTTTCCTATTCGATACGGTGATAGGAAAACACCCATGAGAACCGCCGGGGACATCTCTCGACTCGAAGAAGCCCGCCAGGTGCAAGGCTTCGCCTCCATCGCGCCCGAATCCATCCGCGTCGCCGGCGGGATCGCCTGCTTCGCGGGGGTCGGCTCCTGGTGCAACGTGGTCGTCGGAATCGGCCTCGAAGGGCCCGTCACGGCCGAGGAGCTCGATCGGATCGAGGCGTTTTACGAGGGACGCGGCGTGCCGATCCGGATGGAGCTCTCGCCGTACGCGGACCCGGGGCTGCTCCCCCTGCTCGCCGCGCGGCGGTTCGTGCTGACGCGCTTCGAGAACCTACTCGCGCGGGAGCTCTCCGCGGACGAGGATCCGCTGGCCGGCGCGGCGCTGCCCGAGGGCATCGTGGTGCGAAAGGTCGCGCCGGGCGAGGAGGAGCAGTTCGTCGAGGTGTCCAGCAGCGGATTCCGGCCCGAGGGCGAGCCCCTGTCGGATGCCGATCGCGAGGTGAGCCTGCGCATGGCGCAGAACCCGCGCGCGATCAACGTGATGGCCTGGGCCGGCAGCGAGGCGGTGGGCGCGGGGGGCGCGGAGGTGCGGGGCGAGGTCGCGTCGCTCTTCGGGACGAGCGTCCTTCCGGCGTGGCGGCGGCGCGGCATTCAGCAGGCGCTCATCCGCGCGCGGCTCGCGGAGGCGCGGGCGCGGGGCGCGACGGTGGCGACGATCGGATCGATGCCCGGCGAGCCCACCGAGCGAAACGTGCAACGGGTGGGCTTCCGGGTCGTTTGCACGCGCGTGCACCTCGAACGAGCGTGACGCACGCGCCGCCGGCGCCGCCTCAGAATCGCAGCACGATCTTTCCGAAATGCCCGCCGGTCTCCATGTAGGTGAGCGCCTCGCGCGCCTCGCCGAAGGAGAACGTCTTGTCGTCGATCACCGGCCGGAGCGCGCCCGCCTCGATCGCGCGGTTCATCGCCTCGAACATCGCGCGTGAGCCGACCATGATGCCCTGGAGCCTGAGGTGCTTCATCAGGATCGGCAGCACGCTCATCTCCTGCGCGCCGCCCGAGAGCACGCCGATCACGCTCACCGTGCCCGCGATACGCGTGGCGCGCATCGCGCGCGCGAGCGTGCCTGCGCCGCCGACCTCGACCACGTGGTCGACGCCCGCGCCGCCCGTGAGCTCGAGGGCCTTCTTGTCCCAGTCGGGCGTGGTCTTGTAGTTGATCGTGGCCCACGCGCCGAGCGCTTTGGCGCGCTCGAGCTTCGCGTCGCTGCTCGACGTCACGATCACGCGCGCGCCTGCGAGGCGAGCGAATTGCAGCGCGAAGATCGACACGCCGCCCGTGCCTTGCACGAGCACCGTATCGCCCGGAGAAACCCTGCCGGAGAAAAGGAGCGCATTGTACGCCGTCACGGCCGCGCAGGGGAGCGTCGCGGCTTCCTCGTCGGAGAGGTGGGCGGGCACCTTCACGAGCCCCGACTCGCCCGTCACGAAGAGCTCGGAGAGCACGCCGGGCAGGGGCCCGCCGAGCGTCGTCTTGAGCTTCGCGGCGTCGAGCTCGCCGTCTTGCCAGGCTTGCGCGAAGATGGGGCAGACGCGGTCGCCTTTTTTGAGGCGCGTCACGGAGGGGCCCACCTCGATCACCTCGCCGACGCCGTCCGAGAACGGCACGAGCGGGAGGGGCTGACGGGGGTTGTATTGGCCCCGCACCATCATGAGGTCGCGATAGTTGAGCGACGCGGCGCGCATCCGAATCACGACCTGGCCGTGCCCGGGGGTGGGATCGGGCAGCGTGACCTCGGCCAGGGAGCCGAGCCCGAACGAGCCCTGAACGACGATTGCCTTCACGAAAACCTCCTGATCCTCAGCCTCCGCCCGTTCCCACGGTCCGAAGGCGGCGTCAACCCTCGGATCGAAAACGACCGATCGCGGGGCGCGCGGGGGCGCGATCGGACATTCTGTGGCTCATCATTGCCGCGATGCCTCCAGCCCATGGGACATATTGCGTCCGCGCGTGATCCGGAGAGGCCGTCTTCGATGCCGAAGCGGGCGACCCGATCGCGGATTTCTCGTGTTCAGGTGGGACATTCTTCGTCGCATCCACCCCGATCGAGGGGCAGCATTCGAATCACGTTCGTGATAAATGTGGAATCGTGATGTCGACCTCGGGGGGGCTCGACATTCCGGCCCGGAGCCGCACGGGAGGATTCCCCATGGAGAAGGTCTCGCTGACGTACTTCGTCGACTTCGTGCTGAGATCCGGGACACCCAAGCTGACCGGCGTCCGCGAATACAAGGAACGCAAGGACGAGCTGAGCACGGATTTTTATCGCTCGATCCGGGAAGGCATCGTGGCCATGCACCGGCGCGGCGAGTGCGAATCCGTCCTCGACACGGTCATCGCGGGGCAGACCGACGAGAAAAGGAGACGCATCTACCCCCAGGTCGTCGCCGGATACCGGAAATTCCTGGCCGTGGGTGACAAGCGCTGGTTCGAGCCCCCGCACGGCGCAATGAAGCTCGGCGACCTCGAGATCAACCTGAACCCCGAGGTCGGCTTCGTGATCGACAAGAAGCCCCACCTCGTCAAGCTCTATTTCCGCCAGGAGCCGCTCGCCTCGAAGCGCAGCGGCGTGGCCCTCGCGCTGCTCACGAGCGGGCTCGCGCGCCTGTATCCAAATCACGTGATCACGATGCTCGACGTGCCGCGCGCAAAGCTCCACACCGCGAAGGAACTGCCGAATCCGCGCCTCGAGGTGCTCCTGCGCGGCGAGGCCGCCGCGTTCTCGACCATTTACGACGCGCTCTGACGCAAACGGACGCGAAACGAGTTTCGCAGGGGTGGTCGCTCCACTTTCCGGAGCGCGTCGATTTCCGCGCTGGATCGTGTTGACCTGGACGCAAGGATCCCGCTGTAGGGGTCCGCACGGACATTTTTCGTCAGGGGAAGTCTGCCATGGCCGGTCGGCGCGCGGGGATCCGTGGTATGGAAGCGTGTGCCGGTACGCAAGCGGCTGCTTGTCCTTGAAGATGTGGCGGAGGGATCATGGATAGAATCTCGCTGACGGGATTCGTCGACTTCGTGCTCGAAGCTGGTGCGGGCGGCGACGCGGATCCGTTGAAGGAGCGCAAGGGAGACGCGTCCCCCGATTATTATCGTCCGCTCCGCGACGCGATCGTGACGATGCACCGCGAGGATCTCCTGCCCGTGACGCTCGACGCAGCGGTCACGCGCGAGACGAGCGAGAAGAAGCGCCGCGTGTTCGCGCGCGCCATCGAGGGCTACCGGCGCTTCCTTTCGACCGGGACCATGAAATGGTTCGATCCGCCCCGGACCAGCTATCGCATGGGCGCCCACAACGTCGACGTGAACCCGGAGCTCGGGCTCGCGATCGACGAGACGCCCCACGTGATCAAGATGTACTTCCGCGGCGAGCCGCTCACGCCGCGCCGCACGAGCGTGATGCTGAGCCTGCTCGCAGGCCGCCTCGGCCGCATCTGCCCAGGGCACGTATTCGCAGTGCTCGATGTCCGTCACGGCAAACTGCACGCCGTGAGCACGCCGGAAGAGCGCTTCGGCATGTTGCGCGCCTCGAACGAAGGGCGCTGACGGAAGCGCCCGCCGGCCGCCCGGCCGCTGGATCTTGGCGGGCCGTGGTACGTCTGTAGAGGTCCCGCGCGCGCCCCTCCCCCACCCGAGCGCCCGATCGAGGTCCCCCGATGAAGCTCCAAAACGTCGCCCTGCTGAGCGCCCTCGGCATGCTGGTGTCCGGTTCAGCCGTGTACTTCCTCGCCCCCACGTCCTCGGGCGCCACGGCGCTCGGCGCAGCCCCAGAGGCGCAGAGCGGCGACGTCGCGCCGGAGACGACGCCCCAGGACGTCGCCGCGACGTTCAGCACGGGCACGACGCTACGAATGGAGGGGCGGCTCGGGCACGGGCGGCTCGAAAAAGGCGCGGCGCGGACGACGTACGTGATGGTCGAGGTGAAGGCCGACGGGGCCGAGGACGGGAGGCGCGTCGCCGAGAACCACCTCGCGATCGTGATCGATCGCTCGGGCTCGATGAAAGGCGACAGGCTCCCGCGGGCGCTCGCAGCAGCAAACGCGGCCGTCGATCACCTCGAAGACGGCGATCGCGTCAGCGTGATCTCGTTCGACACGCTCCCCACGACCGACGTCCCCATGACGACGGTCAACACGTCGACCCGCCAGGCGATCCGGTCCCGGATCCAGACCATCTCCCTCGGCGGCGACACGTGCATCTCGTGCGGAATCCAGGCCGGCGTCGAGGAGCTGCGGAAGAGCGAAGGCGCGGCCGATCGAATGATCGTGCTCAGCGACGGCGACGCGACAGCCGGCGTGCGCGACGTGCCAGGCTTCGAGTCGATCGCCCGGTCCGCGCGAGACGCCGGAATCGGCGTGAGCACGATCGGCGTGGGCACCTCGTACAACCAGAAGATCATGGGCGCGATCGCGCTGCACTCGGGCGGGCGCCACCATTTCATCGAGGACGCCGCCTCGCTCGAGCGCGTCTTCCTCGCCGAGGCCGACAAGCTGCGCAAGACCGTCGCAGTCTCGGCCGCCGTGACCGTCGATCTCGCCGAAGGCGTCACACTGGAGCGCGTCTTCGATCGTTCGTTCACGCGGAACGGGCAGCGCCTCACAGTCCCGCTCGGCAATTTCTCCGCAGGCGACACGAAGACGCTGCTGCTCGAGCTACGCGTGCCCGCCGAAGCCGAAGGAATCACGCCCGTCGCCGACATGCGCCTGCGGTTCGACGATCGAAAGACGGGCAGCGAAGGCTCGTGCAACGGCAAGCTCGACGTGCGCATCGGCGCAGACGGGGAGCCAGGCTCGGAGCTCGATCCAATCATCGCGACGCGCATCGAGCGGACCCGGACGGCCGACACACTCGACGCCGTGAACGAGCTCTTGGAGCAAGGTCGCACCGAGGAAGCAGAGGCAAAGCTCGCAGCGCAGGAGAAGTCGCTGCGCGAGGTGACCGAGCGGGCGAGGCGCGCAGGAGGAGGGACCAAAGGCGAGGCGCTCGCCCAGGATCTGGAGGCGCAGACGAGCACGATCTCGGGCGCGAAGATGGACGTCGCCGCAAAGCCGAAGGGGATCGACAAGGCTCGCGCGCAGCGGAAGTACGTGGAAGCAGCGAACCCCTATCGGGAGTAGCGCCGCAGGCCGTCGCGCCGGGGCTCTGCCCCGGGCCCCGCGGGGGCTATCCGCCCCTCGACCCGGACCAGGGCCAGCCCTGGACCTCTGGGCATCGACTGCGCGAAGCGCAGTCGATGCGGGGAAAGATTTTCAAGCTGTCCGCCCCCTCTTTGCAGGGCCAGCCCTGGACCTCAGGGGGAAGAACTGCGCTGCGCGCAGTTCTTCCCACAGGCCGTTGGGACCGCGTCGCCGGCTGCACCAGCCCCGCTGCCGTCTTGGCTGGCAGGGTCGTCGCTCGTCTTGACCCGGCTGTTCGATGAACTGCGCGGAGCGCAGTTCATCGACCCTCAGTCCAGCGCGGGCGCTGGTCCAGGTCCAGGAGCGGACAGCTCCTGGTGGGGCCTGGGGCGACGCCCCAGCGAGGCGCCCTCGAGAACCTCACGACCGCATCGCGGCTTCCACCTCCGACGCGTCCTTCGGGACGAGCGAGGTGAGCACCTCGGGATCGCCGTTCGTGCAGAGGACATCGTCCTCGATGCGGATGCCGCGCACGTCGGCGTATCGCGCGAGCACGTCGCGGCGCAGATCGTCGCCGACGGCGCCGACGTAGCGCGCGTCGCGGAGGATCGCCGGGACCTGGTAAAACCCGGGCTCGATGGTCACGGCCATGCCGGGCTCGAGGTCGCGATCGAGCCGGAGGTAGCAGTCGCCGAACGACTTCGAGCGCGCGCGGCCGGGCGCGTAGCCGGCGCGATCGCCGAGGTCTTCCATGTCGTGCACGTCGAGCCCGATGAGGTGGCCGATCCCGTGCGGGAAGAAGATCGCGGCCGCGCCGCGCTCGAGCAGGCCGCTCGGATCGCCGCGGAAGATCCCGAGGTGGCAGAGGCCTTCGACGATGATGCGCTTGGCTGTCTCGTGCACCTCGCGGTACGGGACGCCCGGACGAACCTTGTTCACGGCGGCGCGCTGGGCGGCGAGCACGACGTCGTAGATCGCGCGTTGCGTGGGGGAGAACGTGCCTGAGACGGGCCAGGTGCGGGTGATGTCGCCGGCGAAGCCCTCGGGCGTCTCGCCGCCCACGTCGGCGAGCAGGAGGTCGCCTGCGGCGAGTGCGCCGTGGTGGTGCTCGTTGTGCAGGACCTCGCCGTGGACCGTGACGATCGGGCCGTAGGCGTCCTCGAAGCCCTCGCGGCGCAGCGAGCCGATCATCACGCCTGCGACCTCGGCCTCGGTGCCGCCTGGGCGCGTCGCGCGCATGCCTGCGAGGTGCGCGCGCGCGCTCACCTCGCCTGCGGCGCGGAGCTGCGTGATCGCGGCCTCGTCGTGCCGCAGGCGCAGCCCGATCATCGCCTCGGCGAGCCCGGCGTCGGGGCTCTCCGCGGCGAGTTTGTCCCCGCCCGTGGCCGTGATCACGCGGCCGAGCCGCTGCGAGAGCCATGTGGCGCTCGGCGCGTCCTCGGTCGGGAGCGTGGCCACGGGCGCGCCGAGATCACGCAGCACCGCGTCCACGTCGGCGAGCGCGCGGACCTCGTCGACGGCGTGCGCCGCGCGAAGCTCCTCGAAGGACGGGCGTGGCCCGTGCCAGAGCGCATCTCCGTCGGCCTCTGGCTCGACGAACAGGATCTGCCGCTCCCGCGTGACGAGCAGGGCTGCGCCGGCGATGTGCGCGCCGACGAGGTAGAGAAAGTGGCTCTTGGCGCGGAACGGGTAGGTGTTCGCGCGGTACTGGCGCGCCGGGGGAAGACCGGCGGCGAGGAGCACCGGGGCTTTCGTGCGCTCGGCGAGCGCGCGGCGGCGGGCGACGAAGACGGCGGAGGGGGTGCGCGGGGAGAGCATGGATCCGAGTATAGCCTCGCCTTGAAGCGGCCAGGGAAAACGGCTAGACACGCGCCGCCCTCATGAAAATCCTGACTTCCCTCCCTCTTATCGCGTCGGTCCTTGCCCTCGGGTGCGCCTCGACGCAGCCGCCGACCGACGGCGCGGCCCCCACGACCACGGTCGCCACGGTCCCCGTCGAGCCCGTGCCCACGGCCGAGGTCCCTGTCCCTCCGCCGGACAAGACGGCGGACACGGACGCGCCCCCGCCCGGAGACAAACCCGCGGGCCGGCTCGCGTTCCAGGCGTGCTCGGAGGAGGCGCGCAAGGCGGCGGGGTGTACGAGGGATCTGCGGCCCGTCTGCGGCGAGATGGATAACGGCATCCGCTGCATCAAGGCGCCCTGCCCCTCGACGACGCCGCGCACGTTCGCGAACCCGTGCACGGCGTGCATCGAGCCCAAGGTGACCGGCTACTGGCCCATGTCCTGCGAGGACATGAACAAGCCCACGGCGCCGTGAACGAAGGCAAAGGCGGAGGGGACATCGTGCGAAAAACACGGGAGCCCGGGTCGTTCCGGTGGTTCGCCTCGGCGGCGCTCGCGGGGCTCGTCGTCGGCCTCGGCTCGCTCGGCGGAGGCTGCCAGAGCGAAACGGCGTCGTATTGCGAGGCGCGCTGCGATTGTCAGGGTTGCAGCCAGCGCGAGACCGAAGACTGCGCCGACGACGTCGAAGACGCCGAGCGCCTCGCGGAGCACGACGGCTGCGCGAACGAGTATTCGAGTTATCTCACTTGTTACGTGGATGAAGGGACGTGCGAGAATGGCGCCTTCATCGTGTCGAGCTGCAAAGCGGCGGTCGACGCGCTCCGGGCTTGCTCGTCGCGGTCGGCGACGTTCATCAAGACGGCCTGCCAGGAAGAGCGCTTGAAGCGCGAGTCGTGCGGGCTCAGCGGCGGCGGCGGCCCGACGTGCACGGGCGGGGACGAGTGCGCGGCGTACTGCGGGCTCAAGGCGAGCTGCGAAGAGCTCTCGGACCCGCAGCCGAATTCATCGTACGTCAATTGCGTGGTCGCCTGCTCGAACGGGGGCTCTGGCTCCGGCGGTAGTGGTCCGTGAGCGGGAGGAGGACACCGATGGAAACGAAGAATCGGCGGGGCTCGAACGTGCGTCCCTCCCCGCTCGCGAGGCTCGGCGCGTGGCTCGCCCTCGGCGTCGGGCTCGCGTCGTTCGCTGGGTCGGCGGGCGGCTGCAGCCCCGGGGCCTCGGACATCTGCGAGCTCAAGTGCGGGTGCGAGGGTTGCTCCGAGGCGGAGCGCGACGATTGCATCAACGACATCGAGAGCACGGTGACGCTGGCCGAGAGCAAGGGCTGCACGGACCAGTACGACGCGTGGCTCGTCTGTGTCGAGAGCGAAGCCGAGTGCCGGGACGGGACGAAGTTCGCCTTCGACGGCTGCGACATCGAAGAGGACGCGCTCGCGGAGTGCGGCGGCGGCAACCAGTGCAGCGCGGCGGCGAAGAAGCTCTGCGACGAATGCAACTTCGTCTGCTCGGAGCCGGACCCGGACAAGTGCACGGGGCAATACGCGTGTGAATCGGCGTGCATCGTGAATGCGACATGCACGGAGATCGCGAGTCCGACGCCGGGCGGCACGTTCGACAAGTGCATGCAAGGTTGCTGACCGCCATGGACCTGCGCTCCTTCCTCAGCATCGCCGCTGCGGCCGCGTTTTTCTGCGTCGGCTGCGGCGGCAAGGTCGTCATCGACCGCGAGTCGCCCGACGATCCGCCCGATCTCACGCCGCCGCCGTGCGGCCGTGACCCGCTCGCGGAGCCCGCGCCCGACGACGCGCTCGGGCTCCTCCGGTATGGGTTCGCCGCGAAATGGCGGGGGATGGCAAAGACCCCGCCCGGCTGGGTTCCCTACGACGAGTATCCGGTCGAAATCACGTTCGACGCGCTCGGGCGGTACGAGGCCAAGTGCCTCTTCGAGAATTGTGCGGCCTTTTATTATGGGACCTCCTCGCCCGTCCCGGAGCAGACCTACGAGATCTTCGGCATCCTCGTGGACGGCTCAGGCTTCGGGCCGATCCGCATTTCCTTCGCGGGCACGTCGGGCAGCGTCGAGTCGGGCGGCCTCTCGGACATCCGCGTGAGCGAGGACCTCGCGCACCTCACGTTCCTCTTTTCCCCGTCGTGGACCAGCAACGACCACGTCGAGCCCATCAAATACGATCTCCGCTGCGCGCCGGAGTGAAGGGGCGAGGGCGCCCCCGCCGCCGCCCGTGCCGGCGCTGCCACCCCACACAGCCGCTCCCGCGAAGGGCACAGTCGCTCGCACGAAGGACACAGCCGCTCGCGCGAAGGGCACAGCCGCTCGCGCGAAGGGCACAGCCGCTCGCGCGAAGGGCACAGCCGCTCGCGCGAAGGGCACAGCCGCTCGCGCGAAGGGCACAGTCGCTCGCGCGAAGGACACAGCCGCTCGCGCGAAGGGCACAGCCGCTCGCGCGAAGGGCACAGCCGCTCGCACGAAGGGCACAGTCGCTCGCACGAAGGGCACAGTCGCTCGCACGAAGGGCACAGTCGCTCGTCCGCGCCCTCGGCGACCGTATCCGAGCGAACCCCCCACCGCGCCCGAGCCCTGCCTGATCGCGAATCCAGGCTCGGAGACCCAACCCGCCCGTTTGTCAAGCTCTCCCTGGTGACGATTCCGTGACTTGGACGCCTCGTCACGACGCACGGCGGCGCGGCCTGGTTCCGGCCCCTCGAACCCCCCCGTTTTTCGGGGGCGTCCGGGCGAACCCTGGATCCTAGGCTCCTCTGGTGTGTTCACCTACCACGTTTTTCCCTTGAGCCACGCGGGGCATCCTGCCTAGGTTACGCCCGCTCGATGCGCTTCCGACGCTTCTTGGCTCCCCTCCTGGCCGCACCCCTGGTCGCGACCTTGGCCCTGGGCTCGGGCTGTGAGACGTCCGCGCCCACCCCACGCCTCAAGGGTCAGACACACCTGACCCTCATCCATACCTCCGACATCCACTCACGGCTCTATCCGTACAACCTGCAGCTCGGCCAGGTCGACGCCGGGCTCGGGCTCGGCGAGGCGCTCAGCATCGCCAACGTCGGCGGCGCCGCGCGGATCTCGCATATCGTCGGACGGGAACGGGCCCGCGCCTCGCGGGTCCTCCACGTGGACGGCGGCGACTGCTTCCAGGGCGCGCCCGTCTTCAACTTCTTCTCCGGCGAGGCCGAGATTCGCGCGCTCAGCGCGATGGGCACCGACGCGATGCTCGTGGCGAACCACGAGTTCGATCGCGGCGCCCTGAACCTCGGGCTCCAGCTCCAGAACTGGGCGAGCTTCCCGGTCCTCGCGGCGAATTACATGCTCGAGGATCCCTCGCTGCCCGGCGCCTCGCCGCTCGGCGCGGTCCTGCAGCCCTACACCGTGTTCAACCTCGACGGGCTGCGCGTCGGCCTCATCGGCATGGGCAACCTGTCGAGCATGACGTCGATCTTCGACGCGCCGAACCGGCTCGGGATCACGCCGCTCAACACCGTCGAGGTCGCGCAGTTCTACACCGACCTCGTCCGGCCCCTCGTCGACGTCGTCGTCTTCGTCACGCACCTCGGCCTCGAGGTCGACGAGCGCATGATCCAGAACACGACGGGCATCGACGTCGTGCTCGGCGGGCACAACCACATCGTGCTGCAGCCGCCGAAGCGCGTGCGGGATTGCTCGGCGAACTTCGACGCCGCGGAGAACAGCTACTACATCGAGCTGAACGATCCGAACGCGGGCGGCGGCAAGGTCCGCAGGTATTGCCGGCCGCGCGACGTCGTCCTCTCCCATTCCGGCGCGTTCGCGAAGTTCGTGGGCCGGCTCGACCTCGTCGTGTCGAACGACCCGGCGGATTTCCCCTCCGAGACGAACGGCGTGTCGGACTACGATCCGGTGAATGGCTTCGAGGTCATCTCGAAGGATTATCGCCTCTTCCCGGTGACGGAGGACGTGCCCGAGGATCCGATCGTGCTCGCGACGCTCGAGCCGTATGCGCAGAGCCTCGACGCGCTGGCGAACCTCGATCTGCTCGTCGGGTATGCGCGGGACGGGTCGCGGCGCTTCTCCACGAGCGGCGGCGATTCTCCGCTCGGCAACATGATCTCCACCGCGATGTGGCTGCGCCTCGGCGTGCAGACCGACTTCTCGCTGACGAACACCACGGGCATCCGCGCCGATCTCGTGCCCGGGCCGGTGACCGTCGAGCAGATGTACAACATCTTCCCGTTCGACAACTCGATCTCGAAGATGCAGCTCTCGGGCGTCGAGGTGCAGGACCTCTTCGATTTCGTGGCGCGCAGGTCCGCCGGCCGCGGCTGCGTCTCGCAGGTGCAGATCGCGGGCGCCCGCATCGTGGTCGATTGCACGCAGCAGAAGACGCCCGACAGCCCGCCCGGGATCGCGACGAACATCTACATCGGCGCGCGCAACCCCAAGGTCCCCTGCACGAGCGACGCGCAATGCCCCGACAAGGGCCTCGGGAGCTGCGACGTCGAGGGCGGCGTCTGCTGGCAGCCGTTCGATCCGCTCGCGAGCTACGAGCTCGCGACGTCGAACTACCTCGCGGCCGGCGGCAGCGGCTTCCGCGTCCTGCAGCGCAACACGACGCAGTTCGACACGCAGATCCAGCAGCGCGACGCGCTCATCGATTACATCCGCGCCGGCGAGCCGTGCACCATCCGGCCCCCTTGCCCCGCCGACGTGAACGGCAACGGCCAATCCGACGAGTGCGGAAAGCTCCTCGGCCTGCCCGCCACGTGCACGAACGACGGCGTGTGCGACCACGACGAGCCCATCGATTGCAAGGTCGACGCCGATTGCCAGAAGCTCGACAAGGACTTCGTCTGCGCGTGTCCCGAGTCCGTCGTCGAGGGGGACGTTTGCGCCTCCGACGCGACGCGCCCCTGCGCGGCCGGGACGTGCGTGCTCAGGGCCTGCCGCGACGACATCGCGGCGTTCCAGCGGACGGTCTGTGAGAATGCGCCGTCAGCCGCGATCGAGCGCGAATGCGAGCAGGAGCTCGCGCCCTGCAGGACCGCGGGCGAGACCTGCAAGTACCTCGCTTGCGTGGATCGTTACATCGGAAACTTCTCCGATGGTCGCATCCGGATGGTCGGGCAATGAAATTCTTCACGGCTCCCGCCAGGGCTTCTCTCGCCCTCGCCTCGCTCCTCGCCCTCGCCGCCTGCAGCGATCAGGTCGCGCCGCTGAGCGGGGCCTCGACGTTCGTCGTGCGGATCACGCAGGTGAACGACGCGGACGCCCCCTCGGAGGACGCGCCGCTGCCCGCGAACCGCGGGGATCGCAAGGATACGTGGGCGTTCGAGATCGAGGCGCGCTCGCCGTACGGTGAGCCCGTCGATTTCGACGGCACGGTCCGGCTCAGCGTGGAGCCGGGCGTCGTCCTCGACGTCACCGGCGACGGCGCGGCGGGTCGGAACATCCGCGTCGTCGATGGCAAAGCGAAGGGCGTCGCCACGGTGACGGCCGTGTACGGCCCGTCGCGGCTCTGGGTCGAGGATCTCGGGTATACGCCGGTGCCGCTCGCGGACAAACCCGCCTGCTCGAACGGCAAGGACGACGATGAGGACGTGCTCATCGATTTCCCCGCCGATCCGGGCTGCGCGTTCGCGGACGACGACAACGAGGAGACGGGCACGTTCGCGGCCGGCATCTCGCCGCCCGTGCATTACGAGCTCCCGCGGATCAGCGACATCCAGGGCTTCGGCGCGACGACGCCGTTCCCGTACGAGGCCATCGAGATCAACACGCATCGGCCGAAGCCGCTCGTCGTGACGCGCATCGCGAGCGATGGGTTTTACGTGACGGACCTGTCGGAGCAGGCGACGGGGTACAACCACATCTTCGCGTTCAACTTCTCGACGCCGCCCGGGATGCGCGTCTGCGACCGCGTGACGTTCCTGACGGGCACCGTGGTCGAGTTCTTCGGCTTCACGGAGCTCTCGTTCCCCTCGTACGTCGTGAGTTATCCGCTCGAGGGCGAGGACACGTGTGAGGTGCCCGAGCCGGTCGTGCTCGAGGACGCCACGATCGCGAATTCGGACGCGATGGAAAAGCTCGAATCCGGCCTCGTGCGGCTCGAGGGCTTCCGCGTCGCCACGAAGTTCGGCCCGAAGCCGGTCGTCGACAACAAGCCGGACGAGGATCACTCGAATTGCGACCTCAATGGCGACGGGCAGGTCGATTTCGAGAGCCAGGCCGAGGGCGCGTGCTCGGACGCCTGCGCCGCGGATGAGCAGTGTACGGAGTGGACGTCGTACTCGGCCCGCGGCAATTACAAGGTCTTCAAAGGGAACACGCAGATCCAGATCCAGACCGGCACCGCGGCTGGCTTCGATCCGACGGGGCACAAGGGCGAGCTGCTCGACGCCGTCACCGGCACGCTGCGCAATTTCTCGGGTGGCTCCTTGAACTGGACCGTCGAGACGCGCTGCTCGGACGATCTCGTGTGCCAGTCGCAGGGGTGCGTGAAGGCGGTCGTGCCGTCCACGAAAGCCTGCGTACGCCTCCGGACCATCGACGACAACGATCAAGGCTCGAACTGAAGGACCCTCGATTTCATGCATTCCCGCATGCGACTCCGCAAGGCCGCTGGCACGTCTCTGGCCCTGATCCCTGCCCTCCTCCTCGCGACCGCCGGCGCGTCTGCGCAGCCGGTTCCGCCGACGGATCCGGCGGCGGCGCCTCCCGCCGGGGCGGCCCCCCAGCCCACGGAGACGAACCCCGGGACCCCGCCCCCGCCGCCGCCCGCGCCGACGACCGAAGCGCCGCCCCCGCCGCCGCCGCCCGCCGCC
>NZ_JARZHH010000026.1 GCF_029946515.1 Polyangium sp. 6x1
TAGGTGTCCCGAGCCGCAAGGCTCCTAAAGACCCCTCGTAGACCACGAGGTTGATAGGCCGGGTGTGGAAGCGAAGTAATTCGCGGAGCTAACCGGTACTAATCGGTCGTGCGGCTTGACCATACCTCTAAGGCAACATTGAAGCTCGCGCGCGGAGTTCGGGTGACGAATCCGCGCAGCTCGAAGCTGCAATAGGACGCAACCATGAAGACAACCCCACAGCCACGGGGCCTTCGTGGTCACCCAAATTTTCCGGTGGTGATATCGAGGAGGCCACACCCGATCCCATCCCGAACTCGGAAGTTAAGCTCCTTGGAGCCGATGGTACTGCTGGGGTGACTCAGTGGGAGAGTAGGACGCCGCCGGGTCTTTTTCTAAAGCCTGCAAACGAAAGTTTGCAGGCTTTTTCTTTTCCATCGCCGCAATTTCCCTGAAGCTCCCGCGGGGAGTATGGATGAGATGACGTGTCCGCGCAGCTCGAAGCTGTGAGGACGCAACCATGAAGACAACCCCACCATCAAGGGGCCTTCGTGGTCATCAAGTTTTCCGGTGGTGATATCAAGAAGGCCACACCCGATCCCATCCCGAACTCGGAAGTTAAGCTTCTTGGAGCCGATGGTACTGCTGGGGCGACTCAGTGGGAGAGTAGGACGCCGCCGGGTCTTTTCTAAAGCCTGCAAGCGAAAGCTTGCGGGCTTTTTCTTTTCCATCACCGCGCATCGCGTCCAAGGTCTCACCCGCGCAGCGGCTCTCCAGGCCTCGCGCCCGCGGTCCCGCAGCGCCGCCACTCGGCCGACCTTCGGACCGTCGAACGGCCCCTCTGTCCGTCCGCACGCCCGCCGACTGTGGTGCAGATCGCTTCGGCGGTCTACTGCTCGGCTCGCTGATTTATTTTCCTGCGGACAGGCGTTGCTACCCTAGGCGAGGGTTTCGTGGCTTCTCGGCGCGTCAAGGTGGCACTGGCAGGAGGCGCGGTCGCAACGCTGGCGGCCGTCGTTTCCTTCGGTCCGATCGTGCGCCACGAGGCCGCGCGCGCCGCGGAACGTTATGGCGCGGTCGTCGCCATCGACGAGGTTCGTCCTTCGCTGCACGGCGTGAAGCTGCGCGGCGTGGAGGTGTCGCTGCCAGACGTGCCCAGCGCGCACGTGCGGTTCGAGACCATCGACGTCGCGCTCGGCTGGAGCGGCAAGAAGATCGCCCTGCAAGGCGGCGACGTCTCCGCCGTGGGGCCGCGTGACGTCGTGCTCCGCGAGGCCGAGCAGTGGCAGAAACGCTACCTCGGGAGGTCCTCCGCGGGCAGCGGGGAGAGCACGAGTTCGGGCAAGACGGACGCCGAATTCGAGGGGCTGCGTCTCGCCTGGCAGGACCGCAAAGACGCCCCCACCGAGTCCGTCCGCGCGAACGACGTGAATTTCGCCCGCCAGGAGGGCAAGGTCGGGCTCTCGGCGGCCGAGGCGACGATCACCGTTGGTCCCGTGTCCGTGGCGGTGCAGGGCGGGTATCTCACGCTGATCAAGCAGCAGGAAGGTGGGTACCGCGTCGCCGCCCTCTCGGCGCGTTCGCTCGACGCGACCCTGACGCTGCCCGCTCCGCTCGAGGAAGCGAAGCCCGTCGAAGGGGCGTCCGCGCCGCCGAACGAGCCTGAGCCCCGGGAGCGACGCGAGCCCGCGCCGAAGCAAGCGAAAGCCGCGCAGCGAGGCGCCGCCGTGCGGGCCCAGCTCGTCCGCGGCGCGACCTTGCTCGACGCCGTCCTCGAGCAGGGAGCGAAGGTCGAGCTCGATAGCCTTCACGCGCAGGTGCGTCGCGGGCGCGACACGCTGAACCTCGGCCCGGGATCGCTCGTGGTTCGCCGCGACGCGGGCCGCATGCTCGTCGAGCTCTCGCCGCGCGCGCGCGCCGAAAAAGAAGAGCAAGCGCTCACCTTCTCGCTGAGCGTGCCGTTCGGCGAGGCCGACGGCGAGATCGTCGCCGACGTGAAGGGCGGGCCCCTGTACCTGTCCACGCTGGGCATCCGCGACGGGGATTTTGGCCTCTTCGACGTGGCCAAGACCTCCCTGACCACGCGCTCGCACCTCGTCCTTTCCGCGGACGGCAAGCTGCTCCGCGCGGACGGAGACGGCCGCGTGCAGAACCTCTCGCTCCGCAGCGACGCGCTCTCCGACGAGCCGATCGCGGGCCTCGAGCTCGCCTTCCGGCTGCGCGGCGAGACTGCGCTCGACGGCTCGTCGATCCGCGTCGACGAGGGCGAGGTCGATCTCGGCGCCGTCCGCCTGCTCGGAAGCGGGCGCTACGATCGCGTGGGCGAGGGGCACCGTGTCCGTGCCGAGTTCGACGTGCCGCTCACGGCGTGCCAGTCGATCCTCGACGCCGCCCCGCGCGGACTCGTGCCGAAGATCGCGGGCATGCGCATGGCCGGTTCGTTGGCGGTCAAAGGACATGCGCGCTTCGACACGGCGCGGCTCGATCGTGACTTCGACGTCGCGTGGGATCTTTCGAACACGTGCCGGATCACCGAGGTGCCGCCCGAGGTCGACGCAGCGCGGTGGCGCAAGCCGTTCCGCCGCTCGGTGCTCGGCCCGGCCGGCGAGCGCGTCGAGATCGAGAGCGGGCCCGGCACGCCTGGCTGGGTGCCGTTCAGCGTGATCTCGCGCTTCATGGAGACCGCCGTGCTGACCACCGAGGACAGCGGCTTCCGGCGGCACAGCGGCTTCGACAACGAGGCCATCCGGAACTCCATCCGGGAGAACCTGCGCAAGGGCCGCTTCGTGCGCGGCGCGAGCACGCTCAGCATGCAGCTCGCGAAGAACCTCTATCTCGACCGCGTGAAGAACCTCTCGCGCAAGCTCCAGGAGGCCGTGCTCACGACCTACCTCGAGCAGGAGCTCACGAAGGAGCAGATCCTCGAGCTCTACCTGAACATCGTCGAGTTCGGCCCGATGATCTACGGGATCGGCCCGGCCGCGCGGTACTACTTCAACACGTCGGCTTCCCAGCTCTCGCTCGGGCAAGCGCTCTACATCTCGTCGATCCTGCCGAACCCGAAGCAGCAGCACTTCGCGGTCGGCGGCGCCGTGAGCCCGGGCTGGATGAACTACCTGCGCAAGCTCATGGACGTCGCGCATCGCCGCAAGTGGGTCAGCGACGAGGAGCTCGAAGAGGGGCTGCGCGAGACCGTGGTCCGCGGGCAGCCCGCGCCGGAGCGCGCCGCGCGTCCGTCAGAGCCCTCGGGGAGCGAGGGGGCGCCGGCGAGCGAGGGGAGCGGCGACGCGCCGGAGGCGCCGACGCCGCCCGAGGATTAGGTGCGTCCTCCTCCCTCGCTCCAGGGCGCTCGCGGCGTTTCTTGACAGCCTGCTAGCGGCCGGGCTCGGCCTTTTCCTTGCGGCGCGGGGCGAAGAAGGCGCGCAGGAGACCGGCGCATTCGTCGGCGAGGACGCCGCCCGTGACCTCGTAGCGGTGGTTCAGGCGCAGGTCGCGGCCGATCGTGAAGAGCGTGTCGACGGCGCCCGCCTTGGGGTCGGTGCAGCCGTAGACGAGGCGCGAGACGCGCGCGTTGACGAGGGCGCCGGCGCACATGGGGCAGGGCTCGAGCGTCACGTAGACCGTGAGCCCTGCGAGCCGCCAGGCGCCGCGCTGGCGGGCCGCGTCGCGCAGGGCCTCGACCTCCGCGTGCGCCGTCGGGTCCTGGAGCAGCTCGCGCCGGTTGCGCCCGCGGCCCACGATCGTGCCCGCCGCGTCCACCAGCACGGCGCCGACGGGGACGTCACCCGAGTTGGCAGCGGCCACGGCTTCCTCGATCGCGGCGCGCATGAAGGCCGCGTCACGTGCGAGGGCCGACTCGTCGGCGGTCGCAGCGACCACGAGTGCTGTGGGATTCTCGGAGCTCGTCATCGAATGACCCATCCGTCAGGCGAGCCGCTCACGAGCGGCCGAAAGGATGGGGTTTGAAGAGGTTTGGCGCGCCCAGGAAGATTCGAACTTCCGACCCCCGGCTTCGTAGGCCGATGCTCTATCCAGCTGAGCTATGGGCGCAATCGTCGAGTTGTACCGCGGGATACACGAGTTCCCCCGCGGGTGCGTCGCGTATTGCTGCGCGACAACGAGGTGGGGCGTTTAAGCGGCTCGCGCGGTTATGTCAAGAAGAAATCGTCCGGCTCTTCGACGACCCCTGTTTTTCGGGGCGTTTCGCGTGGAGATTTTTTGGCCATCGCCCGGACGAGGGCGCACAAAAAGCAACGCGCGGCGGTCCAGGGGATCCGCCGCGCGCTTTGTACGCTCGTTCAAGCGATGTCGAGGGAGGCAAAGACAAGAAGTCAGACGAGCAAGCCAAGCGTCAGCAAGCCAAGTGTCGTAAGCCAAGCGATCCGCCGGGCGTAGCCCAACACCCGGGGGATAAGCGAAAGCAGCGGCCGAAGCCGGGGCTCTCGTAAAAAGCGGTCGTGCAGAGGAAGGTAAGCGGACACCGCCGGAGACCGACGATGCAGCGACCTCGGCTAGAGCAGCAGCCGTGCCATCCGATCCGGTTTCCCCCGTCCCGCACGCGCTCTCCAAGGAATGCGGGCGTTTCCTCGCGGGTTTCGTGCTGGAACGGGCGACGACGTTCCCGCGGATCCGGGCATCGGTGTCGTGGTGCTCGATCTGGGCCGCAAAGTTTGCATACCTGGGGCTCAGCGCGCCCGACCGAAGATGTGGTCCTCGGGCGCCTCGGCGTGGCAACGCTCACACAAGGGCAGCCGCCCGCGTTGCTCGACCTGGCCGTCGGCACGTACGACGAGGTACTCCCACGTCCCACCCTGCGCCGGGGCCTGTTTGGCCATGGCGAAGTACAGGGCGACGTCCGAGCTGCCCGCCGTGTAGAGCGCCTCGACGAGGACCGCGCCGGCGGCGAGCGGGCGCTGCGGGCCGAGCCCCGGGTAGGCGGCGGCCTCGTCGTTGGTGAGGACCTCGGCGTCGTGCTCACCGGCCAGGTGCTGCGAGCGCGCCCGGGGCGTGGCCTTGCGGAGCGAGCTCAGCCGATCGGCGAGCTCCCAGCGATGCGGAGCCCTGGAGACGGCCGGGGCGGAGGAGGTCGGGCGTGGCGCGGCGCCTTCGGTCGACCATGCGGACGGGTTGGCGGCGGAGGAGCTGCTCGTGTCGGCAGAAGGCGTGCAAGCGGCCGTGAGCGTGGCGAAGACGGCGAGCGCTCGGCAGGAGCAGCGCATGGCCGCATGCTACACTCGAACGATGCAAAACGCTGAATCCCGGGCGAAATCCCGCAGGGGACGGTCTGCGGCGAAGGCGGCCGTGCTCCGCGGGGTGCTCGGGATCGGGGTCGTCGCGGCGATGACCGTGGCCCCGGCGGAGCAGGCGTCGGCCGAGCAGCGAGCCGCGCGGCGCGCCTGGATCGGGGTCGAGCTCGCGCCGGGGCCCGCAGGCAAAGGGGTCCTCGCGAAGCACGTGGTGACGAGCTCGCCCGCGCGCTCGGGCGGGCTCGTCGATGGAGACGTGATCCTCTCGGCGGACGGCGTCGCGCTCGACAAGCCGGAGCAGCTCATCGCGCGCGTGGCCATCGCGGGGCCCGGCGCGGCGCTCAAGCTGCAGATCCGGCGCGGAGGGGCCGAGCGCGAGCAAGTCGTGGTCCCGATCGAGCATCCGGGCACGGACGAGGTCCTGCGCCTCGACAAGGTCGGGACGTTCGCGCCGACGTGGAAGGCGCTCGACCAGGTGGCGGGGAGCGTACCGGACAACATCGGCAAGCTGCGCGGCCGCGTGGTCGTCCTCGATTTCTGGGCGTCGTGGTGCAAGCCGTGTCGCGCGATCTCCAAGGATCTGACGCGGCTCCACGCAGCGTACGGGGACAAAGGGCTCGCGATCGTGGGGCTCACGGGCGAGTCGAAGTCCATCGCGGAGAAGGCGGCGACGGAGCTCGGGATGAGCTACTCCGTGGCCTCGGATCCAAACGACGGGACGGCCGTTTTGTACGGGATTCGCTCGCTTCCCACGATGTTCGTGGTGGACAAGAAGGGCGTCATCCGCGAGGTCTTCGTGGGATACGGGCCCGGTCAGGGCGCGACGCTCGAGAAGGTCGTCGCGAGCCTGCTCGCCGAGCCCTCGCCTTCGGGCTGAGCGAACGAGCGTGTTACGCGTCCTCGACGAGCTTCTGTGGGTGCTGCGCCGCGAGGGCCTGCCGGTCTCGACGGCGCAGGCCATCGACGCGGCGCGCGTGGCCGCGCTCGTGGGGTTGTCCGATCGGCAGACGCTGCGCGACGGGCTCGGCTCGGTGCTGGCGACGAAGAAGGACGAGCTCACGCTTTTCCGGGCGTGCTTCGACAGGTTCTTCGCGGAGGAGCGCGCGCACCTCGGGGACCTCTGGAGCCGGCTGCGGGTGCGAGGCTTCTCCGAGGCCGAGCTCGGCGCGCTGCGGGAGCTTCTTACGGCGGCGGCGCAGCGCTCGTCGGGGGACGCGGCGGGGATGCTGGCGTTCACCGGGGAGGCGTTGGAGCTCGATCAGCTGCTCGCGTCGGCGGGGATCGCGCGCGCGCTCGCGCCGATGACGAGCGCGCTGCAGACGGGGTTTTTCACGCAGGACGTCAACAAACGGCTCGGCATCCCGGCGCTCGGGAGCGCGCTCGCGCGGATGCGTGACGCGCTGCGCGAGGCGCTCGGCGAGGAGCGGGGCGCCGAGCTCGCGGCGGCGCTGCGCGAGGAGCTCGACGCGATGAAGCGGCGCGTGCGAACGCACGTGGAGGTGTCGCTCGCGCGCAAGCTCGGCGAGGCGGACGAGCAGGCGGCGCGGGCCGTGGATCGGCCGTTCTCGTCGCTGTCGCCGGAGGAGATGGCCGAGGTGCGGCGGGCGCTCCGGCGGCTCGCCGAGCGGCTGCGGGGCGCCGAGCGGGTGCGGAAGAAGCGCAGCCGGCGAGGTCGGATCGATCCGCATCGCACGCTTCGCCGGAGCCTGCGCACGGGAGGCATCCCGTTCCGGCCGGCGCGGCGCGTGCGTCGCCGGGACAAACCGCGGCTCGTGCTGCTCTGCGACGTGTCGGACTCGGTGCGGCTCGCGTCGCGCTTCATGCTGGAGCTCGTCGCGGCCTCGCAGGAGCTCTTCGCGGAGACACGCTCGTTCGTGTTCGTGAGCGACGTCGGCGAGACGACCGATCTCTTCCGGCGCAAGTCTCCCGAAGCGGCGCTCGCGGCCATCGAGAGCGGGCGCGTGGTCGATCGGACGCGCAACTCCAACTACGGCCGCGCGCTCGTCGCGTTCGAGGAGCAGCTCGGGCGCGGCGTGGACCGGCGTACGACCGTCGTGATCCTGGGGGACGGGCGTACGAATTTCCTTCCGGAGGAGGTTTCGGTGGTGGAGCGGCTCGTCCGGTGCGCGGGATCGGTGCTCTGGATCTGCCCCGAGCCGCCTGCGACCTGGGGCACCGGGGACAGCGCGATGCCGCGGTATGCGGCTGCCGTGAGCCGCGTGCTCGTGGCCCGGACCGCGCGTGAGCTCGAAGGCGCAGCGAGGGAGCTTTTGGCGCGACGAAAGTAGCGCTATGCCGCGCGGGACATGTCCCTCGACGATCAGAAGCTCCGTGACCTTTCCGCGCGCGTGGAGCGCGGGGGGGCGCCCAAGTACCACGAGAAAAACCTCGAGCAGGGCAAGCTCTTCGCGCGCAAGCGCATCGAGCTCCTGTTCGATGAGAACAGCTTCGTGGAGGACGCCGCGCTGGCGAACGCCGTCGACCCCGAGCTGCCCGCCGACGGCGTGATCATCGGGACGGGGACGATCGGCGGTCGTTTGGTCGCCGTGATGGCGAACGACTCGACGGTGAAGGCCGGATCGTGGGGCCGCCGCACGGTGGAGAAGATCCTGCGCATCCAGGAGACGGCCGCGCGCGAGCGGTGCCCGCTGTTTTACCTCGTCGACTCCGCGGGCGCGCGCATCACCGACCAGATCGAGATGTTCCCGGGCCGCCGCGGCGCGGGGCGCATCTTCTACAACGAGGTGCAGATGAGCGGGCAGATCCCGCAGATCTGCCTCCTCTTCGGGCCCTCGGCGGCGGGCGGCGCGTACATCCCCGCGTTCTGCGACGTCGTGGTGATGGTCGACAAGAACGCGAGCATGTACCTCGGCTCGCCGCGCATGGCCGAGATGGTCATCGGCGAGAAGGTGACGCTCGAAGAGCTCGGCGGCGCGCGCATGCACTGCTCGGAGTCGGGCTGCGGCGACGTGCTCGTGAAGACCGAGGAGGAGGCGATCGCCTGGGCGAAGCGCTACCTCGCGATGATGCCGCAGAACTGCACGGAAACGCCGGCGCAGATCGCCGCGAAGCCGCCGAAGCCGGGGCAGAAGCCGCTCGAAGAGGTGATCCCCATCGACGAGAACAAGCCGTTCGACATGATGGCGGTGATCGACGCCGTCATCGACGAGGGCAGCTTCGTCGAGATCAAGAAGCTCTGGGCCAAGGAGATCCTCACGGGCTTCGCGCGCATCGACGGGCGCGTCGTGGGCATCGTCGCGAACCAGCCGAAACACAAGGGCGGCGTGCTCTTCGTCGACTCGGCCGACAAGGCGGCGCGGTTCATCTGGCTCTGCGACGCGTTCAACGTGCCGCTGCTCTACCTCGCCGACGTGCCGGGGTTCATGATCGGCACGGTGGTCGAGAAGCAGGGCATCATCCGCGCAGGCGCGAAGATGATCGCCGCCGTGAGCGAAGCGACGGTGCCGAAGCTCTCGGTCATCGTGCGCAAGGCCTACGGCGCGGGCCTCTACGCGATGTGCGGGCCTGCGTTCGAGCCCGACGCGTGTATCGCGCTGCCGCGCGCCTCGATCGCCGTGATGGGCCCGAGCGCCGCGGTGAACGCGGTCTACTACAACAAGATCCAGGCCGTCCCCGAGGGGCCCGAGCGCGACGCGATGGTGAAGCGGCTGCGCGACGAGTACCGCGAGGACGTGGATCTCGTGAAGCTCGCGAGCGAGATGGTGATCGACGGGATCGTGCCGACGACGGCGCTGCGCGACGAGATCGCGCGTCGATTCTCCCGTTACGCCGGGAAAGTCGAGGAGCGGCCGCGCAAGAAGCACATCGTGCCGCCCGTCTGAGCCCTGCGGTAGGATGGGCACGTGCGTGCCCGCCCGCTCCTCGCCTTCGCCGCGGCCCTGCCGCTGACCCTCCTCTCTGCCTCGTTCGCCCGCGCGGACGGCGCGCCCGCGCGATCCCTCGTGCGGCTCCTGCATTCGCCGACGAAGGTCCATCCGCTCGCGGACGACGCCGGCCGCGTGGCCGTGAGCGTCGCGCTGCCCGCGGGCGTGGACGCGCGCGCGCTCGGGCTCTTGCAGGTCGCGCCGGGCGTGGGCTCGATCCGCCTCGCGCCCGAGGAGGTCGACACGTTCGCCGCGGCGCACCCCGAGCTCGCGCTGACCATCTCGCCGCCGCTCCTGCCGCTGCTCGACGTGTCGGGGCAGTGGACGCGGGTCGACGTCTTTCGGGCCGCGACGAACCTGGGCACGGGCCAGAACGTGGTCGTCGGGATCATCGACACGGGGCTCGACGTCGCGCACCCGGACTTCCGCACGGCGACGGGCAAGAGCCGCGTCGCGTGGATGTTGCAGTCGGGCAGGGCGCCGGCGGGGTTGCATCCGGAGATCGAGGAGCGGTTCGGCTGCACCGACCCGAAGCAAGCAGAGTGCGCCGTGTTCTCGGGCGAAGATCTCGACGCGATGATGAGCGGGCAATCCAAGCTCGCGCTGCCGCGGGATGTCCTGGGGCACGGGACACACGTGACGGGCATCGCGGCGGGCAACGGCGGGATCATGAACGGCCACACGCCGAAGTACGTGGGGCTCGCGCCCGAGGCGACGCTGGTCATCGCGAGCCCTTCGACGGACGGAGGTTTCAGGGAGCCGGACATCCTCAACGCCGCGCGGTTCATCTTCGAGGTCGGTGATGAGCTCGGCTGGCCGACGGTCGTGAACCTCAGCGTCGGCGGGGATTTCGGGCCGCATGACGGCACGAGCCCGGTCGAGAAGGGCCTCGCCGCGCTCGTCGGCGACGACAAGCCGGGCCGCGCGATCGTGACCGCCGCGGGCAACAGCGGGACGCTGCACGGAGGCGGCGATCGTGGGCCGTTCGGCATCCACACGGAGGTGCGCGTGACGCCGGGGGCCGAGGTGCGCGTGCCCATCGCGACGCCCGTGTCGAAGAAGGGACGCGGCTACGTGTGGATCACGTTCCGGCCCGGGGACGAGGTGAGCGTCGGGCTCGAAGGGCCGGGCGGATCGAGCTGGATCGGGCTCGTCGATCCGGGCGACGAGCGCGGCTACAGCGAAGGCGACGAGACGACGGCGGCCGTGATCAACCGACTCGTGAACGGCAAGACGCCGATGACCGAGGAGACGAACAGCGCGGTCGTGGCGTTCTCCGGCGCGTGGGACAAGGGCGCGTTCACGATCCGGCTCTCGGGGCACGGCGACGCGCACCTCTGGGTGACGGGGCAGGAAGACGTGTCGCCGTCGCGCGGTCCGGGGCTCGCGTTCGAAAAGGCCGTGCGGCAAGGGACGATCTCGATCCCCGCGAGCGACCCGAACCTGCTCGCCGTCGGCTGCACGTTGAACCGGATCGGCTGGGATCCGCTCACCCTCGAGGCGATCGAGCTCGTGCCCGCGAACGGGATCGACTGGCACCCCGACGACGTCTGTTACTTCAGCGCGGCCGGGCCCACGCCGTTCGGCGTGGCGAAGCCCGAGATCAGCGCGCCGGGCGGGTTCATCGCGGCGGCGATGAGCCGCGACGCCGACCCGCGCCTGAGCCCGGGCGGGCTCTTCGACGGAGCCGGTTGTCCCAAGGGAGAGCCCTGTTACGTGGTCGACGAGACGCACGCGGTCACGGCAGGGACGTCGATGTCGGCGCCGCACGTGGCGGGCGCGGTCGCGCTCCTGTTCGAGCTGGATCGGCATCGCAACGGGGGGCAGTCGACGCTGACGCAGGCGCGCGTGACGGAGCTGCTCCAGGCCGGCGCGCGGTGGCCGACGGGGACCGTGCGGCACGAGACGCAGCTCGGCGTGGGCGCGCTCGATCTCGAAGGGGCGCGGCTCGCGTTCGAGCAGGAGCCGGGGCCGTCGGGCCCGCCGAGCGTCGAGAAGAGCTGGTGGGTGCTGTCGAGCGCATACGCGCGGCCCGACGAGACGTGGCCCGTGTGGGGGACGGTGGAGCTCCGGCGCGAGGACGGCGAGATCGCGAGCGGGATCGCCGGCACCGAGCTCGAGCTCTCCGTGACGAACGGGGTGATCTTGCAGCCGATCACGAAGGTGCGGCACGGGCTCTTCCGGTTCGCCGTCGCGGGCGAAAGCGGTCGGGCGGGCTCGAAGATGATCGTCGACGTGCGGTACGCGGGCCGGTCGATCGAGTCGCCGCGGGAGCTGTCGATCGGCGAAGATGTTTGGAGGTCCAACGGTACGTTCGACGCGACGTCGGGCGGCTGCGCCTGGTCGGATGAGGCGCGCACGGCGAGCCGGAGCCCGCTCGGGCCGTCGCTCGGCGTGGCGCTGGCGGGGATCGGGCTCTGGCGCAGGCGCCGCTCGCGGAAGAACGAGGGCTAGGCGATCAGCGCGCGCGCGGAGCGACCTCGATCGTGCGCAGCGAGACGAGCCGCTCCTCGTTCACGCCGGGAAACCGCGCCCAGATGCTGATCTCGTAGAGCCCGGGTTTGCCCTCGTCGTCGAGGTAGGTCCCGAGCGAGAACGTGCTCCCGAGGAGGGAGAGCACGCCCCGGGGACGCGGGAACGGCGTCCTCAGGCGGCGCGGCAGGTAAGCCTCGTAGGCTTCGGGGACGAGGTAGTCGCTCGTCTGGTTGAGGTCCTGCGGGGCGCGCGGCGCCGGCGTTTCGGTCCGCGCGATGCCGATCACGGCGAGCTCGGCAGGTTCACGGAGCTCGCCCTGGATGTCGACGAAGTCGCCGACCGAGACCTTCCGGGGCAGTGATTCGTATGTGCCCCAATCATCGACGAACTCCTGGGCCACGCAGGGGATGCGGCTGCCTTCGACCTGCGCCACGCCGACGCCCACCGCGGTGTGCCACCGCGACAGGATGTTGCGGCGATGGCCGTCGTGCGGGGGCTCTTCGTCCATGAACGCGCGCTCGAACCGATCGAGCCCCTCCGCCATGTACGGCGCGTCGAGCGCGAGCGGCGAGGCGCTCGCGTCCACGAAACAACCGACGTTCTCGAAGGCGACGTCCTCGCCGCCCGCCTCGGTGTAGCGCTGCTCCGGCACCGATCCGTCCGAGCCCCAGTGCGCCGTGAACCCGCGCGCCGCCATGTCCTCGGCCTGGCGCCGCGCCGCGCGCGCCGCGGTCTCGTCCCACGGCAGCGCCGGGAGTCCCTGCGCGGCGCGATCCCGGTTGATGAGCTCGAGCATGTAGCGCTCGGCGTCCGCGCGGCTCATCGGTCGGCCGGCGATCGCGCTCCGGATCCCGATCGAGCGCTCGTCGGCGGGGACGTTCGGGTCGAGCGCGGGGGAGGCCGCGCAGCCCGCGACGAGGGCCATGAGCGCGAGCGCCAATCGGCGGCCTTCCGCCCGTCTGCCCGTTCGTTCGCCTTGGATCGCCACGCGCCTTCCGCCTCAGCATAAGCAATCGTGCGCCGCGTGGTAGCGGCGGGCGCCTCGCTCGGCTAACCCTCGCGCCGATGCCCCCGACGCGCCTGTCCGACCTCACCCTCCCGATGATCTGTGGTCAGCTCATCGTCGGCGGATTCGACGGCCCGAGATTGCCCGAGCCTTACGCGGAGGCCCTCGGCGCAGGCTTGCGCGGCGGCGCCATCCTGTTCCGGCGGAACATCCCCACGGTCGAGGCGGCGAACCACATCTGCCGCGACATCGTGCAGGCCACACGTTCGTACTTCCCGCCCTTCATCGGCGTCGATCAGGAGGGCGGGCGTGTCGCGCGGATGCCGAGCCCCTTCCCGAAGCTCCCGCCGATGCGCTTGCTCGGCGCCGTGGGGGATGCGTCGCTCGCGCGGCGCGCGGGGCGGCTGATCGGCGAGGAGCTCTTGGCGACGGGGTTCAACCTCGATTTTGCGCCGGTGCTCGACGTCGATTCGAATCCGGACAATCCGATCATCGGGGATCGCGCGTTCGGACGCACGCCAACCGAGGTCGCCGAGCTCGCGGTGGCCTTCGGGCTCGGCCTGGAGGACGCCGGCGTGCTCTCGTGCGGCAAGCATTTTCCGGGGCACGGCGATACGTCCGTGGATAGCCACGTGGGTTTGCCCATCGTGCAGCACGGCAAGGAGCGGCTCGACGCGATCGAGCTCGCGCCGTTCCGGGCCGCCGCGCGCGCGGGGCTCGGCACGATGATGACGGCGCACGTCGTGGTGACGTCGATCGACGCGCAGGTGCCGGCGACGCTCTCACGCGCCGTGTGCACGGATCTGCTCCGCGGCGACGTGGGCTTTCGCGGCGTGCTGTTCTCGGACGATCTGGAGATGGCCGCGGTCGCCGCGCAGTACCAGGTCGAGGTGTCCGCCGTCGCGGCCGTGCGAGCGGGCTGCGACGCGCTGCTCATCTGCTCGAACATGGAGTGGCAAGAGCGCGCGCTCGCGGCGCTCGTCGCCGAGGCGGAGCGTGATCCAGCGTTCCGCGAGCGTTGCCTGGAGGCCGCGGGGCGTGGAATCGAGGCGCGCCTGCGCATGCCGCCGAAGCCCGCGCGGGATGCCGAGGAACTCGCTCGGCTCGTGGGTCGACCCGAGTCGGTCGCGCTGTACGAGGAGATCACGCGGCGCGCGGCCGAGGCAGGCGTCGCGTGAACGCGCGCTCGTTCGTCCTGTTCGCGCGCCGGATCGTGACGTGTGATCCCGCGCGAGCCACCGAAGCGGATCCGCTCGGCGTGATCGAGGAAGGCGCCATCGCCGTCGAGGGCGGCGCGATCGTGGACGTCGGCCCGCGCGAAGACGTGCTCTCGCGCCGCGGCGCGCTCCCGGTCGTGTCCGGCGCACCCGCGCCGCTCGTCACGCCGGGCCTCGTCGATGCGCACACGCATGCCCCCTGGGTCGGCTCGCGTGACGCGGAGTATGCGCTCCGGCTCGCGGGTGCGGGGTACGAGGCGATCGCCGCGGCGGGCGGCGGGATCGTGTCGAGCATGCGCGCCGTGCGGGCGGCGAGCCCGGACGAGATCGGCGGGGCGCTCTCCGCGCGGCTCCGGCGCATGGCCTCGCTCGGCGTCACGACCGTCGAGGCGAAGAGCGGCTACGGCCTCGACGAGGCCGGCGAGACGAAGCAACTCGAGGCCCTCGAACGCGCCTCCGCGCGGAGCGATCTCCCGCGCGTCGTGCCCACGTTCCTCGCGCTCCACGCGATCCCGCCCGAGGCGCGCGCCGATCGCGCGGCGTACATCGAGGCCGTCCGCGAGCGCACCTTGCCCGCCATCGCGGCGCGGCGCCTCGCGCGGTTCGTCGACGTGTACGTCGATCGCGCGGCGTTCTCGGTCGACGAGGCTCGCCCCGTGCTCGCGCGCGCAAAAGCCCTTGGGCTCGGCGTGCGCGTGCACGCGGGCCAGTTCGCCGACGTCGGAGGCGCGGAGCTCGCGGCCGAGCTCGGCGCGGCGTCCGCCGATCACCTCGAACAGGTGAGCCCCGAGGGCGCGCGGGCCCTCGCCGCGGCCGGCGTGCGCGCCGTGCTCCTGCCCATCGCGAGCTTCACGCTGCGCCAGGATCCGCCGCCGATCGCGCTCCTGCGCGCCGCGAACGTCCGGCTCGTCGTGGCGAGCGACGCGAACCCCGGCACGGCGCCCACCGAGAGCCTGCCGCTCGCGCTCGCCCTCGCGGCCCGGATGTACGGCCTCACGGTGCCCGAGGTGATCCTCGGCGCGACGCGCGAAGCCGCGGCGTCGCTCGGGCTCGGGGACCTCGTGGGCGTGGTTCGTCCGGACGCACGCGCCGACCTCGTCGCCTGGGATCTCCCGCACGAGAACGCGCTCGTTCAACCCTGGGGCGTCTCGCGGGCCCTCGTCGTCCTGCGCGACGGCGCGCAGGTCGCCGGGGAAGCGCCCTTCTCGCTCGGCTGATTCACTCGGTCTCGATCGTCATGTGCCCGTCGGCGCTCCCCGCGACCGCCTGCGGATAGCCGCCCCGCCGCGCGATCCAGCGCCGGAGCTGGGTCCGGTGCATCCCGAGCGCGCGCGCCGCGGCTGACACGTTCCCGCCTTCGCGGCGCAGGACCTCCGCGATCCGCTCGTCGCTCGGCTTCGACGCGTTCTGCGGCCCCGACTCGTTATCCTCGGCGAGCGCGAGGCCAGCCGAGGCGTCGAGATCGTTGGGCTCGACGACGGTCCGGCCCGCGGCGAGCGCGTTCTCCGCGGCCTGCCGGAGCTCGTGGGAGAGCTCGCGGACGTTGCCGGGCCAGGCTCGGAGAGCGCAGGCCTCGACGAGCAGCGGGTGCGGTTCGAGCGCCGCGCCCGATTTCTGGAGCGTCGCGCGGATCAACCACGGCATCTCTTCGAGCCGCTCGCGCAGCGGCGGCAGGCGCACCTCGGGGTTGCCGATGCGGTAGTAGAGGTCCTCGCGGAAGCGGCCCTTCGCGGCCTCGGCGCGCAGGCTCTTCAGCGTCGCGCCGACCACGTGGATGTCGACCTTCACGGGCCGGCTCGCGCCGAGCGGCAGGATCTCGCCCACCTCGAGCAGGCGCAGGAGCTTCGGCTGCACGCCGCTCTCGAGCTCGGCGATCTCGTCGAGGAAGAGCGTGCCGCCATGCGCGGCCTGCGCGTACCCCTCGGCGTCGCTCGTCGCGCCCGAGTACGCGCCTTTGCGGGCGCCGAAGAGCAGGCGCTCGGCGACGCCCACGGGGATGGTCGCGCAGTTCACGGCGACGAACGGTCCGGCCCCGCGGGGCGAGGCCCCGTGAAAATGGCGCGCCGCGAGCTCCTTGCCCGAGCCGCTCTCGCCCGTGACGAGCAGCATGCTGCCGAGCGTCGCCGACCGGGCCACCCGCGCGAGCGCGTCGGCGAGGCGCGGGCCCACGATCATGTCGTTCCGCGTCGTCACCGTCCCTTGCTGGTACGGGCGCGCATCGGCGACGAACATCAAGATCGTCCGGCCGATGCGGAGCACGCGGGGCGCGTCGAACGTCGCGGTGCCCTGCACGCGCGCGCCGTCGACGTAGGTACCGTTGCGGCTCCCGAGGTCTGTCACGACGAACCGCCCGTGCTCGTGCTCGACGCGTACGTGGAGCCGGGAGAGGCGGTCGTCGTCGAGCAGGGCGCCATGCGTGGTCCGGCCGAGCTCGATGGGCCCGCGCGACAGGGCGAGCGGGACGAACTGCGGGGACTTGCACGAGAAGATCCCGACGAGGCCGGGGATGGGCTCGCCCGCGGGCACGAGCGGCTCCCCCTGCTCCTCGATCGTCTCGTGCACCTGCGGCTTCATGACGGCCGAAAGCATACGGCCGCGAAGGGGGTTTTTATAGGGCAGAGAAGCGGGCCGCCCCCGAGCATCGACGGCTGTTCGGGGGCGTAGCTCGGGTTGTCCGGGCGTAGCCCCCGCGCACGGGGAACGACGATCAGAGCGTGGCGAACGCGTCGGTGGGGATGTCGAGCGGCGAGCGATCCTCGCGACCGAGGATCTCGGCGTGGGAGCGCACCTCGGGCAGGACGTGGCGCGCGTAGTAGGCGGCCGCGTGGCGCTTGCCCTCGTAGAAGGCGCGATCGCGCGCGGACGACTCGTCGTTCGGGAGCGAGGCGGCCTTCTCCGAGGCGAGCACGGCGCCTTCGAGCAAGAGCCAGCCCACGGCGACGATGCTCATCATCTCGAGGAAGCGATTCGCGGCGAGCGGCACCATCGCCATGCGGCCCGTCTGGAACCACGTGAGCATCCGCATCGCCGTGCCCGCGAGCGCCTCCTGCGCGGCGCCGAGCTCCGCGAGGTAGGGCCCGACCGTCGGGTGACCCTGGTTCTTTTGAACGAACGCGGCCACGTCGCCGAGGAACTCCTGCAGGTTCTGCCCGCCGCGCTGCGCGAGCTTGCGGCCCACGAGATCCATCGCCTGGATGTGGTTCGTCCCCTCGTAGATCGAGAAGATCTTCGCGTCGCGGCAGTACTGCTCGACGGGGTAGTCCTTGATGTACCCGGCGCCGCCGTAGGTCTGGATCGCCATCTCGCAGACGCGGAAGGCTTGATCCGAGCCGTACGCCTTCACGAGCGGCACGAGCAGATCGACCTGGCCCTGGTGGTACTGGGCCTTCTGATCGTCGGAGCCCTGGTGGACGTGCACCTGGTCCTGGTGCAGCGCGAGCTTCACGATGAGCGCGCGGATGCCCTCCACCTTCGCCTTCATCTCGAGCAGCATCCGCCGCACGTCCGCGTGCTCGACGATCGGCACGCGCGGCGCCGTCGGATCCTTCCAGTGGTCGATCGACGGGCCTTGCTTGCGGTCGCGCGCGTAGTCGAGCGCGTTGAGGAAGGCGCTCGACGCGACGGCCACGCCTTGCACGCCCACGGCGATGCGCGCGCCGTTCATCATCTTGAACATCTGGGCCATGCCGTGGTTCTCGACCTCGCCCACGAGCTCGCCGATACACCCGTCGTTCTCGCCGAAGTTGAGCACGCACGTCGCCGAGCCGTTGATGCCCATCTTGTGCTCGATGCTGCCGACGGCGACGTCGTTCGAGCCCTCGATCGTGCCGTCTTCCTTCACGCGGAGGCGTGGCACGATGAAGAGCGAAAGGCCCTTCGTGCCGGGCGGAGCGCCTTCCACGCGCGCGAGCACGAGGTGCACGATGTTGTCGGCCATGTCGTGATCGCCGCCGGAGATGAAGATCTTCGTCCCGCGGATCTGGTAGCGGCCGTCTTCGAGCTTCTTCGCCGTCGTGCGCGACGAGCCCACGTCCGAGCCCGCGTGCGGCTCCGTGAGGCACATCGTCCCGCCCCAGCTGCCGCCGTAGAGGGGCGGCAGGAAGAGCGACTTCTGCCGCGCCGTCCCGAAGAGCTGGATCACCTCGGCCGCGCCGTGCGCGAGGCCGGGGTACATGTTGAACGCCGTGTTCGCGCCCGAGAGCAGCTCCTCGACGAGCGCGTAGACCGCGTGCGGCGCGCCCTGGCCGCCCCATTCGGGGTTGACCGAGACGTTCTTCCAGCCCGCCTCGTAGAGCTTCGTCCACGCGGTCTTGAAGCCCTCGGGCGTGTAGACGCGTCCGCCTTCGAGGCGACACCCGGCGTGGTCACCCACCGCGTTCAGCGGCCCGAGCACGTCGCAGGCGAACTTGTACGTCTCGTCCAGCACCATCGAGATCTCTTCGACCCCCCAGGCCTCGAAGGGTGCGCGTCCGAGGATGTCGCCCAGACGGAATTGCTCGAAGAGCAAAAACTTCATCTCGCGGAGGTCGGCTCGATAGCGATTCTGGCTTGCTTGCGGGTTCGACACGGGGGCCTCCTCGGTGGCGCGCGCCGTCCGCCAATGAGCTTGGCAGGCGCGTGCAGCGAACGGTCGATCGGCTCGTGTCCGGGTAGCATGTCGATGCGTTGCGTCAATCTTGTTCGTGCACGAAACATCGTGCTGCGAAAAGATTTCCGGAAAGGGCCGTGTTGCGATCGTCCCGACATACCGCAGAAGCGGTCGAGCTCGTGCTGTCAGGCCTCGGCGTCGGAGAGCGCGGGGAGCGAAAGGACGAACCGCGCGCCGCCCTCATGGCTCCGATCGAGCCACACGTCGCCGCCGAGGTTTCGCGCGATGCCACGCGCGATGGCGAGGCCGAGACCGGCGCCGGGGCGGTCGTCGCCGCGGTCCCTCGTGCCGCGATAGAACGGCTCGAAGATGTGGGGCTCGTCCTCCTTCGCGACCCCGGGGCCGCGATCGATCACGGCGATCTCCACGGAGGCGTCGCGGCGCGTGGTCGTCGTGAGGACGGGCGCCTCCGCGGGGCCATGCGCGACCGCGTTGTCGACGAGGTTCCGGAGCGCGCGGACGATCTCGCTTCGATCCCCGCGGACGAGCAGCGGCGTGGCGCTCGTGTTCCCTGAGGCCTGTTCGAGCGAGACGCGCCGCGCTTCGGCAGGTCCGCGCGCAAGGCGGAGCGCCTCGGCGACGATGTCTCCGATGGCGACGACCTCGGCGCCCTGCGAGCGCGGAGCCTGCACGCGCGCGAGCGTGAGCAGATCCTCGGAGAGGCGCGAGAGGGCCTCGACGTCGACGAGCGCCTCCTCGATCGTGCGCTGGTAGCCGGCGGCGTCGCGGGGCCTGCGCAGCGCGAGCTGGAGCTCGCCCCGCAGCGTGGAGAGCGGGGAGCGGAGCTCGTGCGCCGCGTGCGAGACGAAGAGGCGCTGCGCGGCGACGAGCGCGCCGAGGTGCTCGATCATGTGGTCGAGATCGGCCGCGAGCGCGCGCGTCTCGGTGCTGCCGCGGGCGCTCTCGCCGACGCGCGCTTCGAGGTTGCCGCGCTCGACCTCGCGCGCCACGCGGGCGATCGCGTGCACGTCCACCGCGAGGCGACCGCCGAGCCAGCGGGAGAAGAGCGCGGTCGCGATGGTCGCCGAGAGGAACAGCACGCCGAGGGTGCGGTGCAGAAAGCTCGCGTCCTCGTCGACGGTCCGGCGCGAGGCGGCGTAGAGCAGCGCAGCGCCCCCGTCTCCGACAGGCACCGTGACGCCGCGGAGGGCCTTGCCGCTCACGTCGAGATCGACCGGCACGCCGTCCGTGGGCAAGCCAGTCGATGCTTCGAGGGTTTCGAAGGTCGGCACCTCGCTGCCGAAGTTCGTCGTCGCCGAGAGGAGCGCGCCGCGCTCGTCGTAGACCGCGATGTAGCGCTGGGTCGGGCGCAGGCTCTCGGGCACCTCGGCGACGCCGTCGAGCACCACGGGCCGGCCCGGGTTCTTCGCGTCCGCGATCTGCGCGAGCGCGTGCGCCTGCGCGACGAGGGCGAGGTCGAGGTCGCGTGTCTCGTCGCGGCGCACGAGGACGTAGACCGTGAGGAACGAGGTGAGCAGCGTCGCGGCGCTGACGACCGTGACGGCGAGGCTCAAGCGATTCTTGAGCTTCATGATCCGCTCGGCGAGAGGCGATAGCCGATCCCGCGCACCGTCTCGATGAGCGAGGCGCTCGGGCCGAGCTTCTCGCGGATGTTCTTCACGTGCACCTCGACCACGTTCGAGCCGGGATCGAAGCTCGTCTCCCAGACCTTCGCGAGCAGCTCGGTTCGCGGCACGACGCGGCCCGCCTCGCGCGCGAGATAGGCGACGAGCGCGAACTCGCGCGGCGTGAGATCGAGCCGGCGCCCGTCCACCGTGGCGCGGCGATCGGCGCGGTCGACGACGAGCGGGCCCACGCGGAGGACGGTGTCGACGAACGACGCGCGTCGGCCACGCGCCCGGACGCGCGCGAGCAGCTCGCCGAGATCGAAGGGTTTGGCCAGGTAGTCGTCGGCGCCAGCGTCGAGGCCGGCGATCCGCTCGGGGACCTCGGCGCGCGCCGTGAGCATGAGGATCGGCACCTGGCAGCCTCGCTGCCGTACGGTGCGACAAACCGAGAGGCCGTCCATTTCGGGGAGCATCCAGTCGAGGATCACGAGATCGTAGGAGAGCGCCTGGATCTGCTGGATCGCCGTGGCCCCGTCGGCGACCACGTCGACGGCGTAGCCCTCTTCGCTGAGCGCCCGAGACAAGAAGCTGGCGAGCTTCTTGTTGTCCTCCACGACGAGGATTTTCATCGAGGGACGAGCTTAGCCTGGAGCCGCGCGAGCGCCGTTCGCAGGCGCGCCGCGTTTCGCCTCGATCCCGCGGTTTTCCAGCGGCGACGCGAGCGCGCGTATGAAGACTTCTTCATCTGCGCTTCATCTTCCGCCTCGGGCGCACGAGGAGGCTGAAGGAATCTTCATCGGCCGTTCATGCTCGGCCGGGCCGAGGGCCTTAGACGGTACCTCGATGAGCATGGCCCATCGGAAAACATGGCTCTGCGCGGCGCTCACGTTCGCCGCGTGCTTGCCGTTCGCCTCCGCCGCGGGCGCCGCGAGCGCGCCGGAGAAGGGCGCGCTTCGTCCCAGCGCCGAGCTCGATCTCGGATCCCTCGAGGCGCTCGTGCGCGCTCGTGCGCGAGGCGTGGAGAGCGCTTCACTCGAGGTGGATCTGGCCGCGGCCGAGGTGAAGAAGGCCCGGACCTTGCCGAACCCCACGCTCGAAGCGAGCTGGGGGACGATCCCGATCGGACCGACGAACCCCGCGGGGCTCTCGTCGCCGATGACGCAGGTGCCGAACTACGGCGTCTCGCTCGCGTACACGTTCCCGATCGGCAAGCGCGGGCCGCTCGAGGATCGGGCGCGCGCGCTCGAACGCGCGGCGCGGGCGGGCCTCTCCGCGGACGTGCGCGGGCGGGCGCTCTCGCTCGCGCGGACGCTCGGCGTCCTGGCCGCCACGACGATGCGGCTCGAAGGCCTGCGGCGCATGGCCGACGAGGGGCGCAAGCAGGCCGAGCTCGGCGAGGCGCGCCTCGCGGCCGACTTCGCGTCGGGGCTCGACGTCGAGCGGCTCAAGATCGAGGCGAGCCGCCTGGAGCAGGACGTTCGATCGGCCGAGAGCGAGGTGAGCGCGGCGCTCGCCGCCTGCACGGCGACGCTCGGCGCGCCCTGCGAGCCCTTCGCGGACGCAGGCGCGGCGCGAGCGTTCCTCGCGCGCTGGATCGCACGCGCGGGCGCCGCCGGGCGCGTCGAGGACAGGCCCGACGTGCGCGCGCTCGCGGCGTACGGCGAGGCCGCGTCGGCGGAGGCGCGATGGGCGAAGGCGCAGGCGATCCCCGATCCCACGGTGCGCGTCGGCTACATGCGTGATCAGTTCGTCATCTCGGGCAACCAGCTGAACAGCCTCAACGTGAGCGTCAGCATCCCGCTGCCGATCTTCGATCATGGGCAGGCGGAGCTCGCGGCCGCGGAGGCGAAGCGCACGCGCGCCGCGGCCGAGCGGCAGAAGACCCTGGAGACGAGCCGCTCGCGGCTGCCCGTGCTCGAGCAGCAGCTCTCCACGCAGAAGAAGCGCCAGCGCTCGCTGTCGGAGGAGATCCTGCCGCGCGCGGAGGGGACGCTGACGGAGCTCGCGCGCGCGGCGGAAAAACGGCTCTTGCCGCTCACGGACGTGATCCAGGCCCGGCGCACGGTGAGCGAGCTCGTCGTCGCCGAGGCCCAGAGCTTCGCCGAGGCCTTCGATGCGGCGCTCGAGATCGCCGCCGAGCTTGGAAAGACGAACGAGGACCCACGATGAACCAATCTGCACGAAGCCCCCGACGAACCCTCTCCCTTTCGCTCGTGCTGCTCTGCGCGACGGGCGTCGCATGCCACGGCAGCCCGCAGGAGAAGGCGCGACCGCCGTTCTCGGCGGCCGAGGACGCCGTGAAGCTCGATCCGGCCGCGCCGGGGCCGATGAAGTTCGGGACCACGGAGGCCGCCGCGGGCGAGCCCTTGCCCCTGCCACCGGTGACGGCGCGCGTCTCCACGGTGGAGAGCATGACGGCGCCGAGCTTCGCGCCGCTCGCGGGGCGCGTGGTGACGGTCAACGTGCGGCTCGGCGATCGCGTCGCCGAGGGGGATCGGCTGATCGAGGTGCGCACCGCGGATCTGCCGACGCTCCAGCACGAGCGGCGCGCCGCGGAGCTCGCGATCAAGACGCGCAAGGCCGTCGTCGAGCGGATCGAGAAGCTCGTCGAGGCGCGCGCGGCGTCGCAGAACGAGCTGACGGTGGCGCAGAGCGAGCTCGACGAGGCGCGCCTCGCGGCGCAGGCGGCGGCCGAGAAGATCCGCAGCCTGTCGATCAAGACGGCCGGCGCCACGTCGTACTGGGTGCTCGCGAACCGGGCCGGGACCGTGGTGCAGCTCGATGCGACGCCGGGCAAGCAGGTCGGGCCGGACGGGGACAAACCCATCGCCACGGTGGCCGAGCTCGGCGAAGTGCTGGTGCTCGCCGACGTCGCGCAGCGGGACGCGGCCGCGCTCACGCCGGGCCGCACGGCCGAGATCCGCTTTCCGGACGGCGCGGAGGCCGGGATCAGCGGGACCATCGAGTCCGTGTCGGACGTGGTCGATCCAGACCGACAAACCGTGCCCGTGCGCGTGCGCGTGAAGAACGATCGAAAGGCGCTGCGGCCGAACGCCTTCGTGAGCGTGCTCTTCAAGCCGCCCGGCGAGGCGCAGATCGTGGGGGTCCCGGCGTCGGCGATCGTGAGCGACGGCGCGCGGTCGATCGTGTTCGTGGAGACCACGCCGGGCACGTTCCAGCGGCGCCAGGTGGAGGTCGGGCGTCAATCGAAGGAGCGCGCGGAGATCCTCTCCGGCGTTCGTCCCGGCGAGCGCGTGGTGAGCAGCGGCGCGCTCCTCTTGCTCAACGCGCTCGACGTCGAGGGGTGAGCCGTGTTCGAGAAAATCGTGGCCGCGGCGCTCCGTCATCGCGGCGCCGTCCTGCTCGTCACCTTGATCGTGGCCGCCTTCGGGGCCTGGGCGTTCACGGGGGTCACCATCGAGGCGTTCCCCGATCCGACCGACACCCAGGTCAACGTCATCACGCTCTACGCCGGGCAACCCGCGGAGGAGATGGAGCGTCAGGTCTCCGTCCCCATCGAGCGCGCCGTCAACGGCACGCCGGGGCTCGTGCGCGTTCGCGCGATCAACCTCTTCGGTTTGTCGTTCGTGACGCTCACGTTCGGCGACGGCGTCGACCCGATCTTCGCTCGCGCGCAAACGACGGAGCGGCTCCGCAACGCCGAGCTGCCCGAAGGCGTGCGCCCCGAGCTCGGCTCGCTCTCCACGCCGATCGGCGAGATCTACCGGTACACGCTGTCGTCGGAGAAGCGCGACCCGCTCGAGCTGCGCACGGTGCAGGACTGGGTGGTGCGCCCGCGCCTGCTCCGCGTGCAGGGCGTGGCCGACGTCGTGAGCTACGGCGGCCTCGTGCGTGAGATCCAGGTCCACCCGGATCCCGGGGCCATGGCGGCCAAGGGCGTCGGCATGAGCGAGCTCGTGCGTGCGCTCGAAGCCTCGTCGGAGAACGCGTCCGGCGGCATCGTGGAGCGCGGCGCCGAGGCGCTCGTGATCCGCAGCGAGGGCCTGTTCTCCGGCCCCACGGACATCGGCCGGATCGCGGTGACGACCCGCGGCGGCACGCCGATCTACCTCTCGGACCTCGCGAGCGTGCAGGAAGGGTGGACGCCGCGGCAGGGCATCGTGGGGCGCGCGGACGATCCGGACGCGGTCGAGGGCATCATCCTCATGCGGCGCGGGGAGAACCCGAGCGAGGTGCTCGCCGCGGTGCGCGCCAAGATCGACGAGCTGAACGGCAAGGTCCTGCCGCACGGCGTGAAGATCTGGACCTTCTACGATCGCACCGAGCTCGTGTCGAAGACGCTCGACACCGTGGCGAGGAACCTCGCCGAGGGCGCCGTGCTCGTCGTGCTCGTGCTCTTCGTGGTGCTGCTCGACCTGCGCGCGGCGCTCATCGTGGCGAGCGTGATCCCGATGTCCCTGCTCTCGGCCTTCATCTACCTGAAGGCGCGGGGCATGAGCGCGAACCTCATCTCCATGGGCGCCGTGGACTTCGGGATCATCGTCGACGGCGCGGTGGTGATCGTCGAGTCGATCGTGCATCGCATGTCGCACCACGCCCCCTCGGAGGCGCCTTCGAGCGCGCGGGAGCGCATCGAGCGGGCCGTCGGGGACGTGGTTCGTCCGACCGTGTTCTCGCTCCTGATCATCATCGCGGCGTACCTGCCGATCTTCCTCCTGCAACGCGTCGAGGGCCGGATCTTTGCGCCGCTCGCGCACACCGTGGTCGCGGCGCTCGTGGGCAGCCTGCTCTTCTCGATCACGCTCGTGCCCGTGCTGGCGACGTTTGCTTACCGCAAGCCGAGGCCGCATCGCGAGTCGCCCGTGCTGCGCTGGGCGGCGCGGCTTTACGTGCCGGCGCTGCGCGCGTCCTTGCGCCGTCCGCTCGCGGTCCTGCTCCTCGCGATGGCCTCGCTCGGCGCGAGCGGGGTTCTCCTCGCGCGACGCGGGAGCGAGTTCTTGCCCGAGCTCAACGAGGGGGCGCTCTACCTGACATTTACTTTGCCTTCCAACGTTTCCCTCAGCGAGGGGCGCAGGCTCGCGCCGATCGTCGCCAAGATCGTCGACGCGTTCCCGGAGGTCGAGGCGCGCGTGAGCCAGCTCGGCCGTCCCGAGGACGGCACCGATCCGACGATGTCGAACAACCTCGAGATGTTCGTGAAGCTCAAGCCCGCGACGGAGTGGGGGCCGGACGCGCCCACGCTCGGAGCCCTCATCGCCAAGATGCAGGCCTCGCTCTCGGTCGTCCCCGGGCTCGAGGTGAACTTCTCCCAGCCCATCCGCGACAACGTGAACGAGAACATCTCGGGTCAGTTCGGGCAGGTGGCGCTGAAGATCTACGGCGACGACATGCCCAGGCTCCAGGAGGCCGCCGAGAACGCGAAGCGCGCGCTCGCCGACGTGCCGGGCATCGCTGACCTCGGCATCGTCAAGAGCGGCGAGGTCCCGCAGGTCCGCATCCGGCCGAGCCGCGAGGCGCTCGGGCGCTACGGTTTGTCGATGGAGGACGTGCAGGGCTTCGTGTCCACCGCGCTCGGAGGGCGCGCCGTCGGCAAGCTCTGGGAGGGCGATCGATCCTTCGACGTCGTGATTCGTTTCCCCGAGGCTTCGCGGGATTCGCTCGAGCAGATCGAGAACCTGCGCGTGCCGACGTCCTCGGGCGCGCTCGTGCCCCTCTCGTCGCTCGGCGAGATCGCCGTGGATTACGGGCGCGCCTCGATCAACCGCGAGAACGGGCAGCGGTACATCGGCGTGCGCATGAACGTGCGCGGGCGGGATCTCGGGTCGTTCGTGGACGACGCGCGCAAGGCGGTGGAGGCGAAGGTGCCGCTCGAGAGCGGGATGAGCGTCGAGTGGGGAGGGGAGTTCGAATCGAAGGAGCGCGCGATGCACAGGCTCGCGCTCGTCCTGCCCTTGGCGCTCCTGATCACGCTGGGGCTCCTGTTCAACGCGTTCCGGTCGATGCCGCTCGCGGTCCTCGTGCTGCTTAACGTGCCGTTCGCGCTCGTGGGCGGGGCCGTCGCGCTCTGGGCCTTCGACATGCCGGTCTCGATCGCGGCGGCCGTCGGGTTCATCGCGCTCGTGGGGCAGGCCTCGCTGAACGGCGTGCTCGTGCTCTCGGCGATCGTCGAGCGCAGGGCCCAGGGCCTCGGCCTCGACGAGGCGGTGATGGAAGGGGCAAAGGATCGCCTCCGGGCGGTGCTGATGACGGCGGCGCTCGCGGCGCTCGGGCTCTTGCCGGCGGCCGTGTCGAAGGCGATGGGCGCGGAGACGCAGCGTCCGATCGCGGTCGTCATCGTGGGCGGCACCGTGTCGGCCGCGCTGCTCTCGCTCGTGGTCCTGCCCGTCATGTACAGGCTCGCCGTCGAGCTCTCCGATCGGGCGCGCCGCGCGCTCGCCCGGCTCCCGGCTCCCGTGGAGGCCTCCGGCGACGCCGAGTAGCCGAAGCCCGACGCGCGCGCTCACGCCTCGACGGCCTCCCCGCCGATCACCCGCAAAAAACCCTGTCCGTGCGCCGCGACCCGGCCCTTTCCCATGCCGCGGACGCCGAGCAGCTCCTCGGTCGAGGCCGGCCGTAGCATCGCCATCTCCACGAGCGCGCGGTTCGGCGCGACCACGTACGCGGGGACGCCGAGCGCGAGCGCGCGCGCCCGCCGGTAGCGGCGCAGCGCCTCGAAGAGCTCCGGAGGCACGCCCGCGGGCGCGGCGAGCTCGAGCCGTTTCGTGGGCGAGGTAGGCTCTCTCGGGGGTGCTTCTTTCGGCGGCGGCTCGGGTTCGTCCTCGAAGCGCGGCGGATCTCGCACCGTGTCGGGAGCCTCGGCCTCGACGCAGACGTCGCAGCGCCCGCAGCCGCCGTCGATCACGCGTGGATCGTCGCCGAAATGCCGGAGCAAGATCCGGTGGCGACAGCTCTTGCCGTCGATGTACCGCACGAGCTCCGCGAGGCGCCCGAGCGCGCGTGAGGCCTCCGCGCGCGTCGCGAGCGCGCCGTCGGGGCCGAGGCGGCAGAGCCTGCGCCGGAGCGCGAGGTCCTTCGGCGTCACGAGGAGCAGGCCGCGCGCGTCGAGGCCGTCGCGCCCCGCGCGTCCGACCTCCTGGTAGTACGCCTCCAGCGAGCCGGGCGCCTCCGCGTGCACGACGATCCGTACGTCGGGACGATCGACGCCCATGCCGAACGCGTTCGTCGCGACGAGCACGCGCGTCTCGCGGGCCGCGAACGCCGCGGAGATCCGCGCGCGTTCCGCAGCAGCCGTCCCTCCGTGGTAGGCGGGCGCGTCCCACCCGTCCTGGCGCAGCGCCGCCGCGAGGGCCTCGGCCGATTTGCGCGTCGCCGTGTACACGATGCCCGCGCCGGGCCCGGCGAGCGCCTCGGCGAGCGCGCGCCGCACCTCGGCGAGCACCTCGCGCGGGGCCCGCGCTCGCGCCACGCGGAGCGTGAGGTTCGGTCGGAAAAACCCCCGCAGCACGGTGACGACCTTCCGCGGATCCCAGCCGAGCCGCCGCACGATCTCCCCGCGCGCGGCCCGCGTCGCCGTCGCCGTGCAGGCGATCATGCGGGCCTTGCCGCGCTGGGCGAGGGTCTCGCCGATGCGCAGGTAATCGGGCCGGAAGTCGTGACCCCATTGCACGATGCAGTGCGCCTCGTCGATCGCCACGAGCGACGTGCCCGCCGCGGCGAGCGCCGCGCCGAGCCCCGCGTGCCCGAGCCGCTCGGGCGCCGCGTACACGAGCTTGAAGGCGCCCCGGCGCAGCGCGGCGAGGCGGCGGCCGTTCTCCTCGGGCGGGAGCGTCGACGCGAAATACGTCGCCGGGATCCCGCGCGCTTCGAGGCCGCGGACCTGATCCTCCATGAGCGCGACGAGCGGCGAGACGACGAGCGCCGTGCCGGGCAGCGCGAGCGCGGGGAGCTGGTAACACAGCGATTTGCCGCCCCCGGTGGGCGCGACGAGCAGCACGCGGCCCTCTTCGTGTTCGGCGAGGAGCGCGCCGATCGCCTCGCGCTGGAAGGGCCGGAGCTCCGCGAAGCCGAAGTGGGCCGCGAGCAGGGCGTCGAGATCGGGCTGGGGGGCTTTGGCGTTCACGAGCGCCGTCGCAAAGCGAGCGCTGTGCCGCCTCGAATTCCCCTGGTTTCGTGAGGGTTCGTCGGGAGAACCGCTCGCCGCGAGGGGGCGCCGCCATGGCGGACCCCTGGCGGACACCATCTGCTTTAGTATCCCGCCTCCATGTCGTTCGCCGGATCCGACGAGCTGCTCTCCGCCTCCGCCCAGAAGCACGCGTCGCTCGTGCGTGAAGGAAACCTCTCGCCGGTCGATCTCGTCGACCTCTACATCGCGCGCATCGAGGCGGAAAACCCCGCCCTCAACGCCGTCGTCGCCGATCGGTTCGAGCTCGCGCGGCGGGAGGCGAGGGACGCCGCGGACAAACTCGCGCGGAACCGCACGAGCGAGCCGCTCCCGCCGCTCTTCGGCGTCCCTTGCACGGTGAAAGAGGGCATCGCCGTCCTTGGCATGCCGCACACCGCGGGCGTCTTCGCCCGCAAGCACCTGCGCGCCGAACAGGACGCCCGCGTCGTGCGCCGCGTGCGTGAGGCCGGCGCGATCGTCCTCGGCGTGACGAACATGCCCGAGGGCGGCCTCTGGCTCGAGACCGACAACCGCGTCTACGGCCGCACGAACAACCCCTGGGATCTCTCGCGCATCCCCGGCGGATCGAGCGGCGGCGAGGCCGCGATCCTCGCGGCCGGCGCGTCTCCGTTCGGCATCGGCTCCGACATCGCAGGCTCGATCCGCATCCCCGCCGCGATGTGCGGCGTGTTCGGCCACAAGCCCACCGGCGGCCTCGTCTCGAACAAGGGCTACTGGCCCGACGTGCCCGGCGCGCTCGACACGTTCCTCTGCACGGGCCCCATGACCCGCCGCGCCGAGGACCTCTGGCCGCTGCTCGGCCTCATGGCCGAGCGGGATCTCGAAGGGGATCCGGGCCGCATCGACCTGCGTGGCGTCACCGTCTACCCGCTCGAATCGACCGGCGCCGCGCGCATCCGTCCGAGCAAGCGGCAGGCCGTGCGTCGCGCGGCGGCGGCGCTCGAAGCCCGCGGCGCGCGTATCGCCGAGCTTCGCACGCGAGGCCTCGAAAAGGCGCTCTTCATCTGGACCGCGATGATGGAGGAAGAGGCCGGCGCGCTGACGTACGGCGAGGTCCTCGGCAACGGCCGCCCGATCCGCATCGTGCGCGAGCTTCTCCGCGCGCCGTTCCCCTCGGCGCCGCACACGGTGCAGGCCCTCATCGTCGCGGGCGTCGAGGCGCTCCTGAAGAGCGTGCCCGCGCCGATCGCCACCTATTCGACCGCGGGCAAACGGCTGCGCGAGGAGCTCGAAGCCGAGCTCGGCCCGCGCGGCATCCTCCTGCATCCGACGTACACGCGCTCGGCGCCGCGCCACTGGGAGCCGCTCCTCACGCCCCTCGACTTCGTCTGCACGGCCCTCTTCAACGTGCTCGGTTTCCCCGTCACGCAGGTGCCCGCGGGCTTCGACGACAGCGGCTTGCCCCTCGGCGTGCAGGTCGTGGGCCGGCGCAACGCCGACGCGCTCACCATCGCCGTCGCGCGCGCCCTCGAAGAAGACCTCGGCGGCTGGACGAAGGCGCGCCGAAGGACGCGAGACGAGCGCCGCGCTACGATCTCGGCGTGACCACCGCGCGTTTCCTCTACCTGCACGGCTTCGCCTCCGGACCCCGCTCCAAGAAGGGCGTCGCCGTCGCCGAGCACTACGGCCGCCGCGGCATCGACGTCGAGTGCCTCGACCTGCGTTTGCCCTCGTTCGAGCACCTGCGCGTCTCCGCGATGATCGCGGAGGTTCGCCGTCGCATCGGCGGCGATCGAGATCGCGCCGTCCTCTTCGGTTCGAGCCTCGGCGGCCTCGTCGCGAGCCGCGTGGCCGAGATCGACGCGCGCGTCGCGTCCCTCGTGCTCCTCGCGCCCGCCTTCGATCTCTCGCGTCGATGGCGCGCGCGCCTCGGCGAAGAGGGCATGGCGCGCTGGGCCGAGACCGGCTTCCTCGAGGTCGACGACCTCACGACGGGCGGCAAGGCCCGCATCGATTACGGGTTTTTCCAGGACCTCGAAGCCGTGGACGGCAACGACGGCGCGCTCCCCGACGTGCGCGTCCCGACGCTCGTTCTTCACGGCACGCGCGACGATGTCGTCTCGATCGATCGCTCGCGCGATTTCGCCCACGGACGCCGCCACGTCGCGCTCCACGAGCTCGACGACGGACACGAGCTCGTCGCGTCGCTCCCTCGGATCATCTCCGCGTCGGAGTCCTTCCTCGCGCCGTTCCTCGGCTCGATCGCTCGCTCCTGAGTTGCCGCTTCTTCAATCCTCCATCATGCTTGACCTTCCTTGCCCGCGAGGGCGATCATCACCGCGCGCGGCGCACGCTGTGTCGCGGGGACCCCTTCCAACCATCGCGTGCGGCCAGCGGGGGCACGCGGCGAGCTCGTCGACGTCATGCACGTTCGCGCCATGGAGCCATGAACGACGGTCGCCTTTCGGATGCGGCGCTTGGCGTCTTCCCCGAACCGATCGCCATCGTCGATCGAGCCCTCCGGGTCCAGAAGGCCAACGCGGCCTGGACCACGACGTTCGCTGATTCCCCGCTCACCGAGCCTTCCCTCGCCGCCGCCCTCGCGAAGGTGCTTTCGGGCGAAACCACGCGCGCCGACGTCACGTTCGAGGCCCGCGCGTCACACCACGCCGTCACGATCGTGCCCGTGCCCGACGGCGACACGCTCGCCGCGCTCGTGCATGCGCGCGCCGTGCAACCCGCGCGCGAGCCCGCGCCCCGATCGAGGGACGACCGGCTCCCCGCGACGCTCCTGCGCCGCATCCTCGATCGCCTGCCCGTGACGGTCTCGCTCATCGACGCCGAGGGCCGCAGCGTTTTCTCCAACGAGACGCGCGCTCGCTTGCTCGGCGCCGCCGCCAAGCAGGAGCGCGAGAGCGGCACGCGCGCGCTCTTGATCGACCCGGCCGACGCCGACTTCGCGCGCGAGGTCGAGGCGCGTGTCCTCGCCACCGGCACCGAGGAGATCATCACCAGCGACGTGCCGACGGCGCTCGGCACGCGCTCGATGTTCTTTCACCTCGTCCCCGTCGACGGCGAGGGGCCCGAGGAGCGCCTCGTCCTCTGCGTGGGGCAGGACGTCACCGAGCAGCTCCGCGCCGAGCGGGATCTGCGCGAACAACAAGATTTCATCCGTCAGGTCATCGACAGCGATCCGAACCTGATCTTCGTGAAGGACGAGCGCGGCACGTTCCTGCTCGCGAACAAGGCCTTCGCCGACGTCTTCGGCAAGACGGCCGAGGAGATCGTCGGCCAGCACGAGCGCGCCCTGAGCGAGTATGCGGTGGCCGAGGGCTTCCTGAACGTCGACCAGCACGTCCTCGCCACGCTCGAAGAGCGCACGGTCGAGGAGGAGATCCACTGGCACACGGGGGAGCTGCGCTGGTACCAGACGACGAAGCGCCCGCTCGTCCGGCCGAGCGGCGAGGTGCACGTGCTCGGCTGCGCGGTCGACGTCACGACGCGCCTCGAGACCCAGCGCAAGCTCGAAGAGGCGGCGGGCGAGGTCGAGCGTCGCGCCGTCGAGGCGTTCCGGCAGGCCGAGGCCAAGGCCGCGCTCGTCGAGGAGCTCGACCAGAAGCTCGGCATCATCGAGACCCAGCACCAGGAGATCCTCACGCTCTCCGCCCCGCTGCTCGAAGTGGCCGAGGGCGTGCTCGCGGTCCCCATCGTCGGCGCGATGACCCAGACCCGCGCCGTGGAGATCATGCACCGCCTGCTCGAGGCCATCGTCGATCGGCAGGTCGCGAGCGTCGTCCTCGACCTCACGGGCCTCGAGACGATCGAGACCCACACGGCCGATCACCTGATGAGCATCGTGCGCGCCATTCGCCTGCTCGGCGCCGATGCGGTCATCAGCGGCATCCGCCCCGCCGTCGCCCAGACCATCGTCGAGCTCGGCATCGACCTCTCCGGCTTCGTCACGAAGCGGACCCTGCGCGCCGCGATTTTCTCGCGCGAGGTCGCCCGGAACGCGGCCCCGACGCGTCGTCGCTGACCCGCTCGGGGGCTTTGCCCCCAAACCCCCGATACTTCGTTGACGCCTCCGGACCCTTCCGATGTTCTCCTCGGGGAGTTTCGGAGGCAGCGGCATGCAAAAATACGATGTCATCGGATGGGCCCGCCGTGTTTGGCCCGTGCTCGGCGTGATCGCGCTCGTCGGGTGCGGCGGGGACGAGTCGAACGAGCCTGAGGGGCTCGTCTGCGCGGCTCCTGCCACGATTCCGTTGCCCGCGAGCCCTGCGAGCCCTCTCTCGTGGAAAGGGCCCGGCGGCCCGGCGCAGACGTATTCGACCGACGTCCTCGGGGTCAATTGCGCGTTCCTCGACGGCGGCCCCGAGGACGACACGGATCACCACAACACCGTCACCATGCTCGACGGCCACCTCGTCATGCCCTGGGCGCCCGAGTGGGGCGGCGGAGGCCTATCGACGTATCGCTTCGACGACCCCTGCACGCCCACGCAAGTCGGCACGAGCTTCTCGCCGCTCATGCGCGAGACCCACGCGGCCGGGTTTGCCCGGATGAACGGCTGGAAGGCCGTCGTCAATGGCGTGAACGGCATTCAATTCTGGGATCTCTCGAACCCCGAGGCGCCCGCGGTCACGAGCGACCTCACGTTCCGGGGCGTCTTCTGGCCCGACGCGTACGCGCGTGTCGTCCTCTCGGTCTTCTGGCAAGCCCCGTACGTCTACGTCGCCGCGGCCGACAATGGCATCTTCGTCGTCGACGCAAGCGACCCAGCCAAACCCGTGCCGATCACGAAGCTCAAATTCGACCCGCCGCTGCGCGCCGGCGCGATCTTCGCCGTCGGCAACCTGCTCACGGTCATGGCCGCCGAGGGCTCGCGCACCGCGCTGCTCGACATCGGCGATCCGGCGCGGCCCACGCCCATCCCGGGCGGCACGTTCGAGATCCAGGACGGCGCCGGCGTCCGCCAGGAGGCCTATCACGGCCATTTGAACGGCGACAAGACCTGGTACGCCCGCAAATCCGGCGGCGGCGGCGTCATCATCTACGACATCTCGAACCCCGAGGCGCCGAAGTACGTCGGCGATTACCACGCGCCCGACGGGAACGGCGGATACGTCTTCCTCAAGGAGAACGTGGCGTTCGTCGGCGAGAGCCATTTCGCCGAGGCGGTCGACGTCTCCGATCCGACGAAGCCCACGCTTCTCCGCCGCTTCAACCTCACGGGGGACCTCGACACCATCATTCCGATCGGCAACGTCGTGGTCCTCAGCGTCGACGACAAGGCCGACGAGGACCACGGCAGCGCCGTCGCGCCGTTCCTCGAAATGCCCGACACGCGCGGCCCCGAGGTGACGATGGTGAACCCGCGCGACGGCGCCACGGCGCAGCCGCTCACGACCCGGATCGGCCTCACGTTCGGCGAGTTCGTCGATCTCGGATCGCTTTGGGAGGGCTCGTTCCTCGTCCGCAAGGTCGGCACGACCGAGCCGATCCAGGGCCAGTATTCGGGGCAGGAGGGCATCGTCAATTTCTGGCCCGCCGCGCCGCTCGAGCCCGATACCGAGTACGAGGTCGTCGTGCCCGCCGGTGGGGTCGTCGATTTCAACGGCAATCCCACGGCGACCGAGTTCCGCTCGACGTTCAAGACCGGCCCGTGTTTCCTCCCGGCGCCGCCCCCGCCCTATTCGGAGGAGGAGGAAGAATGAGACGCGCGCACGCCGGGATTCCCCTCGCGATTTTCCTCGCCGGGGCGGCCCTCGCCTCCTGCGGCGACGGCGCCACGGACAAACCTCCGCCCGCGCCGTTCGCGCTCGGCGCGATCGTGGGGCCCGCGGTCGCTTACGTCGGCGAAAACGTCTGTTTCTCGCTCCCCATCACGGGCGGCCCGACCGCCGAGGTCGCCTGGAACCTCGGCGACGGGACGGCCGTGCCGCCGGCGATGTTGTTCACGATGGTTTGTCATACCTATACGGAGCCGGGCCGTCGGCTCCTCGGCGCGACCGCGATCTACAAGGGGCAAAAGCTCGTCGCCACGCGCGGCGTGGCCGTGGTGCGGAAGCCCATGGCGATCCGGCCGAACACGTCGAGCACGATCGTCCTCGACGCCAAGCACCGCCACCTCTGGGTCGCGAATACCGATCATGACCACGTCGCGCGGCTCGACGCGGATGTGCCGGCCTTCCTCCCGCAATCGCTCGTGAATTGCGGCGCGCCACGCACGCTCGCGATCTCGGGCGCGATCCTCGCGGCGGCTTGTCAGGGGGACGGCACGGTCGTGTTTTACGATCTCGACAAGGACGAGACGCGCGGGAAGATCGATCTCGGCCCGGGCAGCGCGCCGTTCGGCGTCGTCGCCGATCCGCGCGGGGAAGGCGTGTTTTTCGTGACGCTCTCGGGCACGGGCGAGCTTGCCGCCGTCCGCGCCGAGGACCACAAGATCCTTTCGAAGATCCCCGTTTTTCCGGACGTACGCGGCGTCGCGGCCCTCGCGGACGGGACGGTGCTCGTGACGCGCTGGCGCGCGACGGCCGAGGGCGCGAACGTGGCCGTGATCGACGGGGCGTTCCCTGCGGCGCTCGCGGCGGGCGAGCCGCTCCTGCTCCCGCCCGACGTCGGGCTCGACAGCGACACGAACAACAGCGGCGTGCCGAGCTTCCTGAACCAGATCGTCCCCTCGCCCGACGGCGGCCGCGCCATCGTCCCCTCGCTTCGCGCGAACACCGTGACGGGAATGTACCGGACGGGCAAACCCCTGAGCTTCGAGACGACCGCGCGCGCGATCCTGACCGAGATCGAGCTCGGCGGGCCGACGGGGACACCGTTCGAGCGAAAAGCGGGGCGGTATGCGTTCGACGACCTCGATTTCGCCTCGGCCGCCGTCTTTTCCCCCGAGGGCGACGTGATCTACGTGGCGATCCAGGGCGCCGAGCGGGTCGAGGTGCGCGACGCCGTGAGCTTCGACGTCGCCGGCTCGATCGACGACGTCGGCCACGCCCCCGACGGTCTCGTCCTCAGCGAAGACGGCAAGACCCTGTGGGTCCACGCGTCGCTCTCGCGCCTGGTGAACGTGTACGACGTGAGCGACCTGTCGAGCCCGCCCGTCCCGCTCGGCGGGATCGCGACCGCGGTCAGCGAGGTGCTGTTCGAAGACGTTTTACGGGGCAAACAGATCTTCTACAGCAGCCGCGACCCGCGCATGAGCCGCACGAGCTACATGTCCTGCGCGTCCTGCCACCTCGACGGGGAAGGGGACAACCTCGTCTGGGATTTCACGCAGCGAGGCGAGGGCCTGCGCAATACGACCCCGCTCGCCGGGCGGGCAGGTACGGCGCACGGGCCCCTGCACTGGAGCGCCAATTTCGACGAGGTGCAGGACTTCGAGCACGACATCCGCGGCCCCATGGGCGGGACGGGATTTCTGCCGGACGACGTCTTCCATGCAGGGATGATCGACCAGACGCTCGGCGCCCCGAAGGAAGGTTTGTCCGCGGAGCTCGACGCGCTCGCCTCGTACGTGGCCTCGCTCGGCTCGTTCGGCAAGAGCCCGTTTCGATCGAACGATCCGGCCGCCCTGGCCTCGCGCCAGAAGGGCAAGGACATCTTCTTCTCGGCCGAGGCGGGCTGCTCGACCTGCCACGCGCCGCCGCGCTTCACCGACAGCGCGCTCGCGGCCGACAAGAACTACGTGCTGCACGACGTCGGCACGCTCGGACCAGGCTCCGGGTCGAGGCTCGGCGGCCCGCTGCCGGGGCTCGACACGCCGACGCTGCGCGGGCTGTGGAAGAGCGCGCCGTACCTGCACGACGGCTCCGCACCCACGCTTCGCGCCGTGCTCCGCGATCGCAATGCCACGGATCAGCACGGCAAGACGAGCCACCTCGGCGACGCAGATCTCGACGACCTCGAGCGGTATTTGCTCACGCTCGACGACGACGAGCCCTGAAACGAAAAAAGGGCCGCGGCCCGAGCGCGCGATGCGCCCCGCCGCGGCCACTTCATGGAGCCAACCTCAAAACGGACGCATTCAGCTCTTGTTCGAGCTGCCGCCGCCGCTGCTGCCTCCCTCTCCCTCGGCCTGCTTGCCTTCCTCGATGAGCTCGCGCACGCGCTGGCCGCCCTTGTGGCCGATCTCGGAGTAGAACTCGGAGCCGCGCTCGTCACGGACGGTCTCGCCGCCCTTGCGTCCCGCCTCCTCGACCGTCATCTGGCCCTTTTTCTGCTCCTGTGCCATGACGCACTCCCTTGCGAGTCGAAGGTCGTTCGTCGCAGCGTCCACGCGAGCGGCCCGTCCGCCCGTCGCTTCCCCCCGCGACACCTTCCACACGCGCTTCTCTGGGGTGCGGTCCCCGGGACGTCGAGCGGTCGTCCCGTCGATTCAAGGGTCGTCTCGGGTCGGTCGATACGTTTGTCCGGGGACATCCGCGACACCCGGGCCCGCTTGCCCTAGATTCTTCGCGCCCGACGGAGCTCGGCCCCGATGGCCATTTCGAGCGCGCTGCCGAGATCGGCGCGCAGGATCGCCGGCGCGAAATCGAGGCCCTGCTGCACGGCCGTACGGGCCGCCGCCGCCGACACGCCGCAAAGCACGACGCGCGCCCCGAGCAAGGACAAGGCCCGCGCGATTCGAACGAGGCCCTCGGCCACGACGGCATCGATGGCCACGGCCCCCGTGATGTCGAGGATCACCGTGCGCGCGCCCGCCTCGGAGACCCGCGCGAGCACGCGCCCCTCGGCCTGCGCGAGCATCGCGGCGTCGAGCGCCCCCGCAATCGGGACGAGCAAGACGCCGCGATACACCTCGAGGACGGGCGCGGAGAGGTCCCGCACCGCCCCGAGCAGCCGCTCCTGCTCCGCGCGCGCCTCCTCCAATTCTTGCACGCGCGCCTCGAGCTCGCGCCCCCGTAGCTCGAGCTCCTTGCGCCGCGCCTCGTCCCGCTCGCGGCTCCGGCGTAGCTCCCGCGCCACGCGGGCCACCATGTTCGCCACGATTCCGAGCTCGTCCGTGCGCTCGATGAAAGGCAGCTCCTCGTATCGACCGATGAGGACGCGGCTCATGCGCGAGCCAATCCAGCGGAGGAGATCCATCTCCTCGTCGAGGAGCCGCGCGGCGAGCGGCGGCGTTCCCTCCACGCCCTGGGCCTCGTCGCTCATCGAAGGGCGCTCATTCCTGCCATCGCGTATCGAACGTGCAGAAAGGATCCCCTCGCCGGACACACGTCGAATGCGTGATCTCCACGTCGTACGCGTCGAGCGCCTCGAGGAACCCGCGCAGCCCGCCGGCCTCGAACTGGCAATTGAACGGCTGATGCGACTCGACGATCGCGTGCCGCTCGCCCTTCATCGCGGTGCGCCACGTGCCGCTGTTGCCGCGTGTGGCGAACGTCCACATGCCCGGGAGCTTGGCCACGAAATCGGTCGGGCTCTTGATGCCGAGCTCGTGGAGCTGCGTGCGGAACATGAAATAAATGTTCCGGCCGATGAGCTCCGGGAGCGCAGGATCCCGGTCTTCGAGTTTGTTCAGGATCGTCTCGAGGTCCTGGCCGAGATACCAGGCCGCAGGGTCGATGTTGCGACACGCCGCGACATATTCCGGCGGGACGTCGTCCCCGCCGACCGTCACGAGCATGGTAAACAAGCTCCCCAGCGTCAGCGTCGGCCCGGAGCGGTCCTCCATTCCGGGATCCGGGAAGGCGCGCAGCTCGAGCGGCGCATAACGCGAGAAGCGATCCATGCGCGCGATCCTTTGGCCGCATAGGATCGGCGTCAAGGAAAAAGCACGATTGAACGCGAATCAGTAATGTTGGTCGAGGATGGAAGGATCCGTCGTCACGGAGAACACTTCATTGCAGCGACGACAGCGATACTTCACCTTCGTCGGGCGCGCCGAGATGCCGAAGAACAGGCGGAGATAGCCGGAGAGCGTGTAGACGCCCTCGGGGCTCACCAGATGGTGCTCACGGCCGTGGCCGCAGGCGCAGGTGCGGGCCTTCGATGCGGAAAAGTCGCTCGTGGGTTCCTGGGTCATGGTCACTCCACCCGGATATAGCGCTGCACGACGGTCGATCCACCCCGCGTGTCCCGAACGATGCCCCATATCTGATAAAGGCCGGGCTCGGCGGGCGGGATCCATTTCGTGCTGTGCTCGTCCTTGTAGCCCTCGGTGACGCCGCTGATGAGCGAGATGCCGCCGCCCGTGAGGTCGCCCGCGTCGACGAGCCAGTCGACCCAGACCGCCTCGTAAATCTGCTTGCCGTCGACCATTTCGCCAGGATCGATCTCGCCGATCGTGGGCTCGACCTGGAGGTCGATCTCGTGTTCGGTGCAGCCCTCGTAAGGGTCGCCCGCGAAGCAGCCGACGGCCCGGCGCTCGTCGTCCGTGGAGGGGCAAGCCTTGACCGTCGGCGCCTCGGCGAGGTCCTCGGGGATGAGCTCGCCGTCGAGGATCATTCCGGCGACCGGGGGGTTCTGGTTCGTCCGGCCGTCCTCGAACGTGTAGATCTGCGCGAAGCCGGGGACGAAGCTGTCGGCGGGGAGGCGATTGCCCTCGGGATCGAAGCAGGCAAACGGGAAGAAGCCCGCCTTGCCCGAAGGGTCGAGCTCGATCGGCTTGATCTCACCGGCGCAGGCGAAGAAAAATACGAATTGCAGGCCGTATTTCGATCCGCCGTCCGGCGTCGGGCGCTGGGAGAGGATGTCGGCCGGAATCGTGGTCGTGAACGTCGGCCCGAAGCCGATGAGCCCGGGCGGCAGCTCGCCGCCGCCCTGGCCGAGGCTCTGGAACGTCTGCAAGAGCTGCGGGAAGCAGCCATAATAGAGGTCGCCCGGCGGGTTGTAGCAGCCGCCGATCCAGAGGATCTGGACGGGGCGCGGGCCGTCGCCCTCGGGGTCGGGGTAGCCGTCGTAGAAGGTCATGTCGAAGCGGACCTCCTCGCCTGGCTGCGCATAAGGTTTGTCCGCCGTGACGGCGAAGACGCGCAGGCCATTGACGAGGTTCGACGACACCCAGCCGGGCGAGCATCCGCTCGTGGAGGCCATCGGCGCGGCGAGCGCCGCGGCGGCGAGCGCGCCGAGCACGTGACGTCGGAAGGAGCGTGTCTGCTTCATGCCATTCCCTCCTCGGCGAAAAGGCCTAGAAATCACCACGAATGCCGAAGCTCGGCAGGATCGGCACGCCCGTCACGTATTGCCGCGCGGTGTAGTTGAAGTTGTAATCGATGCCCTCGACGTTCTGGCTGTTGTAGACGTTCTGGACGTCGAGGTAGATCGAGAGCTGCCAGCTCTTGAAGCGGAACCGCCGATCGAGGCGGATGTCGAGCTGGTGGAACATGGGCAATCGCTCGCTGAAGGGGCCGCTGTACGGGATCGGCACGTAGGTGCCGACGGACGCGTTGTAAATGGCGTTCGCGCGATTTGGGATGCAGCCCGCTTCCTCGAAGTTGCAGACGTTCGGCGTCGTGAGGTTGCCCGAGACGAGGCGGAAGCGCGCGCCGAACTCCCAGCCGCCGCCGAGGCGATAGCTGCCGAGCGCCGTGAGGATGTGCGTCTGGTCGAACGAGACGGGCTGCTCCTCGGCGCCGGGGAGCGGCGTGCGCAAGCTGCGCGAGAGGGTATAGGCGACCCAGCCAAAGAAGTTCGAGTCGGCCTTGTACTTGAGCAGGAACTCCGCGCCGAAAATGCGGCCCTTGCCGAGGTTCTCGCGGACGGTGCCGCCGCCGACGTCCGCGGGGCGCTGCGAGACGAGGCGATCGAGCTGCTTGTAGAAACCCTCGACGCTGAGCTCGATGTTGCGCGTGAACTCCTGCTCGGCGCCGATCGCATAATGAATGGCGCGGTTCGCGCGGAGCCCGGACGAGCCAAACGGAGGGATCGTCTCCTGCGGCTGCGGCGGCTGCGTGTACGCGCCCACGCCGCCCTTGAGCGTCGAGCGCGGGAACTTGGAGGTGAGGTCGATGCGACCATTGACGCGCGGAGAGATGTCGACGCCGTCGACGCGGTTGTAGCCGTCGACGCGGACGCCCGGGACGAGCTTGGCCCGGCCCGTCGGCGCGATCTCGAGCTCGACGTAGCCAGCCGGGGCGACGATCCAGCCGCTGAACTGGGACTCGATGAGCGGGCGCGTGGAGAAGGGGCCGCCCGAAGGCTCGCCCGCGCGCGGCGGAGCCGGGCCGCGGTACTTCGCGTCGGCGTAGTTCGTGAACACGTCGAGGCCGGTGTTCAGCGTGATGCCCTTGCTGACGCGGCGCGTGTACTCGGCTCGCCCGCTGATGCTGTAGTTCTTGAGGTTGAAGAAGAAGGGGCCGACGCCGAAATCGAGGTTGTCGATGCCGACCGCGGCGACCGCCGAGAAGCGGTTCTTGTCGTCGATGTCGTTGTCGTAACGGAGCTGGATGCGGTGAAAGCCCGTGTGAAACCCGGCGTTGCCGCTGATCGCAGGCTCGCCGGGCGGGGGCTGATCCGCGATGAGCGCGATCGAGTCGTCCGCGCCGAAGAAGGTGAGGCGCACGCTCGAGCTCGGCGTGGGGTTCGCCTCGAGGCCGAGCTGATAATCCCAGTAGACGGGGAGCTGCGTGATGCCCGCGCCGGCCGCGTCGAGGGCGAGGCCGAGCGTGGCGTCGAGGTAGCTGCGCCGCGCGCCCGCGATGAAGCGGACCTTGTTCTTCGTGCCAGGCACGGGGCCCTCGGCGATGAAGCGCGCGTCGACGAGGTCGGCCTGCGCCATGCCGTGGTACTTGCCGTCGTTCTTGGGCGCGCGGACCGCGACGTCGACGATGCCGCCCATGACGCGGCCATACTGCGCGCTGAAGTTGCCCGGGAAGAAGTCGATGCGCTCGATCATCTCGGTCGGGACGACCGAGGACAAACCACCGAAGTGGTAGATGAGCGGGATCTGCGTGCCGTCGAGGAACGTCTGCGTGTCCTGCGGAGCCGAGCCGCGCACGAGCAAGATGCCCGCGATGGCAGGCGGGCGCGCGACGCCGGGTAGGTTTTGCAAGGCGCGGAGGGCGTCGCCGTTCGTGCCGGGGATGCGGAGCATCTCGCGCTGTTCGAGCGTCCGCTTCGTGACCTCGCGCGGCGCGCGGGCGCCACGCACGACGACCTCGAGGCCGTCGCTCGCCGCGACGAGGCGGTACTTGACCTCGATGGACTCGCCCGCCGCGATCTCCTCGGTGACGTCGAGCGTGTCGTAACCAGGCGCCGTGATGATCACGCGGTACTTGCCCGGCCCGAGCGCGTCGAAGCGGAAGTTGCCGTCGCCGTCGACCGTGGCCTCGTTCTGCCCGGAAGGTCCACTCAAGAGGACCGTGGCGCCGGCGAGCGGGACGTCGCCGCCGCTCGCGAGCACGACGCCGCGGAGCGCCTCGCTCGTCTGCGCGGCGCCGGGTTTGTCCCCGGAGGTCGCGTCGGGCGGGGGCTCGGCCTTCTTCAGCGCGAACGAGTAGCGGTAGAGGATGCGCGCGGGGACGGGCGTGCCGTCGGCCTTGCGTGCAGGGTCGAACTCGAGCTTCTTCGCGGCCTCGACGGCAGACTCGTCGAAGCCGTGTCCCGCGGGCTCGATGACGACGACGTTTTTGACCTTGCCGGTCCTGTCGATGTCGAGCTGGAGGGTGACGGTCGCTTCGAGCCCGGCCTTCTCGGCCTCGGGCGGGTACACCGGCGGCTGGTAGTTGAGCGGCCGGGGCATCGCGGAGCCGGTGGGCGCAGCGGGAGCAGCGGGCGCAGGCGCGTCGCCGGGCGGGGCGCTCTGCGCGAGGGCAGGCGCGGCCGAGGTCCCGGCGACGAGCCCCGCGAGGAGGAAGGCAAGGGCGCTCTTCTGGCGAGGAAGCACGTTCACGTGGTCATACCGGATCGCGGCGCTTCAAGATGACGCAAAGGACGATGACGAGGGAGATCGTGAAGCCCCCGAGCACCGCGAAGGGCAGCCACGTGCTCTCGTAGTTCGTGAAGCCCCAGCCGCCGGCGAGGTTGTCGGAGGCCATCTGCGCGACCGAGCACTTGAACTTGCCAGCCTCGATGAAGTCGGCAGGCGCGCTCTCGGTGCGACCGAGATCGATGACCCACGAGGGATCCTCCTTGAGCGCGATGCGCTCGTGGACGATGGAGCCCTCGAAGCCCCAGCGGGCCGGCATGATCATCATGAGGGGCTTCAGGTGGGGCACCGTCGTCATCGGGACCATGAGCCCCCCGAGCACTACCTGGGGGATGAGCGCGAGGGGCGTCAAGGCCATGGCCGCCTCGGAGGAGGTGACGACGGTCGAGAGGAGGAGCCCGAGCGCGACGGCCGCGAGCGAGGTGGCCACGAGCGAGGCGAGCTGCATCAAGAACGCAGCGGGGCCGCCATGGAAGCCGAGCGTGAAGAACACGATCGCGAGAAGGATCGTGCACTGCACGATGCAGAAGAACGCGAGCAGGATGTACTTCGAGAGGACGTAGTTGAGCAGGCCCAGGGTGACCATGCGCTCGCGCATGTAGATGGCCCGCTCGGCCACGATCTCGCGCGCCGAGTTGGAGGTGCCGAACCAGACGGAGGCGACGACGAGGAAGAAGATGGCGCCGGTGTTGTCGGCGGTGGCCGTCATGCTCTTCAAGACGTCGCCGGTGTTCGTGTTGCCGCCGAACTTCTTGCCGAGCTCCTGGAGCGCGCCGAGGCACCACGCCGGGACGGCCTTCTCCTGCCAGCCGAACACGATCGCGAGCAGGATGCCGATGATCGGCGCCTGCGCGAGCATGATGACCGTGCCGGCCGTGTCTCGCATCTTCGTCTTGAAGTAACGCGAGAGCAGGAGGCCGAGCTGGCCCTTCGTGGTGGCGCGTCGCTCGGGGATCGCGCGTTGTCCCTGGCCGGTGCCGATCTCGCGGCGGCCCGTGTACATCTTGCGGTACGTCGGGTTCTGATCGTTGAAGTACTCGCGGCGCCACTCGAGCGCGGCGTTCTTGCGCGCATGACCACGCGGCACGTTCGGGTCGCGCGCGCGCATCTGGTCGTAGAGGGCTTTTTCGCGCGACGCGATCATCTCGAACATGTCGCGCGGGTTGTCGATGTCGTTGCGCTGGCCCGCGCGCTCCTTCCACGTGCCGAAGAAGCGGTACGACTCGCCCTGCGTGGGACCGAAGAACGCCGGCACGCCGCCGTAGCCCATGATCAGCGTGTGCGAGAACTTCTCGTACTCGTCCTTCGCCGGCTGATGGATCGTCATGATGATCGTCTTGCCGGTGGCCTTCGTGAGGTCGTGCAAGAGCGTGATCAGTGCGGTGGTGTCGTCGGCGGCGAGGCCGGAGGTGGGCTCGTCGAGGAAGAGGATGACGGGGTCCGTGACGAGCTCGAGCGCGATGTTGACGCGCTTCCTCTGACCACCCGAGAGGATCTTCTTCTCGGGCTTGCCGATCTGGAGGTTCTTCACGCCCTCGAGGCCGAGGTCCTTGATCGTCTGCTCGACGCGCGCGTCGATCTCCTCCTCGGAGTAGTCGGGCGGGAGGCGGAACTTCGCGCTGTACTTCACGGCCTCGAAGACCGTGAGCTCGGGGTGCACGAGGTCGTCCTGCGGGACGTAGCCGATCGAGCCGCGCAGGTTGTCGTAGATGTTGTAGAGGTCCTCGCCGTTGATGCGGACGACGCCGCTCGTGGGCGGCAGGTAGCCGTTCAACGTGAGCAAGAGCGTCGTCTTGCCCGCGCCCGAAGGGCCCATGAGAGCGATCATGTCGCCCGGCAGCGCCTTGAACGAGACGTCGTCGAGCAGGCGCTTCATCTCGCTGGGGTTATCGCGATCGGGGACCTCGAGGACGAGGCTCCACGCCTCGATCTCGTAGAGAGGTTTGCCCGCCCAGCGATCGGCCGAGTACTCCTCCTGGACGATCTGGACCGCGCCCGAGGAGCCGAGCTCGATCTGGAGCGGCATCGGGCCGATGAAGAACTTCTCGCCGCTCTGGATGCCGATCTTCTGGCCCGGCGGGATGCGCTGGCCGCGGACGTACGTGCCGTTCGCGCTGCCGCGATCCTCGACGAAGAGCTGCCCGTTCATCTGGTGCACGAGCGCGTGGCGGCTCGAGACCTGCGGGTGCTGAATGACGATGTCGTTGTCGGGCGTGCGGCCGATGCTCTTCTGCCCGCCGCCACTCGGCCCCGCGAAATCGAGCTGGCCAAGGACGGTCTTGTTCTTCTTGCCCGGCGCGCCCGCAGCCGGCGCCGCGCCCGAGACAGGCGGATATCCCTGCGCCTGCGGCTGCGCGGACGGGTAGCCCTGCGGCTGCACGGACGGGTAGCCCTGCTGCGGCATCGAGACGTTCGTCTGCGGCATGGGCGCCGCCGGCTGCTGCGCATACGCGCCGCTCACGACGGGCGCGACGCCACCGCGCGAGGCCTGCGCGAGCCGCGCGAGCAGCTCCACCGGGACGGGCACGGGGCCGAACGCGACGACGCCATTCGGATCGATCGGCGCGGGCTGCGCAGCCTGGAGCTTCGTGGTGCCGACGTACGTGCCGCTCGTCGAGCCGTTGTCGACCACGAGCATGCGATCGAGCATCACGGTCGCGTGCTGGCTCGATACGCTCGGGTGCTGAATGACGAGCGAGGCGCGCGCAGGATCACGCCCGATCACGAGGTGACCCGCAGGCGCGGGCGCGCTGCCCGTGGCCATGATCGACAGGATGATCGCGGGGTGGCTGAGCGGGACGGGCGCGCGTCCGACGACGAACTGGGTGCGGAAGTCGAAGGGGACCTCTTCACCCGGGGCGAGCTGACGGTTGTTCGCGAACGAGGGCGCCGCGCCGCCGCCGATGAACACGAGCCTGCCGCCGCCCTGATGGACGAGGCGCGCGTGCTCGGGCGCGACGCTGGGATCCGCGATGACGACGTCGCACGTGGGTGCGCTGCCGATCGTGAGGGTCTGCTTGCCGAAGCCGGGGACCATGCGGGCTACCTTTCACCACGAACGTCCGCGGAGGGCAACGGGGACGGCCGCGCCTCGCGAGACGAAGGCAGGATAGGCGCGCCGGGGCGGCGTTCGCCAGCCGTGTTCAGCGCAGGAAAAGAGCCCAGATGAGCAGGAGCAGCAGCACCGCGATGACGGCCGACATGCCGATGATCACGTAGACGATGCCCGCCTGGGGAGGACGCGCGCGGGTCGCCATGGAAATCGGCGCTGACGGGACGGGCTGCGGGGCCTCCGGCGGGTGGGTCTTCGAGGGACCCTGGCCCGAAACCTGGGTGGTCTGGGGAGCCGCATAACGCGCCGAGGGCGGCGGCAAGGGGAGCTGGGCCGCGAACGGCGCGAGGCGCGGCTGCTCGGGCATCGTGGGCGAGGGCGCGACGGGGCGATCGACGGCCGTCGGCTGCACGGGCGCGAAGCCCGGCGAGGACGGAGATGCCGGCGGCAAGGGCAAGCCGCCCTGCTCGGGCGCGGTCGGGGCCGCGGAGGCGGCGTTCGGCGAGAGCAACGTGGGGACCGGCACGGGCGGGGGCAGGCCGAGCTTCGGGCCCGTCGTGACCTTCGCCGTGTCGACCGCGGTCATCGGCCGCGTCTCCTGCGGAGGCAGAGGCCGCGGGGCCGCGGGCTCCGGCGCGTTCGCTGGGGCCTGCGGGATGGTGTGCGACGCGCGCGGCGCGAGCTCCACGATGCGCACCATCTGCACGGTGATGTTGTCGTGGCCGCCGCGATCGTTCGCGAGGTGGACGAGCTGGTTGCAAGCGTGCGGGAGCGCGCCGGAGGCGAGGGCCTGGCGCACGGCGCCGAGGATGTCGACGCCGAGGACGAGGTCGGTGAGGCCGTCGCTCGACTGGAGCAAGATGTCGCCCGGGAACATCTCCATCGGCTCGGGCCGGACCTCGACCTCGACCTCGGCGCGCATGCCGAGGGCGCGCGTGATCTTGTTCGCGTCGGGGTGCCCGATGGCCTCGGCCTCCGTGAGCATGCCGGCGTCGATCATGCCCTGCACCATCGAGTGATCGCGGGTGAGCGGGTAGATCTGGCCGGCGCGGATGCAGTAGGCGCGGCTGTCGCCGACGTGCGCGACGTCGAGGCCGCGATCACCGACGAGCATCGCGACGACGGTCGAGCCAGGCCGCCCGCGGTTCTCGGGCGGCCCGCCGAGCTGATACACGCGACGCCCGGCCTCCTCGATCGCGGCCTTGAGCGCCGTCGCGGCCGTGGCGCCGGGCGGAGCCTGGTCGATGACCTCGAACATCGTGGCAATCGCGGTGCGACTCGCCTCCCGGCCTCCGTAGTGCCCGCCCATGCCGTCGCAGAGGACGACGAGGTGGCCGAAGCGCGTCTCGGCGTACCCGCACGAGTCCTCGTTGACCTGCTTGTTCGGATCACGGCCAGGATCGCTGGCCTGGGCGAACTCGATCCGGACGCGGGTGCCGAGGGCCTGGGGTTGGCTCATCGCGGAAGGGCCGGGGGGTGGAGGCCGGGACGACGGTCGTTCGAGCGTAGACTACTCGAAACGGACGTTGAACTCGATGGGACCGAAGCGAAGCATCGCGCCGGGCGAGACGGGCGTCCACACGAGCGGCGGGATGCGGTTGCCGTTGATGCTCGTGCCGTTGTTCGAGTTCTCGTCACGCACGAAGAGCTGGCCGTTCTCGAACTTGATGACGGCGTGGCTGCCGGAGACGCGCGGCTCGTTCACCACGATCTGGCACGTCGCGGCGTCGCGGCCGACGCGCATCTCGGTGCCGGGGTTGAACGTGAAGATGCCGAGCGAGCCGGAGAGCACCGCGCGGTTCGCGGAGCCGCCCACAGGGCCGCCGCCCATCGGAGGAGGACCGTATCCGCCGCCGAAGTCGGGGCCGGGCATGCCGCCGCCCATGGGCATGGCGGGCGCGTAGCCGCCAGGCATCGGGCCGGGCGAGCCACCCGCGGGACGCGGGGCCGTCGCGGGCGCGGCGCCGGCGCGGCGCTTGTTGCCACCGCTGCGGAAGATCGAGACGACGAGCAGGACGAGGACGACGCCGCCGAACGTGATGGCGCCGATGAGCAGGAAGGGCAGCGGCGCCTCTTTCGCCTTCACCGTGATGATCTTGTCGGCGGTGATGGCGCTCGTGCGCTTGGCCTGGTTGTCGTAGACGACGAGGCGCGCGGTCATCTGCTCGCCCTTGCCGGAGAGGAACTTGTCGGTGTTCGGCACTTCGAACTCGACCATGCTCTCGCCGGCCGTCGTGGCCTTGCCGCGCATGCCTTGCTCGATGAGCGTGCGCTGGGCCTTCTTCGCGTCGTCGATGCTGCCGCCCTGGAGCGAAGCAGGAGCGGGCTGGTTCTTCGGGAGCATGTAGAGCTCGGCCCGCTGCGTGTTGCCGCCCCAGCAGAAGTTGCCGAAGACCTTCACGGTGCCGCCCGGATGAACCGGATCCTTCGCGGCGGCGCGCTCGGTGGCCTCACGGTCGATGTCGAGCGGCCACTGCGAGGGATCGATGCCGACGGGCACGTTCTGGAACGTCGCGTCGCCGGCGATCAGCGGATCGGTGTTGAGGAACGCGAGGCGGAAGGTCTGCGTCAAGCTCAGCGCGACACACGAGACGCGCCACTTGACGATGTGCATCTTGTTGAAGCGCGAGCGGACCGCGTTGACGATGTTGGCCGCGCGCGCCTCCTGCCTGTCGCGGAGGATGCTGTAGAAGCCGCCGATCTCGGTGTTCGCGAGACCTTCCATGAACTCGCGCGAGTTCGCGGTGAACTCCTCGACGAGCTTGCTCGGGAACCAGATCGAGATGACCGGCACCGGCGTCTTCGGGAGAACCTCGTTGTTCTCCGGGAAGCGGCCCTTCGTGAGGTAGTCCTTGAGCAGGTTCGAGGCCGCGGCCGTCGAGCTCGGATCGGCGCCGGCCGCGCCGTTCGAGAGCACCACCATGGCCTGGTGCATCGGAACGACGACGTTCGTGCCGACGTTGCCGAGCTCCTTGAAGCCGTCGGTGGCCGCGGTCTTGATGATGTTGAAGAGCGGGCGCGTGCGGCCCTGCGTGGGGAACGTGTTCTTGACGCTCGAGATCGTCTGGAGCGCCGTCTGCTTGTTGTTCACCCACTTCGAGTCTTCGACGACGCTCTTGTCGTTGAAGAACATCACGTCGACGATGTCGTTCGGGCCCATCGCGTTGACGAACGCGGTGGCGACCGACTTCGCCTCGTCGAAGCGCGTGCCCATCGACGACGCGGCGTCGATCAGGATGAGCCACGCGGTGCCGACGCCGGGCTGGCTCGTGCTGTCGCCCCAGCGCGCCTTCGACTCGAACCGGGCGGCGGTGTCGGAGCCGTCGACGACGACGGTGAGCACCGCGTTCTTCTCCGGGAAGTCGAACGACGAGTAGAGCGCGTTCGGCTGCTCGAGCGCGTTCGCCACGCAGTCGTTGAACGCGTCGCCGTTCAGCGCCGCGCAGGGCCGCGTCGCGTCCGACATGCGCTTGTTCTGGACGAGGTCGATCACGGTCGTGAGCACGGGCGAGCCGTCGACCGTGCTCGTGCGCGGATCGATCCGGAGGATCTTGGCCTCCGGAGCTGCGAGGGTGGGCGCGGCGGCGAAGAGGATCGCGGCGAGCGCGGCGAGCGCGGGGAGCGCGAACAGGGGAGCCTTGCGCGCCGATCGAGCGACGGCGCGGGCGGCTCCGTGGGGCAACGGGATCATGCTTGAGCCTCCAACATTGGGGGTCCTCGGCGGGCCGGCGAAAGCGCGGGGTGACGAGCACCGCCGCGCGCGCGCGTGGTCCGCGAGCGTGGCCGCCGCGTGCTCTCGTGCGTCGAGGCAGCGAAGCGCGTCCGCCCTGCGCAGTGAGCGCGGGGGACGGCTGCCTCGGGCGACGCGAGCGCGCGGGGGCGTCATCTCGTCGAGGAGCTGGGTAGGGTGAAAAGGGCGTTTCGCACGGGGCTTCTCCGCGCGACCCCTAGGTCCGAGCGGTCACGATGATGGTGATGACGCTGAAGCCGCCGAAGCGGATCTTGTCGCCGTCACGCAGCTCGCGCCTGCCCTTGAAGCCGATGGCTTCCTCGTTGTGGAAGGTGCCGTTCGTCGAGCCGAGATCACTCAGGATGAACCTCCCACCTTCACAGTCGACCGACGCGTGATGCGTGGACGTCGTGCCGTGCGCGATCTCCACGTCGACCTTCTGACCCGTGTCCGCACGGCCGACCGAGTTCTTGCCCTGCCAGAGCGGCCAGAACTTGCCGAGCGGATCGTCCTGGTAGCTCACCAGGAAGCCTGCGAGCGCGCGGCGGCCGTCGGGGCTCGGCGCGGCTGCTTGCCGACCGGGCATCGGCGGCGCATTCGCCGGCACCGCGGTCGCGGCGTTTCCACGACCCGGCGCCCGCGGTGCCTCGAAGCCACCTTCCGGCTTCGGAGGCGGCCCGTACCCCTCGGGTTTGTCCGCCATCGGCGGCTGGCCGAACGACCGGGCGCCAGGAGGCGGGGGATACCCACCGGGCGCGGGCTCCGGAGGCGGACCATAGCCGGGCGGCCCGGGCGGCGGACCAAAGCCAGGCGGCGCAGGCGGCGGACCAAAGGCAGCAGGCGGCGGCGGGCCGAAGCCACCCGGGGCCGGCGGCGGGCCAAAACCCGCGGGCGGCGGCGGCGGCTCGAGGGGCGTACCGAAGCCCGGAGGCGGCGGCGGCGGACCGAATCCAGGCGGCGCGGGCGGCGGACCAAACGCAGCCGGCGGCTCCGGAGGCGGGCCGAACCCAGGCGGCGCGGGCGGCGGGCCGAAACCCGCGGGCGGCGACGGCGGCTCGGGGGGCGGCCCGAATCCAGGCGGCGCAGGCGGCGGCCCGAATCCACCACCACCTGGCCCAGGCGGAGGCCCGAACGCGGGGGGCGGCGGAGGCGGCCCGAATCCACCCGGCGCGGGAGGCGCGCCGAACGCGGGAGGCGGCGGAGGCCCGAACGCGCTGGGGTTTGCCGTGGGCGAGGGGGGCGGCCCGAAGCCGCCTCCGAAGCCGGGCGGAGCTGGCGGTGGGGGTCCGAAGCCCGGCGGCTCGGGAGGCGGCCCAAAGCCCGGCGGCGGGCCCGGCGGAGGCCCGAAGCCCGGCGGTTGCCCGAAGGCGGGAGGGGGCGGAGGAGGACCGAAGGCGCCGGGCCCCGGGGGCCCGAGCGGAGAGGCACAGATCGCGCAGAACTTGTCGGCGGGTGTGGCAGGCGCGCCGCAACGCGGGCAGTTCATAGTGTCCTTCTCGTGTTGACGGACCAAAGACCTCGTCCGCCTCGGCGGCAGCATACCGTGGGGGCCGGACCGAGGATCAAAAAGAAGTGCTCTTTCACTCGTCGAGGGTGGACGAGGCACTTCGGATCACGACGCACCGCAGCACGTCGAAGGGGCCGCGCGCGGGATTTCGGAGCGACGGAGGACCACCGCGGGCGCGTGGTCGGGCGCGCGGTGAAGGAAGAAAGGGCCCGCGCGGCAGGCGGGGAGGGGGGCGCGTGACCGGCCGAAACACGAAAGGGTGTCCTGGGCTGGATGAGCCCTGGACACCCTTCGTGATGCGTTCGACGAGAGCGGGAGAGAGCGGAGGCGAAAGGCCCCGGGTGGGGCCTTCCGGATCAGCCGTCCTTGGCGTCGCGCACGCGGGCGGCCTTGCCGGCCAGCGAGCGGAGGTAGAACAGGCGCGAGCGACGAACGATGCCGCGCGAGACCACCTCGATCTTGTCGATACGGGGGCTGTGCGTCGGGAAGATACGCTCCACGCCCACGTTGAAGCTCACCTTGCGGACCGTGAACGTGCTGCGCGCACCGGCCCGATGTTGCTTCAGAACGACGCCCTGGAAGACCTGGATACGCTCCTTCTCGCCCTCGACGATGCGGTAGTGGACCCGGACGGTGTCGCCGACCCGGAACTCCGGGAGCCCCTCGCGGAGCTGCGGGGTTTCGATCTTCGCAAGTACGTTCGAGGTGAGCATGTCGCGGTCCTTCGACTGGGGATGGTCCCGGCTGTTGGGGCAAACGGCTCCACGCCTGCCGGAGACGACGAGGGAGCGGCATTATGCATACCGTCCCCACGCTGTCAACCGATCATGGAGCGTGTGGATGCGGTGGATCGCGGGGACGATGAACCCACCGCCCCGCACGATCTCTTCAGGCGACTAACGACGAACGGGGATGATCTGCACGCGGCGCGCGTCGCCCTCGCCGTCGCTCTTCGTGACGACGCCGGGGAACTTCGCGAGCGCGAGGTGCACGACGCGGCGATCCTGCGGGTTCATCGGTTCGAACGTGATGATCTTTCCCTCCTCGACGGCCTGCTTGCCGAGGCGACGGGCCATCGAGGTGAGCGTCTCCTCGCGGCGCGCGCGGTAGCCCTCGGCGTCGATGATCACGTGGCGGCGCTGCTTGCCGGGCCGGTTGATCACGCGGTTGGCGAGGAACTGCAGCGCGGCGAGCGTCTGGCCCTTCTTGCCGATGATGCGGCCGGCGTCCCTGCCCTCGATCTCCAGCCGGATCTCCTCGGGCGGATCTTCCGGCTCGTTCTCGAGCAGGTCCACGGTGCAGTCCATGCCCATCGCGGCGAGCGTATCGATGACGAAGTCGAGCGCTTGATCGGCGCGACCATCCTCCTCGAACGGGGCTTTCGCCTCGGCGGCGCGCTCGTCGCGCTCGTCGTCGTCGTGCCGGGTGCCTTCGGCGTTCACGCTGGTCTTCCCGGGAGCTCCATTATCCACGGACACGTGCCTTTCCCTTTCCAAGAGCAGGCGCCGACTTGGTTTCGTCGCCCGAAGATTTCGCTGGCTTCTCGCGCACCTCGATGCCGGCGGAGCCCTGCGTCTTGCGGCTCAGGTAGCGCTCGACCGCGACCTGCTGGGCGATGCCGAGCCACGTGTTGGTCAGCATGTACACGCCGAGGCCTGCGGGCAGGTAGAGCATCATCACCACGAAGATGCCCGGCAGCATGTACTGCATCATCTTCTGCTGCATCGGGTCGCCCTGCGGCGGCATGAGCCTCTGCTGGAAGAAGCTCGACGCGCCGAGGATCGCGGGGATCACGAAGTATTCGCCCCTGTCCGAGAGGTCCGGGATGATCCGGGCCGACAGGAAGGGCACGTGGTAGAGTTCGACCGCCGTCTGCAGGGCCTGGTAGAGCGCGAACCACACGGGCATCTGAAGCAGCACCGGGATGCAGCCGAGCACCGGGTTCGTCACGCCGTGCTTGCGCCAGAGCTCCTGGAGCGCGAGGCCGCGCTGCGCGGGGTCGTCCTTGTAGCGAGTGTTGAGCTCGTCCATCTCCGGCTTGAGCCGGCGCATCGCCGCGCTGCTCTTGATCTGCGAGATGCTGAGCGGGAAGAGCAGCATGCGCACGGTGATCGTGAGCAGCGCGATCGCGAAGCCCCAGCTCCCCACGGCCTTGTGGAGGACCTTCAGGTAGCCGACGAGGACCTTCGCGATCGGCGAGAACGTGCCGAGATCGATCGTCTCGGTGATGCCGGGACCAACGGCCGCGAGCACCTCGCGCTCCTTCGGGCCGTTGAAGCTCAGGACCTTGTACGTCTGCGTCGCCTGCGGCGCGAGCTCGACCTCGGGGTACGCGAGGCGCGCGCGGTAGACGTGGCCGTGCGTGTCCTTGTCCTTCTCGCGATCGGCTGCGCTGTACTTGGCGCGGTTCCAGTCCTCTTCGATCTGGGTCTCGGCGAACGCCGTCGGGCCCTCGACCGGGATCGCGGCCTTCGTGAAGTAGACGCTGCTGACGGCGACCCACTTCGCGGCGCCGGGGCTACGGCGCCAGAGCTCGTTCGTGAACTCCTTGTCCTTGAAGTCCTTCGGCTCGAACGCGTCGACGTGCAGGCGGTCGACCTTCTCCGTCGTCGTCGCGACGACGTCCGTCATGTGCTCCGAGATGCGGCCGAGGCTGCCCTTGGTCTCCTCGGTCGTGCGCCACGAGGTCTGCTCCACCGTGAGCCTGTGCTTGAGCGGCTCGGCGGACAGGTTCTTCACGTCGAGCGTCATTTCGAGCTCGAAGGGTTTGCCCGTCTCGCGCACGACCTTCGTGATCTTCGAGCTCGCGTCCTCGTAGACGAACGTGCACGACTTGCCGTCCTGCGCCGCGAGCGTCCAGTCGAGGTTGTCGTAGGGCGTCTGCTGCTTCGCGACCCCGGGCAAACGCAGGTCCGTTCGCAGGGGCTGGCGCCACTCCTGCGAGGTCGTCACGAGATCGATCGGCTTGCCGCCCTTCGAGTACTTGCCTTCGTCCGTGAGCCGAAGGTGGCGCAGCGAGCCGCCGCGCGAAGACAGCTCCGCCTCGAAGCGCGGACCGTTGATCGTGCAAATCTGCTCGGGTTGACGCTTGTCGTCCGGCAGTCGGTCGGCGTCGTAGAACGTGTTCGGCTGGACGTCTTCGTGGCCCTTGCCGAACAGGTTGCCGCCGAACTGCCAGAACAGGATGGCAGCGATGCCGATGAGCACCCACTGAACGATTTTGCCGCGTTCCATGAAATCCTTCGGCAATCTCCTTGCCGTCAAACCCTACTGATCCTTGCCCCGCCCCGTGGCCGCGTGATCCCCCCGGACGGGTTCGCTCGCCTGGCGAGCATGCGAGAGGAACCTAGCCAGCCTCATGGACCGCGCCACTGCTCCACGACGAAACTCGAGCGTGCTGGGAAGAAAGGTTCGTACCTTCCACCCTCTGATCCGGGCCGTGCCGCGCGGGCTCCTCCGTGCGCGTGCGACCGATCCGTGGAGGCGGCGGAGGATCGTAGCCGCCCGGATGGAACGGGTGGCACTTACACAGGCGCTTCACTGAAAGCAAGCTCCCGCGCAGCGCTCCATGACCGGCAATGCACGCGGCGGCGTACCGCGAGCACGACGGTTCGAACCGACAGACAGGGCCGAAGAGCGCGAGCAGCACCTTCGAGAGCGTCAGCTGGTAGACGCGGATCAGCAGGAGGAGGAGCTTGGCCAGCATGATGCAGGGCGGGGCGGGCGACGCTGGAGAGCGCGAGGTGTGGCGAGGCAGGACGCGTCGGCCGCGGCTCCCATCACGAGATCGCGAGGCGAAGCTTGGGGGCCCGCGTTCCTGCTTGCAAGCTCAAGGACCGCCTTTGCGCCCATCGCCTGCGCGGTTTCTCGGGCCCGACTCCGCGCTCGGGTTCGGCTTGCCGGTCGCGCGTTTGCGCACGAGCGGCAGCACGGCCAGGATCTCCGCTTCGAGCTCCCCGTAGGCGAGCTCGTCCACGCCCGGACGCACGATCACCACGACGTCGACGCCTCGCGGAAACGACGCCACGTGCCGGCGAAAGACCTCACGGAGCAAGCGCTTGGCACGGTTGCGCTGAACGGCGCACCCCACCTTTCGCGACGCCACCACGCCGAGGCGTGTGGTCGTGTCGTCGGGGCGGGGGGCGATCAGGATCAGGAGGTGACGCGTCGTGACCCGGGCGCCGCCCTCCTGAACGCGCAGGAAATCAGGGCGGCGCCGTAACCGCTGGGCTCGCGTGAATGTTTGGCGAGGGCGTGGCTCGCCCACGACGTTACTTCTTGTAGATCGACGTTGCGAGGCGCGCGCGGCCCTTCCGCCGGCGGTTGTTGATGACCTTGCGGCCACCGCTCGTGGCCATGCGTGCCCGGAAGCCATGCGTACGCGCGCGGCGGGTGTTGTGGGGCTGGAACGTGCGCTTCATCGTAGGACCCTTCGGAACCCTTCGTTTTTCGGGGCGCGCAAAGTAAGCACAGGTCCGCCTGCTGGTCAAGACCGCGAAACGGCCTGGATCGCGCGTCGTCTGTCTGACCTGATCACGGCCCGCTGGCAAGGGAGGAGACGGGCTCGTGCTTGAGGGCCCTCCCTACACCGCAAGACATTCCATGTGCCCGCACGCCTGGTGTAGCCTCCGCTTGCACGGGGGTCCGGTGATGAAACGCGCGTGATCGCGGCCGGGCCCCTCGCTTCCGCGCGCAGCGCGCCGAGGAGACGCCGAAGACATGGCCCAAGTCGACCATCCCCGAGCCCGATCGTCCGCCGGTGACACCGCGGCGCGAGGCCCCTCCGACGAGCGCGCGGCCACGCCCCGTCGCCCGTCCCTCCTGCGCCGCGTTGCATCGGCTTGCTCGGCCGCCCTCGCGGCTGCGGCGTGCCTCCTCGCGCCCGCCGAGGCCGACGCGCAGCAGTCGACGATGTACCTCGATCGCCTCTTCATCGGCGGCGCGCCCGAGGACGCGATCGGCCTCTGGCGTCCGCAGTTCAACCCGCAGACGCGGTTCTTCGGCCAGCTCGGCATGGGCTTCGCGCTGAACCCGTTCCGCATCGAGAACCACCAGGACGATCCGCGGAACGCCGGCATCTTCACCCAGCGCAGCAGCGCGCCCGTCGGCCCGCAGCTCATCAGCTACCTCGACGTCGGCATCGAGGTCCTCGAGCGCTTCGCGTTCCAGGTGAACCTGCCGGTCATCCTCTTTCAGGACGGAGGCACGACGTACCTCGCGCAGGTCTCGGGATCGCAGCCGGTCAGCATGCGGACCGTGGCGCCCATGGATATGCGCCTCGACGGACGCGTGCTGCTTTGGCGGAACCCCGCGCGCAGCTTCAAGCTCGGCCTCGAAGGCGCGATCTGGCTGCCGACGGGTGACAACGACTCGTTCGGCGGCGATCAGAGCGTGAGCGGCGGCTTCCAGGTCGCGGCCGAGTACGACCTCAAGAGCTTCTTCTTCGTCTTCAACACGGGCCTGCAGTTCCGTCCCGCGGGCGGCGTGAACGACTTCAAATCCGGCTCCGAGTGGCGCTGGGGCGTCGGCGGCTTCTTGCCGCTGCGCGGCGGCGCGCTCCGCCTCGGCGCGCAGATCTTCGGCTCGACGGGCATCACCGACGACACGTTCTTCGACGTCGACAACACGCCGATCGAGTGGATGGTCGAGGGCCGTTACGCCTTCGATCAGAAGAAGCGCGCGTGGGTCGGCGCGGGCGGCGGCACGCGCATCACGCCTGGATACGCGCCGGATTTCCGCGTCGTCGCGACCGTCGGGTACGCGTTCCCGATCAAGGACACGAACCCGCCGTCGCCTGGAAAGCGCTTCAAGACGGGCCGCTGGGCCGAGCACGGCGCGGACACGGACAAGGACGGGTTGCCGGACGACGTCGATCTGTGCCCGACGGATCCCGAGGATCACAAGCCGCCGAACACGGACGACGGTTGCCCGCAGCCGCCCGATCGCGACGGCGACGGCATCCCCGACAACGTCGACAAGTGCCCCGACACGCCCGAGGACTTCGACAAGGTCGACGATCAGGACGGCTGCCCCGAGGACGATCCCGACAAGGACGGCATCAGCGACGCGAAGGACGCATGCCCGAAGGAGCCCGGCGACGCGAACCCCGACGCGGAGAAAAACGGCTGCCCGACCTTCATCCGCAGGGTGACCGGCTCGAACGAGATCCAGATCCTCAAGAAGGTCGAGTTCCTCACGGGCAAGTCGACCATCTTGCAGCAGAGCTATCCGATCCTCGACGAGGTCGTGCGCCTTCTCAAGGTGAACCCCGAGATCAAGCACCTCGCGATCGAGGGCCACACGGACAACCGCGGCTCGGATGATCTCAACGAGAAGCTCTCGTCCGATCGCGCGAACGCCGTGATGGAGTACCTCATCAAGAAGGGCGGCATCGCGGCGGATCGCCTGAGCGCCGCCGGCTTCGGCCCGCGCAAGCCCATCGCCGACAACAACACGGCCGCCGGACGGCAGACCAACCGGCGCGTCGAGTTCCACATCCGCGACAAGGCGGCGGATGTCACGCCGCCCAGCCAATAGCGGCCTCGCCGCGCTCCTCCTTGCGCTCGCCGCCGTCCTCGGCGCAGGGTGCGAGAAGGAGCGCGGCTCGCCTTACGCGTGCACCTGTACGTTCCTCACGGACTTCGACGACAACTCCGGGAGCGAGGTGACCGTGTGCTCGCCCTCCGCCGAGCGCGCCCCGGATTTCGCCCGGGGCTGCGCGCAGTCCGGGGCGCCGGCGCCGGTGGAAAAGTGTACCTGCAAGGTCGAAAAAGGGTCCGGGACGTGTGAGGTCGGCCTCTGTCGGAATCGGCCGCGCGGCGAGTGAAATCCGCGTGCATCGCGGCTCCACGCGGGCCGTCGAAGAAGGCACAATGGTCATGATGAAGCACGCCTTTGCCCTGGTGCTCGCCCTCGTCGTCCCCGGCGTCGCGCTCGCCGCCGAGTCGACCCGCCCCGAGTCGAAGCCGAAGCCCGAGGTCTCGCGTTCGAGCGGCTTCGTCACCATCGCGTGCAACCCGGGCTGCGAGGGCGTCCTCGTCGACGGCAAATCGATCGGGCCTTCCCCGATCGTGCGCGCGGAGCTCCCTGCCGGGACGCACAAGCTCACGCTGCGCCGCAAGGGATACGAGGAGAAGAAGGTCGAGGTCGTGGTGAAGCCGGGCGAAACCGCGCTCCTCAACGTCGCGCTCTCGCAGCAAGCGGCGCCTCCGGCCGAGCCTCCGCCGGACATCGCGGCGCGCGTCGCGGCGAAGATGATCAAGGCCGACGGGTTTCTCTCGCTCGTCTGCGATCCGGCCTGTGATCAGGTGATCGTCGACGGCAAGCGCAAGCTCGGCCCCGCGCCGCACACGAACGTGTCGCTCCCCCCGGGCAACCACGAGATCACGATCCAGCGCAAGGGCGCGAAGGACAAGGTGATCACCGTGAACCTCATCCCCGGACAAACCACGGCGTTCAAGGTCGCGATGCAGACCGAAGCCGAGCGCACCGTGATCCCCGCGAAGGCGCCAGCCCCGCAGCAGCCGCGGCGCTGATCTTCATCCCCTGTCGAGCAGCGCTTCGAGCGCCGTCACGTCCGACACGGGCGCCGAGCAGGTTCGATTCCGACAAACATACGCCACGACGTCGTCGCCCCGCGCGCCCTTGCCCTCGGCGAGCACCTTCACCGCCTCGGCCGTCTCCGGCCGGCGCGGATCCACCCACACCACGTTCCTGTGCGGCAAGTAGCGGCGGAACACGGCCGCCGCGAACGCTCGCGCTCGCTCGCTCGACGGATCTCCCACGAGCACCACGTCCACCGTCCCGCGCACGAGCCGATCGAGCACGGCGACGGCCTTGCCGAGGCCGAGCGGGTTGTCGATCGCGGTGGGGCCGATCGGCTCGATCTGCCGCCGTCCGTGCTCCGTGTACCGTTCGTCCGCGAGCTCGCCGAGCCGCAGGCAAAGCTCCGCGGCCATGGACGCGCCGGACGGCACGGCCTGATCGAAGACGTCCTTCGTGCGAGCGATGAGCGCGTCGCCGTCATCGGGCGCGAAGAAGAAGCCGCCCTCGCGTTTGTCCTCGTGGTGCGCGATCATCGCGTCGGCGATCGCGCGCGCCACCGCCACGTACCGCGGGTTGCCCGTGACCTCGTACAGGTCGAGCGCAGCGCTGCCGACGTAGGCTTGATCGTCGAGGAAGCCGCGCCTCGCCTCCGGCGCCTCGTTCTCGCCCGGCATGTAGTACCGGCGCACGCGGCCGTTCTTCACGAGCCGCTCTTCGATCGCCGCGAACGCGACCTCCGCCGCGCCGATCCACGAAGGCTCGTCGAGCGCGCGGCCGGCCTCGGCGAGCGCGCCGATGAGCAGCGCGTTCCAGCTCGCGAGGATCTTGTCGTCGCGCGTGGGCCGCGGCCGCGTCTCCCGCGCTGCGAGCATCTTCGCCCGCGCCCGTTCGAGCGCGTGTTTCGCCGCATCCGGCGCGAGATCCACGATCGCCGCCGTCCGTTCGATCGAGCGCACCTCCGAGAGCACCGTCGCGCCGGTCTCCTCGAAGTTGCCTTCCTCCGTGATGCCGAAGTGGACGCGCGCGACCTCGTACGCCTCGTGATCGTCGCCCACGGCCGCGCGCAGATCGCCGAGCTTCCACACGAAAAACTTTCCTTCTTGGCCCTCGGAGTCCGCGTCTTGCGTCGCGTAGAACGCGCCCGACGCGTCGCGCATCTCGGCGAAGAGGTAGCCGACGAGCGCGCGCGCCGTGTCTGCGAACCGCGGATTTCCGAGCGCGCGGAAGCCGTCCACGTAGAGGCGGAGCAAGAGCGCGTTGTCGTAGAGCATCTTCTCGAAGTGCGGCACGAGCCAGCGCGCGTCCGTCGAGTAGCGGTGGAAGCCGCCGCGCAGGTGATCCCAGATCCCGCCCTTCTGCATCTTGTCGAGCGCGAGCTCCACGCTCTCCTTCGAGACCGCGTCGCCCTCCAGCGCGCCGCGCAGGAGCAGCACGTCGAGCGACATCGTGTTCGGGAACTTGGGCCGCGCGCCGAAGCCGCCGTTGTGGCTGTCGAAGCGCGCGAGCAGACGCCGGCACGCCTTGCGCAAGAGGTCTTGCCCGAGCGCGACCTCGCCCGCGGGCAGCGCGCCCACCCGCGCGATCTCCTGCGTGATCTCGCCGGCCTGCGCGAGCACCTCGCCGCGGCGTCGCTTGTACGCATCCGCGACCGCTTCGAGGATCGCCGGGAAGCCGGGGACGCCGTACTTGTCCGCCGGCGGGAAGTACGTTCCCGCGAAGAACGGCTTTTGATCCGGCGTCAGGAACACCGTGAGCGGCCAGCCGCCGCTCCGGCCCATGAGCTGCACGACGAGCTGGTAGACCTGATCGAGATCCGGCCGCTCCTCGCGATCGACCTTCACGTTGACGAAGAGATCGTTCATGCGCGCAGCGATCGCGTCGTTCTCGAACGACTCGCGCTCCATCACGTGGCACCAGTGGCAGGCGGCGTAGCCGATCGAGAGCAGGATGGGTTTGTCCTCCCGCTTCGCTCGTTCGAGCGCCTCGGCGCCCCACGGATACCAGTCGACCGGGTTTCGCGCGTGCTGCAGGAGGTACGGCGACTTCTCCTTCGCGAGCCTGTTCTCGTGGGCGCTCATGCGAGAGCACCTAGGGCATCGCGCACCCGGCGGGAAGGCGAATTCCCGGCATTCCCTGACGCCTGGTTTCAGGCCTTGCCGAGCACGAGCGCGCAGTTGTGCCCGCCGAAGCCCGCCGAGCACTTCGCCGCCCAGCCGACGGGCGCGGGCCTTCTGTCCCGCACGACGTCGAGCGAGCCGAGCTCCGGATCGAGCTCGTCGATGTTGATCGACGGATGCAGCACTTGATCCCGCAGCGAACACACGACCGCGATCGTCTCGGCCGCGCCCGCGCCCCCGAGCAGGTGGCCGATCATCGATTTCGTCGCCGAGATCGGGATCCGCGCGAGCCGCTCGCCGAAGACGCGGCGGAACGCGAGGATCTCGGCCATGTCGCCCTGCGGCGTCGAGGTCGCGTGCGGGTTGATGTAATCGATCGCCTCGGGGCCGATGCCGGCGCGCTGGAGCGCGCGTTCGAGCGCGAGCGCGAGGCCGAGGCCCTCGGGGTGCGGGCGCGTGAGGTGCTCGGCGTCCGTCGTCATGCCGAAGCCGCCGACGACCGCGAGCGGCTTCGCCCCGCGCCGCTTGGCGTGTTCTTCCTCTTCGAGCACGAGCGCGCCGGCGCCTTCGCCCATGACGAACCCCTGGCGCCGCTTGTCGAACGGCCGGCTCGCGCGGGTCGGATCGCCCTCGAACGCCTTCGAGAGCGCGCGCGCATTGCCGAAGCCGGCCACGGTGTTCTGACGCGTCGCCGCCTCCGCGCCGCCGGCGATCATCACGTCGGCCTCGCCGGCCTCGATGAGCAGCGCGCTCGTCGCGATCGAATGCGTGCCCGTCGCGCATGCGCTCGCCAGGCTGTAGGACGGGCCCATGAAGCCATAACGCATCGAAATGAGCGCAGCCGCGCCGTTCGGCATGACGCCCGGCACGAAATACGGCGACACCGCGCGCGGGCCGCGCTCGTTGCTTCGAGCGATCTGCTCCTCGAAGATGTCGACTGATCCCATGCCCGTCGACATCAAGCAGCCGACGCGCTGCCGCAGGGCGGCGGGCTCCTTGTCGAGCCCGGCCATGAGCACGGCCTCGACGGCCGCGCCGAGGCTGAAATGCGTCACGCGGCCGTAGACCTCGGCCTCCTTCGGGGACATGAACCGCGACACGTCGAAATCGCCCACGCTCGCGGCGATGTCGCTGCGGAGTTTGTCCGTGGGGAACTCGCGGATGTACGAGACGCCCGAGCGCCCGGCGAGCAAGCTCTCCCAGAAGGTCGGGACGTCGGAGCCGACGGGGCTCACGACGCCCATTCCGGTGACGACGACGCGGCGGGGCATGGGGGAGGGATCAGCCGCCGGCGGCGAGCCGGGCCTCCACCTTCTTGCAGAGATCACCGACCGTGATGAGCTCGACGAGGTCCTCGTCCGGGATCACGATCCCAAGCTCGGTCTCGAGCTCCCCGATGATCTGCATCACGGAGAGCGAGTCGATGCCGAGCTCGCTGATCTTCGACGCAGACGTCACGTTCGGGAAGGGGCGCTTGTCGACGCGCGCGGCCACGGTCTTGAACATCTCGAGCAGATCGCGCTTCTCACTCATGTCTCAGCCAATCCTCTCGAGCTCCATCTGGACGAGGGAGCTGTAGTGGATGTCGAATGCGCGGACGCAGGTGGAGAGGTACCGGTCGTAATCCTCGAAGACCTTGTCGCCCCACTTCGTCCGGATCGTCGTCTCGTTCAGGCGGAGGCGCCGGAGCCACTCCGCCGTCGTGCGCTGGTAATGCTCGCGCCGCGTGTGGAGCGTCTTGACCTCCCACCAGGGATTGATGGCCTGGATGAGCTCGTCGAGCCGCGGGTTCAGACCGTTCGGGAAGATCTCCTTCGACGAGAACGAGAAATCCTCGAGGTCCTTTCGCGTATCGGCGGCGAGCCCGCCCCAGGGCCGCATCTTCGGCGTGCGATTGCGCAGGATCGCCTGGAAGCCGAACGACGAGCCCGGCTTCGTGATCTTCCAGCACTTCTCGAAATAACGCCGGTAGATGTCGACGGCCTTGCCCTGCCGCGCTTCCTCGAGCGAGCAGAGATGGTCGATCATGCAGATCGAGATGAGGCCGTCGAACGTCTCGGTCGTCTCCCATTGCATGAAATCGGCCGCGACACACTCGACGCCCGGGATGCTCCGGCGATTCACCTCCGCGGCCATCGCGCGCGAGAGCGTGATCCCCACGGCCCGGTCGACCTTGCGCGTCGTCGCGAGGTACTCGACACACGCGCCCCAGCCGCAGCCGATGTCGAGCACGGATTTGCCCGGGCCGGCTTTCGCGTACTCGCTGAGGATCCGCAGCTTGTTGAGCTGCGCGGCCTCGAGCGATTGATCGGGCGACTCGAAGACCGCGCACGTGTAGTTCATGCGCTCGTCGAGCCAGAGGCGGAAGAACTCGTTGGAGACGTCGTAGCTGATCTCGACGTCCGCTTGGCTGGATCCCATCAGAGAGCTCCTCGGGTTTCGGTCTCCCGGGCCGGCGCGCGGGGAGAAGGAACGGAAGGGGAATCAAAGGGCGCGCCCGTGTCCTCGCTCGCCTCCGCCGCGAGCTCGAGCTGCCCGTTTTCGAGGCGCATCTTCGTCTCGCGGCGGCGCACCTTGCCGCTCGACGTCTTCGGCAGCGTGCCGCGCTTGATCAGCACGACCTCGGCGAGCTGCACGCCGAGCTCGGCCCGCACCGCGTGCGTGACCGCCTCGACGAGCGCGCGTTTCGCGTCACCGAGCCGTCGCGACTCGGCCACGAGCACGGCCTCCTCCGCGCCGCTCGCGCCGCGCCGCGCGAAGGCCACGCATTGCCCGTCGCGAATGCCGTCGACGGTGCAGGCCACACGCTCGATGTCCTGCGGGTAGTGGTTTTTCCCGTTCAGGATGATGAGGTCCTTCGAGCGGCCGCAGATGTAGACGTTGCCATCGGCGCGGTATCCGAGGTCGCCCGTGCGCAAAGCGCCGCCGCCGAACGTCTCGGCCGTCGCCTCGGCGTCGCCGAAATACCCCGCGGTCACGCTCGGCCCACGCAGCCAGATCTCGCCGACCTGACGCTCGCCGAGCGGCGCGCCGTCCGGGCCGACGATCGAGATCTCGTGTCCGGGGAAGGCACGCCCGCACGAGACGAGCTCGAGCGAAGGCGCCTCGTCCTTCGCCGGCTCAGCCTTGCCGCTCTTCATCGTGGCGAGGTCGATCCGATCCGTCGTGAGGGGCTTGCCGAGATCGTGGAACGTCACGGCGAGCGTCGCCTCGGCCATGCCGTAGCAGGGCAGGATGCTCTCGGGCGAGAGCCCGTTTTTCGCGAACCGCGCGAGGAAGGCGCGCAGCACGTCGGCCTGGATCGGCTCGGCGCCGCAGCCGAGCGCGCGCATGCACGAGAGATCCCAGCCGCCGGCCTGGCCCTCCGTCACGGCGCGTGTCGCCAGCGCGTACGCGAAGTTTGGCGCGAACGTGATCGTGCCGCGGAAGCGGTGGATCGATTCGAGCCAGAGCGAGGGCCTGCGGATGAAGGACATCGTCGGCAGGAACATCACCTGCACGAGCGCGTAGACCGGCGCGACCACGAAGCCGATGAGGCCCATGTCGTGGTAGAGCGGCAGCCACGAGACGCCGCGATCCTCGGGCGTCGAGCGCAGCCCGTCGAACATGATCGCGTGGCTGTTCACGCTCAGGTTCTCGTGCGTCACCATCACGCCCTTCGGGCGCGAGGTCGATCCCGAGGTGAACTGGAGGAACGCGAGATCCTCGCCGCGGACGTCGGGCAGCTCCGCGTGCGCGGAGCCCGGATCGATCGAGGCGAGGTCGCGCTCGAGCACGAGGCGGCTCCCTTCGCTCTGCGAGCCGAGCAGGTGCTCCTGGATGAGCGGGCGCAGCGCGTCGTTCGTCACGACCACGCGCGCGCCCGAGGCCGCGAGCACGTGACGCACGGTGTCGCCGTAGGCTTCGAGCTTGGCGAGGGTCGCGGGCGGATACATCGGCACGGCGACGAGGCCTGCCGTGAGCGCGCCGATGAAGGAGAGGACGAACTCGTCCGGCTCCGGGAGGATCAGCGCGACGCGATCGCCTTTCGACAGACCGAGCGCCAGGAACGCGCGGGCGCGGCGGCTCGCCTCGGCCCAGAGATCCGGATACGCGATACGGCGCTCCTGGCCGTTCGTGCGCACGAAAGTGACCGCCCGGTCAGCATGGACCGTGTTGTCGCGGAGAACATCGATGAACGTGCGCATGGCCCGGAGGTACGTCCTGGCCACCCGGTCAGAAAACGCCGGAAAGCCGAGACGCAGGCATAAGCGAATCCCGGACCAAATCAACCAGAAACGATAAATGCTGGAAACCGAAGGGGAATCCGTCGGTCGTTTCGGGTGGGTGTGTCTGATTTTCGACAGGTGCGTTGCGTCAGAGAAAAGCTGTTCGCGTATGCAGGCGCACCGATTCAGGGGGCCCAGACGTAGGTGCCGGGCTGGCCGTCGATGGCTTCGGGCACCTTGGCCCCAGGATCGAAGCGGCAGGTCATGGGGCGGTGCTCGATCGCGAGGGTCTGCGGCGGCGCGGGCTTGCCGGGCGCAGGGGGCGGCGGCGGCTTCGGGGTTGCGAGGCGGAAGGCCCAGCTCTGCGCGAGGTTGCCCCCGAGGACCGCGACCATCGGGCCGATGCCGATCGCCTCCCAGGCGGCGACACAAGGCGCTTCTTTCGTCCCGTGGAGGACGACGCCGGCCGTGAGAAAGGTCATGGGCTCGGTGAGCGGGGGTTTTCGTTCGGGCGACTCGCTGACGAGGACCGGGTGGCCGCGACCGGGGTACATGCTCTCGCGCCCGACGAAGGCGTGCGCGGCGAAGCGAGGCGTCGCGCGGCGCTCGTCGGGTCTGCAGGCGCGAGGCGGGTCGGGCAGGTCGAGCGGCGTCGGAACGGTGACGGCCGGGCCGAAGGTTCCGTCGCCGCGGAACGGGTGGAACGAAGCCGCGGCGAAGCCCGCGTGCGGTTCGCTGTAGACCACGAGGTCGCCGAGCGTCGTGCTGCCGATGTAGCTCCAGTCGCTCCGCGCGAGTCGCTCGCCGCTCGATGTCGGGCCGGGCGCGAGGGTCATCGCGTTCGCGGACCAGGCGCCGTTTTCACCCTGGCGCGCGAGGAGGAAGGTGAACGGATCGGCGTCGTCCGCGAACGTGGCGACGGCGATGGGCTTGCCGTCGGCGAGCACGGCATCCACGCGGAAATCGACGACGCCCTTCGGCAAGAACGTCGACCACTTGGGGTAGGGGAACGTCTTCTGTTTGCCCTTCGGATCAAGGAGGAACGTGAGGTCCTCGCGCGACTCGGGGGCGTGCGGCCGGAGGAACAACGCGCCCGGCGTGACGGAGATGAGCGCCGTGTCGAGCAGCCAGCGCGCGCCGTCCGCCTTGACGTCGCCGCTCGTGAAGGCGCCGGCGTCGGGGAGACGAACCTTGGCGGTCGTGCCCTCCATGAAGTTCTCCCACGCGAGCTCGACGTCCCGCATGGGTCCCGTCGCGCGCGGGCCGTCCGGCGATTTCTGCGGCGGCAATCGCACGCGAGCGGCGGCGTATCCTTCCGTCTGATGCGAGACCTCGATCGCGACCTCGGCGCCCTGGGGCGCGGGTCCGAGGAGCGAGCGCGTGATCACGCGCGCCTCACCGTCGCCTCGCTCGGGGCCGAGCGCGGCCGTCACGCGCACGGCGCTCGTGTGAGGATCGAACGAGAGCACGGACCAGATCGCGCGGCCCCGCGCGAGCTGATCCACGGTGGGGAGACCGAGCGGGTGGATCGGATCGACGTCTTCGATGCGGGTCCAGTCCACGCGTGGATCGAGCTCGCAGACGATGGGCGTGCGCGGCGAAGGGACGCGGCGCGGCTCGGGCGGGCCCGCGGGCGGCGCGAGGAAGGGCTCGGCCTGCCCGTTCCAACCGACGCGGCTCATCGTGTCGCCGACGAGGCAACCGGCGTCGCTGCACACGATCGTCAGCGGACCCGCGGCGATCTCGTGCGTGAGGCTCTGCGTGGCGGGGATCTGGGCCCACGTCGCGCCGCCGTCGAGCGACTCCCACGCATCCATCGGGTGTTCCGTGTTCGGCCTCTCCGGGGCGACCAGGAAGGCGACGGCATGGCGGCCTGCGCCGGCGACGAGCACCGGCTCCACCGGCGGGCGCGCCACGCCGAGCATGCGGCCGTCGTCGTCCGTCGTCACGTACACGAGCCCGCGCGGCGTGAGGAGCGTGAGCCCGACGGTGCCGTCGTCGCCCGGCCTGAGCGCGGCCTGATCCCGCGGCTCGATGTCCGCGTCGGCCTCCTCCGCGGGGATCTCCTGACCGTTCTCGAACATCAGGAAGTCGTCTCGACGCACGCGCGACGGGTCGAGCGCGCGTTCGCTGAAGGTCTCGCCGCCGTCGTGCGACACGTAGAGCGCGAGCCTGTCGTCTTTGCCGCGGCGCGCCAGGAAGTACGCCGAGCGGCCGTCGAGGGAGAACGCCGGCGAGACCGGCGCGCCGGAGAGCGGAGGCGTCTCTGCGACCGTGGCCGTGAGTTTGCCGCCTTCGCGGCGCACGAGGAGCAGCGCGGCGCCGCCGCATCCGCTGGATTTGGTGGCGGCGCCGTGGGCCTTGCAGGCGCCCGTGACGAGCGCGCTCCCCTCGCTCGACACCGTGATGGCGGGGAGGAGCTGATCGACCGTCCGGAGCACGAGCGGCTCGCTGAAGTGCTCGCCTTCGTCGCTGCTCGCGCGGACCTCGAGGATGGCGTCGTCGTCGTTTTGCATGCCGCAACCGACCATGACGTGACGGCCGCGCGCGCCGAGCTTCAGGCCGATGCATCCGCTCGTGCCGGGCAGGGGCTTCCTCGCGAGCGGCCCATCGAACCGGCCCGTGTACAAGGCCGGCTCCTCGCCGTCCTCGGGCAGCCTCACCTCGAGGTATCGATCGCCGTCGAGCACGGCGCGGCCGTCGAGCACCGAGCTCGCCGAGGGCGCGTACGAGGCCTCGAGCGTGATCGAACCCGGACCCGCGAGGACGACCTCGTCACGCCGCGCGAACGGCGGGCTCGCCTGCGGATCCCACACGATCGTCCCGATCATCCCTTGCACGGCGAGCTTTCCCTCGGCCGTGCGTCCGACGCGACGCGCGCCGATCGGCAGGACGCCGCTCGCTCGCGTCCACGTCTTGCCGTCGTCGCTCGTGAGCAGCGCCTCGGGTAGAGCGAGCGCGAGCGCGCGACCGTCGTCCGACACGGCGACGTCGAACACGCGCTCCGGGATCGCCACGCGCTTCCACGCAGGGCCCTCGTCGAGGTGGAAGAGCTCTCCGCTCGCCGTCGCGCCGAGCACCGTGCGACCTCCGCTCACGACCTGCACGAACCGCGCGGGCGCGGCGATCGTGCGCCGGAGCGGCGCGAGCGGGCCTTCGGCTTCGTAGATCCGCCCGCTCTGTCCCACGAAGATCCACGACGACGCGCCTTGCGACGTGATGCCCACGATCGCCTCCGGGGCCGCGTCTGGCGCTGCTTCGGCGCGCCCACTGCACGTCGTCGCGGCCCCGTCTTTCGTGGCGCGCGCGGCGCGGAAGCGGTGCCCTTCGGCGGTCGCGACGAGGCAGGTGCCGTCGCTCGTCGCGAGCGTCGCCGTGGCCGACGCGGGGGTCGGCGGATGAAAGGACCAGCGCGCGGGGGAGACGAAGGGCGAGAGCGCTTCGGCGGCGGGGGGTGCGGGCTTCGGGCGCGCGGCGGGCGGGGGCTCGCCGGCTCCGCATCCCGCGGCGAGGAGGCTTCCGCCGAGGAACGTGAACGCGCGCGAGCGGACGGTCATTTTGCGTCGTCGACCCAGCGGGCCACGAACACGTTCGTCTCACCGGGCGTCGTGCCGAAGCGGTTCGAGGCGAAGACGAGGTACTTGCCGTCGGGCGAGAACATCGGGAAGCCGTCGAACCCGTCGTAGAACGTGATCCGGTCGCTCGCGGGCGCGCCCGTCGCGGTCACGGGCCCCTCGGAGTCGACCACGTAGAGCTCGAAGTTCGGCGCGCCGCGCAGGTCCGGAGGCGAGTCCAGGTTCGACGAGAAGATCACGCGGCGCGAGTCCGGCAGGAAGTACGGCCCGAAGTTCGCGCGACCGTTCTTCGTGATGGCCCGCGCGTTCTGCCCCTCGAGGCTGCCGACGTAGATCTCGAGCTTCGTCGGCCGCACGAGCCCCTTCGCGAGCAGCGCGCGGAAGTCTTCGAGCTCCTTGCCTTCGGGCCGGCTCGCGCGCCAGACGAGCTTCGTCGAGTCCGGCGAGAAGAACGCGCCGCCGTCGTAGCCGGGCGTGTTGGTGATCCTGCGGATGTCGGTCCCATCCGGCTTCATCGTGTAGAGCTCGAGATCGTTATCGCGGCTCGACGTGAACACGATGCGCGAGCCGTCGAACGCCATCGTCGCTTCGGCGTCGTAGCCCGGGCCGCCGACGAGCAGCTTCAGATCGGAGCCGTCGGGGTTCGCGGTGTAGATGTCGTACGGATCGAGCGGCCACACGTAGCCGAGCGAGCGATCGGGCTTCGGCGGGCACGCGGCGCCGGCGGCCTCCGTCGAGCTGTAGAGGATCTTGTCGCCCTTCGGATAGAAGAAGTAGCCGCAGGTCGTCCGGCCCTTGCCGCTCGACACGCGCTTCGTCTCGCCCGACTCGAGGTCGAGCACGAACTCCTGATCGCAGGCCGCGCCGTCGCGCGTCGACTGCAGGATCAGCTTCTTGCCGTCGGGCGACCAGTACGCCTCGGCGTTCTCGCCGCCGAACGTGAGCTGCCGCAGGTCGGTGAGGTGTTTTTCGCGCGGATCGCCCTCCACGGGTTTGCCTGCGCGGATCGCGAAGGGGATCCACTCGGGCTTGGCCGTCGTGGTCGCGCTCGGGATCTGGCCGAGCGGCTCCTTCGGCTGCGGCTCGGGCCCGCAGCCAGCGGTGAACGCGAGGGTGGAAGCGAGGAGGGGGAGGAAGGATCGGATCGTCGGGGTCACGGCGGGGCGCACTCTAGCGCGCTTTCGTGACGAGGGTATGCGCGGATTCGACGAGGCGCGCCTCGTCACGCGTGCGTCTGGACCTTCTGCCTCGCCGTGTCCACGGCAAACCGGATCTGCTGGGTGCTCAGGTCCGGCGCGATCCACGCGGCGGCCACGTCGACCGAATGGAACACGCGGTGGGGGAACGGGAGCTTCGCCATCAGTTGCAAACCCGTCGCCACGCCGCGCACGAGCGAGCTTCGGAAACCACCACCTTCGAAGATCACGGCCGAACGCCGGAGCCGTTTGCCCCCGGCGCCCGTGGCCAGCGCGGCCAGCGCGTCGCGCGCCTCCTGCGAGGGCAGCGGCGCGTTCTCCGCCACGATCGTCAGGCACGCGATCCCCTCGGGGTATTTTCGCTCCATCAAATCGAGCGCGCGCCGGCAGGCAGCCACGGCCGAGAGCGTCGTCTCGCGCTCGAAGACGAGGATGAGGACCCGGTTGAAGACGGCGACCACGTGATTCTTCGTCGCCTCGACCGTGAGGAGGGCCAGCGCGTCCGGCATCGGGTTTGTCTAAGGGTGCCCCCTGCGCGCGGCAACTGGAACCGCGATTGCCGCCTCGGATCGCCCACGAGGCACGATTTCGTCCGTGGAAACTCCTCGCACCAGGCTCCGCTCGGCTGGCGTTTTCCCTCACCTTCGAGCAAGATCCAGGAACCCAACATGCCCCGAGCTTCCCTTCCGGGCGAAACGACCGCCGCCCTCTCCCATGAGCGAGCCTATGCGCGCCGGGCGCGCATGGAGAGAGCTCCGCACTTCGTGGACGGACGCTTCATGAACCCGGCCGTCCAGCGCTCGCCGCGCGTCGAGTTCGGCGTCCTGCGCGAATTCCTCGCCCCTCGCGTCTCCCGCAGGCCTCCGGCGCCTCTGCCCATGGTCTCGCCGCTCGATGGCTGGCGTGACCCTTCGCGGACGGGCCTCCGTGCCGCGTGGCTCGGCCATTCCACCGTCATGCTCGAAATCGACGGCGCGCGTATCCTCACCGATCCCGTCTGGGCCGATCGCGCCTCGCCCACGCGCCTCGCCGGCCCCAAGCGCTTCCACGAGCCGCCCGTCGCCATTGCGTCCCTCCCGCCGCTCGACGCCGTCCTCGTCAGCCACGACCATTACGACCACCTCGACGCGGCCGCCGTCCGCCTCCTCGCGACCACCACCCGCGCTCATTTCGTCACCGCGCTCGGCGTCGGCGCCCGCCTCGAAGGGTTTGGCGTGCCACACGATCGCATCACCGAGCTCGACTGGTGGGAAGAGGCTTCGATCCCCGGCACCGACGTCGTCGTCGCCGCGACCCCCGCGCAGCACTTCTCGGGCCGCGGCCCCTTCGATCGCAATGCCACCCTCTGGGCCAGCTACGTCTTCCGTGGCCCTCGCCACCGCGTCTTCTTCTCCGGCGACACCGGCCCCGAGCCCACGCTTCCGCTCATTCGCCAGAAATTCGGCCCGTTCGACCTCATTCTCCTCGAAGTCGGTGCTTTCCACCCTGCGTGGGGCGACATCCACCTCGGGCCCTGGCAGGCCATGGAGGCGCATCGCGCGCTCGGCGGCGGGCCTCTCCTGCCTGTCCACTGGAGCACGTTCGATCTCGCGCTGCATACGTGGGACGAGCCCATTGTGGTCCTCGAAGAGGGCGCGCGCGGCGGCGGCTTCGACCTTCCGCTCCTCGCGCCGCGTATCGGCGAGGTCCGTGATGTCCTCGACGTAGACGACATCCGCCGCTCGCTCGCGCGCCTCGATGCTTGGTGGCGCGAGGTACGCTAGACCCCGCGAATCCGCTTGCTTGCCCGCGCCCCCTCGTCGCACCATCCCGCGCATGGAGCGCCCCTTCGAGATCCCCGAAGACCTCAACATGGCCGACTGGTTCCTCCGCGCGCGCTTGCGCGAGGGCCACGGCGATCGTGTCGCCCTCCTCGCGGGGGATCGGCGCTTCACGTACGCCGACGTCGATCGCCTCGCGGCCCGCTTCGGCCACGTCCTCCGGGGGCTCGGCGTTCATCCCGAAGAGCGCGTCATCGTCGCCCTTCCCGACATCCCCGAGTTCGCGGGCGCCTTCTTCGGCACGCTCGCCATCGGCGGCGTCGTCGTCATGGTGAATTGCCACCTCAAGACGGACGAAATCGCCTATTTCTACGAATACTCCCGCGCCCCCGTCGCGATCGTCCACGCCGAGCACCTCGAGGCGTTCGTCGAGGCCTCGAAGGGCGCGCGGCACCTCCGCCGCATCCTCGTCGTCGGCGCGGAAAACCCCGCCCCGCATGCCTCGTTCGAGACCCTCGCCGCGGGTGTCCCGGAGACGATCGACCTCTTCCCGAGCCACCGCGACGACGCCGCGATATGGATCTTCTCCGGCGGCACCACCGGCAGGCCCAAGGCCGCTGTCCAGACGCACGCCTCGTTCGTCAACACGACCGAGCTCTTTGGCAAGCGCGTCCTCGGGTATGGCCCGGACGACCGCACCCTCTCCGTCCCCAAGCTTTATTTCGGTTATGCCACCGGCTGCAACCTCCTCTTTCCGTTCTCCGTCGGCGGCAGCACCATTCTGTTCCCCGAGCGCTGCACGGCCGAGGCGCTCTTCCAGCAGATCCAGAAGCACCGCCCGACCATTTTGATCAACGTCCCCACCATGATCAACCACATGGTCTCGCACCCCGACGCCGCCGCGCAGGACCTCTCCTGCCTGCGCGTCGCGACCTCCGCGGGCGAGGCGCTCCCGGTCGAGCTCTACGATCGCTGGAAAAAGGCCTTCGGCGTCGAGCTCTGCGACGGCCTCGGCACCGCCGAGATGTGGCACATCTTCCTGACGAACCGCCCCGGCGACGTTCGTCCGGGCACGCTCGGCAAGGTCGTCCCCGGGTTCGAGGTCAAGGTCGCCGACGACGACGGCCGCGCATTGCCGGACGGCGAGGTCGGCTGGCTCTGGGTGCGCGGAAATTCCCGCGCGATCGGCTACTGGCACGAGATGGAGAAGACCAAGCGCGCCTTCCGCGGCGAGTGGTACGTCTCCGGCGACATGCTCCGCAAGGACGCGGACGGATATTTCACGTACTGCGGCCGCGGCGACGACATGCTCAAGGTCGGCGGCAAATGGCTCGCGCCCGCCGAGGTGGAGAACTGCCTGCTCCGCCACCCGGCCGTCGCGGAGTGCGCCGTCGTCGGCGTCACGGACGACAATGGGCTCATGAAGCCGCACGCCTATGTCCTCCCGCGGGAAAACCGGCCTGGCCTCGCCGAGGAGCTCAAAGCGTTCGTGAGGGAAAAACTCGAACCGTACAAGGCCCCGCGCGAGGTCTTCCTCGTCGACGCCTTGCCCCGCACGCACCTCGGCAAGATCGATCGCGGCAAGCTCCGCCGCGCCTGAACCGCGCCGTTTCCTTCGCTATCGGGGTGTGTTACACCACGTGGCGCCCCGATGACGCTCCTCTCGTCCGCGTACAGCCGAAGGCTGGATCCCCGCTTCGCGCCGCTTGCCTCGCGCGAGGCCTTCGAATCACTCGCGCCCGAGGCCCGGTTTGCCCTCGCGTCCGAGATCGCGCAGGCCCTCGGACCTGCCTTCGCGCCGGTCTCGGAGCTCATCGGCGCCGCGGGCCTGCCCTCCCTGGTCCACCGCCCCACGAAGATGTTTTTCGTGGTCATTCCAGGCGGCACGTTCGTGATGGGTTTGTCCGACGACGAGGTGGACGAGATCGCCGCCCTCTATGCCCCCCTCGGCCGCGCGGACGAGGCGCGCGCATTCGTGCGCTGGTCGACCCAGCCCCCGCGCCGCGTCCGCGTCCTGCCCTTTCTTTGCGCGCGCACGCCCGTCACCGAGCGCCTGGCCCACGAGCGGCTTGCCGACCTTTACCCCGGCGACGGCGAAGGATACGTCCCCTCGGACGCGCCCGTCCCCTTCGCGCCGCGCCTCGCGGCCGAGCTTCGCGGCGTCGTGGGCTTCCGGCTGCTCGCCGAGGCCGAATGGGAATGGATCGCGCGCGAGGGAGGCGCCCGATCCTGGCTCGGACAGCCCCCGACATCCATTTCGCTCACGCTCGATCCGGCGCGTGATCCCTCGCCGCGCCCCAATGCCTTCGGCATCGACCTCTTGCGCGCCGGCCTCGAATTCGTCGCCGACGCCTGGCACGAGGGGTATACCGGCGCGCCCGCGGACGCGATCGCCTGGCATCCGCGCGCCATCCCTGACAACACCCGCGGCTGCCATGGCGGATTTATGGATGAAATCGAGGCCGTCCGCCTGCACGCCGGCGTCCGCGAGGGCCGGCACGGCGACGACCCGGCCGCCGTGCGTTTCGCGCTCGACCTCCCCTGACGCTCAGGGCTTCACTTCGCAGCGGGCTGTTCACCCAGGCTCGGATGGAGCGGCCAGCGATAGAGACGCACGGCTCCGTCCGCCGACGCGGAGGCGACATATCGGCCGTCTTGCGTCGTGCTCACGCAGGTGATCGTCGTGGTGCCGGTGCCCACCGTCCTTTGCATTCTGCCGGTGGCGACATCCCATACGCGTAACGTCCCATCCTCCGAGCCTGTGACGAGCGCGCCAGCCGTGCCTGCGCCATGAACAAATGCGAGTGAGTTGATACGCTTCGTGTGTCCCGTGAGCCTCTTGTCGAATTCCCAGCGTGGGGGCGTCATCCACAAGATCAGAGACCCGTCGCTGTATCCCGCTGCGAGATGACGACCGTCGGCGGCGAATGCCACGCAGTTCACGACACCGCCACGTAGGACCTGGGTTTGACGGAAGGAGGCGTCCCAGACGCGCACCGTGGTATCACGCGAGCCTGAAGCCCAGAGCCCGTTTCTCCCGTCGAACGCGAGGGCGCGAACCTCGTCCGCGTGTTCCTGCGCGACCTGAAGGCATTCGCCCGTCGAGACGCTCCAGAACGTAACACGGTGGCCTTCGCCGGTAACACGGTAGCCTTCGCCGCTCACCGCGAGCGTCTTTGCGCCCTCGTCGAGGGCCAGTGCTCGCACCGGTGTCGCATCGATATGGAGGGTGCTCTGCACGAGTCCGCGGCTCGCGTCGAAGAGACGGACCCTGCCATCCGCACAGCCGACCGCGAGATGACCCGCGCCCGTATCCAGGCAAAGGGGGCTCACGCGCAGCCGCGTGGACCAATTCACCCGCCTCGCCTGGAGATCGAAGCTGACGACCTCCCCCTTCGAGAACCCGATGAAGAGCGATTCGCCCCGTTTGTCAAAGGCCAGCGCACGTCCGAACCTCCCCGCGAGCGACAAGGTCAAAACCCCCCGCGACGGATCCTCGACGATATCGAGCCGTGGCCCTTCACCTGCTTGCGGAAGGTCCTGCGCCAAGGCGTTGGTCGGGCGCTTCGGCGCTGCCTTGAAGAGGTCGCCGACCTTTCCTGAAACGGGCTTCGAGGGTGGAGGTATTTGCGGTTTTTCCGGAGACGATGGCTTGGTCTCGGCGTACGCGAGATCCGGGGCCGTCGTCGGCGGGCTCGTCGTGCCGGCCCGTCCCGCGGGCGGCTTTGTTGCTGCCGCGAGCGTCTCCGCCATCTCCATCGTCGAGCCGAACCGAGCCTCGACGTCGAGCGAGAGCGCCCGCGCCATCCAGCCATCGAGGGTCCTCGGCAAATCCTGCCGCAGCGCGCTCGGCGGCTGGAATTCGCCCCTCGCGATGGAGAACGCCATCGCCGGCAAGGAGGAGCCTGTGAAGGGCGTTTTCCCCGTGAGCGCCTCGTAGGCGACGATCCCGAGCGACCATAGATCCGTCCGGTGATCGACCCGCTTCGTGTCATCGTATTGCTCCGGGCTCATGTACGCGGGCGTCCCCAGCATCGCGCCGGTCGACGTCAGCTCCGACGACGCGTCGAGGTCCTTTGCGATACCGAAATCGAGCACCTTCACGAAGGGCTCGCCCTCGTCGTCGATCACGAACAGGTTGGCGGGCTTGATGTCGCGATGCACGACGCCCATTTTGTGCGCGGCTGCGAGGCCTCTCGCCATTTGTCCGAACAGGCGCACCACCTCTTCGATGGGCAAGGGTCCGAGGCGCCGAAGCCGGTCTCGCAGGGTCTCGCCGTCCAGGAGCTCCATCGTGATGAACGGCTGCCCGTCGTCCGTCACGCCATGGCCGAAGATCGTCGCGACGTAGGGACTTCGAATGCGGGCCGCGGCTTGTGCTTCTTTCCGAAACCGCTCCTTCGAGGGGTCGTCGTTCGCATACCCCGGGGACATGACCTTGACGGCGACTTGCCTGCCGAGTCCGATTTCCTCGGCGGCCCAGACCGTGCCCATCGCGCCTGCGCCGAGGCGGCGAATGAGCCTGAGCGTCGATGTGAGGTGTTGTCCTCCTTGGGCGGGCGGCATCGCGGCCGTATCCTACCGCGATTTGTTTTCGGGTGGGCGGCCTCGTGCCATGATGCGCCGCGCATGGACGACCCGACCGAGGACGGGCGAGCGCGCTTCGCGCCGCTGCTCGACGAGCTCGCTCGCTTGCGGCAAGTCATCGCCGCGCGTGAGGGGGAGATGTCCTGCCTCCAAGCGCTGTACGAGCTCTCGCGCGGCACGCAACGGGTCTCCGAGGAGCAGCTCCAGCGGATGGTCGACCTCGTGCCGTACGGCTTCCTTTCGCCCGAGCAAGTGAGCGCTCAGGTCCGGATTTTCGATGATTTCTCCTTTTCGACGCACGGCTTCCGAGACGCACCGGGAGTCCACGCAACGCGCATCTTCTGGGATGAACAGGAGATCGGTGCGCTGAGCGTGCGGGTGACGGGACCCGCGGGGGAAGCTTTGCCCATATCCCTGGAGCATCAGCGATTCCTTTCGATCGTCGCCGATCGATTCGGTGAGTGCATTCGACTCTGGTCTGCCGAGATGGAAGAGGAGCGCTCCAAGCAGCGCCTCGTGGAGAACGATGCTTTGCGTCGAGACCTCGATGCGTCACGCGACCGGATGAGCCGGTTGCAACTCGCCGTGAGCGAGCTCTCCGTCTCCATCACGCAGATCTGGGATGGGGTGCTGTTCATTCCGCTCGCTGGCGTCCTCGACTCCGTGCGGGCGGCGCGCTTCATGGAGAAGTCATTCAACAGGGTGTTCGAGAAAGAGCCCTACTTCGTGATCGTCGACATCGATGGGGTGGATGTGATCGACCAGATGACCGCGGACTATCTCGTCCGGGTCGTCCATGGGTTTCGCTTTTTCGGCGCGACGGGCATTCTCACAGGGATCCAGCCCGAGGTCGCGAAGATGACCGAGGAGAAGAACATCCGGATGGACTCGATCATCATTCGTCGAGATTTGCGCGAGGGCCTCCGATACTGTGTACAGCGGATGAGGGCCATCCGACGCAGGGAGAAACCTCGATGAAAGCCACGCACGCGCGCGAGGCACGCTCTCAGGGCTTCACTTCGAGCGCCTGCACCATCCCGTCGAAGAACCGCTCCTGCGTGCACTCCATCCCGGTGTAGAAATCGACGAACGTCGTCTTCACGTGGTGGATCTTCCAGTCCCCCACCTGCGTCGTCCCGCCGCTCGGGATCTGCTCCTCGTCATTGCCGGCGACGGCGTTGATCGAAAAGAGCGTCCGGTACTCCGTCTCCGGACAACTCTTCTTCTGCTGATTCACGCATTCGACCACGAGCGACAGCGAAGGCCCGCCGCCCGGAATCGCCGGTAACATCGCCGGGATCTCCGCGTTCGCATACCGCATCGCCACGGCTTGCCCTTTCGCGCCGCTCACGAGGTACGATTGATTGTCCTGCTTCGCCGTCACCACGTCCCCCACGGCGAACACCTCCCCGAGGTTCGCGCCTTCCCAGGCGAACCGCGCGGGCATGCCTCCCGCATCGAATGCGAGATCCATTCCGAGCGCGTCCACCGCCGCCACCGTCGCCTGCGCGCCGCCCGTCAGATCCGGCGTCGGGTCCTCGAATCCGAGCCACGGCCACGACCCCAGCACGAGCGCGTCCTCTGCCGCCGTGCACGCGGGCCCCGGCCCCCCGCCCGCGCCGCCGACCCCGCCTGCGCCGCCGTTCCCGCCCGCGCCGCCGCTTCCGTCTCCGCCCGCGCCGCCGCTTCCGCCTGCGCCGCCGCTCCCGCCGCCGCCTCCGCCTCCGCACGCCGCGATGCACGCCGCCACCGCAATCACGAGCCCTGCCGCCCAAGGAAATCGTCGTTCCATGACCCATGAAGGGCATGCAATACAATCGGCGTCAATCCCTCAAACCTCCACCGAACCGCCACCGTCTCTCCCCCCGACCTCCCGCCGCGCGTGCTCTCCTCGGCGCATGCACACAGCCCCCGCCGGCCGCGGCCTCCATTACTCTGCTGCGCGTGGGGTCGTGGAATCGGCGCTCCGTGTCCTCTTCCGCGGCGATTGGCCCGCGCGCGCCTGGGGCCGCTTGCCCGTCGCCTCCTCCGTGCGCGTCGTCCACCGGCGCATCCCGCTCCCCGCGCCTCGAACGTCTCCCCTGCGCATCGCATTCGCCTCCGATCTCCACCTCGGCCCCACCACCTCGCCGCGCACCCTCGACGAGGCCTTTCGCCTCCTCTGCGACGCTCGGCCCGACGTCCTCGTCCTCGGCGGTGATTACGTCTTCCTCGACGCCACGCCCGCCCGCGCCCGCGAGCTCGAGGCCCGCGTCCGCGACGTCCCCGCGCGCCTCAAGGTCGCTGTCCTCGGCAATCACGACCTCTGGACCCACCATTGCCTCCTCGAAGACGCCCTCGCGCGCGCCGGCGCCACGGTCCTCGTCAATGCGGCGGCCCGCCTCGACGACCTCGCCGTCGTCGGCCTCGACGACCCCTGGACCGGCACGCCGGACGGCGAACGCGCCTTTGCCGCGGCCGACGGCGCCGCGCTCATCATTACCGTTTGCCATGCGCCCGGCGGCTTCCGCCATGCCCGCGGCCGCGGCGCCCGGCTTTTCCTCTGCGGCCATACCCACGGCGGCCAGGTCGCGCTCCCCGGCGGCATTCCCGTCGTCGTCCCGGGCGGCCCCCTCGCGCGCCGATTCCCGCACGGCGTCCACCAGATCGAAGACACGACCCTCTTCGTCTCCCGCGGCCTCGGCGGCGTCGAGATCCCTTTCCGTGCGTTCGCGCCTCCCGACATCGGCCTCTTCGACCTCGGCTGATTCTCCTTCGGAGCGACCTGCATTTCGTTTACGATGTCGCCATGCGCCTCGCTCGCGCTTCGGCCCTCGCAAGCTCCTCGCTCCTCGCCCTCACGATCGGCTGCGGTGGAGCCGTCGCCCCGCCGGAATCGAAGCCCCCGCGCCCCGCGCTCTCCTGGTCCACCTGCCCGGACGCGCGCGAGCTCGAATGCGCGACCTTCTCCGTCCCGCGTGATCATGCGCGCCCCACCTCCGGCGAAGTCTTCACCCTCCCTGTCGCCCGCCGCACCGCCGCGAAGCCTTCCGAGCGTATCGGCTCCTTGATCGTCAATCCGGGGGGGCCCGGCCTCTCGGCCATCACCTTCTTGCAGACCTCCCATTTCCTCTTCCCGTGGTCCATCCGTGACCACTTCGACATCGTCGCCTTCGATCCGCGCGGCCTCTCCACCACCACGCCCAAGCTCGATTGCGTCGACGACCTCGAACCGCTCGTCTCCATCGACCCGACCCCCGACGACGCCGCCGAGCTCGCGCAGATCCAGGCCGCCGCGGACGCGGTGGTGTCCGGCTGCAAGCGGCGCAGCGGGGGCATTCTTTCGCTCGTGGGCACGCAGAACGTCGCCCGCGACATGGACCTCTTGCGTAAGGCGCTCGGCGACGAATCGCTCACCTACCTCGGGCTCTCCTACGGCACCTTCCTCGGCGCCGTGTACGCCGACCTGTACCCGCAAAACATCCGCGCCATGGTCCTCGATTCGGCCCGGGATCCCAAGATCACCGCCGCCGAATGGCTCCGCGGCCAGGCCCTCGGCTTCGAGGCCCAGCTCGAAGCGTTCCTCGCCGATTGCAAGGAAAACCCGCGCTGCCCCTTCCATTCCGACGGCGACCCGCACCGGGCCTACGACGCGCTGCTCGCGAAGGTCGAATCGTCGCCCATCCCCGCGGGTTCCACGGGCCGCTCGCTCGGGCCTGGACAATGGCTCTGGGCCGTCGCGGCCGCGCTGTATTCGCCCGACGCCTGGCCCGTCCTCGGGATGGCGCTCCTCTCCGCGGCGAACGGCGACGCCACCCGCATGCTCGAGCTCGCCGATGGATACCTCGAACGCGCCCCGGACGGCACCTACTCGGACGCGCAGGAGCTCTTTTACGCGGTGCACGCCCTCGACATGCCCTTCTCCGTCGACATGTACGAGCCGCTCGTCCGCGAGCTGCGCAAAAAGGCGCCCCGCCTCGGCGCTTATTTGCCGTATACCACGGCCGTGTCCGCGCGCTGGCCCGCGCCGCCCACGCGAAAGCCGGGGCCCATCGTCGCCAAGGGCGCGCCTCCCATTCTCGTCGTCGGCGTCGCCGAGGACGCCGCGACGCCGTTTGCCTCGTCCGCCTCGCTCGCTGCAGAGCTCTCCTCGGGCGTCCTCCTCGCGCGGGAAGGAAAGGGGCACATCGCTTTTTTGCGGGGCAACCGATGCATCGACGACGCCGTCGCCGCCTACCTCGTGAACCTCACGGTCCCGGCGAACGGCACGCGCTGCAAATGAACGACCTCACCAGCCCCCACGCGCCCCGCCGCCCCCCGAACGACCTCCGCCGCCGGAAAACCCGCCACCGTCCCCACCGCCGCCCCCACCGCCGCGGCCTCCGCGCATGATGAACCACAGAATGGTGAGCGCGAGCGACGGATTCACGGCGAACAGCACCAAAAAAGCCATGACCGCCACGCCGATCCAGACGAGCTCGTGCCCGCGCCTCGCCTCCGGCTGCGCCGTCTGTCCCGGCCCGGGCGCGGGCACGAACGCGTGGCCCTCGATGGCTTGCAGCAATGCCGAAACGCCCGCGTCGACGGCTCCGTTCGGATCGCCCGCCTGGAGCCGCGGCGCCATCACCTCCCGGATGACCCGCGACGCGATCGCGTCCGGCACCCGATCTTCCAGGCCATACCCGACTTCGATATCAATCTTCCGATCCTTGGCCAGCACGAACATCACGAGCCCGTCGTCGAGACCCTTTTGCCCGACCCCCCACGCCGCGAATGTCCGCACCGCCCAATCGTCGAGCGCCGCGTCCCCGATCGTATCGCCGATCCACACGACGACCTGGTGCCCCGTCTGCCGCTCGTATTGCGCGAGCCGATCGTCGAGCCGCTCCCTCGTCTCGGGCGAGAGCAATCCCACGGTATCCGTGACGTGGCGGGTGGGCGCCGGGGGGAGGGGCGCGACCGCGCCCTGGCCGTGCGCGAGCCCGACGAACGTCAGCCACGCGGCGAGGACGAGGAAGGTGAATGCGCGAATCATGTGCGCCGATCAGAACTGCACGGCGGGCGCTCGCTCGGCGCCGCCCGCGGCGCGGAAATACGTCTTCTCGGCGAAGCGCTCCCCGAACATGTCGGCGACGAGGCTCGTCGGGAAGCGATTGCGCGCGGTATTGTACTCCCGCGCCGCCTCGTTGTAGCGCATCCGCTCGACCGCGATCCGGTTCTCCGTCCCCTCGAGCTGTGCCTGGAGATCACGGTAGTTCTGCGTCGCCGAAAGCTCCGGGTATCGCTCGACGACCACGAACATGCGGCCCAGCGCCGAGGAGAGCTGATCCTGCGCGGCCTGGAATCGCTCCATCGCGACTGGATCCTGCGGCGCGTTCGCGGTCCCGGGGCCTGCCTGCGTGCCGCTGCCCGTCACCGCCGCGGCGCGGCTCCTCGCCTCGGCCACCTGGACGAACGTGTCCCGCTCGAAATTCGCCGCGCCGCGGACGGTCTCGACGAGGTTCGGCACCAGATCGAGGCGCCGCTGGTAGACGTTCTCGACCTGCGCCCATTGCTGATCGACGGCTTGATCGAGCGTGACGAGCCGATTGTACGTGCTGATCCCTGCACCCGCGACGACGAGCAAAAGGATGAGGACGCCTGCGAGGACGAAGAGCGCCTGCTTCATCGATACCCCCGTGCACACGGCGGATGCCGCGCCGCGCGGGGGGATGCACGGACCGTGCTGGCCGCTCTCGTCGAAGGGCCCGGTCAGCCCCTCCGCTTGCGCCGACGGCCCGCCATCACCGCCATGGCCGCGAGGACCCCGAGCCCGCCCGCCGCGCCCGCGTCGCGCCCGACGGCCCGGCAACCGCAGCCGTCCTCGCCCGGCGCCTCCACGGGCGCTCCGCCGCCTCCGCCTGCGCCGCCAAGGCCGCCTTCGCCACCGCTCCCGCCCGCGCCGCCGCTCCCGCCGCTCCCGCCAGCGCCTCCGGTCCCGCCAGCGCCTCCGCTCCCGCCTGCGCCGCCGCTCCCGCAATCGGGGATCGGCACGTACTGGCAGCCCGCCTGCGGATCACACGAATCGACGGTGCACGGATCGCCGTCCACGCAGACCCTCTGTCTGCCCGCGCAGACCCCGAACGCGCAGGAATCGTCGAGCGTGCAGGCATTCCCGTCCTCGCAAGGCGCCGCGTTCGCCGTGTGCGTGCATCCGAGCTGCGGATCACACGCGTCGTTCGTGCAAAGATTCCCGTCGTCGCAGCCCGTCGGCATTCCGCCCGCGCACGCGCCTGCCGCGCACGCCTCGCCCGTCGTGCACGCGTCGCCGTCGGCGCAGGGCATTCCGTCGCTCGCGCCGGCGTCCTGACAGACGTCCTTCACCACGACCTCGGCCCGCGTCATCTCGATCGGCGCGGCGCCCGGCACGTCCTTGTTGTGCTCCCAGAGTTGCCAGATCGTGTCGCCCCAGGCCCGGAGCTGTCCGAAGAACGGGTCCGTCTGTGCGATGTACGCTTTCTGTTCTCCCGAAGGCGTCGGGCTCGTGAGCGACGTCGCCGTCCCGAGGATCTCGTCGCGCAAGAACTCCACGTATTCGCGGCTCGTCGTCTGGTAATAGAGCCGCACCTCCACGCGGCTCCCGCCGGCCGGCAAGGTCAAGCTCACGTCGTCGTAGCCGCCCGTGTACTCCTCCGCCGAGAACAGGTTTGGCGCGACCGACCCGTCCCAGACCGGCTCGGACAGGCGCTTTCCGGCCTCGGCGATCCGGAATCCCTTCGGCGGGATGCGGTTGTCCTTCGAGCGCTCTGTCCCGAGCAGGAAGTGGAACGATTTGGTTTGTCCCGTCAAGGAGCTCGCCATCTTCACCTCGTAGACGAGCCCCTCGTCGTGCGCCTCGTTCGGCCCGAGCGGCGGGCTCGACGGCGCGTAGGTGGGATCGAGCCCTCGCAGCGTGCTCGCGGTCATGTCGTACGGGTTCACTTCATGGATCCGCGTGTCGCCGTCAAACACCCGCACGTTGAGGAACATGCGCCGGCCCTCGGGATAGCCCGTGATGAGCTTGTGCCCCGTGTTGTTCCGGACCCGGAACGACGTCGCGCCGCTCAGCGGATCGTACGAGAGCGAAAGGATCGTCGCCGCGCGTCGCAGCGTCCATGTCGCGCGGTTCGACCCCGCGAGCAGCGCCGCCGCGTCGAGCTTCGTCCCCTCGTCGAGCGAGAGCGTCAGTGCCGCCGCGCCTTGCCCGAGCAGCGCCGCGTTCGTCGCGTCGTAGTTCGGCGACGACGGCACCGTGCTCGCGAGCAACCACGGCACGAACGCATTGCCGCCCGTGAGATCGTGCACGGGTTGCCCGCTCGACGGGTGCTCCACGCTCTCCGTCGGCCGGATGACCGACCCGACGATCGACGCGCCCGCGCCCACGCCGTCCGGCATGTGGCAATCCTGGCACGACGCGATCGCATTGCCCGGCTGCCCCGTCTCGAACGTGCCCGGCGCATACGGCCCCACGCCGGCCGCGCCGCCGGGCAACCCGTAATCGCTCAGCATGAACTCCGACCACGTCCGCTCGACGTGCGAATACTCGGACGGCGATTGCGTCTCCGTGGGCAGCACCGTCGTCCCGTCGTTCGGCATCGTGCCCTTCGCCGCCATGTTCGCGAGCACCGGGTTCGACACGTCGTGGCACGTCCCGCAGTAATACTTGCTCTTGTGGTAGCGGCTGTACTGCATCGGGTGGAACGCCTGCGCGTCCGCGAACGAGCCGCGCCGCTCCGCCTTGTCGCTCACGTAATACTGCCCCGCCCCGTTCTCCCGGTACGTCGCGCTCACGGGCCTGTGATCCGCGCCGTACATCGGATTGCCGTTGAACAGCGTGTGCGACTGCGATTGCACGATGTCCGCCTCGCGCGTCTTCTCCGCCGCGGCGGACGACATCGACCCGCTCATGTTCGTCTCGTCCCAGTACCCCGGCCAGTCATTGCCCTCGCGGGTCCCCTGGAACGTGTCCTCGAAGAACGGATCCACCATGCGGTGGCAGAAATCGCATTGCACGCCGTCGAAATCGGCGTCGCCCATCGCCTGGCCGTTCGTCGGATCGCTCCTGAGCTCCAGCCACCCCTTCGGCATGTGGCAACGCAGGCAGGTGTCGGTCCCGTTCGGGTTGCCGAGCGCCCATATCGAGTCCTGCGCGGCGACCGTCAGCGCGGCCCAGAAGAACGGGTCGCGCGCGGCCTGCCCCATCATCGACCCTTTCCAGCCGAACCCCGGCTCGATCGCCGGCGTATACCCCGCGTGACAGCCGAGGCACTGCGAGGGCGGCTCGATCGCATTCTCCGCCCGCGGCTGCGTCCCTGGCATGCGGATCAGCGGATCGTATTGCACGATCATGGGCTCCCACGCCCACGCGAGGGCGGGCGCGGCGGCGAGCGCGAAGGCGAGGAGGGCAGGGGTCTTGATCCGGGGGCGAGCGCGTTTCGTCATGGCCAAGCTCCGACGCCGGCCATGCTCGCACGACGCCGCCCCCTTCCGCTACCGTGAAGGCTTGCGCCGCCGCTCCACGTAGAACGCGAGGTTCTGCCGGAGGCGCGCGTCGTTCGGCCGCGCCTTCACGGCTTTCTGCGCGGCCGCTTCGCCCACGGCGAGCTCCCCGAGGAAGTAGGCGGACGAGGCCACGAGATCGGCCATCTTCCACGTGTACACCTCTTCGTCCACGAAGAGCCGGTCCCCCGCGGGCAGCGGCAGCTCGTCGCCGCGGCGCGCGTAGAGGAACGTGAGCGCGTGCTCCTTGCGTGTGTCGTGGTGCAGCGCGATCGCATAGAGCGGCTCGGCCCGGTGCGGCGCCGCGAGGTGCGCGTCGAGCCAGCGCGAGAGCACGCGCGGCCAGGGCAAATTCAGCCCCACCCCGCACCGCGCGATCCCCATTTTCGACTCGAAGACCTCCTCCGCCCATCCCCCCATCGCGATGCGGCGCGAGAATGCGGCCTCGGCCTCCTGGAATCGGCCGAGCCAGAGCAGCGTCTCGGCGAGGTAAAACGCCGCGCGCGTGTCCGCCTTGTCCTCGGCGAGCGCCCGTTCGAGCAGCCCCACGTCGCGCTCCCAGCGCTTCCTGCTCCGCTCCGCCGACACCTCGTCCCGGTGGTGCCGGATCAAGACGTCCGGCACGCGGAGGCTCGGCGGAGGCCTTTCGTCGTGCACCAGCACCTCGTGCACCACGCCGCGGAACCGCCAGCCCGCGCGGCTGCGCACGACGCGCGGCGAATCGAACTGGATCCCGAGCGCGACGCGCACGTAATACGCCTCTTGTTCGGGCCCGTGCGCCGCGCGCTGCCGTTCCAGGAACGCGCGCAGCGCCTTGCCATTCTCGATCTCGTCATCTGCGTCGAGCCAGAGGACGAACTCCGTCGCATCGCCCGCGAGGGCGAGCGCGCGATTCCGTGTCGTCGCGAAATCGACGAACGGCTCCTCGAAGAGCTCGCCGGGGACCCCTTCCATTGCGCGACGCACCACCTCCTGCGTGCCGTCCGTCGAGCCCGTGTCGAGGATCACCCAGCGATCGACGAACGGCTTCACGCTTTGCAGCGTGCGCGCGATCGTCGCCGCCTCGTCCTTCACGATCATCGACAGCGTGAGCAGGCTCCCGGGCTTGTTCGGCATGGCCGGCCCATGAAACGCCCTGGAGCGGGGGGCTTGTCAAGCGTGGAGGGGCCGTGCGCCTCCGAACGTGAGCACGGGACGCCTCAGGCCCGCGTGGAAAATGAGGGAGCCACGCTTCACCCATCACGTCTTCCGATCGAAAATCAGCCGCATGCCCTCCCTGACCTCCTGGCGCTCGAGTTGCTGCTCGTGCAGGGTCCTCGACTGGCCACACAGGAGCCCTTCATGCCTCGCCTCTCCCGAATGTTCTCTTTGCTCCTCCTCCCCCTTGCCTTGATCGCGTGTTCGGACGACGAAGGGCCGCCGGCTTCTCCGACGTACACGCCGGATTTCATCCAGATGTCCTACGAGGCCATGCCCGGCGTGGGCTTCATGGTCGATTCCACCGACGATCCCTACGGCGAGCGCGAAGCATTCACCGCCGAGCTCGAATCCGCGTTCGTCGCGGATATCCTCGCGGCCGTGAACGTCGACGACCTGGCCTCCGAGGAAGCGCCGGGCGGATACCAGAGCGACACGAATCCCTCGATCCAGACGCGCCTCCCCGAGGCGTGGGCCGACGCGACGCGCGCCGCCGCCGCGATCGGCGTGGTCATGCTGCAATGGAGCGTGCTGCTCACCGATTTCACGCCCGAGGCGGGCGGCGAGACGAGGTTCGGCGTCGTCACCTTCCCCGAAGGCAAGCTCGACGAAGCGCTCGCCGCCGATTTCTTCGCGCACGCGGCGAAGGTCGATCCGGGCCTCGGCGGTGGCTTCTTCGCGTTCGCCGATTCGATGTACTTCCTGAACATCGGCGATTCGCAGGGCGCCCCGTTCTCGGGCCTCGACGACGACGCGTTCGTCGCGAAGCTCGGCGAGGCGGCGGAGAGCTTCGCCCCCGTCCCGGCCGAGATCACGCAATCCGGCCTATGCGACGCGCGCTTCGTGGACAACGATTGGAACGCGCTCCCCGACGGAGATTCGTACTGGGAGGCGCTCGGCGTCGACGAAGCCGGCAAGGCGGAGCTCCTCGCGCTCCAGGACGAGTATCGTACGCTCTTCCAGCAGGCCGTGACCGAGTATGGATGGGACATGGCCCCGGACCCGATGCCGAAGACGTCCCCGCCCCGCGGATTCTGGGGCGGCCATCGGTTCGGCCTCGCCGCGTCCCGTTGACCTCTCGCCGCGCGAGCGAGACCCGTGCGCGGCTCTTGTCGTCCGGGGCGGTTTCTGCTTTCCTGCCCACATGCGTAAATTCTTGTTTGTCCTGGGTATCCTCGCGCCTCTCGCTCTCTCCCTGCCGGCCAGCGCCGACCTGCCCCCCGCGACCTCGACCGGAAGCGGCGGTGCGGGTGGCACCGGTGGCATCGGCGGCAGCGGCGGGACGGCCGGCGGCGGTGGGACGGCCGGCGGCGGCGGGACCGCTGGCGCCTCGAGCTCGACGGGCGGCTCCACGGACTTGCCGGCAGACGAAGGCTGCTCCATCGCGGCCCCCGGCGCCGTGACCTATGGCGCCACGGGCGCGTGGGTCCTCGGCCTCGGCGCGCTGCTGTACAGCCGCCGGGCCCGCCGCGCCGCACCTCGCCGCCGCTCGTGAGGGTCCTCTTCTATCTCGCCTTTCGCACGCTCGTCCGCAGCCGGATCTCGTTCGTCCTCCTGCTCGCTGCGGTGACGGCCGGGCTCGGCTTTCAGATCCCGAACACGGCCAACATCGAAGGCTACACCGCAGAGCTCCGCGAAAAGGGCCTCGCGCGTGACACGGGCCATGTCCGCGTCACCGCGAGGTCCGGCGGCACGTTCGAGGGCGCCGAGGCCCTCGCCGCGCGGATCACCGAGGAGCCTTTCGTCCGCGCCGCCACGATCCGGCTCGTCCACGTGGGCTCCTTCTTTCACGGCGAACGCACGACCTCCGCGAGCATCGCGGGCATCGATCCTGTCGCGGAAGATCGCGCCGCCGGATTTTGTCAGGAGCTCGCGGAGGGCCGCTGCATGGCCGCGGGCGACGATCGGCCCGCGGTCATCGGGTCGAAGCTCGCCGAACAGCTCGACGCGCGCGTCGGCTCCTCGATCAAGGTCGCCTTGCCTTTTTCGGTCGGCGACGACGTTCGAATGGTCTCCGCCGTCTTCCGTGTCGTCGGCGTCCTGCGCGGCTCGGGCGGATTCCGCGCCGATTACGAGCTCTTCGTCCCCCTCGGCGCGCTGCGCGACCTCTTCGGCAAGGGCTCCGTTTCCAGCGAGATCCGCGTCTTCTCGACGGACGACGCCCGCGCCGGCGAATGGGCCAAGCGCATCGCCGAGCTCGCGCCCGCGCAGAAGGTCGAGACCTGGTGGGAGGCCCAGTCGTTCGTCAAGAACGCCATCGACGGCAACCGCGCCCTCTCCGCCATTTCGACCACGATGGTCATCGTCGCGGTCATGATCCCCGTCCTCGCGCTGCTCTACATTCACGTCCTGCACGAGCGCCGCCGCATCGCCACCATCGCCGCGCTTGGCTTCAGCCGGCGCGAAATCTTCCTCATTCACCTCTTCGAGGCCTTGCTCGTCGGCGGGATTGGCACCGTCCTCGGCAGCGGCCTCGGATATGCCCTCTGTCGGTATTTCCAGGACAACCCCATTTTCTCCCACCAGGGGTTCGTCGTCCTCCCCAGCATCACGCTCCGCTCCTTTTCGATCCCGGCCCTCGTCCTCTTCGCCACCACGCTCCTCGCGGGTATCGTCCCGGCGATCCTCGCCTCGCGCGCGGAGCCTGCCGTCGAGCTCCGGAGGGAATGACTGTGCCCGACGCGCCCGCGCTCTACGAGCTCGCCTCGGTCACACGGTCCTTTCGCACGCCGGCGCTCGAGGTCCGCGCCCTCGACGACGTCTCGTTCACGCTCGCCGAGGGCGAGCTCGCCGCCATTGCCGGCCCGAGCGGCTCGGGCAAGAGCACCCTGCTCGCCGTCCTCGGCCTGCTCGACGCGGACGTCTCCGGGGAGGTCACGATGCGCGGCCGCAGCGTCCGGCGCATGTCGAGGCGCGAGCGGGCCCGCGCGCGCCTCGAAGGCATTGGCCTCGTCTTCCAGACCTTTCACCTGCTGCCGGCGCTCGACGTGCGCAACAACGTCGCGCTCCCGCACTGGAAGCTCCACGGCCATCACGGCCGGGCCCTCGCGCGAGCCGAGGCGCTCCTCGCCGAGCTCGGCCTCGAATCGCGCATCCGACACGACGTCACGCGCCTCTCCGGCGGCGAAATGCAGCGCGTCGCCATCGCCCGCGCGCTCGTCAACGACCCGGCCGTCGTGCTCGCGGACGAGCCCACGGCGAACCTCGACGAGGCCAGCGCCGCGGCTGTCGTCTCGCTCCTTCGCCGCGCGAACGCCCGCGGCGCGGCCGTCGTCGTCTGCACGCACGACACGGAGCTGCTCGCCTCGTTCCCGCGCGTCCTCCGCCTCCGGCATGGTAGAATGGTCCCGTGAAGGCCGGTTTCATCGGGGGTCGTCGCTTCGACCTCGCGTTTTTCTTCGGCAGCGCGCTCCTCGCCGCGCTCGTCGGGGCCTTCGCGCTCGCCGTCCCGCGGGCGACCGTACCGCTCTTCGTGGCCTTCCTCGTCCTCGTCGACGGCCCGCACCTCGCGGCCACGTGGACGCGCACCTACCTCGACCCGGGCTTCCGCGCGCGCCGCGGACGTTTGCTCGTATCGAGCCTCGCGTGGCTCCTGCCCGGCCTCGCCGCGTGGTCGATCACCCATGCGACGGGCCTGCGCGCCCCGATGGATCTTTTCCTCCTCGTCGCGGCGCTCTGGAGCTTTCACCATGCCGTCCGGCAATCGTATGGCGTCCTCGCCATCTACCAGCACCACGCGCGCACGGCGCTCCCTGCGCGCAGGACGGATCGCCTCTTCTTGCACGGCGCCCTCTGGCTCGCGTTTGGCCTCTTTTCGTTCGGCCACCCGCAAAATCGTGTCTTCCTCGGTTTGCCCGCGGATCCGCCGCGTCTCCTCGCGATGCTCGGCCTCGGCCTCCTCGGCCTGCTCCTCGTCGCGACGGTCGTGTATGGCGTCTATCGTCGAATTCGCTTCCGGGGCGAGGACGAACGCCCGCTCCTGTATTTGCTCGGCCCCACGCTCGGCCTCCAGCTCTTCGCGCTGTTCGTCGTGGGCTCGTTCGAGCCGCTCGTCCCGCGCCCCGAGGACCCCGAGCAAGCGTTCATGGCGTCCACGGTCGTCGGGGGAATCGTGCACGGCGTGAATTACATCGGCATCGTCGCGGCCGTCTCCCGGCGCCGCTTCGCGGGGAGCGACGAGCGCTCGCTCGGGGCTCTCTTCGGCCGCCGCCCGCTCGCCGCGTATGCCGCGTTCGTCTTCGTCTCGCTCGGATACCTCGCGCTCAATGCGGCGCGCGGCGTCCTCCCGAGCCTCGCGCCTCTCCCGCGCGGCGCCGCGGTCCCGGAGCTTTTCCTCGTGCTCTACTGGGGCATCTTCTTCCACCATTACTACATCGATCAAAAGATCTGGCACGTGCGCGAGGATCAGACGCTGAGGTTCGAACTCGGCCTGGAGGCGTCCTCGTGACCGACGCTCGGCGCGCGCTCGTGCTCGGGGGCAGCGGTTACGTGGGCCGCGAGGTCGTACGCGCGCTCGCGGCCGCCGGCGCCCGCGTCGCCTTCACGTACCAGCGCGCAGCCGCGATGGCGGAGACCCTCGCCGCCGAGACCGGCGCGCGGTCTTTCCGGACGAACCTCGCCGAACCAGCGCAGATCCGTGGGCTTTTCGAAGCGCTCGACGCCGAGGAAGCCGCGCCCGATCTGCTCGTGCATGCCGCCGTCGTCTCGGACGCGCGCGCGCTCGCGGACGTCACGGACGCGCTCTGGGACGAGATGCACGCGGTCAACGTCCGCTCCGTGTACGTGGCCATGCAATCGTTCGCCGCGCGGCTTTCGGGCCGGCCCGGGGACGTGGTCCTCACGGCGGCGCTCGACGGCATCGCGAAGATCCCATCCTCCGTGCATTTCGCCGCGACCCAGTCCGCGCGGCTCGGCATGACGCAGGCCCTCGCGAAGGAGCTTGGCCCGAAGGACGTTCGGGTGAACCTCGTCCTCCTCGGCGCGCTCGGCGGCGGCATCTCCGAGCGCCTCGATCCGGCGCGGCTCGCCGATTACAAGCGGTACAGCGCGCTTCAGCGCGTGGGCACGCCGGTCGAGGCCGCGCGCGCCATCACCCGCCTCGCGCTCCACAATCGATGGATGACGGGCTCCGTCCTGCCCATCACGGGGGGCCTGTGACGCCGCGCTGGGTCGGGCTCCTGCTCTTCGTCGTCCTCGTCCTGCACGCGGTCATCGAGAAAATGCCGAACGGGCTCTTGCCCGAGATGCTCTACGCCTGCCACGTGGCGACCGCCGTCCTTGCCCTCGGCGTCCTCCTCCGCAAGCCCGCGCTCGTCCTCTTTGGTTTTTCCTTCCATATCGGCGCCGGCCTCTGGGGGTACCTCTTCGACCTCTGCGAGACGCACACGACCTCGTGGACCTCGGTCCTCGTGCACGTCGCGCCGCTCCTCGTCGGCGCGCTCGAGGTCCGCCGCTCGGGCCTGCCGCGCTGGGCTCCGTGGGCCTCGTTCGCCTTCCTCGCGGCGATGGTCGTGCTCGCGTATTACGCGACGCCGCCCACGCTCAACGTGAACCTCGCGCACCGGCCGTTCCCGCCCGTCGCGCGGCTCACCCCGGCCCTCTGGGCCACCTGGGTGACGAACCTCGTCTTCGGGTTTTTCCTCATCCACACGACCGATTTTGCGGTCCGGAAATGGCTGAAGCGGCAATGGCAGACGGAACAGACGAAGGCGTGATCCTCGGCGCCACGACGGGCCTCTGCGGGACGTGCAAGCGCGCGGTCCCCGCCGAGACCGTGCGCGTCTCGGGCAAGATCGTCCTGCGCAAGCGCTGCGAGCTGCATGGACTGGAAGAGGTGCTCGTATCGAGCTCCGCGGACTGGTACGAGGACACCGTACGGCACGCGTCCGTCCTCGAACGCCCCGCCTCGCCGCGCCCTGTCTCCGCCGGCTGCCCCTACGATTGCGGCCCTTGCGAGCAGCACGAGCAACGCAATCACCTCCCGGTCGTGCCGATCACCTCGAAATGCGACCTCGATTGCCCGATCTGCTACACGCATAACAAGAACGAGGGCGCCTACCACATGTCCGAGGGAGAGCTCGGAGCGATCCTGCGGCACCTCGACCACGTCGCGCCGGATCGGCGGATCATCAACCTCACGGGCGGCGAACCCACGCAGCACCCTGATTTCGAGCGCCTCGTCGAGATGTGCGTCTCGGCCGGCGTCCGCCGCGTGACCATCTCGACGCACGGCCTGCGCTTCCTCCGCGACGAGGCGCTCCTCGAACGGCTCGCCGGCATCGACACGCGCGTCATTCTCTCGTTCGACTCCTTCGAGGCCGAGGCCAACAAAAAAATGCTCGGGGGCCACCACCTGAACGCCAAGCTCAAGATCCTCGATCTTCTGGAGAAACACGGCGTGGCCACGACGCTCTTGCCCGTGCTCGCGCGCGGCGTGAACGACCACGAGGTCTCGGCGTTCATCGACCTCGCGCTCTCGAAGGATTTCATCCGCTCCGTCGAGTTCCACCCGATGACGTTCACGGGCCAGAGCGGCGTGAGCTTCGAGCGCAGCGCCCGCTACACCGCGTTCGACGCGCTGTCCGACATCGAGCGCCAATCGAGCGGCCGGATCGCGGTCCGTGATTTCGTCCCTTCGCCGCTCGCGCACCCGCTCTGCTACCAGATCGCCTATTTGCTCCGCCTGAAGGACGGCCGCTGGCTCCCGTTCACCCGCTTCATGAGCCGCGACGATCTTCGCAGCCTCCTCTCGCAAGAGCTCTACATCGTGCCGGGGCCCGAGATGGAGCAGATCCTCGCGGACGTGCTCAATCGGCTCTGGGCGGGCGACATCGAATGCGAGGAGACGGATGCTGTGCTCTCCGCGCTCAAGGACCTCGTCGAGCGCATGTTCGCGCCGGGCACGGACGAGGCCATCCGCATGCGAATCGCCGAGATGCACACGAAAGCCATCTACGTGCACACCCACATGGACGAGGAGACCTTCGATACGGATCGCATTCGCCGCTGCTGCGTCGGCATGCCCGGCCCCGACGGATCGAATGTCCCGTCCTGCGCCTACAACGTCCTCTACCGCGAGCGCGACGCGCGTTTCTCCCCGCGTCCCGCGACGCCGCTCGTGCAGCTCGGCCGCGGGAGGATCCGGTGAGCGCGCGCCTCTCGGGAAAACGTTGCCTCGTGACGGGCGGTTCGAGGAACCTCGGCCGCGCGATAGCCTTGGCGTTCGCGCGGGAAGGCGCGCGCGTGGCGTTCACGTACCGCGAGCGCGACGACGCGGCCGAGGAGACGCGGGCGCTGCTCGAAGCCGCGGGCGCCTCGCCGCTCGTGCTCAAGGGATCGGTCTCGGACGCCGCGCACGTGGCGGCTGCGGTGAAGGCCGTCGAATCCGCGTACGGCGGCATCGATGTCCTCGTGAACAACGCGGCGCTCACGCAGGTCCTCCCGATTGCGCTCCTGGAGGAAGCGGAGTGGGACGCGGCGATGAATACGAACGTGAAGGGCCCGTATCTTTTTTCGCGCGCGGCGCTCAAATCGATGATCCGAGCCAAAAAAGGCCACATCCTGAACGTGGGCTCGTTCGGCGCGGACCGGGTCCTCGACGCGCCGGTTCATTACGCGGCCTCGAAGGCGGCGCTCGTCGGGTTCTCCCTGGCGCTCGCGAAGGAGATCGGCCGGTATGGAATCGCGGTGAATTGCCTGGTCCCGGGCCTGCTCGAAACGGGTTTGTCGGCGCGGCTGCCGAAGCACCGCGTCGACAGCTACGTCGCGCAATCGGCGCTCGGCAGGCTCGGCACGGTGGAGGAGGTCGCGGATCTCGCGGCGTGGCTCGTCTCGGACGAGAACTCGTTCATGACGGGCGGGCAGGTGGTGATCGACGGCGGGCTTTGACTTGCCCCGCGCGTCAAACCACCACCCCCCGCTTCTTCGCTTCCACCATGTTCACGAACGTCTGCACGGAGAACAGCCCCAGGATCTGCACGGGCCTGAGGCCTGGAACGATGCGGTCCTTCGCCTCCGGCATCAGCTCGCGCAGCCGTTCGAGGCCTTTTTCGCTGACGACGCCGCCCGGCGCGAACTCGTCCTCGCTCATGTCTCCGCGCGCGGCCTTTTGCATCTCGCCCCGCGTGATCTGGATGCCGAACGTCCGCTCGATCTTGAACACGATATCGAGGTAATCGAGCGACTCGGCACCGAGGTCGGCCATCAGGAGCGACTCGTTCTTCACCGTGGCCGGATCGAGGGCGAGCGCCTCGGCGACGATGTGGCGGACCTTCTCGGCGATCTCGGGGTCGTTGGCTTCGGACATCGAGCGTGATCCTACAAGATCACCAGTCCCACATCAATCCGGCCGGCAGCGAGTCCGACACCGCCCGCCCGATCCGGTCGATCTCCGCCAGATCCGCCGCGCCGAGCGTGACATCGCCCGCGCGCGCATTCTCCTTCGCCTGCGCCCTGTTCCGCGCGCCGGCGATCGCGCACACGCCTTCTTGCGCGACGAGCCACGCGAGCGCCAGGTTCGTCAGGGTCACGCTGTTTCTCTTGGCGATCGGCCGGAGCTCATCGAGCGCTGCGAGCGCCTTTTCGAAGGTCTCACCCTTGAAGAGACGGTTGTCCTTGCGGTTGTCGCCCGGGGCGAACATGTGCCTGCGCTTGAACTTGCCCGTGAGCAATCCCTGGGCGAGCGGCGAATACGCGAGCACCGAGATCCCGTTCTCCTGGCAATACGCGAGCGTGTCGTCCACCGCCTTCCGGAAAAACAGCGAATAACAGGGCTGCAGGCTGTCCACCCGGCCCACGCGGCTCGCGGCCTCGATCTGCGCTCGATCGAAGTTCGATACGCCGATCGCCCGGATCTTCCCCTGCGCCTTCAGATCCAGGAGCGCGCCCATCGTCTCCTCGATGGGCACGACCTTGCTACCGAAGCTCCCGGCAGGCCAGTGGATCTGGTAGAGGTCGATTCTATCCGTTCCGAGGTTTTCGAGCGAGCCCTCGCATGCCCGGATCACTTGCTCCCGACGCAGGTTGGTCCAGGATACCTTCGTCAAGATCACGATCCGCTCGCGCTTGCCGGCGAGCGCCTTCGCGAGGATTCGCTCGCTGTGCCCGCCCCCGTAGTTCTCGGCCGTGTCGAACGTCGTCACGCCCGCGTCGAGGGCCGCCCGGTGCGCGGCGATCTGCGCGTCGTCGTCGATGCCGGCCCATGAATCTTTGCCCGCCTGCCAGCCCCCGAAAATGACGGCGCTCAGCTCAATCGATGTCGTCCCGAGCTTCTTGTACCTCATCGCTCCCTTGCTCCGGCATGCTCGTGTTCTCGTCGATCCAGGCGAGGAACTCCGGCAGGCCCAGGGCGATCGGCGTCGCGACGATCTGCGGGAGCTCGTAGGAATGGTTCGCCCGGACGAACGCGACGATCGCGTCCCAGAGCGCCGCGCGCGAAAAGAGCGTCACGCGGTGCTCGGGGTGGGCGTGCGTCGCGTTGTTCCAGCGGTAATGGGTGGTCGTGATCGGCTCGACCTGGGCCGAGGCGGCGAGCCTCCGCGCGACCGCGGCCGCGCCGAGCGCCTCGGCCTCCTCGGCCGAGCGTGTCGTGACGTGGACGAGGATGTGCCCGGATTGCATGGCTCAGCCCCCGAAGCCCGGATCGAAGCAGATCCCTTGAAGGCAATAGTTCGTGGCGCAGTCGGTCGGAACCACGCACGGCGAACCGACCCCGCAGCCGGGGCAGCCGCCGCCGCAATCCAGGCCCGTCTCGCCGTGGTTCTGCTGTGCGTCCGTGCAATGGTTCACGCAGGTCGTGCCCACGCAGACCATCGTCCCGCCGCCGCAATGCGCGGTCTCCAGGCAACCGACACAATTGCCGCTCCCGTCGCAGACGCCGCCCATGCAGGCGGTCCCTGCATTGCGCGGCGCGCTCTGCGGCTCGCCCTCCATGCACGCGGTCGCGATGCACGGGGACGGGGGCGCAGGCGGATCGGCCGCGAACACCGTCGTGGCCACGCCATTCGCGCCGCAGGCCGGCGCCCTGCAATCGCCCGGGGTCGGGTCGGGCAAGGGCGTGCCGGGCGGCGCCGTGTTCGTCACGCAAATCCCCTGCTGGCACGTGATCGGCGCGCACGGCTGGGCGGGGCCGCCCTGGCACGTCGTATCGTCCATGCAGCCCAGGCATTTTCCCGCGCCGTCGCACCGGAGCAGGCCATCGAGTCCACACGCCGCATCCGCGGGCCGCGGTGTATTCACGGGCGTCGTGCCCTCGCAGACGTCCTCCGTGCATTCGTTCACGTCGTTCCGCACGTCGTCCGGATCCAGCTCCGTCACGAGCTCGCCGTCCTTGCAGACCTCGCGCTGGCAATCGGCGGGCGTCGCATCGTACGTTTCACCCTCCTCGCACGTCGCGAGGCGCAATTCCGGCTCGAGGCCGAGCACGACCTGACAGCCGCCGAGCAAGCCGAGGGCGACGAGGGGCGTGACGCGGACGAGGCTCGGCTTCATGCTCATGCCTTGAAATACGAGTATTCGTCGGCCCGCGGCGCGAGCCTCCGCTCGAGCGCCGCGAGCGCCTCTTTCGCCTGCGGCGCGAGCGCTCGGCCGATGGCGAGGTTCTGCCGCACCTCGGCCGGGCTCCGCATGCCCACGATGACCGTGTCCGCGAAATGGGCACCGTACCCGATGAGCTCCTCGGGCGTCGCCGCGCCGTCCGCGAGAATCTTGCCCGCGGCCATCACCTTCATTCCGATCACGCCCATTCCGCGCCGCCGCGCCTCGCGCACCACCGTGGTCAGGAACGGCAAACGCGCCGGATCGGACGGGTTGATCGCGCAGAGCACCGTGTCGAAATCGTAGCGCTGCATCGCCTCGACCAGGATGGCCGGATCGTGATGCCCGGTGATTCCGACGAACCGGATCCGGCCGTCCTTCCGGGCCGCCTCGACGGCCTGGATCGCGCCGCCCTTGCCGAAGATCTCGTCGAGATCCTCCCGGGTGCGCAGATCGTGGAGCTGCCAGAGATCGAGGCGATTCGTCCCGAGGCGCTTCAGGCTCTCGTCGAGCAGGCGCAAGCTGCCGTCGCGGCTCCGCTCGTGCGTCTTCGAGGCGAGAAAAACCTGATCGCGCGCCCCCGGCGGCGCCTGCCGGAACGCCTCGCCGTAATAATCGAGCGAGCCCGCGTAGGCCGGCGCCGTGTCGCAATAACGCACCCCGAGCCGCAGGGCTTCGAGGATCATCGGCACGGCCTCGCGCTCGCGGTTCCACGTCCGCAAGATGCCCTCGCCGCCGAGCGACACGGGCTCGACGGGCGCGCCCGTGCGTCCGAGCGTCCGCGTGGCCGAAGATGCCGCCGCCGCGGAGGCCGCCGGCGCCGTGCTCGTCTCGCTGGCCCCTGCCGTGGTCCCGCTGCTCGTGGTCTTGCAACCCGCGACCGCCGCCGCGGCGGCCACGACCTTGAGCACGCCCCGCCTCGAAAGCTCGTCCGCCATCGTGTCTCGCTCCGCGAAAAAGGATGGACCGGAAAAGCTGCTGTGGGAAGACCTTCTCGACCGCCTTTCGCGCGCGAGGCAAGATGCCCGTCATGACGTTCGAGACGTCGAGGCTCCTCGCGCGGCCGCTCGAGCCGAGCGATCACGAGGCATTCCACCGTATCTGGGGCGACCTCCGCGTGATCTGGTGGGGCGCGACGCCGGACGCCGCCGCGAGCGCGCGCAAGCTCGACGAGATCCTCGAGCGCGTGCGGCACATGCCCGCGGGGCAGGGGTGGTTCGCCGTCGTCGAGAAGGCCTCCGGGGTCATCGTCGGCGACGTCGTTTTGGCCCCGTACGTGGCCGAGCCCGACCTCGAGCTCGGCTGGCATTTCGTCTTCGATGGCTGGGGCCACGGATATGCGACGGAGGCCTCGCGTGCCCTCGTGCGCTACGCCTTCGAGCGGGTCGCCGCCGTCCGTCTCGTGGCCGATATCGTCCCCGAGAATGTTCGCTCGATGCGCCTCGCGGCGCGGCTCGGCATGCACCCGATCGGCGACCGCGTCCGCGCGAGCCTGCCGCACGTGGTGCTCGCGCTCGAACGCGCCGAGGCCGAGGCCGCGCCGTGGTGGCCGGACGCGCTCGTCTCGTCTTGAGTTTTACAGGCAAAACCTGCGCACGACGTCGAAGAGGACCTCGGTCCCCCATTTCAACCCGTCGACCGGGATGCGCTCGTCGTGGCCGTGGAAGAGATCGGCGAAGCGCAGGCCCTTCGGCATCTTCACGGGGGAAAACCCGTACCATTTCGCGCCGAGCTGCGTGAAGTACTTCGCGTCCGTGAAGCCCGGGATCATGTAGGGCACGACCGTGGCCCCGGGCTCGCGGTCGAGGATCGCGGCGCGGATCGTGTCGTAAAGCGGAGAATCGACGGGGTCGGTCGTGGTGGGCGGCGCGCTCTTCACGATCTCCAGCGAGACCTCGGGCCCGAGCACCGCGCCGAGCTCGCGCAGGAAATCGGCCTCGGTTTGTCCGGGCAGCGTGCGCCCGTCGATCTCGGCCTCGGCGAAGCCGGGGATGACGTTGACCTTCGTGCCCGCGCGCAGGATCGTCGGCGACGCCGTGTTCGAGAGCATCGCGCCGAAGCTCCGCGCGATCGAGCGATCGGGCAAGGCGCGCAGGACGTGCGGCGCGATCGCGGGGTGCAGGAGCCGGCGCAGGAGGGCGCGCAGCGGCGCGGGCTGCTTCGCCGCGAGGCCGTCCACGAAATCGCGGACATAAGGCGTCACGTGCACGGGCAGGGGCTTCTCGCCGAGCCGCGCGATGGCGTCCGCGAGCTTGATGACGGCCGAATCCTCGCGGGGCATCGAGCCGTGCCCCGGCTCGCCGCGGACGCGCGCGCGCACCCAGCAGAGGCCCTTCTCCGCGACCTGGATCGGATAAAACGTGGCCTTGCCGAGGTGCAGCGTGTAGCCGCCGCTCTCGCCGATCGCGTACTCGGCGCGCACGAGATCGGGGTGGTTTTCCACGAGGAAACGCGAGCCGAAATCGCACCCCGCCTCCTCGTCCGCGACGGCCGCGAAGATCACGTCGCGGCGCAGGCGCGGTTTTTCCCGGGCGAGGCGCGCGAGGATCGCGACCGACATCGCGGCCATGTTCTTCATGTCGATCGCGCCGCGCCCCCAGAGGCAGCCGTCCGCGACGACGCCCGAGAACGGCGGGTGTTTCCACGACGAGGCCTCGGCCTCGACGACGTCGAGGTGCGCGGTGAGCAGGATCGGAGGCAGCTCGCCCGTGCCGCGCAGGCGCGCGACCACGTTCGCGCGCTCGGGCGCGCTCTCGAGCGTGATCGGATCGAGCCCCGCGGCGGCGAGCTCGCCAGCCACGACCTCGGCCGCGGCGCGCTCGCGGCCCGGCGGGTTCGTGGTATCGATGCGTAGGAGCGTCTGGCAAAGTCGGAACGCGTGCTCGCCAAGCTCACGATCGGATGTTTTCGGGGAGGGATCCTCTACGGAAACGGACGTCATGGCGGGGCGCATCCTAGCAACCACGCGGCGCGCGAGGGTAGGCATTTTGCGGAGCCTTGCGGAAAGCTCGCGAGAGCGCGTATCCTCGAACGGCACGAGGCGCGAGGTCATGCACGGCAAGAAATGGCGCATCAGCACGCTCTCGGACGTCGTATGGATCGTGCCGCGCCTCGGCGCCGGCGCCGTGCCCGAGGGCGCGTCGCCCGTCGCCCGGAGCCTCGCTGCGTGGCTCGTCGACGGCTGGTTCCCGGACGAACCCCGCTTCCATCCGCTCGTCGCCGACATCGCGGCCTTCCTCGCAGGGCCGCTCGGCGCGCGGGAGGGCGCGTCGTTCGCGGCGCAGCGGGCGAGTCTCCGGCGGGCGCTCGAGGCGGGCGAGCTGCGCGCGTTCAAGATGGAGATGCAGTTCGTCCTCGCGGCGGGCGGCCGCAAGGAAGAGCCGAAGGGCGAGAAGGTCGCAGCCCGGGAGGAAAAAACCTGGTTCGGCATCGAGCTCGTGGACGACGACGATCCGCCGAAGCCCGTGCCGTTCAAGCGATACCGCGTCGAGCTGCCGGACGGCGCGACGCGCGAGGGCATGCTCGACGAAAGCGGACGGGCGCGCATCACGGGCATCGACCCGGGGAGCTGCACGGTCACGTTTCCCGATTTCCACGGCGAGGATTGGCGCCGGCTCTAGCCGGCAACGGAGACATGGCGTGGGCAAAGAGCTCGTGCAGGTCGTGGAATTCGTGCGTGGGCGCGCCCGCGGCAATGCCGTGGTGGAGCTTGCGCGGCTGAATTTGCTCGTGGGGCGCGCCTTGTCGCGCAACGCCGAGTCGATCCCGGACGACCCGGAGCTCGTCGCGCGCGCGTGGGCCTGCGCGCGAGAGATCCTGGAACACGAAAGGAAGGCAAAACGATGAGCTCTCACCTCGCTCCGACGGCGGACCTCGAGCGCGGCATCACCACGCTCGGCGGGCGCCGCCTCGTGTTCCATTGCCACCATTACAACGTCTTTCTCCAGCGCACGATCGAGGACGCCCTGCAGGAGCGGGCCCCGAGGCTGCTCGTGGCCGCGGGGATGGAGGCGTCGCGCTCGATGCTGCAGAAGCTCGAAGCCGAGGCGGAGAGCGCCTCGGCGGCGGACGCGCTCCGTCGCGCGGCGGACATGTTCGCCGCGCAGGGGTTTGGCCGGGTCGACGTCGGCGAGCTCGGCGAGAGCGGCGGGCGGGCGACGCTCGATCATTCGCATTATGCCGTCGGCTGGGTCTCGCGCTGGGGCAAGCGGCCCTCGCCGGGTTGTTTCTTCGTCGCGGGGTTCCTCGCCGGCGCGCTCGCGGCCGCCCATCGCCTTTCGCCCGAGCGCATCACGAGCCGCGAGGTCGAGTGCGTCGCCGCCGGGGACGAGCGGTGCTCCTTCCGCGTGGAGGTGTGGTGATGGCCATCGACGAGCGTGTCATCGTCGAGACCGTCGTCGGCATGGGCCTCGCCGGCAACGAGGAGGGCCTCATCCCGGCGTTCGGTCTGTACCTGACGAACCATTACGCGGATTTCTACAACCGGATCTCGTTCGGCGTCCTCGGCGCGCTCGTCCGGGAGAACCCCGAGCTCACGGAGGACGCGATCGCGCTCCTCACGGAGGCGGCGCACGTCTGCGCGTTCCACACGTTCGGCGGCATCATGGCCTCCGTCGAGTGGGACGCGCTCGTGCAGCCCATGATCGAGAGCCGCGAGGACTGGGTCTTCGGCATGATGGCGGTGGTGAACGCCTTCGGCTGGGGCCGCTTCCGCGTCGCGGAGCTCTCGCCCGGCGAGCGGCTCGTCGTCGAGCTGCGGGACAGCTACGAGTCGTCCGGGTATCTCGAATCGTATCCGCGGGCCGACGGGCCACGTTGCTTTCTGGCGAACGGCGGCATGGCGGGGCTCATGAACCTCGTCTACCAGGGCGACATCACGCGCAGGCCCGCGCTCACGGAGGAGCTTTATCGCGAGGTATTCAGCCACCCGCGATCCTTCCGCTCCCGCGAGCGTCTTTGCGCAGCGCAGGGGGATTCGCACTGCGAGTTCGTCGTGGAGCGAATGCCGCAATGACGCTGGACGCCGGGCAAGACCGGCGGAGCTTCGCTTCGTACGGGCAGGTCCTCGACGTGGTCGATGTCGGCCGCGTGCGGATCACGCGGCGCTACAGCTGCATCCGGCGTGATCAGTACGAGATCGTGACGAACGAGCCCTTTCCGCCCGCGTTTCGAGATTGGCTCGCGTCGCGCGGCGAGGTGCGCGAGCGGCCCTCGTTCTACGTGATCGACGTGCCGGGGGCTTTTCAGCTCACGGTCGCTCCGCGCGCGGGCCGCGCGATTTTGATGCCTCGCCTTGCAACGGACCTCACGGGGCAGGCGAAGGCCGCGCGCGAGATCGCGGAGACGCTCGACCACGCGTTGGACCAGGGCTCCTGCCTGGCGATCACGCCACAAGCGGGGTAGAAGTGCCAGCGTGGACGTCGTGGACATGCAGTCGCGGATCGCGGCGCTCGAAGCGCGGCTCGCCGAGGAGATACAGGCCCGGCTGGCGCTCACCGAGGAGCTCGACCTGCTGCGGGCGGTGATCGACGAGATGCCCGTGGGCCTGATCGTCGAGGACGCGTCGGGCCGGCGCCGCATGTACAACGCGCATATGCGGGCCATCGCGGGCGAGCCCGGGGCGCGGCGTATATTCGTCTCGGATGGCGTCTCGCCGGCGCCGCTGGAGCGTGATCCGACGCTGCGGGCGCTCGGCGGCGAGGTGGTCGACAATCTCGAGAGCATGCTCGGCGCGCCCGACGGAGAGGGCCCCGGCACGTGGATCTCGCAGTCTTCGCGCCCGCTCCGCGGCGCGGACGGCGTGGTGCGCGGGGCGGTGACCGTGACGCGCGACGTGACGGAGCACAAGGACATCCTGCGCGAGCTCGACGAGGCGATCGTGGCGAGCGACGACGAGAAGCGCGCGCTCATCGATCGGCTGGAGGCGGGGATCGACGCGCTCTCGACGCCCATCATCGAGGTATGGGAGGACGTGCTCGCGCTCCCCGTCATCGGCGCCGTGGACGATCGGCGCGGCGCGGAGATCACGTCGCGGCTGCTCGACGCGGTCGTATCGAGGGGCTCGCGCTTCGTGATCATCGACTGGACCGGCGTCGATACGATGGACACGAACAGCGCGCGCCATTTGCTGGACCTCGTCCGCGCCGTGGAGCTCGTGGGCGCCGAGTGCATCCTCACCGGCATTCGCCCGGCCGTCGCCGTCTCCTTGCTGCACCTCGACGTGCGGTTCGAGCACCTCCGCCTCCTGCGGAGCGTGAAATACGGCCTGCGGCATTGCTTCGCGCGGCTCGGCCGGGGCGCTGGAATGCCGAAGCGCGGCGCGGGGTGACGATCAGCGCGGCCGCGTCGACGGCCGCGACGTCATGGACGCGGTGGGCAAACGCATGACGAAGGCGGCTCCCTTGCCGCTCCCCTCGCTGTGCGCGGTGATCGTGCCGCCGTGCAGCTCGACGAGGTGCTTGACGATGGCCAGGCCGAGGCCGAGGCCGCCATGCGAGCGGGTCATTCCGCTGTCGGCCTGCTTGAACTTGTCGAACACGTGCGGCAGGAATGCCGGCGTGATGCCTTGGCCGTTATCGGTGACGGAGAGCTCGAGCGACCCGTCCAGGCGGCGCAGATGCACCCGCACCCAGCCGGCCTTCGGCGTGAATTTGATCGCGTTGCCGAGCAGGTTCGTCACGATCTGGAGCAGCCGGCCCGGGTCCCCCGGGACGCGCTCCTGCGTTTCGAGCAGGCCCTCGATGCAGATCGACTTGGCCTCCGCCGCCGGGCGGACTGCTTCGATCGCCGATTCGACGATGCTCGAGAGCTCGAGCGGCTGGATGCTGTTCAGCTGGAGCTTGCCCGCGACGATGCGCGAGACGTCGAGCAAATCCTCGATCAGCGCGACTTGCGCGCGGATGTTCCGCTCGACCGTGGCGAGCGCGCGCTCGCGTTTCTCGGCGGGGAGGATGTTGTCGCGGAGCATCGTGGTCCAGCCGAGCGAGGCATTGAGGGGGCTGCGCAGCTCGTGGCTCAGGAGGGCGAGAAATTCGTCTTTCGCGCGGTTCGCGCTCTCCGCCTCGGCGCGCGCCCTGGCTTCGGCCTCGTAGAGGCGCGCTCGTTCCATGGCCTGCGCGCAGAGGCGCGCGAGCGTCGTGAGCAGCGCCCGATCCGCCTCGCTGAATCCTCGCGCCGCGTCGAACGACAGGACCAGGGCCCCGAGCCCGCGCTCCTCGAACAGCATGGGTACGGCCGCCAGGGCCTCGTCGCCGGGGGAGCGCAAGGGCGCGATTTCGGGATATCGCTCGGCCACCGCGGCCGCCGTCTCGAAGAAGAGCGGGCGCTGCTCCCGGATCGCGTCCGTCATCGGCAGCGGGTAATCGAGCGGCACGCTCGACCATGGCGCAATGCGCGCCTCGTCGTACCCGACCGTTTGCAAGAGCGTGGTCGTCGTATTTCCCTCCGTGAGCACGCTCAGGGCGGCCCGCTCGGCGCCGAGGATCGCCCGGCCCTGGCTCACCGCGACCACGGCCACCTGCAGGCTCGTTTGCGCCTCCGACAGGGCCGCGGCCACGCTCATCAGCCGGTGCAGGTTCTGGCGCTTGGTGGCGGCGCGCGCCTCGGCCATGCGGAGCTCCGTCACGTCGACCTCCGTCATGGCCACCCGCGCGACGCGCCCCTCCACGCGCACGGGAAAGTAGCTCGTGAGCGCGTATCGATGGCGCGACCGCCCGGGGAGGGGACGGGCGACCTCGAGGTTGAGGAGCGGCTCGCCCGTGGCGAAGACGCGCTCGAGGCGCTCGATCGTGGCGGTCGTCTCCGGGCCTTCGGGGAGCGCCTCGTCGAGTGTGCGCCCGACGTGCTCCTCGGCGGGCGCGCCGTGCATCGCTGCGAGCGCCGGGTTGATACGCTCGCAGCGCAGGTGCGCGTCGAAGATGGCGATGCCGATGGGCGCGCCCGCGACGACGGCGTCGAGCACGGCGGCGCTGCTCGCGGCCTCGGCCTGGGCGCGTCGTTCGCGGGCGAGCAGCGCGGCCCGCTCCCGTTCGAAGAGCTCGGCCTCGCGGACGCGCAGGTGCTCGGCGCGACGCCAGAGCTCGGCGAACGCGGCGACCTTCGCCCGCAGCACGTCCGGGTTGAAGGGCTTGGGCAGGTAGTCGACCGCGCCGTGCGCATACCCTTTGGCTTGATAGGCGTCGTCGCGGTGAAACGCGGAGATGAAAATGATCGGGATGTCCCGCGTGCGTTCGAGCCTGCGGACGAGGGCCGCGGTCTCGAACCCGTCCATGTCGGGCATGTTGACGTCGAGCACGATGACCGCGAAGTCGTTGCTCAAGAGCTGCCGGAGCGCGTCTCGACCCGAGCTCGCGCGCATCAGATGCAGGCCCAAGGGCTCCAGCACGACCTCCAGGGCGAGCAGGTTCGCCGGGTGGTCGTCGACGAGGAGCACGCAGGGGACAGCGGACGGGGTGGACGGCGGGCAGATGTCCTGGCTCATGAGGTCAGGGTCGGCACACAGGGTGGGCGTCGTCGCGGCGCGGAGTGTAAAACATCTTCGAATTGGAAAAGGGGACGGATTCGAAAAAATCTTCGTTCTCCCCACGGTTGTCGTGAAGAATAGTATGCCAATACGATGTTTCGGACGTTTCGTCCAAGACGAAGGAACCGCGATTGAGGGGGGACTCACCCAGCGTCTGAATGGCCGCGGGAGAATCCTTACGCACGACTGGGGTACGGTCCGCATGGATCGGCCGTGCGTCCATGGCCTATCGTCCTTCTTAAAATGAAGGTGCTTCCCGTTGGCGACGGGTCTCTGACGACCTTCCTCATGCGCGTCATCGAGGCGTCGCTCCGGGGGCCGCTCGTGAATGCCTTTCGCAACGCGCGTGTACCCGATCCCGTGGTGCTGGTGCTTTGCAAGGAGGATGGATCGGACGCGGGGAGCATCGAATGCGCCGTCGAGTCGACGGAGCGCGCCGCCAAGGTGCTCGTCGATATGGCCGCCGTGCGTGGGGATGACCGGCCTGCGCGGGTCGCTCGGGCGCTCCGCACGATGGACAGGCCCATCGGCTTCATTCCCTGCGTCGCGGGCGCCGACGATAAGATCGTGCTCGTGCTGCTGGAGCAAGCCGCCCTGGAGAGCACATGCGCGAGCGATGACGCGCGGTGAGCGGCCTCCTCGAACGCACGACCCGAAAGGTCGTCCACGAGCAAGGGACCGAGACTCCCTGATACCGCGCTGACCGTGATCGCGACGAGCCGCGCCGCGGATGGGGGCTCGTCAGTCCTCCACCCATTGCACGACGCGATCGATGGGCTTTCGCCCGGGCGGCGGCGCGTCGCCGAGGGGGTATCCGATCGCCACGGCGCCCACCATCCGGAACGGCTCCCGGATGCCGAGCAGCGCCTCGATCTCGGGCTTCGCGATCATCGGGCCCGCCATCCAGCAGGCGCCGAGGCCCTCGGCGTGCGCCTGGAGCAGCATCGCCATCACGGCCGCGCTCGTCGAGCAGAGCTCGGCCTGCATGCTGCGAGCCGTGTGATACTGCGCCGGATCCCCGCCGCCCGAGGTGATGAGGTCGGCGATGAGATCGGGATACTCGCGCCATTGCGGCACCACGATCGCCGCGGCGCTCTCGAGCGGCTCGTGGAAGAAATCACCATAATTGGCGAAATCCTCGGCGTGGTGGCCGCGGTGGATGATCGCCTTGATCTCCTCGGCCCGGGCCCGCACGGCCGCGGCGATTTGTTTGCGTTTGTCCGCGGCCGTGACGACCGTGAAGCGCCAGGGCTGCCGGTTCGTGTTCGAGGGCGCGGTGATCGCGGCTTGCACGAGCCGCGCGAGCACCTCCTTCGGCACGGGCCTGTCCTCGAATTCGCGGCGCGACCGCCGCGTCTCGAGCCACGCCAGCGTCCCCGGGCCCCCGACCCCGCCCGGGCCGCTCATTCCAGCTTGAATCCGCCGTCCACGTTCCATATCTGTCCCGTCACGTAGCTCGCCTCGTCCGAGACGAGGAAGGCGACCACGGCCGCGATTTCCTCGGGGCGGCCGACGCGCTTGAGCAGGATGCGTTTCGCGAGCTCGTCGGGCGCGAGGGCCCGGAGCTCGGCCGTCATGTCGGTCTCGACGAGGCCCGGCGCGACGGCGTTCACGCGCACGCCGCGCGGCGCGAGCTCGACCGCGAGCGCGCGGGTGAACGACTCGACGGCGCCCTTCGACGCGGCATACAGCGATTGCCCGCGGCCCGGGCGCTGCGCGGCCGCGCTGGAGACGTTGACGATCGCGCCACGACGCCGCGAAATGAAGCGCCGCGCGGCTTCACGGCAGCAAGACACGACGCCCGCGGCGTTCGTGTCGAAGACGTGATCGTAATCGTCGTCCGTGCTCGCGCCGAGGAGGCCGTCGCGGGTGACGCCGGCATTGCAGACGAGCGCGTCGAGCGGCCCGAGCGCGGCCTCGGCCTGCTCGAAGAGGGACGCGACCTCCGCGGCGCGCGACACGTCGGCGCGGAGAGCGACGGCCCGCGCCCCGAGCGCCTCCACCGCGGCCACGGTCTTTTCCGCAGCGTCCTCGTCGTGGCGATAATCGACGGCGACGGCGTATCCACGCCGCCCGAGCGCCTCCGCGATGGCGCGCCCGATCCCGCGCGAGGCGCCCGTGACGAGCGCGACGCGGGATCGTTCCTTGGTTTCGCTCATGGAACCTCCACGCGCACGGCGCCCGCGAGCCCCGGCATGCCGGCCGAGAGGCCGAGGGCCGAGCGAGCGCGTGTCTCCTCGGCGCGGACGAGCGGGCGGAGCGGGCCAACGGCCGGACGATCGAGGCCCGCGATGGGCGGAAGCGCGCCCGCGCGGAGCGCCTCGGCGAGCAGGATCGCCTGCACGACCGCGGTCGCGCCGCCGAGGTGGCCCGTCGAAGCCGTCAAGGCGAGCAGCGTGGCCGAGGGGCCGAGGACACCGGCGAGCGCCGCGCGTTCGGCCGCGTCGCGCGTTGGCGAGGCGAGCGCGGCTCCGTCGACGATCGTGTCGTCCGCGGAGAGAGCGGATGCGAGCGAGGCGAGCGCGCGCGGCGAGGGAAAGTCGACGGCCCCGTCCGCGGTCGCCGCGGCCGAGACGAACGAGATCGCTCGCTCGCCTGCGTCTTCGGGCCGCTCCAGCACGACCGCCGCGGCCGCCTCGCCGGGCACGATCCCCGCCGCGCGCTCGTCGTACGGGGCGACGATTGCCGCGGGCGTCGCGGCTGCCGTCGCGGCGCCGGACGTGCCGAGCGAGAGGAGCGTCTCCGGCTCGACGAGCGAGTCGTACGCGAAGACGAGCGCCGCATCGACGCGGTCCGTGGCGAGAGCGACGATCGCCGCCTGGAGCGCCTGCGCCCCCGCGTTCGAGCCCGCCGTGGTCGTGCCGTCACCCTTGGCGCCGAGGTCGATCGAGAGCAGCGCGTGCGCGTTGTTCGACAGGTGGAACAGCATCCAGAACGGGTGCAGCAGGGAAAAACCTTGCCCCCATGCGCCCGTCGCGCGCTCGTCGCCCGTTTGTCGTTCGAGTACGGGCATCAAATCGTCCCAGTGCGCGCGCAGGCCGCCATACCCGCAAAAAAGCCCGAGCCGCGCGCCTTTCGCGGGAGCGCCCGAGCGGGCGAGGGCCTCGGCCCCGACCTCCATGCCGAAGAGCCCCATCCGCTTGACGAATTTGCGGTGCTTCGTCGGCCGGGGCGCGCTCGGGATCGTGGCGGCGAGGCGGCAGGCGTAGGTGCTCGCGTCGAAATGGGCATTCGGGGCCGCCGCGCGCTCGCCCGCGAGGAGCCTCCGGAGCACGGTCGCGGCGTCATCACCGAGCGGGGTGCGCAGGGAACATCCCGTCACGGCCATCCGGCCCGCGTGCGTCACCGGGGTCTCCCGAGGAGGACGCTCACGTTTTGCCCGCCAAACCCGAAGGAGTTCGAGAGGACGTAGTCGACGCGTTTGGCGAGGGGCCGAGGGCCGATCACGTGGATGGGGCACTCCGGATCCGGCTCCTCGAAATGCGCCGTCCCGGGCAAGAGATCCCGCGTGAACGCGAGCAGGCACGCGGCAAGCTCGATCGCGCCGGCGGCGGCCATCAGGTGACCGACGGCGCCCTTGATGCTCGAGGTGGGCACGTCGCCGAAGAGCGCGCGGATCGCCTTCGCCTCGGCGATGTCGTTCAGCTGCGTCCCCGTGCCGTGGGCATTGACGTACCCGACGTCGGCCGGGCGCAGGTTGGCGCGACGAACGGCTCGCTCCATGGCCGCGAGCGCGCGCGAGCCGTCGGGGCGGGGCGCCGTCGCGCGGTAGGCGTCCTGCGTGGTCGCATGGCCGGCGATGACCGCGAAGATCTCCGCGCCGCGCGCGCGCGCCCGGGACTCCTCCTCGACCACGAACATCGCCGCGCCCTCGCCGACGACGAGCCCGTCGCGGCGCCGATCGAACGGCCTGCACGCCGAGGGCTCGGCCCGCGGCGACGGCGCGCCGAGGCGGGACATGCCGCCGATGCCGAGCGGGTTGACCATCGAGTCGGCCGCGCCGCAGAGGACGACGTCGGCCGCGCCCCGCTCGATCCACGAGGCCGCGTGCGCGACGGCCATGCCGCCCGCCGCGCAAGCCGAGACGTGCACGGCGACGCGGCCCGAGAGGCCGATCACAGCGCGGATCTTCTCGGCGGTGAGGTCGACGCGCGAGCGGAACCGGACGCCCTCGGGGCCCGCGAGATCCCCCGCGCCGATGCGGATCTCGTCGCCGTCGAGCTGCTCGGCGAGGTCCTCCAGGAACGCCTGTTCGAGCCCGAGCCCGATGGAGAGTGATGCCTTGCGCTCGGCCCCCCCGCACCGCGCGTGGCGCCACGCCTCGGCCGCCGCGACGAGGCCGAAACACACCTTGCGGTCGCGCAGGAGGCCCGCGTCCTCCCACGCCGTGGCCTCGCCGACGTGGAGCAGCATGCCGCGGTGTTTTTCCAGGAACGAGGCGCCCGTCTTGTCGAGCGGCACCTCGCCTGCGACGCGCGTGGGGAAGGTGCGCGCGTCGAAGCTGCGGATCGGGCCGACGGCGCTCTTGCCCGCGGCGAGGCCGTTCGCGAGCGCGTCGTAGCCGACGCCGAACGCGCTGACGGCGCCGACGCCCGTGATCACCGCGCGTCGCGCGCCCATCACGCGCCCCCTTTCGTGAGCACGACGGCCCCGAGATCCCCGTCCGGGCCCGCGGAGAGGACGAGCGCGCGGTGTTTGTCGAGGTGCACGAGCAGATCGAGCGCGAGCACCCAGGCGAGCGCTGGCGTCGCGGCGAGCGACTCGCCGAGGGAGAGCGAGGCGTCCACCGAGAGCTCCGCTTCGAGCATCTCGGGCAGATCCACGAGCGCCTCACGCGCGGGCGCGCCCCAGGGCGCGAGCACGACCACGTCGCAAGGCTGGTCTTCGAGCGCGTCGAGCGCGGCGGGCACGGCCGCGTCGCGCAGCACGCCCGTGCGCGGGACGAGCGCGCCGCGAGGGCGATCGACCGGAAAAAACCGCACCGCTTCCACGTACCCGAGGGGCGCTTCGGCCTCGCTCGTGATCGCGAGCGCTGCGGCGCCCTCGGCTGGCATGAGCCCTTGCCGCAGGAAACCTTCGCGCTCGAGCTCGGCCATCGTGACCGGGTGCAGGGCCGTGTCTGCGCCGCCGACGAGCGCGCGCTCGCACGCGCCCGACGTGATCGCGGCGCACGCCTCTTCGAGCGCGGTCAGCGTGCCCGCGCCGCGCGAGAAAAACGCGGCGTTCGGGCCCGCGAGGCCTTCGAGGATCGCCCCGTGGCAGAGCGTGAAGTTGTTCATGATCTGGAACGCGAACAGGGGATTGCAGGCGTCGAGCCCCTCACGGCCGCAGCGCGCGAGCGAGAACTGGCCCTCCACCATGCTCGCCGCGACGAGCCGCGCGACCTCGTCCATCTCCGCGCCCGAGGCGCCGACGCCGAAGAACGCGCCGATCTCGTCGCGCCCTTCGTCCCAGCGCGCCTCGGCGAGCGCGCCGCGCATCACGAGCGCGGAGAACCACGCGGCGCGCGACATGAGCTTCCTTTGCCGGATGTCCTCGGGCCGCGACGGCGCGGGCGCGGCGAGCTCACGCGGGGAAGGGATGCCGTCTTCGAGCACGCGACGGGCGAGCCCGGGGCCCGAGAGGCCCGCTGCCGTCAGGGTCGAGACGGCGACGACAGGGAGGCCTTTTCCGTCTAGGCGCATCGGCTCACCACGAGGCTCGCGTTCGCGCCGCCGAACGCGAAGGCGTTGACGAGCGCCGCTTCCACGGGTTTTCGCAGGGCCGCGCCTGCGACGTGCGGCAAGGCGCACGCGGGATCCGGCGCATCGAGGCCCGCCGTCGGCAGGCAGAGCCCTTCCTCGACCGCTTCGAGCGCGCACAAAAAGCCGATCGCCCCCGCGCCCGCGATCCAGTGCCCGACCGCGCCTTTCACCGCGCCGACGTGCGCGTCCGGGAGCGCGTCGCCGAGGACCCGCCGGATCGCCGCGGCTTCGACGGCGTCGTTGAGCTGCGTGCTCGTGCCGTGCGCTTGCACGTACCCGATCTTCACGTGGCCCGCGTCCTCGATCGCGCCGCGCATGGCCCGCTCGGCCCCGTCGCCCGTCGGATCGGGCGCCGTGAGGTGGTGCGCGTCGAGCGTGCGCGCGGCCCCTCGGATCTCGGCGCGCGGCGCGTCGCCGGCGTCCGCCGCGAGCACCACGAACGCCGCGCCTTCGCCCACGACGAACCCGTCGCGCCGCACGTCGAACGGGCACGAGACGCCGCGCGCGCTGAGCGCGCCGAGCAGGCCGAATCCTACGAGCATGAACGGATCGACGTCCGCGCCGACGCCGCCCGCGAGCGCGACGTCGCAGAGCCCGAGCCGGATCGCCTGCGTGGCCGAGACGATCGCCGCCGCGCCCGACGCGCAGGCGAGCGAGATCGTCTCGACGGGCCCCTCGGCGCCGATCCGCGCCGCGAGCGCCGAGGCGACCGCGGCGGGCGAGACCGCGGCCGCGTGCACGGACGTCGCGAGCCGCCGCGCGTCCTCGCCGAAGCGCGCGTGATCGAAGCGCGCGCCGCCGCCCGCCGCGCGCGAGAGCGCGAAGATCGTCCCGTACGTGGCCCGGCCGCTCTCGGCGCCGACGAACACGCCGATCCGCGAGGGCGCGGCGCTCACGCGGGCCTCGGCCCACGCCTCGTCCGCGGCGCGCCGCGCGAGCGCGAGGCGGCGATCTTCGGCTTCGTCGAGGGGGGGTTTGGGGGCGTAGCTCGGCTTGTCCGAGCGTAGCCCCCGAGCGTCGAGTGCGAAGGGGACCGTCGCCGCGACCTGCGAGGGATATCCTTCGACGTCAAAATGCTTGACGGGCTCGACCGCGGATCGACCTTCCGCGAGCGCATCTCTCGACGCGGGCCACGTCTCGCCGAGCGGCGTGATCGCGCCTCGACCGCGCACGAAGACCTGTCGCTTCAAGGCTCCTCCGCGGCTCCCGTGAGCCATATGTCGAGGACCTCGCGCCGCCGCGCGAGCACCTTCGGGTTCGTCACGCGTGCGAATGCGAAGCCGAGCTCGGCCGTCGCCACGACCTCACCGTCGACCCGGGCTTTGCCTTTCACCTGCCCACCTTCTTCTCGTGCGAGGATCGTCTCCGCTTCGAGCTCGAGTTTGTCTCCGGGCCTGACGATGCGCCGGAAGCGGGCGCGATCGATCATCGTGAGCAGCGCGTGCACGTCCTCGTGCCCCTCGGCGCGCCGGCTCGCTTCGAGCAGCACGCCGCCGAGCTGCGCGAGCGCCTCGATCACGAGCGCGCCGGGCATCACGGGGTGGCCAGGGAAGTGGTCCGCGAAGGTGTCGTCCGAGAGCGACACGCACTTGACACCGGTCGCGAGGCGCGGCGGTTCGAGCCGCGTGATCCGATCGAGCAGCAGGTAACGCACGTGCGGCGAGAATAGCAGTACGAATTGACGGCCAAGGTGCCGAGAGTGGAAGATACGTCCACACGAGGGGAGCGCCATGGATTGCGTTAGCTGCATCACTCCGACCCGACAGGACCGGCCGCATACGTTCTTTCATCACGAGCGGGCGGCGTGTCCGACGTGCCGCGAAACGCACGAGGGGCGCGTCGTGCTGCGCGGCGATAGCCCCGTGCGGCTCCTGCTTTGCCCCACGTGTGGGCCTTCGGAAGAAATTCTTCCTGGCACTGCAACGGAGTATGTCGACCGCTTCCTCGCGCGCGGCGAGGTGCCCGAGGGGTTCGAGGGGGAGATCGAGTTCAAGGAGACGACGTCCACCTGCCCGAGCTGCCTGACGCTCTTGCCCGCGAAGGTCGTGATCCGCGACGGCCGCGTGTATTTCAAGAAAAACTGCGCGGCATGCGGGCCCTCGGAGGCGCTCGTCTCGGAGGACGCGAAGTATTACGTGCGCGCCTATGCGTTCGCGCGTGCCGGCACCGAGCCGCTCAAGTTCGCCACGAAGGTCGAGCACGGCTGCCCCACCGATTGTGGGACCTGCAATGATCACGAGCAGCACACCTGCCTGCCGATCATCGAGGTCACCGACCACTGCAACCTCGAGTGCCCGATCTGCATCGTCGACAACCAGTACTCGAACCACATCGATCTCGACACATTTACGCGCATGATCGATACCCTCGTCGTGAACGAGGGCCAGTGCGAGTCCGTGGCGCTTTCCGGCGGCGAACCGACGAGCCACCCGCAGATTCTCGACCTCGTGCGGATCGCGAGCCGCCCCGAGATCGGCCGCGTCGTGGTGATCACGAACGGCATTCGGCTCGGCAAGGACCGGGCGTTCGCGAAGGCGCTCAAGGAGAGCGGCGCGTACGTCGGCCTGCAGCTCGACGGCTTCACCGCCGATACGCACGAGAAGATCCGCGGGCGTGACCTCGTGAAGGAGAAGGAGGCAGCGCTCGCGGTGCTGCGCGAGCTCCAGATCCCGACGCAGATCATCTTCGTGGCGACGCGCGGCGTGAACGACGATCAGATCGGAAAGGTCGTCGAGCTCTTCCTGTCGGAGGACCATTTCCTCTCGCTGAACTTCCAGCCCGCCGCGTACACGGGCCACGGCGGCGGCCTCTTCGGCCACGATCCGATGGATCGGCTCACGATCCCGGGCGTCGTGCGGCGCGTGGACGAGCAGACGGGCGGCAAGCTCAAGGTGGAGGATTTCTTCCCGCTGCCCTGCTCGCACCCGCAATGCGTGTCGCTCACGTACCTGCTCCGCCTCGAAGACGGCACGTTCCTGCCGTTCTCGCGGTTCGTCGATTTCACGAAGCACGGCTCGCTCCTCCGTTCGAGCGCGACGCTCCCCGCGACGCCGGAGATGGAGCAGACGCTCCAGGACGTGCTCTACGACGTCTACGCGCGGCAGGACGAGATCGAGCGCGGGCCGGAGATCCTCGCGGCGCTGAAGCGTACGCTGAAGGTGATGTTCCCGGATCGGGCGATGACGCAGAAGGAGAGCCTGCTCATCGGCGAGCAGCAGGCGAAATCGATCTTCCTGCACCATTACATGGACCGTCACGATTTCGATCTCGAGCGGCTGCGCAAGTGCTGCCACCATTACCCGCAGACGGACGGGCGGATCATGCCGGCGTGCGGCTTCAACATGTTCCACCGCGGCGCGGCGAAGGGGCCGGGGACAGAGACGCCGTCCTGGGGCAAGAAGCCCTGGGTGAAGGAAAATGGGACGACGCGCCTCTCGATCGTGAATTCATGACGAAGCTTTGCGAAGGGCACATCGCCCTGGTGACGGGCGGATCCAAGGGGCTCGGGCGGGCGATCGCCGTGACGCTCGCCCGCGAAGGGGCGCACGTCGGGTTCAACTGGACGAAATCGGAGGCCGAGGCGAAGGAGACGCTCGCCGAGATCGAGGCGCACGGGGTGCGGGGATTTTCGTTCCGAACGAGCGTCCTCGACAAACAGGGCCTCGCCGCGGCCGTGAAGGAGATGGAGGGCGCGGTGGGGACGGTGGACGTGCTCGTGAACAACGCGGGCGTGTCCGACGTGGTTCCGCTCGCCTTGATGGACGAGGACGACTGGGACCGCGTGATGGATACGAACGTGAAAGGCACGTTCCTCGCCACGCAGGCCGTCCTGCGGGGCATGGTGAAGCTGCGGCGCGGGCGTATCCTCAACATCGGCTCGCTCGCCGGCGTGAAGATGATGCAAGCGCCGGTGCATTACTGCACGGCGAAGGCGGCCATCAAGGGTTTTACGGAGTCCCTGGCCAAGGAGATCGGGCGGTACGGGATCACCGTGAACAACCTCGCGCCCGGGGTGCTCGAAAGCGGGGTCAGCGTGAATTTGCCGAAAGGTCGGCTCGACGACTATCTCCGGCATACCGCGCTCGGGCGGCTCGGCACGTTCCAGGAGGTCGCCGAGATGGCGGCGTTTTTGGTGTCGGATCGCGCGTCGTACGTGAATGGGGCGACCATTCTGGTGGACGGCGCGGTGTAATCACCGCCGCGCGCCGAGCGCGTGCGCCACGCCTTGCTTCAGCGTGGCGAACGTGACGAGGTGTTCGAGATCATGGCCGAGCGCGACGAGCGTCCGCGCCACGTCGGCGCGAATGCCCGTGAGCAGGGCGCGCGCGCCGAGGAGCAAGGCCGCGCGCGCGCCCGAGACGATGAGGTCCGCGACGTGCGCGTCCATCGCCTCGACGCCCGTGACGTCGAGGATCACGAAGCGCGCGCCGTGCGCCACGATGCCCTGCGTGAGCGCGCCGAGCACGCCCTTGGCGCGGGCCTCGTCGATCGCGCCGATGAGCGGCAGGACGAGCGTGCCCTCGGCGATGGGCAAGAGCGGATTCGAAAGGCGCGAGAGGAGCTCGGCCTGGAGGCGCACCGTCTCCTCGATGACGGCGGCCTTGCGGATCGCCTCCGCGGCGAGCCTCTCCGCGGTCGCGTCGGTGAACGCCGAGATGCGGATCGTGCGGTCGCCCCTCTGAAAATTCTGCCCGCGGATGCGGGCGACGAACGTGGTGCCGTCCATCCGCACGAGCGTGGCCTCGTAGGGCGCGTCGTAGCCCGCGCGCTGGTTTTCCGCGACGAGCGCGCGCGACTCGGGCGCGACGAACTCGATCGCGTGCTTGCCAATCGCGTCCTCGCGCTTGCCCCGGAACATCACCTCGAACTGCGGATTCGTGTCGATCACGAGGCCGTTCTCGAAGACGGTGAGCGTCTCTTGCGTGACGTCGAGCATGCGCCGGATACGCCACGCGTCGTCTTCGAGGCGTGTTAGGGTGGCCCGCGCCGCGGCGAGGGCCTCGACACGCGAACCATCGAGTGCTCCATCGTTGCCCACGGCGGCATCGTACCGTGGTCGAGGGCGCCCAAAGAGAGGAAAACGCGCAGTGGAACCGGGGAAAACGAAGCGCAAGAAACAGAGCGAGGCAACGATCCAGATTCGCCTGCGCAAGCCCTACCGGCAGCTCGTCCTCGGTTTGGTCCTCTTCGGCGCCTGCGCCGCATTTTTCTTCTATCGTTCGATGACCAACGATCGGGGCCTCATCCTGAACGGCGTCATCCACTTCGGCCCCGACGGGGCGGACGTATTTTACGCGGTGATGGGCTTGCTCTGCGCGCTCATGGGCGGCGCCGCCCTGTTCAGCATTCACAGTTTTTCGAAGGTCGAACCGTTCGAGCTCGTCCTCGGCGCCAGATCCCTGTCGTTGCCCGTGCGGCGTACCATGGGGACCCAGATGACCACGGTGTCCATTCGCGACATCGTTTCGGTTGGGATGTACCCACACGACGCGCCGAAATCGATCGTCGTGCAGGCCTCTGGGGAGTCCTACTGGATCCAGGGGAACTGGCTGCCAGAAGGGTGGACCGTGCAGGACCTCAACAGGGAGCTCGTGAAGCGGCTCCGGCGGCAAGAGGAAGAGCCCGCGGCCGGCGCCGAATGAGGTCGGCGCCCGAGCGTCGCGGAGTCGCCGAGGTTCGGCGCGCGTGCTAGAGGCTGCCGTCATGACCGTCTCGTTCGATCCCAACGCGCCCGCGGCCGAGGACTCCGGCATTTATGGATTGCCTTTCACGGAGGACGACGCGGCCGTCGTGCTCGTGCCCGTCCCCTGGGAAGTGACGACCTCGTACGGCGGCGGTACGTCGGGCGGCCCCGCAGCAATCCTCGCGGCGAGCCGGCAGGTGGACCTCTACGACCTCGACGTGGAAAAACCGTACGCCCCCGGCATTTTCATGCAGGACGAGGCCGAAGAGATCGCCCGCTGGAACGAGGAAGGGCGGGCACTCGCGCAGAAGATCATCGAAGTGGGCGGGGTCGTCGAGACAGACGAGCTCCGCGCAGCCCTCGCGCGGGTGAACGAGCTCGGCGCAAAGCTCAACGCGCGCGTCGAGGCCGAGACGGAGCGGCTCGTCGCAAAGGGAAAGATCGTGGGAATCGTGGGCGGCGACCACGCAGTGCCGCTCGGCGCGATCGAAGCGCTCGCGCGTCGGCATCCGGGGCTCGGCATCCTGCATTTCGATGCGCATTCGGACACGCGCCGCGCATACGAGGGTTTTACCTTCTCGCACGCATCGATCATGTACAACGTGCTGTCGCGCGCAGCGGGCGTCGGAAAACTCGTGCAGGTCGGGATCCGCGACGTGTGCGAGGAGGAAATGGACTACGTCGCCTCGCAAGGCGAGCGCGCCCGGGTGTTCTTCGATCGCGACCTCGCGCGCCGCAAGATCGGAGGCGAGACGTTCGCCACAATCACGCGAGAGATCGTGGACGCGCTGCCCCGCGAGGTGTGGGTCTCGTTCGACGTCGACGGGCTCGATCCGCGTTATTGCCCGCACACGGGCACGCCGGTGCCCGGCGGGCTCGATTTCCACGAGGCGGTCTACGTGATCGGCGAGGTGGCGCGGTCCGGACGCACAATCGTGGGATTCGACCTCAACGAGGTCGCCCCGGGGCCCGACGGCGACGAGTGGGACGCAAACGTGGGGGCGCGGCTGCTCTACAAGCTGATCGGATTGACGCTCGCGAGTCAGGGCAAGGCGAAGCTGCGCTGACAGGCCGGTGGAACTGCCTTGCCGGTGAAACCGCCAGCGCTGCCGTTTTGATTGGCAGGATCGCTCGCGGTCTTGACCCGGCTGTTCGATGAACTGCGCATTGCGCAGTTCATCGACCCTCAGTCCAGCGCGGGCGCTGGTCCAGGTCCAGGAGCGGACAGCTCCTGGTGGGGCCTGGGGCAAAGCCCCAGCGCTACGCTGTGAAATACCCTCAGGGAACCTTGGAGGGCTTGGGCACGGTCGTCCCGGACCGCACGGCGTCCACGACGAGGTCGTTCAGCGCCTTATCGGCCTTCTCGCATTTTGCGGAGACTGCGCCCATCGTCGCGCCCTTGCATTCCTTTTTGCGCTCGATGGCGACCTTGCCGAGGGCTTCGTGTTGCTTGAGCGCCTCTTGGGTCGCGTCTTCGAGGATGCGCCACGGGATGATGGCGTGCTTGGGCTTCGGCGGGGCCTGGAAGCGGACCTCTTCGGTCGACAGGGTCGCGCAGGTGCCGTCCCAGCGGAGCACGTCCACGCTGCCGGTCGCGCCGCTCACCTGCATGCCGCCCGTGTCTGCCTTCATCTGGCTGAGCACGAGCAGCTCTTCGTCGAACGTGAGCTTCTCTTCTGCGCTCGGGCCGCCGAGCCCGTTGAACGGCGCGACCTCCTTCACGGAGACGTACGCGCGGCGCCACGGCGAGCTCTTCTGGAAGAGATACAGCGCGAGCTCCGGATAGACGCCGTTGCAGAGGCGCTTGACGAAGCCCTTTGGCATGACGCATGCGGCCTTGTCGTCGCCCACGCAGGCCTCGGGGATCGATTTGCTGTCTTCCTCGGCCTTGGGCGCATCGGCCGTCTCGGTCTTGGTCTCCGCGGCGGCTTCCGCCTGCGTGTCGGGCTTCGGCTCCTCGGCCTTCGGGGCGCTCGATCCACAACCGGCGAGGACGAGCAGGATCAGGGCCATCGAATGTCGCATGGCCGAACCCTACCAAAGACACGTGGCTGCCGGGAAGCCCGATGAGCGGGCGCGCTCAGCCGAGGGGCGCGCCGAGGGAGCGCGCGAGGATTCCTTCGAGCTCGGCGTCCGTCAGCTCGATCGGATTCGAACGCATGCTGCCCGCGCGCGAGCCTGCGATGATCGAGGCGAGGTCCGTCTCGGAGACCCCATACGATCGGAGCGACGGGACGTCGAGTTTGTCGCGTAAACCTTGAAAGGCGTCGGCGGCGCGCTCGGGGCTGCGATCGGGCGCGTCTGGGGGTAAAAGGAGGTCGGCGACCTCGTGTGCGCGGGCGAGGGCCGGGTGCCCGGGCGCGCGGGCGCGCAAGGCGGCGACGTTCGTGGCGAAGGTGGCGGGCAAGAGGCAACCGCAGCCGGCGCCGTGCGGGACGCCGCAAAGGCCGCCGAGTGGCGCGACGAGGCCGTGCACGGCGCCGAGGCCTGCATTGGCGAGCGCAATGCCGCCCCAGAGCGCCGCGAGTGCCATGGCCTCGTGCGACTCGTCCGTGGCGCGATCTTCGGCGAGCGCGACGAGCGCGCGATAGGCGAGCGTGATGCCGGGGACGACGAGGACGTCGGTCATCGGCTGCGCGCCCTTCGAGAGGTACGCTTCGACGAGGTGCGTGAGCGCGTCGAGGCCGGAGGAGGCTGCGACGCTCTTCGGCGCGGTGGCGATGAGGGAAGGGTCGACGAGGGCGACCCGCGGGACCATGAGATCGCTGCGGATGCTGCGCTTGACGCGGAGATCGGGGACGCGGAGGACGCTGTTTTTCGTGACCTCCGAGCCGCTGCCCGCGGTCGTGGGGACGGCGACGAGCGGCAAGGGCGCGTTTTCGATCGTGCGGCCGGCTCCCACGGCTTCGACGTAATCGATCGCCGAGCCCTCGTTCGTCGCGAGCGCGGCTGCCGCCTTTGCAGCGTCGATGACGCTGCCGCCGCCGATCGCGAGCACGACGTCGTGCCGACCTTCGCGGGCGATGCGCGCGCCTTCGTCCGCGATCGCGAGGTCGGGCTCGCCGTCGACGCAAAACCGCGCCATCGATACGCCGCGCGCGCGGAGCCCCTCCTCGATCGCGGCGAGCTTGCCGGAGCGCTCGAGCGAGTGTTTGCCCGAGACGAGCAGGCAACGTGTACCGAGGCGGGCGACGGCCGCCGGCGCTTCGCCGAGCGTGCCTGCGCCGAAGTGGATCTCGGGCGCCGTGCGGAACGAGAATTTCACGGGATCACGCGGCGCTTCTCAGGCCCAGGGCTCGGGGAACAAGGACGTGTATTTCTCACCCACGCGAGGGGCGGCCATCATCGGCGCGACGCGCTCTTTCCAGCGGAGGTAATGCGCCGTCTGCTGGTGCGCCTTGAAATCGGCCTCGGTCGGGTAGACCTCGTACAGGAAAAACCGCGTGGGGTCGTCCGTCGCGCGGAGGACGTCGAAGCGGACGTTGCCAGGTTCGCCGCGGGTGCCGCGCGCGTTGTCGAGCGTCGCCTCGAGGAACGCGTCGACCTGATCGGCGAGCACGGAGACCTTGACGCAGACGACGTACACGGGCGGGCTCCTTCAGCGTGGCGGTGCGACGAGCAGCGGCATGAGACCGTCGAGCTCCGCGGGCGAGAGCAAGGGGCGGAGGGCCTTGATGAGCTTCTCGGCGACGACGGGATCGTCGACGCTCGACGAATCGAAGCTGCGGAGGTTGACGCCCGTCACGAGGATCAGGCGCGAGATGAAGAACGATCCGTGCTTCTGATCGAGCAGGCGCACGGCCTGGTAGATGCCACCCTTCGTGCGACGAACGCCCGAGCTCGGTTGCCCTGACGCGGGGGTGCCCGACGAGGAAGGCCCGCTGGTCGGCACGGTGCCCGACGAAGGAGGGAGGCGGCTCGACGGGACGCTCGGCGGCGGGAGCCTCTCGCCCCGCACCGAGATGGGCACGGTGTCGAAGCCCCGCGCGATCACACCGGAGAACGACGTGGACGTAGGCGGCTGGCTGTCCGGTCCGGTGCGCGGATCATCGACGCCCGGATCGCTCCGGCGAGGGCCACGATCCGGGGGTCTTTGTGGATTGCTCACGGCTGCAATTTTCGGACAATCCGCGAGCAAAGTCCATGAGGAAGCGAAGGGGCGTGTGTGTGAGGGGGGGCACGCATCATGTCTGATGACGTCCGGGCCGCAGACGGCAGGGTGGGGGCGGGGACAAACAGGGGGGAGGACAAACCCTCTTCGGCGGATGTTCCAGACGGGCCGGAACGTCGCTCGATGTCAACTGAAATGGCAATGTCCGTGCGAACGAGCGTGGGGAAATCGAGCCTCGCCGGAACCCGTCGAATGCCAGCAGCTTTCGAAGGCGCGAGGAGGTGCGCTTCGCCGCGTCTTGACTTGTCGTGCCAGTCGGCTGACATGGCCCTTCATGAGCCAGATGCCCGTCAAGCCCGGCGATCTCCTGGCGCGGAAGTATCGCGTGGAGCGCGTGCTCGGCGCGGGCGCGATGGGCGTCGTCGTGGCCGCGAGGCACGTGGAGCTCGGGCAGCTCGTCGCGGTGAAGTCTCTCCTCACGGGCCGCGTCGTGATGGCCGAGCAACGCGAGCGTTTCCTCCGCGAGGCGCGCGCCGCCGTGCTCCTGAAGAGCCACCACGTCGCGCGCGTGCTCGACGTCGGAGCCGACGACGACGACGCGCCGTACATCGTGATGGAGTACCTCGACGGGCAGGACCTCGCAGCGACGCTGAAGGCGCGCAGGCAACTGCCGTTCGAGGAGGCGGTCGAGTTCGTCCTGCAGGCGTGCGAGGCCGTCGGCGAGGCGCACGCGGCGGGGATCGTGCACCGGGATCTCAAGCCGGCGAACCTGTTCCTGACGCAAGACGTGAGCGGCGCGCCGTGCGTGAAGGTGCTGGACTTCGGAATCTCGAAGCTCGCCTCCTCCGACGTGGCGCTGACGCACGAGTCGCAGATGCTCGGGTCGCCGCTCTACATGTCGCCGGAGCAGATGAACACGCCGAAGAGCGTGGACGCGCGGAGCGACGTGTGGGCGCTCGGGATCATCCTGTACCAGCTTGTCGCGGGGAGGACGCCGTTCCACGGAGAGACGATCCAGGCGGTGTGCGGGCTCGTTCTCGCGGGGCAACCGACGCCGCTGCGCCAGTATCGGCCCGACGCGCCGCCGGGGTTCGAGGCCGTGATCCTGCGGTGCCTCGCGCGAAACCGGGAGGAGCGGTTTCGCGATGTGGCGGAGCTGGCTGCGGCGCTCGCGCCGTACGCCCCGGCGCATGCGCGGGTGTACGTGGAGCGAGTCGCGCGCGTGGTTCGAGGGAAAAACGTGCGGATGGGATCGATGCCCGAGGCCCCTCCCACGTTCACGGAGCAAACCGCGGCGCGAGCGATCACGTCGGTGACGTCGGGCCCGGCAGCGACGGAGAAGCTCGCGGTGGTGGTCGGGCCGGGCGCGGGCTCGTCCGCGTCCTCGCGCACGAGAGGCGCGCACCCGATGCGCATCGCGGCGCTCGGTGTGGCCCTGGCGATCGTAGGGGGCGCGGTGGGGGTCGCTGTGGTGTCGTTTTCGGGCGCAGGCGCAGGCGAGAAGAGCGGGGCGGCAGGGCAGGAGTCTGTCTCTGCGCGAAGTGAGCCGTCGACGAAGGCGGCGGCGCCGTCGAGTGAGGCAAGCGCGGCGGTTCCGATCGTCGCGCCGATGGGGAATGCGGCGCCCGTGGAAGCGAGCTCGCGCGCGGCAGCGACGACGAGCGTGGCTCCGTCGTCGTCGACGCTTGCGCCTTCGGTGCCGGCATCGTCGGTGGTCAAACCATCTTCGACGAGCAAGGCAACGGGGACGAGCACGGGAAGCCCTCGGCCCACGAAGAAGAACGACGATCTCTACGCCCCTTGACGGCGCATGCTGACGGGTGGGGCTCGCCTTGGTAAGGTGCTCCGCCGAGGTTCATTGCATGGGCGTCAAGCTGTCTGCGCTCGGGGTCGGTGTTGCCATGGGCCTGTGCGGGGCGCACGCGAACGCAGGGCCCGCGGAGGATCGCGCCGCGGCAGATTCGTTGTTCCAGGAGGGGCGCGAGCTGCTCAAAGGGGGACGAGCCGCCGAGGCGTGCCCGAAGCTCGCGGCGAGCCAGAAGCTGGATCCGCGGCCGGGGAGGCTGCTCGCGCTCGGCGATTGCTACGAGACGAACGGCGAGACGGCGAGCGCATGGGCGACCTTCCGTGAGGCGGAGTCGACGGCGCGCGCGGCGAAGGACGAGCGCCGGATGGAGGAAGCGTCGCGGCGGGCACGAGAGCTCGAGCCGAAGCTAGCGAAACTGGTGGTGGAGGTGGCGCCGGAGGCGAGAGTCGCGGGGCTCGTGGTGAAACGGAACGGGAAGTCGGTGGAGGCAGAGGTATGGGGGGCAGCCGTGCCGGTGGACCCGGGGGAGCAGGCAATCGAGGCAACGGCGCCGGGGAAGAAGGGGTGGGCGGAGAAGGTCGTGGTGGAGGGGAAGGCAGGCGTGACGACGGTGCGGGTGCCGGCGCTCGTGGACGAGGTGAACGTGGAGCGAGCGGCGCCGGCGAAGGAGGAGGGCGCGGGGAAGAGTTGGGCGATCCTTGCGGTGGGCGGCGGTCTTTCCTTGGCGGGGATCGGGACGGGGATTGGGCTTTGGGTGGCGGCGAGTGGCGCGAGCAGCGATGCAGAGGCGCTCGACAACGCCATGCCGGACATGGCATGCGACCCCGGGCACCCGGACCACGCCGCGAACAAGGCCAACTGCGCGACGTTGCTCAGCACCCTGCAACGCAAAGACACGTTCACGAACGTCGGCACGGGCGCCCTCGTCGTGGGCGGCGTTCTCGCGGTGGGCACGGTGGTCTACGCGCTCTTGCCCACGAAGAAGCAAGCCACGATCGGCTTCACTGTGGTGCCGACGGTGACGCCCACCTTCGCAGGCTTCGCGGCGACCGGCCAGTTCTGAGCGACGCTCGCGGATTGCTCATCAGCAACCGCACCTCCACGTCTTGCTTTTATCACTTACGGAAAGGGGAGACATGCCCATGCGCACGCGTCACACCACCATCGCTTCCCTGGGTATCGTCATTGCAGCGGGCTTCTTGCAGATGGCGGGTTGCTCGGCCGATGCGGACGACTGCAGCCGGAGCAACATCTGCTCGGAGGAGGGCAAGCCGTTCGTTGTGGGGCCGCTGCCGGGGTGCACCGACTCGCCGAGCAGCAATCCGGATGTCATCAAGACCGAATGCGCTTTTTTTGTGGATGGCTTGAAGGGCGACGACAACGGCCCTGGCACGGAGGCCAAGGCCTACAAGACGCTCGCGGTCGCGATCGAGGCGGCGAGAAGAAGCAAGGCTCGGGTCTATGCGTGCGGTGATTACGCCGAGCGCGTCGAGGTGCCGGCCGGCGTCTCCATCTTCGGCGGGTTCGATTGTCAGGACGTCGAGTGGAGATACGACGCGAGCAGGAAGGCGAGAATCAACCCGTCGGCGCCTGCGTCCCCGGATGAAGTGCCAGCATCGCTGAAAATTGCCGGGGGTAACACCACCCAGCTCGAGGATCTCCGTATCGAGGCGGCGAATGCGACGTTACCAGGGGGTTCGGCGATCGCCGTGCTCGTCGACAGCGCGATCGTGAAGTTCGCGCGGACCGAGCTCATCGCTGGCAGTGGCGCTGCGGGAGATCAGGGGGTGACGCCGACGGATGATATTGGGCCCGCCGACCCCGACGATGCAACGATCCGTGGCAACAACGGCCAGAACGCCTGCATGGGAGGGGCCGGCGGAAATACGGGCGGCGCAGCGAAGGCCAATCCCCTCTGCGGCGAGTCCACCGGCGGGAAAGGTGGCAATGGCCAGGAGGCCTCGGGCGACGCGGGTGGAGACGGCATCCCCGCTCCGAATCCCAATCCGAGCAATAAGGGAATCGGTGGGCTCGGAGACATGGGCCAGGGCTGCGATCTCGGCGAGCCTGGCGCCAACGGCACGAGCGGTAACGACGGGGTCGGGGCCGTCGAGGAGGGCACCCTCGACGCGACCAAGGGATACATCGGCGCGAGCGGCCAGCAAGGCAAGAAGGGTACGGTCGGGCAAGGCGGCGGCGGCGGTGGCGGCTCGAAAGGAAAGACGTCCTGTTTCGGGGCCAGCGGCGGCAGCGGGGGGGCCGGTGGCTGCGGTGGAAATGGCGGGCTCGGGGGGATGCCCGGTGGATCGAGCATCGCCATCGCGAGTATCGGAGCCACGCTGTCCTTCAACGCGGTCGACATCACCACGGGAGCCGGGGGCCGAGGCGGCGACGGCGGCTTTGGGCAGGCTGGCGGGGCTGGCGGGAATGGAGGGAACGGCGGGAACGGCGCGAGTGGTCCTGCGACGCCCCTGGGTTGCAGGGGCGGGAAGGGTGGCAACGGTGGAATTGGCGGCAACGGCGGCGGCGGCCGTGGCGGTCACTCGATCGGGATTGCTTACAAGGGTGGCAACGTCTCGGATGCCGGTGTCGTCATCATAACGGGCACCCCGGGCGCGGGCGGATTGGGCGGTGGCGCCACGGAGGGCGTCAATGCCACCATGCTTGCGTTCCCGTGAGGGGAGCCACGGAGCGCGGTCAGAAGGTTAGGAGTCTCATCGGCGGCGCGAGCCTGCGTCAGGGGAAGGCCTGCACCATCGAGTTCATGCCGGCCGCGGCGTTGCCGCCGTTCCCACCAGCGCCCGGAGCGCCGTTTACGATGGTCACGCCCATTTCCGAGACGGTGCCGCCCTTGTGGGCGATGCCGATCGAATGGCCGCCGCGGCCGCCGCCGCCGGTCCCTCCGTCGCCGCCCTGCCCGCCTGCTCCACCATTGCAGGCCTTGGTGACCCCCATGCTGGCAGCTCCACCCGTCCCACCGGTCCCACCAGCGCCACCGAATTGGCCGTCTCCACCAGCTCCACCATTTCCACCCATGCTGGTGGTGATGTCCACGGCATCAAACCGCAACGTTCCGCCGATACTCACGATGCCGATACTCGACCCACCTGCGGCGCCGCCGAGTCCCCCGTTCCCAGGGCAGCCACCGGCGCCGCCGCTCCCTCCGCCTGCGCCATAACAGTTGCTTTTGCCTTTCGAACCTCCACCACCGCCGCCGCCCTGGCCTGGTGTGCCCTTGCTGCCGGCACCTCCCGATGCTCCGATGTAGCCGCGCGTGGCGTCCAAGGAGCCGTCTTCCTGCGCGCCGGAGCCGGGATTGCCAGACTTGCCATTGAGGCCGTCCTCCCCGGAGCTGCATTGGGCTGCCATGGTCTCGCCCAGCCCACCAACGCCGTAATTCATGGGATTCGGCATTGGAAGGGGCTGCCCATCGGCGCCGTTGTCCCCGCCTGCCGCTTCGCTTTGCCCATTCCCCCCTTTGCCGCCAACCAGACCTGGGCAGAACATGTTGTCTTTCGCAGCCCCGCCGTCGTTGCCCTGCGGGCCACCCATGCAGGCGATCGGTCCACTGTTCCCTTTGATGGCGGAGTCCTCAGGGTTGGCAGGACCGATGTTGTCCGCCGGCGTCGTGCCTTGCGCTCCTGCGGCTCCATTCCCGGCGATGAGATCGGTCCGAGCGAAGTCCACCGTCACGCCGTCCACGATCACGGCGATCGCGGAGCCCCCCGCGAGTGTCGCGTCCGGCGCGCGCACGACGAGGTCCTCTAGCTGGCTCGTGCCCTTCCCCGTCACGCGCAGGGAGGCCTGCACGTCATCCGGTCCCGGCGCGGCAGGCTGGATCGTGGCCCCGGGGGTCGCGTCGTAATTCCAGGCGCCGTTCGTGCATGAAAAACCGCCGAACACGGACACGCCGCCCGGCAGCTCCACGCGCTCCGCATAGGCGCCGTCCGCGCATGCATACACGCGAGCCTTCGCGCTCCTCGCCGCGTCGATCGCCTTGCCGAGCGTCTTGAATGGCTTTTCCGCGGTGCCAGCGTTCGCGTCGTCACCGTTCGCCGATACGAAGTACCCGCATTCGTTCGTGATGACATCGCGGTTGTTCTTCGGCGAATCCGTGCATCCCGGCGGAGGCCCCACGACGCTGCCGTACGGCTTCCCGTTCTCGAAGCACTCGTTGTTTTTGGAGCAGTCGTCCGGGTTCACCGCACAACCCACGACCTGCCCGAACCCAGCCGCGACCAGGAGCCCCACAAACGCCAGGGTCGTGTGAACATTGCGCATCGCAATCTCTCCTATGTTTGGAAGAAAGGGTAAGCGCCTGGGACGAGAAGGACGTCCCCCTCGGCGATCAGAATCGTCCGATCGCGGAGAGCCCCGCATACGTCGGGGCGACCGTCGGCAAGACCTGGAGGCCCATCGTCGCCGATTTCTTCGACGGCATGAGGGCATAGACGAGCGTGCCGACGCCGATCACACCGCCCACGACGAGCGCGCCAATCCCCACGTTGTGGAGTGTCTGCGAGCGCTCAAGTGTGCCGCGGAGCTCGACGCATGCCCCCGAGAACTCGGCATTCCGAGGATGCAGCGGGTTGCACGCCGCGTCGGGCATCGCGTTGTCCTGCGCGTCCGCGTCGCTCGAAAGCCCGCTGGCCGTCGCGAGGAGGCCGATGCCAGCCCCGATCCCCACGAGCGCAAGCCCGCCGCCAACCCCGATCAGGATCTTGCTCTTCCCCCCAGAGCTCCCCCCGATCTTCGGCGCCAGCACCAGGCTCACCTCCTGCGCTTGCGCCTTCTCCACATCGACCGTCTTCAGCACGTCGTCGTGCCCGGGCAGCCGCGCCTCGATCACCCGCTTGCCCGGGTCCACGAAGACCGGCTTTGCCAGCGGCGCTTGCCCCACGAACCGGCCATCCACGTAGATCTTCGCGCCGCCGATGCTCGTCCCGATCGTCACCGATCCGACTTGCTTCTTCGCTTCCTCCAGCCGCTTCTGCAGCGCCTCCCGCACCTCGGGCTTGCCGCCGGCCGGGAACTCCTCGAGCGCGTACGAGAGATGCTCGGCCGCGTCGCGGTACTGGCCCAGCGTCATCTCCACGTCGCCGAGGTTGCCCGCCAGGTCGAAGCTCTTTCGAAGATCCCACGCGGCCTGGTACGAGGCCTCCGCCTCGGCCCACTTCTGCTCGTCGAAGAGCTTGTTGCCCGTCGCGAAGAGCTCCGCCGCCCGCGCCGCGTCGTCCGCGTACGCAGGTGCGGCGCCCGCGATCAGAAGCGCGAAACTCGCCGCCGAAACCAGTGCCTTGGTTCGCATGCAAAACCCTCCCGAAGCTACCTAGAAAAGTCGCCGCGGCGCCGAGCCCGTCGAGGTCGGCGCGGCCGTCGTCGTCGGCGCGGTCTTCGTCGTCGTCGTCGTGGTCTTGCGCGGCGACGTCGTCACCGGCTTGACCCCGGTTTGCGCCGGCGCCGTGGCTGCAGGCTCCGGCGTCGGCTCTTCCGTGGGCGCGGGCTCCGCCGTCGCCGCGGGCTCGGCCGGCGTGGGCTCGGCAGGCTCTGCGGTCACGGGGGGCAGCGGGATCTTGCCGGGCGTCGCCGGCACCGTCACCGCGATCGGCGCGCTCGACGAGACGCCCGCGTCGTTGCTCCCGCTCGTGACACGGCCGCGCAAGAGATACGCCGCGCCGCCGCCGAGCAGCGCCGCGACGAGCACCACGCCGACCCAGATCCAGATGCTGCGCCCGCCTTCGTCCTCGTCTTGCGAGGCCTGCGGGGCCGCGGGGCGCGAGCCCGGCGCGGCTACCGCGGGGCCGAGCGACGCCGAGGGCAGCATCGAGCGATCGATGCCTCCGGTCGTCGTCCACGGGCTCGACGTCGGGTCCCCGATCTCGGCGCCCGGGGGCGGCGGCGGGGGACGGAGGCCGCCGGGAGGCAGCTCCATCTTCGTCGTGGGCATGTGCCGCGCGTCCATGACCTCGACCTTCATGTCGGCCGAGATCCGCACCTTCGCCATGTCCATGGTCTTCAGGCGCTGGCGTCGCTTCGGCACCTCGATCGGCGCGACGTAGGCGCGTGCTTCGCGCTCGCCGTGCGAGGTGATCACGTTCTCGCCTTCGGCCGTCGGCGCTGCGTCCGGCGCAGCCGGCGTGGCCGTGCCTGCTGCCGGTGTTCCGCTCGACGGGCCTGCTCCCTCGCGATTGTCGGCGCTCACGCGCTCCCTCCCGGGCCTTTCACGATCCAAGTGCTCCGCCGGACCATGATGCCCCGGATCGCCGCGTCAGCGCCACCTTCCGATCGTTCGTTCACGTCGCTTGCCTGGCCCTCACGCACCCTCACGGGCGTAGCTCAACCGACCCCTCGGCGCCAAGGGCGTAGCACGGGTCGCCCGCACGAAGCCTCCATCGCTCCCGTCGATGCGATCGCGGACGCAAGCCCCCGGGGCCCTTTTATGGCATGACGCTCGCCGTGCTCACGCCCCTGGCAAGCCGCCTCCCCGCCCCGGACGATGCCGATCCCACGCTCGTCTTCGACAGGTTCCTCGACTACGTCGCCGAGAAGGACCTCGAGCTCTACCCCGCCCAGGAAGAGGCCTTGCTCGAGATTGTCGGGGGCAAGAATGTGATCCTCAACACCCCGACGGGGTCGGGGAAATCGCTCGTGGCGACGGCGATGCACTTCCTTGCGATGTCGCAGGGCAAGCGGTCGTTCTACACGTGCCCGATCAAGGCGCTCGTCAGCGAGAAGTTCTTCGCGCTCTGCCGGGATTTCGGCCCGGAGAACGTCGGCATGATGACGGGGGACGCGTCGGTGAACCGCGACGCGCCGATCATCTGCTGCACGGCCGAGATCCTCGCGAACATCGCGCTGCGCGAGGGGGAGCGCGCGGACGTCGATTACGTGATCATGGACGAGTTCCATTACTACGCCGACCGTGATCGCGGCGTGGCGTGGCAGGTCCCGCTGCTGACGCTGCCGCAGGCGACGTACTTGCTCATGTCCGCGACGCTCGGGGGCGCGGACGCGTTCGCCAAGATCCTGACGAAGCTGAACGGCAAGGAGACGGCGCTCGTGCGCTCGCGCGAGCGGCCCGTCCCGCTCGACTTCGAGTACAGCGAGCGGCCGCTGCACGAGGCCGTGCAGAGCCTCGTCGAGAAGGACCGCGCGCCGATCTACATCGTCAACTTCACGCAACGCGCGGCGGCCGAGGAGGCGCAGAACCTCATGAGCCTCGACTACGCGTCGAAGGACGACAAGCGCGCGATCGCCAAGGCGCTCGAGGGCGTCCGGCTCGACAGCCCCTACGGCAAGGAGTTCCAGCGCTTCGTGCGCCACGGCATCGGGCTGCATCACGCGGGGCTCTTGCCGAAGTACCGGCTGCTCGTGGAGAAGCTCGCGCAGAAGGGGCTGCTCAAGGTGATCTGCGGGACGGACACGCTCGGCGTCGGCGTGAACATCCCGATCCGCACGGTGCTCTTCACCAAGCTCTGCAAGTACGACGGCCAGAAGACGGCGATCCTCAGCGTGCGCGACTTCCAGCAGATCGCGGGGCGCGCGGGACGAAAGGGCTTCGACGATCGAGGCACCGTGGTCGCGCAGGCGCCCGAGCACGCGATCGAGAACCTCCGGCTCGAAGCGAAGGCCGGAAACGATCCCGTGAAGAAGAAGCGCATCGTGCGCAAGAAGCCGCCGGAGAAGGGCTACGTGCACTGGGATCGCTCGACGTTCGACAGGCTCATCGCCGGCGAGCCCGAGCCGCTCGTGTCGCGCTTCTCGGTCTCGCACGGGATGCTGCTCAACGTGCTCGGGCGCGAGGGCGACGGTTGCCGCGCGATGAAGACGCTCCTCAACGACGTGCACGAGACCCCGGCGCAGCGGCGCATCCACAAGAAGACGGCGCTCCAGATGTTCAGCTCGCTCGCGCGCGGCGGCGTCATCGAGATCGTGCCGCCTCATGAGCGCGACGAGACGGACCGGAAGGTGCGGATCAACGCCGACCTCCAGGAGGACTTCACCATCAACCACGCGCTCGGGCTCTGGCTCGTGGAGACGGTCGAGGTGCTCGATCGGGAGAGCGAGACGTATTCGCTGCAAGTGCTCACGCTCGTGGAGAGCATCCTCGAGAACCCCGACCTCATCCTGATGAAGCAGCTCGACAAGCTGAAGCGGGAAAAGATGTTGGAGCTCAAAGCGGCCGGCATGGAGTTCGAGGACCGTGTCGCGGAGCTCGACAAGATGGAGTACCCGAAGCCGAACGCGGACTTCATCTACGAGAGCTTCAACGAGTTCGCGAAGAAGCACCCGTGGGTGGGCAAGGAGAACATCCGGCCGAAGTCGATCGCGCGCGACATGTTCGAGGGGCTCTGGGGCTTCGCCGACTACGTGAAGGAGTACGAGCTGCAGCGCAGCGAGGGGCTGCTCTTGCGGTACCTCTCCGACGTGTACAAGGCGCTCGTGCAGACCGTGCCCGATCGTGAGAAGACCGACGAGCTCGACGACCTCGAGATCTTCCTCGGCGCGATCGTGCGCCAGGTGGACAGCTCCCTCATCGAGGAGTGGGAGCGGATGAAGAACCCCGACCGCGTGATCGCGGTGGTCGAGGGCAAACCCGAGCCGAAGGAAGAGCAGTTCGACGTCACCACCGACACGCGCGCGTTCGTCGCCCTCATCAGGAACGAGCTCTTCTCGCTGGTGCGCGCGCTCGCGCGGAAGGACTACGTCGAGGCGACGGAGATCGTGGAGGCGGGCGGCGAGGACTGGACGCCGCGGCGCTTCGACGAGGCGCTCGCGCCGTTCTGGGAAGAACACGGGGAGATCCGCGTCGATCCGAAGGCGCGGAGCCCCGAGAATACGCAGATCCGGCAGTGGCCCTTCATCTGGGAGTTCTCGCAGATCCTCGTCGACGCGGAGGGCGAGAGCAGCGGCTGGGCCCTCGAAGGCGTGATCGATCTCGACAAGTCGCGCGAGGCGAACCGGCCGGTGATCTCCTTGCGCCGGATCTCGTCGTAGGATGGGCGCCGTGAAGACCTCCCTGACTTCGGAGAACCTCCCCCACGCAACGCTCGCGCGGCTCGCCCAGGCGAACCGCGACTTCGTCCAGGCCTTCCCCGGCGAGCCTTCGCGCAGGCAGCCGGTGCACACGGTCTACGGCGGCGCGCACCTCTTCAAGGCGCGCACCTGCCAGCGATCCGGCGAGGTCGCGCTCGACGTGATGCGCACGTACGCGCCCGATCCCGTGACGTTCGCCCGCGCGCTCGGCCTCTCGTTCGCGAGCGATTTGCCCGACGGTCCGGCCGCGTTCGCCGCCGCGGCGACGAGCACGTCGGCGATCCTCGCGCAGGTCGTCTACCAGCGCGTGCTCGAGAAGCTCGCGCGTGAGCCCGTGGAGGACTTCCGCATCGACTTCGAGGACGGCTACGGCGTCCGTCCCGACGCCGAGGAAGACGGGCACGCGGTCGCGGCGGCGGAGCAGGTCGCAGAGGCCGTGGCGAGCGGGACGGCGCCGCCGTTCATCGGGATCCGGATCAAGCCGCTCTCCGAGGAGCTACGCGCGCGCAGCGTGCGGACGCTCGATCTGTTCGTGACGACGCTCGTGACCCGGATGGGCGGGCGTTTGCCCGAGGGGTTCGTGGTGACGCTGCCGAAGATCACGGTGACCGAGCAGGTCGAGGCGCTCGTGGCGTTGCTCGAATCGCTCGAATCCGCGCTCGCGCTGCCGTCGAAGTCGCTCCTCTTCGAGGTGATGGTCGAGACGACGCAGTCGATCTTCCTGCCCGACGGGCGCGTCGCGCTGCCGCACCTGATGGCGCTGGCGAAGGGGCGATGCATCGGCGCGCACTTCGGCACGTACGACTACACGGCCGGCTGCAGCATCACGGCGGCGCACCAGCACATGGCGCATCCAGCGTGTGATTTCGCGAAGCACGTGATGAAGGTCTCGCTCGCAGGCACGAGCGTGATGCTCTCGGACGGCGCAACGAACGTGATGCCGATCGGCCCGCATCGCGCCGCCGAGGGAGCCGCGCTCGGGGCGGCGGAGCTCGCGGAGAACCGGGCCGTGGTGCATCGGGCGTGGCGGATCGCGCACGATCACAACCGGCACTCGCTGGTGACCGGGTTTTACCAGGGATGGGATCTCCATCCGGCGCAGCTCCCGGCGCGCTACGGCGCGGTCTACGCGTTCTTCCTGGAGGGGCTCGAAGCCGCGGGCGCGCGCCTGAAGGCGTTCCTCGACAAGGCCGCGCAGGCGACCTTGCTTGGCGACGTGTTCGACGACGCCGCGACGGGGCAGGGGCTGCTCAACTACTTCCTGCGCGCGATCGCCTGCGGAGCGCTGACGGAGGCCGAGGCCGAGCAGATGACCGGACTCGGCTCGGCGGACTTCGCGACGCGCTCGTTCGTGAAGATCCTCGCGGCGCGGAAGGGCTGAGCCTCACCCCCAACCCCTCTCCCTCGCGGGAGAGGGGAGATGGGGATGGGTCAGCTCCCGCGGTAGGTCGAGAAACCGTACGGGTTCAAAAGAAGCGGCACGTGGTGGTGCTCCTCCGGTGCGCGGAGGAGGAACGTGATCGAGACGGTCGGGTAGAACCCCGTCGTGCCCTGCGCTGCGTAGTAGGCGCCCGTGTCGAAGGTGATGCGGTACGTGCCCGGCTTCGGGCGCGGCTCGGGCGGCAGGAGGTCGCGCAGGCGGCCATCTGCGTCCGTTTTGCCGCGCCCGAGCACGACGTATTCGCAGCTGTCTTCGAGGCGCTCCAGCACGACGGGGACGCCCTCCGCGGGCTTGCCGCGGCTCGTGTCGAGGACATGCGTGGTGATGGGGCTCGTGCTCATGGCGAGAGGATCTTCTCCAGGCGAAGGCGCGTGATCTTTTCTTGTTCGCCCACGGCGACGCGGAGCTCGGTCTCCGCGTCGTTGCCGAGCCGCCCGCGCAGGATCGCGAGCAGCTCCTCGCCCGTCTTGCCCGTGGCGCAGACGAGGTAGATACGGCCGAACTTCGCCTCGTAGGCGCGGTTTCCTTCGGCGATCGCGGCGCGCACGTCGCCTCCCGATCGCGCGGCGCCGGCTTGCTCGTTCGCGGCCCACGCGGCCGTCGACTTCGCGGCTGCGTTCGGCTCGCCGATGCGGGGATGATGCGAGAACGCTTCGTCCCAGTCGGCGACGTCGAGCGCGTTCCAGTGCCGCGACGCTGCCTCGAAGAGGTGGGCGCGGCTCTGGAACGGGCGCTCTTGGAGCATGCGATCGACCCAGCGCGTGCTGCCGCAGCAGCGCGTGAGCGCGGCGCGTGCTTCGTCGCCTTCGAGGTCGTTCAGGGGGCGGCAGTCGTCCACGGCGATGTCCTCACGGGGTGATCGGCGCGCCGTAGAGCCGGAGGCGTGCGACGCCGCCGTCGGGGAAGATGCGCAGGCGCACGTGGCTCACGGGCTCGCTCGCCTGGAGCGAGAAGACGTGCCGCGTGTGCGCTTCGAGCTTCGTGCGCGGCAGGAGCTCCTTCCACGCGGCTGCTTCGAGCGCCTCGGGCGTCTCCTCGCCGCGCAGGAAACATCCTTCGAGCGCGCAGCTCTCCGGGTAGTTGCCCTTGAAGTGCGTCGTGTCGATGTCCGTGCGCACGAGCGTGCCCGCGCGGCCGAGACGGACGATCGCCCAGTCGTGGCCTGGGCCGCGACGCCTGCGGCTCTCCCAGCCGTCGCCCATGTCGCGCGAGGGGCCGGGCAAGAGGAGGTTGCGTCGATCCGAGAAGAACTCGTCGCTCGCGGCGATGACCACGCCGCCGTGCTCGACGGCCGCGAGATCGAGGACGCGGTGCTCCGAGAGGAGCAGGGCCCAGTCGGGCTTGACCTCGCCGTAGACACGGAGGCGCGCGACGCCGCCGTCGGGGTAGATCCGCAGTTTTACGTGGGACCAGGTCCCCGCGTCCGTGATCGCGAAGAGGTTCTGCGAGCCGGGTTTGACCGCCGAGGGCGGCAGGATCTCGGTCCACGCGACGTCCGAGCCGAGCAAGGCGTCGAGCGACCGGTAGCCGGGCACGTACGTCGCCTCGATGGAGACGCGCGCAGGGGCGTTCCCGAGGAAGTGGCTCGTGTCGACGTCGAAGCCCGCGATACGACCTGCGAGGCCGAGGCGCACGATGCATGCGTCCTCGCTGCCGGCGCGACGGCGCCGCGACTCCCAGCCGTCCATCCACTTGCCCTGCTCGGTGTACTTGCCCGGGATGAAGACGGCCTTGCCGGGCTTGAGCAGGTTTTCCTTGGGCGCGAAGAAATCGTCGGTCGCCCAGATCGCCGCGCCGCCGAGGCGCTCCGACGCGAGATCGACCTTCGTCTCGAAATCAGCCATGTCTCTCTCTTCCTTACGCGCCCCGCCCCAGGAGCGGGACGCCGAGGGGCTCGTCGCGGACGACGCCGCCCTCGTACACCGTTTGACCTCGAAGGATCGTCGTCTTCACCTCGCCGCGCAGCGTTCGCCCGAGGTACGGCGTCACCTTGTGGCGATGACGCAGAATCGAGGGCTCGACGACGAACGTGGCGTCCGGATCCCAGACGACGAGATCCGCGTCGAGCCCGGGCGCGATGCGGCCCTTCTTGTGCGAGAGACCCGCGAGCCGCGCAGGCGATTCGCACATCCACCGCGCGAGATCCGTGAGCGTCGCGCCGCGCCGGCTGGCCTCGGTCCAGATGAGCGACAGACCGAGCTGGAGCGAGGCGATGCCGCCCCACGCGCGCAGGAAGTCGCCTTCGTCTGGCAGTTTGAGCCGCGGCGTGCACGGCGAGTGATCCGAGACGACGAGGTCGATCGCGCCGGAAACGAGCTCGTTCCAGAGACGCTCGCGGTTCTCGCGTTCGCGGATCGGCGGCGCGCACTTGTACTCGGTGTGGCCCTCGGGGACCTCCTCGGCGGCGAGGAGCAGGTAGTGCGGGCACGTCTCGATCGAGAACGGCAAGCCCTCGGCGCGCGCGGCCCTCACGTCGTCGAGCGCGCCCGCCGCCGAGAGGTGCACGATGTGCACGGGGCCGCCGAACGTGCGGCAGAGCTCGATCATGCGGCGCACGGCGCGCTCCTCCCACGCCGGCGGGCGCGAGGCGAGGTACGTGGCGTAGCTGCGCGGATCACCCGCGGCCTCGGGCGCTTCGCCTTCGAGCTCCGCGTGCACGAGCAAGGGCACGCCGAGGCGCGCGAGGATCGGCATCGCGCGGCGCAGGTCGCCCTCTTCGGCCATCGGGAAGTCGTCGATGCCCGAGTGCACGAGGAAGGCCTTGAAGCCGAGCGCGCCGGCCTCGACGAGGGGCTCGAGATCGCGCTCGTTGCCGGGCACGACGCCGCCCCAGAAGCCGTGATCGACCCACGTGCGGCCCGCCGACGCGCGGCGCTTTTCTTCCAGCGCCGCACGCGTCGTGGTCACGGGGATCGAGTTCAGCGGCATGTCGACGACCGTCGTGATGCCGCCCGCGGCGCACGCGCGCGTGGCCGTCTCGAAGCCCTCCCACTCGGTGCGCCCCGGCTCGTTGACGTGCGCGTGCGTGTCGACGAGGCCCGGCATGATCACGGCGCCGCCCGCGTCGATCGTGCGCACGCCCTCGGGGACGGCCGAGGGATCGAGCACCGCGGCGATGCGGCCGCCGGCGATCGCGATCGCGGCCTCGCGCACGCCGTCCGGCAGGACGACACGGCGGCCCTTCAGCACGAGATCGAACACAGCGGGATCGTGATTCGTCATCAGGCAGGCAGCTTCGCCGAGAGGAAGGACTGGAGCTTGACGATGTTCTTCTCGTCGCGGGAGAAGCTCGGCGCCTGGTAGCTCTGCGCCCAGCCCGCGACCTCGTTCAGGAAGGCCGTCCGCGTGCCGTCGTCCTCGATGATCTCGTCGACCGTGCGGCCGCGCGCGGCGCCGCGGGTCAGGTCGCGGACGTACCTTTCGAGACGACCATAGTCCTTGCCGAGCAGTTCGACGATGAGCGGCTTGTCGGCCGCGAGCCGGTGGAGCGCGGGCGACTCGGCGCGCACGGACGGGTTCTCGTCGAGCGCGAGCGAGGCCGCGACGCGCAGGACGAACGCGTCGTCGAGGAAGCCGAGATCCTCGATGCCGTCGGGGATGAGGTCGAGCGACTTGAACAGGTAGTTGAGCCCCGCCGCGACGTACCGACGCGCCGAGAGGGGCGCCGACGCCGAGGAGAGCAGCTTCGCGATGTCGTCGGCGTCGGCAGCCAGCGTGCGCAGCCACTCGGGGAACGTGTTCAAGCAACGGGTCTCGAGCTCGGTGGTCATGAAAGGTCCTTTCTTCTCTCGGTCACAAGGCCTTCGGCTCGTCCTTCGTCTGCGGCGGACGCCAGCCGAGCACGCGCAGCGCGTTCAGCGAAAACAGCTTCAGGATCTCGTCGTCCTTGCGGCCGCGCTTGCCGAGCTCGCGGGCGAGCGCGGGCAGGTGGGAGGCGTCCTCCATGCCCTCGGCCGGCTTGATGTCGCCGTCGAAGTCGCTGCCGATCGCGACGTGATCGATGCCGGCGACGGCGATCATGTGCTCGGCCTGCGCGACGAGGTCCGCGAGCGTGGCCGCGCCGTCGGCCTTCACGAACGGCGAATGGAAGTTCAGCCCCGCGACGCCGCCCGTGCGGCCGATCGCGCGGAGCTGCTCGTCGGTGAGGTTCCGCGGGACGTCGCAGAGCGCGCGCGCGTTCGAGTGCGTCGCGACGATGGGCGCGCCGTGCGCCTCGGCGATGGGGACGAGATCCCGGAAGCCCGCGTCGGAGAGGTGCGAGACGTCGACGAGCGCGCCCTTGTCGTAGATGCGCGCGGCGAACTGCTTGCCGAGGTCCGTGAGGCCGTAGCTCGCGCCGCCGCCGGTCGCCGCCGAGGCGAGCTTGTTGTTCCTCGCGTGCGCGAGGCTCACGAAGCGGACGCCGCGATCGATGAACCGATCGATCGCGGTGATGTCCTCCGCGAACGCGCCCGCGCCCTCGATCGCGAGGAAGGTGCTGATGCGATCGGGCTCGGCGACGCGCGAGCCGAGGGGCAGGAAGATCGCGCTCGCCTCCACGATCGAAACGGCCGCGCGGTAGATCGCCTCGGCGTCGTCGATCTTCGGGCCGCCCTTGATCTTGTCGGAGATGTAGATCGGCAGGACGACGCCGCCGTAGCCGCCCTTTTGCAGGGCCTCGACGCGCGCTTGCCCCTCGACGAGCTTGGGCGAGCGGCCCTTGCCGTGGACCTGCCAGGGGACGTCGGCGTGCAGGTCGACGACCATGAAGCGCGGCGAAGGCTCGGCCGCGGCGGCGGATCCGCGCCCGCTCGCGAGGCTCACGACCATCGAGGCGGCGAAGGCGATCGTCGCGGCGAAGCGGGCCGTGAGCAGGAGCGGAGCCACGTCACGAGCCTCCCGCGAGGAAGCCGATCAGGATGCCGAGGAGGAAGGTGACGGCCGCGATGGCCGCGACGATCGGCACGGGCACGCCGCTCTTCTGCTGCTGCGGCAGGGGCGGCGCGGGCACGACCGCCACGTGCGGGGGCATGCGCGGGATGGGCGGGCCGTGCCGCTCCGCGCTCATCTGCGTGCCGCCCGCGGGTTGCGGCGCGTAAAGCACGGCGCCCGGCGCGGGCGCTCCCTGCGCCGCTTGACGCGGCGAGCCCGCGGGATCGGTGTCGGCGACGGCGAACGAGCCCGACACGGGCGCCATCGGCGGCGGCGTCTGGCCCGTCGGCAGGAGCGCGCCGACGGCCGGCATGACCGTCGTGGCTGCCGACGCCAGCGTCGCGGCGCTCTCTTGTTGCGGGTTCCAACCACCTGCGTTCACCACGACCTCGGGCGCCTCGGCGCGCACGAGGGCGGTGAGGACCTGGGCCATCTCGTCGGCCGTCTGGAAGCGCTTGTTCGGGTCCTTCTCCAGGGCGCGATCGAAGAACGCCGTGAAGCGCTCGAGCTGCGGCGCGTAGACCGTGATCGGGGTCGGGTGGCCGACGATGACGGCGGTGAGGCGCGTGAAGTCGTTGTCGGCCTCGAACGGCAGCTGCCCCGTGAGCATCTGGTAGAGGATCGTCGCGACGCCCCAGAGATCGCTGCGCGGATCGACGTTCTTCGCGCTCTTGATCTGCTCGGGGCTCATGTACCCGGGCGTGCCGATGAGCGCGCCGGTGCGGGTCTTGTTGCCCATGCCGCCGGCGGCATCCATCACCTTCGCGATACCGAAATCGAGGATCTTCACGACCTCGTTGCCGCCTGGATCCACGGCGACGAAGACGTTGTCCGGCTTGAGATCGCGGTGGACGACGCGCTGCGCGTGGGCGGCGGAGAGGGCGGCGAGGATCTGGCTCGTGATGCGATACGCCTCGGGGACGGGGACGATCACGCCGCCGTCGAGCTTGTCGCCGAGCGACTGGCCGCGCAGAAGCTCCATCACGAGGTAGGGCGAGCCGTCCTCGGCGACGGCCGATTCGAGGATCGGCACGACGTTCGGGTGCACGAGGTTCTTCGTGGCCGTGACTTCCTGCAGGAAGCGGTCGCGGACCTCGGGGATGCGGGTGAACTCCTCGTGGAGGAGCTTTACGGCGCGCTTGCCCTCACCTTGCACGCTCTCGGCTTCGTAGACGGCGCCCATGCCGCCTTCGCCGAGCAGGCGCACGAGCCGAAAGCGCCGGTTGAGGGTCGCGCCGACGAGCTTCTCGGCCGGGCTCGAAGTGGTCATGCGGGGCGAACCTTACCAGAACTGTCCCCGGGGCACGTCTAGAGGACACACGCGCACACGATCCCCCAGCCGCGTATGCTCGCCGCCGTCGACCCCAAAGGACGGACTCGATGCCCAACGGACATGTTCACTACGAGGCTTGCGACCAGCTCCACTGGACATTCACCGAGCAGGGATATCCGGAGTTCCGCATCGACCGGTATCACTACAGCCGGATCGTGCGCGTGCTCCACCTGCGCGGCGTCCGCGGGTACGCGCCGATCCCTCGCTGGGAGACGTTCACTCCCCCGGAGTACTGGCTCGGCAAGGCGCCGCCGCGCGCGGCGGTCGAGGACATCGCGGTCAAGTACGTCGGGGCCTTGCAGGCGCTTCTCACGTCGAACCCGAAGGACCCGCTCGACCGCGGCGTGCGCGGCGCCTCGATGGTGCTCTTCTGGTTCGAGCTCGGGTGGGCCCTTCGGATCGGCGATTACTCCCTGTACGTGCGCGCCGGCGACGAACCTCTGCGCGAGATCGTGAAGCCCGGGCCTGCGATGCCGACCGACATCGAGATGACCGACGAGATGCGCGAGCAGTGGAGCCGCATCATGGGAATGATCTCGACCGCGGTGGGTGTCGACGGCCTGCACAGCGGGATCAAGCCCGAGGAGTGCGTCCACGACCTCCGCGGCGTGACCGAGCTGCTCTGCTCGACCACGCCGCTCGACGTCGCTCCGAGCTGGCCGCGCATCGCTGCGTCGCCGGTCTTCAGCGCCGAGAGCTCCGGGCTCGTCGCGGAGGCCATGCGCGCGCACGGCCTCCAGCGCGAGACCGATCAGCTCACCCTGCGATGGAGTCGACCTGCGGGGGAGTGAGGCTACGGGGCCTTGGCTGCCAGCGCGGCCCGCGCCGCTGGGCTCGCCCAGAGCGGCGCCGCGAGCGCCTCGCCGGACTTGCCCTTGCCGTAGAGGAAGTCGTACGCGGCCATGCTCGTCATCACGCGCTTCGTGTAGAGCCGCGTCTCCTCGTACGGGATCTGCTCGACCCAGAGATCGAAGTCCTCGTTCGGGCGCTCGTCGACCCAGTCCTTCGGCTTGCCGCCGCCGGCGTTGTAGCCGGGGATCGCGAGCAGCGGGTTGTCCTGGAACTTCGCGCGGAGGACCGAGAGGTAACGGCAGCCGAGCGCGATGTTGATCTCGGGGCGCTTCAAGGACTCCGCGTCGCCCTTCAGCTTGAGGGGCTTCGCCATGCGCTGCGCCGTCGGCACGATGAGCTGCATCAGGCCGACCGCGGCCGCGCTGGAGACGACGCGCGGATCGAAGGCGCTCTCCTCGCGCATGATCGCGTACGCCAGCGACTCGGGGATGCCGCTGCGTTGCGCCTCGGCCGCGACGACGGCCACGTACGGGCGCGGGAAGGCGATCTCCCAGGCCGAGCGCCAGTTGCCGGCCGGGTAGTGGTCGGTCCAGTCCGTGAGCTCGGCGCGGCCCGCCGGGATCGTGTTCGTCGCGGTGCGCAGGATCTGGTGCGCCTCCTTCGGCGAGCCGGCGCGCGAGAAGAGCAGCGCGGCGGCCCAGAGGACCTCGGGCGGCGCCGTGCGGGCGCCGACGCCGAGGCGATCGAGCTCGATGCGTGCGAGCCTCGATTCGCCCTGCCGCGCGAGCGCGAGGGCGCGGAGGAACTCGGGCTTGCCGAACGAAGGGCTCTTCGGCGGCGGCGAGGGCGCGGTCGCGCCTTCACGCGCGAGCGCCTCGTCGAGCGCGCGATCGGCCGCGGCGCGGTCCTTGTCCGCGAGGCGCGCGTAGGCGAGCGACATGTAAAACGAGAGCGGGTAGTCGCGGATGACGCTGGCGAAGAGCTCCTTGCCTTGATCGATCGCGCCGGTTTCGAGCCGCGCACGGCCGAGGTAGTAGGGCAGGCGGCCGGCGGCGTAGTAGACGCGCTCGCGCGGGGCGCGTTCGAACGCGCGTTCGAGCGGCGCGACGGCGCCGGCCCAGTCGCGCTTTGCCATGCGCGCGAGGGCGAGCTCGAAGAGGCCGTCGAGCGTCATGTCGCCCTGCGGGTAGTCGTCGGGCATCTTCGTGAGCATCTGCGTGAAGCGCACCTCGTCGCCGAGCTCGCGCGCGGCGAGGGCGCCCTTCAAGCGCGCGTCGTCGGCGAGCCTGTGCGTCGGGAACTCTTGCTCGAGCAGGCCGTACCGCTGCAAGGCGTCGCCATGCCGGCCGTTGCGGGCCGAGGCCTTGCCGGCGTTCCAGAGCGCCTCGACGCGGCGGGGCGTGCCGGCGCAACGCTCCATCGCGGTGCCGAAGCCGTCGGCCGCCTCGGGCTTCTTCTTCAGCCGCGCGAGGGCCTCGGCGCGGACCATCCACGCGCCGCAGCCGAGGTCGCCGGGCGTGGCCGCGCGGGCGTCGGCGATGAGGCCGTCGGTCGTGCGCAGGGCCTCGCGGCTCTGGCCGGCGTCGAGCTGGCGCTTGGCCTGGGAGAGCAGGTCGTCCTGGCTCGGGGTCTCGAAGGCCTTGCGGCGCGGGAAGGGCAAGCTGCCGAGGGCGTCGGTCTCGATCGACTTCGCCTCGCCGTTCCCCGCGCCGGAGGGGCCCTCGTAGAGCACGCGCCGCGCGAGGCCGATGGCCTCCTCGGCGTGCTCCTCGGAGGGTTTTTGCAGGAGGGCGCGGGCGACCTTCAGCGAGATCTCGACCCAGCGCGGCGGGTGCCCCGACTTGCCGAGGTAGGCGCGATAATGCGGCAGCGCCGCGTCGAGGTCGCCCTTGCCGAGCAGGGCATCGGCGCGCATGAGGCCGACCTCGAAGGAGACGGGCAGATCGGTGGGGACCTTCTCGATGTGGCGGAGGGCCTCGGCGTGCTCGCCCGCGCGCACGGACAGGTCCGCGGCCTGGTAGCGTGCGTATCCTTCGAGGGGCCCTCCGATCGCGGCGGACTCGCCGTAGGCGCGCGCGGCGCCGAGCGGATCGCCTGCGAGCGCGCGGAGGCGGCCGAGCTGGTAGCGGAAGGCGTGCTCGTCGTCCTTCGATGGGCGTGGCTCGGCGGCGAGGACGGCGTCGAGCTCCTTCGCGGCCTCGACGTAGGCCTCGCGGGTGACGGCGGCCTTCACGGCGGCGAGGCGCGCGTCGTCGAGCAGGGCCGCGGCGGCGTCCGGGTCGAAGGCGACGCTCTCCTCGGGCGTGGACGCGGCGGCGGAGGCGGCGGCGGACGCGGGGGCGGCGGCGGACGCGGGGGCGGCGGAGGCGGAGGCGGCCGCGG
>NZ_JARZHH010000027.1 GCF_029946515.1 Polyangium sp. 6x1
CCTCAGCGCTGCCGTCTTGGCTGGCAGCGTCGCCCGCGGTCTTGACCTGGCCCGTTCGATGAACTGCGCATCGCGCAGTTCATCGACCCCGAGTCCAGCGCTTGCGCTGGTCCGGGGTGGAGGGGGCGGACAGCCCCCTCCTGGGGCCTGGGGCAAAGCCCCAGCGAAGCGCCCCTGCTAGGGCGACATCTTCCCGCGCGGATCTTTCCGCCGCGCCCACTCGCACATCACCATGCCTGCGGCGATTGCCACTGGGTACGAGTGGTTGATCCCGTACATCGGAATTGCGAGGACCTCGCTGCACGCTGCGAGCAGCGTGTCCGAAAGCCCGTCGTTCTCGCTGCCGAACAGGAAGACGAGGCCGTCTGGCATCTCTGCCTCCCAGAGCGTCGTGCGCGCGTGATCTCGCTCGACGCCGATCAGCGGGCGGCCGCGCACGGCTTCGAGGAAGGCCTCTTCGTCGGGGCACTCGATGATCGTCTCGTACTTCGCCATTCCCATCGCGGCGCGCTCGTACCAGGGCTCCGTGCCCACGAGGAAGATCTCGTGCACGAGGAACGAGTGCGCCGTGCGGATGATTGCCCCGATGTTGAAGGGGTTTTTCGCGCGGCAGACGGCGATCGAGAATGGGTGCCGGATCGGCGCGAGCTCCTCGCGGATCTCCTCGGTGGACAGCTGGAACGAAGGGACCTTCACGGTTCAGTCGACTTGCCCGAACTCGGCGAATGTCGGGTAGATGGGCCCCTCGCGAAACGTCACGCTCGCCGTCGACCCGTCCGCGTGCCGCAGCACGACGGGCAGGCCGGCCGAGGGGATCGAGTTGAATGCGCTCCGTACCGCGTTGCTGCTCATCGTCGTCACGGCCTTGCCGTTGATCTGCACGACCTCGTCGCCTGGCTGCGCGCCCGCGCGCTCGGCGGGGCTGCCTCCGATCATGCGCGTGAGAAAGCAGGTATCCGTGCGCAGCTCGAACCAGAGCCCGAGGCCGAACATCGCGTGCGCTCGCTCGTAGGCGAGGACGACCTCCCCGGCGCCTGGCACGTCGAGCCGGATGCGATCGCCGAGCACGAGATCCTCGGTCGCGCGGAAGTCCTTCACGCCGATGGGCTTGTCCGTGACCGTGTTCGCGTCCCAGATCTCGACGCGCATCTTGTCTGCGGACGAGACCTGGAAGTTGCCGCGCGGCGCGTCGTCCCAGCTCGGCTCGAGCGTCTCGCTCTTCGGGTTCGTGCGCATCACCTCCTGCTCGTTGATGTACAGCTTGGCGTAGGGATCCGGCAGCTTGCCGATGGCCTGCTTCCAGGTCCTGCCGTCTCGCATCGAGTCCTTGATCGTCCCGGAGACGATGCGGATCCAGCGCAGATCCTCGGGCGGCGGAGGATCGAGCGCCTGCTCGGCGGTGATCTTGCGGATGCTGGTCCCGATCTCGGGATAGAGGGCGACGCATCCGGCCTGGAGCGCCGCGGCGGCGAGAGCGCTCGCGAGCACGAGCGCGGAGGCGAGTCTTTTCGTCTTCATCGCGGAGGGGGAATTTCGAGGCGGAGTCACGGAGCGTCCGGGGCACCCTGGCCAAGGACGAAGCTCCTGTCTATCAGAGATCGAGGGGCGCTGCGGGAGCCCCCGACGAAGGCGCCCAGCCTCTCCCCACGTCGTTCGGTTGCGTGGCCCGAATGACGGCTGGCAAGCAAAGCAGTGACTTGCCCGCGCGCCTCCGTTTCATCACAAGAAAGGGAGCAGGCTCCGTCCATCCCCCACGTTCTCACCGCGCCGCGGAGAGGGAAGGCAACCATGGCTCGTCTCGTCGGCTTCGTCGGCAACCGTCCGGACCTCGGGGCACGAGTCCTCGACCTCGAAGCGCGCCACCTCTCGGTGCACAAGCAGCCCGATCGTATCCCGGGCTGGGGTGTCGGCTTCTACCAGGGTGGCGAGATCCTCTTGAAACGCCGCCCCATCGACGATCGTCCCCAGATCAACATCGCCGAGATGACCCGGGGCCTGCGCGCCGACACGCTGATCGCGCACGTGCGGCTCGGGACCGTCGGCGGCTCGCGCACGGAGAACACGCATCCCTTCCGCTACCGGCAGTGGCTCTTCGCGCATACGGGCACGATCGACGCCTTCTCCACGCTGCGCGGCCGCCTCTCCGACTCGCTGCCGCAGTTCCTGCAACGTGACGTGCGCGGCGAGACGGACAGCGAGCTGCTCTTCCACCTCTTCCTCTCGTTCCTCCATGACGCCGGGATCCTCGAACGTCAGGACGTACCGCCGGAGGCCGCGCGCAGCGCGCTCCGTTCGAGCATCTCGCTCGTCGACGGGCTCTCGGCCGAGGAGGGCAAGGGCCCGAGCCGCATGAACCTGCTCATCGCGGCCCCCGATTACGTCATCGCCATGCACGGGAGCGGCCGCATGGTTCGCCGCGTTTTCCAGGGCGCCTCGGACCTCGAGCGTATCCTCGGCGACGGCGGCCTCGGGCGCATGCGCCTGCCCGACTTCGCATCGTGCCGCCTCTCGATCCTCGCCTCCGACTTCGACGACGACCAGACGCCGCCCGGATGGACGGCCGTCCAGGACCGTGCGATCGTCACGCTCACCCGCACGGATGACCCTCTCGTCGAGCCGATCTGACCTGCCCAAAACCACGCGCGTCTCCGCGGCGTGCGTGTTCCTGTTCATGAGCCTGCTCGGCTGCGGGGGCGCGGGGGCGCCTCTCTTCGCCACGACCTCGGAGTTGCCCGAAGGCTCGCGAAGGCCGGACGGCGTCGCTGTGGATCCTGCGAGCGCGCCGCCGCGAGCGAAGGACGTGGCCAACGCGGAGGCGGGGCTCGTCACGCTGCGCACCCCGCTCGGCACGGAGGCCGTCCTCGTGACGGTGAACGGGTTTTTCCGGGCGATCGTGGACGAGGACATGGAGGCGCTCGAAGCGCTCTTCACGCGAGACGCGCTGTCGATCAGCACGACCTACGGCCCGAGCGGCAGCGCGCCCTCGGCGCCGCTCTTCTGGACGCAGCGCATGCGCCGGCTCGACTACACGAAGCTCGCCGGCGAGGTCGTCTTCCGCGAAGCCGAGCTCGAAGTCTACCGCGCGGAGGACGCACGCACGTCCTCGCCACACCCCGCGATCCGCGTCGAAGCCCTCTCGACGGGAGACGTCGTGGTGCGCGTGCCGATCGCAACCTCGCGCGTGGGGTCGGATCGACTGCTCGGCGACGAGATCGTCCTCTGGCTGCGCCGCGAGGGCGAGCGATACCGCATCTATCGCATCGTCGAAGATTTTCAGATGCCGTGAGAATCGGGACCCTGGTTTGCCCGACCTCGCTCGGGTGGCCACAATGCTCCCATGAACCGCCTCAAGGTCGCATTCGTGGCGTCGGGCGGGGCCGTACGAGGCCTCGCCCACCTCGGAGTCCTGAAGGCGTGCGAGGAGCTCGGCGTCCTGCCGGAGATCTTCGTGGGGACGAGCTCCGGCGCGCTCGTCTCCGCGACCTACGGCCAGGACATCCCGCTCGACGTCCTGCTCGACGCCTATCGCCTTCCCTGGCGCCGCCGTCACCGCGGCCCTCGGCTCTTCCCCTCCACGTTCATCGGCCTGCCGAGGCCAAAGGATCTCCTGGATCCGGGCCACCTCACCTCGGGGCTCTTCTCGGTCGACCGGCTGGAGAACTACCTCTCGACCTTCTTGCCCATCAACGATTTCCGCAAGCTCCCGAACTCCGTGTTCGTGACCGCCGTGGACATCGACACAGGCGAGCGCGTGGTCTTCGGACCAGGCTACGAGGAGACGACGCCCGTGAGCCGAGCCGTCGCAGCAAGCTGCTGCGTACCCGGGCTCTTCCGGCCCTTCCGCATCGGAAGCAGGTACTTCGTGAACGGCGAGGTCGCGCGCACGCTCTCGGCAGACATCGCCATCGCCGCAGGCGCAGACGTCGTGATCATCTCGAACGTGTACAAACCCGAGCGCGTGCGCGAAGGCCGTCGCAGCCTGGCGCGGCGCGGCCCCTTCCCCATCTTGCGTCAGTCCCTCAGCGTGCTGCTCACCGAGAAGGAGCGGCAAGGCGTGGAGCTCTACGGCAGGATCCACCCCCACGTCACCTTCCTCGACATCGCACCCGACCTCGGCCCCTTCAGCTACCTGAACCGATTCGCCGTGCGCTCCCTCGTGCTGCGCGGCTATCGGCAAGCGCTACGCGTACTCGCCGAGGCGAAGGAAAAGGGGCTGTTCGACCGGACGAACAAGATGACGAGCCCGCTCAACTGAAGGCGGATCGCTGGGGCGTTGCCCCAGGCCCCACCAGGAGCTGTCCGCTCCTGGACCTGGACCAGCGCAAGCGCTGGACTCGGGGTCGATGAACTGCGCGATGCGCAGTTCATCGAACGGGCCAGGTCAAGACCGCGGGCGATCCTGCCAACCAAGGCGGTTCTACCGGCAACGCCCGTCGATGCTTGAGAAGCCCCCGGTGGTCTTGTCACGGCCCGTTGGAAGAACTGCGCATCGCGCAGTTCTTCCACCAAAGGTCCAGGGCTGGCCCTGGTCCGGGTCGAGGGGCGGATAGCCCCCGCGGGGTTCGGGGCGGCGCCCCGGCGCGGCGGCCCAGCGTCGCTTACATCCCGGCGACGATGCGGAACTCGCCGTTGTAGGGCACGAGCTCCAGGCGGTTGTCTTCGACCTTGCGGCGCCACTCTTCGCCGCGTGTGCCGGGGATGCGGTAGCTCGCGCTGTAGGTGTAGTCGACGAAGATCATGTCGTCTTCGCGCACGATGCGGCGGTAGCGGATCTCGTAGCGGATGGCGCGTGCGTCTTGGAAGGCGCCGGTGAGGTAGGCTTTCAGGCCGGCGTAATCGATGTCGTCGCCTGGGTCGACGTTGCCGCCGTCCTCGTAGTAGTCGGGGGAGGCGAAGCCGTAGAGGACGGAGACGTCCTTGTCTTCGACGGCGTGCCGGTACTTCTCGCAAAATGCGATGATTTTGCGGTTTTCTTCGGAGTCTTCCACGTCTGTGTTGGGGATGTAGCGCGTGGCGCATCCCGTCAGCGTGGAGAGGGCGAGCGCGAGGGCGGCGAGGGTTCGGGTCGAAGGCATCGCTCTGCTCGAAACCCCCTGTGAGGGGGCAGGATTCCGGGGCATCGAGGGTCGACGACGAGGGCGCGGAGCGCGCGCATCGAGGTCATCGCGCAACTTGCCAGACGACCCCTACCTCCGGCAAGCCGACCGCCATTTTGTCACGAAATCGAGCACCTTTGCCTGCAAGGCAAGGTGCCCGATCGGGCCTGTGTGGTGGTCACTCGTGACGTCAGGGTCGATCGAAGCGAGCGCATTTTCGGCGGAAACATCGAGCAGAACGGCCATGGCTCCCTCGGCGTAGGCGCGCCCTGATGCGGACGTGCATGACAGAAGATCACGCGCTGCGGGGCCGGCGTCGTCGACGGCGAGGACGATGACGCGGTCTGCGTCGCCCATCGCGACGAGCTCGGCGCCGACGGAGAGTGCTTCGGTGCCGCCGTCGAGGCCTGCGTTGACGGCGAAGCTTGGGCCGCGGAGCTGGTAGACGATCGCGCACTCGCCTGCGACGGCGTTCGGGGAGGTGGCTGGGAAGAGCCGTGGATCGACGGCGCTGGGGCCGCGTGTGCGGCGACGTGCGTCGAAGCGATCGTTTGTGTCGAGCGTGGCGAGCGCGTGTCCTGCGACGATGCCGGCGCCGACGAGGGCGTCGCGTCCCACCATGCGCGCGAGCTCTGCGACGGCGCGCATGCCGAGCCGACAGAGCGGATCGAGCCGCGCGAGCCGATCCCGCGGCACGCCTGTCATTGCGGACAGCTCGACGAGGTCGACGCTCGTGATCGTGGCGTGCGCGTGCAGGTACACGGGGCGCGCTTCCCTCGGCGCGCGACCGCTCGGGGCGCGCGTGAGCACGAGCGCGGCGTTTGCTCCGCCGAACGCTGCCGACAGCTTGAGCGCGGCGCCCTGCGGACGCGCTTCGGCGCGATCGAGCAGCGAGGCGACCGCGTCCGGATCGAGCTCGCCTTCTCCGGCCGCGGCGGGTGCGATCCCGCGACGGAGCGCGTCTGCCGCGGCGAGCGACTCGAGCACGCCGGCTGCGCCGAGCGTGTGGCCGATCTGGGCCTTGAAGGGGTGGACGATCGGCGCGGGGGCAGCTCCGTCGAAGAGCCGGGCGATCGCGCGGGACTCCATCGCGTCGTTGAACGGCGTCGAGGTCGCGTGGGCGCTGACGAGGCCGATCGCCGCGGGAGCGAGGCCGCTGTCGGTGATCGCGGCGGCGCCTGCGCGCGCGAGGCCATCGCCGGTGCGATCGGGCGCGGTGATGTGCACGGCGTCGGTGGAGGCGCCGAAGCCGGCGACGCGGATGAACACCGAAGCGCCGCGGGTGTTCTCCTCGCGGACGAGCGCGACGAGGCCGGCGCCTTCGCCGAGGCTCATGCCGTCGCGACCGACGCGGAAAGGTCGCGGGCGCGAGGCCGTGGTGGCGCGCAGGGCCTCGAAGCCCGTGGCGACGAAGTTCGAGAGCGCGTCGTAGCCACCCGCGATCACGACGTCACAGGCGCCTCGGTCGAGCCATCGCAGGCCGAGGCCGATCGCTAGCGTCGAAGCGGCGCACGCGGCGACGAGGTGCACGCGACGGCGAACGTTTGCTCCCCAAAGACCCGCCGCGTCAAACGCCTCGTCGAACGGCGCGAAGTAGGTCGCGCGCTTCGCGAGCGCGGCGCGCTCGTCCTCACGAACCCCCTCGCCGCGGGCCCACGCTTCGCGGGCCGCGAAAAACCGCGTCGCCCCGAGCATGCCGCCGCTCGACGTGCCGACGGCGATGCCGAGGCGTTCGTCGCGGAAGCCGGGGCGCGTCTCCTCGAGGGAGCGCACGAGCTGCCCGAGCGCGCACGCGAGCAACGCCGCCGCGTGATCCTCGAAGGGCGGTCCTTCGGGCAGCGGGAGCGAGCCGGGCGCGCGCGCCGCGAACGGACGGGCGAGGCCCGCGCGGGCGAGCTCTTCGTCACGCGCGAGGACCACGCGCGCAGGCTCGCCGACGTCGCCCGCGTGGTACGCGCTCGGGCCCACGCCGAGCGCCGACACCGCGCCCACCGCGATCACACATGCGTCGCTCACGACGCACCTCCTCCCGGGGAAACGTCCTCCGCGGGCGCATCCGGATCGGCGAAGGCGCGCGGGTTCGGCGCGCGCCCCGTCTCCTCGCCCTCGCACGTCACGGTCACCGTGAGCCCCGTCGAGGCCTGGTGATACCGCACGGTACCGCACCCGATCCGATCGGCCTCCACGCTCTCCTCGTCGAGCTTTTTGGCGCGTGGTCCTTCGCTCGACCACGTCGTCCGCCGCGCCGACAGCGCCCCCGAGCTCGCCGCGTGGAGCTCGATCACGGCCGCGCCGTCGCGCAGCGTGAACCGATCCCCCGAAGGCTCGACCTCGTGCCAGAGCAGCCTCCCGGACGCGGGCCGGAGCAGCCACCAGCGAAGGAAATCCACGGGCAGCCCGCGCTTGCCTTCGCGGGGCGTCGACGCGTCGCCGCGCTTCAGCAGATCGATCGCCGGGACCGCGAAACGAAAGCGCTCGCCGCGCACCCAGAGGTCGAGCGCCGTCGTGCCGCCGGGCCCGACCAGGATCATGCGCAGCGCGTCTGGCGGCGCGATCGCCACGGCGCCGCGCGCCTCCAGCGTGCGGCCCGTCAACGGCTCCCGAAGCGCGAGCGCGAGCCGGAGCGTCCGCGCGCCCTCGCCCTCGGCCGCCTTCGAGAGCGCCGCGAGCTTCCGCCGCGCCTCGCGCCAGCTCGCGAGTGTCGGCGCCTCGGCTGCGCGCGGGGCGATCGCGCTCGGCGCCGCGCACGAGGCGGCGCCGAGGCACCACACGATGGCCCCGAGCAAGCCCGCGCCGCGCATCACGACGAACCGGGTTCGTCGGCCGTCAGCAGCAGCGCGTACCCCCGCTCGGGCGCGTGCCCCACGACGAGCGCGGCGTCGAGCTCTCCCCGCGCGATCGCGGCGAGGGCCGCGGCCATGGCGAACCCACCTGCCCCCTCGTGCACGCCCGACCGCGGCGCGACGGCGCGATGCGGGATGCGCGCCCAGGCCTCGGGCAAACGCAGGCCGGGCGGGAGATCCTCCTGCCCCGTGAGCACCACCGCGCGCGTGGGCGGCTCGGGCGCCGCATCGAGCGCGCCTTCGCCCGCGCCGCGCCACGACGTCCACCAGGGCAGACGCGCGATCGGCTTCATCCCCCGCGCCCTCGCGTGCGGTTCCGCTTCGAGCAGGATCGCGCTCGCGCCCTCGCTGCGCACGCCGTGCGCTTCCCCCGAGCAGACAGGCCCGAGGCATCGCTCGATCATCGGGCTCGCCTCCTCCACGCTGCCGGCCGCGAGCACCTCCCCTTCGCCCACCGCGATCAGATCCGCCGCCGTCACGACCGCGCACTCGGCCGTCACGCCGAGGTCGGCCACGGCGAACACCGGCCCGCGCAGCCCGAGGTAGATCGACGCGTGCCCCACGGGCGACGACGGCACGAGGTTCGGAAAATCCGCCGGGCTCGCGAACTTCACGCCCTTCTCGTAGATGCGCCGCATGAACGCGGTCGAGCCGTCCACGCTGCCGAACGCCGCGCCGAGGATCGCGCCCACCTCCGCGCCGATCGACGGATCGCTCGGATCGAGCCCTGCATCCCGCAGCGCCCGCTGGATCGCCACCGTCGACAGCCGCCCTGCCCGATCGAGCCTGCGCGCGCGGCCGACGTCGAGGTGATCGGCTGCCTGGAAGTGGATCGGCCCCGGCGAAGGCGCAGGACCGGGCTCGAGGTACGCATCGTTCTCCCGCGCGCCGAGCACCCCGAGCGGGCCGATGGTCGCTGCGGAGACCACCACCACCGATCGCCGCGCCGGCGCCTCGGGCGCGGGGAACGCGTTCGGCGCGGCGAACACGAGCGACGTGTCCGTTCCTCCGAACCCGAACGAATTCGACATCACGGCGCGCACGTCCGCCTTCGTCGCGCGCGTCGCGTGCGCGAGCGGGCATGCGGGATCGACCTCTTCGAGCCCCATCGTCGGCGGGATCTCGCCCCGCGCGATCGTCATCACCGACACGGCCGCCTCGATCGCGCCCGCCGCCCCGAGCGTGTGCCCGATCTGGCCCTTCACGGACGAGACCGGCACGCGCTCCGCCTCCGGCCCGAAACAAGCGCGGATCGCGGCTGCCTCCATCGAGTCGTTCAGCGGCGTCGCCGTCCCGTGCGCGTTCACGTGGTCGATGTCCGCGGGCGAGAGGCGCGCTCTCGTGAGCGCCGCTTGCATCACGCGCGCCGCCGTGCGCCCTTCGCGCTCGGGGTTCGTGATGTGGTGCGCCTCGGCGCCCACGCCCCAGCCGACGAGCTCCGCGATCGGCCGCGTCACGCCCCGCGCGCGGCTCGCCTCCTCGGGCTCGACCACGAGGAACGCCGCGCCTTCGCCGAGGTTCAGGCCCGCGCGGCGCTTGTCGAACGGCCGGCACGGGTTCGGGTCCACGGCCGAGAGCGCGCCGAACCCCGTGTACGTGAGCCGGCAGAGCCCATCGGCGCCGCCCGCGACCACGCAGCGCGACACGCCCGCGCGGATCCAGGCCGCCGCGAGCAGGAGTGCGTTCGCCCCGCTCGAACACGCGCTGCACACGCTGCGCACCCGGCGGAACGGCCCCACCGCGGCGCGCACGTGATCGGCCGTCGATGAGAGCGGATGCGTCAGCATCGCCCGGAGCGGCTTGATCGCGTCCGCGTCGCGCGACAGCTCGGCGAGCAAATCTTCGGTCTCGTACATCCCGGCGGTCGTGCCGCCGACGATCAGATCGATCGGCGCGGCCTCGGGCGCGACGCCTGCCTGCGCGAGCGCCTCGCGCACCGCGAGCACGCTCATCGCGTCCGTGCGCGACCACGCCTCGGCGTCTCCCTCGGGCGCGACCTCGGCCGCCGAAAGCCCCGGGACCTCCGCGGCGAGCCGCGTGCGCATCTCCGGCAGATTGAAGAGCGAGAGCTCGCCGAAGGCGCGATCGCCTGCGAGCAGCCTGTCCATCGTGACGCCGGCCCCGCGCCCGAGGGGCGAGACGACGCCAATGCCGGTCACCCAGATGCGCATGCGCTCCTCGGCCTCGTCACGGCGCCGCCCGGCGCTCTGCGTCCGGGCGACGAAAGTCGGGTGTCCTCGTCAGGCCGCGGCCTTCGCGCGCACGATGTGATCGGCGAGCGCGTTGACCGAGGCGAAGATGCTGCGGGCCTCGTCTCCCTCCGGGACACGCACGCCGAACTTCTCTTCCACGGACATGGCGAGCTGCAGCGCGTCGAGCGAGTCGAGCCCGAGCCCTGCGCCGAAGAGCGGCGCCGCGTCGTCGATGTCCGCCGGCTCCTTCCCTTCGAGGTTGAGCTCGGTGACCATGAGTTCCTTGAGCTTTTGCCGCACGTCCGCAGGATCCATGGGGTTCAACGCGTCCCAGGTAGCACGAAACCGTGCCCCGTTTGAAGGTGGATCGCGACGCCGCGCCCCGAGGCCGGCGTCGTGGAAGCAAGGAGAACACGCGCGCGTCGCGAGCGAGCCCGCCGTGGCGCAGACGGTGGATCCGGTCGCGCCGCCACGGTAAATGGGGCGCGCCATGGCTCTTGTCGAGTGCGAAACAAAATCCCGCGTCGCGGTCCTCACGCTGAACGACCCGCCGGTGAACGGCTACACGCACGAGATGATGAAGGAGCTCGACGGGGCGATCCTCGCGGCGCGCTTCGACGACGCGGTGCAGGTCCTCGTCGTGACGGGTCACGGCGAGAAGTTCTTCTGCGCCGGCGCCAACATCAACATGCTGAAGGCCGCGTCGCCGAGCTTCAAATACCAGTTCTGCCTGCACGCGAACGAGACGCTCCTGCGCCTCGAGCACACGCCGAAGCTCGTCATCGCCGCGCTGAACGGCCACACCGTCGGCGGCGGCCTCGAGATCGCGCTCGCCTGTGATCTGCGCGTGGCGCGTCGCGGCGCCGGCAAGGTCGGCCTCCCCGAGGTCGCGCTCGGCGTCTTGCCCGGCACCGGCGGCACGCAGCGCCTCGCGCGCCTCGTCGGAAAACCGCGCGCCATCAAGCTCATGTGCGAGGGCACGACGTTCGACTTCGACACGGCGCTCGCCTACGGCCTCGTCGACGAGGTCTGGGAGACCGAGACCCACGCCGCGTTCCTCGACCGCGCGATCACGTATGCCCAGGGCTTCACGGCCCCGGGCCGCGCGGCCCTGGCCGTCGGGCGCATCAAGCGGGCGGTGCAGACCGGCATGGAGATGGGCCTCGAACAGGGCCTCGCCTTCGAGCGCGAGCTCCAGGCCGAGCTCTTCGCCTCCGAGGACGCCCGCGAGGGCATCTCCGCCTACGTCGAGAAACGCAAGGCCTCGTTCCAGGGCAAGTGAACTTCGGCGCGGCGTGGTAGAACTGGACACATGTCGACGAAGGACATCCAGAGCTTCGAAGAATTCTGGCCGTTTTACGTGCGCGAGCACAGCAAGAAGGCGACGCGCCTCTTCCACTTCGCCGGGACGACCACGGCGGGGGTCACGCTGCTCGCGGCGATCGCGCTGCGCCGCCCGGCCCTGATCCCGGCCGCGCTCGTGGCCGGCTACGGGCCCGCGTGGTTCTCGCACTTCTTCATCGAGAAGAACAAACCCGCGAGCTTCAAGTACCCGCTCTGGTCCTTCGCGGCCGACTGGGTGATGTGGAGCAAGATCCTCACGGGCAAGATGGACGCCGAGGTCGAGCGCGTGATGGCGACGGCGAGCAACGGCCAGGGTCACGCCGACGAGGAGACCACGGCCGAATACACGCACTACCAGGCCGGGACGAACGGCGTGAACTAGCCTCCTGCGGGCGCGGCTTGTCGCTCCCGCAGCGGCCGCCGGTAAGAGGCCACCTGCGAAACGCCGACGATGCGCCTCCTGCCCGTGGGAGGCGTCGCCCCGTCGGCGTACGCCGCTCCCACAGCGGCGCCGAACTCCTCCTGCGTGACGATGGCGCCCCGCACGAGCGGCGTGTCGCCCGCGTCGAGCACCTCGACGAAGAACTGCGCGTTCACGACGCGCTGGAGCACGCTCGTGTCGACGCCGGGCAGGACGCGCGCGAGGTGGGACACGAGCCACGCCGCGCAGGCCTCGTCCCCGAAGACGTCGAGGAGGTCCTGCGGATCGACCTCGAGCGGCGAGACGACGTCGCGCACGGCGTCCCAGGCCTCCGCGCCGAAGCGGGCGAGCCTCGCGTCGGCGTCATAGAAGAGCTTCCGCGGCCGCGCGCCGACGGCCGCTCGTGGAGGCGCGACCTCGAGCAGATGCACGGCGGTGGGACTCTCGTCGAGGGCACGCATGATCGTGCGCGCGAGCTCCGCGTCGGGCCCGCCCGCGCCCTCGGTCGCGAGGGCCAGGAAGGCAACGGCCGTGCGGAGCGACCGGTCGTGCGGCTCGCCACGGAGCCGCCGATTGTCCCCGAGCCGCTCGTCGAGCCAGACGAAGTGGCGGCGTCGATGCTCTGGACCCGGGTGCTGGAATCGCCCCGCGGTGGCCGCGAGGGTTTCGCGGTGCTCCTCCCAGATCGCCAAGGCGAACGCGGCCCCTTCGGCGGTGAGGGCCCCATCGGGCAGGGTCCCGTCGAGGTCATCGAGCAGATAACGGAGGGGATCCGCCGCCACGCGGGCTCGATCGATGTCGCCCGACGTGAGGCCTCGCTCGGCGGCCCATTGCAAGAACACGGCGATATGGATGGCGGCGGCATCCCAGGAGCCGGCCTCCGCGTGGTGATGAATGGCCTTGTCGATCGCGGGCACGAGACCTCGGAGGAAAGCGAGGTGAGTGGGACGGGGGAGCTTAGCAGGCTGTCGAGAAACGCCGCGAGCGCCCTGACGACGACCGACGATCCAGGGCGTCGAGCCTCGACGAGAGAGGACCTCAGCGAAGCTTCACCCAGACGTGCACGGTCCTGCCCGTACGTACGTTCACGATACCGAGCCTCACGTTGGAGCCGCTGGAGAAGCCTCGCAACCTGCTGGTGAGGTCGAAGGAGTCACGGACCCGCCGGTCATTGACGAACGTGATGATGTCGCCCACCTCGGCGATGTACGTCCCCCCTTGGACCATACGCGTCCGCAGCAGCGGGCTGAGGAAATGGAGGCTGCGAATTTCGGCGCCCTCCAGGCCGGGCCTGGCGCTGGAATCGAAATCGGCGCCGAGGGCATAGCTGCTGAGGGACGGGATGACGATATCGGACTGCGCCGTCGCTGGCAGCATCCCGAGGACGGAGCTGGTCGCGAGCGCGAACGCGAACATCATGGTCTTGACGAATTGCATACTCCCCCCTTTTCGGCGCAGTCGCGACCGCGCACCGTACGCGGTGGACCTCCACGTCGAGCCATCACAGGGATTGAATGCGTCCACGATGAACGTGCGTCAATGTTGGGGCTGGCCGGTTTTGGACCGGATGTCGGGAGGTTCAGGAGGGCGGGAGGTCGCGCAAGATGGATTCGATCTGAGCCGCTTCGGGCAAGCTCAGGCGTCGCGCATCGGCGAGGGCGAGGGCGAGGAGCTGGAGGGCTTCGGGCCTGTCTTCCGCGCGCCCGCGTTGCACGAGACCCAAGGCTAGGTTGGCTCGACCCACGAGCAGGGAACGCACGTCGCCGAGCCGCTCGTAGACCGGAAGCTCTTCTTCGCGGCGGATGCGCAGCGCTTCGTCGAGCTCGCCGCGAGCCTGGAGGATGCCGGCCACTTTGCCCATCGTGATGGCCCGGGAGCGCACGTCGCCGAGACGCTCGTAGACGGGGAGCTCTTCTTCGCGGCGGATATGCAGGGCTTCGTCGAGCTCGCCACGAGCCTGGAGGATGTCAGCCACTTTGCCCATCATGAAAGCCCGGGCGCGCACGTCGCCGAGCCGCTCGTACACGGGAAGCGTTTCTTCGCGAAGGCTGTGCAGCGCTTCGTCGAGCTCGCCACGAGCCTCCAAGATATCGGCCACTTTGCTCATCGCGACGGCCCGCTCGCGCACGTCGCCGAGCCGCTCGTACACGGGAAGCTCTTCTTCGCGCCGGATGCGCAGCGCTTCGTCGAGCTCGCCGCGAGCCTGGAGGATGTCGGCCAGTTGGCCCATCACGACGGCCCGGGAGCGCTCGTCGCCGCGCTCTTCGAACACCTTCCGTGCCGCGTCGAGCTGCGCGAGGGCCTGCTCCGGCTCACCACGGAGCCACGCGAGCCTACCCCGCAGCACGAACCGAACGCCATCGGTGAACCGCCCCTCAGGGTCGCGGAGATCCACCTGCGCCAGCAGATCGGCCGCCTCGTCCAGCCGACCCAGCATGAACGCGCGCTTCGCCTTCTTTAGCAGCTCCGACCCGTCGTCCGCTCCCAGAGCTGGCAACGAATGCGCCTGCGATCCGCCATGCACCGAAATCGAAAGCTCCCGCGCCATCGGCCCCGTGGCTTCGACCTGCTCACGCAGCCACAACCCCGCGAAATGCACGAGGTCCGGCGCCCGCATCGTCAACTCCAGCGCCGCCGCCGGGTGAATCATGATCACCCAAGGAAGCGCATACGCGCGCGCCAGCTCGTCACGCTGGACATTGAGCCGCGCAAAAAGCAAATGCCGCTCCGCCGCCTCTTCCAGCCGCGTCATCACGAGCACCGACGGCTCGCCCGGCGGCCCACAAGCCTCATCCAGCACCGGTCGCAACGGCTTGCCGCTCGCCCGGTCCATCTCCACGACGCGCGTCCCAGGCGCCTCGTTCACCGTCCACGCCAGAAGCTCGTCCCGGCGCCGCGGCTCGGTGATCTCCAGGATCGCCAGCGCAAACCCGCCGCCGGGCGTCCATTCGATGAAATTGCGGTACGCCCGCCCCCCGTCCTCGCCAAGGATACGCTCGGGCGTCTCCGACGAAACCTCAGCCCCCTTCGCCGCGGAAGGCACGCTTGAACTCCGGGATCTCGTCCACGAGCGGATGGATGTCGTACCACCCATCCCCGTTGTACTTGAACGCGAGGTAGTAGTGGAGCACGGCCATGCATTTCGGGTCCGTGTGGATCTGCTTCTCCGTCGCTATCCTCACGAGCGTATCGATCCAACCATTGGCGTTGATCAGATCACGCAAGCGCTGCCTGCGAAGGGCCACGGCCTTCTCCACCTCGGCCTCGGTGATCTTCTCCTCGCGCGTCAAGAGGACCGACTGATACATGAGGTCGAGCAGCTCGCGCATCGACCCCCCGCTCGCGCTGATCAGCCGATCCCGGGCGGCCTTGTCGGGCAGCAGCGTGTCGATGTCGACCCGAAGACGGAGCGCTTTCTCCATCAAGTCCCGGCCCGGCCCCTCGAATTCGTCATACCGTTGTTCCGGCGTTCGCAGCCGCACGGCATACAGGAAATGACAGGTGTAGATACGGTCGAGCTGCGCCGATCGTGGCTGGAGCAGCAAGCCGATGGGCGGCGTGAGCAGGAGATTGCAGCGCAGCTGCCGGATCCGATCGGCGCCGTCCCCGAGGAGCTTGTCGATCACCACGGGGTCGTAGCGGTCGAGGTTGTCGACGATGACGAGCAGCGAGCGCCCGCCGAGCCGTTTGTTCGCCTCGTCGAAGAGCTCGTTCACGCTCTGGAGCAGCGTGCCCGGGTATTTGCGGAGCACCTGCTTGACCTCGGTCCGGTACTCGCTCTCTTGCTTGAACAGCGCCTTGAGCGAGCCGAAGACGCCGCCGAAGAACGGCGAGGAGACCTTGGCTTCGACGCCGGCGGCCGCCTGGGCGTTGAAGCCTTGCACCCATTTCGTCGTGCTCACGACCTCCTCGAACCACTTACGCACGCGCTCGAGCAGCGCGTCAGGGAGCGGCATGTTGCGCTCGCGCATGGTCGACTCCACCGAAAGTGCGAGGTTCAGCAGCAGATCCTCGGCCTCGATGCTGAACGGGTCCATCTCGACGGTCGCTTCGAGGTAGACGGGCTCGTACATCGCGGCGAGGCGGCTGGCGAGCCGCAGGATCTCGGTGCTCTTGCCGGCGCCGCGATGGCTCACGAAGGCCGCGTGGACGAAGCGCTCCGGGGCGCGGAGCTCGAGGGCTTGTTCGAGGGCCTCCGTTCCGCCATTGCTGCGCGCCGGCGAAAAATCCTCGTATCGCGTGTCGGTGCTCCGGAGCGGCTCGTCAGGATCGCACAAGCGCACGACCTCGCGCCGCGTGCGCGCAGGTTGGATGGCGGCCAGGGGCTTGGGAACGAGATCGGTCATCGATGAGGATCCGCGCGGAAGCTAACACGGGGCGGCGGAGGAGGGCAACGTCGTGCGCGCGGGGGCTCCCCAGCGCCACGCCGAGAGAGCCAACACGCGCGAGGCCCCTCGTTCGGCAAGGCGGAGCGGCAGCACAATCTGTTCGTGTCCCGTCATCCAGGAAAGGAACGAATGCGACGGACAAGCGGAAGCCATTGGCTAGGCATGCGAAAATCGACCCCTCACGGCTCGTAGACGAGGACGCTCTGGCGCTGCGCAATCACGACGACGCGGTCGTCGCTGGAGAGCTCGACCTCGTCGAGCTGTACGCCCGGCGGCAGCGTCCACGTCTGGCGAGGCGCGCTCGTCGCCTTGTCGACGACCAGCAGGCGGAACGCGCGTGAATTGTCCTTTTCACGAAGGGTGAGAACGTCGACCGCGCGCCCCTCGCGCATCGCCTCGAGCGAATGCGGTACCGCGAGGCCGGCCGACCCCGCAGGCAGCGTCCAGGATCCATTCGTATCGCGGGTCGCGCGGAGCGCCCGCAGCGTCTTCGGCACACCCGGACGCTCGTCGCGCTCCGGTGGCATCCGGAGCCCGGGACACGTGCCGCCCATCTTCGTCTCGCACAACGTGCGGCCCGACGCGACGTCGAGCACGGTCCACGCCCCGTACGCGCCGAAGCGCACCACGTCGTCCGAAAGCGCGGCGAGTACGGCCTTCCGTGTGGGCGGCGGCACCGGGAGACGCGCGGCCAGTGCGCCCGCGGCGTCGTACACGGCGATCTCGGTGTCGTGCAGCGCGAAGACACGGCGGGGACCGAGCGCGAGCGCCCATATGTTCTCGTTCGACCCCGTCGCCCCCCACACCCGCTCGCCGCTCGGGACGCGCAGTCCTTGCAGCGCGACGCCCTGAACGACGACAAAGCCCTCATCACGCGCAAAGGCGAGCGCGCGCGCGCCGTGGACGACCGGGAAAGGCGCCCCGGCGCGCCCCTCCGCGAGATCCACCACGACCCCCGTGCCGCTGCCGATGCCGCTCCCGCCGAGACCGACGATGCCGAGCCAGCGTCCCGAAGGAGAAACCGTCGCCGCGACCGACGCGAGGTCGGGCGGCAGAGGCACGCGTCCACGGTCACGCCCGTCGCGATCGATCCTCCTCAGCGCCTCCCGCTCGACGAGCAGAAAGCCGCCGCCCGGCCGAGCCGCGAGCACCGCGTGGTCCTCGCAGCCGAGCTCGGTAACGAGGACGCCGCGCGCGTCGAAGAGCTCGCAAGCCGCGCCCCGGCGTACCGCGACGGCGCCATCGTCGGCGACGGCGAGCGCGCCGACTTCGCCGCGGACGACGAAGGTCCGCGTGCCGTCAGGACCGGCGACCACGACGGTCGAACGACCGTCGCCCGTGCAGGCGATGCGCGCGCCGCTCGGCGACGCCGCTGCCGGCGTCGCGCAGAACGTCTCCGCGATGCGGCTCGACTGCCGGACCTCACCCGCCCAGATGCCCTGCGGCGCACCGACGAGCAGCCGGCCCGCCGCGTCCACGGCGAGCACCGCAGGTGCGTACGGGAGGGGTGTGGGTCGGAGGAAGCCGTCGTCGCGCACCTCGACGAGCGCCTCACGATCGTCATCGAACGCGAGCGCGCGTCCTTCCGGCGTCACCGCGACGCTCGCGGCGTTGACGCCGTATCTCAGCGAGCCGAGACGAAGGCGCGCGCCGGTCGGCAAGGTGTCCGGATCGATGAAGCCGTCGGCGGCGCGTTCGTCGGCGCGAGGGCTCATCGTCGCTGTCGCGCGATCCTCAGCGGACGACGCGCGCGCAGCGGCCACGTCGGGCTTCGCGGGCGCGCTGCGCGAAGGCGCCCCGCCGCACGCGACCACCAGGGAGAGGAAGCCCGCACACCCGCTCCGCATCACGGCGCATCCTACGCAGCGCGCGCACGAAGGCACGGAAGAAAAACAAGCGGGAGCGGCTCCTCCGCCCGCCTCTTCCGCCGTGTGAGCTCCGCGTAGGCGTGCCTCATCCACGCAAACGCCGTCTTCTCCGGGGTGCGTTCACGGCAGCAGCTCCGCTTCCCGACACCGCTGCTCCAGGACGCCGGGGTTGAAGGCGTGCCGAGCCGCTTGATCTCGGCAGACCCCCCCACACTCCTTTCGAGCGCGCGTGAGCGTGTCCTCGGGGACGAGCCCCACCAAACGGGCTTGGTCCCCCAGGAAGCCGTAGCAGGCCCCGCCATTCGTCGACGGACGGCCCCCTTCCCGCCACTCCTCGAGGTACCCCATGGACCACCGCGGGTCGTCGGCCGACCAAGAGGACGTGGCGCTGACGATCCAGAACAGAAGGACACCACTCGGCACGCTGGCGGGAAGGATCCACAGAAGCAGCCGGCGGCTCTTCTTCTTTCGCGCAGCCACGACGCATGCCCACGCGCACACGAGCAGCGGCGGAACCGCCCAAGCAAGCAGCTCCAGAGCCCATCGGGCGCGCGCATGCGCCCCTGCCGCGATGTTGTGCTCATGGAACCACCCGGGCGTGACCGGATAGGTGGCCGTCGAGGACCAGGCATAGGCGGGGATCCACCGCAGCTTGGTCATATACGCCGCGGCCACGAGCCCAGCGGCGATGGCCCCCCACCCAGGTCTCTTCGCGGCGATGAGCGCGATGCCGAGCCCGCAGCCGAACAGATTCAGCAATATCCAGAAGACGACGTCATACGACAAGGGACCAGCCCCTCCTTTGGGGCACGTTGCTGACGTGAGGCGGGGGCATTGTACGCAGCAGCGGATGCTTCCAGGACAAGTAAACCAGGATGTTCGCCCCTTCGAGGCGTAACACGCGAGGCCATTCAGGGCCCCGTCGAAGTGTTCTTCCCCTGCTTTCGTGGACAATCGGGCAATGCACTTGACCGAGCAGGTCCTGCGGGGCTCTGATGGCACCGATGGCCGAACACGCCCCCGCCGCCCTCACGATCGAGTGGACCCTGGGTCTGTGCGCTTCGCGCGGCAGCGAGACCGTCGATGTCGCCGCCGGAGCTCGAGAGGGATGGCTCGTTGTCTCGGACGGGCCGGGCGGACACGGCACGGGGTGGCTCGGCGCACGATTGACCGTGCGCGGGCTTCTGGCGCGAGGCTCGACCTCTGCCGCGGAGGCCAGATTCGTGGGAGCCGCGGATGGCGTTCCTGACCTCGCGCGCTGGACCGGCGGGGTGGCACGAGCTGCCGACATCGAATACGAGAAGGACGCGGGGGACGCGGGGGATCGAGCAGCGCGTGAGCTCGCCTCCCTGTTTGCCGACATCGACAGGGAGCTTGCCGGTCCCCCGAAGCATTCCCCGGCCAGCCTCGTGGCCGGGTGCACCGCCACGCGACTGGACGGCGCTCGCGTGCTTGGAGCGCACGTGGGGATCGGGCGAGCGCTCCTCTTCCGGGCAGGCGCCGACCACTTCGAGAGCCTCGTGGTCGAGCACTACATGCACCTCGTCGGAGCTCGCATACCGCAATTTCGCGACATCGACCCTGCGCAGATCCCGCGTAACATCATGGTCAACGGCCTCGGGCAACTCGCCACATCGGGGGTCGGTATCGACCGATTCGCCGTCGAGCTCGGCGCGGGCGACCTTCTCCTCCTATGCTCGCGGCGGCTCGACATTCCCGATGAAGAAGCGGCCCGAATCGCGAGGACGGCCCTGGACGATGGGGTTCCGCTCCACGAGCTCGCGCGAGCGATCGAGCGTCGCGCGGCGATGACGCCGAGCCCTTCGGACGTGGCCTTCGCGATTGCGCTGGCGCGACCGATCGAAGCCCCGCCTGCTCGGTAAAAAACCGTCCCCCCGAAAACGAACAAAGCCGCGAGGTTGGAGTTCGCCCCTACCACGACCCGCCGAGCGCGGTGCGGAGCGTCGCGACCTTCCCTTCCTCGAAGCCGAAGCCGAGCGTGTCGTCGAGCGCGACGAGCAGACCGAGGCGCGCATAGAAGCCGCGGGTGGGTTCGTAGCTGAAATACGGCTCGAGGGCCGTCTGGGCCTTGTCGTCCTCGCGGGTCGGGAAAAACACGGTCTGCACGCGCAGGCCGCCGCCCAAGCCTGTAGAGGCGCGCGCCGCGATCTCGCTGTGGGCTTCGAGAAAGAGGTGGGTGCGATTCGCCAGGTCCCCGACGGGGAAGGCGACGATGGACACGATATCCGCGCGGTAATGAAGCGTGGGCAAGATGCGGAGCTCCAGGCCGCCGCGCCCTCGGGCGAGGATCGAATCGAGGAAGAACCGGTGCAGGTCCGCATAAGCGCGATTGCGGCTGGCCACGTCGTGGCGCATATCGATGTAATTGGCGATGGCCGTCCACACGAAGTAATCGACGGCGGTGCTGCTGCCCCAGCCCGAGCCGAGGCTCTCCTCTCGGTCGGTGAACGAGGTCGGGACCGAGAACGTGCCGCCCGCGTGAAACGCGAGCCTTTCGCTCACTTTGCCCGCCCAGTGCGCGCCCAGGGTGAGGTTTCCCATCGTGGCCTCGGTCTCACGCAGGGTGGCGGGGGGGATCCGGTAATCCCAGACGGCCCAGGGGACGTCGAAATCGAGATACACGCCGCGGGCAATCTTCACCTGGCCCGCGACGCCCCAGGTGAGCGAATGCGCAGTCCCGAGCGAGGGATCGTCGTAGGACCTGACGTCGAACTCGAGGGCGACGCGGTTCTGCTGGGCTCTGGGAACCCAGGCGTCCCCATCGGCGGCGCCTGCCATCCCGGGAAGAAGCCACACGAACGAGACCGCGGATGCTGCCAGAAGCCGAGAAAACATGACGGTGAGGCTACGCATTCGCGCGCCGTAGGGCAAAGAAAGGCCTTCGGTGGCGCTGGGGCTGGCGGGGACAACCTAGCATTGGTGTGCTGATGAATTAGTAACGTCCATGCACCGTCCAGTGGCCAGAAACCGAGAGACGGAGGGCGCCGTCGAGCGGACGAGACTTGGAGAGGCGTCACCGCGCCTTCTTGCGTGCTCGAGAAACACGCCCGGAGGCCTGGGTAGCTATGATTGTTTCTAGCCACTTCGTCGTGTCTGATTTAGAATCGCCAATAAGTCGACCCACATCTTCTCCTTGAATAGACACTAAAAGCAGGTCATCACGGGCCAGCGAAGCAACGTGATCCGTGAATGCCTTGGTGAATCCTGAGACGGACAGGAAGATCGACATACGCGCAACGCGTCCACGGGCCCGCATCTTACTCTCCAGCGCGCGGGCCTCTCGAACATCCGCGGCCTTTGTCCAGTTCTTGCATTCTACAAAAATCAATGGAGAGCCCAAGTTCGACCAGAATGGGCGAGCAACGTTGTTCTGCACCACGAGATCCAGTTCTGCCGTCTGGGTCCGAAGGTTTTTCTCGACCACCATTAGGCCGTCAATATCCGCAAGCAGAAGATCGGCAAACTGCTCAAGGCGGACGCCCTTCTCCTGTGCCGTGAGTGTATCAACGTTGGCGGTCTGCCAAGCCGTGCACAGGGCGTCGCGACGAAGCCGCCTCTGCAAGACACCTTGGCCATCCGTCAGTGCTACGAACGTATGATTGTAAAGGCGAACCTTGTCGGCGATGGATCCTATTGAGCTCGTAAGACACGATGCCGCGTCTTCTGCAGTGTGAACATACTCCGAAGCGAAAGTGAATTTTACGGGATCCATAGGCGGCGTTGCTCTCAGAAGAATGTATAGCTCAAATAGTGCAACAATTTCTGGGTACAGCAACTGTCCGTCATATAAGAAGCCACCAAGCGCGACCGATTCAGCCATATGTTCGGCGCCAAGGTCAGTAGCGTTGGGTAGCCCCTGAACCGTCGGCAGCAAAGACCGTTCGCGATCAAGGAAGTTGCTGTTCCAGTCTTTCCAGCCATGCCGCTGCACGATAGCAACGGCCGCTGCTATCTCATCCGATGGGCTGGCGTGCTCCAGCCGAAGAATAGCGCGCTCGATGGCTTCTGGTGTCCTACGAGACCATGCGGCGCCCGGTGGTTGCGCACTCTCGGAACATCCCATCTTCATGCCATCCATATAAGCCAGCGCTATGCTCCGTCGCCAGGAACGGAATGATGCCCACGTGCTTTCGAAGTATGCATCAGACAGTCCGAGGCGCGCTAGCGTGCCGAGAGCCGTCTGTGCGTTCGTGCCAAAGACGTAGGTAGACTCCTCGCCCCGGTCATTTGACTGAAGACTCGGCATGGATTCGGCAAATGGTAGGATGTACACCGGAGGGAAATCATGTTTCCAGCTCCATCCGGTTTCGGGTCTGGTCCCAATGCTTAGTTCGTAATACTTGCTTCCCATTTGGCCTCTGTCCGAGCGGTTCTCCCGGAAAAGTGAGACCGCTCGGTATGACCGCTAGGTGTCGGCCCCCCGTGCATACTTCATCTTAAGGGCGGCTTTGAATAGACGGCCGACACGCCATGCATCGGGGCGTGTCGGATGCTCCTCAAAGATCCCAATTTCGCGCATGGCCTCGAAAGTGCCGTCGATCTTTGCCTTCGGAAGCTTGAGCGAGTTGCGGAATCGGTTCGCAAGATCTTTGCGCACGAACGGCGTCTCTTGAGCGCTCAGCGCACCAATGAACCGGTCAAGCTCTCGCTCATTAAGGGGTGTGAGAAAGAAGAGTTCTTGGCGAACTTGCGTGAGGAACTCTGCCGAAGCCTCATCATGTGCGGTCATTATTACGTCTTGCCCGATGCGACCCGCCACCAAGGATTTCGCTGCGGCGTTGATACTCGCCAGGAATTTGTCGTAGACACGCGGGTAGTAACTCTGTTCACCGCTCGGGTCGTCGCTGAAGTAAGTGCGCAGAAACGTTGTCGTGTTAATATTTTTGCGTCCCAATTTTTCTGGGAATATGCCCAGCAGTAGCTTCATGCACGCATCAACTGGAAGCGCGCTTTGCTGAATCTCAATTAGACGACTGCGAACCTCGTCGACCACGCTCGGAAACGTTTTCGCGATCCACGGCAGATCCAGCAAGCGAGAGAGAACAAAATTTAGGATCGATTCTGTTGTCCAGCGGAGCTCCAGTCTCTTGCCGCCAGCGCTCTGCTGCTCGAAGTTTTCGAATCCCCATCTTGCGATGTCGGTACGAAGGAAGATCTTTAGCGTAACGGTGCCGCGGAAAACAGCGTCATTCTCCAAGGCCGAGCTGACATTCAGGAGGGCTTGGATGTTCTCGTGTGCTTGGTCTCGATGCGACATCGACTCCAAGCCGTCGATAAGGAAAACTCGTGGTGCACCTGTGCGAGCGAGCTCTCGAACGTGCGTCCCCTCGAGCAGTTGTGCGCTGCTGACCACGCTTCCGAGCCGATCACGACTTGTACCGGTGGCCTTGAGACCAGCTGCGAGTAGCGTCCACCATAGCCCCTCGTGATCGTGAGCCTCTCGTGCTTTCTTCAGCAGCGATTGCAGGGCAACGTCACGCGCTGGGAGGCCGCCCAAAGTCTCGTCTTCAGCTACAACTAACGGCTCCCCGAGCTGTTGACGCGCAAGTTCGTGGAGAAGGCGCGTTTTTCCGGTGCCCTTCCGTCCCAGGATGAATCTTACGGGCGACCCGGGCTGACGTAGCTCGCGAAGAGCCTCCGTTACAATGAACAGGCCTTGATCCGTTGCTCCGCTCGGATGCAGTTTTCGTGTCGCATCCTCCACGCGCTCCTTTTTCTGCGCGAACCCGAGGAGTTCACGGACGCGGCGTATGGCCTCGCGAGTCATACCACCGACTTCGTGCGGTTCAGGAAGACTTGGCTGCCGAAATGCGTTATCGTCCGGCCAAATGACCCAATGGTCTTGGATGTCTCCGGCCTCAAGAGGCTCGTCCGCCCTTTCGCTCCGCGCTCGGGCAAGTGCTTCGAGCCACGGCCATGCCTGGCGGCGGTATTGTTCGCGCAACCGCTCTAGCGACGAAATGTGTAATGGCATATAGGATACGAGCATACCGGGCGTAGGTAACCCTTTCCATAATCGTTCGACGTCACGAATAGCGCGACGTGATTGACCATCGAGGCGGTCGAAGACGACTACGGGTCCGGGCATCGTTCGTACCCATGCGGGAACCGTGGGACCGAGCCCGGTGCGATGATCAACCAAGACGATGTCGTAGCGCATTGCGACGGAGTCCCGAAGCGCCGCGGCCAATCGTTCGTGACTCGGCGCGGAGACGCTTGCCTCGAAGGCGAGCGCGGCAGCGTCGAGATCATACTCCTCAGCCGTGGGCCGGAAGCCTAAGATAGAGACCGACCCGCCGCCACGAGGCGCACTTACCGGCACAGGGACGACATCGAGGCCAGCGCGCAGCCCGACAAGCGACGCTTCAGGCGGGATCTCGCTGGCGCCAACAAGGATGTCGAGGGACGGTGCCTCGGCGTCGATATCTACTACAAGGACGCTGTGGCCATCGGACGCCAAAGCAAGCGCCAAGAAAGCTAAAAGTGTTGAGCGCCCCTGACCACCTTTGTAGCCGTAAAAATGCGTGACAGGAGGGAGATCAGGTTTTGGATCAAATCTGCGACCCTCTTCCGCGAAAGCCCCCAGCCATGTCTCTCCGCGGCGCTCTGGTCCTGCAACCTCGGTGGCGTCACATAGCCGTTCGAAGCGTATGAAGAGACGATCCGAGGTCCGCCGAAGGTCGGGAACGCTAAGCTGGATCCTATTTGCAACCAGTTCTTCGCGCTCATCATCCGAAAGGCCCGAGAACGCAGTGGAAACAATACGCACCCTAAGAAACGGGAATGCAGGGCGCGTTGCCGTTCCCGGAAACGCTTTCTCGACACGTTGAAGGAGTTCAGCGCCACTGATGATCACAAGATTACTCCTGCAAGCCGCAATTCCTCGATCAACACCATTGCGTCGTTGAGCGCTTGGACAACGTCTGCTGTTTGCGATCCACCCGCAAAGCCGTCTGCATGTAATTGAAGATAGCGAAGTCCCGGGTACTTGGTAGGATCGACCGGCGATTGTACCCCCCTGTGCGTACAGACAAGGGCACCGAGCGAGGTCTGCAATGCCGTAAGCTGGGCCTCCAGGGCACTTGACAATCCGGCGCCCAAATGCTGTTTGGCCAAGCTCTCCAGATCATGTGTCATGGCATATGTGCCTAGAGCATCCTTCAGGGCAAGCTCTGTCGCTACCAGTAGCGTGTACAAACGAAAGAGCGGCTCCGACACATCGGCATCACGGAAGGCCCTGCGATTTGTCGTGTGCGGCATGGCTAGCCCAAGGGGAGGCTTGTAGTTGATTCTGATCGGTTCACACGGCAGACTGTGTGGTCGACTGAAAGCCTACACACATTGACCAAAGCTACGCGGCGAGCTCACGAGGTGTCAAGCTGACTCTAAACGTTTTGTCGGACCTCCGCCGCTCATACCAGCGCCCCGAAGGCGGATGCGCGCCAGGAGCGGGGACGTCGACCGCAACACCCTCGATCGGCGCGCGTATCCGGGGACCTCGGCTGCTGGCGTCGCGAAGGCGAGCACGGACGGGGCCGCGGAGTTCGGTGAGGTAGGTTGGGAAAGTAACGAGTGTTCCCCGTCACGTTCACGCGGCCAGCATCGGTGGCTTCCGGTGGAATGGCCACCACACCTCCAGGCAGAGGTCCCCGATCACCATCCGCGCCGAAGCGTCGGCCCGCGACCTGCACCGCGCGCCGATCTCGCGCGGTGCAGGCCCTTGGACCCGGTCATCAAACAGCGCCTTTGACAATCGCGATCAACATGCGGGCCGCATCGCGCAGCCGCTCCGGTCCTTCCGGAACCGGCGCACCTTCCAGGGGTTCGCATGCCCAGCACTGCCCGTCTTCCTCGCGGACGCACCGGAGCGTTCCGATCGCTCGTCCTCGCAGCTCAACCACCCGATAGCCGAAGGCGATCCCGCGAAACCTCACGAAGCGGCTCACACGGAAACCCGCAGCTCAACGTGGGTGACGCCCTCGCGGAGAATCTCCGCCATCGGATCCCCCGTTCTCTTCTGGACCAGCGTCACGACGCCCTGCTCTTCGAGACGGATGAGCGCCGGGAGGATCACACGCTCGTACGGAAGGTGCGGAAGCTTCTCCCGCAGCCGGGCAACTGAAACCCGGCCGTCCTTATCAGGACGCAGCCGTGAGAGCGCCAGATGGATGACGAAATTCGTATATGCGGCCTCCCCCTCCCGCCGGGCCGCCAACGCCTCACGAGCCACCTCGATCGCCGCTCTCTGATACAGCGGGGCCGCGAGCACGACTTCGAAAAGCAGAAACTCGCCATGCTCGTGGTCGGCGACGTTCCCAAACGACACGCCCGTCACCTCTGACGAACGCGGCGGAGGAACGGGTGGGAGCCGTTCGGATACGCGCGTCCCGCCGAAGAACGCATCCGCCACAGCACTCCAGAACGACGTCCATCTCGCCTTCAACCGCAAACACAGCGGCAGCCCCGTGGGCCCGACGCTCATGTCACGAACGTCCACGAGAGGCTCGGTGAGCGTCTGCCGATCGTGGACGACGGCGCCGGTCGGCGTGCTCGCCATGGCTGCCCTACCGGCGCCGCCGTCCACGATCGGCGACCCCTGCCGCACGTGCGTAGCGTCGTCCTCGTCAACCCCGGTCGGAACGGGCGTAGTCCGGTCGTGCACGGCGAGCATGACGCGCTCTCCTTCCGAATGAAGGCTCTCATCGCCCGAGGACGAGGCGCGCGTGCACCATTCCGCTTTTACACGGACCTGGCCATTACCATGACGCAGTCAGGTGCGCGCCCGCGCCCCGTCCCCGAGCGACGAGCCAACGAAAAACCTCCCCCTCCCGGGCCGGGTCACGGTGCCTTTTCTGACCTGGCGCGCGAGCAGTCCGGCGTCGAACCGGCCCGGGAAGGGTGAGGCTGGGGGTCGTTATGCCCGGACGCCCCCAGCGAACACGCATGCACCCAAATGCGTGCGGGCTCGCTGCGAGCGTCGGGGTTACATCACCCCTCAGATAGATATTGGCCGCACGCCGATCACGGTGACAGCGAACGCGAGATTTTTCTGGAGGGGTGGCGGGCCACGTCGACCCACAGCGCAGGCTCGTCGATCCTCGACGGACTGCTGACAGAACCTTCCCAGGACAAACCCGATGCGCTACCTTCGCGGGCGTGGAATCTCGCCTCGACACCGCCTCGCTGCGCCTGATGTGGACCGTCTTCCCAGGCGTGGACCTCGTCGCCTACCAACTCGCTGGCACCGTCGCGGTCTTCTACATGCTCGGTCCGCGCGACGTTCCGATCCGGACGTGGAATCTTGCCGAGGTGCTGGCCAAACGCGACGCCACCGGGCTCGCCCTCACGGTCGGACAGGCGTAGTTACTCGACGATCCAGTTCGACCTGCGGCAGCAGAAGGTGATCGCGCTGAGCTTGTTCGGCGACGCCGATCCCTTCGGCGCTCCGCCGGAGCTCGAGCACGTGCCGTGAACGTACGTCACGCCCGTGACCGCCTTGGCTCCGATCGCGCGGCCCGGCGGCTGCATGTCGGTGCACTTCTCGCCGAACGACGAGATGCCGAGTTGCTCGAACTGCGACGAACACACCGCATCGTCGTAGAGCCGAAGCGAGCCCATGCACGCGCTCCCCATCGGCGCCCCGCACTCGCACGCCTCGCAGCCGCGATCGTCGATCGGCTCCTCGGGGTACATCTCGTGGCGTTCGTGGTTGTAGTTGTCAGGACACGGCTCCAGCACGCCCTGGCCGTGCACGCAGTAGAGAAACTCGGGGCCGGGATCGGCCACGCAGTACCGCTTGGTCGCGCTCTCGCCGCACGTGTCGTCGTTCGTGTTCGCCATGCACGCGAGTGCGCCGAGCTTCCACTCCGTCTTCGTGGTGAACGAAGGCGCAGCGCTCTTCGGTGCGCAGGACTCACTCGTCGGACCCGGGAGCGGCGAGGACCGCACGGACTGCGCACAGGGCTCACCGCCGCACGACGCACCGGCCGGAAGCGCGTTCGTGCTCGTGCAGGCTCCGTCCCATCCCGCGGGCCCGCTGAACGGTAGCGACATGGCCGCGCTTTCTGCACACGTCCCGGCGCGGATCTCGATCGCCTGCGGCGGCCCGCCTTCGCACGTCCCTTCCGAGGGCTCGCACGCGCACGCCTCGCACTCGGCCGGGGGCGCGACGAGCTCGTCGAAGAGGCGAAACTTCTCGTTCGGCACGCTGCTCGGGCAGAACTTCGGGAGCGCCTCCGGCTTGTCGAACCGGACCGAAACCGGAACTTCGCTCCAGTAGCCAGCGCCGCCGCTCGGCACGGGGACGCAAGCTTGCGTGCAGGTGTTTCCGGCCTGCGGCGTGGGGCCAGGGTTCAGAGTGTCGGCATCGCCCGCGTTCGCATCGGCGCCTGCGTCCGCCAGCAGTGCTTTGCATCGTTCACTGGGGAAGAGGTTTCCGGGTTCGCATTCAGTCACAAAGACCGTATCCGCGCCTGTGCATGCAAACAACGTGGCGAGGAGGCTCGTCGCTGCAAAACCGATTGCGATTCGCATGGTTAAAAACTCCATCCCGCCCCGACCTCCACGCCCATCATGACAGGCGGTTGAGCGGCTAAAACTGTCCCATTGACAGCAACCTTGACCCCACTCGAAAGACCAAGAACATCTGCAGCGGTGTGGATCGTGAGCGACTCGGTGACGCTGAACCTGGCGCCCAGGCGCCCACCTCCACCTGGCTTCACCCCCACGACACTTGCTGACTTGTAGCTCGCGCCCGAGGTTTCCACCTTGATCACGCCGAGGTGCCCAAGCGCGCAGCCGAAGAACCACCGGTAATGTCCGCAGGCACTTACGAGTCCTCCTGCGGTCATCGCGGTGATCGGTTCCCCCCCGATCCCCGATGTCAGCCACGCCGCGCGCCCTTCCAGTCCGAGCGACACGTGCTCATGCACTTGCAAGCTTCCGCCGACCACCGCCCCCACCGCAGGCGCCCACGTTGCCACCCCGAATATGACGACGGGGCCCGCGTTGATCGAGCCACGGAGCCCACTCTTCTTCTCGTCACCGATGACACCACCGCGGATCGGCTCTTGCTTCGGCGGCTCGTCGTCGGGCGGCTCCTCGACGCTCGTCGCCGGATCAAACTGACGCCGCCGGAGAAGCCGCTCCGGCGGATCGATGGGCGCGAACGAGGGGAGCGGACGCAGAGCCAGCGTGTACCGCAACGTCCCCCCCTTGATCGCCGTGAAATCGATGACCGCGTCCTCGAATCCATTGAGTGCTGCCCGCAGCTCGTGCTCGCCGGGCGGGACGAAAAGAATGAACCCGGTATGGCCCTCCCGATTCTTGGGCAAACCGTCCAGCGTGACGCGCGAATGCGGCTCGGATACGGTCACCTCGACGCGGCAAACCTGCGAGCGCGCGACGTCATACGCCGAGAGCCAGGTGTGTCGTTCGTCCGATGAAACATCCTGTCCACGCTCGATCGCGTCGAGCAGCAGATCCGCGGCCTGGATGGGGTTGCGCAGCTCGACGAGCAGAGCCCCGAGGCGCCCGCCTACGAGGGGGTCTTCCTTGATCTTGAAGGCTTCGGCATACGCCATCGCGGCTTCGGGCAGCCTCCCCGCTGCGCGCTCTCGATCCGCCTTTGCGACGAGTGCTGCAAATCGTGCCGCCTGCACGGCATCGTCGACCGCGGGCCGGGGCGCGTCCTCTGCGAGCGCAGACGCCCCGAACGTGAGAATGGCGGCAATGACGATACCGGACCGCACCATGCGGGCGAGCGTATCCGATCCGGGACAAACCCGTCAAGATGGACGGGACAAACTGCCGCGAGGGTTGCTACCGGTTGCCCTTCGGAAGGAACGACATGCCCGAGAGGTCCACCACGACCGGAGGCTGGGGCACGGTCGGCCTACGTGCAGCACGCCCGATCGATGGGGCTTTCGCCGGCTTGACGGCCGAGCCGGGCACGGTTTCAGGGGGAACTGCCAGCGGCGGGGGCTGAGGAGCCTCCTGCACCGCCGCGGCCACGATCGGTATGCGATACCGGAGCCCGGTGCGCGCTACGGGCAGCTCGGGCCCCGGCGTGAGCAGCAGCAGACCGATGATCACGCCGAGCGCGTTTCCTGTTGGGTGGACGTAGCCGAAGAGCTTGCGGAGCCGTTCGAGGCGGGAAGCGTGGTCTTCCCCGACCAGCCACAGAAAGGGCATGAAGCTGCGCAAGTCATCGCGGGAGAGACCGCTTTTTTCGAGGAGAAAGGTCCGGGCACGCTCGAGCCGCTTTTTCGCCAAGGCTTCCGAGATCCCGAGCTCCGCGGCGACCTCCTGGTGCGACCTCCCTTCGATGCCTACACGCAGAAGCACCTCGAAGAACTCGGGAGGCAACTGCTCCATAGCCACCGCGATCTTGCGCTGGACGTCGCGCCAGTGCGCGATGCGCTCGGGTGAGGCGGCCTGGGCGGGCGCGGACTCGGCCTCGCCGTCCTCCGGCGAAAAACGCGCGTCGTAGCGTCGTTTGGCGCGGTCACGGTCACGGGAAACGTTCGCAGCGATCCCGAGCGTCCAGCCCCGGAGATCGCCGGCCTTGGGATCGTAGGTCTCCCGGCTCTCGACAGCCGTAGCAAAGACGTCCTGCGACTTGTCCTCCACGCCGTCGTTGCCGTTGGCGCGCTTGTGGCTCTCGCCCGTGAGGAAGCGCTCGACGTCGGCGCGCAGCTCGACGAGCCGGGCGAGAAACCCGGGACCGTCCCCAGGCTTGCCCTTCGATCTGTTGCCCATGTCTAGTATTGGCCGCTGGGCCGAAGAGGTGACAGACAATTTTCACCGGACGCACTTCTGTGGCGTCTGCGGCGGCAATCACGCCAACATGAACCCCTGCGGCGTCTGCTTTGGGCCCCCCCTGGGTCCTCATGAATACGGCCCCTGATGGAGCACGTTCGCAGGTCGGGCCACGGCATTCGGGGTCCGGCGACCGAGCCTGCATCCGACAGACGCATCGCCCTTCCACCACCGCGATCTCCCCTCCCAGAATCGACGCATCTCCTCCGCCCCCCGACACCACGCCCACCGCGCCCCCGAGCGCTCCTTCCCCCGATCGCTCCCTCTCCATCCCCCGGCCGACACCTCCCGGCTCCGCGACTCCACGCACCCCTCCCCCGACCGATACCCATCCTCCCCGCAATCACACGCGCAATCCCGGCACAGGCGCCATCTCCCCCCGACGATCGACATCTCTCCTTCCCGGACCGATCCCTCTCCTCTCTGCTTCGACATCGACCCATCCCCGATCGACACATCTCCTTCCCCCTATCGAGACTTGTCGCCTGCCCGATCGACCTGTCGCCGTGCACGTTTCCGTCGCTGACGGGTTACATCGAAAGCCGAACCTTCCAGTCTCACGCCCATCTCGCGAGAACGAAGAGGCCAAGGGCGACGCAGGGCCCGCTGCCGCGACGGCTTCCCCTGCATCCCGTTCCCTCCCGCGCGTCCGCCTCCGCCCGGAAAAATGGCTTGACAAACGCACCGCTCCCCTCGCCCTCGCCGCGGGGAGGCCGTACGCGCCGCCGAGCTCCTCGCCCCGCTCGCTCGGCTAGAAGGACCCGCCCGCCACGACGCCGCCGCCGCCCGGCAAGAACCAAGGCGCAACCACGGCCGCCTTCTTCTCCTCCGCGCCCTTCTTCCCGCCGCTCTGCGTCACCACGAGCACCACGCCCACCGCGGCGGCCACGCCTCCGCCGATCAGCATGATGTCGCCCACCGTCGCGAACGTGTTCGACGTCTCGATGTCGTCCTGCGCCGACGAACGGCAAAGCTGCCGCCCGTCCGCCGTCATTCCACACACGGACGACGCATCCGGCCTGCGCGTCGCGGCCAGGATGTCGAGCACGCCGCCGCCGAGCGCCACGGCCCCACCCGCCGCTGCGAGGATCACGCCGGGCATGAAGATCTTGCCGCCCTCGCGCTTGTCCTTCGCGTCCTTCTCGGCCTTGTCCTTCGCGTCCTTCTCGGCCTTCTCTTTCGCTTCCTTCGCGGCCTTGTCCTTCGCGATCCGCTCGTCGAGCTTCGCGAGACGCGCGTCGAGATCCGCGTGCTCCTCCGGCGGCGCCGCTTCACGCCAGCGACCGAGGTACTCGCGCGCCTTCTCGGCGTTCCCGAGCCGCTCGTGCGCGTTCGCGATGCTCTCGAGGATCAGCTCTCGCTGCGAGAGCTCGTAGGACATCTCCCACACCTCGATCGCCTTCTCGTAGTCGCCCTTCGTGTAGAGCTCCTCGCCCTGCTGGAACAGGCGCTTGGCCTCGACGAGCTTCGGGTCGTTCTTGTTCGGCGGCTTCTTCTTCGTCGCCGACGCGACGGGCGCGGCCTTCTTCGGCTGGGCCGAGGCCAAAGGGCCAGCGACGAGGAAGGACAAACCGAGGAGCGACGCCGCAACGAGCGGCAGGGAGCGACGGCTCATTCGAAGGGACTCCGGATCTCCGACCTGCGGCCCGTTTTGCTGGTGGTCGTGGGCGGCGGCGCTGCGGTGCGAACGGTCCCCGGCGACCCCCCGCGCGCCTGTGTGGCTGCGGGCGTCGTCGTCGGCGTGGACGTCGGCGTGGATGTCGGCGCCTGCGCGGCCGAGGTCGCGGGCGCCGTCGTGGGCTCGGGCGGCGCCGTCGCGGCGAGCGCCTGCGGCGGCGGGCTCGGGCTCGCGCTCGGGGCAGGCGCGGCTGCGCTCGACGCGCTCGCGCTCTCTTGCGTGCTCTTGCCTCCGCGCATCACGGCGAACGCGAGCACCGCGCCGATCCCGCCCATCGCGAGCGCCGCGACGACGAGGGACGCGAGCACGGCGGGGCTGCTGCGCTTCGGCGGCGCCTTGTGCATCCCGGTCTCGGACGTGACGAACCCGCGCTGCGTCGCGCCGCTCTCCATCATCGGCGGCGGCGCCTGGCTCGGCGTCGCCGCCGGGATCGGCATCGGAACGTTGTTCGTCGAGATCCGCGCGAAGTTCCCCGTCGCGTAAGGCGCAGGCGCGTGCGCCTGGTTCGGCACGGGCCAGCCTTGGCCCGACGACTTCATCGCGATCGCGCGCAGATCCCGCGACACCTCGGCCATGCGCTGCGGCCGCTCGTCCGGGCGCTTCGCCATGCAGCGCAGGATCACCGCTTCGAGCAGCCCGTCCATCGCGCAGAACCGGCTCGGCGGCTCCGGCGCTTCCATCGCGTGCCGCGTGATCACGCCGATCGTCGACTCCGCGGTGAACGGCAGCCTTCCTGTGAACGCGCGGTACATCATCACGCCGAGCGAGTACACGTCCGCGCGGTGGTCCACGCTCTCGCTGCGCGCCTGCTCGGGCGCCATGTAGTGCGGTGTGCCGAGGATCATCCCCTCCTCGGTCAGCTCCGACGAACCGCTGTGCAGGACCTTCGCGATCCCGAAATCGAGCAGCTTCACGAACAGCGGATCGCCGTTCTCCTGCACGAGGAACACGTTGTCCGGCTTCAGATCGCGGTGGACGATCCCGTGCGCGTGCACGAGCTCGAGCGTGTCGGCGATCTGGATGAACACGTGCAGCAGCTGCGCCGGGCCGAGCCTCGACTCGCGCATCGCCCGCGCGAGATCGAAGCCCTCGAGCAGCTCCATCACCACGTAGAACGGGCCGCCTTCGAGCTGGCCGAAGTCCGTCGTCTCGATGATGTGCCGGCTCTTCAGCGCGTTCGCGGTCTGCGCCTCGCGGATGAACCGAGCGAGCACGCCGTCGTTTTGCCCGCTGCGCGGCGGCCGCAGCACCTTCATCGCGAACGCCTTGCCGACGACGACGTGCCGGCAGGCGTAGATCGTGCCCATGCCGCCGTGCCCGAGCACGCGCTCGATGCGGTAGCGCCCGTCGACGAGCTGCCCGACGAGCTGCTCGGCGCGCAGCGCCGCCGTCTTGTCCAGGCTGACGAGCTTGATCCCGTCATCCTGACAATGCGAGCGCGCATCGGGGTACTCGCGCGAGCACGCGGGGCAGATCCTCACGAGGACGATGATGCCACCGGGGCGGACGGGAGCGGAAGGGGAAAGGAAGGAAGGCAGGGCGGAGCCGGAGACGGCGGCGGACGCGGACCAAGGACGGAAAGGGGCCCGCGAGGCGACACCGGAAAGCAAACGGGCCCGGTCGGCCTCCGAGGAGATCGACCGGGCCCGAACGTTCACGTCACGAAGTCATTGCGTCGAAGCCATTCGGCCGATCACCAGTAGTAACGGTGGTGGCGCCGGTAGTACGGGTAGCCGCCGTAGTAGCCGCCGTACGGGTAGCCGCCGTAGTAGCCGCCGTACGGGTAGTAGCCGCCGTACGGGTAGTAGCCACCGTAGTACGGGCGATACGGGCGGTAGTAGTTGTACGGGTAGTACCCGCCATACCCGCCGTACCAGCCGTGGCGACGGCCGCGCCAGTACTGCGTCGAGAGCTCTTCCTGCGCTTCCCCCGTCGATTCGCCGGCCTGGCCGGCGACATCCTCACTCGTGGCCGACTGGCCCTCGACCTGGCCCTCTTCGCCAGCCACCTGGCCGCCGCTCTCTTCGATCCGCGCCTCGTTCGAGACCTGGCCGCCGCTCTCTGCGGTCCGCGCCTCGTTCGACACCTGGCCGCCGCTCTCTCCGGCCTGCCCGAGCGACCGTTCCTGCGTGCCCTTCTCTTCCCCCGTCATCGGGGCGCCCTTGCTGAGGCCCTTGCCGATGCCCTTGCCGAGCCCGCCCTCGATGCCCTTGCCGATGCCCTTGCCGAGGTTCTGCTCGAAGCCCTTGCCGAGGCCCTTCTCCATTCCCTTCTCGATGCGCTCGCTGAGCGCGCCGCGCAGGATCTGCCCGCCGAACGGCAGGTTCTCGCCGAGCTGGCTCCCCTGGCCCTGGCCCAACGAGGTCCCCGTCGACGCGCCGCCGACGTTGCCCTTGGTGAATCCGGCACCCTTGTGCACGTCGGCCAGCGCGCTGTCCGTATCCTCGTCGAAATCCCCCACCTCCGCGGCGCAACCCGTGAGCCAGATGCCCGCAGACGCGGACAGGATCAACGCCACGACTTTCGACACGTTCTTCATACGAACCTCCCCCTGTTCCACTTCGCTGCGGCCTTTCCCACGCCTGACGAGAGCGCGAGATGCGCTCTCCCGCGAGGGTCCGACCACAATCGAATTCATTTGGCCGGGGCGGCCCAACGTCGAGCGGGTCCGCGCGGCCGAACGTGCGCGGACACGATCTTCCTTCCCGTGGGCTCGAAAAACCCATCTTTGGAGGAGGATCGCTCGGCTGAAAATCGTGGAGCGTGAAAATGGAAACAGACCCGAACGACCCCCTCCGAGGAGGCCGTTCAGGCCCGCAATTTCACGTCACAAGGCTACTCCGTACGACGCGGAGCGCTCACCAGAACGCGCCGACCCCGCCGCAGCCGAGGCCGCCGACGTAACCGCCGATGTAACCACCGCACGGGCGATAGCAGCCGCCGCCGTAGAAGCCCGCGCCGTAGTATCCGCGCCAGCCGTACCCGTACCCGCCGATCCACGGACGGTACCCGCCGATGAAGCCCGCGCCGCATCCGCCCCAGCTCGAAAGCGCTTCCTGCGACTCCGACGAAGCGCCTTCCTCCACCAGCTGGCCCGCGCTCTCCTCATGGCCGAGGCCCTGATCCGCGACCTGACCCTCGATCTGCCCCTCGATCTGGCTCTCGCCGCCGAGGCGCTGCGTATCCTCGGCCGCGACCTGGCCTTCCTGGCTTCCGCCGAGCACCCGCTCCGCGCCCTGCGTCTCGCCCTTGCCGAGGGAGCCGCTCTCGAATTGGCTACCCTGGCCGATCATCCCCTTGCCCTTCGAGATCGTCGAGATCTCCGTCTGGCCGCCCAGACTCCCCTTCGTGAGGCTCTTCTCCGCACCGAAGCCTTTGTGCACATTGCCGACCGCGTCGTCGGTGTCTTCGCTGAGGTCCCCGACCTCCGCCGCGCAACCCGTGAGCCACACACCAGCCGAGGCCGACAGCATCAACGCAACGAGCTTCGACAAATTCTTCATACGAACCTCCCCCTGTTCCTGTTCGGTGAGGTCTTTCCCTCGCGGACTGAAAAGCAGCGATGTGCTCGCTTGCCGCGACGGTCCGACCACGAGCACTTTCATTCGGCGGGGGCGTCGGTATGTCGAGCGGTCTGGCGATGGAACCGCACCGAACGTGCGGCGGGGTGTAGGAAAAGTCCTAAGGGCGCGCCCCCTACGGGCCGTGCCGAGGCCCATGCGCGCCGCGCGGGACCCGTTTTCAGGGCCGCGCGGCGCAACGCGGGGAGAAACTCAAAATACCTGATTCGAGAACCGGAAGAGCAGCATCTTCGGCGCGGCGCCCTCCGGATCGAGCACGATGACTCCATCCTGGGCCGCGGTGTTCCGGTGCACCTTGTGCGCGCTCGCCCCGCCGGAGCTGTGGGCATACACGCTGATCTTCTCGCCGAGCGGGATCACGTCGGCGATCATGTCCGACAAAGTGGGCATGTCGTACGGCGTGAATGCATCCCCCTGCACCCCGAGGTCGGTCACGTAATCGAGGTTGAGTCCGGGATGCCAGCCCTCCTCCCACACCGGGCCGGGCATCGCGTGCGTCGTCTCGAGGTACCGCACGTTCGGATCCCCGAAGCTCGATTCCACGTTCACGACCATCCGATAGGCCTGGCCGTTCATGATCATCTGCACGACCACGTGATCGTCGTTCGGCATCGCGCATTGCGTGTCGGTCGGCTTCACGATGGCGAGCACCGTCCCGTCGGCGCGCCCGAATGCGCTCGTGAGCGCGTCGCCGAACGTGGCGGCGCAATCCTTCGCCTTGTCCACGGGCGCGCCGCCTTCGCCGCCCATCCCGCCGCCGCCGTCGCCCCCGCTACCGCCGGCGCCGTCGCCCCCGCTGCCGCCGGCGCCGCCCGTGCCCGTGCTCGACGCGCTCCCCCCGGCCGAGCCGCCCGTCCCGGGGTCCTCGCCACACCCGACGAGCGCGACGCAAAGAAGCGCCACGCTCACTCCACACATGATCGTCCGCGATCCCATATCCTGTCCTTTTATTCTTGACAGGGCCGCGGCTTCATGCGGTGTGCTGCTGTTACAGCGCCATCACCTTGCTGTAGTGCTCGGCGATCGCCGTGGCCCCGAGCCGTGAGAAGAAGGACGAGTAACACATCCAGATCGCGAGCCCGTTCATGTCGTCGAAGAGCGGCGGCAGGTACGGCGGCGGCTTCACGATTCCATCGGTGACGTGCGCGTAGAGCACGGGCACGTCCTCGTGCGCCACTTTGCCCACGAACAAGAACGGGATCAGCGCGGCCTTGTCCTGCTGGATCGCGGCGCGCATGAACGCGTAGTTGAGGACGATCCCCTTGCAATAACAGGCGTCCTTCGTGAACGGCCCGCCGCCTTCGAGCAGACCGCCGCGGAAGACCCTGCGCGCGTTCTGGAAGCACTCGTCTTCCTCGTAGCCCTCGGTCCGGTACCACTCGAACACATCGAGGAAGCTCGCGCCGTCCTCGGCCTTGTCCACCGCGAGGATCCGATCGTTCAGCTTCTTCGCGCGCCGCGGCGACGACCGGAACGTGAAGATCTCGACCAGCGCCGCGAGCCCCTCCTGCACCGCCGTCGTGCGCGGCGGCCCCTTGCCGAGCCAGCGCGCCACGGGCTGCGCCTGCCCGTTCAGGTTCGTCGCCACGTGCACCCAGCCCTCGTGCGCCTCGAGGATGTCGATGTCCCGCGTCGAGAACGTCGCCCCGCTCCGGATCTTCACGTAGTCGCTGCCCGCCGCCGCGTCCGCGAGGATCGAGTCGTCCACCTGCACCCGGATCGCCGCGCTCCCGAAGAACCGGTCGAACCGCGCGTTCAGCTCCATCGCCGCCATCTCGGCCGTGATCTCGCGCCGCTCCGGCGGACCGAGCCTCTCGCCTCCGATCGCCGTGAGCACGTCGTAGAGCACGATCCCCATGTCGCGCACGCTCGTCTGACCGTCGGGCAGCTTGTCCTTCGGCGACCCGTAGAGCACCCGCGACAGCTTGTAGAAATCGCGCTTGCCGCGCGCCTTGAGCATCCGCACGACGTCGCGGTACTCCGCCGCCGTTTGCCGGAGGATGTGCCCGAGACGATCGTTCTTGCCGAGCTCGCGCTCCGCGTCGCGCAGGATCTCCTCGAGCTCGGCGATCTTCGCGTCCGCGTCGAAGCCGAGATCCGAGGCGTACGTCACCTTCGGCAGATCACGCTGCTTGCCGCGGAGGAACTGCTCCTCCACCGCCGACTCCCAGCGCAGCGCCTGCAGGATCCGGATCGGCCGCTGCGCCTCCAGCACGCGCTGCGAGAGCTTCGCCAGGATCTCCTTGTACGACCGCCAGGGCCCCGCCGCGGGCGGCGGCGGCACCGACGGGATCGGATCGTCGCGCAGGCTCAGCGACTCGAGCGGCGCCGTCGCGGCGTGCTCCGCGGCCTGCCCTTTCGCCGAGCCGTTTCCGTTCCCGTTCCCGTTCCGTTTTCCCGGACTCGACGGGCGTTCCGGCGGACGCTCCCGCTCTTTCGAGGGCTCCTCGGCCGCGTCCTTGGCCGACTCTCGGGCTTCCCGGCCTTCGTCCGCCTCCGCGGGGACGAGGGGCGGCGGCGGCACGGCGAACGCGGCGACCTCCCGCGGCTCTTTTTCGCGAGGCTCCTGCTTCGGGGGCATCACGATGATTGTCACACAGTTGGGCCCGGACGGATCATGGGAAGTTCCGGAGTCCTTGCTCGGGCACGACGCTCGCGGTACGAGGCCAGGCCCCCATGTCCACCGATACGACGACCGACACCGGTGAGGCCGAGCTCTCCGACGCCGAGCTGCTGGAAAAGACCGAGGCCGCTGCCAAGCGCCTCCGCACCGCCGTGGCCCAGGCCGTCGTCGGCCAGGACGCGGTCGTCGAATCCATGCTCGTCACCCTGGCCGCGCGGGGGCATGCCCTGCTCGTCGGCGTCCCGGGCCTGGCCAAGACCTTGCTCGTGGCCTCGCTGGCCCGCGCCCTGGATCTCTCGTTCGGCCGCGTCCAGTTCACGCCGGACCTCTTGCCGGCCGACATCACCGGCACCGACGTCCTCCACGAGCAACACGGCAGCCGCACGCTGCGCTTCATGCCCGGCCCGATCTTCCACAACCTGATCCTGGCCGACGAGATCAACCGCACGCCCCCGAAGACCCAGGCGGCGCTGCTCGAAGCGATGCAGGAGCGCAAGGTCACGGTCGGCGGCACGACGCACCCGCTCCCGGATCCCTTCCAGGTCTTCGCGACCCGCAACCCGATCGAGCAGGAGGGGACGTACCCCCTGCCGGAAGCTCAGCTCGACCGCTTCCTCCTGGAAATCCACGTCGACTACCCGAGCGAGGAAGAGGAGCGCGAGGTCGCGCGCCGCACCACGAGCGGCAAGGCCCCGCAGATCGAGCCTGTCCTCCACGCCGCCGACGTGCGCGCGATCGGCAAGCTCGTGCCGCGTATCCCGGTCACGGACGAGGCCGTCTCCCTGGCCGTCTCGCTGTGCCGGGCCACGCGCCCCACGGCGGGCAAGGTCGCCCGCGAGGTCAAGGAGTACGTGCGTTACGGCGCTGGACCGCGCGGCAGCCAGGCCCTCGTCCTCGCCGCCAAGGCCCGCGCGGCCCTGCGCGGCGAGGCCGCCGCCGACGTCGACGACGTGCGCGCCATGCTCGTGCCCGCGCTCCGCCACCGCATCGTCCTCTCCTACCGCGCCGAGGCCGACGGCGTGCGCGACGTCGACGTCCTCGAAGCGGCGGCGAGGAGCCTGCGCTAACAGGCTCCCCTCTCCCGCGAGGGAGAGGGGCCCGGGGTGAGGGAATCGCTCAGGCCGACGCCTGCTGCGGCGGCGCTTCTTGTTGCATCGAGCTCACGTCGAGCGAGCGCACGACCTCGAGCCCCTTCGGCAGGAGCAGGAAGCGGAAGCTCGCCTCGCGGCGCCCGTCTTCCCCATCGGCCGGCGTGAGCCGGAGCGCGGCGACCCCGCTCTTCTTGATCCCGGGCCACGCCACGTCGCCGAGCAGGTTGCGGGCGAGCATCGACAAACCTGGCTCGTGTCCCACGAGCGCGAGCGGCCCGCGGCCTCGGTGGGCTTCGATGAGACGCACGAGATCGCCGAGATCCCCGCTCGGCGCGAGCTCGGGCCGCACGAGGATCTCCTCTTCCAGCCCGAGCTCCGCCGCGAGGATCTCCGCTGTTTGCACCGAGCGCACCAGGCTCGAGGTCCAGATCGCGGTGGGCCTGCGCGACGATCGTTCGTCGAGCCAGCGCGCGACCTTTCGCGTCACCCTTCGGCCTTTTGCCGTGAGCCACCTGCCTGCGTCACCAAGCCCGGGAGCGTTCTCCACGGCCTCGCCGTGGCGGAATAGGAGGAGATCCATGGTTTGTGATCTACCGCGCGCCGCGCGCTTCTGCACCTTCCTCGTTGACTGAAGGAGGTTCGGGAGATGCCGTCAGGGGCTCCGGCGGAGGGAGCGGGATCATGTCCGGAGCGACGCGCTTTCCATGAATCGCGCGAAATGCACGTGCTTTCCGGCAAAACGCGCTATTCTCCCCGTGCGGCCGGCCGCCGCGGGTCACGAAGGCACTCGAGCCGGGGAGGAGACGATGTTCTTGAGCTCGTCCGAGGGAAGGTTCGCGAAGTGGTTTGGTGCCGCCTCTGGAGCGCTGGCGCTCCTCGTCGGGGCGTTGTCCGCCCTCGGGTGTGGAGGCGGACCGCATTACGTCCGCTCCCCGGCGCCGCTGCCTCCCGATCCGGCGGAGTTCGCCGCGCCTGAGCCCACGAACATCTACATCATCGTCAACCAGCCGGAGGGCGCCCCGGCGCCTGCGATCGTCGCCCAGGACGAGGGCTGGATCCCGAGCGAGCTCCCCGCGGAAAACCCCTTCCAGCGCATGCGCACCTGGGTCGGCGATTACGACTGCGTGCAGGGGAACACCGGCCTCGCGCTCCGCATCGTCGACGTCCGTGGCCGCGTCGTCCGTGCGGTCTTCGACTTCCACCACGCCCCGTCGGGAGCGGCTGGATCGTACCTGATCTCCGGCACGTACGAGCCCGAGACCCGCCACGTGCACTTCGATCCGAGCCGCTGGATCGTGCAGCCCGAGGACTACGTCATGGTCAGCATGGAGGGCGAGATCGCCACCGACGGCTCTCTCTTCGCGGGAAAAATCACGTTCCCGGGCTGCGGCGCATTCCACCTCAAGCCCACGCGATAACGAAGCGAACGAAGGGAAGAAAAGCGAGCGCGCCGGGCCCGCCCTGCCCAAAGCGAGCCCGACGCGCTCCGTTGGTCCTTACCGCAGGAACGCGACGAACGCGTCCGGCCCCTTGCCGCTCTTCAGGTCGCCGGCGCCGAGGTTCATCGTCCCCTCGAACATGCCGGTGATCACGACGTGCCCGTCGGGCGTCATCGCGATGTCGCCGAGCCGCTCGTGCTCCTTGCCGCCGAGCCGCTCACGACGCTCGATGCGTCCTTGCGGGCTCATCCAGGCCACGAACAGGTCTTCTTCGCCCTGGCTCGTGAGCTTCTGCCCGCCGAGATCGACCGTGCCCTGGAAATGGCCGCCCAGGACGAGCCCGCCGCCCTTCACCGGCGTCGCGAAGACCTGCCCGAGCCGCTCCACCGGGAACACGTCCGCGCGCAGCACCTTGCCCGCGCCGTCGATTTGCACGACCGCGAGCCCCTCGCCCGTGCCGCCTTGCGGGGCGAGCGTCTTGCCGAGGAAATCGATCGACCCCGCCACGGTGCCGACGAGGAACGTCCCGTTCTCGCCCGCCTGCATGCCGAACCCGAAGAAGCCGCTGCTGTTCGGCGCGCCCTTCGACCATTGCACCTTGCCCGACGAATCGAGGGCGACGACCATTTCGCCGTCCGTCGCGCCGGTGTCCGGCAGCGCGCCTGCGCCCAGGTCCGGCGCGCCCTCGTAATAACCGGACACGATGAGCTGGCCACTCGCGTCGATCGCGAGCGAACCGTCCGACTCGGTCCCCGCCCCGCCGAGCGATTTCGCCCAGCTCACCTTGCCCGACGGATCGATCCGCGCGACGAACACGTCCGTGTTTCCGGCGCTCGTCAGGGTTTGTCCGCCGATATCGATCGTCCCGTCGAACGACCCGGCCCAGTACACGCTCCCGTCGGCCGCGAGCGCGACCTCGCCGCCGTTTTGCATCGTCGCGTCGCCGACGCGCAGCGCATAACGGAGCTCGCCGTTCGGACCGAGCGAGGCCACGAAGGCATCGCCGCCGCCGAGGTCTGGCAGCGGCCCGCCGCCGAAATCGATGTTCCCGTCGGCGAGGCCCGAGATCACGACGCCGCCCTGCGCGTCGACGGCCATCCCGACGGGCACGTGGCGGCCCGATTCGCCGAAGCGGCGCGCGCGCTTGATCTTCCCGTCCGGCGCGAGCCACGCGACGAAGATGTCGCTTTTCGTCTTGGCTTGCAGATCCCCTGCGTCGCCGAATTTCACGGCGCCTTCCATCGTACCGACCAGGACGAGCTCGCCCGACTTGGACGCGCCGATGAACCATCCTGCCTGCCTGCCGTCGGCGCCGAGCGCGTTCGACCACATCGCAGGACCCGAGGCCGAAGGCCCCGTCGAACTCTCGACCCGGGATTCATCGTTCTTGCTACAAGCCCCGAGACTGAGCAGAAGCCCCACGCCGAGCGCCACGCCCGCCATCCGTCGTCGTTGCATGCATCCTCCCTACGTTGAACCGCCGAACGCGCATGCTTCACGCCTTCGGCACCCGAGTTCGTAACCCAGACTACAACGGTCAGCGGGGAGGAGCACGCGAGAAGGCTCTCGAAACACACGCATGCCCGGGGCGAACGTCCTTCGCGTCGGGGTCGAGCCGATTCTGTCGATTCATTCGCCGCGCGCGGCGCGCTCGTAGAGCATCGCGGCCGCGCGCAGATCACCGATTCGTTCGTAGAGCTGCGCCGCGCGGGCGAGGCTCCCCGTGGCGAGCGCGCGCGCGGCCTGCTCGCGCAGCCGGGCCGCGTCGCCCTCGCCGTCCTGCACGCCGAAGTCGATGGGCAGCTTCCGGGCCGCCGCGCGCTCCGCGTCCGCGCGCGCGCGCTGCTCGATCTCCGCGAGCTTTTTGGTTGTTTCGCCAAACGGTTCGGCGTGCATGGCGGGCGGCTCCGCGATCCACGCCGCCCAGGCCGGCGAGAGCGAATCGATCGCGAACACGAACGATCCGCCGCGCGTGACGACCACGAGCTCGCCCTCCTTCGGCCCGAGGGCCCGGCGCCGCGCCTCGGGCGGCATGGCCGGGAAAAACCCGAGCCCCTGCTCGATGTAAATGGCCCCCGGCCCGATCCGCGCGAGCGCCACGCCGAACGGCACGCGCGACACGGTCTCGTCCGCCGCGAGCAGCAGGTGCCGATCGCCTCCGAACGCGAGATACACCGAATCCCCGGCGGGCAGCCGCAAAAGCCATTGCCGCGCCCAGGCGAGCTCGTCGGTGTCGAGCAAGACCCCGTCGATCCGGCTCGCGCGCCCGCCCTGCACGAGCTCCACCTGGATCGGCTCCGGCAGCCGCGCCGCCGCTTTTCCCATCTCGATCGGCGCCGCCGCTCGATCCGGCAAGGTCACGAGGGATGCGCCGGCGACCATTTCGCCGAGCAGACGCAGGCGCGCGTGCCCTGTATCCACCGCGCCGAGCACCCAGACCTCGTCCCGCCCCAGAAACGACGCAAAAAACGGCGCCCACGCCGGCGCGTCGCACCGCGCATCCACGAAGAGCCGCGCGTCCCCGCCCGCCGCATACGCGACCATCACGCCCGGTAGATCCCCGAGCCGCGCGATCCACGACGCCGGCACCACGCCTTTCGGCGCGTGCACGCGCATCCACACGACGCCCGCGCCCTCCCCTTCCTCGGCGAGCGCGCGCCGCTCGGCCGGCGCGAGCGCGACCACGAGCCCGAGCGCGAGACAACGCCCCACGACCCAGCGCGCGAGCTCCGGCGGCACCACGGCCACGACCTCGCTCCGCGCCCGCGCGCGCTCGGCGCGCAGCGACGTCGATTCGAGCAGCGCCGCGAGGGGCACCGCGCTCCACGACGTCCGCTCGAGCCGCTCCACGTCGCGCCCCGTCACCAGCACCGTGCGTGAGGGCCGCTCTGGCAAAAGGATCCGCGGCGGCATGGGTTTTCCGTCCGGCAGCATGGCGACCCACGCGCGCGGCGCGTCCAGGGTCGGCTCCTCTCCTGCGCCCGCGACGAGGCCCGTGAATGCGCGACCTCCGGCCAGACGCGCGAGCATCGCCGCCTTCTCGGGCGCCGCGGCCGCCTCGACCCATATTTTTTCTTGTGGACCTCTCCGACAAACCACGCGCGCCGCGAGCCTCGCCCCGCCGAGCGCCCCGAGAAATGCGAGGGCCTCGCCCGCGCCGGGAAACATGGCCCCGCAGAGGTTCGCCCCGAGGAGCGCCATGGCCTGCCCTGCCGGCGCCTGGGAAAACTCCGCCACGGCCTCGGCTTGCGGAGGTGCCATCGCAGCCGGCGGCGAAATTGGCGGCGGAGACGGCGGTTTGGGCGGAGGAGGAGGCGGCGGCGGCGGATTCTCCTTCGCCGACGCCTCATCCGATCGCGCCACGTCGCCTGTGCGCCCAAAGAGCCGCTGCCAGAACGTCGCCGGTTTGTCCTCGCTCATCCGGCGTCCGCCTCCTCCTCCGGCGCGTGCAGCGAAAACGGCGGCGGCGCCACCTCCCCGAACACCCGCGAAGACCAGCGCTCCCAGAGCTCGTCCGCCTCGACACCTCGCGGCCCGGCGGCCAGCGCCAGCGCGGACAGATCCGGCCGCCGCATCGATTCCCCGATCAGCACCGCCCATTCCGTGACGCACCGATATCCCGACGCAGGCGACACCCGCGCGAGGTCTGGAAACACCTCCCGCAGCTTCTTCGCCGCCGCCGCGTGATCCCCGCGCGCCACGTCGCAACGCGCGCGCACGAGCGTCATCGACACCGTCTCCGCAACGTCGCGCATCGGCGCCGCGTCGATCACCTTCTCCGCCTCGGCGGCGAGCCCCATCTCGTGCACCAGCGTCCAGGCCCGCCGCATGGGCAGCTCCGCCCTCGCGAGGCAACGCCCGGCCGGCTCCCATTTCCCGGCCGCGTGAAAACACCGCGCGGCGTCCGCCCATTGCTCGGCGCGCTCGTAGGCCTTCGCGGCCTCGAAAAACCGCCCCTTTCGCTCGTGCAAAACGCCGAGGCTCCCCCACGCCTCGGCCGCCTCGAAGCAGCGGAGCGCCTCGTCCTCGTCCCCCATCGACAGCCAGCACCGCCCGGCCGACGCCCAGTGCTCCCGCGGCGACGTCATTCGACCTCCGGCACGAGCGGCCCGCCTTCCGCCTCCTCGGCAGCCTCCTCGCGCGCGCCCCCGGCTTCACGCAAAAGCGCGCCGCCCTCGGGCCCCACCTCCCGCAGCCGCGGAAAAGCCGCGACGAACCGCCCCACCTCGGCGGCGATACGATCGTGCTCGGCCTCGGGCAGGTGGCGATCCTGATCGTCCACCAGAAACTCCTCGACCTCCCCCGTCACCTTGTTGAATCGAAATCGCACGAGCGTCGGCATGGCGCGCCTCCTACCTCGGCAGCTCGAACTCGATTTCGAGGACGTCGCCGTCCTCGTGCACCGAAATGCCCTGCGCCCCCCGGTGCCGCGCCATCGCGAGCAGCGCGTCCCGGTACGCCCGTGCGAGCAGCGCGTGAAATGCCCGCCGCGCCTCGGCAAAGACCCGATCCGCGCGCGCCTCCACCTGCCGCTGGAGCTCCGCTTGCCGCGCCGCCGCGCGTGCCTCGTAATCGGCCTCCGCCGCGCGCGCCGCCTGCGCCTCGACCTCCGCGTGCACGGCCGCCTCCGCGTCGCCCGCCGCCCGCGCCACGCGCGCCCGCGCCGCCGTCACGAGCGCCATCTCTGCGTTGGCCCGCGCCTCCGCGTCGGCCGCCTCCCGCGTCGAGCCGTTGTACCCGTCGTCGTAATAGTTGCCCCTCCCGCTCGCCGAAATCCGCTCCTCCACGCGCCCCGACAAACGCCTCTCCGCCTCGCCCCGACCGACCACCTCCTCGCTTTGCGTGGCCACGATCGTCAAGCTCCGATCGTCCGGCGAATACAGCGCCCATCCTCCGTCGATGGCATACCGATATCCCTCCGGCACCTCCCGCCACGCGAGATCCCCCGCGTCGAGCGCGCGCTCCAGCGCGGCGAGGGCCGGCGCGCCGAGCGACGCCGCGAGCGATTGCCGGATCCGCACCTCGCCACGCACCGTCCCCGTCCGCGACGCCACCCGGCGCACTTCACGCTCCCACGCCTCCACGATCGCGCGTGTCGCCGTCACCTCCACTCGACGCGGATTGCACATCACGCCTCCTCGAGCCGCGCGAGCACGCGGCGCACGACGACCTCGATTCGCTCCCGCAGCTCCCGCCCGTCCGGGTGATCCAGGATCACCTCGCGCCGCAGCCGATTGAGCGCCATCAAATGCGCCGAGATCGCCGTCTCCCCGCGCAGGCTCCCCTCGCGCTCCTCCAGCGTCTCCAGGTCCGCGAGGATATGTTTTTGCCCGCGCGCCCGCGGCGCCTTCGCGCCTCCGGCCTCGGCGATCCGCGTCTCCACCACGCGCCGCAGGATCGGCGCGTCCGACGGCCGCGACCACGCGTGCTTGATCGGCCACAGATCGTCGGCCGCCGCTTGCTCCCGCCCCGCGACGAGCGCCGCGCCCGCGACGAGCTTGAGCCCCTTCACGATCCGCCGATCCGACAGCTCCAGCCCCTCGGCCCGCGTATCCCGCAGGATCTGCTCGTAGAGCGGCCGCACCTCCGCGAGCTTCACCTCGGCGAGGTGATATTGCAGCGCCCGCACCGCCGATTCCTTCAGAATCGGCACCACGGCCGTCCCCTCCCCGCGCTCGCTCCTCTTCGCCGCGTCGAGCCGCTCCACTTCGAGGTCCCAGCCTCGATCGAGCAATTCGCCGAGCCCCTCGTCCGGCGCCGACGGGGCCAGCACCCGCAGCGCGAATCGATCGGCGAACGCCTTCAGCGTCGGATCGTCCGGCAGCTCGTTCGAGGCGCCGACGAGCGACATCAGCGGCACCCGCTGCCGGACCGGACCATTATGAAACACGCGCTCGTTCACCAGCGTGAGCAGCGTGTTCAGGATCGCGCTCCCGCCCTGGAACACTTCGTCGAGGAACGCGATCGTCGCCGAGGGCAACATCCCCTCCGTGCGCACGTGGTATCGCCCCTCTTGAAAGGCCGGCAAATCCAGCGGTCCGAAGATCTCCGCCGGCTCCGTGAACCGCGTCAGCAGGTAATGGAACCGCGGCGCGTCGATCTGCTCGGCGAAGCGCGTCAGCAGATCACTCTTCGCCGTGCCGGGCGGACCGAGCAGGAGCACGTGCTCCTGACAAACGGCGCCGAGCACGAGGATGTCGACCGCCTCGTCCCGCAGGAAAAACTGCCGCTTCAGCTCCTTCGAGAGCCGCGACAGCCGGTCCACCGTCCGAAGGGTCGCCTCCGGATAACTCACGTCGATCCTCCTCCGGACGTCCCAGGTCCGCCGGGGCCGTTCCCCGACGAAAGCGTGAACAATGCCCCCGACGGCCGCCTCGGCCCGGGCCCCGACGGCGCGCGCGCGGCCACCGCCACGATCGGCGCGGCCCCTTCGAGCCTCTGCTCGTCGGCCGCCGCGCGAATTCGCCCGACCAAAAATCCGAGCCGCTCCGGCGTCGGCAGGGCGGGCGGCGTCTCGCAAAACAGCCCCACGCACGCGTCGCGGAAGATCGACCGGATCTGATCGCCGTTCATCCCGTGCGTCGCCTCCGCGATCACGTCGAGCAGCGCCGGGCTCGCCTCGATCCGAAAGTGCTTTGCGTGCACCTCGGCGATGCGCCGCCGCGCCGCCTCGTCCGGCAGACCGATGGCGATCGGCTGAAACCGGCTCGGCCGGAGCAGCGCCTCGTCAATGAGGTTCAGCCTGTTTGTCGTGCCAATCACCAGCATCGGCACGTCGGGCCGGAACCCATCCATCTCCGTCAGGATCTGCGCGACGAGGGCGTTACCTGCGCGGCTCCCGCCGTCGTCGCGCCCGCTGCGCTTCGCCGCGATCGAATCGAACTCGTCGAACACCACCACGCTCGGCGCGTTCCGCCGCGCCTCGGCGAAGATCGCGCGGAGCTTCCTCTCGCTCTCGCCCACGTACATGTCCGTCACCTCCGGCCCGGACACGACGCGGATCGTCGCGTTCATCTGGTTCGCGATCGCCTTCGCGAACAGCGTCTTTCCCGTCCCCGGCGGCCCGTGGAACAGAAATCCCCGCGGGATGAGCTCGCGCCGGAGCTTGTCGTCCGGGAGCTGAAAGACCCCCGCGAGCAACTGGATCGCCCGCGAGAGCAGCGCCTTGACGTCCTCGTAGCCCCCGATGTCGCCCATCGTGACGTCGGGAATGACGAAATCTTCGGACGTCTGCGCCTTGAACACGCGGATCGACTCGTAGAGCCGCGCGACCCGCGAGGGGTTGTTCGGGTCATGCCCGCGCTGCGCCTCGATGTGGACGGCGTACGCAATCGCGTCGCGCAGGCGGATCGGATTGAGCCCGGCGACCTGCTTGAAGAGCTCCACCGGGTTGTAATCGGCGAACATCGCTCTTTCTCTCTGGGTCACGAGCGCCACGCCCACCGGCGCGCGCCGCCCCTCCACCGGCACCTCCCGCGGCAGCCCCGAGAGCGAGATCCGCACGGAAAACCGCGCCGCCACGACCTCCGGCACCACGAGCGATCGATCCGCGAACGCGAGCAACGGCCGATCCGGCGCCTCGTACAAGAGCTCCGTGATCTCCCGCGCCTCGCTCGACATCCCGCGCTCGGTCGCCGCCACGAGCAGATCGAGGTGCGGCAGCACCAGCACCTGCCCCTCCTTCAACCCGAAGATCAGCTCCCGCAGCCGCGCGATCTGCATCTGCCTGAGGCCCCGCGGCACGATCCCCGCTTCCGCTTCCTCGGGCGGCAGCTCCAGCACCACCCGATCGAGCCGCGCCGCCGCCACGATCCGCGGCCAGAGGTGCCGCACGATCAGTTTGTCGCAAATGACCATTGCGGACAGGCCAGCCCGCAGGAACGACGCGACTTGCTCGATCTCGTCGCCGTACGCGATCTCCACGGCCTGCGCCTCCGAGATCGCCTGCGGGTGCCCGTCCGCGGCGGGCGCGGCGGGCGCTCGCGCGACAGGAGGCGCCTTCGCCGCCGCGGGCGCGATCGGCGCGACGACCGGCGCGGGCGCGACGACCGGCGCGGCCGCCGCCTTCAGCGTGAGCCCCGGCGGCCAGAAGACCGGCGTGCGCTCGGAGATCGTCACCACCTTGATCCGCAGGTCCGACACGCGCCGATCGAGCACCTCGGCGAGCGGCTCCAGCGACAGCGCCGGCCACGCTTCGAGCACCTCGCGCAGCGTCCGATCCTGCGCATTGAACAGCGCATCCTGAAACGCCTCGGCGTCCCCGAGCGGCGCGAGCGAGACGAGCGTCCGGCTCATGCGTCCTCCCCGGAGAGGTGCGCGCCGAGCTGAAACAGCCGCGTCCCTTCGAGCATCCCTTCGAGATCGAGCCCGTGCCGCTTGCGCAGAAGCTCGCCGTGCGCCCTCCGGATCCGCCAGAGCGGGCCGTAAAACGAAGCCACCGCGAGCGTGTCCTCGATCTTCGCCTCCGGGTCCCCTCGCCCCGTGATCACCGCGCGCGCCGCCGCGATCTCCTCCATCACGCGCTCGCGATGAAACACGAGCGCCGCCTCGTACACCTCGATCACGAGATCGAGCAAGCTCGCGTCTCCCGTGCGGAGCCGCTCCATCGCCGCCGCGCGAAACCGCCGCACCTCGCGCGGAGCGCCCGGCCGCGCGAATGTTTGGACCACCAACCTTCTCCCGTCCGCGTGCCCGGCGAGCGCCGCGATCGTCAGGACGGTCTCGTCCTCCCCGCCGGGCGCGGGCCTCTCCCGCACGGCCGTGAGCGGCGAGCGCGCGCGCAGCATGTCCGCGAGATCCGCGTCGATCGACGTCGCGAGCGCCCGCGACACGATCGCGTCGCGCAGCACGAGATCCCACGCCCCCGAGAGCTCCGGACAGGCCTCCGCGAGCGCCTCCGCCACGCTTTTCGCGTCCGCGAGCCCCACCGCCGCGGCGAGCACGACGCCGCCGGGCCCGAGCGGCCTCCCGTCTCCGAGCGGCGGCGCGCGCAGGCCGAGCTTCGCCGCGTGGATCGAGGCGAGGGCCCCCGCCGCGGCTCGCAGGGCCTCGGGCGGCGCGAGCAACGAAGGAAACCCCATCCCCCCTTGCGGCGTCCTTCCGTGAGGCCGTGCTCCGCCGGGCCCACGCACCCACGCGATGACCTCCGCCGCGATCGCCGTGGCCGGCGAGGCCCGCCCCGTGGTTCGTCTCGACGCACCGTGTTCGAGCTCGGTCACGCGAGCACCTCCACGGCGCAAGACACGAGGAAATCGCCTTGCCGCGCGAAAAACGCGACCTCGCGCCCCTCGGGATCGAGCGCCGGATCCACGCAAACGAGCGCCGCCACCTGCCAGGGCCGCCGGAACGTGGAGAAGTGCAGATCCCGATCCGCGACGGACAAACCGCGATCCTCCGGCCCCTTGACGAGGTGCGTGTGAAACCAGCCGAGGATCGACGCGCCTCCCCGCGTCGCCTCGGCATGCCGCCGCATCGAGGCGAACGACTCCGGGGAAAACACGAGCGCGTCCGGCGCCTCCTCCGTGTGCTCGGCCCGGATCACCTCCGTCACCACGACGAGCCACCGCGAAGGCGCGTCCGCGTCGCGGTGCACCTCGCCGAACAAGAATCCGCCCTCCTCCACCTCGCGCGAAAATCCCCACGAAACCCCGAGCGAATCGCGCACGTTTTCCCGGACGAACACGTCCACGGGCCCCTCGGCGCGCGCCGCTCCGGGCCAGCCGCAGGCGCGCGGACCGAGCGTGCTCTTCTGCCGGAGCGGCGGCGGCGGCTCCTCGATCGGGGACACGCCGAACGCCTTCTTCGCCCGGATCATGCCGAGAGCCGCTCGATCCTCACGTTGCGCGCGCGCCGCGCCGCGCCGCCTTCAAGCTCGCGCTGGGTGCGTCCGCCGATCGACGCGATCGCAGCCTGCCCCTCGGGTGACGCGGCCCAGGCGTGGGCCTCGGCGTTGTAGAACTCGCGCAGCTCGTAGTTCCGGTACGAAGCCATGTCGACGAGCATCTGACAAACCGTACCGAAATGCAGCCCCGGGCGATAGCTCTCCGCAAGCACGCCGAGACAAACGAGCCCCGACTTCGCGTCCACGTTCGGGTGGAACACCTCGCGCTGGAAGTACGCCTCCGGCGCCTTCACCGGGAAATCGGGCGGCATCACCAGCAAGACCTCGTGCTCCTCGATCCGACGCGGCGGCGATCCCGGGGCGAACCCCGGCGCGCGGAACCGCACGAGGTACTCCGTCGGCACGTCGAGCGCGTTCGCCTGCACCTCGAAGCCGGGGTGCGTCCCGGCAAACTCCAGGATCTGGTTCTTCACCATCGCCAGGCTCTCGGTCAGGAGAAACGGATTCACGCTGCCCGCGCGCCGCTCGGGGTGCACTTCGAGCAGATCGAAGGGCCGCACGCCCGCATCGTGCAGCGTCTGCTGCGAGAAGAGCCGCCGCGCCCCGCGCTCACCGGGCCGCCGCAGATCCACGACGGGCAGCGCTTTTTCGCCCTTGCCCATGGGCCAGAACTCCTCCTCGTATGCCCCGAGGATCGCCTGCGCCACATCCACGAGCCGCGTCGAGGCCCGCACGTGATCGAGCGCGAACCGTTGCCCATCCGGCCCCTCGACCTGAAGCGGATCGAGGAAATAATCACGGAACGCGTGGCTCTCGCGCGCGATCTCGACGCGCATCGACGGCTCGATCGAGGCGCGGAGCGACCTCATGATCGCCTCCGCCTCCTCCTCGCTCGCGCCTTCGAAGGACACGCAGAGGCCCCCTTCCTCGCGGCTCACGAGATCGAGCGTCGCCCTTCGCCCGAGCGAGGCCGCGACGCCGCGCGACGCCTTCACGATCGCGAGGATCTGCTCGTCGCCGAGCTCCTCCGGGAGCGCGATCGAAATGGGTAGCGCGGGCGCGCTCGATTCCCGCGCAGCGTCGGCCTTGACGCGCTTGCCGGGGAAGAGCCGCGACGCCTCGGCGAGCAGCGCCGAGACCCCCGCGCGCCCGCCGCCTTGCTCGACGATCTCGGCGACCTTGTGGAAGTACGCGCGCGGCGGCCCGGAGAACCGCGGCAAACGCGCCCCTTCGAGGCCCGGCACGCCCGCGAGGATCGCGCCTCCGAGCAGCGTGAGCGCGTCCTCGCGTGTCTCCGCCACGCGCCCGAGCTCGTCGATGGCCTCCGCCCTGTCCAGAAGAAGTCCCGCGTTCGACATCAGGAAAGCTCCACGTACGTGATTCCGAATCGACCGAGCACCGCGAGGATCTCGCGCGGCGCCACCCCCAGATCCGACAAGACCGCCCCCTCGGGCGCGCCCTCGAAGAGGAGCGTCGTCCGCGCGCGCATCAACGTACCACAACGCGGGCAATCCCGGGCTCCCCACGTGCCCCACGCGTCCTCGGCGTGATCTCCGCGTGGACATTCGAGCCTTTGCAAGAGCGGACGCCACGCGAGCGGCCGCGCCCCCGGCCCGAGCGCCGCGCGGAGCGCCCCCACCGTCGCGCCGCTCCCGAGCGGAATCCGCGTCGCTTCTCCGATCGGCGCGTGCAGCGGGCAATCGGGCGCGCGCTCGATCGTGAGCGGCTCGGCCGCGCCGCGCAGGACGTCGATCACGACCGCGTGCGCTGCCGCGGGCGCGCCCATGATCACCCGCGCCGCGAGCGCGCTCGCCCACGCGCCCACGAGGCCCGCGACGGGCGCGCTCGCCCCGAGCTCTGCGGGCCTGCGCGGATCCATGCAGCTCCACGGCACGTCGCTCTTCGCGCGCTCCTCGGGCGAGAGCGCGCACGCATAACACGGCCCCTCCGGATCCAGAAACGGCCGCACCTCCCCGCCCCACGCCGACGTCGCCGCGTCGATCCACCGCGCCCGCACGAGCCCTGCGCGCCCCGCGAGCGACATCCGCGCCGCGCGGCTGTCGAGACAACCCACGACGAGCGACGCGTCCCGCATCTCCGCGAGCCCCACGCCCGACACGAGCGGCGCCTGCCGCGCCTCCACCACCGTCTCCGGCGCGAGCGCCGCGAGCGTGTCCTTCGCCGCGAGCACCTTCGGCCGCCCCACGTCTGCGGGGCGAAACAGCGGCGCGCGGCTCAGATTCGAGGCCGCGACCACGTCGGGATCACAGAGCACGAGCTTCCCCACGCCCGCGAGCGCGAGCGCCTGTGCGACCACGTTCCCAAGCGCGCCGACGCCCGCGATCACCACCGTCGCCGCGGCGAGCCGATCCTGCCGGAAGCCGGGCACGAGCGCGTGCCGCGCGAAGCGCTCGGGCAAACCGCTCACGTGAGCTTCCGCGAGGTCACGGGGCAATGCTGCCCGATCTTGCTCTTCTGCCACTCGTCGTAGCAATACATCGTCCGGATCGCGTCGCGGTGCACAGCCCCGCGGCAGAGCGGCGCCTCAGGACTGCACGGACAAACCACGACCTCGTCGAACGGCCGCAGCGTGTGCCCGCAGATCACACACGAAGGCCGCCGCCCCGCCTGCCCCGGCGCCGCGAGCCGCGGATCCCCCGGCGAGAGCCGCACGAGTAGAAGCCACGGCGGCGGCGGATGCGCGGAGGCGACCCCCGCGTAAAACGCCTCGCGCTCTTGCGACGACCCGGCCGTGGACGCCGTCTCCTCGTCCGGACAAACCCCGCCGTGACGAACCTCGTCCGTCGCCGCGGAGGAGGGCTCCACCGCGTCTCCACGCCGGAACGTGTGCCCGCAGCGCGCGCAGGGTTTTCCCAGCCACGGCGAACGGATCGTCGTCCGGCTGCTCCCGCCTGCCGCGGCATCGCTGCGCGTCGGATCCCGCCCCTTCCCGAGGCCCGCGTCGAACGCCTCGCGGAGGGCCGTTTCTCCGGTGTCCCGCTTCGCCATCTGCAAAGAACCTTAGCAAATCCCCTCGGATTCGGATACACCCGGGGGTCGGGAGCGCCGGGGCATGAGCGAGCCGCAGCACGCGCGCAAGGCCGCGCTCGACGCGTACGTGATGCGCCAGGCCGCCACGGTGGGCCGCGCGCCGGTGGCCGAGGACATCTCGACGATCGGCCCCGTCGGCCCCTTCAAGGGCGCCACGGGCGCGGCCTCGCTCGGCATCATCGACGATTTCTCCGAGAGCTACCTCGGCAAGGGCCCTGGCTCCGTCACCTTCAACCGTGACGGCCGCGCGCTCTACTTCGGCCGCGACGACGGCAAGCTCCGGCGCCTCGCCCTGCCCACGGGCACGCTGGTCTGGGAGCAGAGCGAATCCGAATACGGACGCGGCATTCTGTGCGTGGCGGAGTCCCGCGACGGAAAGCAGATCGCGTACGCCCGCAAGACCGGCTCCGTGTTCATCGCCGACGCCGAGACCGGAAAAACGATTCGCGAAATCCGAGGCAGCCATGCCGTCTTCGAGCTCTCGTTCTCGAAGGACGGCCAGCACCTCGCCATGGGCGGCCAGCGCGGGGCGCGCCTCGTGAACCTCGGGACAATGGCCGAGGCCGAGCTCGCCCCCGGCCATTGGTCGATGACCTATTCCGTCGCGTTCGCCCCTGAGGCGCCGCTCCTCGCCGAGGGCGCCTCGGGCGGCAAGCTGCGCCTCTGGAACGTGCCGGGCGGCCTCTTTGCCGAGCACCAGCACCACAAGGGCGACATTCACGGCGTCGCCTGGTCCCCCGATGGAAACCGCCTCGTCACCGGCTCCGAGGACAAGGACGTCATCATCTGCGGCCTCCGCCCGAAGGATCCCATCCTCCGCCTCACGGGCCATACGAGCCTCGTCTTTTGCGTCGCCTGGTCCCCCGAAGGCCGCCGCGTCGCCTCCGGCTCGGCCGATCGCACCATTCGAATCTGGGACACGCACACCGGCCTCCCGCTCGCGCGCTACGAGTTCCCAGAAGAATTCGCCTATCGCCTCGCCTTTTCCCCCGACGGCGTGCTCCTCGCGTCCACGCACCCTTGCACCGCGCGCCTCTGGAACACGCGGGTCACCGTGAAAGCCGTCGCGCCCGCGCCGCGCCTCCTCAGCGCGGGCCCGCTCGCCGCGGATCTCGATCCCCTCCCCGGCGCGCTCGTCGCCTTGCTCCGCGTGAATCGATCGGCCCCGCTCTCGCTCCTCCGCGATTTGCTCGCCGTCACCACGGGGCAGGCGTCTTCCGCCGAAACGCAGCGCCTCTCGCGCCACCCCGGCGCGAGCGCCCTCGCCGCGCTCCGCTGGCCTCCGCGCGCCCGCGTCGCGCTCGTCTTGCTCCTGCTCCGCGAATACGAAGACACATCGTTTGCCCCGCCAAACGATACCTCCGCCGCCGAGATTCGCTTTGCCCTCCTCGACGCGCTCGCCGGCGGCGCCTCCGAGCCCGACGCGCCGCCCTTGCCCCTCGCGTACCTCGAACACGCCCTCGACGCCGTCGACGATCGCCTGCTCGCCTTGCTCGGCTCCCTCGGCCCCGACGCGTGCGCCGACGATCCCACGCTGCCGCTCGTCATGCTGGGACGTTTGTCACAGCTCGCGCCCCGGATCGCCCTCGATCGCCGCCTCCTCGCGTTGCGTGTCCCCGCGCAGAGCCTCGGCGCCGCGGAGGCGCGCGGCCCCTGGCTCGAGCCTTCGGGTTTTTCCTCGTCGGGCCACCTCCTCCACCTCGTCCCCTCGCAATGGGCCTTGCCCGACGATCTCCGGCATTACCGCGCCCTCGCCGGCGGCCTGCTCTACCGCGCCCGCTTCGGCCGTGAGCCGCCGCGCTTGCGCCCCCTCGTGCTCGTCCTCGACGTCTCGCCCACCGCCTTCGGCCCGGTCGAGGTCATGCTTCGGCAAGCCGCGCACGCCCTCGCCGCGTCGCTGCTCGACGTGGGCCTCCCGGCCTATTTCATCGCCGCCGGCGGCAAGAACGAGGCGCGGGCGATCGCCCACCGCTCCGACCTCTTCGAATTGCTCACGGCCCGCGCGCGCGAGCCCGTGCATACCGGAAAAACCCTCGCCCTCGCCGCCGAGCTCTGCGCCTCCTTGCCCATGCACGGCCCGCTCGAGCCCACGATCGTGCTCCTCTCGCATCCGTCGTTCGGCGAGGAGGATCTCGACGTCCCCGCGCCCAAAGACCTCGCCGGCTTCTTCGTCCATTACCCGGGCCACCCGCGGGAGCCCGCGTGGCAAAGGCGCTGCAAACGCGCCGTCTGCCTCGGCCCCGACGACGAAGGCCTGATCGCGGCGGCCCTCGGGCAGGTGCTCGCGTGACGCTCTCCCCGGAATGGCGCCCCGCGCGGTTTTTCTGGACAGACGGCGCGCGCCTCACCTGCACCCTCTGCCCCTTCGCGTGCGCGCTCGCGGACGGCGATCGCGGCCGCTGCCACGTCCGGCAGAGACGCGGCGACACGATGGAAACGGCCACCTACGCGACGAGCGTCCTCCACGCCCAGCCCATCGAGCGCAAGCCCCTTTATCACGTGCATCCCGGAAAAACCGTCCTCACCGTGGCCGCGCCTGGCTGCACGTTCGCCTGCACGTATTGCCAGAATTTCCCCCTCTCGCAGCACGGCCGCATCGAAGAGGCGCCGTGGGCCGCGCGCCCCGTCACAGCGCGGGAGCTCGCCCGGGCGTGCGCGGACAAAAACGCGCTCCTCGCCTTCTCGTACACCGAGCCCCTCCTCGCCGCCGAGCTCGCGCTCGACGTCGCTGAGCTCCGGGGCGACGGTGGCCCGGCCATCGTTTGGAAGACCAACGGGTTCGTCACAAAAAACGCCGCCCGGCTCGTCGCCTCGGCCCTGCTCGCCGCCAACGTCGACCTGAAGACGCCGGCCGACGCTTCACACCGCAGGCTCACGGCCGCGCCGCTCGCGCCCGTCCTCGATGCTCTCTCGATCTGGAGAGAATGCGGCGTGTGGCTCGAAATTTCGACGCCGCTCATTCCGGGCCTGAACACGGACGACGCCTCGCTCCGCGCCCTCGCCGAGCTCGTCGTTTCTTTCGGCGCCGAGACCCCGTGGCACCTCGTCCGTTTCCACCCCGATTACCGCCTCCAGGAAGCGCCCCCGACACACCCCGACCTCTTGCGCCGCGCCGTCGCGATCGCCAGAGACGTCGGGCTCGCGCACGTGTACGTCGAACGCGCGCTCGGCGAGGAGGGACGCAATACATATTGCGCGGGCTGTGGCCGAGCCGTGATTCGAAGAGACGTGTGGGCGCTCGTGGAGAACACGCTCGCCCACGGAGCATGCCCCCATTGCGCACGGACGATCCCCGGGCGATGGGACGAGGTGTCGTCATGACGAAGCGCGAATTCGTCGAATCCCTGCCCGACCTCATCACGCCCGAGGAGTACGCGGCCGATCCCGAGGGTCGGAAGGTCAAGCTCCGCATCCGGCCGACGGCGGACGGCGTGGAGGTGCTCGGCGACGCCGTTCGGCCGAAGGAGCTCGAAGAGCTGCTCCTCGCGCTCGACCCGGCCGTCCTCGAGCAAATGCTCTGCGGCTAGCCTGCACGTCCGGGTGTTCGTGGTAGGTTTGTGCTCAAACCATGCCGACCCCGGGATCGCGTCATCGAAGCGCGCACGAAACGATCCTCCCCCGCGCCCTCGGCCTCGGCGTGGCGGCGCTCGCCCTCGGCCTCGCCACGACCCCCGCCCGCGCAGAGCCCGGGAATGAGCCGCCGGCCGAGACGGCCATGCCCTCGCCGCGCGGGCCCACGATTCCGCCTTATCCCGAGGGCGCCACGGGCGACGCCGATGTCATGCTCGCCATTCTGGTGCGCTCCGACGGCAAGGTCACCGAGGCTCGCGTGATCGAAGGGCCCGAGCCCTTCGCCAGCGCCGCGGCCGCCGCCGCCGCGTCGTGGGAGTTCGAGCCTGCGCGCCGCAATGGAAAACCCGTCAGCGCCCGCATCCGCTTCCTCGTCGCGTTCCGCGCGCCCGCCCCCGAGCCCGCGCCGCCTACAGAAATATCCCCCACGCCCGCGCCTTCGAAAAACCCCGCGCTCCCTGGCGCCGCGCCGACCGTGCGTCCAGCCAAACCACCGGAGCTCGAGGCGATCGAGGTCCGTGTCCAGGGCGAACATCAGGCGCCGACGACGCGCACGATGTCCCGCGTCGAGGTCCGCCAGCTCCCCGGCGCGTTCGGGGATCCATTCCGCGCGATCGAGGCCATGCCTGGCGTCACGCCCATCGCCTCGGGCGTCCCTTATTTCTTCGTGCGCGGCGCGCCGCCCGGCAACGTGGGGTATTTCATCGACGGCATCCGCGTCCCGCTCCTCTTCCACGTGGCCGCGGGGCCGAGCGTCATTCACCCCGGGCTCGTCGATCGCGTGGACCTCTATCCCGGCGGCTTCCCTTCGCGTTATGGCCGGTTCACGGGCGGCATCGTCACCGGCACGATCCGCGAGCCCGAGAACCGCCTGCACGGCGAGGGCAACATCCGCCTCTTCGACGCGGGCGCGATGGTCGAGGCGCCCTTCGCGAATGGCCGCGGCGCCGCGCTCGTCGCCGGCCGGTATGCGTATCCCGAGCTCGTCCTGAAGCTCGCCTCCCCAGGCGTCGAGCTCGGCTACTGGGACTACCAGGCGCGACTCCATTACGACCTCACACCGAACGATCGCATCGGCGTGTTCGCTTTCGGCTCGCACGACTACCTCGCGCAGATCGACGACGACGACGGCGAGAAAGAGACCGTCGTGGCCGGACAGTTCCACCGCGTCGATTTTCGTTACGATCGGAGGCTCGGCGAGCACGGCAAATTGCGCCACGCCATCACGCTCGGCTACGACGAGAGCCAGGCCCGCGGCGGCGAGAATGCCGGTACGACGTGGCTCTTCGGCTCGCGCACCGAGCTCACCTTGCGCCCCTCGGAGATCGTGACCGTGCGCGCCGGCGCCGACGCGTACGTCGAGCGCTTCGATATCGACATCGAGGAAAACGACGACGACGCGCCGAGCCCGAACGACCTCGCGCTCATGCGTCAGCTCACGAGCCGCGACGATTTCACTGCCGCCGTGTGGGCCGACGCCGTGATCCGCCCCCTGCCCGCGCTGGAGCTCGTCCCGGGCGTGCGCTCCGACATCTTCACGTCCGACGGCGTCGCCAAGGCGACGTTCGATCCGCGGCTCGCGAGCCGCCTCGAGATCGGAAAGCGCTTCACGCTCGTCGGCGCGTTTGGCGTGACGCACCAGCCCCCGAGCTTCCTCGGCGCCGCACCGGGCCTCCAGATCGGGGGATTGCAGGGCGGCGTGCAGACGGGGCTCCTGTCGAGCGTCGGTGTCGAGATGGCATTGCCCTTCGACATCACCGCAACCGTGACGGGTTTTCGTGGCGCGTTCTTCAACCTGAGTGATCCGATCGGCAATCGCCCGCCCGCCACCGAGCTCGGCTATGCGCGGCAAGCGGAGCTCCGGGGGATCGGCAGCACGTACGGCATGGAGCTGTATCTCCGCCGCAGCCTGTCGAAGCGCCTCGGGGGGTTCCTCTCGTACACGCTCTCGCGCTCGCTGCGCCACATCGGGACCGAGACGTTCGAATCGGCCTACGATCGGAGGCACGTCATGAACCTCGCGGCCTCGTACGATCTCGGCAGGAACTGGAAGCTCGGCGGCCGCATCGTCTTTTACACAGGCTCGCCCATGATCCTCGATTACCGGGTCCGCCGCCGCGATCTCGGCCTGCCAACCGATCCCGAGGACGGCCCGGATCTCCCGGACACACCCGAGGAGCACGCGCAGCGCGAGCAACTCCAGAAATTGCTCGCCGCCTATGTGCAGAGCCTCGACCTGCCCGAGCGCCTGCCCGCGTTCTTCCGCCTCGACGTGCGCCTGGAAAAGCGATGGACGTTTCCGAACGGCCGCTGGCTCTCGTTCACCGTGGAGGTGCTGAACGCGACCGCCGGCAAGGAGGTGACGCAATACGAATGCACGTTCCAGGACGGATGCGCGCCCGAGGAGATCGGGCCGCTCGTGATCCCGAGCATCGGCGTCGAAGGCGGGTTCTAGCGGATCACGGGCCGAGCACGAGGTATCGGATCCCGACGTCGCTCATGGTCCCGAGCTCGTACAGCGCGACGTGAATCCGGCCGGCCCCGTCGCGGTCGAACGTGGCGCCGAATGCGGCAAAACCTTCCGTCACGACGGCCTGCGTGATCCCGCCGGGATGCGGCGCGGCCACGACGAGCCGCCCCGTGGTCGGCGCGCCGATCTCGAACCGCGAATAAAAGAGCCGCACGGCGCCCGCCGCGTCGGTCACGATTCCCAGCGGATACACCGTGCTCCCCTGCGGCACCTCATCGAGGGGCGTGGCCGTCCACGCATTCTTCCCCTCGCGCGTCATGTACACGAGCTCGAACGTGAAATCCGGGAGCTGACGCAAGGCGAGGACGTGCGGTTTGCCCTGGGGATTCGCCGCGTCCGCCGCGGTCGCCGCGAGCGCGAGGCGATACGCGTCCGCTTGCAGCGTCCCCGAGCCGAGCGGCATGGCGACCTCGTGCGCGAGCGGCGGCGCATGCCAATGAATCTCCCACGCGCCGTTCACCACTTCCCACGCGACGAGGTGCGGCGCGCCCTCGGGCGAGACAGCGACCGGGAACGGAAAGGGAGTCCCGCCCAGCGTTTCGACGGACCAGGACGAACCATATCTCCCGAAAAGGAGCTCATCGGCGGGGCCGCGGAATCCAGCGAAGAGCTCCCCGGTGTTTCCGATCGCGAATCCCCGGACGAGGTTCGTGCCCTCCTTCGGGACGTTTTCGACGAGGTCCCACCCCGCCGCGGAGAACGACCACAACGAAGCACCGAAGGCCCCGTCATTCACGAGCGCGACCGGCAGATCCGGCGCGACCGACACGAGCCCGGCCGCGGCCACGGGGAACGGCGTCGGATTCACCTCCCAGTCACCCACGGCCTTGCGTACCGCGAAAAACCCCTTGTATTCGCCCTCGGCCGACGAAAAGAGGATGCGGGGATTGCAGACCGCGTCGAGCGAGAGCGCCGGGGCGTCATTCCGGTATGCGGGCGGGACGGCGAGCAGCTCCTCTTCGAGGATCTGGCAAGGCGCGTCTCCCGAGCCACAAAGCGGCAGCATGTCGACCGAAGGCTTCGTGAGCGGCTCGCACAACGCGGACGGCCCCGCGTCGAAGCCGCCCACGCCGGACCAGCCGCCGGAGCTTCCGGAGCCACCCGCGCCGGAAGCCCCGGCGCCGCCGCTCCCGGATGCGGACGTTTCGTTCGTCTCCACCACGGGCCCGCAGCCCACGAGCCAGGCCGAGAAGACAAGAAACGAAAGAGGGTACTTCATGGGCTCATGGTACCAGGAGCCCCGCCGATTCGCGAGGCGCGCGGAGTGCCCGTCAAGGGGTCGACAGGATGGCGCCGACGAACCTGGTCGCGTAGTTCGACACCAGGAAATCGAGCAACGTGTCGCCGTTCAGGCGCCCGACGGCGAGTCCGCGCGAAAGACGATTCCACAGGCTCCGCGCTCCGTCACCCTCCTTCTTGCGTCCAGCAAGAATCGTGCGACGCGCTGGAGCGTATCGTTTTCAACGAGGCGGCTCGTTTACGCGGCGCGCCGCTCCAGGATCGCGAGGCGCTCCCACTCGAAAATGCCCTCGTAATCGGTCGACCAGTACCGCGCGGCCCAGGCGTCCGCGCCCTCGTCGCGGAGGACGTCGAGCCCCGCGTCCCGGCCGAGCGCGGCGAGGTCGTCGGGCGCGATGAATCCACGAATGGGCTCGCCGAGCAGACGCGCCACGAGGTGCCCGCCCGCGAGCAAAACCCGCTCGATCCTGGGCTCGCGCGGGGGCACGTACGTGAGCGCGAGCCGGCTGCCCGGCGCGCTCGCTGCGCCGACGGCGTGGAGCGTGCCCGAAATGGCCGCGCGCGTGAGATACACGGTGACGCCCTCCCATATCCAGAACGAGGGCTCGTCCGCGGAAAAACCCTCCCGCGCGAGCGAGGCGCCGAGGTCGTCACGCTCGAAATCGACGGGCACGAGCCGCACCTCGCGCGCCTTGGGCTCGATCCGCGCGGCGCGCAGGCGCGCCCGTTTGTCGCGCTGCGTGCTCGGGTGATCGACTTCGAAAACGGCCGCGTCGGCGAGCTCGTCCATGCGATATGCCCGCCCATCGAGCCCGGCCCCGAGCACGACGACCTGCCGCACGCCCTCGGCGAGGCCCTCGCGAAGCGCGTCGTCGATCGCCTGCGTGCGCAGCGCGACGTGGTACGTCATGCCGAGCGACGCGAGCCCGAGCCCGCGATGTACGAGCCCGGTCGCGCGATCCGAGAACGCCGCGCGCGAGGCGAGGCGCGCCGCGAGCGAAAGCGGCCGCGGGACGAGCGCAGTCGCGATGGGATCCTTCGCGCCGGCGAACGGCGCCGGAAGATCGGTGTAAAGCGCCCGGATCGTGGCCACGGCCATGGATGTCAAGCTGGGGCGACCGTCGTGCACGGACCCTTGATACCACGAACGTGACGCTTGCGCGTGGCCTTCGCCTGGGTGCATGATGAGCCCGATCGAAGGGCGAACGCAGAGGAAGCCGTGATTAACGTCGTCCTGTCGAAATCGAGGCTCCGGCCGCTCCTTTTCGTACCCATGGGCCTCGTGGTCCTCGCGGGCGTGCTCGTGGAGGTGCTGAAGCCCCTCTACAAGCTGCCGAACCGGAGCGGGATCGTGCCTTTCCTGTCGATGAGTTACGAGGGCAACGTGCCGACGCTCTACACGGCGGCGCTCCTCTGGCTCACGTCGCTCCTGCTCGCGCTCGCCGCCGCGGCGACGAGGCGGGCGGGCGAGCGGTTCGTCGCGCACTGGTGGGGGCTCTGCGCGGGCTTCGCGTACATCGCCGTGGACGAGGTCTTCGAGTTCCACGAAATGGCCGGCACGCTCGTGGAGTCCTCGGGGGTCCTGTACTTCAGCTGGGTGATTCCAGCCGCGATCCTGGTGCTCGTCCTCGGCCTCGCGTACGTGCCGTTCCTGCGGCATTTGCCGCGAAAGACGAGGATCCGGTTCCTCGTCGCGGGCGCCATTTACGTGGGCGGCGCCGTCGGGATGGAGCTGCCGCTCGGATACTGGACCGAGCAGAATGGCGCGCACAACCTCGGGTACGGGCTCATCGACGCGGTCGAAGAGTCGCTCGAAATGCTCGGGCTCAACCTGTTCGTGCTCTGGCTCGTCGATCACCTCGCAGAGAAGGGCGTCACGCTGCGCTTCGCGAATCCCGCGCCCGAGGCCGCTGCCGCGCCCGCGCCCGACGCCGAGGCCGCGGACGCGCCATGACCACGCTCGAAGCGACGAGGCCCGCCGAGAGCGTCACGAAGGCCCGATCCGTCTACATCGCGGGCCCCGTCTACGATTGGGTGTTTTTCCTGCTGCCGCCTGTCGCCTCGGTGATCGTCGGCGCGCTCGTCTCGGGTACCTGGCTCGCCACGGACCGATTCTGGCTCGAAGGCAAGCGGGTCAGCTGGAGCACGCTCCTGCTCGGGATCGTGGTGAACGCCCACCTCGTCGCGGTGTTCGTCCGCAGCCACCTCAATCCGGACGTGTTCCCGCGCCACAAGTTCCGGTTCATCGTCGTCCCGATCGCCGCGTTCGCTGCGATGATGACCTCGATGTGGGCCGTGGTGATCGCCACGGTGCTCGTCACGTTCTGGGACGTCTACCATTCGGCGCTCCAGACCTTCGGCCTCGGGCGCATTTACGAGCGGAACCAGGGCAACGATCCCACCACGCTCCGCGGGCTCGATCTCGGCCTGAACCTCTTGCTCTACGCAGGCCCCATCGTCTCGGGCGCCACGATGCTGACGCATTTCCAGAAGTTCGAGCTGTTCGAGGACGTCGACGCCCTCTTCCTGACCGAGATCCCGGCCGCGATGGCGGCGCACCAACGCCCCATCGCCTGGGCCGTGATCCTCGGGGGAGGCCTCTTCCTCGTGCATTACGTGGTCACGTACGTCCGCCTCGCGCGGCGCGGCCATGCCGTGAGCGTCCCGAAGGTGTTTTTGCTCGCCACGACGGGCCTCTGCTCGATCTGGGCCTGGGGCTTCAATCCTTTCGGGCAAGCCTTTCTCATCATGAACCTCTTTCACGCGGTGCAGTACTTCGGCCTCGTCTGGTGGTCGGAGCGGCGCGTGCTGGTCAAAAGGTTGCGCCTCCAACAATTCCGGCTCGGCGCGCCCATCGCCGCCGCCGTGTTCGCCTGCGTGACCCTCGGGTACGGCGCGCTCGCCGAAATCAGCGCCGACGGGAGCCGCGCGCTCTGGAGCCTCGTCCAGACCGTGGCCCTGATGCATTTTTTCTACGACGGCTTCGTCTGGTCCGTCCGCAAACGACAAATATGACGGGCCCGCACACCGAAGGGCACTGCCAATCCCAGTGACCAGGGGGCAATTCCACCCCCCCGCGCGCGATCACGAAGTTTGAACGGCAAGGATTCGTCGTGATCGATATCGCGTGGCAGGCCGATTTTGGGGTAGGCTGTCCGGGATGCGACTCGAAAAGCTCCTGCACTCCACGCTCGTCGCGCTCTCGCTCGCCGCGGTCGCGGCGCTGCCTGCGTGCTCGAAGAAAGACGACAAGGTCGAGGCCGAGGCCGAGGTCACGGCCGAGAACATCGCGGCCGAAGACGCGATCACGGAGCAACACGAAGCTGCGACCGTGACGTGGGCCGTCGCGCCGGAAGGCAAGGTGAAGGCCCGCTTCAAGTCGCCCGACGGGGCGCCGCTCGACGACGGCGTGACCGGCACGGTCATCGTGAAGCCCGCGCGCAAAGGCGCGGAGCCCGTGACCGCAAAGCTCGTCTTCGACGCGAAGGCCGGCGTCCACACGGCCGACATCCCGAAGCTCGAGGACGACCTCACCGAGGTCAGCTACGACGTCCAGGTGAAGGGCAAACCCTTGAAGAGCACGCTGTACGTGCCCAAGGGCGGTACGCACGAGCTCGTCGCGACCGCGAAGGTGAGCGCCGAAGCGAAGATCCCCGAGGGCAAGAAGGGCCCGAACGGCGGCGTGCTCCAGGTCGCGGGTGATGACCTCATCGAGATCGTGGCCGACGTGAAGACGGGCGAGTCACGCGTCTACGTGCTCGACGACGATCTCAAGCCGATGCCCGTCGGCAAGCGGAAGGTGAAGCTCGCGGTCGTGGCGAACGCGCCCGAGTTCGTCGAGCTCGACGCGGAGCCGAAGGGCCTCTACTTCACGGGCAAGTTCGTGGTGAAGACGAACCCCCACAAGCTGACGGTCGTGGTCTACCCGGAGGAAGCGCCGACGCCGGTCGTCGTGCTCTGCGGCTGGCACCCCGGCGCGGTCGTCGTCGTGGGCCCGAGCGCGCCCGTGGTGGGCTTGTTCGTCGTGGCAAACTGGGCCCCCATCGTCGTCGTCCCGGCCCCGCCCATCGTCGTCGTCAAGGGCAAGGGCAAGGGCCACTGGCATTGGAAGGGGAAGGGCAAGGGCCCGAAGGTCCACGTCCACTTCTGAGCGCTCGCCCCGCCGGGCGAGGCAGGACCTCTGCCACGCCCGCGCCTTCGCGCTCGACCGAGCGCACGTCAACGAGCCATCAAGGAAACACGTCGCGGAGGAGCGCGTCCGTCGCGACCGGCTTCACGTAATGCCGGGAAAAACCCGCGTCGAAGGCGCGGCGTTTGTCGTGCTCCTGGCCATACCCGGTCACCGCGACGAGCATGATGCGCTCGCCGTAGGCCGCGCGTAGCTCGAGCGCGAGCTCGTAGCCGTCCATGACCGGCAAGCCGATGTCGAGGATGCCGACCTCGGGCCGGAACGACGCGGCGACGGCGAGCGCCTGCGGGCCGTCGTGCGCGAGCTCGACCTCGTGGCCGTGGCTCGTGAGCACCTCGGCGAGCATCTGCGCCGCGTCGCGGTTGTCGTCGACGACGAGCACGCGTCGCACCTTGCCGAGCCGCGGCGAGACGGGCGCGGGGAGGTCGGGCGAGGACGCGCGCCTGGGCGAGAGCGCAGGCAAGCGCACCTCGAACTCGCTGCCCTTCCCAGGGCCCTCGCTGCGCGCGCTCACCGTGCCGTCGTGCAGCTTGACCAGGCTGCGCACGAGGCCGAGCCCGATCCCGAGGCCGCCACCCGCGCGATCGGCCCCGCGCGCGCCCTGCACGAAGAGGTCGAAGATCACGGGCAGCATCTCGGCCGGGATGCCGCTGCCGTCGTCACGCACGGAGACCACGACCTCGCCGCCCTCGCGCCGCGCGGTGATCGCGATGTGCCCGCCCGCGTCCGTGTACCGCGCCGCGTTCGTGAGCAGGTTGGCGAGGACCTGCGCCATGCGGGCCTCGTCCACGTCGACGACGAGCCCCTCGGCCGGCACGTCCACGCGGAGCTCGTGCTGCTTCTGCTCGAAGAGCGGGCTCGCGATCTCGATGGCCTTCGAGCAGACGCAGGCGATCTCCATGGGCCGCGTGCCGAGCTGGATCTTGCCGCGCATGATGCGCGAGACGTCGAGCAGGTCGTCGACGAGCGAGACGAGGTGCTGGACCTGGCGCTCGATGACGTCACGCTCGCGCTCGAGCCCGACGTCGCGCCCCTTGAGGCGCATCAGGTAGAGCGCCGTGAGGATCGGCGAGAGGGGGTTTCGCAGCTCGTGGCCGAGGAGCGCGAGGAACTCGTCCTTGCGCCGATCGGCGTCGCGGGCGATCTCGTAGGCGCGGCGCAGCTCGGCCTCGGCCTGCTTGCGATCCTGGATGTCCATGCAGATGGACAGGCACTGGACGCTGCCGTCCCCGTGCACGACGGGCGCCGAGTAGAGGGACATGTCGATCGCGTGGCCGAGCTTGTGCCTGCGCTCGACCTCGATGCCCGAGAGCACCTCGCCCTGCGCGACCCGCGCGAGGAACACCTCGGTCTCGCGGCGGTTCGGCGTGATGGGCAAGAAGCTCCCCACGGTCTCGGCCGCGGACCAGCCGAACATGCGCTCGGCCGCGGGGTTCCAGGCGCGCACGGTGCCGTCGGTGTCGAGGATCATGGCCGCCACGGGGCAGGCCGCGATGAACGCGGAGAGCGTGCGGTTCTTGTGCTCGTCGGCGGCGTGGGCCGCGGCGACCGCGGCGGTCGTGTGCTGGTGACCCTCGGGTCGCCGGGCGATGAGCGCGAGCTCGGCGCGCGCCTTGCGCTCGGCGTCTTCGAGGCGCGCCCGATCGAGGGCGAGCGCGCACTGGCGCCCGAGCATGATGGCGAGCGCCCGGTCCTCCTCGGTGAAACGCACGCTCGTCGGGAAGCAGAAGCCGATCGCGCCGAGGACACGATCCCCCAGAAGGAGCGGGAGCGCGATGCGGGGTCCGCGAGGTCCGAGCGGGGCGCGCGCGGCGTCCGGACAGAGGGCCGCCCACTCCGCCTCGGTCTCGATGAACACCGGCGCCCGCTTTCGCGCGGCGATCGCGATCGGGGTCGCGGCGTCGAGCGCGTGCCTTCGCCACCGCGCGAGCGCCTCGTCGTGCATGCCTTTCGCGTCGAGGATCACGAGCGCGTCGCCCTCGACCGTCGCGACGACCGCCGCGCTCGCGCCGAGCGCAGCCGCGCCGAGATCGAGGATCACCCTCGCGACGGCGTCTTCGCTCGTCGCCGTGAGGAGCGCGCTCGTGATCTCTTCGAGGCAAGCGAGACGCCGAAGCGCGCCGCACGCGTGCGTGTCGCCGCGCCGCACGGGCGCTCCGCCCTCCTCGCGCGGAAGCGTGGATCGAGCGTCCGAGGTGAAGAAGAGATCGCTCCCAGAATCCCCCTCCCAATGTCCAGCACGATCCATGATTTGTGGGAATTCTTCCCCGCTCGGGCCGGGCCGCGAAACCCGTGAAGATCCTGATCCTCCATCGGGGAATTCCGGAACGAGATGCGCTCGTTCCTGCGCGAAATCACCGGGGATTTACGCGCTCCGGCGCCCCGAGGGCCGCCGAGAGATCACGCACGCAGCGCGGCAAGGCGGCCGGATCGGGGCTCGACGCGAGCGTCCGCGCGGCCTCCGGCGAGACCCCGACGAGCAGACACTCGGCGCCGACCAGGCGGAGCGCGCGCGAGAGGCGCAAGACCAGCCCGAGAGCTTCGTCGTCGATCCGGCGCGCGCCGGTCACGTCCACGATCACGCGGCGCGCCGACGTTTCCCAGGCCGCGCGCAGCGCGCGCTCCTCGATGTCCGCCGCGCGCTCCCGATCGATGCGACCCACGAGCGGCAGGAGCAAGACGCCCGGGAGCACGGGCGCGAGGGGCGCGCCGAGCTCGCGGATGAGCGCGCGTTGCGCCTCGATCCGCGCGTCTTGCCGCGCGTGCGCCTCTTCGAGCTCCATGTGCTCGACGAGCGCCTCCTCGGCGAACGCGCGGGCCCGGAGGGACTCGTCGAGCGCGCGCTCGAGCTCGCCGAGCTCGTCGTCCTCGAAGGTCGAGACCCCGAGATCGGGCGCGCCCCACGCCATGTCGGCGAGTCTCTCGAGGATGCTCTGGATGCGGTCACGGGCAGGCGCGGAGAGGGTGCACGTCGGCGGCGGCCGGTGCTCGGCGCGATGCGCGCAGAACGGCGCGGCGCGCACGGCTCCGAGCGGATCGTCGAACGAGAAGCCGCGCACGCCGTCGAGGCGCGGGGCGGCGTCCTTCATGCCGAGGCGCGCCGCGATCGCGCGCGCCGGCCCGGCCTCGAAGATCTCGCCCGCGGCGGCGTGGTGCTCGACGTCCCCCGCGAGCTGCCCCCAGCGCTGCATTTGCGCGAGGATCCACACGCCGTATTCGACGAACGGCGTGGGCGCGAAGCCGAGGCGATCGGGGCCGAGGGTGTCGCTCGGGCCCATGGGCTCGCCGGCGAGGGCTTTTTCGAGGGCGGAGCGGGCCTCCACGGGCAGGTATCCCTTGGCGACGACGAGGCCGGCGGCGGCGCGGCGGCCTTCCGGATCCATGCGCTCGAGCTCGGCCTGGGCCTCGACGACGGCTTCGAGCAGCGCGCGTGCGTGCTCGGGCCTCTCGCGCCAGAGCGTCGGACCGAACGAGAGTGTGCAGCAAGGATGGCCCTGCCAAACCTCACGGCTCTGCAGGCAGGCCACGCCGATGCCTCGATCGACGATGAGCTGCGCGAACGGCTCGGGGGCCACCGCACCGTCGATGCGGCCGAGGGCAAGCCAGCGCGGCATGCGCGGGGGCGGGACCTCGCGGATCGTGACGTCCATGAGCGGATTCACGCCTCCGCGCGCGAGCCAGTCGCAGAGCAGGTAATACTGCATCGAGAAGCGGTGCGGCACGCCGATCACCTTGCCGACGAGGTCGTGCGGCGCGGTGATCGGGCCGTGGGCCTTGCCCACGAGGAGCGTGCTGCCGTTCTGGTTCTGGAGGGCGCGCGCGCGAATGGGAGCGGCGCGGCCGTCGATCCCGAGGCCGGTGGCGAGGGCGAGGGGCGCGAGGACGTGCGCCGCGTCGACCTTGTCGTGCGTGAGCAGCCGCCGCACGGCGTCCCAGCTCGGGGCGCGGCGCAGCTCCACCGAGAGCCCCTTCTGCTCGAAGAAGCCCCGCGCCGCCGCATGGAGGAGCGGCATGCTGCAAGCGATCGGCACGTAAACGATGCGCTCGATCATCCGCCCGGCTCAGAACTCGCATTGGTTCGTCGCGGGATTGCAATACGATCCTGCCGCGACGAACGGGCAGACGTCGCCGAAGTACTGCGTGCAGGGGATGCCGCAGGCGTAGGCGGTGTGCGTGTAGCAGATCTGCCCGCCCGAGCAGTCGGCGTCCGAGGCGCAGCGGCAGTTGAAATCGTCCGGGATCTGGTTGCCGTTCTCGTCGAGGCCGTCGCAGCACTCGGTGACGTAATAATCGCTCGCGCTGCAGTCCTCGTCCGCGCAGTCGGCGGCGCCGTCGCAGTCGTCGTCGAGGCCGTTCTTGCAAGCCGCGGTGCCGAGCTCGGGCTTGCCGGGACCGCCGTTCAGGCAGGTCGCGCACGTGCCGAAGCTCGCGCAGTCCGGATCGGCGCAGTCGACGTAGATGTCGCCGTCGTTGTCCTTGCCGTCGTCGCACTTCTCCTTCGGGTTCGGCTCGATCTCGACGTTGAGCACGAACGGCCCCTCGTTCGCGCCTTGCTGCGGATCGACGGTGTACCCGTCGAGGAAGACGTAATACGTGCCCGGATAGAGCAGCGTGAAATCGAGCTTCGCCGACCAGGTGACGCCCGCGCTGTCGTCGTCGCAGCCGATCTCCTTGCCGGAGTTGCATTTGCCGGTGCGCACGTAGAGCGTCGAGTCGAAGCTCGTCCCGATGGAGTCGAGGTGGACGCGCGAGGGCTGGTTCAGCACGAAATAGAAGACCGCCTCGCCGGCGTCGCCGCCGCAGACGCCCTTCGTCTCGCTCACGTTGCCCGTGGTGTCGCCCGTGTACTGGCCCGTGCCGGGGATGAGCTTCGGCGACAGGCAGTTCGCCTGCTGGAGGATGCAGATCGGGTTGTTCGCGCAGTCGGGATCCTGGCAGTCGACGAGCGTGTCGTTGTCGTCGTCGAGCCCGTTGTTGCAGACCTCGGGCTTGGGCGCGCAGCTCGGCGAGAAGAAGCAGGCCGGATCGGCGCAGTCGATCTTGTTGTCGCAGTTGTTGTCCTTGCCGTCGTCGCAGATCTCGGCCGTGCAGTTCTGGCAGGCCGGCGAGACGATGCAGCTCGGATCGGCGCAATCGACGAGCTTGTCGCAATCCTCGTCGACGCCGCCCGTGCAGACCTCGGGCGTGCCCGGCGGCTGGCAGGCGCACGGGAAGATGCCGAAGCAATCGGGATCGGCGCAATCGACCAGCAGATCGCAGTCCTCGTCGGCCCCCGAGCTGCAGAGCTCGGTCTGCGCCTGACACGAGCAAGAGGTGGAGCCGAAGCAGTCGGGATCGTCGCAGTCGATGCTGCCGTCGCAGTCGTCGTCGAACCCGTTGTCGCAATCGAGCGCCTCGCTCGGCTTGCAGCCGCAGGCCGGCGTGCCCACGCAATCGGTGTCGAAGCAGTCGACGATGGTGTCGCAGTCGTCGTCCTCGCCGTTCGCGCACGATTCGCCGCCCGGCTTGGGCACGCAGCCGCAGGTGGGCGCGAGCAGGCAGGCGGGATCGGCGCAGTCGGCCACGCCGTTGCAGTCGTTGTCGGCCGCGTCGGTGCAGATCTCGGGGCTGCCGGGAAACACCTTGGGGTTCAAATCATTGCAGTCCGCGCCGCCGCACGCGAGCGGGGGAAAACCGTCCGCGTCGTCGTCGCGCGGGCCGTTTTGACAGACGCCGTCGACGCAGGCGTCCGTCGTGCAGGGGTCGGCGTCGACGCAATCTTGGCCCACGACGCACGGGAGCGAGCCACCGACGCCGCCTTGACCGCCGCCGCCCGTGCTCGTGGAGGTCGAGGTCGCGCCGCCCACGCCGCCTTGACCGCCTGCGCCGCCTGCGCCGCCCGGCCCCGTGATGGACTCCTCCGGGGGCGCGCCGATGCCGGTGCGGCTGCACGCCGCGAAGGAGAGGCCCGCGAACGCGAGCGCCGAGAGGAGCGACAGGGCTCGCGCGTGGCCACGAAACCGAGACGAGCGGGCAGCGGTGGGGAAGGTCGACATCGGGGTGCTCGCGTGAAGGCTCGCCGCGTCCCCGCGGCGGCCGCGCCGATGCTATCAAGCCGGGACGCCCCCGGGTGAAGTTCATGGCCGAGCTCGCCCGCAAATGTCCTCCACGCACGTGTCCGAGCAGGCCCCGATCTCTCCACGAACCTCCCTCGCCCCCGCGCGCGCGCTGCTGCGCGGGGCCGGGCCGAGCCTCGTCGTCGTCGCGGCCTCCGCGTGCGCGCAACGCGTGGCCCTGCCGCTCGCGGCCCTCTGGCTCGGCGATCGCGGGCCCCGCGACGCGCTCGTCCTGCTCGCCGCCGCGTCCGCCCTGAGCTTCGTCCGCGCGCGGGCCGCCGACGCCCTCGCGCGCGAGGTGCGCCTGCGCCTCGTGGACCTCTTCATCGCGCCCCTCGAGCGCGGCGCGGTCGTGGCGATGCCGCCGCCGGAGGTGACGTCCGCGCGGCTCTCCACGGCGCTGCCCGTGCTCGTGAGCTGGGCCGTGGAGGGCGTCGCGATCCTGCTCGCGGGCGCGATCGCCGTGCCCGTCGTGACCGCGCTGCTCGTCTCGGCGCTCGGCGCCTCCGCGCTCGCGCCGCTCGTCGCCGCGGGCCTCGCGGGCGGGCTCGTCACGATGCTCGGCGCCTCGCGCGTGGAGGCCGCGTGGGACGTGGTGTTCGAGCGGTCGCGCGTGCTTCTCGCGCGGGCGTCCGCGGGGTTCGCCGGCGCCGCCGAGCTCGTCGCGCATGGGCGCGCGCGGGCCTTCGCCGCGGAGGTCCGGGCCGAGGTGTCGGCGTGGTCCTCGGCGGAGCTTCGTGCCCGCGCCACGAGCGCGATCGCGGGCTGGGGCGCGCTGCTCGCGACGATCGCGGCGGCGCTCGGCGCGGCGGAGCTCTTCGGCGTGAAGGCGTTCGAGGCCGGCGAAGGGCGTGACGTGCACCGGTCGCTCCTCCTCGTGCTCGCCGCGATCCCGACGCTGCAGATGACGATCGCGGGGCTCGGCAATTTCGTTCATGCGCGGGGCGAGCTCGCGTCGCTCGGGGACATGCTCGCGAAGGGCGAGGCGGAGGATCTGCTCGCGCCGATGGACGCGCCCGCTCGTGGGGTCGATCCTCGCGCCGAGATCAGGCTCGACGGCGTGGGATATGCGTACCCGCCGCGGGAAGGTGCTTCCGGGGCGTCGAAGACGCTCGCGCTCCGGGACGTCTCGCTCGTGCTGCCGGCCGGCGAGAGCCTCGCCGTGCTCGGCCCGAACGGAGCGGGAAAAACTACGCTGCTCTACCTCCTGCTCGGGTTGGTTCGTCCGGACAAAGGGCGTGTCCTCGTCGACGGTGAGGAGCCTCCGACGCCGGGGAACGCGCGGTTCGGCGCTCGGATCGCGTTCGTCTCGCAAGAGCCGTTCGCGCCGCCCGACGCGACGATCGCCGCGTCCCTGCGTGCCTTCGACGCGGACGCGCCCGACGCGCGCCTCGCCTCTGCGCTCGACGAGGTGGGGCTCTGGGACTCGCTCCGGGCCCGCGCCGGCTCCGATGCGGCGGCGCTCGCGGTGCGCCTCGGCTCGCTCTCGCGCGGGCAGGCGCGGCGCGTGATGCTCGCGCGGGCGCTCGTGCGCGAGGCCGATCTCGTGGTGCTCGATGAACCCGAGGCCCACCTCGACGCCGCGAGCGTCGCCGAGCTCGCCAGCCTGCTTTGCCGCCTCGCCGAGCGCCGGCGTGTCATTGCCGCCGTCCACGATCCTGCCGTGCTCGGCTTCGCCAAGCACGTCGTTCGGCTCTCCGCATGACGCCGCCCCCGATGCCGCTCCTCGATCTGCTGCGTGATCCGCGCGCCGTGATGCCCGCGAAGGCGCCCGAGGCGCACGCCGAGGCCATGCTACGGGCGCACGTGCTCGGGCAGATCTCGCGCGCGCTCGTGGCGCGAGGGGAGCGCGCGATGCTCGTGAAAGGCGCGGCGCTCGCGCTCACGGTGTACCCCTCGGCTGCGGCGCGGCCGATGTCCGATGTGGATCTGCTCGTGCCGCCGCGCCGAGAGCGCGCGGTGATCGAGGCGCTCGCGGCGGCGGGGCTCACGGTGCACGAGAATCGCTTTCGCCCGAAGAGTCGTGGAATGCTCGGCGAGACGCAGCTCGTCGCGCGCGCCGGGGAGATGCGCCTGCTCGTGGAGGTGCACGGGACGCTCGACAAGATCGTGCCGCGGCCGATCGACGTGGAGGCGGTGGAAGAACGCGCGAAGCCCGCGCCGGGGCTTGCGGCGTTGCTCGTGCCATCGGCGGAGGATCATGCGCTGCTCGTGGCGCTGCATGCCGCGGGGCACGAGTTCCGGCACGAGCTTGCGTGGATCGATCTGGAGCTCTTGCTGCGAGGAGGGCTCGACAGGGAGATCCTCGTCGAGAGGGCGCGGGAATTCCGGCTCGGGACGGTGATGTTCGTGGTCCTCTCGACCTTACGAACGCTCGGCGCCGCGAGCGTCGATCCCGCGCTCGTCCGAGCCTTTGATCCGGGGCCTCTCCGGCGCGCGGCGCTCGCGCCGTTTTACGACGTCGGCGGGTTTCCGGTGCCACGCACGGAGGCTGCGCTCGGCGTGCGGTGGGTGCTCGGACAAACCCCGCTGCGCGAGGATCTCGGCGCGTGGGCGCGAGGGCTCGCGCGGTATGCGGCGCTGCGGGTGGCGGATCGGCTCCCGATGCGGTGACGGCAGCGGCAAGCGGATCGTGTCCTCGGCGGGGCACGCGATCCGGAAGCTGCCCTATCTTCGATGGCGGGCGGCCTGCATTGCGACGGCGATGCCGTCCTGGAGCGTCGCCTTCGTGACGATACCTTGCAGGGATGCGTCGATGTGGACGAGCGTCCGGGCCACCTCCGAACGGATCCCGGTGATCACCGTGCGCGTCCCCAGGAGCCGCAGGCCGTTCGCCGCGGCGACGAGCATGCCGGCGACGTCCGCGTCCACGTGTTTGAGGCCCGTGATGTCGAGAATGACGAACTCGGCGGATCGGCAGCTGGCCCCCTGGAGCATGGCCTCGATGGCTTGCTGGGCCCGGTCGGCGTCCATCGTACCGATGAGCGGCATGACCAGGATGCGATCCGTGATCGGAATGAGCGGCGTGGAGAGCTCGAGGAGCCGGCTGTGCTGCGCGGCGATGATCTGCTCGTGGAGCGCGGTCTTCTCCGCATTCGCGCGGTTTTTCTCGACGAGCTCGCGCTCGAGCCGCTCCTTGGCGTCGCGCAGCTCGTCGGAGCGGGTCATGAGCTCGCCGAGGAGCGCCTCGCGCGCGGCCTCGACGGCGGCGCGCTTGCGGATTTCCTCCTCCAGGATCGTGTTTCTTTCCTGCAGCGCCCGGGTCATGCGCCGGACGGCGATGTGCGGGCGTATGCGCGCCAGGAGCTCCTCGGAATCGAAGGGCTTGCTGATGTAATCCACGGCGCCCGCGTGCAGCCCCTGCAGCCTGTGCTCTCGATGGCTCAAGGAGGTCATGAAGACGACCTGGGTGTCGGCGGTTTGTGGATTGGCCTTCAGCCGCCTGCACACCTCGAAGCCGTCGATGTCCGGCAACATGACGTCGAGGAGAACGAGATCCGGCTGCTCGCGCTCGATCAGGCCCATCGCCATGGTGCCATCCGTGGCGACGGCGAGGTCCAGACGCTCGCCCGACAATGCCTCGAGAAGCGTATCGAGGTTGACGGGATTGTCGTCGACCGCGACCACGAGTCCATTGTATTGCGTCAGCGCGTTCATCGGCTCCCAAATAGAGAGCGAGAACCCTATCAAGAAGCGCCACGACAGTAAAGCGCCAATCCATTGACGTCACTTCAGGAAACACTGGAAATGCAGGCTCGGCGATGCATGCAAAAATGCAAACCCGCGGCGTGGGCGTGACTCTATCCACACACGCTTGACGGGCGTGTGCCTCGATGGTGTGCACACACGGTCTCGCGCAACACTAGCCATGATCTGCGACGAGGCACGCGGTTGGCCATTGCACGAACGATGTACGCGACGTTGCAAGGCTGCGAGGCATCGTTCAAAATTGCATTGACCTGCATCACCTCGCCGAGGTTAACCTGTTGCAAGCTCGGACATCGTGCACCTGGACGGGACGCACGGGAGGGGTTCGCGGATGGATCTGTCGGCGTACGGATTGGGGGACCTCGCTTACGAAGGGAGCGAGACACGCGTTCATCGTGCGGTGCATCTCGCCTCGGGCGCGAGGGTGGCGATCAAGATCCCGCTCGCCGAGGTGCCGACCCCGCGCGTCATGGGACGATTGGTCCACGAGCATCAAGTGCTCCGGCAGCTCGCCGCCGTGCCCGGCGTGGCGCGCGTGCATGCGTTCGAGCAGCGGGACGGCACGGTGGCGCTGGTGCTCGAAGACCCTGGATTCCAATCGGTCGATCAGGTGCTCGCCAAGAAGGGTCGTTTGCCGCTTTCGGCCGGGCTGCGGTTCGGGCGATGCCTCGCTCGGGTGCTCGAAGGCGTGCATGCCGCCGGCGTGATGCACAAGGACGTCAAGCCGCAAAACGTGCTCGTGGACGACACGTGCGAGCAGATCACCCTGCTCGATTTCGGCATCGCGTCGCTCTTGTCCCAGGAGGCGACCGAGGCGAGCATTCCCGAAGCGCTGGACGGGACACTTGCTTATATCTCGCCGGAGCAAACGGGGCGCACGGCGCGCGCGCTCGATACGCGCACGGATCTTTATTCGCTGGGCGTGACGCTCTTCGAGGTGCTGTCGGGGCGGCGGCCCTTCACGGACCGCGATCCGCTCTCGCTGGTGCACGCGCACCTCGCCAAGACCCCGCCTCCGCTCGATGAGGTCGCGCCGGAGGTGCCGAGCGCCGTGGCGGCGATCGTATCGAAGCTCCTGGCGAAGGATCCCGACCGGCGATACCAGACCGCCAAAGGCGTGGCCGAGGATCTGGAGGAGGCGCTCCGCGCGCTCCAGGAGCGCGGCACGGTGGAGCCCTTTGCGCTCGGGAAAAAGGATTTTTCCCGGAAGCTGCGGTTGCCGCAGGTGCTCGTGGGGCGAGAGCAGGACGTCGAGCGGGTCGGCGAATCGTTTGCCCGCGCGGCGCGGGGCGCGGCGGAGCTCTTGCTCGTCGGCGGGCCCTCGGGCATTGGCAAGACGGCGCTGGTGCGCACGGTCTACCACGACATCGCGAAGGCCGGGCGCGGCCTCTTGATCGCTGGCAAACACGACCAGCTCGCGCGGTCGACGCCGTACGCAGCGATCGCCCAGGCCTTCGGGGGGCTGATGCGGCAATGGCTGTCGAGCCCGAAGTCGGTCCTCGAGACCTGGCGCGCTCGGATCCGAGACGAGGTCGGGGACAACGCGCGGCTGATCGCGGACGTCGTGCCCGAGCTCGACCTCGTCATGGGCAAGCTGCCGCCGGTGCCGCCCGTGGAGGGCGATCAGGTGCTCAATCGACAAAAGCTGACGTGGCTGAACTTCGTTCGAGCCGTCACGACGCCAAACCCACCGCTCGTCATGTTCCTGGACGACATGCAATGGGCCGACGGCGCCACGCTGATCATTTTGCAGACGCTGCTGACGGACGTGGAGCGAAACTCGCTGCTGGTCATCGGGGCCTACCGTGACAACGAGACACCACCCGAGCATCCCTTGTGGAAACTCGTGGAGGCCACCGAGGCGAGCGAAGCCAAGGTGTCGAGGCTGACGGTGGGACCGCTGTCGGAAGAGCAGGTGCAAAAGTGGCTTTCACGCACGCTCGAGAGCGAGCCGCGTCGCGTGGAGCCGCTGGCGCGCGTGCAATGGCAAAAGACGCGCGGAAACCCATTCTTCTTGGAGCAATTGCTGCTCACCCTGCACCGGCAGAAGCAGGTGGTGAGGGACCCGGAGAGCGGGGAATGGCGCTGGAACCAAGCGGACCTGGAGCGCGCGCAGGTCACCGACAACGTGGTGTCGCTCCTGACGGACAAGGTGCGCGAAATGCCGGAGGCGACGCAGCAGCTCCTCGGGCTCGCGGCGTGCGCAGGGCATACGTTCCATCTCCAGGATCTGGAGCGATTGAGCGGATGGGAGCGCGCCCAGGTGACGGGGGCGTTGTGGCCGGCGCTGCAGGAGGAGCTCGTCGTGCCGGTCGATGGGGCGTATCGCCCCGCGCAGGCGCTCGGGGCGGTCGGCGACGGAGCGCTGGACGCTTCGTACCGGTTCTTGCACGACCGCGTGCAGCAGGCGAGCTACGAGCGGATCTCGCCGGAGCAGCGCGTCCTCGCGCACCTCGAAATCGGCCGGCGGCTCTGGGCGCGGTATCGAGCCGAAGGGGGCACGCCACAGCAACTCCTGGAGCTCGTGCGGCACATGAACCAGGGCGCGGCGCGAATCACGTCCGTGGAGGAGCGCAATGACGTCGCGCGGGTGAACCTGGAGGCCGCGCGCGTCGCCAAGGCCGCGAGCTCCTACCGATTGATGGCCAGCCTCCTGGAGAGCGCGCAGGCGCTCCTCGGCGACCGCGCCACCCAGGACGAGCAAACGCTGTCCGTGGAGATTGCGCTGGAGCGCCTGGAGGCGGCGTATCTGCTGCGCGATTTCGGCGACGTCGAAGCACGTGCGCTCGATTTGCTCGCGAGGCCTCTTCCGGTGGTGCCTTGGCTGTCGGCGCAGGAGATCCGCGTCCGCTGCTGCCTTGCGACGGGCCAGTATGCGCGGGGAATCGAGCTCGGCCTCGCGGCGCTCGCGGAGCGGGGTTTCACCTTCCCCGACACGGACGCGGCTTGTCAGCCGGCGCTCGTCGAAGAGTCTGCCGCGCTGGATCGATGGCTCGAGCAGGATCTCGGTGCCTTCGATCGAATGCCGCCCGAGCGGTCCTTGGAGCACCGGCTCATCGACGCCCTGATGACGCAGGCGCAGCTCTGCTCGATCTACGGCGGCCGGCCGATGCTTTATACGCTCATCATCGTTCGCCTGGTCTCCGAGGCGGTGCGACGGGGCTCGCTCACGCCGGCCGCGACCCTCATGGTCTGCAGCTTCGCCAATGTGTGGTCGGTGGCCACGGGCATGTATCGCCGCGTCTTGCGCTGGGTCGAGCCCGGGGTGCGCGCCGCAACGCGCGTGAACTCCGCGATGCTCCCCGAATGCCTGGTGCTGCATGGCATCTACATGGTCTATTCGAGGCCCGTCGACGAGACGGCTCCCCTCTACGAGCAGGCCATCACGACCGGCTTGAAGATCGGCTCGTTCACGGGCACGAGCTGGGGCCTCTTGGCCGAGATCTTCTATCACCGCGTCTGGCGTGGACAGCCGCTCGGCGAGATCCAGGCGCAGGTCAAGGCCCGCTGGGATCTCGTGCAGCGCTCGGGGGACGCCGTGGGGAGGCACCATTACGAGACGGTCGCCTCTTATTGCGAGGTGCTGATGGCGCCTGAATGCGCCTCGAAGCTCCTGCATGACGAGCCCTTGTCGCGAGGTTCGCGCTCCCTCCTGACCGACGGCGACGGGTTCACGGGAGGGCTCGCTCGTACCCTGGAAGCCTATCTGTTCTGCGCCACCGGCAGGTGGGAGCAAGCGCTGTCGCGGGCGCGGGAGGCAGACCAGTCTCGCGCCGACATTCTCGGCATGCCGCCGGTGACGGACATCCCGCTCTTCCTCGTGCTCGCGGGGGCGAAATGCTGGCGCGACGACGCCGGCCCCGAGGAGCAGGCGCAGATGCGAGAGCAGATCGAGCAAGGACTCGAGCGGCTGCGCTATCTCGCGGAAGGCTGCGAGACGAACTTCCTTCACAAGCTGCGCCTCGCCGAGGCCGAATACGCCCGCGTCCTCGGCAAGACCGAGGAGGCGATGGTCAAATACGACGAGGCCATCGAGCTCGCGCGCGAGCACCGCTTCCTGCACATCGAGGCGCTCTCGACCCTGCTCGCCGCCGAGTTCCGGCTGCAAATGGGCAAGAGCCACATCGGTGCCCTGTACATGCGCGAGGCTCGCGACGCTTATGCGCGCTGGGGCGCGGTGAACGTCGTCGCCCATCTCGGCGCGAAATACCCCGCCTTGCTCAAGGCGTCCGCGCAGGGGTCCGCTGTCGAGCGCGCGAGCATGACGGCGGCGACGACGACCACGGCCTCCGGGGGCGCGATGTTCGACGTGAACACCGCGGTCCGCGCCGCGCAAGCGCTGTCGAGCGAGCTCGACCCGGAGCGCGTGGTGGGCCGGCTGATGGGGCTCCTCCTGGAGAATGCGGGGGCGCAGCGCGGCGCCCTCGTGCTGAGCCAAGGGGAAGCGCTCTCCGTCGTGGCGCGGCTGTCGGTGGAGGGCGCTCGTATCGAGACGGGGTTGTCCGAGCCGCTCGGGCAAAACCACGACATCCCCGTGGCCGTGGTGCAATATGCGGCCCGCACGGGCGAGCCCGTGGTGGCGGGTGATGCCAGGAACGAGGCGCGCTTCGCCAGCGACCCTTATCTCGCGTCGCGCGCGGTGCTCGCGCTTTTGGCATTGCCTTTGACGCACAGAGGCCATCTCGTCGGCGTGCTGTACCTCGAGCACCGCGACGTGCCGTCGGCATTCCCTCCCGCGCGCGTGGAGTTCTTGTCGGTGCTGGCCTCGCAGGCGGCCATCGCCGTCGAGAATGCCATGCTGTACCGGGACCTCGAGGCCAAGATCAAGGAGCGCACGGCCGAGCTTCGAATCGCCAAGGAGGCGGCCGATCGGGCGAACCGCGCGAAGAGCGATTTCCTCTCGAGCATGAGCCACGAGTTGCGCACGCCGCTCAACGGCATCCTCGGGTATGCCCAGGTCCTCACGCGCGCGACCGAGCTCTCCCCGAAGAGCCGTGAGGGGGTGCAAACGATCCAGAAATCGGGCGAGCACCTGCTTTCCTTGCTGGAGGACGTGCTCGACCTCGCAAAGATCGAGGCCGGCAAGATGGAGCTCGTCCCGAAGAGGTTCGACCTCGGCGCCTCGGTGCGCACGGTGGTGGATCTCTGTCGCGTGCGCGCGGACCAGAAAGGAATCGCCTTCACCCAGTCGATTCGCGCGGGCACGACGTCCGCGGTCCACGGCGACGAGAAACGCCTGACGCAGGTGCTCCTGAACCTCGTGAGCAACGCCATCAAATTCACCGAGCGAGGAAGCGTGAACCTCGTCATCGACGAGCTCGCGCGCGGCCCCGCGGAGGGGATCTCGTTGCGGTTCCGGGTGGAGGATACGGGCCCCGGGATTGCCTCGGAGCACCTCTCGCGTATCTTCGATCCCTTCGAGCAGGTCGGCGATCACAAGGCGAAGGGCGCCGGCACGGGGCTCGGCCTCGCCATCACGAAGAAGATCGTCGACCAGATGGGCGGCACGATCGAGGTCGAGAGTGAGCTCGGCCGAGGCAGCGCATTCACGGTGACGCTCACGCTCGCGGAGGCGTCCACGTCCGCGGCCGCCGACATGGCGATCGCGTGGGATACCATCACCGGATATCGAGGCGAGCGCCGCACGATCCTCGTCGTGGACGACAATCGGCAGAACCGCGCCCTGGTGAGCGATCTGCTGATCCCAATCGGCTTCGACGTCGTCGAAGCCGAGGACGGCGAGACGTCGCTCCGTCTGGCCGTGGAGCGGAGGCCGCAGCTCATCTTGATGGACCTGGCCATGCCGGGCATGGACGGCCATGAAGCCACGCGCCGCCTGCGGCAGATGCCCGAGATCGGCGACGTCGTGATCCTGGCCTCGTCGGCGAATGTCTCCGGCGTCGAACGGCACGAGAGCAGCCGCACCCTCTGGAACGATTCCTTGCACAAGCCCGTGCAGGCGAGCGCGCTCTTCGAAAAGCTCCAGCGCTACCTCGGCGTGGAATGGATTCACGCCGAGAAAAAGGCTCCGGCGGCGCGGGCGAGTGGTCCGGTGGTGCCGCCTTCCGCCGAGGAGCTTGCCCTCCTCTCACGGCTGGTGACGTCGGGGCGAGTCCGGAACGTCATCGCAGAAGCGACGCGAATGGAGCAAAACGACGCGCGCCTCGGCCCGTGGCTCGACCAGCTCCGGGGGCTCGTGCGGACGTACCAGATGCGAAAGCTGCAAGAGTTCGTCGACGGGTCCGCCGCAAGCACGGCCGTGGCCGACGCGAGCGCCTAGCCATGGGAAGCGTTTCGCTGGGGCGTTGCCCCAGGCCCCACCAGGGGCTGTCCGCCCCTGGACCCGGACCAGCGCCCGCGCTGGACTGAAGGTACTGATCAACTTAGGCCGTAGCTGATCAAGATTGGCGATCGGCCGTAGCGAATAGCGATTTCGGAGCGTAGGGTCGGCGGGCCTGGAAAAGGCGCCGCCCCGAAGGGTCTGCAAACCCCCGGGGCGACTTGGCCGCAACCCCGTTCACCGGAGTCGCAACCCATGCTCACCTTAGTTCGGTCCCCGTCCGGGGGCCAAGACGGCGGACGTCCGCCCAAGCGAACCCGTAGAGCCCACTTCCCGCCCGCCGAGCAGGCGCGCATCCGCGCCGTGCTGCGGAACCTGCGCCGGGCGTTCGGTTCCTGGTCCTGCTTCGGGGCCGTCGCCGGATACGCCTCGGAAACCCTTGTAGGGGCAGCCTGCCAACCGAGCCGGGCGACGCCGACGCTCGTGTACCGCGTCGCCCGCGCCGTCGGTCTCACGGTCGACGAGCTGCTCCGCCCCGGCCTCCGCGATGCTAACGCCTGCCCGACGTGCGGGCGGAAGGGGGGCGCATGATGGCCGCGTCCCGCTTCCGCGTCCGGCCCCTCCGCGGCTCGGACCTGATCGAGATCCAGCGCTCGAACCTCCGCGCCTTGCTGCGCCACCTCTACCGCGAACACGGGACGTGGACGAAGGTCGCCCACCTCCTGCGCTTCCGCCGCGCCGTCGTCGTGGGCTTCTTCGATGGGACGGAGCCGGGCAACATCGCGCTTGCGCGGAGCATCGCGCGCGCCCTGGGGCTCTCGCTCGACGATGCCCTCGCGGGCATGGCCCCGCCCCGCAAGGCCCCCGCGCTCGCCCTCGTGACGCCGCCGAAGCGGAAGGGGGGAGGCGCCTCGTGACGGAGCACGACCACGACCAAGCCCCCGAGAGCCTTCCCGCGGTGCTCTCCGCGGAGCAGGCGGCTCGCGTGCGGAAAGCGCTCGCCTCCTACCTCTGCCGGGCGACGGCGAAAGAGGCGTCCGATGCGCTCGGCTACGCGCCGAAGTACGTGCAGGCGTTCCTCCGCGCCGAGATCCACTGCACGCTGCACTTCGCCGCGAGCGTGGCGAGCGCAATCAGCGTCGACGTGGATGCCCTCGTCCGGGGTGACGGGCCGTGATCCGGTACCGCGCCTCCCCCGGTGGGGGCGCGCCGATCGTCGAAGCGAACGCGGAGGACATCGAGGCCATGCGCCCGATGCTCCTCCGCTACGTCCGCGCGATCGGCGTGGAACGGCGGCACGTGGACGACGTCGTCCAGGAGACGACGATCACAACGTGGGAAGCCGTGAACGAAGGGCGCGTCCGCGGCGGGGAGAGAACGCCGCCCGATGCGGCGCTCCACGGCTTCGCGCGGCAAACGGCGTGGTTCCACGCCATGAACCTCTCGCGACGCGCCTCAACGCTGCACGAGGCTCCGGCGTCCGCTCTTCGGGACGTCCCGATCCTCGTGTCGCCGGACCCGATGCCCGGCATCGAGGCACGGGACCTGCTCGCGCGGGTCATGGCGTCGAGTCCGAGCGTCGCCCGCGTCGTGGAGTTGGCTGCTCGCGGGCTCATCGGCGCGGACGCCGCGCGGGCCGCGGGGCAACCCCGGGCGACCTTCTACGCCCATGAGAAGCGGCTCCGCGCCGCCCTCCGGAAGCTCGGCGCGACTCCCGCCCCGAAACAGGCTCCACGTTCTACGGAGAAGCAACGGAAGCGCAAGCGCTGAACAGACGAGCGCCGCCTACTCCGGTTCTGTTCCCCTATTCCACTGTCACAAGACCGACAAGCCCAAACCGTCCTCCAGGGCGCAGTTATACTACTATCGCGTGGCCATCAATTTCGTTCTTGTGCAATTCCCACGCTCTTCGATAGAAGTTTGCGATGAGCTCTGCCGCGTTCACGTCGGTCCCGGCCACAAACCAGATCCGAACTGGGTCGAGCCCCATTCGTTCTGCAAGAGAGGTCGCGGCCTCCTTCAGAGCCTCGCTTGGCTGCGCCAGGAAGCGGAGCATTTCCTCCTTGCTATTGCTTCGTTCCTCGATGTCGCGAGCCTCGCGGTTAATGTCAACGCGTAGCTTGTCGAGCGTATTGTACTTCTTCTGTAGCTCATCCGCCTCGTCGCGGAATGCTCTAAGTAGGTGACGGACGCCTGCCGCCGATTCGCCGTCGACCCCATATCTAACAACGCCTGGCGAGGATAGCTGTATAGCCTTAAAGTGCGGCTTATCGCCACGTGGTAGTGACGCGACAATCTTGTCGAGTGCCGACGCGTGCGACCATCCGGAGCCAGCGAACACATAGTCGACGAATTTGTTCCGCAGTCCGCCTATTTCTCGGTCGATGCCTGGCGCAAATAGAGCCTTGGTCGCATATACTTGGGTATACCGACGCTCAAACAAGGCAAGCTCTTCGGCATTCCAGTCGCCATCAAGTAGTATCAGCTGCTCTGGCGGAGCATCGTTCTGGCAGTCCGGCGTGAGCGTCTCGTCATAGTATGAATCTGACGTCGGCAAGTGAGACGTTGGAATGTCTCGCACACGCAGGAATGCAACTCGCCGCACGGCCGAGCCAGCCGTGTCTACAACGTAGACATGCCCATCGCGAGCGCCGAGAAGCAGATCGCGCAGCGATCGATCTCCGTACAAAAATCGTGCAACGTCGTTGTCCGTCAGGCGCAGGACGAGCCAGCGAGTTACCTCGCCGTCCGTATCGGACCAGATCTTGAAATACGGATCCTTGGAGCCTGACCTATACTCAACGAGCCTATCGCCGTCGAAATACTCAACAACGCGGGCCCGGGTGAGTTCGACCGGCAATGCATCGAGCGCGAAGCCAATGTCATTGAGCCTCATTGTGCCCTCACCACCACTTGAATCGGTCCGACTAGGCGAAAGACAGGAGCTAGATTGGGGCCTTGAAACTCAAACAGATTTAAATGGTGTTCCTTGTTGGGCTTCGTAGTCACCCCGTGCGAGTCAACAAGGGTCCCTTCTGCGATATGATTGCCAACGTCATTGGCCAAGTTCGGATACTTGCCGAGCAGCTTACCAAATTTCTTCTGAAGCGCGGCCGCCGTGGTAAATAACGATAGGCCCCACGCAGTGCACGACGGTGGCTGTTCGTGTTGATTACCTTTGTTTTTCTCGCGCTCAGGGTTCGGGAGAAAGTCGTCTTCGATGATTGGATTGTGGACGAGCCTGTAGACCACTCCGCCTGCCGGGTTGTTAGGGGGTGGACACTCAGGCAGGCTCTTGAATCGCTCAGCGTATTTGTACTCCGGCATCGCCGGGCATTCTCTACTACCTTGGATCGGAAGATCAAGTAAGGAGCAGAGCCGAAACCTCTCCGTGGTTTCCAAGTGTACCAGACTTGTCGGCTCATCGAACGTGGTCTTTGTCACATGATAGTCAGCCGACTCCTGGATGCAGCTGCCTCCCTAGAGTAGGATCCGTAATTTAACACACTGGTTTGGGTGTGGCATCCGAGTGGTGTTGGCTGGAGTTATCCTTCGACCTTCGACTGAGGGCGCCTCATGGAACATCAGGAAAGAGTAGAAGCTGTACAGGCGGTCGAGCCGTCGGCGTCCACGTAAACAGGTCGAGCTGTGGTCCCGAAGGTCCTTCTGCCGTGGGCACGACCGATGGCGTCACGGCTGCAACTGGGGGCACTGGGGGCGTGGGCCCCCGTGGGGCATCGCTCGGCTTCCCCTTCCCACCGGGCAGGGCCCGGAGCCACCCCTTGCCGTTCGGCAGCTCGCGGGCGGCGCCCTGCTTCTCCCCGGGGGCCGGGGCGGGCGGCGCGAGCTTCTTCGGCTCCGGTGGCGCGCATGGCTCCGCGGCAAGGGCGCGCTCGACAAGCTCCTGCACGGACCAGACGTGATCGGTGATGCCCGACTCCATGGCCGGCGTCACGCGCAAGGACTCGTGGACCCGGCAGAAGTTGTACCAGGCGACGTGCAGGCTCACGGCGGCGCGGTGATTCTCGATCTTCTTCGAGAAGCCGTTGCAGAGGCGCGTGAAGCGGCGGACGTGCATCCGGACCGTGAGGTTCGCGCGTTCGACGTGCGAGGTAGAGGCCCGATCCAGGTTCGGCGCGCCGTGCGCGGTCTTCTTCGTGATGAAGGGGTCGCGCGGGGGCTCGTAGCGGTGGTCATGCCGCTGCCCGTCCGCGCGCCCCTTCTTCGAGTAGTCCTTCTGGATGACGGCGTGGTCGACCGCGCCGCCGAAGCTCTGCCCGACGGCGACGGGGTAGTTCTGCCAGCCGTCCGTGGAGATCTCGGGGATCGTCACGAGCCGGGCCCGCAGATCCGCGACGAACGCCCGCGTGTTCGCTTCGTCGCGCTTCCCCACGCGGTAGGCGATCATGAGCTTCTTCGTGCGCGACATGGCGAGGTAGGCGTACGCGTCGCCGAACTCCGCGGGATCCTCCGCGGTCACGCGCGCCTGCTTCTTCGCAACGTAGGACCAGATCTCGTCCAGTTCGATCTCGCGGATGTCGAGATCCCGAACGAGCAGGTTGTGCAGGTAGTCGCACCCCGTCCCGACGCGGACGAGCGTGGAGAGGACCGTCGGGAGCGAGACGTCCGTGAGCCGCGACGTCGAGCGCACGCTGGCACCCTCTACGAGGTGCCGAACGACGTTCACGCGCTTGTCCAGCGGCAGGACGTTGGCCACGACGAAAGCCCCAGCAAGGGCCGCCACGGGCGCCGCGTCGCGCCCCATGCGCGTCGTCGTCTCGACCGTTTCAGCGGCTCACTCGATAGGATGAATCTATCACGATTCGCCGCGGTTTCGTGGTTATTCGGCAATGGGATAAGACATTAATTGTCTTAGGCAGGGCCGTTTGCCCGCGGAGATCGGAGGGCGGATCCGCGGGTCAACCGTGCCAACGCGAGGGCGGACAAGCCCCGTCCGCGCCACGCGTTCAGGAGGGGAACGCGCCCGTTCGACCGCACGCCTTCGATGGGGTACACCGCTGCCCATGAACGACAAGGTACACGTTCACTTCGTGCCGTTGCTCGACGCGATCCATCGATTGGATGAGGCGCTTATGGCGATCGACCCCGAGGTCGCGCGGGCGCTGGCCCAACGGGCCCGTGATGGCCTCGCAAACGCCTTGCATGGTCGCCTGCCGTCGGGGCAGCGAAGCGTCTGGGTGGTCGAGGGTTCGTGTGGACACATGAACGTCCACGCCTCTGAGCCGGGAAACCAAGTTGGGTCGACCTGTGGTACGTGCGGCCAGTACCTCGCTGGTGCGACGACCAGGAAGGTGGATGTTCCCGGCGGGGTGTAGGATGCTCCTCGGCGCCCTCGTCAGCCGGGATGCCTTGCGTTCGTCGCGCCGAACCGGCTGATCAAGTTTGATCGGTACCGGACTGAAGGTCGATGAACTGCGCGATGCGCAGTTCATCGAACAGCCGGGTCAAGACCAGCGGGCGACCCTGCCAACCGAGACAGCAGCGCTGACGGTTTCGCTGGCACCGGCCTGTTGGAAGAACTGCGCATCGCGCAGTTCTTCCACGAAAGGTCCAGGGCTGGCCCTGCAACGAGGGGGGCGGACAGCTTAAAAAACTTTCCCCGCATCGACTGCGCTTCGCGCAGTCGATGCCCAGAGGTCCAGGGCTGGCCCTGGTTCGGGTCGAGGGGCGAACAGCCCCCGCGGGGCCCGGGGCGGCGCCCCGGCGCGGCGCCTCCTCGAGGAGCCCCCGTGCTCCGTGCCGTGACGTGGCGAGCGCCGTGCCGCCTGCGCGGTCGTCCTTGCATCGGCGCGACGGTGCCGAGGACACGTTCGCGGCGTGGGATGCACCGGTGCAAGCGCGGCTGTGACGATGGGATCGGCGCGCTTGCGTCGATGCAAGGGTGGGCAGGAACACGGCAAGGCGACGCTTGGACACGTGCAAGCGCTCCCGCGCCGTGTGCTCGACGTCCCTTGAACACGTGCAAGGCACGCTGTGCCAATCGTTTGGGGTGCCTTGCACGTGTGCAACACTCACCGAGCGACTGCCCTCGGACCCTTTGCGCGCGTGCAAGGCGCGTCGCGCGACACGCCGAGAGGAGCTGGAGCGGAAGCGGCAAGCGAGACTCGTTCGATGAACTGCGCATCGCGCAGTTCATCGACCCCGAGTCCAGCGCTTGCGCTGGTCCAGGTCCAGGAGCGGACAGCTCCTGGTGGGGCCTGGGGCAACGCCCCAGCGCGGCGCCTTCGAGATGAGACCCATGACGTCGTTTGACGCGTGCGCTTCGCCCAAGGCTAGGATGCGCGCCGTGACGTACAGGATCCCTCCCTGGGTCCGCGCCCTGCTCGCGGCGGACAGGCTCGCGCACCGCATCGCCACCGCGCGCGAAGGCCTGCGTGACGAGCTGCTCCTCGCCTGGATCCCCGAGGCCGATCGCGCTGCCCTCACCGCCGCGCTCTACGCGCGCCAGAGGACCTACCTCCCCGGCGGCCACCGCTTCGAAAGTGGCCTCTTCACCTGGGAAAAGCGTGCCCTCGACGCGCCCGTCTTCCCGCGCAGTGGCCGTGTGCTCGTTGGCGCGGCTGGCGCTGGGCGCGAGGTCGTTGCGCTGCTCGATCGTGGCTTCTCCGTGACCGCCTTCGACCCTTGCGTGGACTTCGTCGAGGGCGCTCGCGCGCTCGTGCAGGGCCGCCGGGCGGACATCCTCCTCGGCTCGTACGATGACCTCGTCGTGGCCTCCGAGGGCCGCGGCGGACCGCTCGCCTCGCTCGGCGATCCGCCCTCCTTCGACGCCGTGATCCTTGGCTGGGGCAGCCTCTCGCACGTCCTGCCTGCCTCCGCGCGGCTCGGCCTGCTTCGCGCCGTCCGTGCGCTCGCGCCGCGCGCTGTCGTGCTCACGAGCTTCCAGTTGCGACACGACACCGAGGCGAAGACCGAGACCAAGGGACGCCTGCGCGACGCGCTTCGCCGCGCCTTCACCACGATGGGCGCTTCGGGCCGCAGCGAGCCGGGGGACCAGTTCTTCCCGGATGGCGGATTCTTCTCGTACCTCTCGCCCGACGAGATCCCGCGCGCGGCCTTCGAGGCCGGCTACGAGGTCGCGCTCTTCGAGGAGGGCCCCTACCCGCACGCGCTGCTCGCCCCGCTCGCGGGCGCGACCTGAATGGCGCGCCGCGCGCGCGCAACGAAGTCCGGCGGCCGTCGTTGTGGCCTCCGCACCCCGGTGGTACGCTGACCGAGCGTCATCGAGGTGCGCCTTTCGGCGGCGGCAGAAGGAGAACGACGCGCATGGCCGAGATCGAAGACAGAAGCGCCGAGCTCGAAGGCTCCCTCCCCCGCGTGGAGGGCGAAGAGGCCGAGGACACCCGCAAGCCCTACGAGCCGCCGCGCCTCACGAAGAAGCGCTCCGTCGCCCGCGCGACGCTCTTCACGCCCATGGGCCCGGCCATGACGGGCACCACGTTCATGGGCTAGGCATGGCCGTCACGTGGATCGCCCTGCACCTGACGGATCGCTGCCAGCTCGACTGCCAGCACTGCCTGCGTGATCCCGGACGGAAGCCGAAGGATCTCTCGCTCGACATCGTCCACAAGGTCCTCGCCGAGTCGAAGCGCCTCTACCACACGCGTCAGGTCGCGCTCACGGGCGGCGAGCCCACGCTCCACCCCGAGATCGAGGGCGTGCTCGACGCGATCGTGGAGCACGACTTTACCTGGCACGTCGTCACGAATGCCCGGCGCTTCGAGCAGTTCCTCGCGCTCGTGCGCGACGATCCGGCGCGGCGCGAGCGCCTCACGGCCGTGAACCTGAGCCTCGACGGCGCCGACGAGGAGACGCACGACGGGATCCGCGGCAAGGGCAGCTTCCGCGACGTCATGAAGGCCGTCACCCTTTGCACCGCGCACGGCATTCCGTTTGTGCTCCAAATGGTGCTCCACGCGCGTAACGTCCACCAGATCGAGCCCTTCGGCCTCATGGCCGCGCAGCTCGGCGCGACGCGCGCCTCGTTCTCCATCCTCCAGGCGACGGGCACGCACCACGACGAGGAGCTCTACCTGCCGCCGCGGGCCTGGCAAAACGCGCAGCACCGCATCGAGCGCCTCGCCGCCGCGCTCACCGTGCCCGTCACGATGCCCGAGGGGTTTTACCGGGAACAACCGTTCCACGTCTGCGAGCCGATGAAGAGCGAGCTGCTCCACATCGACGTCGAGGGCCGGCTCAACCTCTGCTGCCAGCACGCCGGCGTCCCGAGCGCGGGCCCGCCCCGTGACATCGCCGGTGATCTCGCCACGACGAGCCTGCTAAAGGCCCACGGCCGCCTGCTCGGGATCATCCACGAGACGCAGGCCGCGAAGCTCGCCGCCATGGCCGAAGGATCCCTCGACACGTGGGACCACTTCCCCTGCAACTGGTGCATGAAGCACTTCGATAAGCCCCACTGGGCGAATGACGGCGCGGACGGCCCGTCGGCGCAGCGGGAGCGGTGGCGCGGCGCGTGGGCGAAGAAGGTCACGTTGCCCGTCGTGCGCTAGGCGCCTCGGGGGAGCGCGGGATGCCGAACGCCTGGCCGAAGCGCCTCCACCTCTCCGCGACCGCGCTCGGGTTGCGCCTCTCGCTGCCCTTGCGGGTCGCGCGGTCGAGCCTGCCCGCGCTGCTCGACGCGCTCTCGCGCGGCGCGATCGAGCCCGCGCCGCTCGACGTCATCGACGAGGCGCTCGCGCGCGCCGACGCGATCACCCTTCGCCTGCCGTTCGTCCCCGACACGTGCCTTTACCGCTCGCTCGCGCGCTTCTCGCTGCTCCGCCGCGCGGGGCACGCGGCGCGCTTCGTCATGGGCCTCTCGCGGCCCGATGCGATCGAAGGGCACGCGTGGGTCGAGCTCGACGGCGCGCCGTACGGCGAAGAGCTTTCCCCCGACCTCGTCGTGACGTACGCCTACCCTAAACCCAAGGAGCCCGCCGCGTGACCGAGCCGCGCCTGCCCAGGCCAAACCCCCAGGTGCTGTTCACCGAGCTCGACGACGGCACCGGCGTCCTGCTGCACCTCGACACGAAGTTCTATTTCACGCTGAACGCGGCCGCCGTGATCGTGTGGAAATCCCTCGCCGAGCCCCTCGCCGGCCGGGGCGCGATCGCCGAGCGGATCACCTCGCTCTTCCGCGTCGATCGCGACGCCGCCGCGCGTGACGTCGACAGCGTGCTGCGCGAGATGCTCGACGACGGCCTCGTGCTCCCAGCGGACGCCCGGTGAAAACCGCGGCGCTGCACGGCGTGACGCTCGCCTGGACAACCGAGGACGGCGCGCCCGATCTCGTCCACGAGCTCGGCCTCGACGAGGGCATCGGCCAAGCGGACGGCCGTGGCATCATCGAGATCGTCCTCCGCCGCGCGACCGAACCCTCCTTCGCGGATCCCGCCGCCGAGGGCTTCCGACCCTCGTTTTTCCACGGAGTCGTGCAGGCCTACCGCGAGCCCGAAGGCGCCCCGCAGGCCTTCCTGCTCTGGGATCGCCGGAGCCGCATCCTCGTCCCCGCCGGCGGCGCGCGTATCGAGGCCAGCCTCGCCTCCGAGGAGCTCGTGCCCGGCTCGGCGCGCGCGTCCCTCGAGATCGCGCTCTCGCTCGCCCTCCGCTTCGTCGGGCTCTTCCACCTCCACGCCGCGGCCCTCGTCCACCGCACGCATGGTGAGACCGTCCTCGTCGTCGGCGGCGCGGGCGCGGGCAAAACGACCACCACGATCACGCTCGCGTCCGCCGGTTACGGCTTCCTCGGCGACGACGCGCTCCTCCTCGAAGACGACCCTCTCGGGCGGCCGCGCCTCTGCGCCCTCCCGCGCCCCTTTCACGTCGGCCCGGCCGCGCTATCGGCCTTCCCGCGCCTCGCGCCCTTCGCGGGCTCCACGAAGGGCCACGGCGACAAACGCGACGTCGACCCGAAGCTCGCCTTCCCGGGCCAAGCCCGGCCCACCTGCCTTGCGCCCACCCTCGTGCTTCACCCGTGCATCGAGCCTGATCAGCCGACCCAACTCGCCCCCCTCGCGAAGGCCGATGCCCTCGGCAACCTGATCGCGTCGAGCGGCGGCCTCGTGATCGACGACGTGCCCGGAAAAACCGAGCACCTCGCCCTGCTCACGCGCCTCACGAACGGCGCGCGCCACTACGATCTGCGCATGGGCCGTGATCTGCTCGACGACCCCTCGATCCTCCCGTTCGGGATCGACGGCCTCGACTACTAGAAGAAAAACTGCGCGCAGCAGCCCTCCTCGATCCCACAAGCGAAGGAACCGAGGGTGCTCTCGCACTTGCCGACCTGCATCCCGTTGATGGAGCAAACACAGACGGCCGTGGTGCCCGGCTGCGCGAAACACTCCGTGCGGACGTCGCTGCCGTTGCACGGGCCTTCGCACGAGCACGACCCGTCCGAGGACTGCGAGCAAAGCGCATCCGAGCAGTCGCTGCCCTGATTCTTGCACGCCTCGAGCGCCTGGATGAACGGGAAGCAGAGCGAACTGAAGCACTCGCCGTTCATGCCCGCGTTCTTCGCGATGCACTCGATCGCGGCCGTGACCTCGTTCAAGCACGCACCAGCGTTTTCGAACTCTGCCTGGCAATTGGAGAGGCAGTCCGAGCCCCCGCAGTCCGGGCTCATGCCGAGGTTCGCGCACGCCTGCTCGCAAAGGCTCTGCGGGTTGCCCGTCGCGCTCGAGCTCGTCGTGTTCGTCGTGTTCGTCCCGGCGCTGCCGTTTCCTCCGGCGCCCGCACCGCCCGTGCCGTCCGCGTCGATCACCACCTTGCCGCCGCAAGCCCCGAGCCCCGCGAACGCGAGCGCCGCGATCCCCAGGAAACCAAGCATCGTCCGTTGCATGGCGGCATCCTAGCCCGGACGGATGGGGTGAGCGAGGGGACGGAGGCGCACGCCCACCGGGGGTTCGTCTCGCCCGCGCCGTTGCCACACAGGGCCCGTTTCTGCGCTAGGATGCCCCGCCTCGGTGCTCCTTCCGACGCTCCTCGCCCAGCTCTTCGCCGCGCCCCAGGCCGCGCCCGCCGCGACCCAGGCCACGCCGCCCGCCGCCGTTTGTCCTTCGGGGACCCGCCTCGTCGAGGGCACCCATTACGAGAACGTGCAGCGGCTCTGCACGACGTGGCGCGTCGGCCACTGTTATTCGTTCCTCCCGGGCATGCTGGCCCTCGAGCCCATGGCCACGCCGGTGCGCGTGTGCATGGACGAGCACGAGTGGCCGAACCGCGAGGGCAAGCGGCCCGAGGTGATGATGCGGTTCGTCGAGGCCGAAAAGAAATGCGCCTCGGTGGGCAAGCGCCTCTGCACCGAATTCGAATGGGAGCTCGCGTGCGAGGGCCCCGAGACGACGCCCTGGCCCTATGGCCACACCCTCGACCCCGACGCCTGCAACTCCACGAAAGATTTCATCCCGTACGACGAGGGAAAGCTGAACGCCGACGAGCGCCGCGTGCGCGAGGTCGAGACGTGGCGCCTTTACCAGGGCGAGGCGAGCGGATCCCGCCCGCGCTGCGCGTCGAGCTACGGCGTGAAGGACCTCGTCGGCAACGTGGAAGAGTGGGTGCGGACGTCACGCAAGGAGTGGCGATACCGTTCGTCGCTCAAGGGGGGATTCTGGGCCAAACCCTGGGCCCATTGCCGCGGGACGAACGACTCGCACGGGCCGATGTTTCGTTATTACGAGATCGGCTTCCGCTGCTGCAAAGACCCCGAAGAGCCCGTCACGGCGCCGGAGCCTGCGCCGGAGCCTGGACCGGCGCCTGCGGCGGCACCGGAAATGACGCCGTCGCCGTAGCTTCCTCCGAGAGCCGCCCCTCGATGCCTTTCGCGTGGTCGGGCAAAGGCGGCAGGTTCGTCTCGTCGTACCCCGGCGCGACCCAGTAGACCTCGGGGGAAGGACGATATCCGCTGAACCAGCGCCGCTCCTCGACGCGGCCGTCGACGTACGAAATGCGGAGCGTCGAGGTGACGTCGTAGCCGCGCACGCCCTTCTGTCGATGAATGCGTTTTCCGGGCGGCAGATGCGATTTCACCGTGATGCGACGGACGAAATCGTACGACTGCCCGACGCCATAGCCGTATTCGACCTTCGCGACCGGCTCGCCGCCGAGGATCTCCACGCGCACCTTGTTCGGTTGCGGGAAATGCGCGTGGATCATGACCGGGAACGGATAAGGATTCTTGAGCTTCAGGTCGACGATCGGAAAGCTCACGGTCGCGTCGAGGCCGAGCTTCGTGTAGCTCGATGCGCGCGAGTGCCCCTGCCGATGCAGGACCTCGAGCCCGCCATAGACGGCCGCGCCGTGCAGCGTCGAGGAGAGCTGGCAGGTGCCGCCGCCGATGCCGTCCGTGAGCTCGTCGCCCTGGATCTCGGGCGCCAAGGTGAAACCGTTCTCCCGCGTGCGAGGCCCGACGCGATCGTTGAAGGAAAAACCCACGCCCGGCGGCAAGACGACACCGTCGATCTTGCGCGCGGCGTTGCGGATGTTGACCGCGCGCCCCGCGCCCGAGCCGAAGAGCGAGAACGAGGTTTCGAACGAGGCGACGACCTTCGTCACGTCGACCTGCGCGAGCTCGAGCGCGGTCACCTTCGCCGGCACGCGCCGCGTGACGAGGCGGATCACGACGCCGTCCTCGAAGCTCGCCGCGCGCATCTCCGCGAGCGAGGCGTCGATGTCGAGCTCGCGGCCGGGGACATCCTCGATCTTGCGCTTGTTCTCGAGGTCGAGCACCGCGTCGACGGGCGCGATCACGAAGCGCGGCGCGATCGACTCGAGGAACCGACGCGCCTTCGCCTCGTCGATCCAGAAGGAGAGCGGCACGAAGACCTGACCGCCTCGCGCGAGGCGCGCCTCCCGCATGCGACGCAGGAGCGAGCCCGTATGCCCGACCTCGCCGGCGTGATCGAGCGAGGCCTGCAGGTCGATCTCGACGCCGACCGCGCCGAGCGTCGTCTCCACGATCTCGCCGTCGTGATGGAAGCGCGCTTCCCAGGCGAGCGCGTCGAGCTGACGGCGCGCGAGCCACGAGGCGGGCGAGCCTTCGTCGGGCACGCGTTGCTCGCCGAGGAACAGGCCCTCAACGACGGGAGAACGTGGCCCGTACCGATAGGCGCCGAGCCCGAGCCCCGCGGCGACCGAAGTGCCGATGCCCAGGACGAGGAGGAGATTGGACTTTTGCACGGAAGACCGCCGCAATCGTAGCGGAGACCTTTCCGTCTTTGGAAGTTTCTCGACAGGCGATGGAGGAAGATCACGCATGGCGTGATCGAGAACGCTCACGCGCGGGAGCCTCGTTCCGCGGGCAGCGCATGCCCGCGGGGCGCGTCATTCGCGCTCTTCGCCCCCGAGGCCCTTCGGCTCCGCGCAGATCCCGCGGTACCGCTCGGCATTCACCACATAATGGGCGGCGCCGGCGATGCCGAGCATCGCCTCCTCGTCGGTCACCTCGCGGACGACCTTCGCGGGGCTGCCTTTCACCATGGATCGCGGCGGGATCACCATCCGCGGCGGCACGAGCGCGCCGGCTGCGATGACCGAGCCCGCGCCGATCACCGCGTTGTCGAGCACGATGCTGCCCATGCCGATGAGGCAGCGATCCTCGACCGTGCAGCCGTGCAGGATCGCCCCGTGGCCGATCGTGACGTCCGCGCCGATCGTCGTCTTCGAGACACCGTCCGTGAGGTGCAAGCAGGCGAGGTCCTGCACGTTCGTGCGAGGGCCGATGCGGATCGGGCCGATGTCGCCGCGCAGGACGGCGCCGAACCACACGCTCGCCTCGTCGCCGAGCTCGACGTCGCCGACGAGCGTCGCGTTCGGCGCGAGGAAGACGCCTCGGCCGAGCCGCGGCGCATGGTCGCCGTAAGGAAGCACGAGTGCCATGCGCCTAGCCTCCCCCGGGCCCCGGGGTCACGATCGGGAGCGAGCGCCGCTCCCCCGCCGCGCGGGGCTTCGGTGCCTGCGCGGGTACCGCGGGGAGCGGCTTCGCCGCCGCGCGCGCCTCGTCCGACAGCTCGGCCTGGAGCGAGTGCTTGTTCGCCCGCGTGACCATGACCTCGACGATCGACCCGCGCAGATCGAGCCCCTCGGCCCCGACGACGTGCACGATCTCGTTGCGCTCGGTGCGACCCGACCAGGCGTTCGTGCCCTCCTTGCCCGCGCCCTCCACGAGCACGCGCTGACGGCTGCCGACGAGCCCTTGCAGGTGCGCGCCGAGCAGCTCCTCGCTCACCTCGAAGAGCCGCGCAAGCCGCTCGCTCTTCTCGGCCTCGGGCACGTCGTCCGCGAGCTTGCGGGCCGGCGTGTACGGCCGCTGTGAATATTTGAACCCAAACAGTCCGCGGAAGCCCACCTCTCGCACGAGCGAGAGCGTGGCGGCGAAGTCGTCCTCGGTCTCGCCCGGGAAGCCGACGATGATGTCGGTCGAGAGCGACAGATCGGGCAGCCGCGCCACGAGCGAGCGCACCCGCGCGACGTACTCGGCCCGCGTGTAGCGCCGGATCATGCGCTTGAGGACACGATCGCTCCCCGACTGCACGGGCAGGTGCACGTGACGGGCGAGGACCACCAGATCCGCGTGCGCCTCGATGAGCGAGGGCGTGAGGTGCCGCGGGTGCGGGCTCGTGTACCGGAGCCGCGCGAGCCCGGGGACCTCGGCCGCGATGCGCCGCAGGAGCGCGGCGAACTCGCTCTCGTCCGGATCGTCGGGCGAGGCGCCGGGCGCGCGCGGCAAGGCTGCGCTCGGATCGCGGTAGCTGTTCACGGTCTGCCCGAGCAACGTCACTTCGCGGACGCCCGTGGAGACGAGGCCCGCGATCTCCGCGATGATCTCCGCGCTCGGCCGGTACCGCTCGGGCCCCCGCGTATACGGCACGATGCAGAAGGAGCAACGCTCGTTGCAGCCCTTCATCGTGGTCACGTACGCCGTGGGCGCACGCGTGGCTCCGCTCTTCGGAGCAGAGCCCCCATCGTCGAGGGGGTTTGGGGGCGTAGCTCCGCTCGTCGGAGCGGAGCCCCCATCGTCAAAAGACGCGGTCAAAAAGTGCGGGGCTTCGAGGTCGAAGACCGTCCGCACGAGCGGCGGCGCGCCGAGGCCGATGTCGTCGAGCAGGCGCGGCAGCTCGGGGATGTTGTCGGGTCCGAGCACGAGGTCGATGCCCTGGCTTCGGGTGAGCAGCCGCTCGCCCTCCTGCTGGGCCACGCACCCGGCCACCACGAGGATCATCTCGGGGTGCTTCTGCTTCCACTTCGCGAGGCGGCCGACCTCGCTGAGCAGCTTCTGTTCGGCCTTTTCCCGGACGCTGCAGGTGTTCAGCACGACCACGTCCGCGGCCCGCGGGTCTTCCGATTCCGTATAACCGGCGCGACGGAGGACCTCGTGCATCCGCTCGGAGTCGTGGACGTTCATCTGGCATCCGAACGTCGTGATGGCGTAACGAGGCATGGGGCGCCGCTCATGTAACAAAACGGCGGAGGGGCGGCCAGCGCGCGGACGCGCTTCTTCACGCCGTGGCTGTTGCAGTGGGCGAAAGATGCCGCGATGATGGCGGCCGGCGCGGGAAAAAGGCGCTCTTCCGACCTCCGAGCCGCGCGTGGCCCCTTGCGGGCACAGCGGACGTGCACGAGAGCACGGGGGCACGAAGGACAGACCAAGGAGAGGACATGTCGTCGGCGAAATTCGAGACACTCGTGGACCTGTTCGAGCGCTCCGTCCAGCAGTTCAAGAACAAGGATCTGTTCGGCGTGAAGAAGGACGGCACGTGGGTGTGGACCACCTACGGCGAGGTCGGCAAGCTCGTCGACGACTTCCGCGCGGGGCTCGCGTCGCTCGGGGTGAAGCGGGGCGACAACGTCGCCATCATCTCGAACAACCGCATCGAGTGGGCCGTCGCGGCCTACGCGTGTTACGGGCTCGGCGCGGCGCTCGTGCCGATGTACGAGGCGCAGCTGCCGAAGGAGTGGGCCTTCATCGTGAACGACTGCGCGGCCGTCGCGCTCATCGCGGCGACCGAGGAGATCTACCAGAAGGCCCAGGAGATCCCGGAGAAGGCGCCTTCGCTCAAGCACATCATCGGCCTCACGCGCCCGAAGAGCGAAGCCACGTCCTACGCCGCGCTGCTCGAAGCGGGCGCGAAGAGCCCGGCGCCGGCCATCAAGCCCACGCCCGCCGACACCGCGTGCCTCATCTACACCTCGGGCACGACGGGCAACCCCAAGGGCGTGATCCTCACGCACGGCAACATCGCCTCGAACATCAACGCCGTGCACGAGATCCTACCGCTCGTCACCGACGACCGGAGCCTCTCGTTCCTGCCGTGGGCGCACTCGTTCGGCCACACGTGCGAGCTGCACGCGCTGCTCTCGCTCGGCGGCGCGATGGCCCTCGCCGAGAGCGTCGACAAGATCGTCGCGAACCTCTCGGAGGTGCAGCCGACGATGCTCTGCAGCGTCCCGCGCATCTTCAACCGCATCTACGACGGCGTGAACAAGCAGATGGCGGGCAAGCCGAAGCCCATCCAGGCGCTCTTCAAGTCGGGCATCCGCTCGGCCACGAAGAAGCGCAAGGAGGGCGCGGGCTCGCTCTCGATCGGCGAGAAGATCACGCTCGCGATCGCCGACAAGCTCGTCTTCTCGAAGATCCGCGCGAAGTTCGGCGGGCGCATGAAGTACGCCTTCAGCGGCGGCGCGGCCCTCTCGCGTGAGGTCGCCGAGTTCATCGACGCGCTCGGCATCACGGTCTACGAGGGCTACGGCCTCACGGAGACGAGCCCGATCGCCACGGCCAACCGCCCCGGCGCGCACCGCATCGGCAGCGTCGGCAAGGCGATCCCGCACGTGAAGATCGTCATCGACAAGGAAGCGTCGGGCGACCCGAAGCACGGCGAGATCGTCATCTACGGCCCGAACATCATGCAGGGCTACCACAACCGCGACGAGGAGAACCAGGCGGTCTTCACCGAGGATCGCGGCTTCCGCACGGGCGACCTCGGCTACCTCGACGACGAGGGCTACCTCTACATCACGGGCCGCATCAAGGAGCAGTACAAGCTCGAGAACGGCAAGTATGTCTCGCCCGCGCCGCTCGAGGAGCAGCTCAAGCTCTCGCCTTACATCCTCAACGCGATGGTCTACGGCGACAACCGCCTCTACAACGTCGCGCTCGTGGCCATCGACGTCGAGGCCGTGAAGGCGTGGGCGCAAGGGCACGGCCTCTCGTTCGAGAGCGACGCGGCGATGTGCGAGAACGCGCGCGTGAAGGAGCTCGTCATGGACGAGATCCACAAGTACTCGGCCGAGTGGAAGGGCTTCGAGAAGATCCAGAAGGTCACGCTCACGAGCGAGGACTTCACCACGCAGAACGGCCTGCTCACGCCCTCGCTCAAGGTGAAGCGCCGCGTGGTGTGGCAGCGCTACGGCCAGCAGATCGAGGCCCTCTACGCCGAGGGCAAGTCCAAGGGGCAGAGCGCGGCGACCGCCGCTTGAAGCCTCTCGCGGGCGTCGTTCGTTGACGCCTCTCGCCTCCGCTTCTACCCTCGCTTCATGCACAACCAGGCTCGCGTGGCGGCACTCGCGGCGGCGGCGTGGCTCGTGGGCGGCTGCGCGAGCAGCGCCGCGCGCTCCGCAGGCCCCGAACCCGTCGTGATGGTCGGCGACGGGGTCAAGGCCAAGGCCGCGGACAAACCTGGCACGGCTGCCACGAACGATCCGAATGCCGCGCGCATGGCGGCGCTCAAAGAGGCTGCCGAGTACGGGATGATCGGGCTGCTCCAAGGCCCGGGGGACAACCTCCCCGAGGTCGGCGGTGTGGAGGGCGGGGTCGTCGGAGGCGTCCTCGCAGGTCCGGTCGGCGTGTACGGCGGCCTTGGCCTGAGCGGCGTCGGCATTGGCGGCGGCGGGACGGGCGAGGGCATCGGCCTCGGCTCGCTCGGCACCATCGGGCATGGCTCTGGCTACGGCCACGGCAGCGGCTATGGCTACGGATCGAGCCGCCCCCACGAGCGCGTCAAAGCCCGCATCGAGGCCGCCACGATCACGGGCCCGCTCACCGACGAGGTCGTGCAGCGCATCCTCGTGGATCACCGCGACGACGTGCAGGACTGCTACCTGCTCGAGTCCAAGCGCGGCAGCCATGTCCGGGGCCGCATGACGCTCTCGTTCACGATCGACGGCGCGGGCCGTGTGGACGAGGTGTGGGTCCCGGAGTCGACGTTCTGGTCGCGCGAGCTCGCGAGCTGCGTCGCGCAGGTCGTGGGCACCTTCCGCTTCCCTGCCCCGCCTGCGGGCGCGCAGGTCAAAGTCCTCGTCCCCGTCGCCTTCTGATTGCATCGACCGCATCGCGGTCGATGCACCAAAGGTCCAGGGCTGGCCCTGGTCCGGGTCGAGGGGCGGATAGCCCCGGGGTTTGGGGCGTAGCTCGGCGTGCCGAGCGTAGCCCCATCGTTGACCAGACGGGTCCGGGGTGAAACCCCGGCGCTACGCTCCCCTCAGACGTCGTACTCGTCGTCTTGAAGGATCGCCTCGGCGCCAAAACGCGCCCGTGCTTCGAGCAACTCGTGGTCGGTGATCCACGTGCGCTCGCATTCGGCCAGCGGCGCGACTTGGTAGACGTCCTTGCGGCTTTCGCCGTGCCCGTCTTCGAGCACGCGGACGACCTCGTGGTGGAAACCGCACGAAGGGCAGAGGGCTCGCATGGCCTGATTTATAGTTCGAAGGCGTAACGCTCGCTTCGAAAAAAGCGAACGCCCCCGCTCCGTGTGGAGCGAGGGCGCTCGGGTAGGACCGTTAGGGTCGGTCCGTTGGACGGGGCGTGATCAGTGCGCCGCGGGCGCCGCCGACTTCACGTCCGTCTTGATGCGCATGCCGTAGAACGACCGGTACACGAAGATCGCCGACGCGACGAAGAAGATGCCCGCGAGCACGAGGCTCGTCTGGTGCGGGATCTTGATCGCGAGCTCGACGGCGAGGAGGCCGAAGAGCGTGGTGAACTTGATGATCGGGTTCATGGCGACCGAGGACGTGTCCTTGAAGGGATCGCCGACGGTGTCGCCGACGACCGTCGCCGCGTGGAGCGGGGTGCCCTTCTCCTTCAGCTCCACCTCGACGAGCTTCTTCGCGTTGTCCCAGGCGCCGCCGGCGTTCGCCATGAAGAGCGCCTGATACAGGCCGAAGAGCGCGATCGAGATGAGGTAGCCGATGAAGAAGAACGGATCGAGGAACGCGAAGGCGAGCGTGCCGAGGAAGACCGCGAGGAAGATGTTGATCATCCCGCGCTGCGCGTACTGCGTGCAGATCTCGACGACCTTCTTGCTGTCCTCGATGCTCGCCTTCTCGGCGCCTTCGAGCTTGATGTTCGCCTTGATGAACTCGACTGCGCGGTAGGCGCCGGTCACGACGGCCTGGCAGGAGGCGCCGCTGAACCAGTAGATCACCGCGCCGCCGACGATGAGGCCGAGGAGGAAGGGCGCGTTGATGAGCGAGAGGCGCTGGATCGCCTCCACCACGCCGAACTCCGTCTGCAGCTCGAGGATGATCGAGAAGATCAGGGTCGTCGCGCCGACGACTGCGGTGCCGATGAGCACCGGCTTTGCCGTCGCCTTGAACGTGTTGCCCGCGCCGTCGTTCTCCTCGAGGTAGTGCTTGGCCTTCTCGAAGTCGACGTCGAAGCCGTGTTCCTTCTTGATCTCCTCCTTGATGCCGGGGATCGACTCGATCACGCTGAGCTCGAAGACGCTCTGCGCGTTGTCGGTCACCGGGCCGTAGGAGTCGACCGCGATGGTCACCGGGCCCATGCCGAGGAAGCCGAAGGCCACGAGGCCGAAGGCGAAGACCGGCGCGGCCATCGTCGACGTGAAGACCGTCGCGAGGCCCTGGAGCGCGACCATGTACGCGATGCCCATGAGGCCCGCGATGACCATGCCGAGCCAGTAGGCGCTGAAGTTACCGGCCACCATGCCGGAGAGGACGTTCAGCGACGGGCCGCCCTCGCGCGACGAGGTCACGACCTCGCGCACGTGGCTGCTCTCGGTCGAGGTGAAGATCTTGACCGCCTCGGGGATGATCGCGCCGGCCAGCGTGCCGCAGCTGATGATGAGCGAGAGCTTCCACCAGAGCGTGCCGTCGCCGAGGGTCGGGATGAGCAGGTACGACACGACGAACGTGAGGCCGAGCGACACGAACGAGGTGAGCCACACGAGCCAGGTGAGCGGCGCCTCGAAGTTCATCTTGTCGACGGTGCCGTAGCGGGCCTTCGCGATCGCCTCGTTGACGAGGTAGCTGACGACGCTCGCCACGACCATCATGATGCGCATCACGAAGATCCAGACGAGGAGCTGGACCTGCGTCTTGACGTCCGCGACCGCGAGCAGGATGAACGAGATGAGCGCGACGCCGGTGACGCCGTACGTCTCGAAGCCGTCGGCGCTCGGGCCGACCGAGTCGCCCGCGTTGTCGCCGGTGCAGTCGGCGATGACGCCCGGGTTACGCGCGTCGTCTTCCTTGATGTTGAAGACGATCTTCATGAGATCGGAGCCGATGTCGGCGATCTTCGTGAAGATGCCGCCCGCGATGCGGAGCGCCGAGGCGCCGAGCGACTCGCCGATCGCGAAGCCGATGAAGCACGGGCCTGCGTACTCGCCGGGGACGAAGAGCAGGATGATCAGCATGACGAGCAGCTCGACGCTGATCAGCACGGTGCCGATGCTCATGCCGGCCTTGAGCGGGATCGCGTAGGTCGGGAAGGGCTTGCCGCGGAGCGACGCGAACGCCGTGCGGCTGTTCGCGAACGTGTTGATGCGGATGCCGAACCAGGCGACGCCCGTGCTGCCTGCGATGCCGACGAGGCTGCAGAACAGGATGAGCGCGACGCGACCGACGTCGAAGTGCTTGAAATAGCCGTAGTACACCGCGATCACGAGGCCGATGAGGACCTCGAGGAGCACGATGAACTTGATCTGCGTGATCAGGTACGTCTTGCAGGTCGCGTAGATGAGCTCAGAGATCTCGAGCATCGAGCGATGCACGGCCATCTTCTTGAGCTGCATGTAGATCGTCATCCCGAAGATGAGACCCAGCGCGCAGACGCCCATGCCTGCGAGGAGCAGGGTGCGTCCGTCCGTGTTCCCCATGAAGGAAACGGAGCCCAGATCGGGCAACTTGAGCGAAGCCTCGTCCGCCTGTGCGGGACGAGCCAGGGCGATAGCGAACAGCGCGCCCACGACGGCCAGGGCGCGCGCGGGCCACGCTCGCGCCCAGCTCGGGCGCGAAGAACCCTCTACGTTCATGACGGTGTGCCTCCTTCAAACGAGGAGTCCGCCGACGATGGCTCCCGCCTTCGTGGCGATCTCCCAGGTTCCGAGGGGTTGGCCGCCTGCGTGAGACGCGGATGAGCGGGCACCGACGGGGTTCTTCCCCGCGGCGCAGGCTCCGTCGAAGTACGACCCGCTAGCCCTGACGCCGACGCTTCAGCACAGCCTCGCCCTCGACGGTTTTCCCCGCCGAGGCGCGCGCTTGCTACCACAACGCGTCTTCCCCGTCATCTTTCTTTTGTCGGAGGTGGGGCCGGCGGTGCTCGGCCCCTTGGTGGATGGCTCGGAGAGAAGGTTTGGGGGCATGGCTCGGCTCGTCCGAGCGGTGCCCCCATCGTCCGCTCAATTGCCTGGACGTTTATCCAACGAGGCCTTGGGCTCGCCGCTTTCGCTCGACGCGGGGCTCGCGTCCTTGTTCGCCGTGAGCAGCTCCGCCACGAGATCGCGGCACTCCGGCTTGTTGCGCAGATGCGCGAGCAGGAGGTTCGACGCGTCGCTGAAGGCCTTCTCGAAGCCGAGGCCCTCGCGCGTCCGCTGCGCGACCTTCTCGCGGCCCTGCCCGAGATCCTCCTCGAGCGCCTCCGCGTACCGCGTCAGTTGCCCGCGCAGCTCGTCGATCTGGCGCCGGAGATCCCGCGCCGTCGTCTCGCGCGTGTTCTTCTTCGCCTCGTACCGCGCGAGCTGCTCGCGCTTCGCCTGCACCGTCGCGGCCGTCGCGCCCGCGCGTTCGAACACCGTCCGATCGAACGCGCCTTGCCGCGCGGCTCCGTCGGCGAGCTGCTTCGCCTCCATCGCGAACTTCTCCGCTTGTGCGAGCTCGCCGCGCACCTTGTCCACGTCCTCGCCGTCGGCCCCGGCCTCGCGCATCACGCGCGACTCCTCGTGCGCGAGCTCCTCGACCTTGCGGCCGATCTCGGCGCGGAGCGCGCGCCCGCGCCGCTCCAGCGCTTCGAGCTTGCGCGTGTGGCTCGCGACCTCGCCCTCCAGCCGGTTCGCCTTCGCGGCGAGCTCCCAGAGCTGCGCGAGCGCCGTCTGGATGTCGGGCGGCGCGTTCCCTGCCGGGTACGCGCGCGCCACCATGCGGGCGAAGAGCGCCGTCCGGTTCGCCCACTCCGTCACGCCGGCCGACTGCGGCGGCGGCGGCGGCGGCGGCGCGGGCACGGCCTCGCCCGTCTCGATCTCCCAGGGCGTGCTCGGCAGGCTGCGCTGCAGGGCCTTGAGCTCTTCCTGGAGATGGTGGGCGTCGCGGTAGCGCTTGCGGATGTCCTTCTCGAGCAGCCGCATCGCGATCATCTCGCCTTGCGGGTGCGCGTCGGGGCGCACCGTGCGCGGGCGACGAGGGATCGCCGTCCGCTGCATCTCCAGCAGCGTCTCGCGATCGTTTGCACGGAAAGGAAGTTGCCCTGTGAGCATCTCGTAGAAGAGCACGCCGAGCGCGTAGAGGTCCGCGTGCGGCGTGGCCTCCTCGCCGCGGGCTTGCTCGGGCGACATGTACTCCGGGGTCCCGAAGACCGCGCCCTTCGGAGCGAGGCGCGGATCGCGGGCGATCGCGGCGAGGCCGAAGTCGAGGATCTTGACGAAGTCCTTTCGACCGCCGCGCTGCGTGAGGAGGATGTTGTCGCTCTTGAGATCGCGGTGCACGACGCCGAGGTCGTGGGCGCGAGCGAGGGCGGCGCACATCTGCTCGAGGATGTCGACGCCGCGCGCGATCGGCATGGGGCCGCGCGCGAGCTCCGCGCTGAGCGGCGTGCCGACGAGGTACTCCATCACGAGATAGAGCTCGCCTTCCTCGGTCTCGCCGATGTCGTGGATGTCGATGATGTGGGCGTGATCCACGCGGTTCGCGGCGCGGGCCTCACGGAGCATCCATGCTCGGAGGTGCGTCTCGCCCCGCAGATCCGGCCGGATGAGCTTGAGCGCGACGACCCGATCGATGAGCACGTGGCGGGCGCGGTACACGACGCCCATACCGCCCTCGCCGATCCTGGTCTCGAGGCGGTAGCGACCTGCGACGACCTTACCGATCATCGGGTCCGCGCTCGCGGTCTTCGGGCCTAACGATGATCGCTGGAGAGCGCGCTGATCCATGTTCCTTCGTGTTCTCCTCGGGTACGGGGCTGGCTCGCGTGACGATCCACGCGCCGCCCGCTCGATCTCCCGCGGATGCACCCGGCGTGGTGTCGGGTGCTCGCGGAGGCGAGGCCTTGCGGCATCGTCGCGGATACTACCAGGGGAGCGCGCGCCGCGTCGACGGGGCTTGATGGCGCAGCCCCAAGGCTGCTAGCGTCCTCTTCTCGCCCCTGGCCTCACAGCCGCCACGGAGGGCGACACTGCCAACAATGTCAGGACCGATCGAGAGCTCAGGCGACATCGAGATCTATTGCCATCCGGCACGATCATCGACCCGCGGCACCGTCCCGTTTTTCGAGAAAATCCCGGCGGGCGAACGGCTCTCCCTCGTCTTCGTCCCCAGCGAGACGTCGGTCCCACCGTACTCCCTCAAGGTTTTCTCGCCGTCGGGCGCGAACATCGTCGACACGCTCGTGCGGGAACCGCCCACCGGCGCTCCGCAGAGCCCTGCGCCGATCGAGTTCGTCGTGTCGTCCCCCGGCATCTATCGCATCGAGATCCGCTCGCTCACCGGCCGGCAGCGCGGCGACGCCAAGATCCGCGTCGGCTGACGCGACGGGCGAACCGAGCACGAACGCGACGCCGAGCGCCGCACGGCCTCGGCGAGCCAGTCCGGTTGTTCCTGATGGAACCCGGACGCGCGCCGTGATCCTCAGAGCAGCATCCCCAGCACGAACGGCGTGGCGACGATGCGCGCAGCTTCGAGCGGCTTCGCCCACGCGCGCCCTTCGAGCACGCCCCCGAGCCCGCCGAGGGCGGCCACGAACCAGGCCGAGAACACGAGCTGCGTCGTGCGCGGCAAGGACGCGCCTTTCACGAGGAAGTACACCGTGACGACGAGCGTGAAGGCGAGCATCACGGCCGCGTAGATCCCCGCGCCGCGCGTCGGCCGCACGTCGTACTTCGCCCGATCCGGCGCGACGTCGATCGCGACGGGCTCCATCCCGCGAGGCCGCCACCCGGGCGGCATGACCCAGACCTTGAGTTTGTCGAGGAACCGCGGCGCGCGTGCGGCCGTCTCCAGGATGTCGCGGAACGGCACCCACGCGCAGACGAGCGGATTCCACGAGGCGATGGGCTTGACGGTCCCGTACACCGGCGGCTCGGTCTCGGGCTCGAACGTCCCGAAGAGCCGATCCCAGATGATGAGCATGCCGCCGTGATTGCGATCGAGATACCGCCCATTGCAGCCGTGATGCACGCGGTGGTGCGAGGGCGTGTTCAGCACCCATTCGAGCGGGCCGAGCTTCCCGACGAGCTCGGTGTGAATCCAGAATTGGTAGACCGTATTGATCCCGAGCGCCGTCGCGAACATGGCGGGCGGGAATCCGAGCAGCGCGAGCGGCAGGTAAAAGAAGCGCGACACGAGCGGCTGGACGGGCCCCTGCCGGAGCGCGACGGCGAAGTTGTAATCCTCGCTCTGGTGGTGCGGCGCGTGCGCGGCCCAGGCGAGGCTCATGCGGTGCGAGGCGCGGTGGAACCAGTAATAAAGAAAATCGAGGCCGACGAACAAGAAGGCCCAGGCGAGCGTAGAGCTCGGCGAGACATCGAAGAAGCGCCGCTCGTAGAGCAGGGCGTACGAGCCGAGGAGCACGCCCGCCGCGACGACGCCGAAGAGCGTTTGCGCCGAGCCGAGGAGCAGATCCGCGAGCACGTCCGGTCCGCGGTAGACGCGCCGCTTCTTGACGCGCCCCACGAGCCATTCGAGGCCCATGAGGACGAAGAATCCGGGGATCGACAGGGTGATGACGTTCACGGCGAGGGCATGGTAGCGGGGTGGGAGGAGGCCGGCAATCATCCCCGCCCGCGGCCGGCGGGCCGATCAGGTTCATCGCCATCCCGAGCGCGAGCTCGACGGGCGTCAGTTCAGCTCGGAACGATTAGGCTCGCATACGGGCTCCGCCGTCATGACGAACTCGGCCGGGGGGGAAAGTTCGGGATCTGCGCGTAGGATCTCCGCCGTCACAGGCGCGGCGACGGGGACGAATGTGAAATCGCACCACATATCGCCACTCTGGAGGAGACCATGCTCGAAGATCAGACGGTAGTGCCCTGGGGGTAGATCGACGACCGCCTTCTGGTCCCATAGTGAGGCCACTTCAACCCTATCACCGACGATGACCTCGAATGGGACGACAATGGCCCTGATCGTGTCTGGTCGCAGGCCGTGCGCATCAGCTCTGCGGATCGAAATGTCAGCGGTCCCTTGGTCGAGGGTGCCGAAGGATACGCTTCCGGGTCTCCAAGCAAACCCTTGATCCACGTGTTCCTGCTGCCAATCGCTAAACGGAATGGCGAGCCCGGTCCAGTGAACGACAATTTGGCTGTAGGAGATGTCCGTCGTGAACTTGATCATTCCACCACAATCCTTACCTGAGTTCCGTCCGGGAGACCGGCGCACCCCGCTCGTATACAGCCGCCAGCGCCTCTGTTGTCTCGTAGGGGGATGGGGCGTACGCTGGCGCCGCGCCCACCTTCTTCGAACATCGCTGGTGGATATTCGTCAAGGTCCATCCCAGCGACCTTCGGTCGACCGGCTTGCGCGGCAGCGCGATTGGCTTTGGCTCCCGCTCTGTTGATGGTAAGTACAGAAGGGTACCCAGCGCGTTGAGCATCTGCGATATGAGCGGCTGCGGTCGGATACTTGCTTCTCTGGACCACGATATCCTTTACCGGGCCCGTCTTGGTCGACGGCCCCTTCGCTCCCGCCTTTAACGTGATCACCGTCACCACCACCGTGGCGACGACCCCCATCCCGGCCCGACCAAGCGCCTCGTAATCCCCCTGCTTCCCGGCGTCCACCCCCTTGATCACGTCGATCGACACCGCATAAAGCGGATTCCCCTGGTTGAGCCCATCCGCGATCCGCCCGCCGGCCCCGTCCAGGTCCGCCTGCACCCCTGGCAGCCCATACCCCCCGCTCGCGGCCGGCGGGCTGATCAGGTTCATGGCCATTCCGAGCGCGAGCTCGACCGGCACCTCGCTCGCTCGCTCGCTCGCGCCGCGCAGCACCTCCTTTGCAATATCGATCCCGCTCTTCTCCACCTCCGCAGCTGGCGCTGCGGCCCGCTGCGGCACAGGCTCCCCGAGCGTGGTCACGTCCCCCGAGCCCGCGCTCCCGCCGACATCCTCGCCCGGATCCCGCCCGGAAAGCTGCCGGATGATATCAAGCGGGACCTGTACATGGTCCCACGGCATCCAGAGCTCCCCCGCGACCGGCTTGGATAGGTCCTCCCCCGTCGCGACTTCGGTGAACCCGCTCGGATCGGTATACCGCAGCGGGTTGTTCAGCACGTAGCTGTACGGATTCCACCCCTGCCCCGACCAAGGCCGCGTAACGAACGGATCCGGCGTCAAGAACCGCCCGAGCCGCGGATCGAAGAGCCGTCCTTTCATGTGGACGAGCCCGATCTCCTCGTCCTCTTCGTGCCCCGTGAACCCGAGCATGATCCCCGGCGGACCAGCGCCCGCCGGAGCGTCGCCCCATACCGGATTCCGCCGCTTGCCAAACGGATCGAAGCTCGTCCGCTCCGGATTCTGCCCCAGCGAATCCGTCACCACGTCGACCGAGCCAAGCGCATCCACATGCAGATACCGCGCCTCCACCCCGCCGGCCTTCTTCGTCACCACCGCAATCGGCCGCTCGGGGCCGTGTACGTAATACCGATGCTCGACCTCCCCCGTGGACCGCGTGATCCGCTCGTAGAGCCCACCGACGTAGATCGTCACCGCATCCGGCGTGCTCTTCCGGATTCGCATCCCGTCGCCGCCGTAATCGAGCAGCACCGCCGCTGCGCCGTCCTTCGCGGTGAACTCTTTCGGCTGATCAAACGCGGTATACGTGATCGTGTGCCCCGGCCGCGTGATCTGGTTGCCCACGGCATCATAGCCGAAGCTCTCGCCATCAGCCCCCGTCGCGGCGTGCACATGCTCGGGATCCGTATATGCGATCGACCCGATCTCCGGCGTCCGCTCCAGGTTCCCATTCGCCGCATACCGCCACTCCCGCGCGCACGACTTCGCCGCATCGAACGATGCGCACGTGAGCCGATCGAGTCCATCATGCAGAAAATGTTCGGTCTTCCCCTGCCGCACGTCTCGCCGGAGTCGCACATTCTGCTCGGGATCGTAGTCGTACCCGAGATCCTGGAGCGTCATCCCCCCGGCCGCGGTCGTCAGGATCGTCGCCACCCGATCCCGCTCCCCGAACCACTTTCGTATCGTCGTGATCCCTTGCCCCAGCACCTCCCCGGTGATGCGCCCCGCCCCGTCCGTCGCCGAAAGCGACCAGTACGCCCCTTGCGTCACCACGTCGCGAACCGCATTCAAATGCCCCGCGCCATCCAGGCCGAGCTCCACTTCGAACGGCACGCCGTCCGCGTCCGGATAACGAACCCGCTCCGGCCTGCCGACCGCGTCGTACGAATACCCCACGGAGAACGTCTCGCCGCCGATCAGGAGCTCCGTTCCGGAAACGCGCCCCTTCTGCACGTCGTACAGCGCCCGCTCGATTGCCCCGTCGGGCGAATGCACCTCGGAGAGCGCGCCTTTCAGGGCTAGATCCCACACCCACGCCGTCTCCCCGTCCTGATCCACGCGCTTGTACAAGCGCCCGAGCTTGTCATGGTGGAGATGCAGCTCCCGCCCGAGCGCATCCTTCGACCAGCGAACCTCACCGAAACCGTTATAATGCGTCTCCGACGCGCCTCGATCCGGATCCTTCGAGAACCGCACCCGCCCGAGCCCATCGCGCTCGAACACCGTCTCGGCCCCACCCGGATCGATGACCTTGCGTGGCCCCGCCGGTCCATACTCGTATTGCGTGAGCCCCTTCTCCGCGTCGTACACGCGCACGGGCCGCCCGAGGCTATCCAGCGTCGTCTCCGTGACGAAACCGCGTGCATTCTTGGTAACGACCGTCGCGCCGTTGTACCTCGTCTCCGTGACGCCACACCACGGCGAGACTTCACGCTTCGCGCGCCCGACGGCATCATACTCGTATGCTGTATACTTCCTCGTCGCAGCCGGCGCCGTCTCCGCATCCGCGACGTATTCCTTGGCCACGTGCTCGCCAAGATCGTCGTAAACCACCTCGCGGAGCACGCGCGGCGCAAGTTGCCCCGGCGCCGATACACCGCTCGACCACGTGCGCAGCGTACGGCCGAGCCTATCGATCTCCGCGGTCTCCGCGCCCCATCCAACCGCCGCCCGCGTGATGGCGATGCGACCCTGCACGAACTGCCGCGTAACGACCGTCTCCGTCCCATCGGGCCGGACCTCGCGCGTCACGCGCCCGAATCCATCCACCGCCCAGGCCGTCGCGAGCGCATTCGGATCCACCTCGGCGAGCTGCGCGCCCGTCCCCGGATCATACCGCTCGAACGAGAGATGCCCGAGCGCATTCTTCCGCGCGAACGGGAAAAGCCCCTGCTCATCATAAGAGACGCACGCCGCGCGTTTCCCCTCGAATGCGTCCGTGGCGACCGTCCGGATCACGTTTCCGAAGACATCCCGATTGAAGAGCACGCCGAGCTTCGTCTCCGCGTCGCCCTCGCTCTCGACCTCGATCCGCTTCAATCGTCCGAGGATGTCATGCTCCTGCCGCGTCGTTCGGCAAGCCGTCTCGTCACCCGCCGTGCTGCACGCCGTCTCCTCCGCGAGCCGGCCCACGATCCATTTCGATGTATCATTCTCGAAGATGCGCTCGGCATCCTCGACGAGCTCCGCCGTGCTCGCCGGCACGAGCCCGATCCCGTGATCCCTCCCGATGTACGTCCTCTCCGCGAGTACATCGCCGAACGCATCCACATCGCCGACGACGTGGATGGTATCGCGGATCCGCGTCGCGGGAGCTGCGCCGCGCATGGCGTCGCGCGCAAAGGACTCCGGCGTCTTGAATGGTGTTTCGTAGGCCCAGAACGATCCTTGCGCGTGCACCTCGCGCCGGAGGCCGCTTGTCACGAAATAGGACGCGCCTCCGGTCGTCACGACCTTCGCGAGGATCGACGACGACCACGTGACCTCGATCTTATCGTCGGTCTCCGGCTCCCGCGAAGGCGCCCAGCTCCACGAGCGAATCATGTGAGGCGCGAACGGGAATGCCCGCAAATCCTCGTCCCACGTCGCGACGTCGAACACCTCGGCGACGCCGGCCTTCGTGTCGAGGTCATCCACGATCCGCATCCCGAACCCGAGGAAACCACGCCCCAGGCGATGCCATCGTCCATCCCGATACCGCACCCCGAACCGCCTCGGCTTCGCCGCGCCTGTATCGATCTCGTACCCCGTCACCACGCGCCGCGGACCGACCACGCAGCGGACCGGGTATTCACACTCGTTGCCCTCGTCGTACCGCGAAACGTAGGGAAACGCGTCATGCACGAACGACCCCGCGGGCGCGTTGATCGCCACGCTCTCGTCGACGAGCGTGCCATACGAGATCGCCACGTTCGGCCGCTGCGGGTTCATTCCATCCATCGCGGAGGCGAGCACATCCGGGAACCGCGCGCGATTGCGGAAGATGCGGAACGTAGATCCAATCGGCAAGAGCACGTCATGCGCGCCATCCCCGTCCACGTCGAGCACCCGCGGCCCATGTGGATCGGCGAGCTTCACGCCCTCGTCCGTCAAGGCCGCGTCGAACGGGATCCCGGCATTCTCCACGGCGAACGTCCCATCCCCCCGCGAGCGCAGGATCCTCCACTGCGACCCGCCTGCCGTCTCCATCGGCATCAAGAGATCCGTCCGCCCGTCGCCGTCCCAATCGAGCGGCGTCGCGAGCCGGGCGTGTTTCTCCACGGGTACGATCGGATTAGAGAGCGCGACCACGGGTTCGAGGAATCCGTCTCCCGTATTGAGGAACGTCCGAAACGCGTCGCCCCAGCCCCATTGCACTGCATCAGGCAGGCGGTCGCCGTTCACGTCCACCAGCAACATCGCGCGCTCGCTCGGCGGAGTAGCCAGCTTCGGATCGGAGAGCGTGACGACGCCGGCCGAATCGAACTTCGCCACCACGTAGCGCGAGAGGTAAAGCGGACTGCTCGACGATATCTTCGCCTCCCGCATCAGGAGCTCGGTCGTCCCGTCGCCATCGGCGTCGATCGTGTAGAGCTCGGTGTCACACGGCTGCGTCGAAAGCGCAGGGAGCGGCTGCTCCGCCGTCTCGAAGCCTTGCGGCGCCCAGCGGTGCAAGGACCATTCGGGAGCAGCGCCGTACCATCGGCATTGCAGCAGATCGACCTTCCCGTCCCCATTCACGTCCGCGAGGTGGCCCGAGGCATCTTGCGCGTTGACGCCTGCGCCGATATGCTGGATCGAGGGGAAAGGGCGGTCGATGCTCGTTTGAAGCAGCGAAAACGACTGATCCGGCTCGTGGATCAGAAGCTTCCATATCGGGCCGCGGCCGTAGACGTCATGCAAGAGCAGATCCGCGCGCCCGTCATCGTTGTAATCGATCGGTGTCGCCGCCTCCGGCTCAGGCACCTTCATGGCCGCGAGGTCTTCCGCGTAGTGCACCCGCTCAGCGCCTATCGTATACGGCTGAAGGAATGGCTGCGGCGCGCTCGGCCCCGCGTTCACGGACACCATGGCCCGCGTGCGCGGCGTCTCCCCTGAATTCGCGTCCCCCGAAGGCAGATCCATCACCACCAGGTCGTCACGCCCGTCCCCCGTGACATCCATCGGCATGACGGACGCCTTCGGCGAGCTCGGCAGGAGCAACGACGTGGGGATATCGTCCAAACCGAGCTCGGGCGTGTTCCATCCGAACGACAGTGGCGGCTTGCAAACGCCGTCTCCCGCGCACTCCTCCATCGTCGTCAGCAAGAGGCGCCCCGTCGTCGGGCTCGGCTCCTCGGTGAAGCGGTACTCCCGGACAAGCTTCCCCTCGGCCCACGTGCGGATCCGCAGCAATTGCCGGCTGCTCCGGAACGTTTTTCCCGCCCCGAAGACGACATGCTGCGCGGACGCCGGCTTCTGCGTGTACACGAAGTCCACACGCCGCGTCCCCGGGACCTCGGGGTGCCCGGTGTATTCGATCGCCTTCGGCACGATCTCCCCGCCTTCATCGTGATAGGCGTACGCCACGAAATTTCGGCTGCGATCCTCGGCCCGCGTGATCCAGAAGGCCCTCCCGAGCGCGCCGTACGTGAGGATCAGCCCCTCCTTCGTGAAGGCCCGGAACTTCGCGCCTTCACGGACCACCTTGACGAAGGTATCGGGGAACGTGCGGAATTCGTCCTCGCTCACCTCGACCAGGCGAAGCCCATCCAGGCACAACGCGTCCCCATCATCGTACCGAACCCCGCGGATCTCCCCGTCTTGCGCCACCGTCCGCGGACAACGTGTAATCACCGAGAACCCGGCGACCGCAAATCCCACCCCGAGCGGTCCATCTCCCGCCGCGCTGTCGTAGGTGATTGCAAGCTTCGGCTCGACCCCGGCGCGCCCCGGCGGCACCTCGATCGGGACTTCGTACCGAGCTTCTCCCGCGTTCGTCGTCGAGAAGCGACTTGCCACGCGCCCCGCGGGGGACGTCTGCCCCGCCGTCAGCGGCGTAGGGAACGGATCGGCGATCTCCTCCGAAGAGGGACACACAGGCCCGAGCTCGAAGGCAACCGGCGGCCCGAGAAGACAGCCGCCTCCGAGCACGACCCCGATGACCAACAACAGGTGGCCCACCCACGCAACGCCCCTCACCGGCATCCCTCCCCTTCCTATGCGACCAAGAGAGCCGGGCCGGGAAACGTTGTCAAGCTCGCTTGCGTGGGCGCAAAAGCGCCGATCCACGCTGCGAGGCATGCCTTGCACCGGTGCAAATCGGGAGCCCGCGTCCCGAGGACCGTCTTGCACCGACGCAAGAGCCCCGAACACATCACGAGGCGTGCCTTGCACCGGCGCAAGACCCCTCAAATACGCGGCACGACGCCTCTTGCGTGCACGCAAGCAACATGAAGCGCTCGCCTTGCGCCCCCTTGCACGCACGCAAGCGCGCCCATCCATCCGTCTTCGCGCTTCTTGCTCGCAGGCGAGGCTCGCGATGCAACCACGCCGAATGCCTTTGCGTCGACGCAGCCCCCTCCCCCAAGCCGCTCACCCTCGATTTGCACGGAGGCGCCCCCCACCGTGCTCACATGCCACGCGCCGCTTGACACGCGCGCGGACGCACCAGTAAGGTGCCGCACCCCCGGAGGACACATTCAATGCAAGGCCCGACCATGAATACGCCGGTCTCCAAGTGCCTCGACCTGGCCGCGTATTCCGCGCGTATGCTCGGCAAGTTCACGAACCTGCCCGCGCTCATCGCCCTCGGGGCCGAGATGACGGCCGCCGCCGCCGAGCTCAGCGCGGCGCAAGCCGCCTACGAGAAGGCCGTGACGGATATCCTGCCGATGCGCGTCGACGTGAAATACGAAAACTATGTCTCCGATCGTCGCATCCGCGTCACCCAGCAAAAAGCCGAAATCGCCGATGGCAAGCGCGGCGGCCGCATCGCCGGGATCGTCTTCCCCGAAGGCTCCGCGCCGATCACTCGCCTCGTAGGCGCCTCGCAGGTCCAGGCCATGGTCGATCTCGAAGGCCGACTCAAGTCGGCACAGGACCTCTGGTCCGACGCCAGCGCCGAGAAGGAGGCCATCGGCCAGCACCGCGAGCAATACGACAAGGCCCTGACGGCTCGCAAAAACGCTGGCCAGAACGCGCGGGACATGCGCGCTGCGCGCAACGCGGCCAAGGACAAGTTCCTCCACAAATACGCCGAGATCATGAGCCGCGTCGAGGCCGAGTTCCCGAAAGACCGCGCCACGCAGGACCTCTTTTTCGACGAGGTCCGCACCAAATCGTCCCTCGCCACCGCCGACACGAGCACCGGCGACGAGGCGGACGACGAGGGCGTCGAGGGCGAAACCAGCGGCGGGTGACGCACGCCTCCTCGCGCTTCAATGCAGCGTGCAGGCCATCCGGACGAACGATCCGCCGTCGCCCCATTCCATCGCGTGCGCCGTTTTCTTCGCGAAATGGGCGGTCACGAACCCAAACGGAAGCGGACCGTCCGCCTGCTCCTCCTCTTCGAGGCTGACGTCGACGCTCTCGATGCACGCCGAGCCCTTGTCGACACGGACCTCGTAATACACCGCGTGGATCCGCGCGTCCGCCGACTTCACGCCGTCGACATCGAGGAGAATGCCCTCATTTCCCTCCCGGAGACGAAACAGCATCCCCGGTGCGCCTGGACGACAGGTCGGCATGGCCCAGAACCCACCACGCCTCGGAGGTCGGTGCATGATCCATCCGTGCAACGGAAGAGGCGAGACCGTATTCGCGCGCGCGCCGAGCTGTAGCGCCTGCGCAGCGGCCCACCCACTGCCATCGAGGAGGACCGGTAGCTCCTTGCTCCCGGGAATCCCCGCCTCGGCCACGTTATGCGGTCCGTGCAAGGGGGCGACGTTCTGCAGCGAGCCGTCCGCCATCCATGCGAACAGGTATTGCCCGGTATTTCCCACGACCGGATCGTCGTCGTTCGGCCCCAACGTCGCCGTCAAGAAGCTCCCGTCGGGGTGCTTGCGGAGCCGCGTCGTGCGAGCTGATTTCCCCGGGGTCCCGAGGACCAGATCATACACGAGGCGATCGCCTTCCCCATGAGATACGACGAAGAGCGTACGGTTCCCTCGGCGGACGACGGCATGCAGGTCGGGAAGCAATGGGACGCCGGGGGGCGCCGGCACGGTCCACGTATCCACTTTCCCCGTGGTCTCGTGCGGATCAATGGCCTGGAGCGACCATCGCTCTGCCTTTTCCCCGTCGGAGGACGCGAACGACTCCAGCCGTCCGGCAACGACGTTGGCGTCTTTCGTGACCACGACCTCCTCGATGTGCCGGTGATCGACGGTCGGGACCCCTCCGCTCGCGGCGTCGTACATGGCCTGGCGCGCGCTCGCATCCCATAACGGGGGCGCCGCGCCGATGCGGCCGCGACGCGCGCACGAGAGCGTCCGAATCGTCGGCATCATTTCGCTCGGTTTGGGAAGAACGGCGAGCGGTGGGCCCGCTGGCGGCGGTGGATCGGAGGGATAAGGAGCTGCCGGCCCCCATCCGACACGGAGCCAGCGCAGCATGGCAATCCCGGATTCACTCGGCATGGCGACGAGCGTTGCATTTTTATGCACTGGATCCTTGGGCAGCGGGCCGGCGTTGAACCACGACGCTCCGGCATCGGGGGAGAGGAGCATGTTGTCCCCGAGGATCACCCCATGCCCCCGGCGAAATCGGGCACTGTGCGCGGACAGCGGTGTCACCGTCGCCGGCCCGGAGAGCGGCTGACGGACATGAACGATCTCCCCATTCAGGGACACCATGGCATGCAAAGCTCCGCCTTCGTCCTGCTCGATGGAGCCGAGCACCTCCGTCGGTCCCTGGGCTCCCTCGGGAAACGAGAGCGGCGGGAGCGCCTCGGGCTTCGTCGATCGGGAAAACAGCTCGAATCGCGTCTCGGGAATCGGCACTCCGGATGGCTGGTCCACGTGGGTGCCGGTGATGCCCTTCAGGTGGACGATGGTCCCGTCCTCCAGCGCGCCGACGCCCTCCAGAAGCCCGGTGCCTTCCTCGTAAAGGTCCGGCTTCGGACGAACCGGCTCGATGTCCCCCTCGGGCCCGGACGCGCACAAAACGACGGGGGCCTCCTCCGCCTCGGCGGATGCGTCCTTCGCCCGCGGGGGCGCGCAATGACCGTAGAAGACGAGGGCGCCGCGAGGCCGCTGAATGACCTCGTGCGCATACGTCCGGGAGATCTTCGGCATCTCGGCGCGCCGCAGGGCGAGCGGGCCCTTCAAACGGAACGCGGCCGTCTCGACGCGGTCGAGATCCATGGGGCAAAAGACGAGCCCTCGATCCGGCAAATGCGCGGCGCGGCAAGCCATGATGTCGTGCCACTGGGGATCCGCCAGCGTGTCCTTCTGGAGATTCGCCGGATTCCACGCGACCTCCAGGGCCGCGCCCGTCCTCGGATCCACGCGGGCGGCCATGCGATTCACCGCGATGAAGACGCCCCCGCGCGGGTCGGGGCTGCCATCCCGAATGGCGAGCTCGATCGGATCGGTTTCCGTCGCTTCGATCCACGCGAGCGTGGGGTTCGTCGGGGTCATGCCGACGAACCTGCGCGCGAATGCGCCGACGCGATGGCCCGCGAAATCGATGGGGGCGCGGAAGTCGCCGCGGACGGCCTCGATTCGATCCCCGCGCCGCCCGAGGTCGAAGTCGTACACCCGCTCCTCGGGTTTGTCGGCGTCGGGCACTTGAAATGTCTTGCCGCCGTCGCGCGTCATGGCCAGGCCTATCGATTCGAACACGACGGCCCCTTCGTCCATCGATCGAAACAGGATGTCTTTCGGCGGGACGTCGGGCCACCCCGCGAGGGTCCTCCTCGCGCCGGTCTCCACGTCGAGCAGCAGGGCGGGCGCGCCGCTGCCCTCCGAATCCCACACGGCCACGAAGCCGGGCCCCGCGCCGACCTTCGAGATCTCGTTGACGGGCCCGTCACGAAACTCCTCGACGAGCACACGGGGCTCGCCCAAGGGATCGTCGAAGCGATAGAGCGCCTGGCTGTTGTACCCGACGAGGCGGAGCCCTCGCGGCGTCGGTACCGCGAGCATATCGTCGAGCGGCTCGGGCGTGAGGACCTTTTCGTCGAGGATCGAGCCATCGGCACGAATGAGCGCGCGACGGCCCCCCATCAGCACGAGCGTCCCTTCTGGCAAGGCGAGGATCACGCGCGTCGCCCGGCCCGTGCGTACCCAGCGCGCTTCCGGCTCCGCGGGGGCATTTCCGCGCGGCACCGACGGCGCGTCGTGCAGCGGCGTGGACGACGCCGTCGCCTTGGGCCGCGCGGCCTGTGCGCAGGACGCACCCAGCACGACGAGCGCGGTGAGCACGAAGGCGCGGCGAAGGATCACGGCGCGGACGTTAGCGTCGCGGGTGTGTCATGTAAAGCTCACGCGCCGCGCTTGCCGGGCGCGTCAGCGAAATGGGAAGGAGCCGCGCCGCTCCCCCGCCCTTACTTCTTCCCGAGCTTCTTCTTCAGCGCCGAAAGCTCCGCGTCGATCTCCGACGCGGCCTTCTTCCGGTCCTTTTCGGCCTGCTTCGCCGCGGCCGCGCGCGCCTTCTCCTCGGCGAGCGCGCGCTTCTGCGCTTCCTTCGCCGCCGCCTCGCGCTCCTTCGCCGTCGGCTCCCGCGTCGCTTCTTCGACCTTCTCCACGGCCTCTTCGAACAGCGCCTTGCCCGCGCTGAACCCGAATCCGTGCACGATCGCGTCCGCGAGCCGCTTGATCACGGCTTCTTCCCCTTCTTCCACGCCTTCAGCGCGAGCTTGCGCTGGTGGTCCCTCGCCACCGTCCCGTCCGGCCCGCGGCCGTGCACGTAGTCTTTTTGCCACGCCGCCTGGTTCGCGCTCGAGCCCTCGACCGGCAGCTCCTTGATGAATTGCGTGCGGCTGTTCCGCCATTCGAGGTAACTCTTCGCGACCTCCGGATCGTCGTAGAGCCCGCGCAGCTCCGGCTCGAACGATTCGAGCTCGCCGCGGCGCATCGGCACGATCATCGCGATGGGCTCGCCCCGCTTCCACGTCACCGGATGCTGCGCCCGCGTGAGCTGCCAGTTCATCGTGAACGTCGCGGTGGTCCAGTCCGTCTCGACGAGCCCGTCGAGCGGGTAGGCGCCGTCCTTCGGCATGTTCGCAGGGCCCCGGACGAGCAAGTTGTACCCGGGCGGCGTGCGGAACAGGAACGGAATGGTGAACGTGAGGATCCCGTGCCCGAAATGGCTCATCGCCAGGTACGGCTCGGGGCCCTCGATGTTCTCGATGCACACGCTCTTCAGGGAGTCCGTGCCGTCCCAGATGGCCCGCACCGTGTGCGGCGACAGGACGAGCCAGCCGGCCTGGTTCGCGATGAGCAACGGCAGGCACCGGTTCGCGAACGCGTCCCGCGTATCGTTCATCCATTCGCGCTGGATGGGCCCGGGGACGAGCTCGGGCGGCTCTCCGGTGCTGGTGTGGTAGGCGAGGAAGGGGAGCTTTTGGGACTTCTCGGACATCGGCCGGGACGATCCTAGCAAAGCTCCCCGGCCCGTGGCGACGAAAATTCAGTTCGTGTTTCGAAGGATCACGAGCGAGTTCGTGGCATTCGACGTGACGAGCAGGTCGGGCCGGCCATCCCCCGTCACGTCCGACGCCGAGACGGACGTCGGGCGCGAGACCCCGCCGATCGTCGGCCCAGGCGTGAAGAAATCGCCCGACCAGAGGAGCACGTTCACCCGTCCGCCCGCGAGGATCACGAGGTCCTCGTCGCCGTCCATGTCGAGATCTTCGAGCACCGGGTTCCGCGCGATCCCGAGGCCCAGCATGAACGTCGTGCCGATGAACGTCCCGTCGCCGACGCCGAGCATCAGCACGACGCCGTCCCCCTGCCCGTGCGTCGCCACGAAGTCCGCGTGCCCGTCGCCGTTCACGTCGCCCGCCGCCATGTCGCCGATGATGTCGTCGACGAGCAGGTATTCCTTGGCGTTCGCGAACGTCCCATCTCCGTTGCCGGGCTGCACGAAGACCACGAATTCGCCTGCGCCGGCAAAGTCGAGCTTCCCATCTTCGTCGAAATCGGCGACCGCCACGGCGTCGGTGAACAGGAATTCCGCCTCCGAGAACGTGCCATCGCCGTTGTTCCGGAGCGAGACGCCGCCGTTGTTCGTGTCGGCCACCGCGAGGATGTCGATGTCCCCGTCGCCGTCCGTGTCGCCGACGTCCGTGCTGCCGGCGCCGATGGAGATCTCGTCGTACGAGGAGATCGGCGCGTCGAACGTCACGTTGCCCGTATTCGGAAACGTTTGCACCATCGGCTGGCCCTCGCCATATCCCGGGAGCACGGCCACGAGCTCCGCGCCCGGATTCGCGTCCGCCGGGAACACGAAGAGCCCGATCGACGGATCCATGAGCTCGTGCGAGCCGGCCTGTTCGAACCCGCCGCCGATCTTCCCTCGGAGGATCGTATTCACCGCCGCGACATGGCCGAACACGATGTCCGTTTGCCCGTCGCCGTCGAAATCGGCGGACACCGATTGACGGGCGCCCACGCCATAGGGCACGCCGAGCGGCGAAAGGAAGCTGCCCATTCCGTCGCCAGGCAGGACCGAGATCCCGGGGCCGTCGTTGCCCGCGACGATGTCCACGTCCCCGTCCCCGTCGACGTCGCCCGCGGCGAGCGCCTTCGGGGTTCGCCCCGCGTCGAGCTCGATCCCGTCGGAGAGCGCCCCGCCCGTGTTTTTCAGGACGTACGCCCCGCCGAAGCGGTGCGCGATCAGCACGTCGAGCTGGCCGTCTCCGTCGACGTCCTTGATCTCCTCGATCTCGGCCGACAGGCTCGTCGCGTATTTCACCATCGGCGCGAACGTGCCATTGCCGTTGTTCACGAGGACGCCATAACCGGTGGTGAACGCTTGCCGCGGGCCGACGACGACGTCGAGCTTTCCGTCGCCGGTGAGGTCTGCGAGCGCGATCGTCTCGGACCGCTGCGCCGGCAGCGTCGTGCCCATCCCGAGCGCGCCGCCGCCCGTCCCCTTCCAGAGCCAGGCCACATTCGAGGTCGACGTGCTGGTCGTCACGACGTCGATGAATCCATCCCCGTCGACGTCCCCCACGGCGAGCCCGAAGATGTTGTGCGTGCCGCCGCCCGTGGTGTTGTACGTCGCCGCGAGCGTGAGCGTGCCGTCTCCGGCGTTCGTGAGCACGTCGATGCCGTTCGAGCCGCGGGAGACGACGATGTCGACGTCGCCGTCCGCGTCGATGTCGGTCGGGGCGAACGCACCCGGAGACATGCTGCCCGTCTCGTATTGCTTCGGCTCCATGAGCGAGCCGTCCCCCTGGTTCAGGGCGACGAACACGCCGATCGCGGTCCCCTGGAAATTGTTCGTCGCGACGACGTCGGGCTTGCCGTCGCCATTCATGTCGGCGACCGCGACGTTCGTCGAGATCGCTTCGAACACGACGCGGCCGACCTCCTGGAACGACCCGTCCCCGCTCCCCCGCAAGACGCCGAGGAAGCCTCCGCTCGTGTTCACCACGACGAGATCGAGCTTGCCATCGCCGTCCATGTCGGCCGTGCGGACCGCCGTATTGCCCCCGCCCACGGCCGCGGGATACGAGCCGTCGAAGACGAATTGCAGGTTCATCGAGCCGCCGCCGCCCGCGCCGCCCATTCCTCCGGCCCCGCCTTGCCCGCCTTCGCCGCCTTGCCCCCCGGCGCCGCCCATTCCTCCGGCGCCGCCCATTCCTCCGGCGCCGCCCATTCCTCCGCCTTGCCCGCCTTCGCCGCCCGCCCCGCCGACGCCGCCCGTCCCGCCGTCGCCGCCCATTCCGCCGGACCCGCCCATTCCGCCGGTCCCGGCGGATCCTCCCGTTCCCGACGTCGGCCCCGTGCCTCCGTCGCCGCACGCCGAGAGCACGAGCCCGACGGCCGCCCAAATCGCAAGCTTGCTACGCTTCATCGCCAAGTCCTCCGCTCCTCCGCTGGAAACGCGACCCCTGCCGTTCGTCAGGGCGAACCAATCACCACCGTTCTCTGCTCCGTGAGGGCCGTCCCGTCGGTGTCCGAGACCTCGGCTTTCAAATCCACTTGCCGGTTGATGAGCTCTCCCATGTCGAGCTTCGAGTCGATCCGGAATAGGAGCCCCTTCGTCTCGCAGAACCCCTGCGCCGGCCTGTCCGGAAAAACGCGCACCGATTGCGAAGGCCCGATCACCTCGCCCGTGTCGGTGAGCGTCGCCGTGAGTTTCACGATCGCGGTCTGCTTCACGCCTTTCGTGCGGAGCGACGCGAAGATGTGGTGCCCCCCTTGATCACCGGACCAGACCTGCAACGTGTCCTGATCGGAGAGCGGGCTCCAGATCTCGTTGCCCTGCCCGAGCGTCATCGTCGGCGCGCCCGGCTCTTTCGGCTTGCACCAGCTGTATTTTGCCCAATCGGACGTGTACTCCTCGAGCACCTCCGGCGCGAGATGAGGATCGAGGCAACGCCCCCAGTTGCACGTCAGGCCCGCACCACACCCCGCGCCGCAGCCAATGCTGCTCAGCGTCACGCGCAGGAGCGGTGTCTTGCCCGCGCGGGCGCGGGTGCTCGCGAGGCGCTGCACCACGTCCATTCCCGTGCCGTCGACGTCGGTGTCCAGCGAGACCTCGACGAGCGCGTCGTCGGCGAGGCCCTCGATCGAAAGCTCCTGGGGCAAAAGGAGCGGCGCCGGCACGCCCGAGCCCCACATCTCGTCCCGGACCACCGCGCCGTCCACCTTCGCCACGACGTGCACCGACGCCGCCTGCACGAAGAGCTCGTTCGGCGCATTGATCACGCCGACGACCACGCGCGCCTCGTTTCCGCCGCCGCCCATGCCCCCGGCGCCGCCCATTCCGCCGGACCCGCCCATTCCGCCGGACCCGCCCATTCCGCCGGACCCGCCCATTCCGCCCGCGCCGCCGCCGGCGCCGCCCATTCCGCCCGCGCCGCCCATTCCACCGGTGCCCCCGGCGCCGCCCATTCCGCCGCCCCCGCCGGCGCCCCCCGCGCCTCCGGCGCCTCCCGCGCCGGGAGAAGGATTCGGTTCGCCCCCGCACGCAGCGAGAGATGTCAGAAGCAACAACAGACAGGTGAAGGATCGCTTGTTCACGGTACGCTCCGGATGTCCGATCGAAAATCTTACAACGACTCGCGACAACGTGGAAAGCACTCGTTGTCGATGCCGCCACGCGTCATCGCCCTCGTGCATCCTATGTTCGCAGATTGCTGAAGGTTTCTTCGTTCTGGAAGTGAGGCTCCTTGGCGCGGAATCGCCTGCGACTTGTCGCTTGACAGGGAGAGGGGTTGGATTTCCATCGCGTCGCTTCTCCATGCTTTCGGCTTGCGAAGAACCTCCACCTGTTCGCGGAAGAAGGGTTCATGTCGAAGAAGCAACCGATCTCCATGCCTTTCGCTCGTCGTTTCGGAAAAACCCTCGGAGGCCTCTCGCTCGTGCTCGGCGCCGGTTGCGCGGTCTCCGAGATGCCGGAGGAAAGCCTCCCCGAGGGCCGCATGGAGGAGGCCGCGGCGACGGGACAGAGGCCGGTCTTCACGCCGTCCGGCGACGCCGATCAACACACGCTGGCCGAGGCGATCAGCCGCGCGCACATCGCGATCAACCTGGACAAGCTCGGCCTCACGAGCGAGGAAGACGTCGCGGTGAAGCGCGTGCGGCTCGACGAGCTCTCGCTCGCCCACACGCGCATGCAGCAGAAATTCAAGGGCGTGCCCGTGTTCGAGGGCGAGGCGATCGTGCACCTCGATCGCAACGGCCAGCTGAGTAGCGTCACCGATGGATTCGTCAAGCACGTCCGCCGCGACCTCTCGGTGAAACCCACCTTGAGCGAGAAGCAAGCCATCGGCGTCGCGCTCGATCGGTACGGCTGCGAATCATGCCTGACCGCGGCGCCCGAGGTCGATCTGCTCGTGATGCGCCACGAGGGGCAGGATCACCTCGCTTATCGTGTACGGCTCCGGCGCATCGACAGCACGCGCGAAACGGCGATGCCGGTGATCTTCCTCGACGCGCACAGCGGCGAGGAGATCCACCGCTACGATAACCTCCAGACCGCGCAGGGCAGCTCGCTCTACAGCGGCACCGTGACCATCGGCACGAGCAGCGCGGCCGGCAAGTATTACCTCGAGGACCTCACGCGCAAGGTCGGCACGTTCACCTACTCCAATGGCACGAGTACCGTCTATCGCCTCTCCGACACGGACAACATCTGGAGCGGCAGCGATCAGCGGGTCATGGTCGACGCCCAGTACGGCGCGGCGATGGTCTACGACTATTACAAGAACGTCCACGGACGCAATGGCATCGACGGCGCGGGCGGCCCCACGGCCTACACGGCGGCGAACGGCGGCGCGGGGCTCATCAGCTCCGTCATCCGGTACAGCACGTCCTACAACAACGCATTCTGGGACGGCAGCAAGATGACGTACGGCGACGGCGACGGCTCGACGTTCTCGCCGCTCGTCTCGGTCGACATCGCCGCGCACGAAATGACGCACGGCGTGACCGAGTACGAGGCGGACCTCACCTACGAGAACGAATCCGGCGCGCTGAACGAGTCGTGGTCGGACGTGTTCGGCGCGCTCGTCGAGCGGTACGTCTACGGCGAGAGCGCCGACACCTGGAAGATCGGCGAGGATTGCTACACGCCGGGCACCGCGGGCGACGCGCTCCGCTACATGGATACCCCTCACAACGCGAGCAACAGCGGCTATACGTCGAACGACGATCCCGACCATTACAGCGAGCGCTACACGGGCACCGAGGACAACGGCGGCGTCCACATCAACTCGGGCATCCCGAACCACGCGTTCTACCTGCTCGCGAAGGGCGGCACGCACCACCTGAGCGGCGTCAAGGTCACGGGCATCGGCGCCGACGACGCGGGCAAGATCTGGTACAAGGCCCTCGCCGATTACATGACCGCGAGCACGAACTTCGCGGGCGCCCGTCAGGCCACCCTGAGCGCGGCGAGCGCGCTCTTCGGCGCGTCGAGCGCGCAATACGCGTCGACGCAATCCGCCTGGTGCGCCGTCGGCGTCGGCGAATGCCCCGGCGCGAGCGGCGGCGGCGGCGGCGGGACGAACCTGCTCGCGAACGGCACGTTCGAGGGCAGCTCGAGCCCCTGGGTGCTGAGCGGCACGGGCGCGCTCTACACGAACAACGGCAATTACCCGCAATCGGGCACGGGGTATCCTTATTTCGGCAATGCCGTCAGCGTCTCGGGCTCGCTGTACCAGCAGCTCTCGATCCCCGCGGGCGCCTCGCCGACCCTCACGTTCTACCTGAACGTGACCTCGGCCGAGACCACGACGACGACCCAATACGACCAGCTCTTCGTCGAGCTCCGGAGCACCTCCGGCACCTTGCTGAAGACGCTCGCGACCTACAGCAACCTGAACAAGGGGACGGCCGGCGCGTACGCGCTGAAGAGCCTCTCGCTCGCGGGCTACGGCGGCCAGACCGTCCGCCTCCAGTTCCGCACGACGAACGATAGCCTGGACATCACCACGTTCCGGGTCGATTCCGCCGAAGTGAAATGACCACCGTTCGGCGTTGACCGGCGCGGCCCGAGGCGTAATGCTCGGGCCGTGCGTGCCCTCCGTGTCCTGCAGCAAAGAGACGAGGCGATCCGCGCGCGCGTCGCGCGGGACGTCGAGAGCCGCCTCGACGAGGGCAGCCTCGAATCGCTGGCCCTCGCGGCCCACGCGGCGATGGAGCGAGAGACGTCGCGCGCCCAGGGCACGGGCGCCCGCGCCCCGGCCTGCTCGGCCGGCTGCTCGTATTGCTGCCACGTGCACGCGCACGCGACCGTGCCCGAGATCCTCGCCGTCGCCGCGTGGCTCCGCCGCTCGCTCGCCCCGGAAGCGCTCGAAGCGCTGAAGGAGCGGCTCGCCCGTCACGTGGCGCGGGTCGCGCCGCTCTCCGACGAGGAGCGCTGGGCCGCGCGGATCCCCTGCGCGCTGCTCGACGAGCGTGGTCACTGCTCGGTGCACGAGGCACGGCCGCTACGCTGCCGGGCCTTTCATTCGTGCTCGGCCGACGATTGTCGGGACGCCTTCGAGGGCCGCACCGACGCGCTGCCCCCACGCGTGGCGCTCCTCGCGCGCGCCGCGGACGCCGTCGAGGCGGGCTACGATCACGCGCTCCACGCCGCGGGGATCGATGCTTCGGGCCATCGGCTGGAGATCGGCCTCTTCCGCGCGCTCTCCGGCGCGTCGCGTTAATTCGGCGACGGGCGCCGATACGTCGATCGCAAGCGCGCGGAACCGTGGCATTCTCCGCCGCATGCGCACTCTGCTAGCTCTCTTTCTCCTCCCTTGTTTCGTGATCCCCTTCGCTTGCTCGGCCGGCGGCGATCACACGTCCACGAGCAGCGGCGGCTCCGCCGGGTCTGGCGGCGGCGGCGAAGGCTGCGGCCAATGCTTCGGCGCCGTCTTCACGCCCTGCAATCCCGACGGCACGCCCGGCACGCCGATCACGTGTCCGAGCGGCGTGTGCGCGCCGAACACGGGCTGCGTCGAATGCCAGCCCGGTGGCCTCACCTGCGTGGGGAACGAGGTCCGCCGCTGCTCCGAGGACGGCCAGACGGCGACCGAGGTCGTCGAGGTCTGCGACGCCGCCGCGGGGTTCGGCTGCTCCAATGGAGCGTGCACCGGCGCCTGCGACATTGCCGCCGATCAGCCCTCCAACGTGGGATGCGAGTTCTGGGCCGCCGATCTCGATCAACAGGACGGCTTGAACGATCCGGCGAGCGCGCCCTGGGGCGTCGTGCTTTCGAACACCGGCGAGGCACCGGCAAAGGTCGTGATCGAGATGAATGACGCGCCGCTCGGAATGCCGGCGACGCCGAAGCTCGTGCTCGCGGTCGACGTGCAGCCCGGCGCGCTCTTCACGGCGAAGCTGCCCACGCGCGAGCTCGATTGCGGGGTCAAGCCGAACGATTACCTCTCCCCCGGGACGTGTTTGTCCTCGAACGCGTTCCGCATCACCTCGTCGAACCCGATCGTCGTGTATCAGTTCAACGTCTTCGAGAATGCCTACTCGAACGACGCGTCGCTCCTCCTGCCCACGACCGGGCTCGGCAAGATCTACCGCATCATCAACTGGCCGGCCGGGCACCCGGTCCCGCTCGATTTCCCGGGCATCGGCAAGATCATCGATCGCTCGTACGTGACCGTCATCGGCACCAAACCGAACACCGTGGTCACGGTCAAGCCGAGCTGGCGCATCAAGGGCAACCCTCCCATCGCCGCGACGATGCCCGGCGGCGAGATCAAGGTCACGCTCAATCCCTTCGACGTCTTGAACCTGGAGACCGACGACGCCACATTCCAGGACGACACGAAGACGGTGGCCGATCTTTCGTCCACGATCGTCACGTCCACGCTCCCGGTCGCCGTCTTCTCGGGCGTCGAGACCACGAGCGCGCCCGGCGGTGTCGTCGAGATCCCGACGTATGGAGGCTGGACGAGCGATAGCACGTGCTGCCTCGATCACCTCGAAGAGCAGATGTTCCCCGTGGAGTCGGTGGGCTCGAAATACGTGATCACGCGAAGCCCCGTGCGCTCCACGTCGGGCTACCGCGAGCCCGACATCATTCGATTCCTCGGCGTGGCCGAGGACGCGACGGTCACGACGAACCTGCCCGCGCCCTTCGATTCGTTCGTGCTCCACGCAGGTGAGGTGAAGACCACCTGGGCCCAGGACAATTTCGTGGTCGGCGCGACGAAGCCGGTCATGGTGGGACAGCTCCAGGTCTCGAATGGGTACGTCGACGGCCCGGCGATCGGCGATCCGTCGCTCACGGTCTTCCCGCCGATCGAGCAGTTCCGCACCGAATACGTCATTCCGACGCCGTCCTCGTGGACGCAGAACTGGGTCGTGATCGCGGCCGAGGTCGGCTCGGAGATCATGCTCGACGGCGGCTCGACGACCTTCTGCCAGATCGAGTCCGCGGGCATGGTCGATGGCAAGACGTACCATTCTCGCAAATGCCCCTTGGAGCCCGGCGTGCACCGCCTCTCCGGGGACAAACCTTTCGGGATCATCGCATACGGCTACGGGAGCGCGGGATCGTACGCGTTCGCGGGCGGCGCGGACGTGAAGCGCGTGTACGAGCCGCCTCCGCTCAAGTAAGAGGAATCCCTGCGCGCCCGCGCGGAAGCTCATATCCTCGCCCGCCATGGGACGAGACGACGGGCGCGCGGGATACCGACGACGGGCCAAGGCCACGCTGGAGAAGGGCGCTTGGCTCTCGATTGCGCTCTCCGAGCTCGCATGTGGCCCCGCGCCCTCCCCCGCGCCCTCCCCCGCGCCCCCCCGGCCCGCCTCGTCCGCCCCCGCCCACGCGGCCGCGCCCACGCCGTCCACGTCCGTGTCCGCGTGGACGGGCCCAAACCAGGGCGAAGAAGAAATCGTGCAGAAGTTCGTGCCGTACGCGGTGACGGACGGCTCGCTCGCGCGCCGGGTGCTTTATACGTGGACGACGCGCGAGCAGATCGCGGAGCTCGAAAAGAACCTCGTGCTCCTCACGCGCACCGAATCCCCCGAGCACGGCGCGTCGTATTTCGATCAAATGCTCCACGCCCGCGCTCTCGCCAAGGAACCGCTCGCGCAAATGCTCCGCACGACGCCGTTCGCCCGCGCGCGTTACGCCTGGACCGCGCCCTGGGCAACGGCGTATGGCCTCGGCAGCGAGTCCTATGGCGACCGGCTCCTTCGCGTGACGCTGAAGCCCGAGGCGTGGATCGCCGTGCTCATGACCTCGAAGAAGGACCTCGAAGTGCGTGATCTCGCGGGCAAACCGGTGCCGATCGGAGACGCGCTCGCCCACCCGGAGCGCATCGCAGCCGTGTATTTCGTGCACGACACGCCCGTGACAGGTTATGCAGCGTCGATGGCCGGACCGGAGCAGCGTATCGGCTATCGCGAATACGTGCTCTGCAACGAGTCGATGATCGAATCATGGTCGATCCGGACGCCCGAGATCCGAAAGGAGCTCCTCGACAACGCGGCGGCGCTTCGCGCGCTCGCCCGATTCCTCTTCCTGCACCCGCTGAAGCCGAGCTCCACGATCGCCTCGTGGAACGTGCAGGTGGTGAAAGAGACCTTTCCCCTCGCCGAGCCGGTGCCGACACTCCTCGGCATGTACGAAGCGTCGCTCGCCTTTCCCTCCGGCATCTACCAGCCGGATTCCACGCGCCTGAACATCGCGGCCACCCGGGTCGAGGAATACGAGGAGCAACAAAAAGGCCCGCCGCTCACGCACACGCCGACAGCGAAATTCCCGCCCCCGTCCGAAAGGAAGCCGTCGCCGCCGCCGCGGATCGTTCCGTGGCACGAGAGGCATTGACGCGGGCCATGCCCCGGATCGGAAAAACCGAGGCGCTCGCGCTCGTCGAGGCGGAGCAAGCGCGTTTGCCCGCGTCGCGGCGCTCGCGTGGGACGAATACGCGGACGTGCAAAAGCTCGCGTGGGAGCCGCCGCGCCGGGGCGCTGCCCCGGACCCCGCGGGGGCTCTTCGCCCCTCGACCCGAACCAGGGCCAGCCCTGGACCTCTGGGCATCGACTGCGCGAAGCGCAGTCGATGCGGGGAGAGTTTTTCAAGCTGTCCGCCCCCTCTTTGCAGGGCCAGCCCTGGACCTCAGGGGGAAGAACTGCGCTGCGCGCAGTTCTTCCCCCAGGCCGGTGGTACCGCCTTGCCGGCTAAATCATCAACGCGGCTGTCTTGGTTGGCAGGGTCGCCCGTGGTCTTGACCCGGCCCGTTCGATGAACTGCGCATCGCGCAGTTCATCGACCACGAGTCCAGCGCTTGCGCTGGTCCGGGTGCAGGGGCGGACAGCCCCTGCTGGGGCCTGGGGCAACGCCCCAGCGAGACGCCTCAATGCACCCGCATCCCAGGTTTCGCCCCGCTATCGGCCGACAGGACGAACACGTTCTCCCCGTCGCCCGCCGCGAGCACCATTCCTTCGCTCAGCCCGAACTTCATCTGCCGCGGCGCGAGGTTCGCGCATACGATCACGAGCCGGCCGAGGAGATCCTTCGGATCGTAGTACGCCTTGATCCCCGCGAACACCTGCCGCGTCGTATCGCCGCCGAGCGAGACCGTGAGCTTCAGGAGCTTTTTCGCCCCCGGCACGCCCTCGGCCGCGATGATCCGCGCCACGCGCATGTCGACCTTCGTGAAATCGTCGATCGAACACTGCGGCGCGAGCGGCTCCTTGGCGAGCGCGTCGCCCGCGTCCTCCCACTTCGTCGGGGCCGCTTCTCCCGCGCCCGCTTCCGGTGCGGCCGCCGCCTTCGGCGCCTCGCCCGGCTCTCCCGCGCGGCTCGCTTCGATCATCTTCTGCACGGCATCCATCTCCATTCGCTTCATCAAATGCTGGTACGGCGCGACGGGCGTGCCCACGAGCGGCTTCTGCGCGAGGTCCAGCCGATCCATCGGGCAATTCAGCAGCACGCCCGACTCCGCCGCGAGCTTCGGCAGCACGGGGCCGAGGTACAGCACGATCTGCCGGTACAGGTTCAGCGCGACCGTGCACGCGTTCTGCACGTCCTGCTCCTTGCCCGGCTGCTTCGCGAGCGCCCACGGCGCCACCCGATCCACGTATTCGTTTGCCCGATCCGCGAGGCCGACGATGATCCGGATCGCCCGCGCGAAATCGAACGCCGCGTACGCCTCGCCGATCTCCGCGCCCGCCTTCGCTGCCGCCTCGAAGAGCCCGCCGTCGTCCGGGTAATTCGCCGACAGACCCGTCTTCGCCACGAAGCGCGACGAGCGGCTCGCGAGGTTCACGATCTTGTTCACGAGCTCCGCGTTCACCTTCTGGACGAACTCGTCGACGTTGAGATCGAAATCCTCGACGCGCCCGCCGAGCTTGCTCGCGTAGTAATAACGGAGGTACGCCGGATCGAGGTGGTCGAGGTACGTCCGCGCCATGACGAACGTGCCCTTCGTCTTCGACATCTTCTCGCCGTTCACCGTCAAGAAGCCGTGCACCTGCACCCGGGAGGGCAACGAATACCCCGCGCTCTTCAGCATCGAGGGCCAGAACAGCGTGTGGAAATAGACGATGTCCTTGCCGATGACGTGCACGATCTCGGCCTTGTCCGAGCGCCACCAGTCGTCCATGCGCTCGCCGTTCTTGTCGCACCACTCGCGCGTCGTGCCCATGTATCCGATCGGCGCGTCGAACCAGACGTACCAGTAATGCCCCGGCGCGTCGGGGATCTCGAAGCCGAAGTAGGGCGCGGGGCGCGAGACGTCCCAGTCGCGCAGCGGCTCGGCGAGGAAATGGCCGGCCAGGTAGTTCGAGATCTCCTTCGGCATCCGGCCTTCGGCCGCCGTCCATTCGGCGAGGAAGGCGTGGTCGGGCTCGATCGCGACGAACAGGTGCTCGGCGCTCTTCAGCTCGGGCCGCGCGCCGCTGAGCGTGCTCTTCGGGTCGACGAGCTCGGTCGCGCTGTACGTCGAGCCGCACTTGTCGCAGCTATCGCCGTACTGATCGGGCGAGCCGCAGCGCGGACAGTTGCCCTTCACGAAGCGGTCGGCGAGGAACGTGCCCGCCTGCGGGTCGAAGAGCTGCGTCACGTCGCGCTTCGCGACCCGCCCGTTCTTCCGGAGCGAGGCCCAGATCTCGTGGCAAATCTCGCGCGTCGCGGCCGAGTTCGTGCTGCCGTAGTGATCGAACTGGATCATGAGGTCCGCGAAGTCGCGCTGGTGCGCGGCGCTCATCTCCCCGATCACCGCCTCCTCCGAGCGCCCCTCCTTGCGCGCGCGGATCATGATCGACGTGCCGTGCGTGTCGTCCGCGCAGATGTAGATGCAGCGGCGCCCGGTCATGCGCTGGTACCGGACGAAGATGTCCGTCAGCGTGTACTCGAGCACGTGCCCGAGGTGAATGTGGCCGTTCGCGTAGGGAAGCGCGCTGGTGACGAGCAGGGGGTTTGGGGGCGTAGCTCCGCTCGTCGAAGCGGAGCCCCCATCGTTCAAAGGCTTCATGGCGGGCGCAATGTGCACCATCACGCGCACATTTGCCAAGCCCGACCCGCGATCGTGCCGTTCGTCCGTCCGTCCGCGTCAGAGGAACGTCAAAGGTAGAGGCTCTTGCGCGCCGCTCGCCCCTCGTCGAGCAGCTCCGCGATCCGCGCCTTCACGGCCTCGACCTTGGGCATCACCTCGGCGTCCTCCTCGTTGCCCGTGCCCTCGAACCACATCGGCTCGCCGAACCAGATCGAGCAGCGGGCCGGCAGGGGCAAGGGCAAGAGCGTCGGCGTGATCGGGAAGTAGGGAATGCTGAGGGCGCGGGCGAGCGGCTTGATGTCGAAGATCGCCGGGCACGCCTCCTCGCCGCCGACGAACGCGAAGGGCGTGATCGGAGCGCGCATCTTCATCGCGAGGCGCACGAAGCCGGTCCCGAAGTCGAGCAGCTTGTACCGGTCTTTCCAGAGCTTGCCGCTGCCGCGCGCGCCCTCCGGGAAGACCATGAGGAGCTCGTCGTCCGCGAGCAGGCGCTCGCAGTTCTCGGGCAGGCCCGTGACCTGGCCGGACCGCGTCATCCACACGTTCACGAGCGGCATGCGCTGGAAGACCTTCTCGATCATCGCCTTCACCGCCCGCGGCGGGTGCGCGTCGAGCATCATCGCGGTCGCCACCATCATGCCGTCGTAGGCGAGCTGCGACGAGTGGTTGCCGATGAGCAGGCCCCTGCCCGGCGGCACGCGGTCGATCCCGTGCACCTCGACCCGGAAATAATGCCGGTAAAACCAGGTCGCGACGTAGAGCGTGCGCTTCGCCGCCGCCGTGGAGAAGCCCCATTTGTCGTACCCGAGCGCGTTCACGGTCGGCGAGACCGTGTCCACGATCTCCCTGAGATCCCTGGGGATCCGTCGATCCAGCGCCTCGAACAGGCCATCCAGCGCGGTCATCCTGCGTGTCACCTTCCGCCGTCCAGGATACCGAGAAAAACGTGACCGCGCCGCCTTCTTCGACAGACGGGGACGTCACCGGCGCGAGCTCACCAGGAGCGTCCGTCGTTTCGAACCACGCTCGCGCGCCGTCACTGGATGCGGAATCGATCGCCGTGGCGGCCGTCGTCGTCGCGACGGTCGAACACGGTGAAGGGGTTGTACCGATTGCCGATGCGCTCGCTGTAGCGGCCCTCGAGCCGCACGGCCACGCCGTTCGTGTTGTCGCGGAGCGTGACGTCGTCAAAGGTGACGCGGACGAGCACCGGGTAACGATCGCGAGCGCAGAACGCGGCCGCCTGCGGGGCCTCGAGGTTCATCGAGCCGACGACGCGGCCCTCGCGATCCGCGCGGAGCGTGACCTTCTCGGCGACGTACTGGCGGAGGATCTTCCGGTCGGCCTGGCCGCCCGTGATGACGCCGTTCCGGGTCGCGCAGCGATAGACGGCGCGGACCTCGGCCCGGAGCTGAACCTCGACGTTCCCCCGTCGCGCGAGACCATATTCACGAAAATCGATGTCGAGGTGCCCTTTGTTCGTGATGTCGATGCCCAGGTTCCGGAACACGGGATTCTGCGTGCGGCGCTGCGCCTCCGCGGGAGGCGCCGCGAGGAGCGGCAGGGCCGCGAGCGCGGCGAGCATGACGATTCGAAGCGTTCGTCCCATGGCGCATTCCCTCCTTGCACGCGCGCCACGCGCGCGGCGGCTTTCGACGAACGAAGGCAGGATCGCCCTCTTCGTCGCCCCCTTCCCATGAGACCGTCCGTTCGCGAGCGGAAGCGCCGCCCCGCACGGAGTTTCGCCGGGCAGGCGGTTTCCCCCCGTCCTTGGCAGAACTTCCAAAGTTTATCGGCGAGCGTGTGGCCGCCCCGCTCGACGAGGGCTCGCCCAGGCCAAAGAGACAGCGCGGTGGTCGGAGATGCTCGGTGAGCGCGGGACAGCCCGCAATCGCCGTGGCGGAAACGATCACCTACGAACGGAACCATTGGGGAGGCCAACCATGAATCAGTACTCGAAGTTTTTCGCGCTGCTCGGTCTGTCCGCGTCCATCGCGATCGTTGGGACCGGCTGCGCGGCCGAGGTCGAGGATCCCGAGTCCGAGCTGGCCCTCGCGGACGAGGCGAACGATAGCGCGGCGCTCTCCGTGAGCGCGGACGAAGCGACGGCGGAGAGCGAAGACGCGCTCTCGACGGGCGGCGACTGCGCCTGGGGCGCCTGCGGCGGAGCCGGGTTCGTCGGCGGCGCCGGGTTCGTCGGCGGCGTCGGGATCGGCGGCGTCGGGATCGGCGGCGTCGGGATCGGCGGCTATGGCTACGGCGCCTATGGCGGCGCCTGCGGATTGGGGCGCGGGTTCGACTGCGGGATCGGCGGCCGGCACTTCATCCGCGGCCCGTACTACGGACCGCGCGGCGGCTACGGGCGCGGCTACTACGGCTACGGCAGCAGGGCCTGGGCCTTGGGCCAGGGCCGGTGGTGAGCCGAGGCAGCGAGCCCTCGATTCGAAAGGACGTGTGAACGCGAACCCGATCGGCGCCCGGGCGCCGGTCGGGTTCGCCCTATTTTGTGCGTGAAAGAAAAACCCGGGGCCTATCGCCAGCCGTCGATCGATACCACGCGACCGAGCGCGAGGACGCGCAGCGCATTCGGGTGGGATTCGTATTGGTCCTGCTGGGCGTGGGCCTCGGCGAGCAGGCGCGCCTTGATCCTGAGCATGAGCGGCAGCTTCATCGCGAGGGTCTGCGGCAGGTACACGGGGACGGTCGTATTTTCGCCCGCGGGGACGCAGAGGGCGCGGATCTGCTCGTCGCCGAACACGATGCGCTTCTGGTATTTGCGTTGATCGAGGAGCACGCGCTCGATGTGCGCGTCGAGCTGGCTCACCGTGACGCTGCGCTTCGACTGGCGGAGCGCGTCGCGGAGCTCGCTCGTCACGAGCTCGACATTCGAGGGCGCCTGGAGAAGCGGCGTTTTCAGCACCTCGTTCGCCGCTTCGAGGGCGTCCTTGAGTTTCTTGTTGTCCTCGGTCACGAGGGGCGTGACCGCGGCGACCGCGGCCTTCAGGTGCTCGACCTCGTCGAAGGGAAAGCGCAGCTCGCCCGTGAGCATGACGACGGGCGGCGTGAAGCGGCCCGTCTCGCTGATCGATTCGAGCATCGCCCGTTGAATGCCCCGTCCGTCCGTCGGCGTTCCGCGCGTGAGGACGCCGAAGGTGTCGTGCCGATCCCGCGAGGCATTCGGATCGTCGGTGGGCAGGTCGTGCTTGGGATCGAGCGGTTCGAATTCGAGCTCGTCCACGATGGACGGGAACGCGGCGCGAATCCGGGCGACGCCCTGCGGATCGAACCAGAGGAGATCCACGATCTCGGGGCCGAGCCGGCGCGAGGGGCGCGCCGGCGGCACGCGCGGGCGCGCGTCGTCCTGAACGGCGGGCGTGGTGGTGACGGGCGCCGCGACGGGCGTATGCGTAGGCGCGCCAATGACGTTCGCCGACGCGCCGGCCGCCCAGGGGCTCATCTCGCGCGGAGAGGCGGGCGCGGCCGGAACGTCGAGCGGTTCGCGGCGAGGGACCTCGGCCGGAGGCACGGGCGTCGCCTGCGGAGGCGAAAAGGCCGGCGAGGCGGCGCCGACCGCAGCCGGCGGGACCAGCGGCGGCGCGACGGGCGGCGCGACGGGGACCGCAGGGGCGGCCGGAACCGCGGGGGCGGCCAGGACCACGGTCGCCGCAGGAACCGGGGGCGCCGGGGGGATCGCGGGCACGGGCGGCATCGCGGGGACGCGGGGAGGCTGCGTCGGGACGCGGGGCGCCGTGGCAGGGGCCGTCGCCGACGCGGGCGCGGGAGCCGTCGCGGGCGCGGAGGCGGGCACCTGCGCGGGGGGAGGCGCCGACGCACCGCCGCGGGCGCGGCCGCGCGCGAGCCACGCCGGCAAATTCACGCCCTCGGCGCGCGCGAGCTCCTCGGTGGAGATGACCTCCGTCTCGACGGACTCTTCCTCGAAGATGTGGTGTTCGACGGGACGAACGGGCTTCGGCGGCGCGGCAGGCGCGGGCTTCGCGGCGGAGGCGGGGGCGGGCGCCGGCTGCGCGGGCTGCGCGGGCGTGGATGCTTTTTTTTGCGGGGCGAGCGCGCGGATCAGCATCTGCACCTCGTCCCAGCCGAGCTTCTGGCGGGCCGCGCCCATCGCGACGAGGACACGACCACGCTCGTCGCGCGAGAGCAGCGGCATCTGGCCGCGCCACGTGACCGTGCAGATGGCTCGATCGGTGTCGATCCAGAGCGCGTCGCCGACGAGGTTGAGCTCCTGCGGCCCGCCGCGCGGGCGCTCGACGAACGCCTGCGGGCGGAGGCCCGGGAGGCGCGTCGTGAGGCGCGGGTGATCGGGGTGGAGGTGCTCGAGCACGATCTCGAGATCGGGCGTGATCTCGGCGAGGCGCTGATCGGGCGGCGCGGCGTTGAAGTACTCGATCTCGATGTCGTCGGGCAGCGGCCGCGTATGCCAGTCGGCGTGGGAGAAATGGCCGCGGTGGCGCCGGAGCCGGGTCTCGCGCTGGGGCCAGCCCGCGGCGATCGGGCCGAATCCCACGGGGGATCCGTCGTCCTGGAGGGTGCCGCGCCGGCGCGCCGGGTGCAGGTTCGGCAAGGGCCCGGGTGAGACGGGGATCCCGACCGGATTCATGGTCCCGGCCCCGCCCTGCGCGCGCTCGTAGCGCAGGGGCATGTGGGTGAAGGCGGGGCCGTCGGTGATCTGCGCCTCGCCGGACCAGGTGCGGTCGGCGTGGACCTCGATGGCCTTGTCGAGCGAGCCCACGACCATCCGCGCGAGCAGCGATCGACAAGGCTGATGATGCGCGGCGAACGCGTGCCCGACGAGCGTGACGTCGGCGCCTTTGCGGAACGGAACGAGGTCGCTCGGCGAGTAGACGCTGCGCCGGGGATCGTCGTCCCAGTGGTTATCCGCGTCGTTGATGGGCTCCTGGCCCGACGAGAGCCGGAGCTCGCCCGGGGCCAGATCGAACGTGGCCTTGCAGACGACGGTGAGCACCCACTCGCGGCTCTGCCTTTGCCAAGGGAGAGAGGCCACGTAGAACGGGCCGAGCGCGACGACCTCCATCCGGCCGACAGTACCAGAAGCGGAAGCGGGAGCGGAAGCGGAGATTGGACGGCGCCATTTCGAGCATCCACGGCGGGTTGACGGCGTGCGGGCGTCGTGGCTCCATCGTTTCGATGGTCGACCCGACGACGAACGCCTTTGCCATCGAGTCGACCCTGGGCCTGTGCGCTTCGCGCGACAGCCGAACGGTCGATGTCGGCGCCGGAGCCTGTGAGGGGATTCTCGTCGTCGCGGATGGCATTGGGGGGCACTGCACGGGATGGCTCGGCGCGCGCCTGGCCGTGCGTGCGATCGTCGAGCCCTTCGCGAGTCCCAACACGAAGGCGCGGTTCGTGGGCGCCGCCGACGGCTTCCCTGATGACTGGGGCTGGGCCGGCGCGATGCAATCGCGGGAGGCGGGCGCGTTCGTCTATGAGGCGTGCGCGGCGGATTTCGGGGATCGGGCGGCGCTCCCGCATGATCTCGCCGCCGTGTTCTCGGAGATCGACCGGGTCGTGGCGAACGTCCCGGCGCATGCGCGCATCCACGGCCTCCTCGTCGGGTGCATCGCCGCGACCTTCGAAGGCGGCCGGGTGCGTGGGGCGCACGTGGGAATCGGGCGCGCGCTCCTGCTCCGCGCGGGCGCCGACCATTTCGAGAGCCTCGTCGTCGAGCATTACATGCACCTCGTCTTCGCTCGCATGACGAAGTACAACGACATCGATCCGGCGCAGATCCCTCCCAACATCCTCGTCAACGGCCTCGGGGGACTCTCGAATATGGGGATCGGCATCGACCGATTCGACGTCGAGCTCGGCGCGGGCGACCTCCTCCTCCTCTGCTCCCGACGGCTGGACGTCCCCGAGGAGGAAGTGGCGCGCATCGCGAGGGCCGCCGTGGACGAGGGAGCGCCGCTCGACGAGCTCGCGCGCACCCTCGAACGCCGCTCGGCCGAGATGTTCGATGTCTCCGAGGCGCATCGCGCCCAGGACGTGGCCTTTGCCATTGCGCTTTCGCAGCAGCAACGATAGCAGCGGAACCGGCGAAGAGATCGCTTCACGACGCGTCATTCACGCGGAAGGCATCTTTCCTCGTCCCTCGACCCCGAGCTTCGGACCCCGGAGGGGTCGCGACTTCGGACCCGAGCGCCGAGGAGAGAGGGCGCGGGGGTCGCCTTTTGCGACACGCGCGCGGACCAAACCGGGCGCGGGGGTCGCCTTTTGCGACACGCGCGCCGATCAAACAGGGCGCGGGGGTCGAACCTCGGCACTCGACCCCGAGGCGAAGGCCCTGCCGACCTCGGAGTTCGCGGCATGAGCGCCGATTCGCGACCCCGCGGACCTCCTCTCACGCGACGCGTGTCGGAAGCGGCGAGGGCGCGGGCCTCGACGATGGAGGCGCGTGTGAGAAACGTTGAGGGCCCAGGGGTCCGAACCTGGCGTTCGGGTCGCAAAACGTGCGGCCACGAGGGTCGACGCGCCGGGGTCGGGTCGCGACGTTCGAGGGGCGCGGGGTCCGACGTTCGCGGCGCGAGACGAATCGGCGAGGGGCGGGGGCTTTTTTGTTCGTGATCGAGAAGGAAATCGGCAGCGCGCGGGGGTCCTCGGCCGGGGGTCGACCCGCGCGCGGCGAGGGCGCGGGGGTCCTCGGCCGGGGGTCGACCCGCGCGCGGCGAGGGCGCGGGGGTCCTCGGCCGGGGGTCGACCCGCGCGCGG
>NZ_JARZHH010000028.1 GCF_029946515.1 Polyangium sp. 6x1
AAGCGGCGACTGCGCGACGGGCGCGGGCCCAGGCGTCGCGCCCCACGCGGGCGGCTGCGGCGCCGCGACGGGCGGCGGCCCCCCGGCCGTGCCCGCCACCGGCGACGGCGTGTCGTCGAAGCGACCGCGCGTCGACCCGAGGGCGATCTCGTCGCCGTGCTTCAGGGGAGCCTCGCCGCGGACCCGCTCGTTGTTGATGAACGTCCCGTTCAGGCTGCCCAGATCACGCAGGTAAAACTGCGTCCCGCGGAGCTCGATGATGCAGTGCTCCTTGGAGACGATCTTGTCGAGCAGCTGGATCGAGTTGTTGGGGTGTCGCCCCAACGAGTTCACGGGCCGCAGCTCGATGGCCTGCTGCCCTTCGGCGGTCTGCAGGATCAGTCGAGCCATCAGGTGAGCCGTTGCGCTTGCATGCCGAGAACCATGGGAGGCCCGGACCGCACGAATGCAGACGGCCGCCGAACCGGTACGGGCAGAAGTGTATTCCTTCTCGTGGCATTAAGCGAGGGGTTCGACGCGCCGATCGTCCTTCCCCCGGCGCGGCCGCCAGGCTAGGGCCGAAACCATGGCCGCCGACCTTCTGCTCGCGATCGATCAAGGGACGACCGGGACGACCTCGCTCGTGCTCGACACGGCCGGGACGACCCGCGGTCGCGCGACGCGCGAGTTCCCCCAGCACTTCCCGCGCCCCGGCCTCGTCGAGCACGAGCCCGAGGACATCTGGCAAAGCGTGCTCGAATCGGTGGAAGCCGCGCTCGCCTCGGCCGGCGTCAAAGGCGATCGCATCGCCGCCGTCGGCATCACGAACCAGCGCGAGACCACGCTCGTCTGGCAACGCGCGACCGACAAGCCCATCCACCGCGCGATCGTCTGGCAAGACCGGCGCACCGCGGACGCCTGCGCGCGTCTCCGCGAAGGCGGCCACGAGCCCGCCGTGAAACGCACGACCGGCCTCGTGCTCGATCCGTACTTCAGCGGCACGAAGCTCACGTGGCTGCTCGACAACGTCGACGGCGCCCGCGACCGCGCCGAGCGCGGCGAGCTCGCGTTCGGCACCATCGACAGCTACCTCGTCTGGCGCCTGTCCGGCGGCGCGATGGGCGGCTCGGCCGTGCACGCGACCGACGTGACGAACGCCTCGCGCACGCTGCTCATGAGCCTCGCGACGCTCGACTGGGACCCGGCGATGCTCGATCTCTTCCGCGCGCCGCGCGCCGTGCTGCCGAAGATCGTCGACTCGGCCGGGCTCATCGCGAAGACGCTGGGCTTCCCGCACCTGCCCGACGGCGTGCCGATCACGGGCATCGCGGGCGATCAACAAGCCGCGCTCTTCGGCCAGGCCTGCTTCGACACGGGCGACGCGAAATGCACGTACGGCACGGGCGCCTTCGTCCTCGTCAACATCGGCGCGCAGCCGATCGCGAGCCGCTTCGGCCTGCTCACGACCGTGGGCTGGAAGGTCGGCGGCGAGGTCGTCTTCGCCCTCGAAGGCAGCGCGTTCATCGCGGGCGCGGCCGTGCAATGGCTCCGCGACGGGCTCGGCATCATCCGCAGCGCGGCCGAGATCGAGCCGCTCGCCGCGAGCGTCGCGTCGAGCGAAGGCGTGACGTTCGTGCCCGCGCTCTCCGGCCTCGGCGCGCCGTACTGGGATCCGGACGCGCGCGGCCTCATCCACGGCATCACGCGCGGCACCACGAAGGCGCACCTCGCGCGCGCCACGCTCGAAGGCATCGCGCTCGAAGTGACGGACCTGCTCCGCGCCATGTGCGACGATCTAGGCCGGCCCCTCGGCCGCATGCGCGTGGACGGCGGCGCCGCGAACAACGACCTGCTCATGCAATACCAGGCCGACACGGCCGCCATCACGATCGAGCGTCCGATCGAGCTCGAATCGACCGCCCGGGGCGCCGCCATGCTCGCCGGCGTCGGCGCCGGGCTCTTCCGCGACATGCGTGACGCCGCCCGCATGTCCCGGGTGGAGCGGACGTTCGACGTCGCAATGCCCCCGGAGGAACGAAACGTCCACCTCGCCCGCTGGGCCGACGCCGTCGCCCGCGCCCGGTCGTCGCGCCCTTGACCCCCGAGCCCCCCGCGATCCGCCGCCCGGGACAGACATGCCCCGGCCAGATGCGTTCGCTCGTTCGCAGGACGAGCTTTTCCGGCGCGAACCTGCTACCTCGCTGTATTTGGGAGCGAGACGTGGGACGCTTGGCAAGCCGGCTCACCCGCCGCCCGGGACGAACCTGTCGCGGCGGCGCCCATCACACGGAGATGGCCGAGCTTCCGGCCTGGGGAACAGGCACTATGTTGCGAGAGTTCACCCCAAAGCGACCTCACAGAGCGTAAAATTCTATGTCAACGGAGAGCTCCCGTTCTCACTTGGTTCCCCTGCAGAGGCCCGGCCGGCCCGCCACTCGTCGGGTCGTGTCGCTCGATGAGGAGGAAATGCAGAAGCCTGAAAATCCTTCCACCTCGGGGGTGGTCTACCGGGACATCCCGATCGATTGGGAGGCGCTGGAGGACGCGTTCGAGAACAACGCGCCCGAGGTCCACTCTTACCTTCACCTCGTGACGGGTGACGTCCTCCGCGTCGTCGACGGAGTCGCGGATCCGCAGATGCACGCGCGCATCGCGGCCGATCCGAACTACCTCCGCATCGATCCGGTGAGCTCCCGCGAGCAGTACCGCTGGATGGAGCGCTTCATCCCGATGGTGGAGGACCCGGAGCTGCAGGGAAAGCTGACGCAGGCGATCGACGGCAAGGGCGCCTTCCGCCGCTTCAAGGACGTGCTGATGAGCTACGGCCCGGAGCGCGAGCGCTGGTTCTCGTTCCGCAGCGAGCGGCTCCGCATCTTCATGGAAGCGTGGCTGAACGCGCACGCGCTGAACCCGATCGCGCGCCCCGTGTGGGTGCCCGAGCAGCCCCCTTCCCGCGCGGAAGGACAACCCGCGGACGCCACCGTCGCCGCCGCCGCGCCCGCTCCGAGCACGCGCGAGCCGCGCGAAGAACCGCCGCGCGAGCTGCGCCGCGGCAAGAGCGTGGAGACGCTGCGCAAGAACCTGCGCGACATCGCCGACGCCCTCGGCCCGCGCGACCTCGACACGCTCACGGCCTTCGCGGAGTTCCTGAAGGCACGTCGCGCCGCGCGCTCGTTCGCCCATCATTACGAGGGCAGCCACGCGCACGCCGAGGAAGAGCCCGCCCCGGCCTCGCAAGAGATCGTCGGCGGCGAGGTGCGCTCCGCTTCGTCCTGAAGCGCGCTAGCGCGAGCGAACGATCGTGACCGTCACGCGAGAGCGCGCGGTCTGGAAGTAATTCGCGATCGCCTCGCCGAGCCTCTGCGCCACGACCCACCGACCGAGCGCGACCGAGACCTGTTCGTACGGACGACCCGTGAACGGCGTCGTGCCCGTGCGCAGGAGCGCGCGGAGCTCCGGGTCGCTCGGCGCGAGCATCGGCGCGACCATGCGGTCGAGGTAGAGGCTCGCGCGAGCCTGGCGGCGCAAGAGCGCGTCGATCTCGTCCGAGCCGATGCCCTCGGCCTTGGCCGCGGCGATGAGCTTGTCCCGCCCCTTCACGCGTTGCTCGAGCACCGCACGCGCGGACTCGGCGCGGCTCGCGATCTCGGTCGCGTCGGGCGCCGGCAGGACGGGCAAGCTCGCGAGGAGCGTCTCGGCGATGTGGCGATCGAGCGCCGCGCGTACGTGGCGATCCGTGAACGGCGCAGGATCCGCATCCGGATCGGCCATGGCCTCGATGCGCGCCTCGAACGCGAGCTCGCGCTCGTAGACGAACTGCGGACGCGTGACGCCGCCCGTCTCGGGCGCATGCCAGCGGACGACCACGCGATCGAGCAGCGCGGGCTTCGCCTCGGTCTGCGTCTGCGCGAAAGCGGGCGCGGCGAACGCGAGCGCAGCGAGGACGAGGAGGACAGCCGGGCGCATCGAGGATGCGAACTATACCGCGGGCGCGCCGCTCCATCGAGCGAGCGACTGCGCTAGCCTCGTTCCATGGCCGAAAGGGGCACCCACGCCGCGTCGCGGCTGACCGTGGTCACGCTCGTCGTCTCGCTCGCGGCGGCCGCGTCGACGCTCCTTCCCGCGCGCGGCGAAGAACCGCGTCCGGAAGGCCCGCACGCGAAGGTGCGCGTGGGCCTCGTGTTCGACGTCGGCGGACGCGGTGACAAGAGCTTCAACGACGCGGCGTACGAGGGGCTGTCGCGCGCGGCGAGCGAGCTCGGCGTGACGACGGAGGTGCTCGAGCCGAGCGGCGCGGAGGATCGCGAGGCGGCAATGCGCCTCTTCGCGGCGCGCGGCTTCGACCTCGTGATCGGCGTGGGGTTCATCTTCTCGACCGACGTGAACGTGGTGGCGCGCGATTTCCCGAGCACGCGCTTCGCCTGCATCGACTACGCGCCGCCGATGGGCGGCGCGACGCCCGCGAACGTCGCGGGCCTTCGTTTCCGCGAGGAGGAGGCATCGTTCCTCGTCGGCGCCGTCGCGGGCCTCATGTCGAAGACGGGCCACGTGGGCTTCGTCGGCGGCATGGACATCCCGCTCATCCGCAAGTTCGAGGCTGGCTACCGCGCCGGCGTGCGCGAGGTTTGTCCGCACTGCGAGGTGCACGCGGCGTTCGCGGGCACGACGCCCGAAGCGTTCCGCGATCCGGTGAAGGGCAAGGCGCTCGCGAACAGCGAGATCGCCGCGGGCGCGGACATCGTCTACCACGCGGCGGGGACCACGGGTCACGGCGTCTTCGAAGCGGCGCGCGACATGGGCGTGAAGGCGATCGGCGTCGACGCCGATCAGCACGACGAGATGCCCGGCACCGTGCTGACGAGCATGATCAAGCGCGGCGACGTCGCCGTCTTCGACACGATCCGCGACGTGGCCGAGGGCCGCTTCGAGGCCGGGCTGCACACGTTCGGCCTCGCCGAGGGCGCCGTCGGGTACGTCGACGAGGGGCCGCACGCCGCGGGCATCCCCGAGGCCACGAAGCAGAAGGTCGAAGCGCTCGCGCAGCGCGTGATCCGCGGGGAGATCAAGATCCCCGAGCGCTAGAGCAGCGAGCCCTTCGCTGCTCTGCGGGGTCGCGCAGCGAGCCCGCCTCACGAGAGGGGGACGCGAGGCGTCCCCCTCGGGACGAACCTTCACCACTTCACGAGCACCTTCGGCGGATCGACCACGACCTTCACGTGCGGCACCTCGAGCAGCACGTCGAGGTAGGCGCTGCCCGGCTTGCTCAGGTCCGCGCCCGAGCTCTTCGGCTCCACGCGCGGCACGAGCGACTCGGGCGAGACCGCGTTCACGTCCTCGTTCGATCCGACGAGGCGCACCTTCACCGTCGGCGGCGTCGTCACGGCGCGCGGCAGGCCCACGACCTCCACGCGCAGGTTCGCGAACTCCTTCTTCGCGAGCTCACGCGCGATCTCGACCGTCGCGATCACGCTCTCGACGTCGTAGTTCACGAGCTTCGGCGGCTTGTCGAGCGGGAGCGGCCGACGGTAGACGCCCTCGGTCAAGCCCGTCACGTCGAACGGCGCCGCGCGCGCGTACTGCATGACGTCCACGATCGAGCGAGCGCCCCGCGCCCGCACGACCTTCGGCTCGGAGCCGATCACGCCCTTCACGGCGAACGTCGGCGCGGGCTCGCCCGTGCGCGCGATCTGCACCGGGATCTCTCGCTCGACGACGTCGTCCCAGCGCAGCTCGATCGCCGGCGGCTGGACCTCCTCGATCTGCACGCCCGTGGGCACGCGGAACATGCTCGGCTTGAGGTCGATGTTCGTCTCGCGCCCGCTGCGCAGGTTGAGCTGCAGCGTGCCGAGATCGTCGCTGCGCAGATCGTCGAGCTGCGTGCGCGAGCCGCGCAGCGTGACCTTCACCTCGTTCGGGATCTGCGTCATGAGCTGCCGGTTCGCGCTCTCCGGCGGCATGATCGACACGACGCTGACCGAGAACGTGCGCTGCGCGTTCTCGGCGCCGTGGATGAACGCATAAATCCCGAGCGCGCAGAGGAGCGACAGGATCTTCAGCCCGATGTTGTCGAGCAGCGCCGCGCGGATGTTCTCGCGAAGCCCGTCCTTGGCCGTCATGAGTCGTCACCGTGGCTGGGGCTGCCGGCGCCTTCACCCGTGCGCGCGGCGGGCTGCGTGCCCGGCGCGCTCGAAGGCGGGCCGGGGGGCGTACTGGGAGGCGTGCTCGGGGGCGTCGTGGCCTGCGGCGCCGCGGGGACCACGCCGGGCGGCGGCATCGTGGCCGCGGCCGTCGGCGCGGCGTCCGAGGACGGCGGCGGAGGCGGCACGGTCGACGAGGGCACGAACGTGTTCGGCCGCAAGGTCGGCGCCGCGAGCGAGGCCGGCGGCATCTCCGTGGTCGTGGCCGGCCGCATCGGCATCGCCGTGCTCGGCGGCATGCGCGACGCGGGCGTGCCCTGCACGCCGGGCATCGGCGTCGCGCCGACCGACGGGGGCGTCGGGATCGACGGACGCACGGGCGGAGCTTGCACGGGCATCGGAGGCGTACGCACGGGCTGCGGCGCGGCCGGCGGCGGCGCGGACGGCGGCTTGCGCGCGGCGGCGGCCTTCTGCTTCTTGCGCGACGAGCGCCCGAAGAGGCCGAGCAGCGCGTGCCGGAGCGACTGACCGTCGAGATTCGAGACGATGTTGCCGCTGAAGCAGAAGCTGATCGTCCCGCGCTCCTCGCTCACCACGACGACGACCGCGTCGGTCTCCTCCGTGATGCCGAGCGCGGCGCGGTGTCGAGAGCCGAGGCTCGCGTCGAGCACCTTCGTCTCGGGCATCGGGAAGAACACGCCGGCGCGCGCGATCTTGAGGTCGCGGATCAGGACGGCGCCGTCGTGCAGCTTGTTCACCGACTCCGGGACGAACAGGCTGACGAGCAGCTCGCGCGTCACCACCGAGTCGAGGACGATGCCCTCGCTCTTGCAGAACTCGAGCACGTTCGCGTCCTGCTCGAAGGCGATGATCGCGCCCATGCGATGGCGCGCGAGCTCGGTCGCCGCCGCCACGACCTCGTCGATGACGCGCGACTGCTGCTCACGCCCGCCCGCGAGCCACGCCTTCGATCCCATGCGGATCAGCGCGCGGCGGATGTCGTTCTGGAAGACGACGACGACGATCAGGATGATCGACGAGAGCAGCCACGAGAGCAGGTGCAGGAGCGTGGCGAGCTCGAACGTCTTCGCCGCGAGGTAGAGCAGAAAGACGATGCAGAGCCCGATGCCCATCTGCATCGCGCGCGTCCCGCGCATCACGAGGAGCGCGCGGTAGATGACGTACGCGACGATGAAGATGTCGACGAAGTCCCGCAGGACCTGCAGGAACGGGCGCGCGGCGAAGAGGCGAAGCAGGCCGTCGAGCATGGCTCAGGCGTCCCCTCCCCGGCGTGCGTCGATCGCGGCCGCAACCGCGAGCGCTTGCACCACCTCTTTCACGTCGTGCACCCGCACGATCGCTGCGCCGCGCGCCACGCACGCGAGCACCGCGGCGATTGTGCCGCCGAGCCGCTCGCCCGGCGGCGCGACCACGCTCGCGTCCGGGCTCGCCGCGCGCGCGACGAACGATTTTCGGCTCGGCCCCACGAGTACGGGAAAGCCGAGCTTCGCAAGCTCGTCCAGCCGCGCGCAGAGCTCGATCGAGTGACGCGCGTTCTTCGCGAACCCGAGCCCCGGATCGAGCACGAGGTCCTCGCGCGGCAGGCCCTTCGCGAGCGCACGCTCGGCCGCTTCGGTCCACTCGCGCGCGACATCCGTGACGACGTCTCCGTAGGCGGCGTCGTCGTACATCGAGAAGCCGCGCATGTCGGTCATCGCTCCGCGGCAATGCATGAGCACGAGGGACGCACCGACGTGTGCGCAGAGCGCGCCGAGCTCGGCGGCTGGCTCGAGCGAGACCGTGTTCACGATGCGCGCGCCCTCGCCGAGGGCCCACGCGGCGACGTCGGGCAACGTCGTGTCGATCGAGACCACCGCGCCGAGCTCCACGCTCGCGCGGATGAGCCCGCCGATGCGCCGGATCTGCTCGGCCGCGTCGATCGGAGAAGCACCCGGCCGCGTCGACTCGGCGCCGATGTCGAGGATGTGCGCTCCTTCGATCACGAGCCCCCGCACATGCGCAACGGCTGCCGCATCATCCAGGAATCGTCCCCCATCCGAGAAAGAGTCCGGGGTGCGATTACAAACCCCCATGACGAGCGCGCCCCGTCGGCTCGAAAGAAGCGCGCGGAGCGGGGACGACATTGTGTGTGCGTAGCAAGTTCCGAGCCGGCCGGCAATCTTCGACCGTGTGCGGCAAAAACGCCACGATCCGTCAGCGAAATCCTTGGACTTTCCCGAGGCGGTTCCTGCGGGCGTCCGGGCTCGGCCTTCACGTGCGCGTTCTTCGGGTGGCGCGACACGTGCGATCTCCCTGACGCGCGGCGAAATGCCTGCTACGGTCGGCCGATCCGCGTGTCCGAGTCGTCTCGGGCCGCATTCGGCCGAGGCCCCGCCGCGGCCCGAGCGAATGATGCTAGCCACGCGTGTTCGAGCAGGGGCGACGGCCGGCCTCGTGCTGAGCCTGATTTTCGCCGCACTGTTCACGGCCATCGGCACCTTCGAGCTGTACCTGCCCTCCATGGCGCCGCGCCTCGGAGAAACGGCGCCGGTCACGCTCCGCATTCCCTACGGCCCGCGGATCGTCCGCGACGCTCGCACGGGCCGCCTGGCGTACGAGCACGCCCGTGTGATCGTGCCGCGCGGCACCCTCCTCCAGGAGGAGAACGACGAGCACCGCGCCGCCTTCGCCTACGAATCGACGCGCAGGCCCCCGGCGACGGCGCGCCTCGTCTCGGTGTTCGTCATTCACTTCATCGTCTGCCTCATGCTCACCGCGTACCTGCGGCGCTTCGGGCAGAACCGCGTGCGCCTCCTGCGCGCGCAGATCGGGCTCCTGAGCCTGATGGCGGGCAGCGTCGCGCTCGCGAAGCTCATGCTCCTCTTCACGGCGCTGCCAGAGTTCTGGGTGCCGATGGCGGCGCTGCCGCTCTGGGTCGCGCACGCCTTCGATCGGCGCACGGCCTTCCTCGTCGACCTCGCCGTCGCGTTCGTCGCGGCCTCGCTCCTGCGCTTCGACAACCTCCTCTTGTCGGTGCTGCTCGTGCGCGGCGTCGCGGCCACGCTCTTCTTCTTCGATCGCAAGCACGCGCGGCAGATGCTCGTCGCCGGCACGCTCGCGGGCCTCTCGGGCGCGGTCGTGTTCATCGCGCTCACCGTCGTCTACGAGGGCCGGTTCAACCTGCTCGCCGACATCTTCCGCGGCACGAGCTCGAACGTGCTCGCCTGCATCGGCGGCGGCATCCTCGCGGGCATCCTGGCGCGCTCGCTGCGCGACCCGGCCGAGCGCGCGATGGGGCACGTCTCGCGCGAAAAGCTGATCGATCTCACCGACCTCGAACAGCCGCTCCTGCGGAAGATGGCGGCCGAGGCGCCGGGGAGCTGGGAGCACGCGCGCGCGATGGCGAACCTCGCGGAGGCCGCGGCGAGCGCGATCGGATCCGACGCGCTGCTCACGCGCGTCGGCGCCTACTACCACGACCTCGGCAAGACCGTGCAGCCCAAGTACTTCGTGGAGAACCTCGCGCACGGCGAGAAGTCGCCACACGAGGAGCTCGATCCGGAGGTCTCGGCCGACGCGATCATGGCGCACGTCGTGATGGGCACGAAGATCCTGCGCGACGGCCGCATCCCCGAGCCCGTCGTCGAGTTCGCCTACACGCACCACGGCACGCAGGTCGTCGAGTTCTTCTGGCACAAGTGCAAGGAGCAGGGAAACCCGCGCGGTTTGACGCAGGAGTACTTCCGTTATCCCGGCATGAAGCCGCAGACGAAGGAGACGGCGATCCTGATGCTCGTCGACTCCATCGAGGCCGCGAGCCGCACGATCTGGCCGCCCGAGCAGAAGAAGTTCGAGGAGATGATCCAGCGCGTCATCTTCACGAAGCTGTCGAGCGGCCAGCTCGACGAATCGGGCCTCACGCTGGAAGACCTGCGCATCATCACGACGCGCATGGCGACGACGCTCGTGAACCTCTACCACGGCCGCATCAAGTACCCGTGGCAGCGCGACAGCGCGAAGCAGGAAGCCGAGAAGACGCCCATCGTGCACGGCGCGTCACCCGCGACGACGACCCCGATCGTGCACTCGCCCGCCGAGCTACCCGAACCGAAGAGCTCGAAGGACGGCCCGAAATCCGGCGAACCGAAGGGCGAGGGCAAGGGCGCGACGACCGAGGAGTCCGCGAGCTGACGACGGCGATCCGCGCGGGAAAACTTGCTACAACGAGCGAGTGCCCCCGCTGATCGAGCAAAGCTTCACGAAGGCGCTCTTCCACGGCGTGATCGCCGAGGACATGATCTTCCCGTACCCGGAGATGACCTCCGAGGAGCGGCAAAGCACGTCGATCATCCTCGACAGCGTGCGCCGGTTCTTCGCGGCGAACGTGGACAGCGCGAAGATCGACCGCGACCACGAGATCCCGAAGGAGGTCATGGACGGCCTCCGCTCGCTCGGCCTCTTCGGCCTGCAAATCCCCACCGACCTCGGCGGCATCGGCCTCTCCACCGCGGCGTACGCGCGCGTGATGCAGGAGATCGGCGGCATCGATGCCTCGATCGCGGTCACGCTCGGGGCGCACCAGTCGATCGGCTACAAGTCGCTCCTCCTCTTCGGCACGCCCGAGCAGAAGCGGCGGTATCTGCCGCGGCTCGCCACGGGTGAGTCGGTCGCGGCCTTCGCGCTCACCGAGCCCTCCGCGGGCTCCGACGCCGCGGCGATCAAGACCCGCGCGGAGGCGGTCGACGGCGGCGCGGCGTACGTGCTGAACGGCTCGAAGATCTGGATCACGAACGGCGGCTTCGCGGACGTCTTCACCGTCTTCGCCCGCACGAGCGCGCTCGAAGAGGGCTCGAAGCCGAAGATCACCGCCTTCATCGTCGAGCGCGGCATGGGCGTCACGAACGGGCCGAACGAGGAGAAGCTCGGCATCCGCGGCTCCTCGACGACCGAGATCTTCCTGGAGAACGTGCGCGTGCCCCGCGAGAACGTCGTCGGCGACGTGGGCAAAGGCTTCAAGGTCGCGATGGAGGTGCTGAACTCGGGGCGCCTCGGCCTCGCCTCGGGCTGCGTCGGCGTGTGCAAGACGCTGCTCCGTTTGGCGATCGCGCGCGTCGAGGAGAGGCGCGCCTTCGGCCGCAACATCGGCGAGTTCGGCCTCATCAAGGACAAGATCGCGCGCATGCTCGCCGAGACGTACGCGCTCGAATCGATGACGTACCTCACGGCCGGACTCGTCGACTCGAAGATCGCCGACTACTCGATGGAGAGCGCGATCTGCAAGGTGAAGGGCTCCGAGACGCTCTGGAGCGTGGTCAACGAGACGCTGCAGATCGCGGCGGGCATCGGCTACATGCAGGACTACCCGTACGAGCGGATCCTGCGCGACTCGCGGGTGAACCTCATCTTCGAGGGCACGAACGAGATCCTCCGTTGCTTCATCGCGCTCTCGGGCATGGCCGCGCCGGGCAAGGCGCTCGCCGAGGTCGCGAAGGCCATGCGCGAGCCCATCAAGGGCTTCGGCCTGCTCAGCGATTTCGCGCTCCGCAAGGCGCGCGCCGCGCTCGGCCGCGAGCGCATGACCCGCGCGCATCCGCTGCTCGGGCGCGAGACCGTGATCTTCGAGGACTACGTCACCGAGCTCGCCGCGCAGGCGGAGAACGTGCTGCGGAGGCACGGCCGCGACATCGCCGAGATGCAGTTCACGCAGCTTCGCATCGCCGACATGGTGATGGATCTCTTCGCCGTGGCCGCGTGTCTCACGCGCACGACGCGCGCGATCGAGCGGCGCGGCGAGGACGGGGCGCGGCGCGAGATCGACCTCTGCTCGCTCTACGTGAACATGGCGCACAAGCGCCTGCGGCAGAACGTCTCGGACTTCGCGCGCAACGACGACGAGCTGCGCAAGGCGATCGCCGGGCGCGCCTACATCGACGGCGCCTATCCGTTCGACGTGCTCTAGCGCGCGGACGGGCGATCGCGGCGCGTGCCTTGCACGACGACTGCGCGTGACGACTTCTCCTGGATTCCTCATCGAACGCGCCGACGCACGGCACCGCGACTTCGTGCTGCATTTGCTCGCCGAGCACCTGCCCGGGTCGGACGTCGCGCGCAGGTACGCCTGGCTCTACGAGCAGAACCCGCACGGCCGCTCCGTGACGGTGATCGCCCGCGACGAACGCAGCGGCGAGCCCCTCGGGCTCACCTCGGTCTTCCCGCGCCGCATGCTCATCGCCGGCCGCGTGCGCCTCGGCTCGGTCGGAGGCGACGGCTACGTGCGCCCCTCGGCCCGACGCCGAGGCATCGCCACCGCGATGCACTGCGCCACGCTCGAACGGATGCGCGACGACGGCATCGAGATCATGTACGGCCCGCCCGAGCCCCACAACCTCCGCGCCCTCGAGCGCGCCGGCGCGCGCGTGGTCTGTCACGTCCGCCGCTTCTCGCGCCCGCGCGTCTTGCAGAGCCTCCTCGGCCCCCTCGGCCGCCTCGTCGCCCGGGGCGCGCGCCTCGCGCCGATCGAGGGGCGCGACGCCCGCGTCGATCAGGTCTTCGAGCGCGCCGTCGACGACACCGTCGTCACGCCCGTGCGCGACGCCGTCCACTACGCGTGGCGCTTCGTCGACAGCCCTGCCCGCGCGCAGCGCGCCTTCGTCGTCCTGCGCCACGACAAACCGCTCGGCCTCTGCGTGCTCGAACGCGCGGGCCGCCGCGCGGCGCTCGTGGACCTCTTCGCGCACCCGAACGATTTTGGCGACGCGCTCTCGATCATCGCGTCGAGCTCGGGCGCGGACTCCCTCGTGACGCAGCTCAACGATCGCGGCCCGCACGCAAAGCACCTCGGCCGCGCCGGGTTTTTCGCGCGCGAGGGCAAACCCTTCCAGGTCCACGCTCGCGAGGGCACGGATCCGGCCGTGTTCGATGGACGCCGCTGGTATCACACCTGGGGCGACGGCGATCTCGACCGCGTGCTCTAGCCTCCGCCGCGCCCCTCTCCCTCGCGGGGAGGAGCGCCTCGCGTCAACGCACTGCCATCGGACCGATCACTTCGAGGATCGGATCGCTCTCCAGCACGCGGGCAAACGCCGCGAGCGACACACGCTTGTGCGCCCCCGAGCCCGACTCGTTCACCCCGACCCGCGCCGAGCGGATCGCCTCCCGCAGCGTCGCGAGCGCGTTCTCGTGCTGCACGAGCGGGCCGTCGCTCGGATCGAGCGTCGTCTCCGGCTGCACCTTTCGGCCGGGCAGCTCCACCTCGAACATGCGACCGCTGCGATTTTCGATGACCCCGTAGACGTACACGCTCAGCTCGGGCGCGGGCAGCGCGCCGAACGTCCGCTCGAGCTCGTTCGAAAGCGCCGCGAAACGCGCGTCGTCGAGGCCCGTCGGCAACCGCAGGCCGTCGCGCGAGAGCTCGACCATCCGCTCGTGCAGATACCCGAGCAGCATGCCGCGCAGCCGCTCCGTGAACACCGGCGACGACGCGCGCCCCGACGACGCGCTCACCGCCTCCTCGACGGCCGTGATCAGATCCTCCGTCGGGAAGATCGACACGTCGATACGTAGATCTTTACAGAATGCGTGAACGAACGCGGCGGCGTCTCTCCGGATCCCCTCGTCGAACCCTGCGAGCGCCTTCGTGACCGGCTCGGTGATCATGCAGGTGAGCCTCCCCTCGGTCGACACCCCAGCGTAGCGCTGGAAATGCCTCACAGGTAGGCGCGCTCCCGGCGCCGTCCCTGCTCAGATCGCCGCTTCTTGCAGGGCCGCGCTCGCCTCGGCCATGACGTCCGGCCAGGTCGGATCCGGCGCCGACACGTACTCGGCGACCGAGCGCGCATCTTCGCCCGCCTCGATCGCGCGCCGCGCCTGGTCCGAGCCCGTGAGCAGATCGAAGGCGGGGATCGTGTCGATGTACTCGTAGCGCTCCGTGCGGAACGCGAAGCTCTGCGGGTTCTGCCGGCGCGCCAGGGCGACGAGCGCGGTGTACGTCGCGACGGGGCGGAACGTCATGCGATCGGCGACGTGGATCTGCACGCCGCCGCAGATCTGACCCGCGTGCTTCTGGAACGTCGGACGGAACGTGAGAGGACGCGCGACGAACCCTTGCAGGCCCGTCGCGCGCAGGCCCTGCGCGAGCTGATGGCCGTCGAGCCACGGCGCGCCGACGACCTCGAACGGCCGCGTCGTCCCGCGCCCCTCCGACAGGTTCGTCCCTTCGATCAAGCAGCCGCCCGGGTACACCGTCGCCGTGCAGCACGTCGGCATGTTCGGCGAGGGCATCACGAACGGCCGATCCCACGTGTCCGCGTACTTCTCGCGATCCCAGCTCTCCACGGTCACGATCGAAATCGCGTCGCCGAGCGGGATGCCCTCGCGCCGCGCGAAGAGCGCCACGATCTCGCCGATCGTGAGCGAGTGCCGGACCGGAATCGGCTCGAGGCCGACGAACGACAGGAAGCCCGGCGCTTGCGTCCGCCCTTCGACCGTGCGGCGCGAGCCCGTGATGGGGTTCGGCCGATCGAGCAGGATGACCGGCACGCCGGCCTTCGCCGCCGCGCGCGCCGCGAGCAGCGCCGTCCAGACGAACGTGTAGTAACGCGCGCCGATGTCCGCGAGATCGATGAGCAAGAGGTCGATCGACGCGAGGTGCTCGGGCCTCGGCGAGAGGTCCTCGAAGCGGTCGCCGTAGAGGCTGATGATCGGCGCGCCGGTTCGCTTGTCCCGGGCGTGCGGCACGTCGACCATGTCCTGCGCTTCACCCCCGTAGCCGTGCTCTGGCCCGAAGAAGAGCGCGGGCTTGGCGCCGATGCGCGCGAGCACGTCGCCGATGTGCTCGATGCCCCGGTCCACGCTGGCCGGATGCGCGAGCACGCCGAAGCGCGTGCGGTTCAAGCGGGAGGTGACCGAAGGGAGACGAGGGAGCCGATCGAGTCCTACGAGCACAATCCGGCCGTACCCCGGCCCTAGCCGCTCGTCTAGGGGTGAGCACGACGCTTACCAGGACGCCCACAAAATCGAAGGAAATCAAAGGGGTTGGCGTTGTGCGGGCGCACAATTTCGGCGCCCGTGATACGTTGTTCGAGCGCGTTTCGGGGGGGTGTGGCCGATCGATGGCTCTCCAGGTTGGCCAGATCTACGGCGGCAAGTACCGCGTCCTTCGCGTGCTCGGCGAAGGCAAACACGGCCCCGTGTACGAAGGGGAAAACGTGGAGATCCATCGACGCGTCGCGGTCGAGGAGCTTTCGCCGTCGCTGCGCGCGCGCCCCGCGGCCCTCGCCGCGTTCGCGCACGACGCGCAGGCCGCGAATGGCGCGTCGTCCATGCACATCGGAAAGATCCTCGACGACATCGAAATCGCCGGCGGCGCGCGAATCCTCGTGAAGGAGCCTCGCGAAGGGGTGACGTTGCGTCAGCGCATGCGCGAGCGCGGTCGGCTCGACGCCGACGAGACGAGCCACATCGGCATCGACATCACGCGCGGCCTCGCCGCCGCGCACGCGGCCTACGTCGTGCATCGCGCCCTCGAGCCGGAGAGCGTCTTCCTCTCGCGCGCGCACGAGCCACGCGGCGAGCTCGTCAAGGTCCTCGATTTCGGCGTCGCGCACGTCGCCGACAAGCAACCACCCGACCACGCCACGGCCTACACCGCCCCCGAACAGATCCGCGCCACGAACGAGATCGACGCGCGCGCCGACATCTACGCGCTCGGCGCGATTCTCTACGAGTGCCTCGCCGGGCAGGCCCCCTTCGCCACGAGCGCCGAAGATGAACTTCTTTTCAGCATTGTGATGCAGGACCCGGAGCCTCTGGAAAGGCTTGCGCCGGACGTCGACCCCGAGCTCGCGACGATCGTGCACAAGGCCATGGCGCGCGACCCGAGGGTCCGGTATCAACGCGACCAAGACCTCGCGCAGGCGCTCGTCACGTTCCGGGCTCGACGTGGCCTCGGCGCCGTCCCTGAAGTGGCTTTTGCACCGCACTCTCCGCGCCCGCCCTCGCCCTCCATGAGCGCCCCCGGGGACGACGACGACGACCTGATGATCGCGGACCACGGCACGGTCATCATGGACCGCAAGCCGCAGCCATTTCCCGCGCGCCCGGTCCCTCCGAACCCGCCGCCGCCGCCGAGCCACAGGCAGCCCGTTCCCGCATCCATGCCGCAGCCGCCGATGTCCGGCCCTGCGCCCGCGGGGCTGCCCGTCCTGCCGCCGTCGATCACCGGGATGCCCGCGCGACCGCAGCCGCAGGCCACTCGTCCGCCGAAAGGGCTCGCCCCGATCGTCGGCGGCGCGGCGTTCGTGATCGTGTTCGTCCTGGGCGCGCTCATCATGCTCGCCGTGCGCTTCACGCAGGGCGCGCCCGAGGAGGCCGCCGCGCCCACGCCCTCTGCGTCCGCGGCGCCCGCGCCTTCGGCCGTGCTCCCCGCCGTCACGGTCGCGCCGATCGAGACATCCGAAGCGGTGGAGGGGACCACGCGGGTGATCACGCCATCTCCGGCGTCCACGCCGAGCACGCGCGGCACGGGGCCGACGCGCACGTCCCCCACGAAAGGCACGGGCAAGCGCCGCATTTCGGACGATCTGTGAGCGAGCCTCGGGGATCGGCGACCCGCGTCCTCACCGTCGAGAACTCGACTCCATGCGCCTTCCCCGCGGTATGATGAAACGCCCACGCGCGCTCCGGAGACGTCTCCGGATCTTCCTCCCGACCCGATAGGGCAGCCGATGACGCTTCAGCCCGGCAACATCATCGAAGGCAAGTACCGCATCGTCGGCCTCCTCGGGCAGGGCGGCATGGGCGCGGTCTACGAGGGCGAGAACGAGCGCATCCATCGCCGCGTGGCGATCAAGGTCCTGCACGCGTCCGTCTCGGGCAAGGAGGACGTCGTCCAGCGCTTCGAGCGCGAGGCGCAGGCCGCGGGACGCATCGGCTCCGAGCACATCGTCGAGGTGCTCGACCTCGGCAACTTGCCGACCGGCGAGCGCTTCATGGTCATGGAGTTCCTCGACGGCCAGAGCCTCGGCGATCGCATCAAGAAGCGAAAGCGCCTCACGCCGCAGGAGCTCGCGCCGCTCATCCACGGGCTGCTCGAAGGGCTCGCGGCCGCGCACGACGCGGGGATCGTCCACCGCGATCTCAAGCCCGACAACGTCTACCTGATCAACAACAAGAACCAGCGCGACTTCGTCAAGATCCTCGACTTCGGCGTGTCGAAGTTCTCCGCGCTCGACACCGACATGAGCATGACCAAGACCGGCGCGGTCATGGGCACGCCCTACTACATGTCGCCGGAGCAGGCGCGGGGCGGCAAGATCGACGCGCGCAGCGACCTCTACTCGGTCGGCGTGGTCATGTACCAGGCGATCACGGGGCGCCTGCCGTTCCAGGCGCAGACGTTCAACGAGCTCGTCTTCAAGATCGCGCTCGAGTCGCCCGATCCGGCCGAGCTCGTCGTGCCGAACCTCGAGCCGAACTTCGCCGCGATCATCGCGAAGGCCATGATCCGCGACGCGAACATCCGCTTCCAGACGGCGCGCGAGTTCCAGGCGGCCGTCGCGCAGTGGATGATGGCGAATCCAGCGGGCCCCGAGCTCAGCGCGGGCCGCATCCCCACGATCCAGCCGGGCATGTTCGACCCGCGCATGAGCCAGCAAAACCCGCTCGTCGGCACGGGGCCGCTCGGTTTGCCCGCGGGGTTCGACCCGCGCATGAGCCAGCAAAACCCGATGGTCGGCGCGGGCATCCCCGGGACGTTCGATCCGCGCATGAGCCAGCAAAACCCGATGGTCATGGGCCAGCAGCCCATCCCCGGGACGAGCCTCGGCATGTCGCACCCGAACCTCGGCATGTCGCACGCCGGGCTCACGGTCGCGGGCGTGCCGCAAAAGAGCAACAACGGCGCGATGATGGCGATCGGCCTGCTCGGCACGCTGCTCGTCGCGGCGAGCGGGCTCATCGTCTGGAAGTTCGTACTCGACAAACCGGCCGCACCGACGCCGCCGGCCGTGACCACACAAGCCGCGGCGACGCAGCCCCCGCCGATGCCGACGCCCACGCCGACGCTCGCGCCGACGCCCACGGCCGCAGCGACGGAGGAGGCGCCGACGCCGGCCGATACGAACACGGCGGCGGTCGGCACAGCGACGCCGCCGAGCGGACCGCTGCCGACGGGCGCGCGCACGAGCGGCACGGCGCCTCTCGGCACGGCCACGGGGACCGGGACAAACAAGAAAGCGACGCCCACGCCGACGACAACGGCGACGTCGACGGGCGGCCGCAAGATGGGCAGCGACCTCTGAGAACGCTGCCCGCGCGGACCTAACGCACGGCTGTGTAAAACGTCGCCTTGTCGCGACGAACCCGGAGCAAGAGCCGCCCGTCCTGCGCCGCTTTCTGCACGTCCGACGACGACGGCAGGCGCGCGAAGTCCGCCTCCAGCACCACGTCACCGCGCTTGAGCCCCGCCCGATCCGCCGGCGAATCCGGCGACACGGCCACGATCTGCGCGAGCGTGCTGTTGCCGTCGCCCTCCACGTCGCGCAGCGTGATCCCGAGCCCCTGCGGGCTCGATCCCTTCCGCTCGACCGGCAACGCCGGCGGTGACGTCTCGCTCTTCGCTTCGAGCGTCACCTTCGTCTGGTAGCGCTTGCCGGCGCGGATCACCTCCATCGACAGCACCTCGCCGTCGTCGTGCAGGAAGAGCTCGCGGATCACGTCCTGCGCGTCGGCGATCGTGCGCGCGCCGATCTTCGTGACGACGTCGCCCGGCTCGAGGTGCGCCTTCTGCGCGGGCCCGCCGGCCACCACGGTGTTGACGAGCGCCCCCGCGGTCGGCGCGCTCGGAATCTCGGCCGCGAGCTGCGGCGTGAGGTCCTGGATCCCGATGCCGATCCACGCGCGCATCACGCGCCCCGTCTTCAGGATCTGCGTGGCCACGCGCCGCGCGATGTTCGAAGGTACGGCGAGGCCGATGCCCTGGCCTTTGCTCACGATCATCGTGTTGATGCCGAGCACCTGCCCGTCGAGGTTCACGAGCGGCCCGCCGGAGTTGCCCGGGTTGATGCTCGCGTCCGTCTGCAGATAGTCCTCGATCGCGTTCATCCCGACGCCGCCGCGGCCCTTCGCGCTGAGCACGCCCGTGGTCACCGTGTGCCCGAGGCCGAAGGGCGATCCGATCGCCACGACCCACTCGCCGACGCGCGCGGCGTCGCTGTCGGCGAACGTCGCGACGGGCAGGTTCGTCGCGTCGACGCGGAGCACGGCGAGGTCGGTCGCGGGATCACGGCCGGCCACGCGCGCGGGCAAGGTGCGGCCGTCCTTGAGGCGCACGTTGATGGCGCGCGCGTCCTCGATGACGTGGTTGTTCGTGAGGATCGCGCCGTCGGCCGAGAAGATCACGCCCGAGCCCATGCCGCGCGTCGTCGCGTCGGCGCGGAACCAGCGGCCCGCGGAGCTGTCGCCGCTCGCGACCGTCACGTCGATCTGCACGACGGCCGGGCTCGTCTTCTCGGCGACCGCGACGAACGTATCGCCGAGCGCGCGCACCTCGGCCGCCGAGGGCAAACCTCGCACGGGCGCGGGCAGCGCGGGCGGCGGCGGCGGGGCCTTCGGGCGCGGGACCTGCGCAAAAGCGACCGAAGAAGCCGAGCCGAGCCCGGCCATGACGAGCATCGAGGCGAGCATGCAGCGAGGGCGCATCATTCCTCCGAGGAAGGCAGGTGCTCGATTATGGATCTCTCGGGGCCGCGATGGCACGCGGAAGAAACTTGTCGAGTCCCAAGGGGGACGCCTCGCGTCCCCCTCTCGTCCGGGCAAAGCCCGGACGATTCACTCCCCGAGGCGAGCTCGCTTCGCGATCTCGCAGAGCGCCGAACAGTTCGGCGCTCTACGCCGGCCACGCCTCCCGCCCCTCGTCGGCGAGCGTCACCGAGACCAGGTACAGCCCATCCGGCGGCGCGGTGATGCCCGCATCGTCCCGGCGCTTCGAGGCGAGCGCGCGCGACACGGCGCCGGGCGCGAGCCGCTCTCGCGCGACGTCCACGAACGTCCCGACGAGGATACGCACCATGTTGTGCATGAACGCGTCGCCCTCGACCTCGATGCGCACGAGCCGAGGATCGTCCGGGTCGACCTCCACCGACACGCGCCGCAGCGTCCGCACCGTGTTTTCCCGCGGATCCGCGGCGGACCGGAACGCGGCGAAATCATGCGTGCCGACGGCGAGGCTCGCCTCGGCCCGAGCGCGCGTGATCGCGGCGTCGTCGCGGAGCTGGTCCACGCGCCACACGCGCCCTTCGAGGAACGGATCCCGCACGAGGTCACGCAGCAGCAAATACCGGTACCGCTTGCCCTGACTCGCGAACCGCGGCGTGAACCCGCGCGGCACGAGCGACGCGCGGCGCACCGCGATCTCCTTCGGCAAGTGCCTCGCCGTGCCGAGCACCCATCCTCGCGGCGGGACCTCGCGCGACGGATCGAACGCGACGCGCTGGCCGAAGGCGTGCACGCCCGCGTCGGTGCGGCTCGACCCGCGGATCTCGCGGATCGTGGGGTCCATGGCGCGGAGCGCGGCGAGCAGCTCGCCGGCGATCGTGCGGCGATCGGGCTGGTGGGCGAAGCCCGAGAAGGTGCGGCCGTCGTAGGCGACGGTGAGAAGAATGCCGTCGGGAAGAGGGCTCGGGCTCCCCTCGTCAGCGGGCTCGTTCATGGCAAGAGCTTCGGTGGCTAGTTGCCGCCGCCGCCGCCGCCCGCGCCTCCGGTCGGCTCGGGCCCCGCGCCGTAGCCGTAGAGGCACGCTTGGAGCTCGTAGCCCGTGAGGTCCTTGCAGCACTCGGTCGCCGGGGCGACCTTGCCGTTGACGACGCAGGAGGCGAACGGATTGCAGCCGTTGTCGACGTTGTCGATGTGCCCGTTCCCGTCGAGGTCCTGGTTGCACGTGGGCGTCGTGCCCTCCTCGGACGCGCACGCCGCGGCGCCGCACAGGAGCGCCACGACGATCGCCGCAAGCAGCGGAGAGGCTTTACCGACGCCTTTCGGGGAAGTGAGGGGTTTCATCGAGGTCGTGCTCATGGCTGGAAAGGGGTGCGCTCGAGCGCGCCAGCGTGCGCTCTCTCGCGAAGCGATGCCTCCCCGTACCTTACCCATCTGCGGCCCTCGTGGGAACGTCCTCCGCGCGCGTGTACAAGGAGATCGCCGTATCTCCGTAGATCCGCGTCTCGTCGAGGACGAGCCGCGCAGGCTTCGGCGCGGCGTCACGGCTCGCGTGTTCCAGCACGACGCGGGCCCCGGGCGCCGCGAGGTTCGACGCCTCGGCGGCGATCCCTTCGAGCACGCGCGCCGCCTCCGCGAGCGCTGCGTACGGCGGATCGAGCAGGATGAGCTCGAAGGGGCCGAACGGCGCGAGCGACGCGAGGGCGCGCGTCACCGGCTGCGTGATCACGCGCGACGCACCCTCGATCCCGAGCGACGCGAGGTTTTGCCTTAGCGCGGCGAGCGCGGGCCGGCCGTTCTCGACGAAGACCACGCGCGACGCGCCCCGCGAAATCGCCTCGATCCCGAGCGCGCCCGTGCCTGCGTAGAGGTCGAGCACGGCCGCGCCCGAGACGTCGCCGAGCACGTTGAAGAGCGCCTCGCGCACGCGGTCGCTCGTCGGACGTGTGGCGTGCCCTGACGGGGCAACGAGCCTGCGTCCGCCGAGCGAACCACCGATCACGCGCATGGGAAGGGGAAGAGGGCGGCCGCGAGCGCCGCGATCAGAACCGGAAGCCGACGTCGAGCTTGCCGCCGGTCCGATCGACGCGGGGCAGGATCATGAGGCCCGTCGTGGGTTTTTCCTTCGCGGCCGTACCACTCGTCGCGATGAGGAACACGCCTGCGCCGGCCGCGATCGCCGCGAGCGGGTAGAACACGAGCTGCAGGAGCTGGCCCGTCTCGCCCTTCGAGCAGAGGCTCTTCACGGCCTCCCTGTCGAAGCCGGCGGCGACCGTGGCGGCCTGGTCCCGCGCGAGGTCGCAGATGTTCGTCTGCTGATCGTAGAACCCCTGGTTCCGGTCGTACTCCGGATCCTTGTTGACGCCGTTCACGGTCACGGTGCCGTAGATCCCGACCGCGCCGAACGCGACGCCCGCGCCGATCGCGGCGAATCCGCCGATGCGCTTCCAGTTCGTCGGCGAGCTGTCGCCGGCGGGCACGGGCGCGACGACCACGTCCGTCGGCGAGTTCGGCTTGACCGTGATCTCGGTCGACATGTCGGCGTATCCGGGCGCCTTCACCACGAGGTTGTGCGTGCCCGAGGGGACGAAGAACGTGCCCTCGCCGTTCGCGAGCGCGCCGAGGGGCTGGCCGTCCACGAAGACCTGCCCGGCCACGCTGCCGGCCTTGACCTTCACCTCGCCCTTGGGCGGGCCGTCCGTCAGCTTGGTGAGCGCCTCGGTGGCGACCTTGCGCAGCGCCTCGTCCTGCGCCTCGGTCAGGTTCGCGCTGTATTCGACCTTGTGGTTCGTCGTGCCCTTGCCGCGCACCCAGAAGTGCAGCTCGCCGGTGACGTTGCCGCCTTTGCCCTTGTCGAGCTTGCCCCACACGTACCGGTCGGCGCGGATCTGATCGGCGATGCGCGACTGACACCCGGCGTCCGGCGGATCCGGGCACTTCAGCGAGAGCGTCAGCACCTCGAGCGAGTAGTCCCCTTCGCCCTGCGACCAACCCGGCGTCGCCTTCACGGCGTTGCGCAGCGCCTTCGTGAGCGCCTCCGCCTGGTCGTCGGCGTCCATCGTTTGGATCGAAATGATGTGGATCGGCAGCGTGTCCGGCCCGGGCTCGGAGGCCTGGGCCGCGCCGACGGACATCCACGTCGCAAGCGCGAGCGTCGTCGCCAGACCGTATCGGGGTGCGCGCATGGTCATCTTGCCGCTCTCTCTCCTCCGCGCGACCACGTTATCCTCCCTTGGGCTCGTTCCGCAATTATGCGGTGACGGGGCGGGACGGATCGGGCGCGGCTCAGCCGATCTCGACCTTGCTCCACATGTCGCGGCGCATCTTCTCCTTGCGGCGGTCGGTCCGCGTGACGAGGCGTGCCGCGCCCCACGCTGCGAGGAGCTGCCCCTCCTGCCCGAGGCCCGGCAGCACGCTGCGACCCACGAGCAAGGTGCGCTCGATCGGCCCGCGGATCGGCTCGCCGCCGAGCCCGAGATACCCCGGCGGATCGACGTCGAGCTGCCGGACCATGGGCTCCGGCGCGGCCGCCGCGCCCGTGAGCGAGCCTCGATCCACGGGGCGAAATCGGCCGTCTTCGTACACCCACACCGGAAGCCCGTCGTGCACCGAGTCGACCACGCGCAGGTGACGTTCGAGGAACGGCAGCTCCGCCGCGAGCGTCGACAGCACCACCTCGCGCATGCTCACGGGCGGGATCGGGCTCCGATCCGGCAGGAGCACCTCCGCGACGAGCAGCGACTCTCCGCGCACGCCGGGCATCACGTGCCGCTCCAGATGAATCACGGGGCGAAGCGCGCCAGGCGGCGCGCTCGAACGAGGCCCCGCCGCCGGCGCCGTGCGCGCCGCGTTCCGGAGCGCCGGACGATCGCCGGGCAAAACGAAACTCTCCACGCCGAGCGGCGCGGGCAAACCCTCGTCGCGCACGACGAGCGACACGACGAACCTGCCCACCGACGACGTGATTCGCGGCCACTCGCGCTGGGCGCGCTTGTGGATGCCCTCGCCCCCGGAGAGCGCCGCGAGGCCCTCGCCGTCGAGGTCGCTGATCACGAAGCTCGCGCCCGTCGGCCCCTCGTCGCCGTCGACGATCACGCCCGCCGCCGAGCCGCGCCGCAGATGCAGCGCACGCGCGCGGGCCGAGAGCATGCAACGACCACCGTGCGCCGCGATGCGATCGACGAGGAACTGTTCGAGCTCGTCCTCGCCACCCGGCAACGTGTAGAGGCCGCGCGTCCACGCCCCGTGCAGGCGAGCGACCGCGAACGGAGGCGGCAGCGTGGCGAGGTCGGTCGCGAACGACACCGACGACGTCACCACCTGCCGGAAGAAGTGCCCGCGCGGCAGCTCGACCAGGAGATCCGCGTCCGGCTCGGCGCGCACGTACGGCAACATCGCCGCGTATCGCCCCGTCTCGCGCCGCTCCCAGAACGTGCCCGGCGGCCAGACCGCGTCCCTTTCAAACGCCTCGTCCGCGGCGCCGTTCACGCGGGCGAGCTCGGCGTAGAGATCGTCCACCACGCGGCGCACCTCGGGCATCTCGCGATCGATCTCGCGGCCGAAGAGCACGAGGTCGGGCGGGATGTCGAGCCGGCGCCGCGGCGCGAGCACCTGCATCATCGGGCTCGCCGCGACCACGCGCCGCTTCCACGTCTGCGACTGCGCGAGCTCCACGAGCACACGCGTCCACGCCGGCGAGCTCGCCGCGAGCATCGTGAACGCGCGCCTTCGCAGCGTGCGCTCGCCGAGCTTGTAACTCGCGGGCCTCCCTCCCTGGCCGAGCACGAGCACCGTGAAGTCGCGCCGCGCGAGCAGCGCGGCCGTCACCAGCGCGCCGAGCGAGCGGCCGAGGACGACGACGTCGAAATGTTTCGAGGTCACGACGCGCTCTCCCTCAATCGTTCGTCGTCTCGACCCCGAGCGCGCCGGGGACACCCAGAAGCTCGACGCGCGACCTCGTCGCGGGCGAGGCAGGCGGATGCACCCTCAGGTTTCCCGCGGCGATCGCGGCGAGCACGTGGAGGAGCAGCTCGTGCTCACGCGCGAGGATGCGCGCGGACAAACGCTCCTCCGTATCGTCCGGCAGCACCGGCACCGCGGCTTGCGCGAGGATCGGCCCCGTGTCCGTCCCGGGGTCGACGAGGTGCACCGTGCAGCCCGTGATCCGCACGCCGTGCGCGAGCGCCTGCGCCTGCGCGGAGACGCCCGGAAACGCGGGCAAGAGCGACGGGTGAACGTTGACCACGCGGCCGGGGAACGCGTCGAGCAGCACGTTCGTCACGATCCGCATGAAGCCCGCGAGCACCACCCACGACGCGCCTCCCTGCCGGAGCGCGTCGACGAGGGCGGCATCGAACGACGCACGGTCCGCGTGATCTTTGTGATTGATCACGGCCGTCGGCACGCCGGCTTCCTGCGCGCGTAAAAGGCCCGGCGCGCCGGGGCGGTTCGAGATCACCAGGCGGACGCGCGCGTCGAGCGTCCCCGCGGCGATCGCGTCGAGGATCGCCTGAAGGTTAGAGCCGCGGCCGGAGATGAGCACACCGAGGTCGAGGGTCATCGGGCCGTGCCATCGTAGCCGAGGACGGGGGACGCGCATCGCCTGCGCGCTCGTTCGGATATCATCAGGGCGTGCGACCTCGTTTTTCGTGTCCACTTCTGGCGGTTCTCTTGCTCCCGCTCGCGTGCCAGTCGTCACGCTCCTCGCCCGTCCCGGCTGGAGACGGCGGGACGCCGCGGCAGATCCTTTTGACCGGGACCGACGTGGTGGGCCTCTCGTCGCTCGCGGTCGGCCCGTCCGGCGCGCTCTTCACGATGACGGAGCGAGAGCCCCTCCTGATCGAGCTCTCGCCGGACGGGGCCGTCGTCCGCAAGACGGCGGTGCGCGGCGCGCCCGAGGGCGTCGATTTCGAGTCGCTCGCGTGGCTCTCGGGGGAATCGTTCGCGATCGGCACCGAGGGCGGCTGCTCGAAGACGGGCGCGGACCGCATCCTGCTCGCCACGCGCGAGGGCGACGCGGCGCACGTGACGCGTACGCTCGACGTCCCGCTCTCGGCCTGGGGCGCGGCGTGTGACGAGGGGCATGGCCTCGAGGGACTCTGCGCGGCGTCGGGAAAGCTCGTCGCGGCGATCGAGGAAGCGCTGAACGGCGAAGGCAAGGCGCGTTATGCGCCGATCGAGCGAATCGACCCGGCGACGGGGGAGCGGGCGGTGTTTCGCCTGTCGCTCACGAGCACGAAGGACGAAAAAGGAAAAATCTCCGGCCTCGATTGCCGTGCCCGGGGGGACGATCGAATCGAGGTCCTGGCGATGGAGCGCCATTTCGAGGTTTCGCGGATCCTCTCGTTCACGATCCCCGCGAAAGGCCCGGGGACCGAGGCCCCGATCGAGCCCCGCGTCCTCGTGGACCTCGCGCCGCACACGAACGGCGGCAAACGCAATTTCGAGGGAATCGTCTGGAAGGACGACACCCACGCGCTCCTGATCATCGACAATCAATATGGTGAAAAGATCTCCGGGCCGAACGAGCTGCTCGAGGTGACGCTGCCGTAGCGCGGCACCCTGCCGAAATCAGCTCGCGCCGCCGGGCCCGAGGATCCCGACGAGCGAGAGCCAGAGCGCCTTCACCGTCGGAAAGCGGTGCTCCGGCTCGATCGCGAGCGCGCGCTCCACCCACGCATCGATCGCTGCCGGCAAATCCCGCCGATGCGCGTGCAGGCTCGGCCGCTTGCCGCGCGTGCTCATTTTCACGACGTCGATGAGCGTATCCGCGGGAAACGGCACCTGGCCCCCGAGCGCGCGGAAGATCACGGCGCCGAGCGCATACACGTCGGCCGCGGGCGTGACCCGATCGGGCCTCCCCTGCCAGCCCTCGGGCGCGATGTACGACGGCGAGCCCACGACGAGCCCTTCCTGCGTGAGCGGCGTCGACACCGACAGCACCTTCACGAGACCGAAATCGAGCAGCCGCACCGGCCCTCGCGCCGTCGATTCCATCACGAAGATGTTCGCCGGCTTGATGTCGCGATGCACGATCCCCCGCTGGTGCGCGACGTCGAGCGTGTCCACGATCGGCGAGATCAGCTCGAAGAGCTTCGATCGCGACAGCCTCCCCACCTCGTACTCGTGGTCGGCGAGGAAGCGCTCGAAATCCTTGCCGCGCAAGAGCTCCATCACGATGTACATCTGCTGGCCCGACTTCGTGCGGTTCAGCGCGAAGATCTGCACCGCGCTCGTCCCCGACAGCGCGCCCATCGCGCGCGCCTCCCTGCGCATGCGCGTGGCGAACTCGGGCGCGTCCGCGACCTCGGGGCGCAGGCACTTGACGGCCACGGGCGCGCCGATGTCGAGATCCTCGGCCTCGTAGACGGTGCCATGGCCACCTTCGCCGATCCGCCGCAGGATCCGGTACTGCCCGTCGATCACCTCGTTCACCTGAAACATCCGCCGATCCTCCGCAGGCCGCGTGGCCAAGGCAGGGCCCCGAGAGCCATCCTACACGGAGCGCTGGACTTGTCAGGACCGTGGGTACAGTAACGCCCCATCCGCGACGCACAGCCGGGAGACCCACCATGCTTGAACGACGATCCCACTACATGGCCGCCCATCCCCTCGCCCGCGCCGCCGTGCTCGCGGCCCTCACCCTGCTCGGCGCGGCGTGCGGCGCAAAGGTCGTCGTCGACGCGGAAAACGCGACGGGCGGCGGTGGCGAGGGCGGCGCGGGCGGCAGCGGGGCCGCGGGCGGCACCGGGACCGCGGGCGGCCTCCAGTGCGGCGAAGAGCCCAATATCGGCAAGATCATCGCCGTGTGCGTCACCATGGACGGCGACTCCTGCCCGCCTGCGCAGTCGACCCCGGGCCTCCTCACGACCCTCGCGAAAGCAGCGGGCGTCTGCGCCGAGACGAACCCCACGGCCTGCTGCAACAAGCCCGCGCTTCGCCAGGTCGTCTGCGATCTGCCGCCCTCGGGCGACGAGTGTTGTTACCACGTCCATTACCTCGAAAACGTAGTGTGTAATTGAAGACCGGCGCGCTCCTGCTCGCCGCCGTCGCGCTCCTCGGCGCCTGCACGCCTGCGCCGCGGCCTTCGATCTCCCCGGTCGTGGATGCCGCGGCCGAGCCGCCCGTGTCTGCCGTCGGAGAGCCGCCGGACGGCCTGCTCGTGCTCGCGGATCTCCGCGTGCTCCAACGTGGAGAGCCGTACCTCACCCTCTACCGCAACGGATTGCTCACGCAGGCCGGCGACGTGCTCGGCACGCTGCATTCGAGCGGCGTCTTCGTCGCGCTCGACGGCGACCGCTCGCTCGTCTTGAAGGCCGACGGCACCGTCCCGATCCCCGAGGCGACCCTCGTCCTCTCCCCGGAGGGCACCGCGACGCTGCAGATGCCGGGCGTCCCGCCCCAGAAACTCTCTTTCGACGCCGAGGGCCGCCTCGTCGGCGACGGGCCCGAGACGCGCGTCGAAGGCATGGCGCCGGACACGCGCCGGACCGCGATGTTCGTGATCCTCCTGCCGGATCTCCTCCGCTTCCGGCGCCATCGCCGCATCGAGTAGCCCACATCCCCACACCCCCGCACTAGGACATTCTGTGTCCGATCGCAGGCCTATTTTCCGTGAAAATCGGGCGCAGCTGCGTTAACTTGTGCGCGGTCAAAGAACGATGAACGTGCTGCTCGTCACCGGACGAGCTTGATCCATCGGACGGTTCGTCGAGGGGCCGGGTGAGGCGCAAACGCGCGCGCCCACCGGCGCCTTTTCGAAGGATCCGTCCATTGCGTGAGGGAGGACATCGTGACGCTCGCGATGTATGATTTCGACGGCGTGCGTATTCGCATGCCCATGTTGTGTGCGGTGGTTGCTGCTTTCGTACTGCTCAGCGCCCTTTTGCTCGGCGTTGCTTCGTGGATCGTGGACACGAAGGGGGCTTCGGCCTCGAACAGCGCGCAGACATCGAGCGCGGACGCTTCGGACGCGCCCGATCCGGCGCGCCTCCTCGAGGACCGAGGACGCCCCGGACGCCGATTCTGATCCCCGGCAGGGGTCGTTTTTACCGCGAGGGGCGGGGCCGTTCGCCGGCCTTCGCCTCTGCGCCCGCCCAGGCTCGGCCGCGCATCGCGTAGGCCACCCCCGCCTGCAGCGTCGCGCGCGTGACCACATCCCCCATGTTTGCGCCGAGCTGCACCAGGGTCTGCGCGACCTCCGAGCGAATGCCGGTGATCACGACCTGGGCCCCGAGCAGCGACACCGCCTTCGCCGCGCGCAGCAGGGCATCGGCGACCTGCGTGTCCACCACCGCGACGCCCGTGATGTCCAGGATGGCGACGCGCGCCTGCGTCTTGCCGACGCCGTCGAGCAACGTCTCGATCACCTGCGCAGCCCGGCGTGTATCGAGCGACCCGACGAGCGGCATCACGAGCACGTCGTCGGTGATCGGGACGAGCGGCGTCGAGAACTGCGCGAGCGCCGCTGCCTGCTCCTGCACGAGCCGCTCGGCCTCCTTGCGTTCGGTCACGTCCTGCCAGGCCCCGACGAACTCGACGGGCCGCCCCTCGTCGTCCTTCACGAGAACGATCTCGTCGTACACCCACCGCCATTGACCATTCCCATGGCGGAAGCGGTATTCGTGCGTCTGGTGCCCGTCTTCGAAGCTCCCGCCGAGGTCGGCGAGCACCTTCGGCGCATCGTCCGGGTGGAGCCGATCGGTCCAGAAATTCGGATCACGCAAGAAGTCCTCGACGCGATAACCGAATTGCGCGACGACGTTGTCGCTGATGTACGTGCACAAGAACTCGGGCGTCGCCGCATAGAGGACCACGCGGCCCGCGTTCAGGAGGCGCACAATACGCGTGTACGTGAGCGTACCGTCGGGGGACTTCTCGGTCACGGTGGACAAATACCACCGCACACGTCCCGATCGCAAGGGTCGGGCACGTTTCCTCGGCGTGTCCCGAGCAACGCTTTTACTGGAAATGGCCCTGCATGACGTTTTTGTTGACAGTCAAAACGCCATCTGCACCGAACGCGCGGGCCGTCAATGCAACGGCGGCGGACGGGAGCCGCGCGGCATCACGCCCTGCGCGCCGCGTCGAATCGCCTCGATGTAGGCCCGCGCGTCCGCCTCGGTGGCGATGAATCGAAACGGGGTCGAGGCGCGCGCGGGCCTGAGCAGACGGGCGGCCTTGATCGCGAGGTTCGAGATCGCGCGCTGGTGGAAATTGCCGCCGTAAATCGCCGTGCCCTGCAGGTTCCTGGCGGTGTCGGATTCGATCGCGAGCTTGCGCGCGTCGGCGTGCACATGCCCCATTCGCGCGATGCCCGCGAGCCAGAAGACCGGCCCCCCCGCCTCCGCGACCCCCTCCCGGATCAGGTCGAACATACGCCGCATGTCCTCCAGGACGACGTCCCCGACGTTCCGGATGTGCACGATGTCCGGCGCCTCGAAGCGATACTCGTGCTCCCCGAACGATTCCCAATCGGTATTTGATAGCGTCATGCGACCCGAAGAAAAAAAGAAGATTGTGGGCGCATTGCCCACGGGCACAGGATGATCCGGTCGCCGCGACCGTGTCAAGCCCCGCGCGGCGCACGTTGACGTGCGGTCGCACCCATTGTAATCGGGCCGCCGACGTCGTCCGTTCCTGGTACATCGAGGCCCTTGCGGCCTGACCCGTCGCGCCGAACGGACACGGAGCAAGCCCCATGCGAACGCTCTTCCTGCTCCTCCTCGCCAGCCCGATGCTCCTCGCCTGCCGGGACGCCGCGCCCGACAGCACGAAAACCTCCGCCGGAAGCGCGGAGCCGCCCACGACCACCCCGCGCGCGACCCCGGAGGCCCCCGCGGAGCCGCCCACGAAAGCCGCGGAGCCGGCCCCCTCGGCGACGCCGGCTCTGCCCACGCCGGGGACGAAGGAGCCCGGGGACACGGCGCCCGAGGCGTTCGAGGGCACGGCCGCGGCCGTCGAGAAAAAAATCCCCGAGGTGCTCACCGTCGAGCTGCGCTCGGTGCGGGCCGGCCGGCACGCAGGATTCGATCGGACCGTATTCGAGTTTTCGGGACGCGCATTGCCCGGCTACCGCGTCGAGTACATCGACAAACCCGTGCGCCGCTGCGGCACGGGCGACCCGGTGACGGTCGCGGGCGACGGCTGGCTCCGGGTCCGGATGTCGCCGGCGCGGGCGCACAACGAGGCAGGCCTCTCGACGCTCTCCCCCGTCGAGCAACGCCCCAAGCTGCCCGTCCTGCTCGAGCTCACGCCAACGTGTGATTTCGAGGGAGAGCTCACGTGGGTGCTCGGCGTCGGATCACCGAATCGGTATCGCGTGCTGGAGCTCCGCGATCCTCCGCGAATCGTCATCGACGTCAAGCACGGCCGCGCCCCTTGACGCGCGCCGAGCGTGCTCCTATCGCCGCTCGCGGGCCGGCGGGCGCGTGGGGCCGCGGTTCCGCCCCACGCTCGGGCGCGCTCGGAGGAGGGACCATGAAAACCGTCGCAGACATCCCCATCCTGTCCGGACAAACGTTCACCGGACACGCCAAGGAATTCCGGACGACGCAAGCCGCGATTTTCCTTCGCCTCGCGCGCGAGCTCGGCGACCTCGGACAGCTTCGATTCTTCAAACTCCCGCTCGTCGTCCTCTGCGCGCCCGAGCTCGCGCACGAGGCGCTCGTGGAGAAGCAGAAGAGCTTCGAAAAGAGCCTCGCCACGAAGATCATTTTCTACCCCTTCGCCGGCCGTGGCCTCTTCACGAGCGAGGGCGAGGCATGGCGCAAGCAACGCAAGCTCATGGCGCCGCTCTTCCACCCGCGGGCCATCGACGGGTATGCGCCGATGATGAGCGACATCATCACGCGTTGCCTCGACGACTGGAAGGACGGCGAGATCATCGACGCCGGCCGCGAAATGTCGAAGATCACGATGGGCGTCGCGGCCAAGGCGTTCTTCGACGCCGACACGCTCGACGAGTCCGACGAGCTCAGCGCCGCCGTCCGCGCGATGTTCGACTACCTCGGCGAGCAGACGGGCAGCGTCTCGATCTTCGTCCGCGCCACGATCGCCCATTTGCTGCAAAATTTCCAGGACCTCCCCGCGCCGCTCGAGCGCGCGCGACAAGCGACCTTCGAGGCCCTGCACCAGCCCGTTCCCCTGCCCACGGCCCGGCGGCGCAGGCTCTTCGCCGCGATCCGGACGGTCGACGACCGCATTCAGCGCATGATCACCGATCGCCGGCAGAAAGGCGGCGACCGGACCGACCTGGTCTCGCGGCTGCTCGCGGCACGTGACGAGGACGACGGCTCGTTCATGCACGATCGCCAGGTGCGCGACGAGGCCATGACGCTGTTCATCGCCGGCCACGAGACGACGGCGACGTCCACGACCTGGTGCCTCTACTTCCTGGCGCGGCATCCCGAGGTGTACCGCCGCTGGAAGCAGGAGGTCGACAGCCTGTCCGGAAAAACCCCCACCGCCGAGGACGCCTCCCGGCTCGAATACACGCGCGGCGTCTTCCGCGAGGCGCTGCGGCTCTATCCGCCGGCCTTCGCGATCGATCGGGTCGCCGCCGAGGACGTCGAGGTCGGCGGATATCACCTGCCCAAGCACACGTCGATCATCGTGCCGATCCACGCGCTCCACCGGCGCGAGGCGATCTACCCCGACCCGGAGCGCTTCGATCCGGCGCGCTTCTCCGCGGAGAACGAGGCGAAGCGGCCGCGCGGCGCCTACATGCCGTTCGGCGCCGGCCCGCGGGTCTGCATCGGCGCGACGTTCGCCACGCTCGAAGCCCAGCTTCTGCTCGCGCAGATCGCCCAGCGCTTCGATTTCGAGCCCGTGAGCGACGCGCCGATCGGCCCCGATTACGCGACGGCCCTCCGCCCGGACAAACCGGTCCTCCTCCGCATTCGCAGAAGGCGCGCCGCGGGCTAGTCACCAGATCCCGCTGAAGCCCACGAGCGGCCCGCCGCCGGGCAGCGGGCTCGCCATCATCCCCGAGAGCCGCGCGGCCCCTGCGTCTTTGCTCGTGCTCGGCCGGTGCAGCCACGGCACCACGAACCCGACGGCCGATCCCACGATCGCGCCGACCATCACGTCCAAAAAATAATGTTTGTCCGCGGCGATGCGCAGATATCCGGTCGTCGTCGCGATCGTGAGCCCCGTGGCCCAGATCCAGGGCGCCGCGCGATATCCTTTCAGCGTGGCCACCGTCCCGGCCGCGACCGCCGCGGAAAACGTGAACGACGTGTGACCCGAAAAAAAGGAGAGGTTGTTGTCGCGGCTGTCGCGCTCGTCCGGCGCGACCGTGCCGTATTCGAGCAGCGGGCGCTCCCGCCCCACGGAAAACTTCACGATCTGCGTGACGTCCGCGGCCACGACCATCGACTCCAGAATGACGAGCGCGTCCGTCCCCCACTCCGCGAGCGTGCCGCCGCTCGCATACACGACCGCCGCGTCGAACCCGAACGCCGCGAGCGGTGCGAGCCCGTACAGCCCGACGTCGCTGATCCGAGCCGCCGTCTTGATGTCGCGCCAGTGGAGCGCCCGCGCGATCGAATCGTCGAACCCCGGCGGGCTGCACCACCGGCACGAAGCCGGCGCGATCTTCGATTTCAGCACCTCCGTCGTGATCCACGCCGCGCCGCCCACGGCTGTCACGGTGAGATCGATGGGCAGGTTCACCTGCATCATCGGCCGGACGGGCGGAGGCTCCTCGGCCGAGGCCACTCCCGGCGCGGCGAGGGTCGCGACGAACACGAACGAAAGCAGGAAGCGCGGCTTGGAGGACATCCGGAGATGCTACAGGAAGTCCCCTCGCCAAAGTCCCCCTCGCGCGAGCCCCGAACGATGCGCCCGAACGATCGCGAACCCGTGCATGCCCCGCCCCCGGGTGAAGCCGACGAACCCCGCGAGCCCGCCCCGTCGTGGCGCACGATCGAGCCGCCGCGCGAGGGCGAGCTCTTCGTCGTCGTCGGCCCCACCGCGAGCGGAAAGACCGAGCTCGCGATCCGCCTCGCCGAGCGCTTCGGCGGCGAAATCATCAGCGCCGACAGCGTGCAGATCTACCGCGGCTACGACGTCGGCTCCGGCAAGCCCACGGCCGAGGAGCGCGCGCGCGCCCCGCACCACCTCGTCGACATCGCCGACCCGCTCGTGCCCCTCGACGCGCAGACGTTCGCCGAGCTCGGCGAGCGCGCGATCGAAGACGTGCGGCGCCGCGGCCGCGTGCCCATCCTCTGCGGCGGCACGTTCCTCTGGATCAAATCGCTCGTCCACGGCCTCGCCCCCGCGCCGCCCGCCGACCCCGCGATCCGCGCGCGACACACGGCCATCGCCGAAGTTGAAGGGCGCGCGGCCCTGCACGCGAAGCTCGCCGCGGTCGACCCCGAGAGCGCCGCGCGCCTCGCGCCGAACGACCTCGTCCGCGTGAGCCGTGCGCTCGAAATCCACGAGCTCTCGGGCAAACCGCAGAGCCAGTGGTTCGCCGAGCACGGCTTCCGCGAGAAGCGCCACGACGCGCGCCTCCTCGGCGTCGCCTGGTCGCGCGAGACGCTCGACGAGCGCATTCGCGCGCGCGTGCGGCGATGGCTCGACGCGGGCTGGATCGACGAGGTGCGCGCGCTGCTCGACGCGGGCCACGCCTCGGCGCGTCCCATGGGCTCGGTCGGATACAAGCAGGTGCGCGCGCACCTCGAAGGCGAGCTCGTCCGCGAGGAGCTCGAAGACACGATCGTCCGCGCGACGCGCGTCTTCGTGCGCCGCCAGCGCACGTGGCTGCGCGACGAGCCCGTCCTCTACGTCGCGCTCGACGCCTGATCGATCACGCGCCCTTGTCGCTGATGTCGAGCGTGACCAAGACCGACAAGAGCGCCGGCCCCTTCGAGGCGTCGAGCTTCTGCTCCGCCTCGCGCACCGCCTCGGCGAGGAGCGCGCGCGCGCTCTTCCGATCGGGCGTCGATCCCCGCCGCTCCACGCTCACGCGCGTGAAGGGCAGCGTGCCCTCCGAGGCGAGCGTCTGCGTGAGGGACCTGCGCTTCAGGGTGTCCGCGCGCGCCCGCGTCGCGCTCGGCGGCGGCGTGCCGCGCGACGCCTCGATGCGCACGTCCGCGGGCGCCACGACGCTCGCGAGCACCGCGCTCTTCGGCAGCCCGCCGTCGTCGGGATGCACGTGCACCGGGGCTCCGTCGGCGCTCGGCGTCCCGCTGAGCAGGTACGCCTGCGCCGCGCCCGCCACCATGCGCAGCTCCACCGACAAGGACCTCCGCATCTCGTCTTGCCGCAAGATCGAGCGCGCCTCGCGCAGATACTTGGACGCCGAAAGATCGCTCCTCTCGCGCCCCGCGAGCTGCTTCAGCACGCCGAGCACGAGCGGATCGTCGAGCGTCTCGAGCGAATCCTGCGCGGCGCCGAGGCTCGCCTGCACGGCCGACGAGCTCGTCTCGAGGCGCGCGGCGGCGAGCGCGTCGACGAGCTCGCGGGCATCGCGCAGCGTCTTGCTGGCGATCACCTCGCAAAGCGCGCGCGCGCTGCGGGCCGTGCGCAGCCTGTCGCAGTCGCCGTCGATGTTGAGCTCGGTCGCGCGCGCTTCGAGCACCTCGACGAGTTTGCGCGTCGCGGGCATGATCGCGCGGACGACCTCCAGCACCTTGCGCCCGAACTCTTCCACGGCCTTCGCGGAGAGCGCGCGCTCCGTCAGGCTCACGCCGAGGATCCCCGTCCCGAGGACGACGGCCCGCGCCCATGTCGTCGGCTCCGGCAGGGAGCCCGCGCTGCTGTCGATCCCGGTCCTGCTCTTCCCCATTCGACCTCTCCGCGGCCGAGTATAGGCGAAAGGCCGTGCGCGCGCCGAGGCGCTTCGCCGCGCGGGACGAACCGGCGCTCTGGCCCACGATCCCTCCCCGCTCCGACGCCGTTCGTGGCATGATGCATTTCATGCACGTCGACGCGGACCTCTGCGGCGGGAGCATTGTCGTGACCGGCCACCGTCACGGGACCGACGCCGAGCTTTCCTTGCGCGCCGACAGCGCCGCCGGCATCCGGCAATGGTTCCATTTCCGCGTACGAGGCGCGCGCGGCCGCGACGTCGAGCTCGCGATCACCAACGCGGGCGAGGCGATGCACCCGGACGCCTTCCACGGCTACCGCGCGCTCGCATCGTATGACCTCGAACGATGGTTCCGCGTCCCCACCCATTTCGACGGCCGGCGCCTCGTCCTCCAGCACCGGCCCGAGCACGACAGGGTCCATTATTCGTATTTTGCCGCCTATCCCCTGGAACGCCTCGGCGCGCTCCTCTCGGTCGTCGATCGCTCGCCGCGGGCGCGCGTCCTTTCGATCGGCGCGAGCCCCGAGGGGCGCCCGATCCACCTCGTCGTCCTCGGCGAGGAACACCCGGGCAAGCGCCGCCTCTGGATCGCGGGCCGGCAGCACCCGGGCGAGACGATGGGCTCGTGGTTCGTCGAGGGCGCGCTCGCGCGGCTGCTCGCCGAGGACGATCCGGTCACGGACGCGCTCCTCGACGAGGCCGTCGTGTACGTCGTACCGATCGTGAACCCGGACGGCAGCACGCGCGGCAATTTCCGCACGAACGCGGCGGGGCGTGATCTCAATCGTGAATGGCAGGCGCCGAGCCGCGAGGCGAGCCCCGAGGTCCTCGCCGTGCGGAGCGTCATGGAGCAGGCAGGCGTCGACCTCTTCCTCGACGTGCACGGCGACGAGCACGCCGAGGTCGCCTTCGCCATCGGCTGCGCGGGAAACCCGGGCTACTCCGAGCGCCTCTACGAGCTCGAGCGACGTTTCGCGCGGAGCCTCGCGCGGCGCGACGGCGGTTTTTCCTCGGAGCTCGATTATGGCGCGGATGACCCGGGCAAGGGCGATCTGCGCATCGGCAACAACTGGGTCGGCGAGCGCTTCGATTGCTTGTCCATGACGATCGAGATGCCGTTCAAGGAAGGCCCGAGCGGCTTCGGGCCCGATCGCGCCGAAGGGCTCGGGCGCTCCTCGCTCGAGGCCGTGCTCGAATCTTTGGGCGTGCTGCGCTAGGGTAGCGCCCCTCGATGCTCGCTCGGCTCCTTCCCCTTTGGCGGCGCGTCCCCGCCTTCCTCGGCCGCGCCCTGCCCTGGCTCGTCGGCCTCGGCGCCGTCGCGTACGTCGGCATCTATCTCGTGCTCGCGGTCCTGCACCTCCGCTATCCCTTCGAGCTCGAATGGATGGAGGGCGGCGCGGTCGACCACGTCCGCCACATCCTCGCGGGCAAACGCCTCTACGACCGCCCCACGATCGATTTCGTCCCCTTCATCTACACGCCACTTTATTTCTACGTCTCCGCGGCCGCGAGCAAGGTCTTTGGCCTCGGCTTCTTCTCGCTGCGCCTCGTTTCGTTCCTCGCCTCGCTCGGCTGCTTCGCGCTCATCGCGCTCTTCGTGCACCGCGAGACGAAGAGCCGCCTTGCGGCCGTGCTCGCGGTGGGCCTCTTCGCGGGCACGTACCGCGAGAGCGTCGCCTTCATGGATATCGCGCGGGTCGACTCGCTCTCGCTCCTGTTCTTGCTCCTCGGCCTCTACGTCCTCCGCTTCCGCGAGGGGCTCGGCTTCCGGCTCCTCTCCGTCGTTTTCTTTTTGCTCTCGTTCCTCACGAAACAATCGATGCTCGTGGCCGCGGCGCCGCTCGCGGCGTATGCGCTCTTCGCGGACGGCTGGAAGCGCGGGCTCGGGTTCGGCGTGGCGCTCTTCGGGACGATCGGCCTCTCGATCTTCGCGCTCGATCGCCTGCACGGCGGCTGGTTTCGTTATTACGTCTTCTTCCTGCCCTCGCAGCACCCGAACGTGCCGGCGATGTGGGTCGATTACTGGGTCGAAGACCTCTTCGCGCCGCTCGCCGTCTCGTTCGCGGCGGCCCTCTACTGGTTCGCGGCCTCGGGCGAGAGCGCGCGCAAGGCGCGGCTCTTCTGGTTCTTCGCCGCGGCCGGCTCGCTCGGGACCTCGTGGGGCGGGCGCCTGCACGCGGGCGGCTGGCCGAACGTGCTCATGCCCGCGTTCGCCGTGCTCGCCATTCTCTTCGGCCTCGGCGTCGCCGCGGCCCTCGAAAGCATCGGCCAGGCGCCGGAGGCCCTTCGCGCCCGCCTGCGCGCCGCGGCGTTCGGCGTCGCGGCCCTCCAGCTCGCGTGCGTCGTCTATGACCCACGCCGCCTCGTGCCCTCGCGCAGCGACGAGCAAGCGGGCCACGCCTTCGTGAAGAAGCTCGCCGGATTGCCCGGCGACGTATGGCTCCCGGCGCACGGCCACCTCGCGACGCTCGCGGGCAAGCGCCCGTTCGCGCATGAAATGGCCATCCAGGACATCCTGGGCATCGGCGGCGGCCCGGCCGGCAACGCGCTCCGGGACGAGATACGCGATGCGCTGAAGACGCAGCGCTTCGGCGCGGTCATTCCGGACACCGATTTCTTCAAGCGAGAAATCAACCTGTTTTACATGCGAAACGAGAAGGACCCGCCGCTCTTCGGGGGAAGCGATTTCTTCCCGGTGACGGGGATGAGGACGCGGCCGCGGGGGGTATTTTATCCGCGGCCGGAGAAGCGGCGGTGAGAGCTGCGGGGCGCGATCACCGCGCCCACAACGCGGACATGTCGATCTCGACCGATTCGAATGGCTCCACGCGGAGGCGCATGTCGCCCTCGTAGGTCTCGACGTGCAGCCACTGTCCGTTCGTCAGGCGGTAGAGCTCGAGCGTCTGCTGGACGGGGTTGATGAGCCAGCAATGCTTCACGCCCTCGCGGCGGTAGATCCGCATCTTCTTGCTGCGATCGATCGCCTCCGTCCGGTCGGAGAGGATCTCGCAAACCCAGTCCGGCGGAAGCGTGAACGCCGCGACGTCCGGCATCTCGGGCATACGCTCGCGACGCCATCCGGCGAGATCCGGGACCATCTTGTCCGGGCGGGGGCCGAGGTGCAGCTCCGGCTCGTCGAGGAGGATCCACCCGCTCGGTCCGGTATCGTCGTCATACGGACCGAGGACACGCCCGAGGCGAGAGGCGGCCCGTGCGTGGGTGGCGCGCGGGCGTGGAAAGAGGTGCAGCTCTCCGTCCAGGATCTCCGCGACCTCCAGCTCCGACGCCGCCTCGTACGCCGCCTCGACCTCCGGAGCGTTCGGCGGGGGAGATCGCGGCGCGGCAGGATCGACGCTCATGCCATCATCCTACCATACTCACGACCCGATCGAGAACGTCACCGCCTCCCCCGTGAACGGCCCTCCGTCCTGGGCCACGCGGTTGTCCTCGAAGATCGCGTTCGTCACGACGAGCGTCACCGGCTCCCCCGTGAGCGCGAGCTTCGTCCACGAGGCCGCGTCGAACGTGTACGAAAGCTCCGTCGTGAAGACACGCACGAGCTCCGGGCTCTTCGGCGTCGAGAACACGAGCAGATACGCGCGGCCGTTCACCGGCGCCCCGTGCGCCCAGGCGTCGCGCGGGCCGAAAAACGAGGCGACAGCCTTCGCGGCCCCGACAAACCTTTCTCCGGTCGACGGCTCGCGCGCCGCGGAGGAGCCGCTCACGTGCCATTCGATCGTCGGCGGCACGTCCTTCGGCAGCGTTGCGCCCGCGGCCGGCGTGTCGACCGCCACGGCCTGCGCTGCATCGGTCTTCGGCGTGGCCAGGAGCAACGCCGCGAGCGCCTCGTCCGTCGCCTCGCCCGCGTAGATCACGCCCGACAGGTCCGGCTCGTTCGTCGCGGGCGGGTTCTCCGTCCCGCCTCCGCACGCGCCCACGCTCGTCCCGACGAACACCGCGCCGGCGAGCGATATGATTCCCACGATTCGTCCGATGGTCTTCACGGCATTCCTCCCGCGCTGTCCTGCTTCCAGGGGTCCGCGAAGCGCGGATCGACGAGCAGCGCCTCGTCCGTCAGCGACGCGAGGAAAGCAAGCACATCGGCCTTCTCGTCCTCGGTCAACGAAAACCCATTGATGAGCTCACTCTTGTAGGGGTTCTTGCTCCCCACGCCCGCGTACGGGCCGTCCACGATCGTGCGCCCGCCGGCCGCGTAATGGTCGAGCACCTCGCCGAGCGTCGCGATGCTCCCGTCGTGCATGTACGGCGCCGTGATCGTGATGTTGCGGAGCGTCGGCGCGCGGAACCGGCCCATGTCCGTCGAGACGCCCGTCACCTCGTAGACGCCTCGATTGCCGTCCGGATACGCGCCCGTGCCGCCGAGGTTGTAGAGGCCGGTGTTGTGGAACATCGTCTCCGTGAACGTGCTGCCGTCGTGCACCACCGAGTCGGAGAAATTGAAGCCGCCGTGGCAATGGAAGCACTCGAGCTTCTCCGAGAAGAACAGGTCCTTGCCCCGCTTCTGGGCCTCCGACAGCGCCTTCGAATCGCCGCCGTAGTTGTACCGGTCGTAGGCCGATCGATAGGAGATCACGCTGCGCTCGAACGCGCCGATCGCCCGCACGACGTTCTCGAGCCGCACGGGGTCGGCCTCGTCGGGGAACGCCTTCGGGAAGAGCGCCTCGTACACCGGCTCTTTGCGCAGTCGTTCGAGGAGCACGTCTTCCTTGCCGGCGAGCCCGAGCTCGACGGGCGTCTCGCCGAAAAGCGGCAGGAGCGCCTGCTCTTCGAGCTCCGTGATCAAGGGGTTTGCCCAGGTGAGCGTGGACAGATAGGCCACGTTCACGATCGACATCGAGCTCCGCGGGTGGACCTCGCCCGTCGATCCGAGCCCGCCGGCGCGCCCGTCCGTGAACGCGAGCTTCTGGTCGTGGCACGACGCGCAGCTCTGCGTCTCGTTCCCGGACAAACGTTTGTCGTAGAACAGGCGCCGGCCGAGCTCGACCTTGTCGACCGTCATGGGGTTGTCCGCGGAGATCTTGGGCTTCGGATACCCCGCGGGCAGGCCGAAATCCCAGGTCGCGGGGGCCGGGGGCGCGGGCGTGGGCGGCTCCCCGCCCTCCCCGCCGCAGCCGGCGAAGGAGCCGAGGAGCAAGAGGGCCGCGAGAGCCCCGTGCGCGGCCAGGGGGAGGAGGGCAGGGTTTTTCATGGATTCACTCCGCCGCGAAGAGCTTCTGTTCGTCCGGATGAACCGACCCGTCATCCACGTGAATGCCGAGCCGGCCCATGACGGCTTTGCATTCGGTGTCGTCCGAGCCCGCCATGCAGCCCGGCGCGCCGTCCACGTTCTGCGAGAGGTCGCTCTCCGCGACGAGCGCTCCGTAATCGACGACGAACTTGCCCATCAGCGGATCAAAGTCCGTCAGGCGCACCTCCGGACGGTTCGGCCTGTCGCAGGCCGTGACCGCGCCCGCCGCGTCCTCCGTGCATCCCGTGCTGCCGATGTGCACGTTGAACGCCCCGCTGCCCGCCGCCGTCGGCACCGCGTCCACGCGGAGGAACTTGTACCCGCCGTTCCAGTTCCAGAACAGCGCGCTCAGGTTGAGCGGCGAAGGCGCCGTCGCCGCGTCGGCGTGGTTCAGCTCGAAAGGCACCCCGACCTTGAACGCGATGCCGGTGTAGCTCCCGGCCTGCACCCGGCCCTTGATCGTGGTGTTCGTCTCGCTCGTGCCGTTCGCGCAGGCGCCGGCCTTGTTCTCGAAATCGAGGAGCGCCAGGTCCTCGTGCTGCCAGAGCCCGTCCTGCGTGAGCTCGACCGGGAACTCCGCGCCGTCCTTGCGCAAGAGGCGTACGTCGTGCACGTAAAGCCGAAAATCGGTGATCCGCACCTCGGTGGAGGCGCTTCCCGCGGTGAACGTCTTTCCACAGTCGAATGCCTCGTTTCCGACGCGCGCCTCGAAAGCGATCTCCACGTCGACGAGGTTCGGTCCGCCGCCGGCCGATCCACCGGCTCCACCAGCGCCGCCGGCTCCACCCGCGCCGCCCGATCCGCCGTTGCCGCCCGATCCGCTGTCCCCGCTGCCTCCGCCGCACCCTGCGACGAGCGCCGCGCCGAGCGCCACGATGAGCCACCTTCCCCGCGAAGTACCAAGTTCAAAAGTCACGTCTCACCTCCGTCCGAAAGCCATGCACCCGTTCCGGTGTACAGGCAATGCGACAAATTGATGCATCCCCCATGCCACACGGCTCCGGGCTTTCCTTCGGCTGCGCGGCGCCATTGACGGAACCTCGGGGGGATGTTGAAGCCGCGTGGATCGTCGCGCAAGCCGCGTGCGTCGTGGCCGGGTTTCCTGTAGGGTGCCGGCCATGCTCGCAAAGCTCTTCCGAATCGGGCTCGTGACGGCCCTCTCGACCGCAGTTGCCTGCGGCCCGGCGCCTACGCCACCGGCCGCCTCGCCCGGAGACGGATCCCCGGGGCCCTCCGATCAGGGTGCGAACGCCGGTCCCGCTGGAAAAGACGCCGAGAAGGCCTCCGGGGCCCCCGCCAAAGGCGCCGGCAAAGGCGAAGCCGCGGCCCGGGGCGCGGAAGGGGACGGCGGCGAGATCGGCATCGGAGGCGCGCCCCGCGGGCCCCGCGACGACAACGCCGGAAACGGTCTGCCCGTGCGCGTCGTGGCCCCCGCCGAGCTTGGTACGTGGACCGGCGGAAACGAGGTCGACACGGGCGAAGGCGCGAAGAGCCCGGTGCCCGTCACGGCCGCGGATCCGAGCTGGGGCAGCCCCAAGGCGCTCGTCACCATCGTCGCGTTCTCCGACCTCGAGTGCCCGTTCTGCGCGCGCTCGTCGCAGACGCTCGCGGAGCTCGGGAAAATCTACGGCAAAGACCAGCTCCGAATCGTCTGGAAAAACTTTCCGCTCGAGTTCCACAAGAACGCGCGCCCGGCGGCCGAGGCGGCGATGGCCGTGTTCAAGCTGAAGGGATCGCCGTGGTTCTGGGCCTATCACGACGCGCTCTTCGCCAACCGGATCGACCCGCAGGTCATCGACGGCTCGCTCCCGCGGGACACCTCGCGCAAGCGCGTCGACGCGACGCTCGCGGGCGGCGAGATCGGCAAGAAGATCGACGAGGACATCGCGCTCGGCAAGAAGATCGGCGTGTCGGGCACGCCCGCATTCTTCATCAACGGCGTGTACCTCTCCGGCGCGCAGCCGATCGACAAGTTCCGCGCGATCATCGACGAGCAAATCGCGGCCGGCCGCAAGGCGACGGCGAGCGGCACGGCGCCCGAGAAGGTGTATGCGGTGCTCTCGACGCAGAACTACCAGAAGCCCGAGGATCGGCCCGGCTTCGCCGGCTCCACGGCCCCGGCCGAGGACAAGACGGTCTGGCGCGTGCCCGTCGACGGCTCGCCCGTGCGGGGGAAAAACACGGCGCTCGTGACGCTCGTGATGTTCACGGATTTCCAGTGCCCGTTCTGCGTCAAGGTGACGCCGACGATCGAGCAGCTCACCCGCGATTACGGCGACAAACTCCGGATCGTGTACAAGAATAACCCCCTGCCCTTCCACAAGGAGGCCGAGCCCGCGGCCGAGCTCGCGCTCGAGGCGCGCGCGCAAAAGGGCGAAGCGGCGTTCTGGCAGGCGCACGACCTGCTCTTCGCCGCGAACGGCAAGCTCGCGCCCGAGGACCTCGAGGGCATCGCGAAAAACCTCGGGATCGACGTGAAGAAGGCGAGCGACGCGATCGCGAAACAGAAGCACAAGGCCCGCATCGAGCAGGACCTCGACCTCGCCGACGACGTGCAGGCGAACGGCACGCCGCATTTCTTCATCAATGGCCGCCGCCTCGTCGGCAACCAGCCGATCGACAAGTTCAAGGCGCTCATCGACGAGGAGATGACGAAGGCCGAGGCGCTCGTGAAGAAGGGCACGCCCGCGGCGAAGCTCTACGACACGATCATCAAGGACGGCAAGACGACGACGTTCGAGAAGGTGAAGGCGGTCCCCGCGTTCACGAAGGATAACCCCACCAAGGGCCCGGCGAACGCGAAGGTCACGATCCAGATCTTCTCCGATTTCGAGTGCCCGTTCTGCAAGCGGGTCGAGCCCACGCTCGCCGAGCTCGACGCGGCGTTCCCGGGCAAGATCCGGTTCGTCTGGCGAAACAAGCCGCTGCCGTTCCACAAGAACGCGATGCCCGCGGCGCTCGCGGCCGTGGAGGCGTACAAGCAGAAGGGCAACGAAGCATTCTGGAAGATGCACGACGCGTTCTTCCAGGACCCGACGCAGCTCGACCGCGCCGGCATCGAACGGACGGCCGCCGCGCTCGGGCTCGACGTGCAGAAGGTCCTCGCCGCGGTCGACGGACAGACCCACAAGGCGCTCATCGACGCGGACATCAAGGCCGGCGAAGACGCGGGGATCACGGGCACGCCCGGGTTCCTCGTCAATGGGTATTTCGTCTCTGGCGCGCAGCCGCTTTCGAAGTTCAAGAAGGCCGTCAACCTCGCGCTCAAGGACGCGAAGTAACCGCGCGGCGGCGGGCCACGTCGGGTTTTCGACGTGGCCCATCTTTCGCTCGGGGCACGTTTCTTGATATCGTCGTCGCCGATGCGCACACGCCTGCTGCTCGGCCCCGCCCTCGCCCTCGCCACGATCACCCTCGCGACGCGCACGAACGCGCAGCAACCCGGCGTGGCGCCCCCGCCGCCTCCGCTCCCGCCGCCCACGGCGACGAACCCGGCTCCGCCGCCGGCAGGCGCCCTTCCGCCGCCTCCCCCGCCGGGGACGCCGGCGTCGCCGCCGCCGGAATCCACTGCGAATGGTGCTTCGCTTCCGCCGCCGCCGGCCCCACCGCCGGCGGCCGGGCCTTACGCGCCTTATCCTCAGGGACCCTACGCGCCTTATCCGCCCGGGCCTTATGCGCCGCCGCCGAATGGAGCCTGGGGACCTCCTCCCACGGGGCCGCTGCCCGGCTGGAGCGGCGAAGTCCCCACGCAGAAGGTGACACGCTGGTATGGGTGGCAGACCTTGATTGGCGTGGTCGCGGGGGATCTCTTGACGGTCGTCGGTCAGGGGAGCGCGCTCTCGTACATCGGCGTCGCGGGGCACGTGCTCACGGGGCCGATCGTTCACTGGGCGCACGGGCACGTCGGCAAGGGGTTCACGGCCCTCGGCCTGAACGTCGGCCTGCCCCTCGGAGGGGGCCTCATTGGCCTCATGGCCGGCGCGGGGGAGGGTCTGAAGGCCCTCGGCTATACCGCGATCGGGGCGCTCGTCGGGCACATAGCCGCGCCCGCGCTCGATATGGCCATCTTTTCGACGGAGACCGTGGACGCGCCGATCGAGCGGCCGAAAGGCGCGCGCGCGCTCCTGCCGAGCTCCGCCGCGATCGTGCCGATGATGGGCCCGGATCGGATGGGGCTGTCGGTCGTGGGTACGTTCTGACCGGGATCAGCGAAAGACCGGCGCCCAGGTATGCACCGGCGCGCCGGTCGCGGCGCGCTCCTCGTAATGGGCGAGCAGCCGCCTGAGCGCTTCCTCATGCGAATGACGGGCCCGCAGGGCCGACAGCGCCGCGCGTTGCCAGCGCGCGCCGGTTTGTCCGGATCGCACCCGGGCCGCGAAGACATCGAGCCAGCGGTCGGCCTCGCTTTCGAGGACGCCCGCGGAGACGAGGCCGCTCCGGGCGAGGGGCAAGAGGCGCTCGCACAAGGCGACGATCGGGATCGCGCGCGGGGACGGGGCCTCGTCGCACGGAAACGGGACGACGGCGTCGAGGCCGTGCTGCGCGGCGCGATGAAAGGCGTGGCGCGCGAGCTCGAATGGATACGCGGGCAAGAGGCGATCGACGTCGGGGGCGAGGCCGAGCGTCGCGCCGAGGAGGAATGCGGCGCTCGCGAGCATGTCGACGACGGTGGGCCCGGCGGGCAGGGCGCGATATTCGATGCGGAAATGGCCGCCCGAGCCCGGGTCGTAGACGGCGCGGTTCCAGCGCCAGACGGTGCCGTGGTGCAAACGGAGCTCGGCGAGGCAGGGAATGCCGCCCGCGGCGAGGGTTTGTCGGGAATCCTCGCCGCCGAGCACGGGCAGGAGCGGGGCGTGGAGCCGGACGCTCTCGGCGAAGAGCTCGGCGGCCCCGTCGCGGACCCAGCCATACCCGAAGGAGACGCGCGACGGCGGGTGAAAGGCGGCCGGAGCGTCGAGGCGATCGTCGATGGCCTGGCGAAAGAGCGCGATGCGCGTCTCGTCCCAGAGGCGGTGGTCGATCAGGAGGGGCGAGTTGCACGACGCGGCGAGGGCCGGGATCGTGGCGATCTGCGCTGCATTGTAATATTTTGAAAAACTTCGGGGCGGCACGCGGAGGTGGACCTGGAACGAGGTGCAGGCGCCCTCCATGGCGACGTCGTCCGTGTCGAGGCTGAGCGCGTCTTCGCCGTGGATGCGGACGTGAAACGGTCCGCCGCGCAGGCGCCGGATGCGCTTGCCGAGGGCGCGATAGCGGGGGACGTCGGTCAGCTCTGCGGCGGTGAGGTCCTCGCGGCGCAGCGTGGGCAGGATGCCGATGGGCACGATGCGCCCGCCCTGCTCGCGCGCGGCGCGTGAGATCTCCACGAGCGCGCAGACGAGCTCGTCTGCGAGCGCCGTGAACGGCCGGCCGGCGAGTGGACACGGGCTCGCGTTGAATTCGAGGTTGAACCGGTCGAGCTCGACGGTGAATCGACGATCGACCGTGCGTGCGAGGACCTCGCGGTTCGCTGGCAGCGGCAGGCCCGCGGGGTCGACGAGGAAGAGCTCGAGCTCGGCGCCGACCGTGGCCGGCCCCTCGCCGAAGCCGGGGAGGTTTGCGAGTGCGCCGAGGACGTCGAGCTGCTCGGAGAGGCGCTCGGAGAAACGGACGAACTCGTCCTCGGTGAAATCGTCGCGCGTGATCAGGAGGCCCATGCCCACCGAGCTTTGCGTTCACGCGCGGCGGGCGGGAGCGGGGGCAGGCGAGATTCAGTCAGATTCAGTCGATGAACTCGATCCCGGTCGCCTCGATGTTCACCTGGGCCAACTTGGCGCTGCCGCCCTGGCCGCAGCCGTCGTCGGCGCCGCACACGCCCTTGTCGGCCTCGGGCGTGAGGACCTTGCCCTGAATGACGGCGCGGTGACCCGAGCTGTCGCGCGGGACGAAGAAGCTGTGGCCCGCCATCTTGATGTGCGCCTTGCCCGTCGTGTCGGCGATCTCCATCCAGCAGCCCATCGACTTGCAGACCGCCGAGACCACGCCCTCGGTGCGCACCGTCTGCTCGGCGAACTTCGCGGGCTCCTTCGTGAGGTCCGTGAGCGCCGTCGTCTTCGTCTCCGTCACCGGCTGGCCGAACTTCTTCTGCGCGAGCGGCTTGATGCTCTCCGCCACCGCGCCCTGCGGCTGCGCGGGCGCCTGCGTCGGCACGAGGGCCGGCTGTTCAGGCTGCGCGTTGGGCGCTTCGGACTTGTTGCAAGCCGCGACAAGGAGGGTGAGACCGGCGAGCGAAACGAAAAGCCGAGACGTGTGCATGGCGGGCGGAGTGTGCCGCAGATTTCGGGACCGTGCCAGAAGGGATCGAAACGGACCAAAGCCGCGGTCGGTCGACCGAGGAGCCCGAACTTTGCTACAAGGGGCACGCGATGCGAGCACGGGTGAAGCGCCTCGAAGACCGACGGCGAAAAGGCCGACGTACGCTCGCGTCCGCAGCCGCCTTCACGCTCGCGCTCGGCGGGGTGATGGGGACGGCGCGCGGCGCGGATGCGAACGAGGAGCACGCGGATGCGGACGAGGCGCCCGAGGCGCCGCCGCGGCCGAAGGAGCTGCCTCCGCTCGACATCACGGAGCCGCCGTTCACGCGGCACGTGGACATCGGCGGAGGCGTGGCGCTCGTGCATCGCATCCCGAGCGGCGACACGCGCGTGCGGTATCCGGCGTCGGTCGGCATGGGCCTCTGGGCGCGCGTCGACATCACGCGCTACCTGCGCGCGAGCCTGTACGCGGTGCGCGCCGAGCGCGACTTCGACCTGCCTTCGGGCGCGCTCGGGCTCGCGGGGGATCCGGGCGAGGTCGAGTTCTACACGTACTCGTTCGGCCTGCGGCTCGCGCCCACCTGGAACATCACGCCGCGGGCGCGGGCGTGGGTCTCGGCGGGCGCGGGCTGGGGGCGGCTCGAGCTCGGGCGGTTCTCGGTCGCGTCGCCTTCCGGCGTGTTTCCCGTGCGTGAGCGGGTCGCGTCGTTCGTGGAGATCCCGCTCGGCCTCGGCGCGTCGTTCGACGTGGTGCCGCGGTGGCTCGCGGTGGAGCTCGAGACGACGGGGGCGTTTTACGTGGGGCAACGAGGACGCGCGTTCGAGGACGAACAAGCGATCGACGCCTCGGGTCGCCGCGTGACGGTGGGACCTTACCCCACGTTCGCTGGGGGTTTCGTGACGACGCTCGGGCTTTCGCTCGTGCTTTGAGGGGGGCGGAGGACGAGATGAAGGAGAGCCGGCGGGAAGGCGCGCGCCCCCGGATCATCGCGGTGGCTGGGAACATGGGAGCTGGGAAATCGAGCCTCGTGAAATGGCTCGAGCAGCAGTTCCAAATGGTGCCGTTCTTCGAGCCCAACGAGGAGAACCCGTACCTGTCCGACTTCTACGGCGACATGCCGCGCTGGGCGATGAGCTCGCAGCTCTTCTTCCTCGTCCGGCGCTTCCACATCCACCGCGACGTCGTTCGCCGCGCGGCCGTGGATCCTCGGCCGATCGTGCAGGATCGGACCCTCTACGAGGACGCGGAGATCTTCGCCGCGCACCTCTACCGGGCCGGCTACATCGACGAGCGCGACTGGCAGATGTACGACGACCTCTATCGCACGCTGCGCGAGGAGATCCGGCCGCCGGATCTGATGATCTACCTGCGGTGCCCTCTACCCACGCTCGTGCGGCGGATCCGCCAGCGTGGACGAAACTTTGAGCGCAAAGTACCCAAGAGCTACCTCGCCGCGCTGGACAAGCTGTACGAGGAATGGCACGCACGTTACGATCTCTCGCCGACGATGGTCATCGAGACCGATCGGCTCGACTACGTGGAGCGGCTCTTCGACAGGCTCGAGGTCATCCGCGCGATCGAGAAGCACCTCGGCTGAAGATTTCGCCCGACGGCTGCACCATTGGCTCATTGCGACACAGAACGTTGGGCGTCAACCCATTGGCAGTCCGTGGCAAATCGCCGCATGCGTAGGTTGGCGCTTGCGCAATGCTCAGCGATGGGCGACCTAATGGAATTCCTGGAGTGTGCGTGGGGTTCATTGGCACGACGATGGGAACGACGGCGGAAAAAGGGGGATCCGCGCGGCGGGCGCGCGTGCTGCTCGTCGACGACGAGCCGTTCATCGTGACGTCGATCCGACGCCTCCTCGCGGACGAGCACGAGGTGTTCGCGGTGTCGAACGGGCACGAGGCGCTCGCGGCGGTCGAGGCAGGCGCGCGCTTCGACGTGGTGCTCTGCGACGTGCGGATGCCGGGGATGAACGGGTTCGAGCTCTACGACCGGCTGCTCGTGACGGCGCCGGAGGTGGCGCGGCAGATCGTGTTCCTCACGGGCGCGGCGTTCACGAGCGAGGTGCGCGCCTTCTTCGCGCGCGCGGAGAACCTGCTCCTGGAAAAACCCTTCGACCCGTCCGAGCTGCGCGCGCTCGTGCGCAGCCTGGCGACGGGGAAGCGGGACGCCGCGTCGAACTTTTGAGCTGCAAACGAGCGGCCGGTCCGGTTGCTCAGGAGAGCGCGAGCATGCGGTCGATCGGCACGCGGGCTCGCTCGCGCAGCGAGGCGGGCATCTCGATGCGGGGCTCGAGGTCGCGCAGCGCGAGGTAGACCTTCTCCATCGTGTTGAGGCGCATGAAGGGGCACTCGTTGCAGGCGCAGTTGCCCTCGGGCGGCCCCTCGATGAACGTCTTCTGCGGCGAGGCCTTGCGCATCTGGTGCACGATGCCGCTCTCGGTCGCGACGATGTAGCTCTGGGCGTCGTCGGTCTGCGTGTACTTGAGCAGCGCCGTCGTCGAGCCGATGAACGCGGCCATGTGCAGGAGCGCCTCCTCGCACTCGGGGTGCGCGATGAGCTTGGCCGTGGGGTGCTGCTCGCGGAGGGCGATGATCTTGCGCAGGCTGAAGGTCTCGTGCACGACGCAGCTGCCTTGCCAGAGCCGCATCTTCCGGCCGGTCTTCTGCTCGAGCCAGCGACCGAGGTTCTTGTCGGGCGCGAAGAGGATCTCCTTGTCCTCGGGGATCGCGCGGACGATCTTCTCGGCGTTCGACGAGGTGCAGATGTAGTCGCTCTCGGCCTTCACCTCGGCCGTGCAGTTGATGTACGTGATCGAGACGGCGTCGGGGTATTTCGCGCGCCAGGCGCGGAACCTGTCGACCGGGCAGCCGTCGGCGAGCGAGCATCCGGCCTCGAGGTCGGGCACGACGACGATGCGATCGGGGTTCAGGATCTTCGCGGTCTCCGCCATGAAGTGGACGCCCGCGAAGAGGATGACGTCGGCCGTGGTCTTCTTCGCCTGCTGGGCGAGCTGGAGCGAGTCGCCGAGGAAGTCCGCGAGATCCTGGATATCGCCCTCCTGGTAGTAGTGGGCGAGCAGGACGGCGTTGCGCTCCTTCTTGAGCCGCACGATCTCGGCCTCGAGATCGAGGCCCGGGTCGATCTTGCCTCGGACGGTTTCGCTCATCGTGGGGCCCAACGTAGAGGCTCCGCGGGCGCCGCGCCAGGGGGGTGCGACGCGGCGCGCGCGAGGCGTTCGAGGGCGAGGCGCAGGCGCGCGGAGGGAGCTTCGCCGAGCGATGCGACGTCGAGCTCGGGTCCCATCGTGACGCGCACGTCGACGTCGTCGAAGCCCGGGAGCGTGAGCTGGAGGAGCGGCACGAACGCGTCGGTCAAGCCCGCGCGGCCCGCGAGCGCGGAGGCGAAGGCGCGCGCGCGGAGCGAGACGACGCCCGAGACGATCACGGGCACGACGACGAGGTCGGGCCGCGCGCGGGAAGCCATCGCGACGAGCGCGTCGAGGCCTGGAAGGAAGGCATGGAGCGCGCTCTCACCAGGAGGGACGAGGCGCGGATCGGGCTCGATGCGGCCCGCGGGGAAGTGCAGGAGCGCGCCGCCGCGGCCGAGGTGACGCGCGGCGACGCGCAGCGCGAGGCCTGCGCGCGCGTCGGGCGGCGCGGAGAGGAGGTGCTTGCGGACGTGCGGCAAGGCGAAGAGGAGGTCACGCGCGGCGGCGATGACGGCGAGGTCGTCGCGACCGACCGCCGTGAAGAGCGCGAGCGCGTCGTAGAGGCCGGGATGGTTCGACACGACGAGCAGCGGTCCGCGCTCGGGCAGAGCCGCGCGGCGCGCCGCGAGGTCGTGCGGGCCGCCCGAGGCGTCGACGAGGCGCGCGCGCACGCCGTACCGATCGAGCATCGCGAGCGAGGCGCGACGAAGCGATCCGAAACGCGCGAGGTCGTGGTCGAAGGCGACGAGGTGTTTCGCGAGCGAGAGCGCCGCGGGGTGAAGGACGATCTCGGCGGCGCGATGGAGGAGCCGTCCACGATCTCGCGCGAGGTGCCCGGCCATCTCGGCGCGCGCGATGTGGAGGATCTCGGCGAGGTCGGCGGAGCGCGCTGCGTCCGCGACGCGTCCTTCCTGGCGAGGCCTGATCCGCTCGAACACGTTCATCCGTCAATGCTCAGGATACGCTTGCAGCGACCGAGCGCGCTCGACATGATCGGTTTCATGCGCGTCGTTTCACGCCGTTTCGCCCTTGCTGTCGCCCTCTCCGGCGCGACGCTCACGCCGGGCTGCCACGAGGCGACGAATCCGCCCCCGGTGGCCGAGGAGCCGAAGGCCGCGTCCGCGCCGCAGCGGGCCCATGACGTCGAAGGGGGCGTCGAGACACGCGAAGGCGAGCTCCGGACGAGCAAGGGATTCGGGGCGGTCGCCGACGTGCTGCTCCCGCACGACGTGCTGGAAGAGAAGCTCGGCAGCGATTGGCGGACGACGATGGTGGGCAAACGCGTGCGGGTGCGGGGCAAGCTCCGGATTCACAAGTGCGGGCCGCAAGAGCAATGCCTCCTTCAGGGCGAGTTGCCCATTCTCACGCCGGATTCGATCGAGGTGCTCTAGATCATCGACCGGCTCGATTGCACGCCACCGCCTCCGCGCGGCAAACCCCTCCCCCGCGGATGCGTCCTCAAACCCCGCCACGGCAGCCCATCCACGCGTGAGGGCACACCCTCCCCGCGCGAAGGCACGCTCGCTCCACCCCAAGGCAGGCCCTCAACGTGTGGCGGCACACGTCGAGCCCATGAAGGCACGCGTCGACCGCAGGAATGCAGCGCGCCGACGTGTGAATGCATACACTCGTTCCGCCGCGGCAGACGTTTCCGTCACGAAGGCACAATTTCGACCCGCGAATGCACACGCGGCTTCGTCGAACGCTCCCGCTGACGGCGCCTTTACAACCTCGGAACCGCGCACATGCGCAGGTAGGACACGAACATGCCCCTCGATCTCACGACGATCTCCCCCAAAGGCCGCGACCGTTATCTCCGCATCGGCCGCGCGTACGGGTCCAGCGACACGCTCAAGCAGGCGAACAAGACCCTCCACGCCCTCGATTCGCACGCGTCGGCTCTCGTCGATGGCGGGTTCGCCTCCGAGGACGCGGTGCTGCTCGAAGCCGCGCGGAATGCGCTGATCGACGCAGGCGTGGGGCGCGACGAGGCCGCCGGGAAAAAGAGGTCGACGAGCCAGGCTTATCTCGCCGCGACCACGGAAGCGAAGGCTGCGCGCGCACGCGCGCGATCGGTCCTCGTGGCCACGCACCGCGTGCTGGAGGACGCCGGGTGCGAGGACGCGGCGCGCACGGTGGAGACGGCGCTCGATCGCGCGAGCGTGCTACCCGACGACGCGGAGAAGCTCGCGACGCAGCTCGACGCGCTCCGGGCGACCCTGAACCGCGAGGACGTGGTCGAGGTCGCGAAGAAGCGCGGGGGGATGACGGCGTCATTGTCGCTCGCCTCGGCCTCTGCCTCGCTACGCGCTGCCGCGGAGGCGCGCGAGGGGACCGGCACGCAGCTCTCCACCGAGCAGATGGATCTCATCGACGGGATCATCGTGACCCTGTGCCGCGCGGCGAGAAACACCGCGCGGCTGGCGGCGGCTTCCCAATCGCAACCCGCGCTCCTCAAGGCATTCGCGCTCACCCACATCAAGCCGCCAAGCCGTGCCGTCGAGGACGACGGCGCGGACGAGGCCCCCGCGACGGGCTGACCCTCTCCCGACTCGCCCCGCGAGCTACTTCATCTCAATCGTAGCTCCATGACCAGCCTGGGATCCTTCTCGCCGAAATAATGCGGCTCCTCTCCGACGACCTCGAAGCCGAGGTTTCGGTAGAGCGTCACGGCCCGGTTGTCGGGGTGCACCGTGAGCTTGACCGAGGCAATGCCACGGGCCTGGATGGCCGCGAGGAGCGTTTGCATCAGCGCTTTGCCGATCCCGCGCCCGCGGGATGAGCCTCGAACGGCGAGCGAAAGGACCCACATCACGCCGGGCTCGTGCCCCGAGGCGCCGATGACGTAGCCGTCGAGCGCGCCGTCCACGCCGTCCGCCACGAAAAAGGTGTCGCCCCAGAGGTCGAGCGCCTGTCGAAAGAAAAAGTCCGGATAGACGTGCGCGCCGAAGACGTCGCGCTCGACGGCGAAGACGGCTGCGATGTCGGAGACACGGGCAATGCGCATCATCGGTAGTACCGCATCGAGGGCTACTGCGTCCCATCGCAGGACAGGAGCATGTCGGGCTGCTGCGTCCTGCATAGAAAGTCGTGGTCCCGACAGCATCCGATGCAGGCTGGGCTCGCCTTTCGCTTGTAGCACCTGTCGAAGCAGTCGTCCGTCTGCACGGCGCACTCTTCCCGTTTAGGAGGAACCCCACCGTCCCAGCCATTGAAATGACCTTTGGGCTTCTCCTCGGAACGGCAACCCGCGCCCGCCGCCACCGAGAGCCACATGACAGCGACCGCGAAAACGTGCGTGGTCTTCATCGCAATGGGCCCTGCTGTCACTCCAGGTTGAGGCACGACGAGAAACTATAATCGCCGCCCACGTCGCACGAGTCGCCATTGTTGTTACAACAACGCCTGCACGCCCAGCCCATATCGGCTTCGTAACAACTGTTGATGCAGGCGCTGACCTTGAGGGTGCAATGATCGCGTTGTACGCCGCCATCGGCGCCCGCCGGGGAGTCGGGGGTCGTGCAGCCCCCGAGGGCGCCCATCAGGGCCAAGGTCACGAGAAGCATCATGGCCGACATCGTTCTCACACCGTTCCCCTCCCTCGCCCACCGTACACGAGCTTACAAAGCCTCGCCCGATGGGCGGCACCATCTCAAGAAGTGTGTCGCCCTCCGAGGGGGCCTCCCCTACATTCCCACCCCATGCGCAACCTCCTCCTCGGCGACCTCAAACTCGCGCTCCGCGATCTCATGAACGAGCGCAAAACCAATCTGCACCTCTCCGGCAGCGGCAAGCTTTATGCACCGCAGCTCGCGCAGAAGCTCGCCGAAATTGAAAAACTCCCCGACGCCCTCACGGGCGGCAGGCCGCTCGCGCAAGACCTCGCCGAGACCGACGAAAAACACGATGGCCTCGGTGAGGCAGTTTATTATCAGGCTGAGGCCATTCTCCGCCTCCCTTTCGCCTCCCCCGATCTCGAGGCGAAGGCCCACCGCATTCGTGAAGCATTCGTACCTCGCCTCAACGTCCTTCGTGCATCCTACGCGACCGAGGCTGCCGCGGCCGACAAGAATCGCACAGCGCTCGACACCCTGAAAGACGACCTCGCCGCCATTGCCGTCCCCGCCCCCCAGAACGCGACCCTCCTCGATTGGGCCACCGCGTTCGTCGACGCGGGCGACAGGCTCGGCAAGCTCCTCAGCGACCGCTCCCTCCTCGGAAGCGGCGCCGTCCCCACCCAGGCCCTCGCGCTGCGCACCACGACCATCGGCCTCCTGAACCGCTTCCGCGCCGCCCTCGCCGACGAGATGGCACACGATACGAGCCTGCCCCGCGATCTCGACGCACAGGTGTTCTCCTTCTTCGACGAGCTCCAGGACACGCGCGAAGAGGCCGCGCGGACAGGGAAGAGCACCAAGAACGAGTTGACGGACAAGAGCGGGGCACAAGACGAGGGCTGACGCCCTAGGCTTGGCCAGGGACGAGACACGCCCCGAGAGCCAGCCGTGAGCCTCCGGCAAGGAGGCGATGCGTCCCCGAGGCTCAGCCGTGAGCCCTCCCGATCCGATCAGCCGAGGACCTGCTTCAACGCGCCATACGAGATGACGTCCCCGATGCGCTCCACGAACGGAATGTTCTCCGCGACGCCGCTCGCGAGCGAGCCACGCAGGACGATCGGCGCGAAGTCGTGATCCAGCGCGCCGCGATACGTGGAAAGCACGCAATACTCGGCGCAGTATCCCGTGAGAATGACGGTGTCGACGCCGAGGTCGCGCAAGGCCCCCGCGAGCTTCGTCTTGTTGAACGAATTTCCGTACGTCTTGTGAATGTGCAGATCCGAGGGCAGGACCTTCAAGCTCTCGGGGACGTCGAAGCTCGGGGCGCCCGGGACCCGTTTGTCCTCTTCGTCGATGTCCTGCACGCAGACGACCGGGAGGTTTTTCGCGCGAAACAGCGCGATCGCCGCATTGATGTACTCGATCGCGCTCGTCAGCGAGCGAGCCGTCTCGGGGCTCTCGTCGAAAAATTGCTTCTGTACGTCGATGACCAGGAGGGCAGGTTTCATCGTGGGGTCCTCATCCGCAGGCTCGCTCGTGCACGCCCGCTCACGCGAGGCGCGACGGTAGCGCGGCGGGCCGACAGCCGTCTACGTCACGATTTCCTCGATGCGAGGGGCCATGTCCCTTGACGATGCTGGTCGACCAAGCCCAAGTAACGGTGCGGCAACCAAGGCGCCGCGCCCCGCCCCCGCATGGCCGACGACAAGCCCAAGGACAAGCCGCCGACCTCCCGGCTCGGCCGGATCGCGAGGCTCGCGAGCCTCGCCCCGCGCTCGATCCCCTTCGCCCTCGAAGGCGCGAAACGCGCGCTCTCGAAGAGCCCTCGCACCGAGGACGAGGAGGCCGCCGCGAAAGAACGCATGGCCGTCGAGGTCAAGAAGACCGCCGAGGCCATGCTGAAGACGCTCGGCGAGATGAAAGGCCTGCCCCTGAAGCTCGGCCAGATGGCGAGCTACATCGACGGCCTCGCCCCGCCCGGCCACGAAGACAAATTCCAGGCGGCGCTGAAGAAGCTGCAAGACAAGGCGCCGCCGCTCTCGGCCGAGTCCGCCGCGCAGATGATCCAGACCGAGCTCGGCGCGCCGCCCGAGGAGGTCTTCGCGAAGTGGGAGCGCGAGCCGTTCGCCGCAGCGAGCATCGGTCAGGTGCACCGCGCCGTCACGAAGGACGGCGCGCGCGTCGCCGTGAAGGTGCAATACCCCGGGATCGACAAGGCGATCGAGAACGACCTGAAGAGCATCTCGCTGCTCGAGACGATGATCAAGCCGCTGTCGCGCAAGCTCAACGCGACGCAGACGCTCGACGAGATCCGGCAGGTCTTCATGGCCGAGCTCGACTACGGGCGCGAGGCCGAGATGGCCGACCTCTTCCGCCGCCTCAACGAAGGCGAGCCGGACATCCTGATCCCCGAGGTCCACCACTCGCTCACGACGAGGCGCGTGATCACGACGAGCTTCGCCGACGGCGCGCCGTACGGCGACTTCTGCAAGGAAGGCAGCCAGGAGGCGCGCAACCGCGCCGGCGAGGCGATCTGGCGCTTCACGTTCCGGTCGATGCTCCGCTACGGCGCGCTCTACGCCGACCCGCATCCGGGCAACTACCGTTTCCTGCCCGACGGGCGCGTCTGGTTCCTGGATTTCGGCTGCGTGAAGATGCTGCCGCCCGACCTCGTGAACGACATGAAGCGGTACATGCGCGCCGCGCTCGACGGAGACTGGGTCGAGTTCGATCGCGCGTGCATCGAGGTGCTCGGCTACGACCCGAACGACGAGACCTGGGATCTCTACCGGAGCTACACGATGGAGCTCATGATGCCGCTCACGACGAAGGGCACGTGGGTCTGCTCGCGCGAGAAATCACGCGAGACCGTGCAGTTCCTGGCGCGCGGCATCAAGAGCCTGGCCTTCAAGGAGGGCGAGGCGATCCCGAACATCCCGCACGTGCCGAAGATGCCGCAGGACTTCACGTTCGTGAACCGCCTGCAATGGGGCCTCGCCTCGGTGATGGCCGGGCTCGGCACGGAGGCGTCGTTCCGCACCATCAGCGAGGGCTGGATCCGCGACGGCGTTCACCCCATTCCCGCGTAGAGGGACGAACCATGACCGTACGGCTCACCCAGGTCGCCAAGCGCGCCGGCTGCGCGGCCAAACATCCGCCCGGCTACCTCTTCCCGCTCCTCCGAGGTCTGCCGCCGATCACCGATCCGAACGTGATGATCGGGACGAGCACCGCAGACGACGCGGCCGTCTACCGGCTCTCGGCGGACACGGCGCTCGTGCTCACGACAGACTTCTTCACGCCTGTCGTCGATGATCCGTACGACTTCGGCGCGGTCGCCGCGACGAACGCGCTCAGCGACGTGTACGCGATGGGCGGCAAGCCGCTGACGGCGCTGAACCTCGTGGGCTTCCCCGACGACACGCTCGACGCCTCGATCCTCGCGGAGATCCTGCGCGGCGGCGCCGAGAAGGCCCGCGAGGCAGGGATCGATCTCGTTGGAGGTCACACGATCAAAACGGACGAGCCGATCTACGGCCTCGCCGTGACGGGCGTGGTGCACCCCGATCGCGTGGTGTCGAACGCCGGAGGTCGTCCGGGCGATCTGCTCGTGCTGACGAAGCCGCTCGGGATCGGGATCCTGACGACGGCGGCCAAGCAGAACAAGGATGCGCTCGGTGCGATCGGCAAGGCGATCCGGCTCATGTCGACGCTGAACCGCGGCGCGTGCGAGGCGATGACGGCCATCGGCGCGCACGCAGCGACGGACGTGACGGGCTTCGGGCTGCTCGGGCACCTGCGGAACGTGGTGGCCGCGAGCGGATGCGGCGCGACGGTGTGGCTCGACGCGGTGCCCGTCGTGGAGGAAGCGTGGACCTACGTGAAGGAAGGCATCGCGCCCGGTGGGACACACGCGAACTGGCGCTTCCTGAAGGATCACGTGAGCTACGAGGACGGGATCGACAAACCCGCCGAGCTCGTGCTCTCCGACGCGCAGACCTCGGGCGGGCTGCTCATCGCGGTGGAGCCGTCACGCGTGGACGCGCTCATCGCCGAGCTCGAAGCGCGTGGCACGCCGGCGCGTGCGATCGTGGGCAGGCTCGACGACGGGCCGGCCGGAAAGATTCGCGTCACGGCGCGAGCGACAGGATGAACCCGTCGGCGTCGCCCGTGCCCGGCAGCGCCTGAGCGCCGCTCGGCAAGAGCTGGTTCTCGTACCAGCCCGCCACGACGGCGCTGCCATCCGAGAGGGCCGCGATGGCCGAGGGGACTTGCTGCTGCGGTCCGCTCAAGCTCACGGCCCAGACGACCGAACCCGTCGGATCGAGCTTCGTCGTGAACCCGTCCCACGCCGAGTCGGCGAGGTCGACGTTCACGAACGCGTTCTCCCCGAAGAACTCGAGCGCGCCGGCGTAGAGGCCCGTCACGAGGACGTTGCCTTCGCCGTCGATCGCGACGCCGCGTCCGCTCTGCGTGGCAGCTCCTCCGAAGCGGCGGCTCCAGCGATGTTTGCCCGCGGCGTTGTAAACCGCGACGAACATGTCGGCGCCGCCGCGGCTCTCGAGATCGACGCCGCCGAAGTTCACCGTGCCCGTCATCTCCCCGGTCATCGCGATCTCGCCCTCGGGCCCCGCCGCGACGCCGTAGCCACGTTGCCGGGTGTTCATCGCGCCGAACGAGTCGCCCCAGATCGCCTGGCCGTCCGCGCCGATCTCGACGAGGAACGCGTCGCCTTGCCCCTTCGCCGGGATCGCGAGCGGCGGGAACGCGAGCAGCCCCTCGGAGGCGCCGGTCACCACGACCTTGCCATCGCCCACGTGCGCGACGGAGATCGTCGGGTTGCGGTAGTCGAGATCCGCGGCGCGGCCCGGGCGGATGGCCCAGACGTTGGTGCCCCCAGGATCGAACTTGGCGACGAAGAGATCCTGGTCGGACACGGGCGTGACGGGGCCGAGGCCGAAGTCGATCGCGCTCTTGGCGAAGCCGACGACGATGATGTTGCCTTCGTCGTCGACGGCGACGTCCGTCGCGATCTGGGCTTCCCCGTCGCCGAACTGCTTGACCCAGAGCGCGTTGCCCGACGGATCGAACTTCGCGACGAACACGTCCGCGACGCCGTTCGCGTTGAGCGACGTGCCCGCGAGATCGAGCGCCCCCTGGAAGCCGCCGGCGACGACGACGTTGCCCGCGACGTCGATCGCGGCCGACACGCTGGCTTGCTCGCCGGTGCCTCCGACGCGCGCGCCCCACAGCGGGACGTCGCCGTCGGTGGGGTACCGAAGGACGAGCGTGTCGGTGCCGCCCGTGGTCGTCAGGGGCGAGCCGGGCAGACCCACGACGTCGAGCGTCACGTTGAACTCGACGGTCGTCACGATCGTGTCGCTCTTCGGGTCGAAACTCACGTCGCGGCCACGTTGCGCGGTGGCGGATGCATCGCCGAAGGTGCGGGCCCACGCGACGTCGGTCCCGACCACGGTCGACGGTCCGCCCGGCCCTGTCGTGGGACCCGTATTGCCGCCGCCGCCGTCGCCGGGCACGGCGTCCGGGGCCGCGCATCCGAGCATCGTGATCATCGCCGCGAGCGAGATCCCGAGCCGCGTGCCTGCGAGGTCCGCGCGCTTCATCAGAACCGACCTCCGATCCCCGCGCCCGCGCCATCCGGGCCGACCCACGGCCACGTCGTGAGCTTCGCCGTGCGCGATGCGCCCGTCTTCGGCGCCATGACAATCCCGACGACGGCCGCAGAGAGCGCCGCGACGCCGCCGATGCCGAGGCCGATGAAGAGGCCGCTATCGCGGTTCTTGCGCGCGTTGTCGTCCGCGGGGTCGTACACGGCCTCGGACGGACAGTGCTTCGTGACGTCGCCGTCGCAGATGCCTGCCTGCTTGCCCTCGACGTACGCCTGATCGATCCGGAACGCCGCCGCGCCTGCGAGCAGCGCGATGCCGGCGCCCCCGGCCGCCCACGCCCAGATCGGGATGCGCCGGCCTCCCGCGGCCTCCTCGTCGGTGCGCAGCGCGATCGCCACGTCGACGACCTTGCCCTCGGTGACGTCCACGGTCTTCGCGAACGGCTCGTAGCCGGGCGCGTCGGCGCTGATCGACTGCGGGCCCAGATCCACGGGGATGACCGTGCCGAGCATGGCGACGGGCACGTCCTTGCCGTTGTGCGTGACGCGCAGCCCCGCAGGCGCGCCGCCACTCACGGCGATCTTGATGCGCGGCAGGCGTGGCTCGATCTTCGCGAGCCCCTTCTGCGCGACGTCCTCGAGCGCGCGCTTGCGCTCCTCGCCTTGCGTCTCGCGGTTCAGGACGATCGCGCGCTGGTAGGCCGACCACGCGAGCGCGAGCTTTCCTTCGTGCTCGTAACATCGCGCGATGTTGAGCAGCGTGCTCGCCGCGGGGTAGAGGATCATGCTCGCCTCGAACTTGGCGCAGCCCTCCTTCCAGTTGCCGCGATCGAGCAGATCCCGGCCCGCCTGAAAGAGCGCGGCCGCCGCGGGATCGGGGACCGACGCGCTCTGTGCCTCCGCCGCACGCAGCGGCGCGAGGGCGATCGACGCTCCGAGGCACGCGACGAGCACGGATCCGACGCGCGCACGAACAGCGCTGCCCGGGCGGGTTTTCCGCGGGGAGCGAGCGATTTCTGTGCACGACAGCGCAGCGGGACCGCGTGGCTCAGAGCTCACGGAGCGGATCATACCCCGATTGCTTCTTCGTCGTGCGCTTGGTCGAGGGGTTCGTCGGGGTGGTCGTTGGACTTGCCGCCTTGCCGGTGGTGGTTGCGGCCGCCGGTGTATTGGCGCTCGTGGGCGAGGGCGCAGGCGCCGCCGTCGTCGCCTCGGCCGTCGCGGCGCTCGAAGGCGTGCGGGCTTCAGGCGTGGCCGCGGCGACGACCGGAGCGCTCGTCGTTGGGACGCCGCCTGCGGCCGGCGCGCTGGCCGTCCCGCTCACCGGGCCCGAGAGGCGAAGGACGATCGCCGCGACGCCGATCCCCACGACGAACGCGACGAGCAGCACAGCCCCGATCGCCTTGCGGTTCGACTTCTTCGTCGTCGGGGTCGCTGCCTGGGGCTTCGCGTACGGTCCGTACGGCGCCGCGCCCGGCGGCCGGAACGCGGGCGCGGGCGGGAGCGGCGGCACGGGTGCGGGCATGCCCGGACTCGACGAAGGCGCGCCGGGGACGGGCGGACGATAGAGGCCGCCCGCGAGCTGGCGGACCGAGGTCGCCGTGACCCAGTCACCGGAGGACGTGAGCGGCCGCGAATCGAGCGGGACGCCGAGCACCTGCGCGAGGGCGAGGACGAGGTCCGTGGCCTTCGTATAGCGCCCGTCTGGCTTCGGCCACGTCGCGCGGGTGAACCAGGCATCAAAGGCCTGCGGCAGCTCGACGCCGTAACGACGCGCGCGCACCGAGGCCGGCTCCTTCGCGCCCTCCACGATGCGCAGGAGCAGCGTGTAGAGCGACTCGAGTGTGCGGCTCTCTTCGAGCCAGTACGGCTCGCCGACGAGCAGCGCGTAGGCGATGTGGGCGAGCGCGTAGAGGTCGGCGCGATGATCGATCGTGCCTTCGCCGAGGATCTGCTCGGGCGACATGTACGGCGGCGTTCCGAGGTTGATCGTCTGCTGCTTCATGCCGCCGTGCTGGCCGGAGGCGAGCACCTTGGCGATGCCGAAATCGAGCAGCTTGACGCGGGGCGTGCCGTCGTCGCGGTACGTGATGAAGATGTTCTCGGGCTTGAGATCGCGGTGGACGATGCCCGCGGCGTGCGTCTTGTCGAGCGCGCGCGCGGCCTGCGAGAGCACGAGGACGATCTCGGGCGGCGAGAGTTTTCCCCGGTCGCCGAGCACGTTCGCGAGGTCGTCGCCGCGGAGGAGCTCCATCACGAGGAAGGGCGCGCCGGTGTCGGCGTCGACGTCGGCGTCGAACGTCTCGACGATGTGCTCGCTGACGATGTCGGCGGTGACCGTGGCTTCGAGCTTGAAGCGCTCGCGCATCTCGGGGCTGCCGACGAGGCCTGGCAGCATCACCTTGAGCGCGCGGCGGCGCAGCGTCTTCTGGTCGATGACCTCGTAGATCGCGCCCATGGCGCCGGTGCTGACGCAACGCACGACCTCGTAATGGCCGTGGAAGATCTTGCCGGGGGCGAGCAGCCCCGCATCCGGTTCCGCCAAGGGATCTTCCTTCTATGCGCGCGGTGTTCCGCTTTCAATAGTCGCGCCGCGCCGCCCGGCATCTCCTGTGAACGACCGTCCAAAGCACCCGAAACGGGCGCGCTGAGCCGCCAATTTTACGCAATTGTTACAAATATTTACCATTATGCCGTGGGCACCGACACAACGATGCCCCCGGATCCGTGGCGTCCGCGGCGGGGCCGCGCTAGACCCGCGCCTCCCGTCCCGAGGAAGTGATGCTCGACGACAAGCTCCGCGAATGCCTGACCTTCGACGACGTCCTCTTGGTCCCGGCCTATAGCGAAGTGCTGCCGAACCAGGTGGACGTGCGGGCGCGCTTCAGCCGGCGCATCCCGCTCAACATCCCGCTCGTCAGCGCGGCGATGGACTCGGTCACCGAAGGACGCGCCGCCATCGCCATGGCCCGCTCCGGCGGCCTCGGCATCATCCACAAGAACCTCACGGTCGCGCAGCAAGCGCGCGAGGTCGAGCGCGTGAAGCGCGCCGAGAGCGGCATGATCACCTCGCCCGTGACCGTGCGCCCCGACGAGTCGCTGCGCGACGCGCTCGGCGTGATGAACGAGCACGACATCAGCGGCGTGCCCGTCGTCGAAGGCGGCAAGCCCGTCGGCATCCTGACGGCGCGCGACATCCGCTTCGAGAAGAACCTCGATCAGCCCGTCAGCGCGCTCATGACCCGCGAGCTCGTGACAGTGCCGCCCGGCGTCTCGAACGACCGCGCGAAGGAGCTGCTCCACGCGCACCGCATCGAGAAGCTGCTCGTCGTCGAGAACGGCAAGCTCATCGGTCTCATCACGATCAAGGACCTCCTGCAGGCCGATCGAAACCCGGACGCGCTGAAGGACGAGGCCGGCCGCCTGCGCGTCGGCGCAGCGCTCGGCCCGGGGTCGGACTCGGACGAACGCGCCGAGGCGCTCGCGGCTGCGGGCGTCGACGTGCTCGTCGTGGACACGGCGCACGGCCACTCGCGTGGCGTGCTGGAGACCGTCAAGCGCGTGAAAAACCGCTTCCCGCACCTCGACGTGGTCGGCGGGAACGTGGCCACGCCCGAGGCCGTCGAGGCGCTCGTCGACGCGGGCGCGGACGCGGTGAAGGTCGGCATCGGGCCGGGCAGCATCTGCACGACGCGCATCGTCGCGGGCGTGGGCGTCCCGCAGATCACGGCCGTCTCCGACTGCGCGCGCGTCGCCGATCGACACGGCATCCCGATCATCGCCGACGGCGGCATCAAGTACTCGGGCGACGTGACGAAGGCGCTCGCCGCGGGCGCGTGGAGCGTGATGGTCGGCTCGCTCTTCGCGGGCACGGACGAGGCGCCGGGCGACCTCGTGCTCTACCAGGGCCGCAGCTACAAGGTGTACCGCGGCATGGGCTCGCTCGGCGCGATGCGAAAGGGCTCGAAGGATCGTTACGGGCAGGGCGGCGCTGCGGACGAGAAGCTCGTGCCCGAGGGCATCGAGGGCCGCGTGCCGTACCGCGGCTCGCTCGGCTCGATCCTGTTCCAGCTCGTCGGCGGCTTGCGCTCGGGCATGGGCTACACGGGCTGCTCGACGGTGGCCGAGCTCCGGCAGAAGGCGCGCTTCGTGCGGATCACGTCGCAAGGGCTCCGCGAGAGCCACGTGCACGACGTGATCATCACGGAAGAGGCGCCGAACTACCGCACGTGACGAGCACTCGTCGGGGGCAGCGGCTTGTCGCGGCCCTCGGTGAGATCGAAGCGGTAGAGAAGGCCCACGCGGAAGAAGATTGAGTTCGTCGTCCCGGCGCCGGGCGCGCAGCCGTCGATGACCTCGCTCGAGAGGCGGTAGGCGTCGAACGAACCTTCGCCGGTGAACGAGACCGTCTTTCCGAGCGGCACTTCGACGCCCGCGATGGCGCGCAGGCCGAGGTTCAGGCTGTCCGTCGCGGAGCAGGAGAACGTCTGTCCGCCGCGGAGCCCTCCATCGACGAGGAAGACGCCGTCGGCATGCGCGCTCTGCCAGACGGCGCCGAGGCCCACGCCGAAGAACGGCACGATGGGCTCGAGGCCGGAGAAGCGCATGCGGACCGAGGCCCACAGCGTGTCGGTCGAGCGAGCGATGTGAACGGCGCCGAAGGGCACGACGCCGCTGTCCTCGCGGCCGAGGCCCGCGTGCTCGTACGTGAGCCCGACCGAGAGCGGGGACAGAAGGTAGGCGAGCCCGAAGCCGAACGTGGCCCCGCTGCGCTGCGTGATCGGGAAGAGGGGGGCGTCGCCGACCCGAACGCCGCCGCCGACGAAGGCCGAGAGGTCGACCGCGGTCTGTCGCGGCTTCTTCGACGGGGCCGGGGGGAGCGACGGGGACGGCGTGGGCGCGGGCGCGGGCTCGGCGGTCTGGGCGCGCGCCTCTTCGGCTCCGAGGAGGGAGACGAGGAGCGCGGCTGCGCCAAACACGCGGGCCGGCCGGGCCTTCGGGGAGAGCGGGAACATGCCCCGAGCCTTACGCTGGATATTTCTTCGTTGGCAAGGACGGACGATGCTTGACCAGGCGGCCGCCTTTTGCCATCTTCGCCCGCGGAGAGGTGACCGAGAGGCCGAAGGTGCCTGATTCGAAATCAGGTGTACCCTCACGGGTACCGCGGGTTCGAATCCCGCTCTCTCCGCACAGACCAGCGTAAACGTGACGCGCGCCGATGGCCCCCAGCTACCGGCGCGTTGTCACGAGTGCGCTTGGAGAGGTGACCGAGTGGTCGAAGGTGCACGACTGGAAATCGTGTGTACGGCAACGTACCGCGGGTTCGAATCCCGCCCTCTCCGCTGAGAAATCCCGACGTCTGAAGCAAAAAGGGTCTGCCGCGAAGCAGACCCTTTTTCGTTTTGTTCACCAACCGTTGGACGTCAAAACGACTTCAGGTTCGACACGATCCGCTTCGAGATGACCACGCGCTGGATGTTCCCGGTGCCCTCGAAGATGTCGTAGACCTTGATGTCGCGGAACCACTTCTCGAGCAGCGCGTGCTCGTTCGAGAGCGTCCCGTGCGCGCCGCAGATCTCGATCGCGTCGATGCAAGCGAGCGTCGCCGCTTGCCCCGCCGCCGCCTTCGACATGCTCGCTTCCTTCGCGTTCGGGATGTTCATGTCCGCGAGGTACGTCGCGCGGTGCACGAGCAGGCGCGCCGCCTCCAGCCGCCGGCCGATGCGCGCGAGCTTCTCCGCGATCGCCGCGTACCTCGGGATCGGCCGCGCGAGCACGTAGTTCTGCTTCACGAAGTCGCGCGCGTACTCGTACGCCGCGCGCCCGATGCCCACGGCCATCGACGCGACGAGCGGCCGCGTGTTGTCGAAGGTCTTCATCGCCGTCATGAAGCCCTCCTTCGATCGATACGCCTCCTCGCCGCCGAGCAGGTTCTCCTCCGGCACGCGACAATCTTCGAGCACGAGCTCCGCCGTCTCGTTCGCGCGCAGGCCCATCTTGTCCTCGATCTTGCCGACCTCGAACCCGGGCGTCCCCTTCTCCACCACGAACGCGCGATGCCCCGCGCGCCCGAGCGAAGGATCCACGGTCGCGAAGATGACGGTCCACACCGCGCGTCCGCCGTTCGTGATGTAGCACTTGCGCCCGTTCAGCACCCAGTGCGCGCCGTCCTTGCGACAGCTCGTGCGGATGCCTGCCACGTCGCTGCCCGCGCCCGGCTCCGTCAGCCCGTACGCGCCCCACTTGAGCGGGCCCGTGTCCATGTCGCGGAACATCCCGAGGAACCGCTTCTTCTGCTCCGGCGTCCCCGTCGCACGCACCGGCGGCGCGCCGAGCCCCGGCCCCGGCATGCTGAGCGGGATCGCCGCGTCCGCCCACGCGAGCTCCTCGGCCGCGATCACCGCCGTGCGGTTCGACTCGGAGGGCTTGCTCGGATCCCGCTCCTTGCGCGGCGCGCCCTCCTGGAACTCCGCGATGTCGTCCGAGCGAAAGCCCCTCGACATCATCATGAAGTTGCGCAGGAACGACTCCGGCACGTCCTTGTTGCGATCCATGTCGAGGCTCATCGGCCGGATCACGTGACGTCCGAGCGAGTGGAGCGCGTCTTTCAGCTCCTGTTGCTTCTTGCTCAAAGCAAATTCGATCATCGTCGGCTCCTCGTTCGTTCCGTCAGGTGAAGATCGCCTGGGTGTCGGGGGTGGGCAGCACGAGCGCGGGGTCGAGCCTCTGCCCGAGCTCGATCGCGCTCGCGAGCTGATCGAGCTGCTCGGCCGTCGGCGCCGCGAGCATGAGCTGCTTCGCATCGCGCATCAGCTTCTCGGCCACGAGGTCGCGGATGAAGCCCGAGCCGCCGAAGAGCTGCACGCAGTCGTCCGCCGTGCGCATCGTCGCCTCGAACGCGTGCGCCGCCGCGCGCGCCGACGCGAGCAGCGCCTCCCGCTCGGGCAGACCCGCGTCCCACGCCGCCGCCGCTTTCCACACGAGCCAGCGCGACGTCTCCACGTCCATCGCCCGATCCGCGAGCGTGAACGCGACGGCCTGGAAGTGACCGATGGGCTTTCCGAACGCGACGCGCGTGTCGCAGTGCTCGCGCGCGAGCTCGAACGCGAAGCGCGAGAGCCCCACCGCCCGCGCCGCCACGACGAGCGCGTGCTTCACGAAGAAGCGCAGCGCCGCGCGGGTAAAACCTTCCTCGCTTCCGTCGCCGTGCAGCCGATCCGCGTCGCGCACGACCGCGCCTTCGAGCGCGACCTCGCCGAAGCTCGCCGCGTCGAGCCCGAGCGTCTTGTGCCGCTCGCCCACGCGCAGCCCCGCGTTGTCTCGCCGCACCACGAACGCGCCGATCCCGTCCCACCCGCGCTCGGGCTCCACCTGCGCGAACACGAGGAACCGATCGGCGATCGCTGCGTTCCCCACGAACGCCTTCTTCCCCGTGATCCGGTAGCCCTCGTCGATCCGCTCGGCCTTCGTGGAAAAACCTTCGTGCGTGCGACACGGCGCGGGCTCGCTCCACGCGACCGCGCCGAACCGATCCCAGCCCTCTTCCTCCGCGAACCCTGCGAGCAGCTCGACGGCGCGCTCCGGTCCGCCGAGCTCGATCACCGCGCGCCCGAATGCGCCGGGCCCTGCGAGGCCGAACGCCGCGGCTGCGTCGGCGGCGCCGAGCTCCTCCTCGATCAGCACGGAGGTCACGAGCCCTTGGCCCTGACCACCGGCGGCCTCGGGGGTCGAGACGAGCCCGAGCCCCATCTCGTGCGCCGTCCGCCGGATGTCTTCGGGTACGCCCCGGGCGTGCTCGAGCTCGCGTGTCCGGGGCAGAAGCGTGGCTTTCGCGAATTCCGCCACGGATTCCTGCATGAGCCGCTGGTCTTCGGTCGGTTCGAAGGCAATCATGGGTCCGAGCAAGGTCCGTCAAGGGCGGCCTGCCCGTCAACGCCGCGGGTTTTACGCACCGGGCTGTGGGGAAGACGGGTGGATCACGAACGATCCGATGCGGTTTTGACCTTGTCGATCCTTGACAGACCGCCACCCCGCCTGTAGAAGTTGCGACCCTTTCAGCTAGCCGGTGTCCCTCGGAGTCCGAGCGATGAATCCTGTCCCCAAGTCGTACAGCGCCAAGCCTGCAGAGGCGCTCGCAGATCGTAAGTGGTGGGTGATCGATGCGGAGGGCAAGCCCCTCGGCCGCCTCGCCTCGCAAGTCGCGACCATCCTGCGCGGCAAGAACAAGCCCACGTTCACGCCCCACGTCGACACGGGGGATTTCGTGATCATCGTGAACGCCCAGAAGGTGGCGCTCACGGGACGCAAGCTGGAGCAGAAGCAGTACGTCCGGCACAGCGGTGAGCCGGGTGGCTTCCGAACCGAGGCCTACGGTCACCTGCTCGAGCGCAAGCCCGAGCTGCCGATCGTGAAGGCGGTCAAGGGCATGCTCCCGAAGAACGTCCTCGGTCGCGAGCTCATCACGAAGCTCAAGGTGTACGCCGGACCGGATCATCCCCACGCGGCGCAGAAGCCGCAGCCCCTTGCGTGAACTGAGGCCGATCCATGCCCGAGAACAATCGCATCTACGCTACCGGTAAGCGCAAGACGGCCGTCGCGCGCGTGTGGATCTCGCCGGGCTCCGGCAAGATCTCGGTGAACGCTCGCGGCGCGAACGACTACTTCGTGCGCGAGACCAACCAGATGATCATGCGCCAGTCGCTCGAGCTCCTGGAGCTCGTCGACCAGTACGACGTGCAGGCCACGGTGGCCGGCGGCGGACACAGCGCGCAGGCCGAGGCGATGCGCCACGGCATCGCGCGCGCCCTCTGCCTCGCCGATCCCGAGCGCCGCGCCTCGCTGAAGCGCGCCGGCTTCTTGACGCGCGACGCGCGCAAGAAGGAGCGCAAGAAGTACGGTCAGCCGGGCGCCCGCAAGCGCTTCCAGTACTCGAAGCGCTGATCGCTTCCCGCTCGATTCCCAGAACCCCCTCTCCGCAAGGACAGGGGGTTTTGGTGTTTTGTCCACAGGCGACCGCGGATGTCGACGCGACGCGCGTCTTCCGGTTCGAGCTCGATCAGCCGGCTTTCGCCACGAGATCGGCGCGCTGCGAGGCGAGCCAGGCCCGCCCGGTTGCCTCGTCCGGGAAGAAGCGCACCTGCACGGTGGTGCGCGAGAGCGAGCGCATCGCCCGGACGGCGAGGTCCGAGAGGACCTGCACGTAGTGGTTGCCGCCGCAGATCGCGAGCGCGCGGTTGTGCGTCCCGAGCGCGGGCTCGGTCGAGGCCTTGCGCGCGTCCATGGTCGAGCTCAACTGCCGCGAGATGTCGACCAGCACGAGCAAGTACGGCTTGCCCGCGTTCCACTGGCCCTCGGCCGCGCGCAGCGCCCGGAGGTGGTGCCCGTCGACGACCCCGCCGAGGCGGTAGATCACGAGGTCGGGCTCCTCCGCCTCGAGCACGCTGTCACCCGCCTGCGCGATCCGTGTTGGCCTGGCCGATTCGTTGCGGCTCAAACGAACCTCGCCGCGCTCAATGCGCTTCGGACTCTTCACCCGGATCATCCGGGGGCGCCTCGGGCGTAGGCCCGGCCGGGGGCTTCTTGCCGGGGCCCGCGATCGGCGTCGCCGACGACGGTCCCATCGGCAGGCCGTTCAAGAGCGGCGCGGGGATCGGAATCCCGCCGCCTTCATCGTCGTCGCCCGTCTCCTCGACAAACCCGGGCGGCTGGGCCGCGGCCGGCTCACCCGCCGGCTGCGAGGGCGGCGCGCCCGGCGCGACAGGCGCAGCGCTCCCCACTGCGGGCGACGGCGGCGCGCCCGGCGCTGCGGCCGCGGGCGCGGGCTTCTCGGGCGGCGGCTCCGGCAGCGGGATCGCGTCGAGGCGTCGATCGAGCTCCGCCTTCGCCTCCAGGAACGCCGCGCGATCCATCGGCGGCAGCACGCGCTCGCCGTCCATCTGCAGCGTCAAGGCGTCGAAGAACTTGCCGTCCTTCTTCGCGCTGAAGTGCAGGTGCGGGCCTGTCGATCGGCCCGTCGAACCGACGTACCCCACGAGCTGGTGCACGCCGAGCTTCATGCCGACCTTGATGCCGGGCGCGAAGCGCGAGAGGTGCGCGTAGCCCGTCTGGACGCCGTTCGGGTGCATCATCGTCACCAGGTTCCCGCTGGGCCCCGCGGGCCCCACCCAGTCGACCGTGCCCTTGTAGGCCGAGTACACCGGCGTCCCCGTCGGCGCGCCGAGGTCCGTGCCGTTGTGCGGCATCGGCCTCTTCAGCACGGGATGCATGCGCTTCGGGTTGAAGTGCGACGTCACCGGCGCGCCCGGGACCGGCGAACGCCAGCCGCCCGAGTAGGGCTGTTTGCCGTGATCGTCCCAGTAGCCGCGCGCCTCCTGCCCGTTGAAGGAGTAGATGCGGATCGGCTTCTCCGCGGGATCGGCGGGCCTGTACTCGAGCGCGACGATCTTCTTGTATCGCGCGAACATCCCGAGGGCCGTCTCCTCCACCGCGATCACACGCACGGTGGAGCCTTCCTCGAACGCCTCCGACGAGATGCGACCGCCGAGCGCGTCGTCGATCGTCGTGAGGATCCCGTCCTCCAGGCCGCCAGCCAGAGACGACGCGACGACGTCCTTGCTCACGTAGAACGCGCCCACGACCTCGGCCTCGGCGACCTTCATGTCGAGCCGCGTGCCGGCGAGGATGCCGTTCTGATCCTCGCGCGCCTGGTAGACCTCGAGCGACGAGACCTCGTACTCGAAGGCGCGCAGGCGCTTCGTCGCGCGATCGAGCGCCGCGAAGAACTTGTCCTTGCGGCCGCACTTGTCGAACTTCCGCGTGCCGTCGAAGGCCTTCATGATCCGATAGGTCTGGGCCTTCGGAACGTCCTTCTCCGCGAGCGCCTCCACGAAGCTCTTGCGATCGATCGTCCCCGACACGATCAGCACCGACGGATCCTTCGCGAGCTCGGACAGGCGCCACGGCCCCGGGACCGGCTCGCGCTTCTTCTTCGGCTGCGCTTTCGACCCGCCTTGCGCGTTCTCCGGCGTCGAGGCCTGGTGCGTGAGCGCGGCGCCCGCGATGAGCGCGCGCTCGTTGCGCGGCGGCACCACCTGGATCAGGAGCGCGATGATCGACGTCACCGTCGCGAGGCCGAACAGGCCGCCGAAGATCGCCGTCATGCGCGGCGTGAGGTACACGCCTCCGTGCGCGCGCGGCAGCGGCCTCGCCGACGGGCCTTCGAGCCCCGACGAGGGCGGCGTGCCAGCGCCTCCGCCCGCGAGCCCCGACAGCCCCGAGAGCGGCCCTCGCGGCGCGGCGGGCGGGCCCTCGGCTTCGCGCCTTCGCAGCGGCACGACGAGCCGAGGACGCTTGGACCTCGAAGCATCCGCGACGCTGCCTCCCGGCTCGGGCGACGGATCGTTCATGTCGTCGAGCTCGGGCGCCTGGGGACCTGTGCGCTCTTCGACGGGGATGATCGGCTCCGGGACGTCCGCCACGGGATGCACGTACCCCGAGCAGACGGAGGCGGCAAGGGCGGCGTGCACGCACGCGCTTTCCCTTCCGCCTCGGTCGAAGTACTTGAAAACGTAGGCTTTTTTGCTGTCGCGCATCGCCGAGCCGGCCTGGCCGACGTAAGCTTTGGGGCATGGATGAGCGCCTCAAGGACCTGCTCCGCGTCGCGCGAGAGCACTACCAACGACGGGATTACGACCGCGCCGAGCCCGCCCTGAGACAAGCGCTCGCGCTCCATGGCGAGCTCGCCGACGTGCACGACATGCTGGGCGTGATCCTCCATGATCGCGGGGATCTCGTGGGTGCGCGGTTCCACTTCGCGAACGCCGCGCGCATCAACCCCGCCTACACCGAGGCGCTCATGAACCTCGCGGTCACGCACGCCGACCTCGGCGACTACGAGGCCGCGCGCGAGGTCTACCGGCGCATCCAGTCGGAGCACACGGGCACCACCTCGGACCCGTTCGTCCGCGGGAAAATCGCCAACATGCACGCGGACCTTTCGCAGGCCTACCTCGACGCCGGCAGCCCCCGCGACGCCATCGCGGAGCTGCGCCGCGCCGTCGACCTTTGCCCGCGTTTCCCCGATTTGCAGGCTCGCCTCGGCAACCTCTACCGCGACCAGGGCAACCACGCCCTCGCCCGCGAGCACTACACCGCGGCCATCGAGGCGAACCCGCGGTACGCGCCGGCCCACGTCCTGCTCGGCCTCACGATGCTCGCCCTCGGCAGCCCCGATCAGGCCGTCGCTTGCTTCCGCTCGGCGCTCTCGGTCGACCCGGACAACAAGAGCGCGAAGATGTACCTTCGCCTGGTCGAGGCCCAGCGCAACGCGCGCGCGGCCCGAAAGACCAGCAGCTCCCGCGAGGGCGCATCAACTCCGACATAAAGCTTGGCGACCTTTTCCCTCTGGCGCGAGGAGCTCCGGCGCGCCTTCCGTGACCTCCAAGGCGAGGACCTTTCTCCCGCGCGGCTCGGCGCAGCCGTCGCCGTCGGCCTGTTCATCGGCTCGCTGCCGGTCTTCGGGTTCCACCTCCTCCTCGTCCTCGTCGTCTGCTTGCGGCTGCGCCTGCACGCCGTGCTCGCGTACGCCGCGGCGAACGTCTCGAACCCCTTCTTCGCGCCGTTCCTCATCACCGCGGAAATCCAGGTCGGCGCGCGCCTGCGCACCGGCGCATGGCTCCGCCTCGAACATCCGATCGAAGCTGGCTACCGCGCCCTCGCGGACTTCGCCGCCTACATGCTCGTCGGCGCTCCCCTCGTCGGACTCGCCCTCGCCGCCGCCGGCTTCGCCCTCACCGTCGCGTTTGTCCTTTCCAAACGCGCCATCCGCCCCGCCTCGGGCGCGCTCCCGCCCTACCGCCTCCCTACGAGCGCGCCTCCCTGGATCGTCGCCGCCGAGCGCGTCGCCTCGCGCTTCGCCTCGCCCGAGAGCCCTTCCGCCGCTGACAAAAGCCTCTTCCACTACGTCCGCATCAAGCTCTCGCTCGACCCTGTCGCGCGCCTCATCGCCGACATCGAAGGCCCGCGCGACGGCGCGCTCGGCGACGTGCTCGACATCGGCACGGGCCGCGGCCAGCTCCCGATCCTCCTGCTCGACCTCGGCCGCGCCACGCGCGCGCATGGCCTCGACTGGGACGAGACCAAGATCGAGGCCGCGCGTCGCGCCGCCGCCACGCGCCCCGACGGCGCCCGTCCTGCCGCGGCCACGTTCGCGCGCGAGGACGCGCGTCGCTTCGAGGCCACGCCTGCCGACACCGTGCTCCTCATCGACCTCCTCCACTACTTCACGCTCGAAGAGCAGGACGCGATCCTCCACTGCGCCGCCGATCACGTGAGACCCGGCGGCCGCCTGCTCGTGCGCGAGGCCGACACCGAGCGCGGTGCCCGCAGCTTCGCCACCTTGCTCGAGGAAAAGATCTTCACGGCCGTACGATTCAACCGCGGCGAGCGTGTCCGTTTCCGGCCCGCGCGGAGCATCACCGCGCTCCTCGAAGCGCGCGGCTTCCACTGCGAAGTCCTCCCGGCCTGGGGCTCCACGCCCTTCTCCAACGTGCTCGTCGTGGCGCGACGCCCCTCGCTGGAGAATGCCCCCGCAGCGTGATCCCGCAGCAAGCGGCGATACGCGTGTACCCCGCACGTTCGTCCGGGTGTGATACCGTCCCGCCCGATGTTTTCCCGCCGCGCATTCCGGCTCCTTTCGCCGCTCCTGCTCGCGCTGCCCGCCTGCGCCTCCTCGACCTCCGCGCCTCCGAGCTCGCCCGCGAAGGCCGAGGCGCCTCCGCCCGACGTCCCTTTCCCCTGGGAAGCGCGCCCCTCCACGGCCGCGGGCACCGAAACGCCTGCCGCCGCGTCGCCGCCGGTCCTCATCCGCAATGCGACGCTCTGGCTCGCCACGGGCAAGACGATCTCGCGCGGCAGCATTCTCCTGCGGGACGGCAAGATCGCCGCGGTCGCCGAGGGCGACATTCCGCCGCCCGAGGGCGCGCGTGTCCTCGACGCGGCCGGCAAATTCGTCACGCCTGGCATCATCGATACGCACTCGCACCTCGGCGTCTATCCGATGCCGGGCACCGTCGCGCACCTCGACGGCAACGAGGCGAGCTCGCCCGTCACGCCCGACGTGCAGACCGTCGACGGCTTCTGGCCTCAGGATCCGGCCATCGAGCGCGCCGTCGCCGGCGGCGTCACCACGCTCCAGATCCTCCCCGGCTCGGCGAACCTGGTCGGCGGCCGCGCCGTCACGTTAAAACTCCGCCCTGCCCTTTCTCCCCGGCAGATGCATTTTCCCGGCGCGCCGGACGGCCTCAAGATGGCTTGCGGCGAGAACCCCAAGCGCACGTACGGCGTCGAGCGCCATTCGATGCCCGGCACGCGCATGGGCAACCTCGCCATGCAACGCAAGGCCTTCCTCGACGCGAAAAAACACGAAGAAGACTGGCAGCGTCATCGCATCACCGAGGCGAACCGCCTCCGCGACGACCAGAAAAAACGCGCCGCGTACGAGGCCCAGCTCGAATCCCGAAACAAGCAACAGGCGCAATGCAAGGACGACCCTTATTTCTCCTCCTGCGCCGAATGGCAAAAAGACTGGGACAAACCCCTCGAACCCCCGAGGCCGAGCGACCCGGGCGCCGCGCCTGCGCGTGACCCTGCCAAGGAGACGCTCATCGGCGCCATGCGCGGCAGCGTCCTCGTCCACGTCCATTGCTACCGCGCCGACGACATGCTCGCGATGCTCGCGCTCGCCGACGAGGTCGGCTTCCGGGTGCGGAGCTTCCACCACGCGCTGGAAGCGTACAAGATTCGCGACGTCCTCGCGAAAAAGGGCGTCTCCGTCTCCACCTGGGCCGATTGGTGGGGTTTCAAAATGGAGGCGTACGACGGCATCCCCGAGAACATCGCGCTGCTCCAGGAATCGGGGGCCCTGCCGATCGTGCACACCGACTCGCCCGAGGGCATCCAGCGCATGAACCAGGAGGCGAGCAAGGCGCTCGCGAGCGGCCGGCGCGCCGGAATGCCCCTCACGGACGAGGAAGCCATTCGCTGGCTCACGTACAACCCCGCCTGGGCCCTCGGGATCGAACAACGCGTCGGCACGCTCGAAGTCGGCAAGGACGCGGACGTCGTCCTCTGGGATCGCCATCCCTTCTCGGTCTACGCCTCGGCCGAGGAGGTCTTCATCGACGGCGCCCCCGTGTACCAGAAAGGCAAAAAACGCCCGCCCTGGAGCGATTTCGAGCTCGGCCAGGACACCGGCCGGCCCACGACCCTTCTGCCCGGAGGTGCGCCGTGACGAACCCCCGTTCCCCGCGAAATACGTTTGTCTCGTCCCTGTTCGTCCTGACCACCTTTTTCACGACGACGGAGGCGTTCGCGCAGCCCGCCCGCCCCGCGCCCGCCCCGGCCCCCGCCGCGGCGAAAACCGCCGAGCCTGCCGCGGCCGCGCCGATCGCAATCGTCGGCGGGCATGTCCACACGGGCACGGGCGAGGTCCTCGATGACGCCACGATCCTCGTGGAAAAAGGCCTCATTCAAAAGATCGGCAAGGGCCTCGCCGTCCCGACCGGCGTCGCCACGATCGACGCCAAGGGCGCCATCGTCACGCCCGGCTTCGTCGACGCGCTCACGTCGATCGGCCTCGTCGAGGTCTCGCTCGAAGACTCCACGCGCGACGACGATCGCGGCGGCAAGGACCCCGTTCGCGCGGCCTTCCGCGCCGCCGACGGCTACAACCCCGCCTCCACCCTCATCGGCATCACGCGCGCCGAAGGCGTCACCTCCGCCGCCGTCGTCCCTTTTGGCGGCCTTTTTTCCGGACAATCCGCCTGGGCCGACCTCGACGGCGACAGCCGCGAATCGACCCTCGCCCCGGGCCCCCTCGCGCTCCACGTCCACCTCGACGGCAGCCTCAACGGCGATCGGGGCGGCCCCGCGTCGGCCTTGCTCCTCGCGCGTGAGGTCCTCGACGACGCCCGTACCTTCCAGAAAAACCGCGCCGCCTGGGAGCGCAACCAGAGCCGCGCCTTCTCGGCGAGCCGGCTCGACCTCGAAGCCATGGGCGACGCGCTCGCCGGCCGCGTCCCGGTCGTCTTTCACGTCGACCGCGCCGCCGACATCCTCGCGGCCGTCGCGCTCGCCAAGGAATTCGGCCTCCGCCCCGTCATCGCGGGCGGCGCCGAGGCCTGGAAGATCGCGCCGCGCCTCGCCGAATCGAAGATCCCGGTGATCGTCAATCCCCTCGAACCCGGCCCCACGAGCTTCGACACCCTCGGCATGCGCGACGACAATGCGGCTCTCCTCCACGCCGCCGGCGTCCCCGTCGTCATCACCACGGCCGACACCCACAATGCGCGCAAGCTCCGCCAGGTCGCCGGCAATGCCGTCCGCGCGGGATTGCCGCACGCGGCGGCCATCGCGGCGATCACGAGCGCCCCGGCCGCGGCGCTCGGGCTCGGCGCCAAATACGGTACGCTCGCCCCGGGCAAGGTGGCGAACCTCGTCGTCTGGTCCGGCGATCCGCTCGAAATCGCCTCGCGCCCGCTCGCCGTCGTCATTCGTGGCAAGAAGGTCGACCTCGCGAACCGCCAATCGGCCTTGTTCACGCGGTACAGAAAACTCCCCATCGCCCGGTGAACGCGCCCGCCTCGCCTCGGTTTCGCGTTCGCCTCTTCCTCGAACGCCTCGCCGTCGGCCATTTCTTCGGCTATCCGCTCGCCTTCGTGTGGGCCATCGCCTCGATGCCGCTCACGATCCACCTTCATTTCGCGCGCCTCTCCGAGATCGAACACGATACCGAGGCGATGGGCCAGCTCGTCGTCCGCCTCGTCGCCTGGCCTGCGGGCGTCGTGTTCGTCCTCTCGCACCTCTTCGCAATCGCGTGGGGGCTCGCGCAGGAGAAGAAGCGCGGGCAATGGGTCTTCTTCGGTGGATTCGGCGTGACCCTCGGGGCGGGCGTCCTCTTCGGCGCGGGGAGCTGGCTCTGGCTCTACCTGCGTTGATCCGGTCTATCGAATTTCGAGATACCTCAGATCCACGCTCTCCTGCGGACCGTCGTTGTCTCCGAGCAGCCACGCTGTCGAATCCTTCCCCACGGGCTCGACCGGCCCGAGCTTCGACACGGTCGCGTCCCCCTTCGTCGCGCCCTTGATCGAAAGGAGCCGCCGGTTCGGCAGGTATTGCACCCGCACTTCGAGCTCCTGATCCCGCGACCAATCGAGCCCCTCGATCCGCAGATTGTCGGGCGATCCCACCTTGAGCAGCGTCAGCGTGCCTCCCATCGCGCCCGCCTTCATCCGAAAAAAGATGCTATCGTCCTCCAGCGCGACGAGGTCCTGGTCGACGACCTGTTCGCGCTGCGCGTAATGCGGCGCGTACCGGATCGTCACGTCGAAATACCCCGACGGCGCCAGCGTCTCCATGTCGACGTGCAGCAGATCCGCCTCCCGGAGGGCCGGCGCCCCGGTCGTCGGAAGGAAGCTCGAAGGATACGTCCCCACCTCCACCTGCGCTCCGAATGCGAGCAGCGTGGACGGGCTCACGATGGCCGGCGCATCCCCGATCGCCTGCGATTGAATCCGGAGGACCCCGGCGTCCCCGGCCGGCTTCGTCACTTCGAGCCGCTTCCACACGCCCTTGTCCGCGTCGATGGTCGTGAACGAGTTTCCGTACGCGAAATACGCAAACGGCGGCGCCTCGCCGTCCACGGCCTGGATCCACGCCGAGGCGATCGAGCCCTCCACGGGTGCAAAGGGGGATAACTGATTTCCCTGATTGATCAGGAGGGTCCCCTCCATTCCGCCCGCGGGATCGAACCCACCTTGCATGGTGCCCATCCCCTGTTCGAGCGGCGCCTGCCAGCCCACGCCTCCCCACTGGCTGCGCGGATTCAAATTCGTCCGCTCCGTCTCCATCGCGAGCCCCCAGCCCGTCCCCACGTTGCGCGGCCGCGGCTCGTTCTTCTGGTAGCCCATTCGCAGCGCATTCGGCCCAATCTGCGACGTGCGCGGCGTATCCGTCCTGTTCATGTAGTACAGCCAATCGGGCATCGTGTAGACCATCTCCGGCCCGGGCTCGGTCGCCTCCCAGATCAGCGCATCCCGCGGCGGCAGGCTCCCGGGATCATCGTCGAGCGAGAGCTCGGAAGGCAGCCCGCCCACGATCTGACAGCCAAACGTCGACGCCCCGAGGGCCACGATCCACAAAGCTCGCTTTGCTTTCCCCGCGCGCATCTTGCTAAGCTCCACGCGCCCGAGGATACACCACCCGGAGGCCCCCATGAAGCGACGCGCCCCCGCAGCCGAGAGAAATCGCGATCCCATCCTTGACGTCCTCCGGCGTGTCCTGCCGGACGGCGCCTTTGCCCTCGAAATCGCCAGCGGCTCAGGCCAGCACGCCGCCCACTTCGCGGCCCACCTCCCCGGCGTCACGTTCCAGCCGACCGACCCCGATCCCGACGCGCTCGCCAGCATCGACGCATACCGCGCCGAGCTCGATCTCCCGAATTTCCTCGCCCCGCTCCAGCTCGACGCCGCCGAGGACGCCTGGCCCGTCACTCGCGCCGACGCCATCGTCTGCATCAACATGATCCACATCGCCCCCTTCCGCGCGTGCGAGGGCCTCTTCCGCGGCGCCGCGCGCATTCTCCCCGCGGGCGGCGTACTCTTCACGTACGGCCCTTATCGATTCTCGGGCTCGTACACGGCGCCGAGCAACGAGGCATTCGACGCCTCGTTACGGGAGAGGGACCCGTCCTGGGGCGTGCGCGACCTCGACGACCTCGCGCGCCTCGCGCGGCAAACGGGCTTCGTGCACGAGGAGACCGTCCCCATGCCCGCCAACAATCATTCGCTCGTCTTCCGCAGGACGGCCTGACCGATCATTCGCATTTCACGAGCGGCGCGAGCGGCGCGAAATCCCACGCCGACAGGTTCATCTCGTCGTACGTCGTGAGCTCCGACGAGAGGATCTGCGTGATCTCGGCCCACGTCTGCCCGAACTTGTTCGTCGTCGTGCCGCCCGTCTCGGCCACGCAGGCGAACTTCGCCGCCCCGCAGACATCGAGCGCCTCGCAGCCCGGCGCCGCGGGCCCGAGCGCCGCGAGCACCGCGTCTCCATAAAGCGGCACGCCATTCACCACCACGAGCGACACATCCTTCGGCCGCGCCGCGAGCACCGCATGGAAAGGCATGCTCCCGTCGCCCGCGATCACCGTCACGTCCGCCTTTTTCCCGACCTCGAGCGATCCGAGCACATCCGACAGCCCGAGCGCCTTCGCCGCATTCACCGTCACCATGCGGACCAGCATGGCCGGTGAGAGCACGTCGCCGAATGCCTCGTTGTCGACCTTGTTGGCGAAGCGCAGCTCGTCGAGCAGATTCTGGCTGCCCCCGAGCGACCAATCCGGCGCCAGCGCCACATTGATGCCCAGCGACAACGCCAGCGGCACGTCCGTCGTCTTCGTGAGGTCTGTCCCGCCGCCATAAAGAAACACGTTCGAGCGCGGCGACCACACGAGGCTCATGCCCTTGTCCGCCATCACCCCGAACTCGTCGGGCCCGAAGGCCGTCCCGTGCACGATCGTCGTCTCCGCGGCGTACAAACACCCGTCCGGGTTCGTCGACGTCCCGAGCGTCGTGAACTCCTTTTTCGCCGTCTCGTCCACGCCCTCGCCGCAATGAATGACGTACGCGTCCGTCTTGTCGACGATGAAATTGCTGCAAACCGTATCCCCGCTCGACGGCGGGAACAGCGTCGAGACCTGCACCTTGTCCGCGGTGAGGTCATTTCCCTTTTGATCGATCGTCCTCGCGAGCGACCCATAACACGTCTTGTCGATCGGGTTCGCCGCGCCGGCGATGCTCGTCGTCCCGGCGACGAGGCCCTTCATTTCGCCGTACTTGTTCATCTCGCAGCCGAAGCCCGGGTCGAGGTTCGGCGTCCCCTCGCCGTTCAGGTATTGCTTCGCGTCGACCATCGCGCCGTAACGCGGCTCGGCCGTCCACTGGTTGTGGTTGCCGTACGCCTTCGTCGGGCTCCAATCCGACTCGTCGAAGATGTCGAACAGGATGTGGTTGTGCGTGTCGATCATCCCCGGCAGGATGACCCCGTGCGTCTTGACGACCGTCGCGTCCGCGGCGCCCGGCGCTTCCTCGCACGACGGGCCCACGCACGTCAGCGTGTCGCTCTCGATGAGCACCTCGCCCGCGAATGCTTTGTCCGGGGTGACCACACACCCGATGAGCCGCAGCTTTCCGGGCATCCCCACCTTCACCACCTCGGGCGACCCCATGTCGGCCACGCAATCGGTGTCGACCGGGATGGCATCGGCGCCGCCGCCCCCGCCGCCGCCGCCCATGCCGCCCGTTCCGCCCGCGCCGCCCATTCCCCCGACGCCGCCCATTCCTCCCGCGCCGCCCGCGCCCCCGACGCCTCCGACGCCGCCCGCGCCGCCCGACCCGGCGTCGCCGCCCGCGCCGCCAAACCCCTCGTCGACGTCGACCGGAAGGGGATTGCTCGGCGTGAGGATCTGCTCCTCCGAGCAACCCGCGACCGAGACCAACCCAAGAGCCCAAAGGACGAAGGTTCGGGAGGAGGCCACGAGTCGAATGTACAGGTTTTCCTTCCGAACCGCACTCCGTTTTTCGTGACATCTTGGTGGCACGCGGCGCGTCAATTCGAGGCGCGCACCACCAAAAGCGGACCTCGCAGCCGGCTTCCATCGAACCGATCGTCGAGGAACGCAGCCTTGCCCTCCTTTTCCACCAGGATGGCGCGGACGCCCTGGTCGGTCGCGACGAGCGCCCGGTCCCCGACCGTGGCCAGGTCTCGCGAGAAAAATGTACCCGCGCGACGAACCTCTCCCTCGAGCGCGACCGCGGTCACGCCGAGGACCTCGTTTTCCTCCCCGAGCTGCACGATCCACGACGTATTCGTCGACAGCACGATCGCCGCCCCGGAGAGCACCGCCGCCGCCTCGATCCTATCGATCCCCGGACCGACCCCGAGCATCACGGCCTCCTCCGCGCCCTCGGCGCCCACCTTCCGCAGGGCGACATCACCCCCGACCACGTCCCAGAGCAGCCCGGAATCGGCCGACAGCGGAACGAATCGCGCCGTCGGCGGCCTCTCGCCGGGCGACCCCAGGTCGAGGCCCGTCGCCACGACCAACCCGTTTTCCGTCAGCGTCCCCGACATCCGGATCAATCGGTCATCGTCCACGCCATACGAAAGCACCTCCACCCGGTCTCCCTCCCTCCACACCGAAGCGGGCCGCGGCGCGTGGACCCCTTTTGCGATCGTCCCCTCCCGCAGCACCTTCCACCGCGACCCGTACGTCGCGTGCTCGAACACCCAGAGCCCCTCGTTCGTCGCGAAAAGCGCGCCGCCTCCATCCACCCACGCCGCGTGCGCGCACGCCCCCACCGCGCCCTCGTCGAACGGACACACCCGGATCTCGCCGCCCGACGCATCCTCATTTTCTTCGAGCACCCACAATCGCGAGCCGTCCGGATCGACGGCCATGTCGCGCGGCGTCCCTCCGCCCCCTTCGGCCGAGCTCCGCACGGCCCCGGTCTCCGCGTCGAAGACCACGACCTCCCCCGCGAGGCCAAACCCCACACCATACCACACTTCATCCGTGGAAGAAATACGTTTCACCTCCAACGGATTCTCCTCCCGACACGCCGACACACCCAAAACCCCGAGCACCAGCATGGACCATCGCGTCATGCCCCCTTCATCGACGCGAGCCCCTCGGCGGTTGCGCGGAATTTTCTTGGAAAGCTAAGGACAGCGGATCCGCGTGGGCAATGGCTCGCACCGCGCCACGCCCTTGTGGAGCACGCAACAGGACTCGTGCGCCCCGTGGCACGGACAATCCTTCGGCTTCGTACCGTCGCCGCAGAGGACGCCGCGTGTCTTCTCGAACTCGGCCTGCTCGGCGCGCAGGAGCGGCAGCTCCTTCGACGAGAGCTGCGCGAGGGCCCGCGCCACCTCGGGTTTTCGTTTCTCCGCGGAAGGCAACGTCTCGAGCAGCGCCCGCGCCTTGCAAACCGCCGCGCGCGCGTCCATCCGCGCGTCCGCGAGCGCCGCGCTCCCCAATCTCGTCCGCTCGCTCGTGGAGAGCTGCGCGGCGTTCGCCGCCTCGATCGCCTGCCCGACCGCGCCCGGCTCCACGGACGGCTCGGGGCGGGTCGGCTCCGCGGACGTCTCCGCGCGGCTCTCGCGCCATCGATCCTCGATCTCGCGCACGAGCCCGTCCTTGTTCTCGGCGACGTGTCCATACGCCACCACGGCCACGACGACCGAAGCGAGCGCCACGGCCACGCGCACGAGCTCCATCCGCGTATACGCGAGCCACCGCCCACGCCGCGGCGCCCGGCCCTCGCGCGTGCTCCGCGCCACGAGCTCGTCCGCGAACACCGGGTGATCATCGAGCGTGATCCACGCGTCCTGCCCCTCGGGCCGCACGCGCGTCGACGAGGGCAAACCCCGCTTGATGGCCCAGAGCACAGCCTCCTCGCTCATCGGGCCGATTTTCTTCTCCCCGTCGTGGAGCTCCCACCCGGACATGATGATTCAGGGTGAGGCTACCACGAGTCTAGCGGCCGGGGCTCAAAGAAGCTGCGCCCCCTCGGATGTCGGGACGATCGCCAATGCACTGCCCGCGTGTCCCCTCATCCCCTCCCGCCCCCCTTCCAGCTGCCGCTCTACGAGCTTCCGATAAAGCCCGCCTTGCTGCATCAAGGTCGCGTGATCACCGCTCTGGACGATCTTCCCGTCCTCGATCACCACGACCCGGTTCGCCCCCATCACCGTCGACAATCGGTGCGCGATGATCAGCGTCGTTCGCCCCTTCATCAATCGGTCGAGCGCTTCTTTCACGAGGTGCTCGCTCTCCGCGTCGAGCGCGCTCGTCGCCTCGTCGAGCACCAGGATCCGCGGATCCTTCAGCACCGCGCGCGCGATCGCCACCCGCTGCTTCTGCCCGCCGGACAGCTTCACGCCCCGCTCCCCCACGAGCGTCGCATACCCCTCCGGGAACTTCGACACGAACTCGTGCGCGTTCGCCGCCCGCGCCGCGGCCTCCACCTCGGCCTCCGTCGCGGTTGTCCTGCCATACCGAATGTTGTCCGCCACGCTGCACGAAAACAGCATCGGCTCTTGCGACACCACCCCCACGTTGCGCCGCAACCATTCCGGCGACAGCTCCCGCAAATCCTTCCCGTCGAGCGCGATCCGCCCGTCGGTCGGATCGTACAGACGCAGAAGCAGCGCCGCGATCGTCGATTTCCCCGACCCCGACGGCCCCACGAGCGCCACCACCTCGCCCGGCGCGATCGCGAGGTCGAGATCCCGCAGCACGGGCATGTCTTTTCGCGAGGGATACGCGAAGCTCACGCGCGAGAGCTCGATACGACCCTCCACCGCGGAAGGCCGCGTGCCCTCCGTGAGCGGGATCGTCGGGGGCCGATCGATCAATTCGAAGACCCGCTCGGCCGCGCCCGACGCGCGCATCAAATCGGCCCAGAGCTCGCTGATTCCGCCGAGCGAAAACGCCACCATCAGCGTGTAAATCAAGAACGACGTCAATCCGCCGGGCGTCATCGCGCCCTGCGACACGAGCCGCCCGCCGTACCAGAGCACCAGCGCGAGCGCCGCGAACGCCGCGAACCCCGAGATGCTCATGAACACGGAGCTCGTCACGATGCGCCGCCATACCACCGCGAATGCGTCCCATACCGCATTCGCGTATCGCCCCGCCTCCGTCTTCTCCGCGGCGAACGCCCGCACCGTCCGGATGCCCGCGATCGTCTCCTCGGCGACCTCGTTCGCCCGGGCGAGCGCGTCCTGGGCCTCGCGCGACAGCTTGCGCACGCGGCGCCCATACGCGACGGCGCCGAGCGCCACCGGCGGTACCACCCCGAGCATCACGGCCGTGAGAATGGGTGACGTGTACACGAGGAACCCGACGCCGCCGAGCACCTGCGCCGCGAAGCGCAGGCCCATCGAGATGTTCACGCTCACCGCGTTCTGCACGAGCGTCGTGTCCGCGGCGAGCCGGCTCGTGAGCTCGCCCGTCTTCCGCTCGTCGAAAAACGCGATCTCCTGCGCGAGCAGATGCTCGAAGAGGTCCCGCCGCAGGCGCGTCACCACCCGCTCGCCCGCGCTCGTAAAGAGCACGAAACGAAGCGCCGTCGCGACCGCTTGCACGGCTGCCACCACGATGAGCGCGAGCGCCGCGCGGTCGATCGTCCAGAACCCGTCCGCCTTGCTCACGGCGCGATCCAGGATCACCCGGAATGCCTGCGGGACGAGCAGCCCCATCAGCGTCCCGATCACGAGAAACAACGTCCCGGCCGCGAGCCGGCTGGTCTCCGGACGAGCGAGCCCGAGCAAGCGGCCGAGGGACGCGTTCTTCGGGGGTTTGGGGGCGTCGCTCGGCTCGTCCGAGCGTAGCTCCCGAGCGCCGACCGCGGGTTTGTCCGGATCTCCCATGATCCGGCTTATGTACCACGGAGCGCGCCCGCGGACGACGCTGCTCGGTCTTCGTTATCCTGCTTTCCTCACGCGCTCCCGCCGGGGCGCGGCCTTCTTCACCGACGGACGCGGTCGCTCCTCCGCGGGCGCCTCCTCGGCCGCGGGCGCCTCCTCTTCCTTCGGCGTGGCCGCGGCGGGCGCCTTTTGCTTCAAGCTCTGCTTCAGCGCCTCGAACAGATCGATGATCTGCGCCTGGGGCTCGGCCGGCGGCAGCGCGATTTCCTGCCCCGCCGCCTTCTTCTCGATGAGCCCCGTCAGCCGCTCTTGATATTGGTCGTGGTAGTTCTCCGGGTGGAACGCGTCGGTCGACAGCTCGCCGATGAGCCGGTCGGCGAGGTCCTCTTCTTGCGGCCGGAAGTCCACCTTGGCCGGCGGCGCGACCTCCTCGAACGGCCGCACCTCGTCCGCGTAATACACCTGGTGCATGATGAGCCCGCCCTTGTACGGCCGCAGAAGGACGAGCTGATCCTTGCCGCGCACGCCATAACGGCCGACCGCGAACGTCTTCGTCCGCTCCATCGCCTCCGCGAGCAGCTTGTACGCCCGCGCGCCGCCCTTGTCCGGGCCCAGGTAATTCGTCTTGTCGACGTAAAGCAGGTCGACGGTCTCTGCCGGTACGAACTCGACGATGTCGATCCGGTCCGTCCGCTCCGCGCGCACCGCGTCGAGGTCCTGGTCCGTCACCTCGACGTATTGCTCCCGCGCGTACTCGAACCCCCGCATCGTGTCCGATCGCTCGACCACCTCGCGGTCGTACGGACAGAACAATTGCTGTTTGACGCGGGTCCCACATTTCTTGTGAAGCATGTGGAAACCGACGCCGTGGGAAGACGTGGCCGTGTACATCTTGACCGGAATGGAAACCAAGCCAAACGAGATGGTCCCGGTGCCCGTGGATCGCGCAGCCATGCGCATCGATCCTTGCAAAGGTCGTGGACGATGCCCAAGGACCCTGTGGACGGACCTCCGAAGCTCGACGCATACCGGAAAAAGCGTGATCCCGGTCAAACCCCCGAGCCCTTCGGAGGCCCCGCCGGCTCGCCCGGCGCGACGAGGGAGGGCGCGTATGTCGTGCACCTGCACGACGCTCGGCGCCGCCATTACGATCTGCGCCTCGAGGTAGGCGGCGCGCTCGAGAGCTTTTCCGTGCCCAAGGGGCCCACGTTGCATCCGGGCGAGCGCCGCCTCGCCGTCCGCACCGAGCCGCACCCCCTCGAATATCTCCATTTCGAGGACGTCATCCCCGAGGGCAATTACGGTGCCGGACCCATGATCGCGTGGGACACCGGCCGCGTTCGGTACCTGGACGAACCCGCCGAGGAACAGTTACGCAAGGGCAAACTCGAGTTCGAGCTCTCGGGCCACAAGCTCCACGGCCGCTTCCTCCTGGTCCGGCTGAAGGATTCCGACAAGGACTGGCTCCTCTTCAAGAAGCACGACGCCTTCGCGGCGCCGGGCAGCGACATCGTCCAGGAAAAACCCCGCTCCGTCCTCTCCGGCCTCGACGTCGACGAGCTCGGCCACGCCTCGGACATCGCCGAGGCGCTCGAAGCGCGCGCCGCGGCGTTCGGCGCGCCCGTCGGTTCCATCGAGCCAAACATGGTCCCCATGCGCGCCTGCCCGTCGCCGAAGGGCCCGGTCGGCTCGAACTACGTCTTCGAGCTCAAGCTGGACGGCGTCCGCTGCATTGCCCGGAAAAACGGCTCGGACGTCCTGCTCCAGTCGCGGAGCCTGCGCGACGTCTCGCGGGTTTATCCCGAGGTCGCGCGCGCCGTCGACAAACTCCCCGCCGCCCGCCTCGTCCTCGACGGCGAGATCATCGCCCTCGACCAGGCCGGGCAGCCGAGCTTCCAGCGCCTCGCCCAGCGCATCCACCTCGCGAACAGCGCCGACATCCGCCGCGCCGAAACCCAGATCCCCGTCCTCTTCGTGGTCTTCGACCTGCTCGCGATCGGCGACCGCGACCTGCGCCGCCTCCCGCTCCACGCGCGCAAGGAGATCCTGCAAAGCCTCGTCCGCGCGCCCGGTGAAATCCGCACCCTCGACATGATCGAGGGCGACCCCACGATGCTCTTCGATTTCTGTCGCGAGCGCCGGATGGAGGGCCTCGTCGCCAAGCGCCGCGACGCCCCTTATCGCCCCGGCCCCGCGCGTTCGTACGACTGGATCAAGCTCAAGTGCCAGCGCGACGACGATTTCGTGGTCGTCGGATATACCCTCGGCGAAGGCGGCCGCGCCCGGCTCGGCGCGCTCGACGTCGCGGCCTACGAGGCCGGCGAGCTGCGCTACCGCGGCAAGGTCGGCAGTGGCCTCGACGCGGACGCGATCGGAGCCCTGCTCGCGCACCTCACCCCGTTGCGTACGGACAAACCCACCGCGCGAGGCGCTTACAACGCCGCGCCGCGCGGCCGCGTCCACGTCCGCCCCGAGCTCGTCGTGTCCGTGCGTTTTTCCGGGTATACCGACGAGGGCAATCTACGTTTCCCGGTGTTCCGCGGCATCCGGGACGACGTCGCGCCCGAGGAGTGCGTGGCCTCGCCGCACGCCGATCGGGAGGAGGCCGAGATCGAGCGCCTCGCGGCCGAATCCGCCCGCACGGGCGGCGCCGCGGGCGGGCCCGCCCAGGTCCCCGTCAACAACCCCGACAAGCTCCTCTTCCCCGCGGACGGCATCACCAAGCAGGACGTCGCGGACTATTACGCCGCCGTCGCGCCCGTCCTCCTGCCGCACGTGCGCGACCGGCCGGTGATGCTCGTGCGTTATCCCGACGGCATCGACGGCAAGTTTTTCTATCAATGGAACGTCCCCGCGGGCCTGCCCGCCTGGGTGCCCACGCTCCGCGTCCGCCTGCCGGGGCGCGAGGACTTGCTCGAGGTCTTTCACATCCGCGACGAGGCCACGCTCCTCCACGTCGCGAACCTCGGCACGATCCCCATTCACGTGATCGCCTCCCGCGCCCCGCACCTCGAAGAGGCAGATTTTTTCAACATCGACCTCGACGTCAGCGGCGGGACCTTCGCGAACGTCATCACCCTCGCGCGCTCGCTCAAGGACCTGCTCGATCAGATCGGCCTCACGGGTTTTCCCAAGACCTCCGGCCAATCGGGCCTGCACGTCTTCGTCCCCCTCGGCCCCGCGGTCTCCTACGAGACGGCGCGCGCCCTCGCCGACCTGCTCGGCCACTTGCTCGTCCGAAGGCACCCCGACATCGCCACCATGGAGCGCTCGAAGCAGCGCCGCGGCCCGCGCGTTTATGTCGATACCGGACAAACCGGCGCGTCCCGCACCATCGTCGCTCCCTATGCCGTGCGCGCGGTCCCCGGCGCGCGCGTCTCCACGCCGCTCACCTGGGACGAGGTCGACGACGCGCTCGATCCGCGCGCCTTCGACATTCGCACGGTCCCCCGCCGCGTCGCGCGCATCTTCGACCCCATGGCGGCGTTGCTCACGGAAACCCCCTCCGTGCTCGCGGCCATCGAGCGGCTCGAAAAGCTCGCCCTCGGCCGCCACGTCGCCTGATTGCACTCAAGGACGCTTCCGGACGGGCGCCTCCGCCCGCACGAGCGCCCCATGGCTCAGGCGCCCCTCGCGCGCGGTCGCCACGATGAAATCGATGAACGCGCGCACGGGGCGCGAGGGCTCCACGCCCTTCGGATAGAGCAGCGAAAAGGGGCGGCTCTTGCCGCGAAAGGAGCCGAGCACCTCGACGAGCGTGCCGCGCGCCACGTCGTCCTCCACCAGAAAGTCGTACACCTGCACGAGCCCCACCCCGGCCCGCGCGAGCGTGACGATGCCGAGCACGTCGTCCGAGCATCGATAAGGTGCCTCCGGTTCGAACCTCTCCGGCGCGGGTGTGAATGTCCACGGAAGCACGCGGCCCGAGCGCGGCATGACGAATGCCACGCAGGTGTGCTCTGCGAGGTCGTCGGGCGTGCGCGGCGCGCCGTGGCGGGCGACATAAGAGGGGCTCGCATAGACGCCCAGCGCGAAATCGCCGAGCTTACGAGCGACCAGCGTCTTGTCGTCGATGGTGCCCATCCGGATGGCGAGGTCGTAGCCGTCGCGCACGAAGTCGACGTTTTGGTTCGAGACGTTCACATCGACGGCGATGCCAGGATAACGCTCGCGAAATGTGCCGAGGGAGGGCAGCAGGCGGTGATGCCCGTACGTGGTGGGCACGCTGATGCGCACGCGCCCCTCCACGGCCTTTTTTCCGCTGGCAAGCTCGCGTTCGCCGGTGGAGAGGAGCGAGAGGGCCTGCACGCAGAGGTCATAATAACGGCGCGCGGCGTCGGTCGGCGCGAGGCTGCGGGTGGTCCTGCGGAACAACGTGACGCCGAGGGCGCGCTCGAGCCGGGCGACGCTCCGGCTGGTGGCTTGCGGCGTGACGGAGAGGACCCGCGCGGCCTTGGTGAAGCTGCCGGTCTCGTACGTGCGGCAGAAGGCTTCGAGGTTGGGGAGGGTGCCCGCGAGGCTCGGCGCCGTCATCGTTCAACACGATAGTACAAATGCTTCGACGCGGGGTCGTCTACCGGACGCCGAGGGGGACGATTATCAAGAGGGGCATGTCGAACCCCGAAACGGAGCGGCCGGTCGTCGGTCGCGCCTTGCCCGTGTGGCTGCTCGCCGCGGGCCTGCTCGCGGCGTGCGGCGGACCGGCGACGTCCCCCGCGACCCCCACGGGCGTTGTTTCTGACAAACCTGAGCCCAAGGAGGGCAACGTGATGAAGCCTGTTTTGCTCGCGATGACCAGCCACGACAAGAAGGGCGATACCGGCGAGAGCACCGGCGCCTACCTGCCCGAGATCGCGCACCCGTACGCGGTGTTCACGCGGGCGGGCATCGCGGTCGAGTTCGCGTCGGTGCGCGGCGGACGCGTCCCGCTCGACGGCGTCGACCGCGCCGACGCGGTGAACGCCGCCTTCCTCGACGATCCTGAGGTGACGCGACGCTTGCACGAGAGCACGCCCTCGAGCGCGGTGGATCCCTCGCGTTACGCGGCCATCTTTTTCGCCGGAGGGCACGGTGCCATGTGGGATCTTCCCGACGATCCCGCCTTTGCGAAGGCCACGGCGCGGATCTACGAGGCCGGCGGCGTGGTGGGAGCGGTCTGCCACGGCCCCGCGGCGCTCGTGAACGTGCGCCTCTCGAATGGCGCGTACCTCGTCGCCGGCAAGCAAGTGAATGGCTTCACGAACGAGGAGGAGCGCGCGGTGAAGCTCGAAAACGTGGTGCCCTTCCTGCTCGAGGATCGCCTCGTTGCGCGGGGCGGGCGCTTCGTCGGCGCGCCGAAATGGCAGAAGCAGGTGGTCGTGGATGGCCGCCTGGTCACGGGGCAGAACCCGGCGTCCGCGGCTGGCGTCGCCGAGGCGATGGTCGCGCTCCTGCGCGAAACAAAGGCGCCCTGATCCCCCTCAAGGTCGCTTCCAGACGAATTCCTCGGTCGGCACGAGCGTCACGTTCGTCAGGCCGAACTCGTCACGCAGGACGAGCACCCGCTCGGTCGCCACGAGGCAACCGCCGAATCCCCAGGGCACGAAGACGTCCTCGCCGCTCCACGTCGGCTCGTCGATCGTCATTCCCTCGACGAGCACGACCTCGGCGCCGCCCATGCATTGCAGGCAATCGGGATCGCCCTCGCGCGTCACTTGGCTCCGCTTCGGGTCGATCTGCGTCATTCCGTATCCGGCCATCGCAAGGTGATACCGGGAATGTGGTGCCGCCGTCTCCGGGTGCACCTTCCGGATCTCGACCTCCTTCAGCCCGTGGAGCCCCGAGAGCTTCTTTTCGCGCCACGCATCGAGGAACCGCTCGGAGATCAGCACATCGAGGCCCGGCCCGAACGCCACATCCCCGAGCGCTTCGCCGCGCGCAAAAACCTCTGCGCGGAGCGGCGGAATCCATTCCTTGTCCGTGAGCGCCCGACCGCAGGCCGGGCACGTGAGGCCCTCTTTGAACTGGGGTTCCAGCGGCGCGAAGGCCGTCTCGTGGCTCGACCCGGCTCCGCTCTGCAAGACGAAGAACTTCATGGCTCCCTGCCTCTCACGACGATCTGCCCTCGCTCTGCCGCTCCTTTTCGACGAACGCCCGCGCCTCGACCTCGGTGGCGCAGAAGAAAAGGGGGCTCATCCGCCGACTCGGACGCAAAAGCGGAATTGCCTTCATCACGAGGTTTGCCATGAGCCGCTGCTGAAAGCTGCCCCCGAACACGGCCGTGGCCCGGAGCCACCGTGCAGGGTCGAGCTTCAGGGGAAACTTGCGGGCTGCCTGGCTCACCTCCCCGAGCTCCGAGATATCCGCGAGCCAGAAGATCGGCCGCCCTGCTCTCCCGGACAGCTCCTCGAGCCTTTCGAACATGGCCTGCGTATCGGAGAGGCCGACATCGCCCACGATACGAAGGAGGAAGAGGTCCGGCGCTTCGAATCGATACCGATGCGCCCCGAGCGGCGACCCATCCTCCGGAAACTCTGCTTTCACCGCGCCTCCATGCCTCGACGTACCCTCCCCCCGTACCTGAGAGCCTCGCCCTATCGGGAAACATACCGACTTGCGCAAAGCCCGGCCAGCGAAGCAGGAACACGGCTCCCGCCGCAAGAACGCCTCTACGACGAGCCGCTTGAACGGCGCCGCTGCTCTTCGGCGATGGCCCGCGCCTCGGCGACCGTGGCACAGAAGACCATGTTGCCCTTCCCACGCTCCGGCCGGAGGACGCGCATGGCCTTGACCACCATGTTCGCGAGGTGCCGCTGGTGAAAGCTGCCCCCGCAGACGATCGAGCCGCGCAGGTGCGGCTTGAGGTCCCGCGCGATGGAGACCTTTCCTGCCTCCTCGGTCACCCGCCCGAGCCGCGAGATGTCCGTGATCCAAAAGAGCCGCCTCCTCAGGCGCGCAGCAAACTCCTCCACGAGGTCGTACATGCGCGCCATGTCGGCACCGGAGACGTCGCCGTCGTCGCGAACGATCAAGAGATCCGGCTCCTCGAAGCGATAACGGTGCGGACTGCCCGCCCGGAGCGGCAACCAATCCTCCCAAACCTCCGGCTTGCCCATGCCTCGACGCAACCTCCGCGTACCGTGAGCCCTCGTCTCGGCTGGGGAAGATACCGACTTGCGGCGTGTGCGGGCTAGCAAAGTGGGAACACGAGCGCCCACCACAGACACGTCTGCGCGCGCGCTCTCTGCAGTCGTGGTAGGAGGGGGCGAACGCACCACCGAGGAGTTCATCATGCGACGCGCCCTCCAGACCTTCGTGCTCAGCTCCTTCCTTGGCCTCGTCCTCGCCGCTTGCGGCGGCTACTCGGACGAGCAGGCCCAGACCAAGTGCGACCTCGAACGCACCTCCAAGGCCGCCTGCATGAACGACGCGGCCTACCAGCAGTGCCTGAGCTGCTTCGAGGAGTGCGGCGACGGCTGTGCGATCGCCGAGTCCTGCCCCCTCCAGTACATCTGCTCCGAGTAATTCTCCCCACCCGTCCATCCCTCGGACCGCGGTGTGGTTTGGAGCACGAAACCCACGCGCGTCGAAAAAAAAGAACGGCCTCGTCGCTTTCGTTCGGACGAATGGCCTCCTCAACACATGTAGGAAAACGGGGGAGGTCTGATCGGCGCAAGCCGCCCAGGCCTCCCCAGGGCTCGCGAGGACCTCGGTCTTCGCTGCCCCTGGTCGGCCGTGGTGTCCGAGCTCTGCTCGGCGTCTGGGCAAAAAACCGCGCGTGCAAGGGTACCGCGGCCGACCAGGGGCAGGCCCCAGGAAGGCGCAGCTGTCTTACCGCCCTGGTCACGATCAACTCGGCTCTGTGCACCTGGCCAAACCAAAAAGTGCATACGCCGGAAAGAGTCTCGTTGCCTCGGCCTTTCGGACAGTGAAACCTTCTTGGGGTTTGCCCCGTCCAACTCGCCGTACGACGCCATGACCTTCGACCCCTTCCTCCACGACGAGCCGCCCGACACCCGCCACGACGCACCCACGAGGCGCGCAATGGAAGGGCTTTTCGTGGACGAAGTCGCGTCGAGCGATGGGCCGGCGACCCGCGCCATGAGCCCGGACGAACGGGAGATGGCGCTGCTCGATCAAGAGGGAGATCGATACGAAAGTAACGCGGAAGCCTGGGACGACGAACCCGCCGAACCCGTCCTGCCCCCGGCATTCGCCGACTCCGACGATGACGACACGGCCCTCGCGGCGCTCGCCGGGTTGTCAATACGGTCTGATCGGAAAACGTTACCCTCGGCTCGCTTTACACAGCTCGGCGAGCCCCTCGCCCCGCCCCGATTCGCCGACCTCGGCTGGGAAAACGCGGTCTGTACGGACGAACCCGAGGCGTCTTCGGACGAAACCCCGATCCCGGGCTCGGACGAGCCGCCGGTCTCCTCGCCTTCCATCTGGGGACGCGTGCAGCAATTCGTCGCGCGCCTCGCCATGAAGCGCACGCCGCCAAACCCGGCGGCCTCGCACGCGCGGAGCACGGCGCGCGCAGTCGCGGACATCGTGTGGACGATGGAGGACGCGGACCTCGAGGTGCTCGCATCGCATATCGAGCGCGTGGTCTCGCTGCGCCAGCTCGGCCCCGAGGCCTACGCCGAAGCGAGGGTCCTCGATGCGCTCGGCGCGCTGGAGTCGGAGGACCGCACCTCGGGCGGCATCTCGCTCTCGGCGCTGCGAGCGTACATGCCGGAGGTATCGCGCGGCGCGCTCGACGGGGCGCTCTTGCGCCTGGAAGAGCGCCGCTTCCTCGCGCTCGCCCCCGCGGACGACGTGCCGGAGCGCGACGCGCTGCGCGACCCGAAGCGAGGTCTGCTCGGTCGGTGCGCGCTCCTCGCGCCTTCGACGATGGGGAGCTCGCGCAGCTAGCGCCGCGCGCTGCCCCCCAAACCCGTCACTTCAGCTTCGACGCTTCCTCGCCGACGCGCTCGAAGAGCTCCGGGATCGCCTTCTTCTGGGCGGCTTCGCGGATCCAGCCGGGCAGCGCGGTGTTCGGCTCGGCGTGCACCGTGTACACGACGAGGCTCTTCTTGCCGCCGTCGTGTGGCTTCACTTCCCAGCTCCCCTGGTTGAACTTGTAGTCGCCGCGCAGGAGCTTCCAGCGCCGCGACATGCCCTGGTCGCTCACCTCGTGCACGGCCTCGGTGACGGCCGTCAGGTTCGAGAGCGGGAAGGGCATCGCGATCGTCACCTCGCAGGTGTGCTTGTTCCCTTCCTGCTTGACGAGCCGCGAGGCCTCGATGCGCGGCATGCGCTTCTTGTAGCTCGCGCACTCCGAGACCACCTGCCACACCTTCTCGGGCGGCTGATCGATCACGGCCTTCGCCACGACCTTCGGCGTGTCGCTGCCCTTCACCTCGATCACGCGGATGTCGGGCGGCGCCGAACCTCCGGCGAGGGCATCGGGGCCGAGCAACGTCGTGCCGACAAGGGCGGCGCCTCCCACGAGGGCGAGCGCGTGGCGCGCGAAGAGGGACGTTCGTTCACGTTCCATCGTGTGCGGACCTCCGATCCGTGACAGTTCGAGAAGTATCAGCGGAGCCGCTCGCGGGACAAGCCCCCGCAGCATGGAGGCACGCAAAGATCCGGACCGTTCGCCATGTACGTTTTCCGGGAGGCTGTCGCCGCCAAACCTTACCGGTCGAGCTCGCGCCGCACGACGGCCTCGAGCGCGTCGATGAAGCGCGGCCGGTCACACACCGCCTTCGCCCGGTAGAACCGCCCGATCCCCGCCTTCGCGGCGATCTGCGGCGCCTCGATGTCGAGGTCGTAAAGCGTCTCGACGTGCTCGGCGAGGAACCCGATCGGGGCGACGAGCACGGACTGCGCGCCCTTCTCCGCGAGGCCCGCGAACGTCTCGGCGAGGTCCGGCCCGAGCCACGGCTCGGCGCTCGCGCCCTGGCTCTGGAAGGCGATGCGCGTGGAAAGACCACGCGCTTCGAGCCGCGCCGCCACGGCGCCGGCCATCGCGCGGAACTGGACCTCGTACTTGTCCCCCATGGCGATCACCCGGCGCGGCAGGCTGTGCGCCGACAGGACGATCGGCACCGTCGCCCGCTCCTCCGCGGGCACGGCGGCGAGCGCCTCGTCGATGGTCTCGACGAACGCGTCGATCAGCGCGGGCTCCATGCCCCAGGCCGGCGCTGTGCGGACGGTGAGCTCCGGGTGATTCGCGGCGGCCTCGCGGACGGGCCCGTGATACACGTCGACCGACTGCGGCGCGAGCGGGAGCGAGAGGAGCGTCCGCACGCCCTTCGCGACGATCCCGGGCAGGACCTCGCTCGGATACGGATGCCAGAGCCGGCCCGAGACGACCACCGGAATGCCGATCCGCGCTTCGAGCGCGCGCGCCTGGGCCTCGGTGACGGCCATGAGCGGCGAGCCGCCGATCGCCTTGAACCGGTGCGTCACCTCGGCGACGAGCTCGGGCGGCGTCGGGCGACCCCGACGGATGTTGTTCAAAAACGCGGGGATGTCTTCGGTGCGGGAGACGGTCCCGTGGCAGGAGACGAGGACGGCGGTCGACATGGGGCTCGGCTATAGATAAAGCGAACGAGGTCCGCTGGCGAGCGGCGTGGAGCGCGCTTCTACGATCGGTCTGCCCGCCTGCGTCGGACGAGGCCGGAGGCCAGCGCGAGGAACCCGAGGGCCACGCCGGCCGAGCCCGCGCCGGCCCCGGCCGCCTCGCAGCCGCATCCGCCCTTGTCCTCGGGTGCAAGGCATTGGCAAGACTCGAATCCGGTCCCGTCCTGATTGCAGGCCTGCGCCCCCGGAGTTCCACCCGGACACGCGCATTCGACCTGCTCGCCTGGGGTACACGCCGCGTGCGTTCCGCCGCTGCCCCCCATTCCGCCGCTGCCACCCATTCCGCCGCTCCCCCCGCTCCCGCTCGGCATTCCTCCCGCGCCGCCGCTGCCGCTCGCCATCCCGCCCATGCCGCCCATGCCGCCGCTCCCACAGGGATCGGGGCACGCAGGTGGGGTCCCCTCGGTCGCGCCTTCCTTCACCACGATCGTGCTCGGCACAGCCATTTGATTGGCCGACGTGCCCACGGTGAGGTCGTTCATGAGACCGGCGGGCGCGAGGTTTCCTTCGAACCGCGTCACCCACGTCGCATTCGGGTCGAGCCCGTCGAAAATCGCGTCCATGTCGGCCGTGCAGCCGCTCGACGCCTCGCCCGCGTCCTTCCCCCATCCGCTCGCCGCTGGCTGCATGGTGGCCAGGGCGAGCATGTCGCTCTTGAACGTGCTCACCGGAAAAGGCGCGGCGTGCTCGACGACCCATCCTCCCCCGCCGACGACATTGAACGCATCCTGCCGCAGCGCCGCGTAATTGCTCATGCCCGTGTCCCAGTTCCAGACGAGGTTGTCCAGAGAAACGGCCACCGAAGGCATGTTCTGGGTATCCGCGCGGGCGCCGGCGACGACGTAGAGCCGCGTCGGCAGGACCATCGGCGCCCCGGCCCGCGAAAAGCGCATCGGCAACGTGGGAACCGATCCTTGCAACGTGACACGAATCGGGCGCGCCACCGACACGCCCGCGGGCGGGACCATCTTCAGCGCGACGAAGCCATACCCCTGCACCGTCGCGAGCGAATCGATGAGCGCCGACGTACCGGCATCGACGGCGAAGCCGCCCGCCGCAAGCCAATCCTTGATGGATTGCGCGCTGCCGGGTTGCGTGAAGACGAGCTCGTACGGATCGACCGTCCCCCGCGCGGGGACGACCTCCGCGGGCATTCCCCCTCCCCCGCCCCCTGCGCCGCCCATGCCTCCCGCGCCGCAGTCCGAAGGAGGACACGCAAGCGGCGGCGGCGCGATCACGGTCTTCGTGACGGCGTCGAGGTTGTTGAAGAGCGCGTCGGAGGAGAGAGCGACCGTGGCCGGCCCCGGAACGGGCAAGACCCACGCGAACGACTCGGGGACGGGCCCAAACTCGATCTGATCGACGACCGTCGTTTTCTGCGGGGAAGTCACGAGCAGCGTTCGATGCCGTGTGACGTTCGAAGACCCACCCGACACGAAATACCCGCTCGTCGCCGTCGCAGCGGGAGCAACTCCGACGGCCAGCGCGAAAACAGAGGCAGAAAGAAAGGAGACATGAGCACGACGCATGACGCCATCGGAACACATCCCCGAGGCTTGTCAACGCCGGCGCCGCGCGTGCCCCGCGCCTACACGATCCTCCCCCGCCGTTCGAGCTCCCGCACGATACGCTCGGCGCATTCGGCGATGCTCAACGCATGGCTCGGCAGGACGAGGTCCGCGTCCTCGGGCGGCTCGTACCGGAAATCGAGCCCCGGCACGTTCGAGACCTTGCCCGCCTCGGCGTCGCGGTAAATCCCGCTCCGATCGACCTTGCGGCACCATTCGAGCGGCGCGGCGAGGTGGACCAGGAAAAACCGCTCCGGGCCCACGAGCTCCCGCGCGCGCTTTCGCACCGCGTCCTCCGGCGCGACCAGCGAGGCCACGCAAAGCAGACCCGCATCGTTCAGGAGCTTCGCGACCTCCATCGAGCGGCGCAGGTTCTCCGAGCGGTCCGACGCGGAGAAGCCGAGGTCCCGGTTCATCCCGTGCCGCATCGATTGCCCGTCGATCGCGACCACCGCGCGGCCGAGATCGAAGAGCCTGCGCTCGACCTCCCGCGCCACGCTGGTCTTTCCGGACCCCGCGAGCCCCGTGATCAGGATCGTCGTCGGCCGCTGCCCATATCGTTTTTCGCGCTCCTCGCCCGTGACCGCGCTCTCCGCCCGCGTGAGCCTGCCTTGCGCCGGATCGTCCCAGCGCCCCTCCGCGCTCTCGACGATCATCCCCGCGCCGACGGTGCCGTTCGTCACGCGGTCGATCACGATGAACGCGCCCGTCGCCCGGTTCTTCGTGTACGCGTCGAACAAAAGCGGCCGGCTCGTGCGCAGCTCCACGCGGCCGATCTCGTTCAACGCGAGCGCCGGCGCGTCGCTCTTCTCCAGCGTGTTCACGTCCACGCGGTGCACGACCCGCGTCACGCTGCCCGGCGTGCGGAGCGGCCCGTGCTTGATCCAGTATTCGCGCCCCGGCACCATCGGCCGCTCGTCCATCCACACGAGCATCGCCAGGACCCGCGTCGAGATCTCGGGACGGTTGTCCGAGTGACACAATACATCGCCGCGGCTCGCGTCGATCTCGTCTTCGAGCGTCAGCGTCACCGACATCGGCGCCGCGGCCTCGGCCAGATCGCCCTCCCACGTCACGATCCGCGCGACCTTGCTCGTGCGCCCGGACGGCAGCGACACGAGCTCGTCGCCGACGCGCACCGCGCCCGACGCGATCGTCCCGGCAAACCCACGAAAATCCAGGTCCGGCCGGTTCACGTATTGCACGGGGAACCGCAGATCCACCGTGTTCGACGCCTCGTCGAGCGGCACCGTATCCAGCAATTCGAGCAGCGGCTCGCCTTCGAACCAGGGCATGGCCGCGCTCTTCTCGACCACGTTGTCGCCCGCGAGCGCGCTCATCGGGAGGAACCAGTGGTGCCGGTCGGGCAAGAGCGCCGCGAAATCGAGGTACACGCGCCGGATCTCCTCGAACACCTCTCGCGAATACCCGACGAGATCCATCTTGTTCACGGCCACGACGACCTTGCGGATGCCGAGCAGGCTCGTGATGAACGCGTGCCGCTTCGTCTGCGTCGTCACGCCCTTGCGCGCGTCGATCAGGATCACCGCGAGCTCGGCCGTGCTCGCGCCCGTGGCCATGTTGCGCGTGTATTGCTCGTGGCCCGGCGTATCCGCGATGATGTACTTGCGCCGCGCCGTCGAAAAATACCGATACGCGACGTCGATCGTGATCCCCTGCTCGCGCTCGCTCTTCAGGCCGTCGACGAGCAGCGCGAGGTCGAGCGCGCCGCCCTGCGTGCCGAAGACCTTGCTGTCCTTGGCGACCGCGGCGAGCTGATCCTCGTAAATGCCCTTCGTGTCGTGCAGCAGCCTGCCGATCAGCGTGCTCTTGCCGTCGTCGACGTTCCCGCACGTGAGGAAGCGCAAGAGCTCCTTCCGCTCGTTCCGCGCGAGGTAGGCCTCGATGTCGGTCCTGGCGAGGTCTTCTTCGTGGCTCATCTCAGAAGTACCCTTCGCGCTTCTTCTCTTCCATGCTCCCCGATTGATCGAAATCGATCAGCCGGCCCTGGCGCTCGCTCTGCCTCGCGAGCAGCATCTCCTGGATGATCTCGGGCAGCGTCGTGGCCTCGCTCTCGATCGCGCCCGAGAGCGGATAACAGCCGAGCGTCCGGAACCGGACCTTCTTCATCATCGGCGCCTCCCCCGGCCGGAGCGGCAGCCGCTCGTCGTCCACCATGAGGAGCACCCCGTCGCGCTCCACGACCGGGCGCGGCGCCGCGAAATACAGCGGCACGATCGGCAGTTTTTCCTGGTGAATGTATTGCCAGACGTCGAGCTCGGTCCAGTTCGACAGCGGAAACACCCGGATGCTCTCGCCCTTGTGAACCTCCGTATTGTAGAGGCTCCAGAGCTCCGGGCGCTGGCTCTTCGGGTCCCAGCGGTGGAACTTGTCGCGGAACGAAAAGACGCGCTCCTTCGCGCGCGATTTCTCCTCGTCGCGCCGCGCGCCGCCGAACGCCGCGTCGAAGCCATACTTGTCGAGCGCTTGCTTCAGCGCCTGCGTCTTCATCACGTCGGTGTGCACCTTGCTCCCGTGCGTGATCGGACCGACGCCGGCGCGCCGCCCCTCCTCGTTCGTGTACACGAGCAGATCCACCCCGAGCTCGTTCTTCACGTAGCCGTCGCGGTAGGCATACATGTCCCGGAACTTCCACGTCGTGTCCACGTGGAGCAGCGGAAAGGGCAGTTTTGCCGGGTGGAATGCCTTGCGCGCGAGGTGCTGGAGGACCGTGCTGTCCTTCCCGATCGAGTAGAGCATCACGGGTCGCTCGAAGCACGCGACGACCTCGCGGAGAATGTGGATGCTCTCGGCCTCGAGCATCTTGAGGTGCGTGAGCTTTCCCTGGGGCATGCTGATCTCGACGCGCTGGGTCAAAGCCCGAGCGTCGAGGCAGAACATCCCGCGAAAGCGCCGTCTGTCAAGGGCGCTGAGGCGACGCCGCGAGCTTGCTCACGCCGCGATCGAGCACAATCGATCGCGGAGCGCGGCAAACGAAGGCGCGTGATGCCCGACGAGGGAGACGGCCACGTTCGCCGCGCGCTCCCGCGTGGCGCGAGGCGCGTCGCTCCCGACGACCCGGAGCGCGAGCTCGGCTTCGAGCGGCACGTCGCCCACGAGGCCCGCGAGCTCGAACGCGCGCGCGGCGAACGCGCCCGGGACCTGGCCGAGCATGCCGAGGACGCGCAGGGCGCGGGCCGCGAGCGCGAGATCGTCGAGCGACGCGGGAGAGGCGCGCAGCCGCTCGTCGAGGCCCTCCACGACGAACGAGGCGCGCGCCCGCGCCGCGTCGAGTTGCCCCGAGGCCGCGAGCGCCTCGGCCCGCTTCTGCTCGAAGATCGGACGCGTGGACAGAGGCTCGCGCGCGACGGCCGACGCGAGGAACACGAGCGCCTCGCCGAACAGGCCCATGCGACAGAGCGCGGTCGCCGTCGCCTCGCGGCGGAAGGCGTCGAGCGCGGGGGGATCGTTTTCATCGCGGACGCGAGCGACGGCGAGGGCCACGTCGTACCGCGCCGCCGCGATCAACGTCTCGAGCGCTGCGGCGATCGCCTCGGCCGAGAGCTTCGGCCCGAGCAGCGGCGCGAACGCCGACACCTCGGCGAAACGCGCGGGCGTCACCACGAGCGGGCCCGCTTCGAGCGAGCCGCCGAGCGGCAAGGCCGCGAGCTTCTCGAACAGGAACAGCGCCTCGTCGTCGTGGCCGAGCGCGGCCTCGATGCGAGCGAGGCCGAGCACGGCGCGGAGCGCGAGGGCGAGCGCCGCGAGATCACCATTTCGATCGAACGACGAAGCGAGCCGTGCGATCGACGCGAGGTAGAGGCGCCGCGCGTCGATCGGCCGACCCAGGAGCGACGCGATCCGTGCACACGCCTCGAAGCAGAGGGCGAGATCCGGGAGGCGGCTCTCTCTCGCTTCGAGGGCGTGGTCGAGGCGCGCTGCGATCTCCTCGCAGGCGGGCTCGATCGGCCCGCGCGGAGACTTCTCGCGCGGGGTCAGGAATTCGTCGCAAAGAAAAGCGCTCGACCTGCCGCCCGGAGCGGCTGGCCATGCAAGGGCGATGGCGCTCATGAGGGCCGCCTTTCTGGGTGCGTCCGTTTCCAGGCATTGCCTGGTGAAATTGGCCTCCGAAGAGGCGTGCGCCCCCGGAGAGGCGCAATCGGGGCAAGGTCTCCCAGCCCCGCGGGTGCTGCATTGGATTGTGGCCGCGCGCTGCGGACGTCAACGCTCGGTGGATTCGATCATTACGGGATCCACCCTGGAATGGCAACGAAATTGACCCCTCGGATGGGACGAGAAATGTCCGATCTCGGCCCGCACGTCGAGGGCGCTCGACGCCGCCGCGCGAGCGCGCGCACTTCCTTTCACCATGCAGCCTGTCAGCCAGCCTGCGAAGAAGCGGGCCGGCAACGTCATGGTCACCCTGAACCACGACGGACAGCGTGAGGTTGCCCGCGTGGCGCCTCGCTACTTCGCGCCCCGCGGCCCCGTCACGGCCGCGTGCACGGCCCGCATCGCCTCCGCCACCGCGCCCGCCTCATCGCGCATCACCGCGAACCACCGCGCCGGCGTGAGCATCGAGTCCGGCAGGAGCCGCTCCAGCAAATCGATCGCCTCGGCCCGCCGTGAAAGATCGGATCCGCCGAAATCGGACACCACCTCCGCGATCGTCGAGAGGACGACGACCACGGCCTCGCCATCGGACGAGCGGCCCGCGGGTGCATTCTTGCCATTCTCGGCGGCAGGCGCCGGAAACCACCGTACAAATCGCCCTTCGAGCGCGCGCCGATCCTTTTCGATGGCCTCGCGCAGCGCCTTCGATCCCTCCCCCTTCGCCGCCGTATCCGCCGCGACCCCGAGCGCCGCCTCCGCGCGCGCCGCCTCCGCGCTCGCGTCCGCCTCGGCCGTGAGCGCCTCGATCGCCGCCGCGCTTCGTCTCTCTGCGAGCGCGCCGAGCTCGTCCACGAGCCCGCCGAGCTCGGCGCGGAGCCTCGCCGCCCGCGCCTCGACCGAGAGGTTCTTTTCGTCCGCGGGTCCTTCCACGTGGATCTTCGGCCCCGTGAAGAGCTTGCCCTCGCAGATCTCGACGAGCGCGTCGTCGTCGAGGAAATGATAAAATGCCCGCTCCCCGCGCGCCCGCTGCCTCGCGACGAGCGCCCGCAGCGCCTCGTTCTCCTCCCCGAGCGCGACCACGCTCACGGCGATCGGCACGTCCCCGACCTTCTCCCGCGCCGCCTGGATCACGTCTTCACGCACCAGGGCGTCGCCGTCGGTCACGAGCACGATCTGCGCCCGCGCGAGGTCCGGATCCTCGTCCTTCGCCGCCCGGATCTGCTCGAAGCTCGACAAAAGCGCGTTCTCGATGTCCGTGCCGCCCTTGCGCACCTTGCCGACGACGTCCGCCATCGCGGTGATCGCCGCCTTCCCATGGCCGATCCGCGTGATCGGCCCGATCTTCTTCGTGAAGTATCGATAATGCAGGGTGAGGCGCGTCGACCGATCTCCCTCGGCGAAGCGCTTCACCAGCATGCCGAGCTCCGCGAGCAAGATCGCGTCCCGCACCCGCGCCCGCGCGCCCTTCTTGCCGTCTTCGAGCATCGAGCTCGACCCGTCGAGCACGTAGATGCGCGCCTCCCCCACGAGGCGCGTCCGCGTCCGCTTCTTCACTTCCTGCTCGACGTACCGCCGCGCGAGCAGCCGCCCCTCGGCGAGCGCGAGCAGGACCGTGCGCGGATCTTCGACCACCGCGTGCGGGATGTCCGTCACGTCGCGCGCGGGCATGAGCAAGAGATCCGGCGTCGGGTGACGGACGAGGCGCGCGCGCGTCTCGACCTCGGTCACGCGCACGGGCGCGAGGGGAACGCCGACGTCGACCGTGCCGTCGATCGAGCAGAGCGCCGCGTGCGTCTCGGCCTCGTTCTCGGGCGCGAGCCATTGCAAGGCGAGGAGGCGATACTTCTTGTCCTCGTCGCTCTCGTTCTTCGGCGGCTTCTCCTGCGATTTGCGCGCCTGCACATACCCTTCCGCGATCGCGGCCATCGCCGCGCCGCCGAACATCTCCTCGCTCGACCGGCGCAAGCCGCGGAGTTTGTCGGCCTCCGCGTCCTCCCCCTCGCCTTCGCCGAGCTTCTTTCGCGCGCGCGAGGCCGCCTCGGAAAACGCCTCGTCGCCGGCCGCGAGCGAGGCTCCATCGAGCGCGACGAGCGCGGCGTGCAGCCTTTGCCGTTCGCCCCGCGCGAGGGCGTCCTTCGCCTGATGCAAGAGCCCGCGATGCGGCGAGAGCCCCGCCGCTTCGAGCCGATCGATCCGCGCGATCTCCATGGCGAGGTGGCGCCTGCGCACCTCCACGCCCTCCTTGCCGAGCGGCAATGCCGCGGACGCGTCGAGCAAGAGCTTGCGCGCGGCTTCCAGCAGGCGGCGTTTGCGCGAGAGAAACTCCGTCTCGCCCCGCGCCGCGTCGAGCAGATGGTCGATCGCGAGCAGCTCCACCTCGACGAGCCGCTCTTCCTCGGCCGAAAGAGGTTTGTCGAGAAAGCCTTCCGGCGCGCCGGGGCCCTCCGCCGCGCCCGGCTCGCCGTCGCCGGCGGCCTTGGGTTTGTCCTTCGCGCTCGTTTCCCCGGGCGTGCGAGGCGTGATCGCGAGCGGCGGCGCGATCCGCACCGGATCGATCGCGGCGGCGACGCGGCGCGCGGCCTCGTTTTTTTGATCACTCGCGGCGCGCGCGGCCCGCACCGTCACCTCGTAGAGCCTTCGCACCCACGCGGCGTGCGCGAGCGGCACCCGCCCGTGCACGACGAGCGTTCGTTCGAGCGCGATCACGTTGTCTTCGAGCTCGCGCACGGCGCCCGTGACCAGCGCCTCGGGCACGGGTTTGCCCCCGGGCGCGCGCAGCGCGTCGAGCAGCGCCGCGACGCGGGCCGTACGCAGCGCCGGGCGATACCCGAGCGCACGCAACAAAGGCCGCGCGATACGCACGAGCGGGGCGCGCACGTCGTGCGGCCGCGCCGTGAGCCGCTCGATACGCTCGCCGAACCGGGAGAGCGCCTCGTCCGTCATGCGTCGCCGACCCGCAGCGCTTGCGCCCACTCGGCATCCGAGCGCTGGCGGAAGAGCTCGGTGACGCTGGTGCGCGTCCTCGCGTCGAGGGCGTCGATGCGCCGGCGCACTTCGTCGACCTCGGCCGCGTGCGCCGGGAACACCTCGGCGACGTTCCGTGCTTCGAGGGCAAACCGCGTGAGCGCCCCCTCGTCCCACAGGAGATCGAAGAACCGCGATTGCACGATTTCACGCAAGCGCTCCGCCGAGCCGCCCGCGCGCTCTTCGAGCTCCCGCCAGAACCGCTCGAGGTAATCGAGCGCCCGACCGATCCGCGCGAGATCCCCGGCGACGACCCGCCCGCGCACCGCCTCCGGCAGCTTGCCGCACGCGACGGCGATCGCCGCGGCCGCCTCCGCGGGCGAGGGCGCGTCCCGCACGCCTTCGGGCGCGACGACGAGCGCGATCTCGGCGAGCGTGTAGGCCGAGGACACGCGCTGCTCGGCCGCACGAAGGCGGCGATATCCGTCGTGATCGTGGGTTTGTCCCGCGCCGACATTCGGCGCCACGTCCCCGCGCAGGAGCGCCTCGCCCGCCCACCCGAGGAACGCCTCGGCGGCGATCGCCCGCGCGAGCCCGGCCTTTCCGAGCACGGAGACGAGCGCCTCGACCTCGCGCACGAGCGCGGGCCTATCGCGCGCGTCGAATCCTTTGAACACCGCCTCGATCAGCGCGCCGAGGCGCGGCCCCGTCACCTTCGCCTTGAGCGTCGAGGGCGCGCCGCGCACGCGTTCGAGGCGCGCGGCCATCGCGTCGAGCCGATCGAGCTCGGGCGCGATCGCCGCGAGCACCTCGGCGAGCCTGCGCGAAGGCGCGCTCTTCAAGGCGCTCGTCACCACGCTGCGCAGCGAGATGTCGAGCAGGATCGTGATGTCGTCCTCGGCCGCGGCCACGGCGCGCTGCCAGGCTTTTTCCTCGCCGGTCTCGTGCGCCGCGCCCTGGCCGAGCAGATCGCGCCTGAGCTCGTACAAGGCTTCGAGCGCCTCGATCCGCGCGCGCGCCCTGCCTTGCGCCTCGGTGCCGTCGTCGATGATCGACGCGACGAGATCCGTCGAGGAAGCGCCCGCCGCGTGCCCCGCGGCCTCGTCGACCATCACGAGCGCCCGGCCGCGCAGCCAGCGCGCCGTCGCGCGCGTCCCGGCCGTCCCGTCCTCGATCTCGGCCGCGAGCCGCGACAGATCCTTCACGACCTCGCCGATCGGCCGCGTCCCTCCGCCCGCGGCCGCGTCGATCCCGCGGCGCAGCACGAGCGCGGTCAGCGCCACGGTCGCCTCCTTGACGAGCACGCTCGCGCGCGCCGCGTCGATCGATCCCGCGCGCGCCTGCGCCCCGAGCTCGCGCATGACTGAGATCAAGCGCGTCGCGTCCCTCGATGCGACGGCTTGATCGAGCATCGTACGAGGTTTGTCCTCGGGCGGCGGGGGCGGCTCGGATTTGCGTTTCTTCTTTTTGCCCGCGTCGGCTGGCACGGTCACGGCGTCGGGCTTCGGCGCCTCTGCCGCGGTGGGCCGGGGTTTTACGTGAATGGGCGGCATCTGCGCGAGGCACGATTCGAAGATCGAGCGCTCGGTGCGCACGATCCCGAGCTGCCGCCGCTCGTTCGGATCACTCTCGCGGCCGATCAGCGCCTCGGTCTGGTCGGGCGTGGGGCCCGAGAGCAAGAGGTGCAGCCGCAGCCATTTGAAATCGGACGGCAGGACGTCGAGCGCGCGCTTCGGATTGTGCAGGATTCGGTCGGCGACCACGGCGGCCCGGAGCACGCGCCCCGAACGAACGGCCGTGCGCGTGGAGATGTAGCGCGTCGGGACAAACTCCGGATCGGCGCGCACGGCGGCGTTGAGCTCGCGATCGAAGCGTTCGAGCAAAGTCGCGAGGCCGTCGCATACCGGATCCGAGACGTGCACCTCGTCGACGAGGTGCTGGAGCGCGTCGAGATCCTGGACGCTCAGCGTGGATTCGAGCAACTGCCGCGACGAACCCCCGACGTGCCGACGGAGCACGAGGCCGAGCTGATTCGGATCGGCGAACCCGCGCGGGACGAACGAGACGAACGCGATACGATCGACGAACGCGAGCAGGGTCTCCCGCGAGCTCGAAAGCACGTCGGCGATGTACCGGTTCGTCGTCATCAATGCGCACTCGATGCGCCCCCGCCTCACGCGCCCGCCTTGCTTCACCTCCCGCTCGTGCAGCACGTTCAGCGCGGAGCGGAGCAGCATGTCGCGGCCGTCGAAGATCTCGTCGAGGAACGCGTGGACGGCGCCGAGCATCCCCTCGTCGGTGAAATGCTCGGTGCGCCCCGTCTCCATGAGCGTCTTGAAATCGATGGGCCCGATGAGGTCGGTCTGGACCGTGCTCTCGCCGATCTGCCGCGCGTAGAGGCTCGGCTCGCCCGTCTCCTCGTCGAGGATTCGCCCGAAGACCGCGGAGGCGAGCTGGCTCTTCGCGGTCCCCGGCGGGCCGGTGACGAGCAAGTGCTCGCGCGAGAGCAGCGCGAGCGCGAGCTGGAGGAGCAGGTCGTCGCGCTCGAGGAAGATGTGATGCAGCTCGTCGAAGAAGGCGCGGAAGCGATTGGAGGCGGCTTCGAGGCGGATCGGATCGACCATCGCGGGCGAGGGTAGCGGCTCGCGGGGGCCGAGGTAAAGGCCTTAGAGGACGTGAAAATGAACCTCGATCGGCAGCCCCACGTGCACGGCCGAGGCCCCGAGGCTCTTGTCCGCGCTCTCCACGCGTTCGGTCTGGAAGAGGCTGTAGAGCGCGATCCCGGTGCGCACCGAGAGCGTCGGCGAGAGCTGATACCCGAACATTGCGTACAGCGACATCGCGACGCCGAACGTGCTCGAAGCCTCGTCGACCTTGCGCCCGTCCGGAAGGCGCAGCGATCGGTCGTTCGAGCCGAAATACGGCCCGATGCCGAGGCCCGGCAAGAACGCGAGCCGCCGCGTGACGGGCAGGATGTAATGGCCGGTGAACTCGAAGAGCCCCGCGAGCGCGGTCGCATTGCTGCCGTTCTCGCGCGTGAGGTTGTTGCCGAGCAGGCCGAACGAGGCGGAGACGAGCACCCGCTCGTGCACCGTCAAACCCAGCGTGGGCGTCAGCCGGAAGAAGAGCGTCGTATTGCTCTGCTCCTGGGCGAGCAGGGTATCGTTCGAGATGCCCGTGTAGCTGAACGCGCTCCGGCCGCCAAAGCTCCATTTCCACGGCGCCGTCGAGACCTCGGGCTCGGGCGAGGGGATCGGCAGGGCGGCGGGGAGCGACGCCGCGGGCGGGGGCGCCGGGGCCTGCCCGCGCTTCATCGCCTCGTAATCGGCGAAGGGATCCGGCTGCGCCGCGGCCGTGAGCGAAACGGCGGCCGAGGCCGCGCCGGCGAGCGCGCTTCCGATGAGCCGCTTCATCCTTCTCCTCATTTGACGCCCTCGACGAGGTCCATGTGGATCTCGATACGTCGATTGTCCTCGCGGCCCTGCGGCGTATTGTTGTTCGCGATCGGGTTCTCCCCGCCCTTCCCCTCCGAGATCAACAGATCCGCCGGGACGCCGCGCTGGATCAGCCCGTCGCGCACCGCCGCGGCGCGATCGGTCGAGAGTTTTTTGTTTGTCGCGGCGGCGCCCCAGCCATCGGTGAACCCGATCAACGAAACCCGCTTGAACACCGCCTTGTTCTCGACCAGCACCTTGGCGAGCTCGTCGAGGGACACCTCGCTCGCGGGCGTGAGCGTCGTCCCTTTCGAGAACTTCACGGGCGGATTCAATCGGAGCTGCGTGCCGAAGCGCGCCACGCGCGTCACGCCAGCGGGCAGGATGAACTCGGGCTGCTTCGCGATCGTGTCCTTGAAGATCTTGTCGGCCTTGTCCGCGAGGTCCTTCACCACCTCGTACCGTTTGTCGACGTACGCCGCCTGGGCCGAGACCATGTATTCGGTCGCGCGGATCCATCCCTCGCCGTCGATCGCGCGGCAATTCCGGGTCTCGCAGATCTTCTTCGTGATGTTCGCCTCGCGGAGCGAGCTGTCGGCCGCCTCTCGCAGGGCTTCGAGTTTCTCGGCCGCGATCTTCGGATCGGACGCGTCCTTCCTGGGCTTCTGCAGCGCGGCCGAGAATTGCTCCTTGGCCTTGCCGGCGAGCTCGATCGCATACCCGAAGCGCCTGTCGACGTAGGCCTGCCGCGCCGAGGCGAGCAGCTCCTTCGCGGTCGCATACCCCGCGAGATCACGCTCGCCGCACGCCTCCTTCTCGCAGACCTGCTGCCCCACGCTCGCCTCGCGAATGAGCCCGTCGGCCTTCCGCGTGCGCTCCTCGATTTCCTCGGGGCTGCCCCGATCCGCCGTGACCTCCGCGAGGGGCTCGAGGATCGCGGAGGCGTCGTCGGCCAGGCGCATCGCGTCGGCATAACGCTTCGCCTGCCAGGCCGCGCGCGATTGCGCGAGCAGCGCATCCGCCTCCTCCACGCGCTTCTTCGACTCGGGGGAGCGCAGCTTCGCGCGGTCGCGCAGCGAGAGCGCCCGGAAGACCCGCTCGTAGGCCGGCCGCCACGACGCGTCGACCACCCCCTGCTTCTGCTGCTGGAGCTGCGCGAGCGCTTGCTCCATTTGCTGCATGCGGGCCGTGAGGAATTGCTCCTCGCGCGCCGCCGACCTCTCGTCGACGATTCGCACCGTCGTCCCCGGCGGCGCCGGTGGCACGGGCGGCGGCTGCTGGACGACGTACACGGGGGCCTGAGGTTGCGGCTGCGTGGGCCGCGGTTGCGTGGGCTGCGGCTGCGCGGGCTGCGGCGCGCTCGGAGGCCGCGCGGCGGGGGCCTGTGCAGGCGCCGCGGGCTTCGCCACGGCCTTCGCGGGCTCCGGCGCCTTCACCTTCGAAAGCACGACGAGCGCGCGATTGGCGAAGTCTTCCGCCTCCTCGTACGATTTTCTCCCGAGCCATGAATCCGCATTCGAGAGCAGCAGGTTGCCCTGCAAAACCCCCGGATCGTTCGGGTTCACGGCTTGCGCCCGCGCGCTCTCGATCTGCGCCTTCTGGATCGCCACGACGGCCTTCTTGCGGGCCGCCTCCTCCGCGTCCTCCGCGCGCCGCTGGCTCGGCTGCGCTGCTGTCCCCGCCCCAGGCATCGGGACCGCTAAGAAACCGGATTTGTCGCAGGCGCGGAACCGCTCGTCGGCGCGCAGCGCATATTCGTACGCATGCTCGTAATCGGCGACCTGGAATCGCTTCTGCGCAAGCGCGAGCATCGCCTCCATCTCGCGGAACGGCCCCGGGCACCGCTGATCCTTCAGCTCGCCGAGCGCCTCCGCGCGCCGCAGCTCCAGCGATACGAGCATCTTGTCGGCGAGCTCGTCGATCGACGGCGCAGCGGCGCGCGTCCCGCCCGCACGCGGACGCGGCGGCGCAGCGCGCGGCGCCTCGACGTTCGCCGCCACGGGCGACGGATTCGTCTCCTCCGCTCGCCTCGGCTCCGTCGGCGCGAAAGGCGCGGGCTTTTCGCCCTCGGGTGTCGCCGCCCCCTTGTCCTTCTCCGTGACGCTGCCGAGCGCCGACACGAACGAAGCCGCCGCGGACTGGCCCGCATTCGCTGCCTCCGCATACGATTTCACCTCGAAGGCATCGACGGCGACTTCGAGCAACGCCTGCCCTTGCTGAAAATAGACGCCCGCCGAGCCCGTGGTCGCGCCTTTTTCGAGCGCCGTCGATTGTTTTTCGCGCGCCCGGTCGATGGCCCGCATGGCCCGGGCCGCCTCGGGCGAGCTCTTGCTTTGCTCTTCGAGCTTCCGGAGCCGCGTCTCCAGCTCGATCTTCCGCCGCTCCTCCTCGCTCTCGCCCGCGGCCTTGTCGACGACGCGCAAGAGCCGCTCCGCCTCGTCACGCTCGGCCAGGTTTTTCGCGGACGTGAAGAGCTGGATGGCCTGGTATGCGTAGAGCGCCGCTCGCTCGGAATCACCGATGCCATGCGCCGACTTCGCGCGACGCAGCAAATCACGCGCCTCCGCCACGAGCTCGGGCCGGGCAATCTTGATGTCGCCGGCGTCCTTGCGCGCGAGGAGCCGATCCGCCTCGGCGAGCGGCGCCGGAGGCGGCGTCGACGCGCACGCTGCGACGAGGAGCGCAGGAGCAAAACGCGCCGCGAGGAGGAAGGCGCCCGGGAGCCGCGAAAGGAAGCGTGATCGTGCCATACCATCACTCCGGGGTTTCATCGGCCGTCGGCGCGAGCGCCTGCTCCCTGCGCTTTCCGAGCTTGTCCTCCGCCCGGCGCCGCGCGTAATGCGTCTGGATCATCGAGAGCTGCCCCTCGGCGGTCGTGAGGTAAAGGTCGGCCCGCTCGTCGACCTTGCCTTCCTTGGCCTCGGCCTCGGCCGTGACGATCCACGTCTCGGCCCGCTGCAAATCGAGGCGGACCTCGTTCGCGAGCGGATCGGCCTTCACCTTCTCGAAGGCGCCCCGGACGCGGAGGATCCGCTCGTTCACCTCGAGCGCCGTGGCCGGATAAGGCCCGTAATTGCGACCGCAGCCGGACAGCGCAGCCATGGAGAGGCCGAAGAGGGCGGCGAGGACGATGGCTCGGGAGCGACGAACGAGCGAATGCATGGGCGTCCGAGGCCTCCGGTCAGAAGATGGCCGCCTGGAGACGCAGGCGGAACGTGTGGGCGAACTGGTTCGGCACGACCGCGGCGGCGTCGCGCCGGAGCACGGCCGTGTACACCACGGAGGCGAACCGCGAGAGGCGCAGGCTCGCAATGTTGTCCCATCGATAAATGGGCCTGTACGTCGCGCCGAGGAACTCGCCAAACTGATCCGAGTCCACGAACAGATCGAGGCGGCTCTTCACGGAGAGCACCTTGAACAACGTGAACCCGACGAGCCCCGACGCCTCCGCGCCGTAATCGAAGGCGTCCGGGAGCGCGATCAGATCGAGGTTCGCGCCCGAGCGCGCCTGGACGTACCGCCCGCCGCCGTAAAACGATTGCCGCATCGCGGCGCCGGCCCGGACGCCCAGCGTGATGCCGAGGAAATCGACGCGTGTCCCGAAGCCCGCGCCCTCCTGGAGGAACAGGGGAAACCCACCGGAGAACGTCTCGAGCTCGTCGCTCGCGAGATAATCGCCCTGCTTCACCACCTTTCCCTGCGCGTCGCGCGTCGTCGCCCGGTACGGCGCTTCGTCGCGATACGTGGTGTTGAAGACGGTCGCATACCCCATCGCGTGGGCATAAGGGCCGAGGATGCCCACGACGCGATAATTGTAGAGCAGCTCCGCGCTCACCTCGTCGACGACCTTGCGGAGCGGGAACGCCTGCTCGACGGGCGAGGTCAAGGAGAGGACCATCTCGTCGATGCCGACGTTGAGCTGGGCGAGGTGACGGCCGGAGTCGTAGGCGCCCTCGAAGCTCGTGAAACCGCCCGCCATGAAGACGTCGCCGTTGTACGTGGAGAACTGGTTCATCCGCTGGGCGAACGACACGTCGCCGCCGATGACCCATTGCACGCGCCACGGGCTCGGCTCGTAGTCGGCCTCGGGGCGCCCGAACTCGGTCCGTACGATCTTGCCGTCCTCGACGACGACGCGGTAGTCGATGAGCTCGCCGCCGCCGACCTGAATGGCGATCGAATTCACGCTCGCGTTCGGGTTCGTGCCGAGCGCGAAGAGATACCGCCCCGGCGGCAGGATCAGCGCCTCCGGCTTCGCCGCCTTGTCGACCGAGGTCGCCACGGGGCCATACACGCGGGCCCCGTCCGCGGACGCGACCACGAACTTGTCCTCGATCGGCGCCTTTCGATCGTCGACGAGGCTCACGCGGAGCACACCGAAATTTTGCGCCGCCGTGACGGTCATTCCTTTGACCACCGTCACGTCGCTCGAAGCCCGGAGCGCCTCGGGCCCCGAGCCTACGAGCACGCGATATTGGCCCGGCGGCACGGGGATCCGCTCGCCGATGTATCCCCGCGCGACCGTCTCCCCCTCGTACTGCACGAGCACGCTCGCGCCCGGCAGCCTCCCCGCGGGGCTCGGCACGAATACGGCGCCGTACCCGGTGGGCAGGGGCGTGATATCCATGTCGAGCTGATCCTGAACGGACATTCCGGATGTGCGCTTCGTCGGCGCGGCCGGTGTCGTCTGGGCGAGCGCGGGCGCGACAAAGAGCGCCCCGACGATCGAGAGGGCCACGGCGCCGGGGAGGTGATGGAATGCGCGGCCGTTTCGCGAAAAGGGAAGGAGTTGGTTCACGGCGTGGCCATTCCTCCTGGCGGCGTGTGCGTGGGCACGCGGGGGCGGTCTTTGGGCATCGTACGATCGAAGCGCGGGAAATGTCCAGGAACGGATCGGATCGGACCTGGACACCTCGCACAACGGGAGCGAAAAATTCCTGCGCGGTCTCCAGCACCGGGGTGGTTATCGCGGCATCGGATGGCGGCGTCCGATGATTCCCGGGAGTACATGCATGAGACCTGCCCTCGTTTTCTCCACGGCGGTGTCCGCCATGGTCTATGTGTCGAGCGCCTCGGCGCTCGACATCACGCCGATCGGCGATGCCAGCACGCTCGCGAGCGCGATCCAGAGCACCGGGAGCGCGATCACCGTCACGTCCGCAAGCTATAGCGGCGCGGAGAGTGCGGCGGGGACTTACACGGCGGGTCCGCTCGGCATTCCGGACGGTGCCCTCCTCACGTCGGGCGGCGCCGTGCTCGCGCTTCCCCCGAACGACAGCGGGGCCACGACCCAGGTCAACAACCTCCCTGGCGATCCGCTCTGCGACGCGCTGATCCCGGGCTTCACGAGCTTCGACGCGGCCAAGCTCACGATCACGTTCGACCTCGCAGCGGGCTTCGACGGCATTTCGTTCCAATCGATCTTCGGCTCCGAGGAGTTCCCGGAGTTCGTCGGTTCGAGCTTCAATGACGTGTACGGCGTGTACCTCAACGGCGTACAGATTGCCTTCGACGAAAACGGGAACCCCATCACGATCAACGGCCCGTTCTTCTCGTCCGTGGACGTCGTCACCGATACCGAGACCGAATACGACGGTTCGACGAAGCTCCTGACGACCCAAGCCCCGCTCGCCGGAGGCTCCACGGGCAACGTGCTCGAGATCGTCATCTGCGACGGGGGGGATTTCGTCCTCGATAGCGGCGTCTTCATCGCCGGCCTGAACGGCTGCGTCGGGGACAACTGCAGCGGCACGGTGCCCTGTGAGCTCGTCGACAACGACGGCGACGGCGCAAACTCTTGCGACGATTGTGACGACACGGACCCCACTGTGCATCCGGGCGCCGCCGAGACATGCAATGAGGTCGACGACGACTGCGACAGCGAGGTCGACGAGGGCGGCGTCTGCTGTCCGGACGCGGACGCCGACGGCGCCTGCGACGGGTACGACAACTGCCTCGGTGTCGCGAATGCCGATCAATACGACACAGACGGCGACGGCCACGGCGATGCCTGCGACCCGTGCATGTACGATTCCGAAAACGACAGCGACGGCGACGGGATATGCGGGGACGTCGACCAGTGCGAATACACCGAGCCGGAAACGGCCCCGACGGTGAAGCTCGGCGTGAACCGCTTCGCCGACACGGACGGGGACGGGGTCTTCGATACGGTATTGCCGAAGGGCGTCGGCCCGCAGAGGACCTATACGCTCGAGGATACGGGCGGCTGTAGCTGCACGCAGATCATCGAGGCGCTCGGCGTCGGCGATGGGCACATGAAATTCGGCTGTAGCATCAGCGTCATGGATACGTGGGTGAGCCTCGTGCACCCGTGAATCCACGCATCGTGCGCCCGTGGGGCGGCCCTCCGCCGCTCCCACGGGCCGCACGGGTGGACGTCACGCGTCCGCGGGCGGGAGGGGCTCTGCGGCCCCGCCGTCTTCGCTCACGGTCATGGCGGCGTCGGCCTCCGCGAGCGCCGGGAAGATGACGTCCTGGGTCACGCGATCCCGCGGGAACGCGGCGCGGACCTGGCCCATGATCCGGTCGACGGTATCGTGGTGCGCTTCGCGAAGCGCGACCTCGAGCTTGAATGCCTCGTCATGCGCCGAGAGCGCCGCCAGATGCACGGCGACGGCCGCCTCGAAGCTCACGAGTGCGGCTTTCAGCTTCGGCAGCCACGCCCCCCGGTACGCCTCGATGCCCGAGGCCTTCGAATTCTCCAGCCGCTCGACGAGCTCCCGCAGCGGCTTCACTTGCCGCTTCCCGACGGGGGCGAGGACGGGCTTCGAGCCTTTCGGAAAGACGCTCGCGCAGATCCGCCCGCGCCTGCCGCCGTCCTCCATTTCGGCCGCGCGGAGGGCGAGCCGAATGATGCGCTCGACGCTGTACTCGCCAAAGCGGAGCGCGGCGCGCGTCCGGACGACGGAGACATGGAGGACGCGTCGCTTGTCGTGCTGGGCCGCGAGGGCGTCGTTGACGGTCTGGATATCGGCGGCGGCGGCGGCCATCTCGGGAAACGAGGAGAGGCCGGCGGCGAGCTCGACGCCATACTCGAAACGAACGGTCGACGAGGCATTGCTGCGATACTTGCGCATGAGGTCATCCCTGGGCCCGAGGCCCGGTCTGGTTGGTTCCGGAATCCCTGCCGCGCCCCTCGCGTCGGCGGGTCCCCGTTGAACGGAGACGGGAACTTTCCATTCGGGTCAGAGCAGGAGTTCAACGTTCGGAGCGACGCGCGAGGGTCGGCGCGGGGCGAGGGGCGCGCGCCGCCGTGACGCGAAGCCGTCGGCGTCGCGTCGAGGGCCGAGCGTCCGCGCGACGTGACAAGGTCGCCACGAGGCGAGGGCCGCGCGCCGCCGTGACGCGAGACCGTCGGCGTCGTGAGGAGGCGCCCACGTCGACGTGACGTGACGGGGTCGACGCGGGGCGAGGGCCGCGCGCCGCCGTGACGTGCCGCGGTTCGAAGCGGATCGAGGGGCGCGCGTCACCGTGACGCGAGGGGGTCAGCCCGCGGCGAGGGAGAAGGACACGATTCTACGGGAGGCCCGGGAGCGAAGGCGCCCCTTTACGCCCGCTTCCGCCGCCGCAACAGCCCTTCCTGCGCGGTGGACGCGACGAGGCGGCCATCCCGCGCAAAGACGCTGCCCCGCACGAGCCCACGCGCGCCCGACGCCGACGGGCTGTGGACCACGTGCAAGAGCCAATCATCCATCCGGAAGGGCCGGTGAAACCACATCACGTGATCGATGCTCGCGACCTGCATCGAAAAATCGAGCCACGTGACGCCGTGGGGGCGCAGCGCGGTCGTGACGAAGGAATAGTCCGACGCATACGCGAGCAAGTACCGGTGCAGCGCCGGATCGTCGGGGAGGGGCCCGGCCGCGCGTATCCAGACGGCCTCGTGGGGCTCTTTCTTTTCCGGATGAAAGGGGTCGATCGGGCTCACGTGGCGAATCTCGATCGGCTGCTCGGCGGCGGCGCGGGTGCGGAAGGGCTCGGGGATCTTATGCGCCAGGCGGGCCCAGCGCTCGCGCTCGCTGAAAAGCCCGTCCGGGCCCGGGACGTTCTCCATGGCATCCGCGTGCTCCAGGCCTTCTTCCTCGATCTGGAACGAGGCGGACATGTTGAAGATGGGCTGACCATTCTGGATGGCCACCACGCGGCGGGTCGTGAAGCTTTGCCCGTCGCGGATGCGGTCGACGTCGTAGACGATGGGCTTGCGCGCATCGCCGGGGCGCAGGAAATACGCGTGGAGGGAATGGACCTGGCGCTCGGCGGGCACGGTCTGCGCGGCGGCAGAGAGCGCCTGGCCGAGCACCTGACCGCCAAAGACCTGACCCCAGCCAAGGTCCTGGCTCTGGCCCCGAAAAAGGTTGGTCTCGATCCTCTCCAGCGAGAGCAGCTCGATCAGCTCGGACAGCACGCGGCTCATGGTGCTGCGCGTCATAGTGGACGCACGGCCCGGCCGGCAAGAGGTCAATTGCGTGACGGAATGGCGCTCACCTCACAAACAGCTTCATGCTCCCGATCCGGTCCACGTAGATCGCGACGTCCTCGCCCATCGCCCACTGGACCCGCAAGAACGGCCACGCATACGCCCGGATCACGTGACGCACCACGGTCGCCCCGGCGCCGATCGCCGTGAGGCCCGCGAGCGCCTTGTCGATCGCGTCGCCGAAATCGTGGCCGTGGAAGTCGGGCCGGACCAGGCGCTCGCCGCCGCGATACGCCGAGCCGGCGACGCGGCCCGTGAGGTCGTGGCAACGCAGCTCCTCGGGCAGCTCCTTCTGGAACTGGATGTCCTGCTCCATGCGGCTCTCCAGCCCGAAGAGCGTCGGCACCGCCGTGATGTGCGTGGGCATGTAGGCCTCGCTCAAGAAGGCCGGCGCGTCCGTGTAATAGCGGAGCCGCACCCGGTTCGATTTCGCCGTGCCGCCGCACGTCGGGCACGGGATGAAGCCATTGGCGCACGAGCAGGGCGAAAAAAGGAGCATGCCCTTGCCGCCGCAGACGCGGCAGTGCCGCTTGCCCGGCGTCGCCGCGCACCCCGTGCACGGGCCACCGCCGAGGTCCGCGTCGATCCGCACATGGTGATGCACCTCGAGGTCGTCCGGCAGCGAGGGCTCGCCGCGCTCGAGCGTCGCGAGCGCGCCCTCCACCTCCTCCGCCCAGCTCGTGCGCCGGATCAGCGCCGCGTGAACGACGAGCATCGCGAGCCGCTCCACCGAGACCGGCTCTCCGGCCGGGAGCGGCAGACGCGCACGCGCGGTGTCGAGTGTCGGGAAATACGATGCCAGCGATGACATGACCCCGGAGGAGGCCAGCCTTGTCGCGCGCCGTCAAGGGAAGAGCCTTCCGTGGCCCCGCGGCTCTGTTACGATGCGCGGCGAAAGGGCGTTTCGGGTGTGATGATGGCAACGTTCGGGCTCGGCAAGATCGTCCTCTACGCGGCGGACCCCGAAGCCGTGAGCGCCTTTTATGCGCGCGCCGCGGGGCTCTCGTTCGATCGGGTGGAGGGGACCCGGCGCTACGAGTCGATGAGCACGGGCGGGACCGCGCTCGTCATCGACCTCGCGCTCGAACCGCTCTCGCGAGGCCGCAGGGAGTGCGCGCTGTCCTTGCGCGTGCCGAACCTCGACGCCGTCGCGGCCGGCCTGCGCGAGGACGGCATCGACGTGGGCCCGATCCTCGAAAGGCCCTCGGGGCTTTTCGCCTCGCTGAAGGATCCGGACGGGCGCGATGTCGAGCTCTGGGAGCCCCGCGCCAAACCCGTGAGCGTCGCGCCGCCGCCGCTCGTCGACAAATCCGCGCTCGACGCGCGAGCCTTATCCTCGGACAAACCAAGCGTCGCCCCCGAACCCCCGAGCATGCTGGAGCTGCCGCGCATCGCGCCGCCGCCGCTCCCGCCCCCGCCGGTGCCGCTGCCGGCCAATGTGCCGGCCCTCGTCGACAGACCCGCCGACGTGGAGCCACCCGCGATCGTGGACAACCCCGCGGCCGTCGAGCCGCCCGCGATCGTGGACAAGCCGCCGGTGCGGCTCGAGATGCATTCGGCGCTCGACCTCGAAAAGGAGGCGAAGGCCGCCGTCGAGGGGGCGACGAAGGCCGAGGGCGAGGGCGAAGGCGCCGCGACCGAAAAGCGCGGGACCGAGCCGCCTCCGCCTCCGCCGATGATGGGCGCGCCGGGGCCGGTGGTCACGGCGGCGCGGCCGGCGAAGGTCTCGGTGCAAGGCGGCACGAAGATCTCGCTCTACGGCGCGAACTTCGCCGAGGGCTGCCGCGTGCTCGTCGACGGCGACGATTGTACGAAGCCGAAACGAATCGACGATTTCACGCTGGAGATCGAGGCGCCGCCCCACGCGCCCGGGTCGGCCGAGATCGTGATCGAGAACCCGGACGAGCAGCGCTCCGTCATCCAGATCGTCTACGACGAGGGCCCCTCGATCGAGCGCTTCTCCCCGCTCGAAGGCTCGCCGCGCGGCGGCACCGAGGTCGTGGTCGAGGGCCGCAATTTCGAGGACGGCTGCCGCGTCACGTTCTTCGGAAACCGCGCGCCCGAGGTCATCTTCGAGGGCCCCTCGCGCATCCGCTTCGTGACGCCGCCGCAGGAGCAGCTCTTCCACGGCGAGCTGCGCGTGACGAACCCCGACGGCCTCTCCGCGCTCGCGGCGGACCTCTTCACGTATCGGCTCGCGACGCCGCACGCGCGCGAGGTCTCGCCTGCGTCGGGCCTCGTCGGCGGCTCGAAGCGCATCACCGTCACCGGCGTCGACTTCCATCCGCAATGCGTGGCGCGCCTCGGTGGAAGGCAGGCCGCCGTCACGTTCCGCAGCGCCGAATCGCTCGAGCTCGTGACGCCGCGCGCAAACGAGCCGGGGCCCGTGGACCTCGAAATCGAGAATCCCGACGGGCAAATCACGAAGCTCGAAGGCGTATTCACGTACGAGGCCGAGCCCACGCCGCCGCTGCTCGTCGAGGTGCGACCCGACCGAGGCTATTGCGCGGGCGGGCAGACGATCCGGCTCGTCGGGGACAATTTCGAGGCGGATACGGTGGTGCGCATCGGCGAGGTGCGGGCCATTTCCCGGACCGGCTCGCGGCACGAGATCGAGGTGGAGCTGCCGCAACGGCCGCAGCCGGGCCTCGTCGCGATCGAGCTCGTCGACAGGTTCGGCGTCGTCGTGCGCCGGGAGGACGCATTCACGTACGAATCGCGCCCGGCGCCGCGCGTCGACGGCGTCACGCCGCGCAATGGTCCCATGGTCGGCGGCACGCGGATCGTCCTCGAAGGCGATTTCTTCGATGAGCACGTGTTCGTGCGGATCGGCGGGCAAGCGCCGAAGCGCGCGGTCGTCCGCTCGGCCACGACGATCGAAATCGTGGCCCCGCCGTCGCGCGCGTCGGGGTTCGTCGACATCGAGGTCGGCCGCGGCGACGCGGGCACGACGGTCGTGAAGAACGCATTCCGGTACGACCCCTCGCCCGCCCCCGCGATCGACTCCGTCGCGCCGAACAAAGGCTCGGTCGAGGGCGGCACCGAGGTCAGCATCGAAGGCAAGAACTTCGTCGCCGAGGCGGCCGTGCTCTTCGGCGGCAAGCCTGCACAACGCGTCAAATTCGTCTCGGCCTCGACGCTCGAGGTCAAGACGCCGCCGGGCAAGAATGGCGAGATGGTCGACGTCGTCGTGCGCAATCCGGACGGCAAAGAGGCCATCACGAAGCGCGCGTTCCTGTACGACGCGCGTTACCGTTCCTGACGTCTCGGCCGCGCATGCGTCATCCGTGAGGCGCCTCAGGGCGCCTTCGTGATCGCCCACTCCTTCACGATCGCGATCTTGTCCGCCGGCAGCTTCTTTTCGTAGTTCGGCGGAGGCATCGACCGCTCCTCGGCCACGCGCTTGATGACGCGGTCGACGAGGCCGAGCGTGATGTCGTAGTTCTCGAAATCGATCTTCGGCGCGCCGCGCGTCCCCGACGCGTGGCAATCGGCGCAATACTCGCGCATGATCGGCTTGACGTCCGTGAGGAACGAGAGCGGCGTGCCGAGCGCGAGCTTGCGCGTCGCCTTCCCCTCGCCCGCCCACACGTCGCCGATCTTGTCGACGGCGAGCGCGCGCGGCGCCTCCGCCGGCCCGAGCGTCGCCACGACCTCCGGCACCTCGCCCGCGCGCACGCGCAGGACCCAGTCGCCGGCGAGGGCATAAAGCCGCTGCTTGCTCGCGTCGAGCGCGAATGCATCGATTCCCACCGCGGGCCCGCCCTCGGCGGCGAGCGGATACAGCGAATACTCGCCGCTCGGCGAGCGCTCGACGAGGCCCGCGTCGGAGGCGAAATACACGAGCGAGCCGTCCTCGCACGCGAGGCTCCCGCACGCCATCGCCCGGACGAACCCCACGTCGAAGACGAGCGGATATGCCTTGCCGCTTGCCTTGTCGATTTCGTACACGCGCTCGCCGTAGGCGAGATACACGCGCTCTTTCTGCGCGAGGACGGCCGTGGGCGCGCCCGCCTCGCCCTCGACGGTCCACGCCACGAGCGCGCCGCCGCCGAGCTCGTAGGCGCCTTTTTCGCCGCGAATCGCGAGGTGCGTCTCGGCCGCCCCGTCGCCGTCGTCGTCTGCCACGCGCGCGCGCATCGCCTGAATGCCGAGCGGCGCGAGGTCCGCGGCGCCGAGCGAGCGCTGGAGCACGCCGCCCGGCGTGAAGAACACGCCGGCCTCGGCCGCGACGAGCACGCCATTTTCATACCCGACCATCGCGCGGACGGCGCCGGTCTCGCTCGGCACATCGGGCGCGTCGCCGACGATCGGCAGGAGCGTCGGGCCCGCCGCCGCGAGCTCGTAAACGCCCGTCGTCGTGCCCACGGTGACGAGCGCGCCCTGGCTGCCCATCGCGGTCGCATATCCCTCGATCGTGAACGTGGCGCTCTCGGGCTCTGCGCTCGGCGTCGAGGGCGCGCCGTGCACGACGGCGAGCTCGGGGGGGCCGTCGGTCCCTCCGCCGCTCGGGCCGGCATTCGTGGGAGGGGCCTCGCTGCACGCCGCCGTTGTGATCACGGCGAGCATCGCGACAAGACGCGCGGAGAGCTCGCGCGGCATTCTTCGACGGGACTGTAGATGGGGGGAGTCGAGCACGGCCAGGCAGGATAACAAATTTCGTCCGTGGTCCCAAGAGATGGTTGACGAAGGGTTATGGCTCGGCTCCACTGGACCCTGGCCCGCTGCGCCCGCGGTGCCCCCCCTTTCGCCCCCGAGTTGTATCATGAAGAGCAAACGACGCTGGCAAGCGCTCTGCTTCGCCCTCCTCGTGGCCGCGCCTTCCGTGGCGCTCGCCGACGAGGGTGAGCAATGTTTTTTGCACCGGGAGCTACCCGTCGAACGGCAGCTCCGTCGCCTCTCGATCGATCTACGCGGCAACGTGCCCGACGTCGCGGAGTACGACGCGGTCGCGGGGCTCTCCGAGCTGCCCGACGCGCTCCTCGACGAATACCTCGCGAGCGACGCGTTTCGCGTGCAGATGCGTCGTTATCACGAGAGCCTGCTCTGGACGAACCCGAACATCGCCCTCGCGGACGTGACGTTTTCGCTGAACACCGTCAGCTACGACGGCAGCCCCGTTTATTTCGTCCCCGGGCAGGGCAAATCCGCGCTCTACCGCGGCGGCGACGGCACGCACACCTGCCAGAACAAGGCCCAGGACACCCTCGGTTACGATCCCGTGACGGGATTGCCAAATACTGAAGTCATGGGCACCGACGGCGTGGGCACGTGGTCCGCCGAGGGCTGGGTCGAGGTGCACCCGTACTGGGAGGCCGACCCGGCGAAAAAGGTGAAGGTCTGCGCGTTCGACGCCCAGACGACGGAGACGTACACCCTGCCGGCCGGGGATCCGGACGCGGGGACGTATTCGTGTGATCACCTGATGGCCACGAACAAGGCGAAGACCTGCGGCTGCGGCCCGGAGCTCAGCTATTGCATGCCGGTCGGGATCGTGCAGCCCCTCGTGCTGTCGGCGCTGCGCGAGCAGGTGCTCCGGCTCGTCGACGAGCACACGGACGGGACGCAGCCGTACTCGGGGCTGCTCACGACGAAGCGCGCGCATTACAATGGACCGCTCTCGTTTTATCTTCGCCATCATGCGCAGCGGCAAACGCTCTCGCGCACCCAGAACGAGCACCAGCCCGCGGACGGCCCGCTGCCCGACCTCGCGTTCACGGACGTCGATACCTGGGTCGCGGTGGAGCGCGAGGCGCCGCATGCCGGCCTCATCACCCTGCCCGCGTTCCTCCTCCGCTTCCAGACGAACCGCGGCCGGGCGAATCGCTACCGGATCGCGTTCCTCGGGCAATACTTCCAGCCGCCGAGCACGAAGGACACGAGCTGCGAGAAGGAAGGCGATGACCTCACGCGCCGCTGCGTCTGCCGGAGCTGCCACGTGACGCTCGAGCCGATCGCCGCGTATTTCGGTCAATTCACGGAGGCAGGCAGCATGTCCCTGCGTGATTTCGCTCGCGAATACCCGACCCGCAAGGCCTGCGCGAAAGGCATCGGGCCGCAGAGCACGGCCTGGTGCGACCGCCATTACGTGTCGGTCCCGGACGAGATGGACCCCGATCTCCGGCCCTACACGCTGAAGGCGCTTCAATACGCCGACGACGAGCACCCGGAGATCGGGCCGCATTTCGAGGCGGGCCCGGCCGAGCTCGTGAAGGCCGACCTCGAGAGCGGCCGGTTCCACGAGGTGGCCACCGAGCACCTCTTCTCGTTCCTCATGAAACGCGAGCCGAACCTCGATCCGACGACCACCGATTACGAGGGCGACGCGCTCGCGAAGATCGCCGCCGATTTCCGCGTGCACGACGACGTTCGTCAGGCGGTCCGGGACCTCGTCCAGCTGCCCGCCTACCGGAGGATGCCATGAGCGCTCGTCGCCTCACGTACCTCTGCGCGCTCGCCGCGCTCACCGCGGCCGCGTGCACGAAAGAAGCGCCGTCCGCGACCGAACCCCCGGACCCCTGGGAAGCGCCCACGGTCGGGGCGAATGGCGAGACCGAAAATGCGCCCACGGACCTCGGCGGCGGCGCCCTCCCCGGCCCCTCGCGCGGGGTGCGGCGCCTGCGCATCGATACGCTCCAGGCCGCGATGAGCAAGGTCGCCGGCAATGACGTGTACGGCGCTCCGATCCTCTGGCGCGTCAATGGCAGGGACGGGTTCAGCGACCTCGCATTCGGCAAGGCGCTCGGCCGGCCCGATTACCAGACCTCGACCGAGGAGAGCACGGTCTCGAACGCGCTCTACCTCAAGTTCGTCGGGGACGCGGCGCGCGACATCTGCATGCAGATGGCGAAGAACGACATGAAGCGCACGGACGCCTCGCGCGCGCTCTTCCCGAAGGCGCCCGTGGACGGGACCGCGACGGATGCGCAGGTGACGGAGAACCTGCAATACGTCGTGCTCCGCTTCCTCGGGCTGCGCGTCGCGGCGGACGATTCGATGGTCACGAACCTGCGCGCCGTCTACGACGCGGGCGTGGCGAGCGTCGCGTCGCCGAACGGCGGCGAGATCACGGCAGCGGCCGAGGGATGGCGGGGCGTGTGCGTCACGCTCTTCGAGTCTCCCCTTTTCCACAACGATTGAGGAGGAACACGCCATGAGCCACAAAGGCCAGATTTCACGACGCACGCTCCTCGGCGCGCTCGGCGCCGCGAGCGGCGCGCTCCTCCTCGACGGTCTGCTCGGCCTGCGCCACGCGCGCGCAGACAACGTCGATCCGGACAGCGCCCCGCTCCTCGTGATGTGCGAGTTCTCGGGCGGCTGGGATACGCTGTATTGCCTCGACCCGCGCAACCACCACGAGTACGGCGAGCCCGCGGGCGGCATTTACACGGGCTTCGACATGGTGACCGACGGGCCCACGAAAAAGGTCATCGAGGACGATACGGGCGGCACGGGCCTCGTGAAGCCCGTGGGCTCGAGCGTCGCCTACGGGCCCACAATGGCGAAGCTCGCGACCACGCATTACAAGGATCTTTGCGTCGTGCGTGGCATGAGCATGGGCACGCTGACGCACGAGGTCGGGCGGCGGTATTTCCTCACGGGAAAGTTCCCGCGGGGCCTCGCCGCGAGCGGCAGCTCCCTGGAGACGTGGTGGGCGGCGGCCTCGGGCCTGCTCGAACACCACGAGATCCCGAACCTCGTCGCGGGCGGCGCGGAGACGTACAACGAGGGGCTCTCGCCGCTCGCGAGCGGGCTCTCGGTGCCGAGCTACAACGAAATGCTTCAAGTGCTCCGGCCGCTCAATGCGTCGCTCTCGCTCGACGGCAAGGTGGAGCAGGCCGCCTCGAAGTTCCACCACGACGAATATTGCCTGCACCAGCAGCTCGACGCCCGGGGCGGGCAGGTCTCGACGCACCTCTCGGCGTGGCGCTCGGCGCAGACGCTCGCGAATGGCGGGCTCTGGAAGCATTTCGATTTCAAGCCGAACCCGCCCGCCACGAGCCAGCTCGCGAAGCTCTACGAGACGTTCGGCGTGAACCCGGCGAACCCGGGGGCGACGCTCGCGGGCCAGCCGAAGGGCCAGGCCGCGCTCGCGGCGCAGGCGCTCGTGAATGGCATCTCGCAGGTCGTGCTCCTCCGGCTCGTCAACGTGACCGACGCCCATTTCGACGACGATTGGCCCTCGAATCACCCGGCGCGGCAGCGGGCGGGCTTCGACGCGGTGAGTGATCTCATCACGTACCTGAAGAACACGCTCGACAACAACGGCAAGCCCTACTGGGACCGGACGACGCTGCTCTGCTTCTCGGAGTTCGCGCGCACGCCCCGGATCAACCCGCAAGGCGGCCGCGATCACCACCTCGCGTCGTCGTGCCTCGTCGCGGGCAAGGGCATCCGGGGCAACATGGCGATCGGCGCGACGAAGGACACGAACTACGACGTGCGCCCGATCAACCTCGACACGGGCGCGCCCGACGACGAGATGGGCATGATCGTGAAACCGTCGGACGTGCACGCGACCATCCTCACGGCCGCGGGTTTGCCCTACGATCACATCTCGAATCAGGATCCGAAGCTCATCAAGGCGATGCTGAAGAATCCCTGAGGGCGGCGAGGAGGGGCCTCGCGCGGGCGGCGTGCCCGGGCGAGGCCCCTTTTCCTTTCAGATGGGATCGAGCACGGGCGTCGGCGTCGACAGAAACGGCAGGCCGCTGCCGAGCTGCCCGTAATACGCCGCGCCCCAGCAGGAGAGCACGCCGTCCTGCGCGATGCCGCAGGTGTGCTCGTTGCCGAGCGAGAGCGTCTTCCACGGGCCGAGGCTCGGCACCTTCTGCGGCGCGTTGAAGCTCGTCAGGTTGCCGAGCGCGAGCTGGCCGAACGAGCCAACGCCCCAGCAAAAAAGGTCGCCACTTTTCTTCGTCGCACAGGTGGACAAGCCCTGGCCGAGGAAAGGCCGCGCCCAGTCGGTCGCATTGCCGACCTGCGTGGGCGTCGTAATCGGCGTGATGGCATTGCCGAGGCCGAGCTCGCCATTGTTGTTGCGGCCCCAGCACCAGAGGGTGCCGTCGAGGCGCACGCCGCAGGTGTGATTCGCGCCCGCGTCGATCGCCGCGTACGTCCCCGGGACGGCCTTCGGCACGTTCACGGGCGAGACCGTGTCGCCCTGCCCGAGGTGGCCGAGGTTGTTCAGGCCCCAGCAAAAGACGTTTCCTCCTTCGCGGAGGCCGCAGGTGAAGTCGCCGCTGGCCACGACGTCGAGCCAATCGGCGGGCTCGGCCTGGGCGATCCATTTCGGATCGGGGCGGGTCGTCGTCGAGGCGTCGCCGAGCTGGCCGCTCGCATTACGACCCCAGCACCAGAGGGTCTTGTCCTGACGTACGGCGCAGGTGTGGTTGTACCCCGCCGCGATCTCGATCCAGGGGGAATCGTTGCCGACGGTGGCATTGACGGCGGTGGGCACGGTCTGGGCCGTCACGGTGGGCCCATTGCCGAGCTCGCCGTTTCCGTCGAGGCCCCAGCAATACGGGACGTCCGGGCCGCCGCCCTCGCTCGCGATGCCGCAGGTATGCGTGCGGCCGAGCGCGATCCGCTTCCAGACCTTGCCCGCGCCGATCTCCACGGGCGCGACGCGCGTCCGCGTCGTGCCGTCGCCGAGGTGGCCGTAGACGTTGCGGCCCCAGCAGAAGAGCTTTCCGCCGGTGCGAATGGCGCAACCATTGTCGAGCTGCGTGTCGACCCGCTCCCAGTCCGTATCGGCGGAGACGGGCGTGACCTCGGTCCGGTCGGCGGAAAAGCCTACCCCGAGGGCCCCGCGGCTCGCCGAGCCCCAGCAGAGCAGATCACCGGTTTGCCGGACGCCGCAGGCGAAACGCAGGCCGCTCGAAATCGAGACCCAGTCGGTGATGTCGGGGATGGGCAAGGGGGTCAGGGCCGGCCCCTCGTTGCCCGGCTGGCCGGTTTGTCCGACGCTGCCGTCGCCCCAGCAATGGAGCTCGCCGCTCTTCTTCTGGCCGCAGCCGGCGAGATCGCCGACGTCGAGGTTCGAGGACCAATCCGTGGCCATGTCGGCGGCTTTGGGCGTGAGGACGGTCGCGACGAGGCCATCGCCGACCTGCCCGAGGGAGTTCGCGCCCCAGCAATGGCGCGTCCCGTCGGTCTTCGTGGCGCAGGTGAACGCGTTGCCCGCCGACACGCTCGCCCAGTCGGTGGCGACCGTGAACTCCTGCGTGGGCACGAGCCGCTGCGCGACGTTCGTGCCGTCGCCGAGCTGGCGGGCATTGTTGAAGCCCCAGCAATGGAGCGAGCCGTTCGATTTGACGCCGCAGGTGAACTCCGTCCCCGCCGAGACCAAAGACCAGGGGCCCGCGTCGACGAGCACGGGCGAGAGCGCGTTGTTCGTGGTGTTGTCGCCGATCTGGCCGCGGTTGTTCTGGCCCCAGCAATAAAGCGCGCCGCCCGCGCGAATGCCGCAGGCGTGGGTCGAGCCGGCGCTGAGGAACATCCAGTCGTCGTAGCCGCCTGCGCCAATGGCGGGCGTGGATTGCGCGACGCCGAGGCCGTCGCCGATCTGGCCGACGTTCCCCGAGCCGAAGCACGAGATGCGCTTGTTCTCGTCGAGCGCGCAGGTGAACGTGGCGCCCGCGCTCACGGAGACCCAGTTCGCCGCGCCAGACGCGGGCACGGGGCGCAGGAAGACCTGGTCCGACGTGCCGGTGCCGACCTGCCCGCTCGTGTTGAGGCCCCAGCAATGCAGGGTCTTGTCGCTGCGGATCGCGCAGGCGTGGTATTGACCCGCGGACACGGACGAATACTTCGCGTCGCAGGTCTTGCCGTCCCCGGAGAAACCCGCGGGGCAGGCGCACGAGAACGCGCCCGGCGTGTTCGTGCACGTCGCGTTCGTGTCGCAGTCGTGGAGGAGCGTCGTGCATTCGTCGACGTCCGCGCACGTCTTGCCGTCGCCCTCGTACCCGGGCTTGCAGGTGCAGGTGAAAAACCCCGGGGTGTCGACGCATTCGGCGTCGGGCGCGCAATCGTCGAGGCCGAGCGCGCATTCGTCGACGGCGAACGGATCGCCGCCCGCGCCGCCGCTGCCGCCCATTCCGCCGCTGCCGCCTGCGCCGCCGCTACCGCCGCCGCTGCCGCCTGTGCCTCCGTTTCCGCCCCCGCACGCGGCGGCGGCGAGCGACACGAGGACGAACCACGCCCGAGCCCTTGCGCCTCGCAACATCGAAACCGATCTCCTTCAGCTCAACTCAATAGGACGCCGCAATGGGAACGGGCGCGAACGCGAGCCCGTCGCCGCGCGCATTTTGACCGATTTCCCCCGACCCCCAGCACGCGAGGTTGCCCGCCTGCGTGACGCCGCAGCCGTGGCTGAATCCGAGGGTCGCCGCGACGAACGCCCCGGCGAGCGCGGTCGGCACCTTGCGCTGCCCCGTGTCCCCGAGCCCGAGCTGGCCGACGTTGTTCGCGCCCCAGCATTGCAATCCACCGGAGGCCTTGCCCGCGCACGTCGACGCGTTGCCCGCGACGACGAAGGACCAGTCCGTGGCCGCGCCGATCTTCACGGGGGACGGCCGATCGACCGCCGTGTTGTCCCCGATCTGGTTGTTCGCGTTCCGGCCCCAGCACCACAGCGCGCCGTCCTTCTTGAGCGCGCACGTATGGTTGACACCGGCCGCGACGGGCCCCTTCCAGTCGTCGCCCAGCGAATAGGGCGCGGTCTTGCCGGCCGCCGGCATTCCATTGCCGATCTGCCCCTCGACGTTCCGGCCCCAGCACCAGAGCGAGCCCGTGGCCCGGGTCGCGCAGGTGTGGAATTGACCGGCCGCCACGCTCACCCAATCCGTGGGCGGCGCCTCGCCGGTGACGAGCTCGACCTGGATGAGGTTGCCGAGGGCCGGGTTTTTCATGCCAACTTGCCCCTCGTTGCTGCGGCCCCAGCACCAGAGCGAGCCGTTCGTGGCGATGGCGCAGTTGTGCTCCTCGCCCGCGGCGATCTCCTTCCACAGGAGCGTCTCGTAGGGCTTGGCCGTCTTCAGGATCTCGGCAAACGACGTCGCCGGGGTGTTCGTCCCCCGGCCGAGCTGGCCCTGCGCGTTGCGGCCCGAGCACGCGAGCTTGCCCGTGGCCGTGATGATGCACGTGTGCTGGCGGCCGAGGGCGGCCTTCGCGACGGCCTCGAAATCGAGCTTGTCCGGCGCGGCGCGGGTCTTGTTGTCGCCGAAGCCGAGCTGCCCGCTCTCGTTGTTGCCCCAGCACCGAAGCTCGCCCGCTCCATTCACGGCGCAACCCGATTCGCCGTACGCGGCGACGCTCGAAAAGGTCGTGTCCGCGCCGATGTTGGCGATCGCGGGCCAGAGGCTCATCGCGCCGTCGCCGAGCTGGCCGAAGAGGCGCGATCCCCAGGTGAGCACGCGGCCGTCCGAGGTGACGCCGCCGCTGTGCACGACGCCGACGGCGAAATCGAGCCATTTCGTCCCCGGCGCGACGTCGATCGGCGCGGTCACCCAGCCCGGCGCGTCGCCCGAGATCTGCGCGGCGTGGTTGCGGCCCCAGCAATGCAGGGCGCTCTGATCGTCGAGCGCGCAGATGTGCCAGGCATTGACGCGCACCCGCTTCCAGACCTTGCCCGCGCCGATGGCCACCGGCGTCGCGTTCGCCGCGCCGAGCGGCGTGCCGAGCTGGCCCTCGTTCCCGCGGCCCCAGCAATAAAGCCGGCCGTCCTTCTTCACGGCGCACGTGGTGAACCCGATCGAGGCGGCCTGCCAGTCCGCGTCCGCCGCCATGGGCGCCGTCTCCACGAGGAAAGGCGCGTTCACGGAGCCGCCGCCGGCCTTCGCGACCTGGAGCTCGTTGTTTTGCCCCCAGCAATAAAGCCGCCCGTCCTGCTTCGTCGCGCACGTCGTATCGCGGCCGGCAAAGACCTCCTTCCAGTCCTTGTCCGGCGTCGCGGCGAGCGGGTCGACGCTCACGGGCGAGAGGTCGAGCTTGTTGTCGAGATTGCCGATCCCGAGCTGCCCCGCCTGGTTGCGACCGAAGCAGAAGAGCCCGCCGTCGCTCTCCACGGCGCAGCTATGGTTGTCGCCCGCGGCGACGCTCGAAAACGTGCGTTCGAGGGAGAGGTACTGCGGGAGCGTCTGGTTGTCGGTATACCCGAGCCCGAGCTGGCCGAGGTTGTTCGTGCCCCAGCACCAGAGCGTGCCGGTCTTCTTGATTCCGCACGTATGGGCCGAGCCCGCGACGACACGAATCCAGTTGTCCGCCGCGCCGGCCTGCACGGGCGCGGATTGGTTCGCGCCGAGGCCATTGCCGAGCCGGCCGCCTCCGCCGGCGCCGAAGCAGAAAATCGAGTTGTCCATGCGGCGCGCGCAGGTGTGATACGCCGCCGCGGTGATCTCGACGAACCGCTCCTCGCAGCCGGTCTTCGGATCTCCCACGGTGCCCGGAGGGCAGGCGCACGTGAACGAGCCGATCGTATTCGCGCAGGCGGCGGTCGGATGGCAATCGTCGAGCTGCTCGATGCACTCGTCGAGGTCCACGCAATCGCCGCTGTCGTTCACGTAGCCGTCGTCGCAGACGCACGCGCCGCTCGCGTCGCAGCTCGCATGGTCGCCGCAGGGCCCGCAGGCCGCGCCGCCTTGCCCGCCGGCGCCACCCGCGCCGCCCATCGACGACGACGATGCGCCGCCCGCGCCGCCCGCGCCGGTGCCGGAAGCGCCCGGAGGCGCGCCTTCCCCGCCCCCGCCGGAGCATCCGGCGAGGACGATCGTTGTCCACAGGAAAGGAAAGAAAGCGCGCGCTCTTCGATGCATCTCGGGTATTTTCCGATGCTACGAAGCAAGCCGGACGACTGTCAACCCTCGATTCCGTGAAGTCTCACTTCACGATGGTCGCGCAGCCGACGAGGACGTCGATCTCGGCCTTCGTGTCCTTCGCGACCTGCGAGCACGTCGAGTCACAGAAGATGATCTGCTTCGGCGCCGCGGGCACGTCGTAGTACCAGGCGAGCCCCGCCGCGGGGCAATCGGCCTTCGATTTCACCTGCGGGATGATCACCGAGATCCCCGACTCCGGCGTGTATTCGACGTTGATCCTGTCGTAATCGATGTCCTCGCCCGGCGGCGGCTGCGGGATGAGGTACGAGCACGAGAGCGCAGCGCCGCGGATCTCGTTCATTGCCTGGAGAAACTTCTCCGTCGCGTCCGGGGCCACGCTCACGATGAACGCCGACCCGGTCCCGCCGGCCGCGGCGATGCCGTCGAGGTTGGCCGCGAGATCCCCGACGCCGATGACGAAGGTCCGGATGCTGGGGACGCTGGCGAACGCGCTCGCCGCGACGGCCTTGACGCCGTCCACGCTGCTGCCGCATCCCTCGGGGTTCCCATCGGTCGCCAGCACGACGATGGACGTGTGCGTCGGGTTCGTGAGGGCCCATTGCCTCGTGTAATCGACGGCGCCCTGGAGCGCGGGCTCGGTCGGGGTGCCGCCGCCCGGGGAATGGGCGTTCATCGAGTTGATGAGCGTCGTGCCGACCGCCGGCAGCGGGGCGATCGGGACGTCGGGTTTGGCGTAATCGGCAGCGACGCACGAATCGCCGCCGAAGCCGCTGCAAATGGCGAAGGGGAAGCCGGGGGCGGCAGGCATGCACGGTCCACACAAGGCAGGACCACAATCGGCGTCCGACGCGCAGAACGTGGCCGTGCACGTGACGCCGCTCGACAGCGGGAAATACTGAATGCCGACGCCGATCCCCGCGGCGGCGGGCTGCTCGACGAACGCCTTGAGTGCGGCCTTCGTCTGGCTCCACTTCGAATTGTCGCTCATCGAGCCGGACTGGTCGAACATGATGTACATGTCGAGCGGCACCTGCTCGGCCTTGTTTTTCGTGGCCGCGCAGCTATCGCCGCCGCCCTGGCCGGCATTGCCGTTCCCGCCGGAGCCGACCAGGATGAAGCCGCCGCCGTCGCCGCCTTGGCCCCCGGGGTTGCCCGCGCCGGAGCCATTCTCACTGCTCGAATCACCGAATTCGGTGTCGCCACCCGTCGCCGAGCAAGCCGCAATCCACGCGCCGGACAGCGCCGCCGCGCAAACGACCCTCGAAACACCCGAAGAAATCCATCCGTTTCGCATGCCTTTGCCCTCCGAGGCGCGGATCGGAGCAGCCGGGCGGGCGTCACGTCAAGCCCGGTGAGCGGGGCGATGTCACAAAAACGACGCGGCTCGAACACACGTCCGTCAATGTCGTCGAAAATGTCCGCGGCGAGCACCTTTGCCGCGCCGAGCGAGAGCAACGCACTGCACCATCGGCGAGACGCGACGCACCGCCGGCGAGGCGCGACGCACCGCCGGCGAGGCGCGTGGAAGACTTGGCCCTCGACCCGCGAGGGCAGTACGTCGCTCCGATCATGGTGAACCTCGTCCCCGGCCCGGCGAGCGAACGCGCGCAGAAGGGCCCGCCGCCGGCCTGTCACAGCCGCCCGCTCCAGAAAGCAGCCGCCCCCGGCCTTTCCAGGTTTACCCGCGAGGCAACGCAATCCCGGAATCGAAGCCTCGATATCAGCACTTTCCAGGTTCCTCGCGCGACGTCCACCCACCCTCCGCCCGCTCGCCTCGAATGGCGTGCCCGTTGCCCCACGGCGACCGGCGAGGCGATGATGGGTACACACAGCACGTCCACGGGCAGGAGCGGACGAAGGAGCCTGGTCGGGAATACCCTCGTCACGGTGGGCGCGCTGTCGAGCGCGTTCGGGGCGGTCGGTTGGCTCTCCGCCCTGCGTTCTCCTTCGATCCTGACGATCGTGCTCGGGTTTGTCCTGTATGGCCTGCTCCCGCTCGTGGTGGGCGTCGCCTTCGTGTGGCGCGGGCTCGGCATGATCGAGGAGGCGGAGGCGGCGCGGCGCGTGGACGCGGTGGGCCGCGCGGCGCTGCTCGAAGCCCTGCGCGGCGGCGGCGCGACGGCCCGCGAGGTCGCGACCAAGCTCAGCCTGCCGAGCGCGCGTGACGCCGAGCGCGCGCTCGACGGCCTCGTGCGCGACGACCTCGCGAAGCTCGACGTCACGGACGACGGCGAGCTCGTCTACCGCCGCGACCCGGAGACGCTCCTGCTCCAGGACCGCGACGTGAACTGACCCTTCAATCGAGGACGCGCCGCAGCGTCCGCTCGTCGAGCTCGCCCTCGGCCGCTTCCTCGAGCGCGAGCTTCATCGCGTCGTCCGCGCAGGCATCCGCGGCCAGGCCAATGCGCACACGCGCGTCGGGGTGCTTGGCGATCCCGAGCGCCATGGCCGCCCCGATCCGCTGCCCCGGCGGCAAGTCCGGATCGTCGACCACGGCGATGAGCTCCTCGTACGTCACGGCGGATTTTCGGTATCCCGTGTGGAGCAGGAGGGACTGGAGTTTGTCCTTCCATTCCGTGAACGACTTGCCCGCCGGATCGAGCTCCGCCCCGACCGGCGGCCCCCCCGCGCCGTTCGACCCGAGCGCAATCGCCAGTCGAAGCCGGCCGGCCACCGCCATGATGAAGCTCGGGTCGCCCGTCGCGGCCTCGATGCGCCGGCTCGGCTTGCCGGCCTCGCCCACTTCGAGGAAGAGCGCGCGCTGCTTCTCCTCGATCGCGCGTACCAGCGAATGGCGGATCCACCGATCGCCGAAGAGCCCTCCAATACGCAGCCCGTCGCTGCCCACGATGATCTCGCGCGGCCGCGTGAGCCGCACGATGAAGCCCATCAAGAGGAGGACGGACCACGCGAAGGCGAGCGGGGGCCAGCGCGCGGACGGGTATTCCGTGATGAAATAGCCGAACGGAATGCAAAGGAGGAAGCAGACGAAAGGGAGGCTCACGCAACCCGTGAGGAGCGGCCGATACGCCGAGCCGCAGAGGACGGCCACGCGCCGCCGCGACACGTCCACGCCGAGCCTGTCGAGGACGCGATGCGCCGTCATGCCGTCGGGCACCTCGGCCGTGAGCACGGCGCCCCGGCGAAGGTAAAGCTCGACCCTCGGGCGCTTCCCGTCGAGGAGCGTGCCGGGGAGGACGAGACCGCCCTCGATGGCGGCACGCGAGAAATGGTGTTCCTTTCCCGCCTGGACGACCACGAGCCCCTGCGCATCGGCCCGGAGAACGCCCGAGCTCCGCGCCGGCAGCGATAACGAAGTGAGCACGGCGCCGGCGAGCGACACGAACGGCGAGACGACGAGCCCGAGGATGCCGAGGAAGACGCACAGCGCCGAGAGGAGCGCCGACTCGTCGACGCTCGCCGGCCCCACGATCGCCAGGATCGTCACGATGAGCCCGGGGATGCCGACGAAGCCGCCGAATCCCGCGCGCATGAGCCACCCGCCAAACCGGGGGCGGCGGTGTTCGATGGAGGGGCTCGCGACGACGAGGGGCTCTGCGCTCATGGGAGGAGGAGGGCGGAGCCTATCATAACGACATCCGCGGACGAATTGTGTACATTGCCTCCATGGCTGACTTCGGACGCTCCCTTTCGCGGTCGTGGCGCCTCTTCGCCTCGTCCCTCGTCGTGTGTTCGCTCGGGCCTCTGGCGATCGCGAGCTGCAGCTCGGGCGACGCGGTCAACACGTCCACGACCACGGGCGGCACGGCCACGACCGGCGCGGGCGCGTCGGGCGCAGGCGGCGCGGGGAACGGCGGCGCGGGGAACGGCGGCGCCGGGAACGGCGGCGCCGGGGCCTCGGGCGGGACGGGCGGCGCCGGCGGGACGGGCA